>CAXTAO010000016.1:0-61584 GCA_964242625.1 uncultured Caulobacteraceae bacterium | reverse complement strand
GGCACGCCCTGCATCAGGTCGCGGCCCTTGACCTCGATGGCCAGCCCCTCGCCGTTGTCGGGGGCGCGGGCCGTGCCGATCTCCTTCTTGATGCGCTCGGCGGTGGTCTCGCCGATCAAGAGGTTATGATGGCGGCGCATGTAGGAGATGATGCTGTCGTCCATCTTGTCGCCGCCGACCCGCACCGAGCGCGAGTAGACGATGCCGGAGAGCGACAGCACCGCCACCTCCGTCGTGCCGCCGCCGATGTCGACCACCATGGAGCCGGTCGGCTCGTGAATGGGGAGTCCTGCGCCGATGGCCGCGGCCATGGGCTCGTCAATAAGCCCCACCCGGCGTGCGCCGGCGTTGAGGCAGCTGTCGTTGATGGCGCGCCGCTCGACGGCGGTGGCGCCCGAGGGCACGCACACGATCACCTTGGGATTCACGAAGCCCTTGCGGTTGTGAACCTTGCGGATGAAGTGCTTGATCATCTCCTCGGCCACTTCGAAGTCGGCGATCACCCCGTCGCGCATCGGGCGGATCGCCTCCATGTGCCCGGGGGTGCGGCCCAGCATCTGCTTGGCCTCTATGCCCACGGCGTGGACCTGCTTGCGGCCGCCCACGGTGCGAAGGGCCACCACGCTGGGCTCGTTGAGCACGATGCCCTTGCCCTTCTGGTAGATCAGGCAGTTGGCCGTGCCGAGGTCGATGGCGATGTCGTTGGAGATCACGCCGAAGAGCGAGGAGAGCATGCAGGGCCTTGGTTCGACGCGTGGGTGAGCGGGCGCGGACCGGGGACGTTGCCCCGCGAGCTCTGCGCGCACCCCCTCGCGCGGCCCGTGACCGCGTCCGCTGCCGGACTGACCCTCCCTCGCACGGGGTGCGGAGTCGGGGCAAGGCTGGCCGCGTCGCCCCCGAACGGCGGATCGACGCACAGCGGCGGCCGCGATCCGCAATGGAGACGATACGGCGTTCGGTGCGATGGAAAGCGCGCCCGCCGATCGGTGGCGGGCGCAGCTGGACGTTCGGCCATGTGCGCCGTCGACGCCGCCCTCGTGTCTCGTGAGGGCGACCGCCCGAGCCCCACCCTCGACCGCATGCTCCACCTGGCCGGCGCGCGGCCGGACCGGGCGGTCGCGGTGTGCGGCCCCGCGAGCCTGCCGGTGCTGATCGGCCTTTGCCGCCTAGGCTACGGGCGCGTCACCTGCGCCTGCGACGCCCATGCGCCGGGTGAGGCGGGGGCCAGCGAGGTGCTCGTGCTGACCGGCCCGTGCGGCGCCCAGGCGCTCGAGGCGCTCGTCGCCCGCGGTGCGCGGCTCCTGGCCGACGTGGCGGTGGTGGTGGCGCATGAGGCCAGTCTCGACGACGACGCGGCGCTCGCCGCCGCGCTCGAGTCCCAGGGTCTCGAGCCCACCTGGCGCGTGCACGACCTCGCCGGCCCGTGCCTCGCCGCCTTCGGCGTGCGCCGTCGCGGATCGGCTCGGGCGGCGATCAGCCGGGCGGCGTAAGCTCGCGGGCGCGCTGGGCTTCCCGGCGCTTCAGCCAGGCGCGCGCCCACAGCGCCGAGCCGATCCAGGCGGCGGCGGTGAGCGCCAGGAGCGCCCAGCGCGTCCAGCCGCCGCCGTTCAGCCCGTGCACCACCTGGGCGCCGGCGAAGGCGGTCAGCGCGAGCTTGGGCACGCTGCCGAGCGCTGTGCCCGCGACAAAGGCGCCGAGCGGCATGGGCGTGCAGCCCGCCGCCATGTTGACCACCACGAAGGGCGCGGAGGGTACGAGCCGCACCACCGCGCTCGCCCAAAAGGCATTGCGGCCGACCAGATCCATGAAGTCCTGCACACCGCGGCCCGCGTAGTCGCGCAGGAGCCGGCCGCCGAACCGCCGCCCGAGGAGGAAGCCCACCACCGCCGACAGGAGGTTGCCGACGAAGCTGTAGGCGAAGCCCACCCACGGCCCGAACGCCACCACCGCGGCCGCCACCAGCACGAACTGCGGCACGCCCAGGAAGGCCAGCGCCGTGAAGCTCGCCACCGCGAGCACGAACCCCGTCGGGCCGTGCCGGCCCGCGCCCATCCACGCCTCCACCACTGCGCCGCCCCCCTTCAAGCCGAGGAGCGAGGCCCCGAACAGGAACACGAGCCCCACGCCGCCGAAGAGCAGGAAGGACACCGCGATCGCCCGCCAGGCGCGGGCGTCGAGGTTGGTGAGGAAGCGCAGGAGGCGTCGCATGGCGGGCGGCGGCGCTTATAGGGGCGGGGAGGGCGCTTGTCGCCGCGGGGCTCCGCGCTCTAGCGTGCGCGCCGACCTTCCGCACAAGGACCGCCCATGCGCCGCCGCGATCTCCTGAGCCTCGCCGCCTCCGCCTCCGCCGCGGCGCTCGCACCGGAGATCGCGCCCGGGATCGCCAGCGCGCAGGCCACGCCCGAGGGCGCGAACGCCGGCGGCAAGCTCGCGCCGATGTGGGAGGCGTTTCTTCAGGAAGACCTGCAGCACTCGCCCGAGCAGGCGACGGCCCTCGGCCTCGACAAGGGGGCCAACGCCCAGCTCAAGTCGCGCCTGTCAGACGCGTCCGAGCACGGGCTGGAGGCGGCGCGCGCGCTCAACGCCTCCCAGCTGCGCCGGCTGGAGGCGGTCGACCGTCGCTCGCTCTCGGGGCTCCAGGCGGTCGACTACGACACCGTGCTCTACGATCGGCGGGCGGGGGCGCAACTTCTGGCGTTCCCGTCCGGCACGGGATCGACCGGAGAGGCGGAGCCCTATGTGCTCTCCCAGCTGACGGGCTCCTACCAGGGCGTGCCCGATTTCCTGGACAGCCAGCACCGCATCGACGCGGCGCCGGACGCCGACGCCTACCTGTCGCGGCTGGAGGCGTTCGCGGCCAACGTGGACCGCGAGACCGCGCGCTTCCGGCAGGACACCGGCCGCGGGATGATCCCGCCCGACTTCCTCCTCGACACCGCCCTGACTCAGATGACGAAGGGCCGCACCACGCCGGAACAGGCCGACGTCGTCACCTCGCTGGAGCGGCGCGCGAGGGACAAGGGGCTCTCTCCCGACTACGGCCGCCGCGCCCGCGCCCTCTACGCCGAGCGCATCGGGCCGGCGCTCGACCGGCAGATCGCGGCCGTGAAGGCGGTGCGTCCCCGGGCCGTCCACGCCGCCGGGATCGGCGCGCGGCCGCAGGGGGCGGAGATCTACGCGGCCGGGCTGCACGCCTCCACCACGACCGACATGTCGGCGGAGGAAATCCACAAGCTCGGCCTGGCGCAGGGAGCTGAGGTCACGGCCCGGCTCGACGGGGTGCTCAAGGCGCAGGGCATGACGCAGGGATCGGTCGCCGAGCGCGTGCAGGCGCTCTACAAGGATCCCAAGCAGTTCTTCCCCGCCACCCCCGCGGGCAAGACCGAACTGATCGCCTACCTCAACGGCCGGCTGACGGCGGTGAAGGCCAAGCTGCCGCAGGACTTCGGCCTGATCCCCCACTTCGCCATGGAGGTCAGGCCCGTGCCGCCGGCGATTGATGCCGGGGCGCCCCTGGCCTACACCAACACGCCCGCGCCCGACGGCTCGCGGCCCGGCATCATCTACTTCAACCTGCACGACACCGCCGAGTGGCCGCGCTGGAACCTGCCGACCACGCTGTACCACGAGGGGCTGCCCGGGCATCAGCAGCAGGGCGGGGTGGCGCTCGAGAACCACGACATCCCGCTCCTGCGGCGCGCCATGTACTTCTCCGGCTACGGCGAGGGCTGGGCGCTCTACGCCGAGCAACTGGCCGACGAAATGGGCATGTACGACGACGACCCGCTGGGCCGCGTCGGCTACCTCAAGGCGCAGCTGTTCCGCTGCGGGCGCCTGGTGGTCGACACCGGCATGCACCACTACGGCTGGAGCCGCGAAAAGGCGGTGGCCTATCTCACCGGACTGGACGGCGACGCGGTGGGCTCGACCACCCGCGAGATCGACCGCTACTGCGCCTGGCCCGGCCAGGCGTGCTCCTACAAGATCGGCCACACCATCTGGAACCGGCTGCGCACGCGGGCCAAGGCCGAACTCGGGCCGCGGTTCGACATCCGTGGCTTCCACGACGCGGGGCTGAAGGCCGGGGCCATGCCGCTCGACGTGCTCGACCGGGTGATCGCCGACTGGACGCGCACCCAGCGCGCCTGAGCGGGCGACTTACGCGTTTGTAATCGGCGCCGCGGCCGCACCGCGCCTATCTCTCAGGGCGCAAGGGGCGGCGAGGTCGCCGCCCCGCTCCTCGGAGCCTAGTCGACCCATGACGCCGCAAGAGCGCGACCTCCTCTCCCGCTTCCTCGACGACCTCGCCCGCGCCCAGCCCGGGCCGAAGGACTCCGAGGCCGCCGACCAGATCGACCGCGCCCTGCGCGACCGGCCGGACGCGGGCTATGTGCTCGTGCAGCACGCCATCGTGGCGGACGCGGCGCTGCACGACGCGCGCGCCCAGGTCGCCGACCTCCAGCGCCAACTCGAGGCGGCGCAGGGGGGACAGGCCGCGCCGGCGCCAGCGCAGACGGAGCCGAGCTTCCTCGGCGCCCTGTTCGGCCGCTCGCGTCCGAACGAGCAGTCGGGCGTGGCGGCAGGGACTGCGGGTCCGTGGACGGCGCCGGCGACCTCCGCCGTGCCCGCCACGCGCCAGCCGGATCCGGGCTACGCCTATCCGCAAGGCTACGGTCAGGGCGGCCCCGGCCCCTTCTCGGGCGGGGGCGGGCTGGGCTCGTTCTTGCGCAGCGCCGGCACGACCGCGGCGGGCGTCGCGGGCGGCGCCTTCCTGTTCGAGGGCTTGAGCGACATGTTCGGCGGCGGCGAGCGCCGCCACGACATGTTCGCGGGCGGCGGCGGCCAGGGGTTCTTCGATGGTGGCGACCCCGGTTCCGGCGGCGACTTCGATGTCGGCGGCTCGGACGGCGACTTCAGCTGAGCCCCAACGAAGAGGGCGCGGCGACCCTGCGGCCGCCGCGCCCCCAAGCGCAGGACCCGGGCGCGCACGCCCGGGCCTGATCGTACGGCCTTAGAGGCCGGGACCCGTCGTGCCGGGCGAGGTCGGCGCGGTGGGCGGGGGCGAACCCGCGCCGCCCGGAGCGCCGGCGTCCGGCGTCGAGGGCATAGAGCCCGCCGCGCCGGCGTCCGGCATCGCGCCGCCGCCCGCGCCGGGGGTCATGCCGCCGCTCGCGCCGGGGGTCATGCCGCCGCTCGCGTCGCCGCCCGCGGGCATGGAGCCGCCCGCCGCAGCGCCGCCCGACATGGAGCCGCCCGCGTCGCCGCCGGCCGGAGCGCCGCCCGAGGTCATCGCGCCGCCGCCGGTCGAGGCTCCGCCCGACGACATCGCGCCGCCGCCCGCCGCCGCGCCGCCCGAAGCGCCGCCGCTCAGCTGCGAGTAGGGGATCGGCCCGTTGGTGGGCTCGGCCATCGCGCCGCTCGACGACGCCATCTTCGAGCTGTGGCTCTTGGCGTGGTGCATCTTCTTCTTGGCGTGGTGCTTGGTGGTGTGCGCCTTGGTCGCGCCGGCGGTCTTGGTCGTGGTGGTGGTCGTGGTGGCCGCGCCGGCCGTGGTGGTCGTCTGGGCGACGGCGGGGAGCGCCAGGAGGGCGGCGGCCGAGGCGCCGAGGGCGAGGGTGCGAAGCGTCATAGGGCGTATCTCCTTGGGTCAGACACGAGGTTCAAGCCATGGGCCGCGCCCGCTCTCGCGGACGACCCCGACCAGCTAACGCCCGCGAAGCTCGGGCGTTGCCTGACCCTCCCGGAGCAAGGCGCCGCAGCCCCGCCGCCTTGACATCGAGCCCACCCCGCCGCCCATCGGCCGCGTGCGCCTCGACGACCGCTTCCTCGACGAGCTGAAAAGCCGGCTGCGCCTGTCGGACGTGATCGGCCGCTCGGTGAAGCTCCGCCGTCAGGGGCGCGAGTGGGTGGGGCTCTCGCCCTTCGGCCGCGAGAAGACGCCCTCGTTCTACGTCAACGACGAGAAGGGCTTCTTCCACGACTTCTCCTCCGGCAAGCACGGCGACCTGATCGGCTTCCTGCAGGAAACCGAACGGCTGTCGTTCCGCGAGGCGGTGGAGCGGCTGGCGGGGGAGGCGGGGCTCCAGCTCCCGACGCCCGATCCCCGCGCGGCCGAGCAGGAGGCGCGCCGCCAGGGCCTGTCCGACTGGCTTCTCGAAGCGCAGCGCTGGTTCGCCGCCCAGCTGCGCCGCCTGCCGGGCGAAGCGGCCCGCCGCTACCTCGACCGGCGCGCGCTTCCCGCGGACGAGTGGGAGCGCTTCGGCCTGGGCTATGCGCCCGCCGGCCGCACGGGGCTGAAGGACCATCTCGTCGCCAAGGGTGCGCGCCCGGCTGAGCTGATCGAAGCGGGGCTCCTGATCGCGCCGGAGGATGGCCAGGCCCCCTACGACCGCTTCCGCGACCGCATCATCTTCCCCATTGCGGACGGGCGCGGGCGGGTGGTCAGCTTCGGCGGCCGCGCGCTCGACCCCGAGGCGCGCGCCAAGTACCTGAACGGGCCGGAGAGCCCGCTCTTCCACAAGGGGCAGGTGCTCTATGGCCTGCCCGAGGCGCGTCGCCTCCTCCACGCCGCCGAGACCCGCGCCGCCGCCGCCGCCCGTGCGGGCGAGGCCTCCGCGCCCGCCGCGCTCGTGGTGGTGGAGGGTTACATGGACGTGATCGCCTGCCAGCGGGCGGACATACCGGCCGTGGCCCCCATGGGGACGGCGCTGACCGAAGAGCAGTTGGCAGCGTTATGGCGAATTTCAAGCACGCCTGCGCTATGCTTTGACGCAGATGCAGCAGGGCGACGCGCTGCAGAGCGTGTCATAGAACGTGCCATCCCGCTACTGCGACCCAATCGTTCTCTTGCCTTTGCGTCACTTGACGGGGGCAAAGACCCTGACGATGTTCTTCGTGAGTCGGGGAAAGATGCACTTGTCACGCAATTATCTTCGAGTATGCCCCTTATAGACATGCTCTATAAAGTTCTTGAGCGCTCGCAAGAGCCGCTCGAGACGCCGGAACAGAAGGCCAGACTCAAGGCGAGCTTGAGGGAAGTCAGTGCTCGCATTGTAGATGGGGATCTATCGGAGGCGTACCGAGAGGCGCTTTTCGCTCGGTTTCAGTTCAGGCAGGACACAGAGCGTGCGCAGCGACGCGTGCAGCGTTTTGATCGCAAGATTACTTCGCTTGGATATATAGATACAAAAGTCAAACCAGAAACGGTGAGCGCTGCTAGAAAATTGTCTTTATCACCGAAACCGATTGTGGGCGCCGTGGGAACAGCTCTTATTAGGTGGCCGTTTTTGATCGACAGTCGCTTGGAGGCATTAGTCGAGAATAAGATTTGCGATTCTGACTACGATAGCCTCGTCCAGGCTCTGATCGACTTGAAGTTTGCTAACGAAGGTGCCTCTCACGAACAGGCGCTGGACGTACTTGGGGAGCGAAGGCTTCTGCCTCGAGCGAGAGCTCTCGAATGGTCCGCCGCTCGCTCAAACTGGACCTTGCTCCGGGAAGCGCCCGAGCCCGGCGTAATTTGCGACCTCTGGTCGCAGGCATATGACGTGCTCCTGAGAGCGACTTCCTTTGAGAGGTCGATCGAACGCCTCATGGAGAGCATGGAGGAGGAGGTCGCCCTTGAGCGAACGCCCGACTTCCCTACCTTGCAGGTGTTGAAGGCGGAGCGCGACGCCGTGGAACGCGCGATCGCCTCAGGAACCTACACGCTGGACGACGCCGCCGAGACCGGCGGCTTCGTCCACTAACCTCTCAACGGCCGGGGCAGCAGTACGCGCCGGTCGCAGGACGGATCATCTTATGAGCACCACCACCACCGAGCCGCCCGGGACCGAGCCGCCCAACGACGGGCCGCTGCTCGACCTGACCGACGCGGGCGTCAAGCGCTTCATCAAGCAGGCCAAGGCCCGCGGCTACGTCACCATGGACGAGCTGAACAAGGTCATGCCCTCGGAGGAGGTCACCTCCGAACAGATCGAAGACACGCTGGCCATGCTGTCGGAGATGGGCGTCAACGTCGTCGAGTCCGAGGACGACGTGGCCGAGGGCGACAAGGAGGGCGGCGGCGAGGTCGCGGTGCGCGAGGAGGGCGCCGTCGCCGAGACGCCCAAGGAGGCCGCCTACGACCGCACCGACGACCCCGTGCGCATGTATCTGCGCGAGATGGGCTCGGTCGAGCTCCTGTCGCGCGAGGGCGAGATCGCCATCGCCAAGCGCATCGAGGCCGGGCGCGAGGCCATGATCCGCGGCCTGTGCGAGTCGGCGCTGACCTTCGAGGCCATTATGGCCTGGCGCGAGGAGCTGCAGTCCGGCCGCGTGCTCCTGCGCGAGATCATCGATCTCGAGCAGACCTACGGCGGCCAGAACGCCGGGCCCGACGGCGCCGGCGGAACCGACAATCAGGAGGTCGCCACCCCCGCCCCCCACGAGCGCCCCTCCGGCGAGCCCGAGGGCGAGGTCGAGGACGACGAGTTCGACGATGGCGCGGGCCCCTCGGTCAGCGCCATGGAGGGCGAGCTGCGCGAGGGCGTGATGGCCACGCTCGACGCCATCGCGGTCGACTTCGAAGGTTTCCGCCGCCTGCAGGAGCGCCTGGTCGAGACGCGCCTCAAGGGTCTCGACCTGTCGGACGCCGACCGCGCCGAGTACGACCAGTCGGCCGCCACCATCATCCAGCACTTGAAGACGCTGCGGCTGAACAACAACCGTATCGAGGCGCTGGTCGAGCAGCTCTACGCCATCAACAAGCGGCTGATCGCGCTGGAAGGTCGGCTGCTGCGCCTGGCCGACAGTTACGGCATCTCGCGCCCCGAGTTCCTTAAGGCATACTTCGGCGCCGAACTCGACCCGACCTGGGCCGAGCGGATGAAGGCGCAAGGGGTGCGCTGGACCAAGTTCATCGAGAAGGACGGCCACCAGGTAACCGATATCCGCCAGGACGTCGCCGGTCTCGCCACCGAAACGGGCGTTCCGATCGACGAATACCGCCGGATCGTGCAGACCGTGCAAAAGGGCGAGCGCGAGGCGCGCCAGGCCAAGAAGGAGATGGTCGAGGCCAACCTTCGCCTGGTGATCTCCATCGCCAAGAAGTACACTAACCGCGGCCTGCAATTCTTGGATCTCATCCAGGAAGGCAACATCGGCCTGATGAAGGCGGTGGACAAGTTCGAGTATCGCCGCGGCTACAAGTTCTCGACCTACGCCACCTGGTGGATTCGCCAAGCGATCACCCGCTCGATCGCCGACCAGGCGCGCACCATCCGTATTCCGGTGCACATGATCGAGACGATCAACAAGATCGTGCGCACTTCGCGTCAGATGCTGCACGAGATCGGCCGCGAGCCCACGCCGGAAGAACTAGCCGAGAAGCTCGCCATGCCGCTCGAGAAGGTGCGCAAGGTGCTCAAGATCGCCAAGGAGCCGATAAGCCTCGAAACGCCGATCGGCGACGAGGAGGACAGCCACCTCGGAGACTTCATCGAGGACAAGAACGCGATCCTGCCGATCGACGCGGCGATCCAGAGCAACTTGCGCGAAACGACGACGCGCGTCTTGGCCTCGCTGACCCCGCGCGAGGAGCGGGTGCTGCGTATGCGCTTCGGCATCGGCATGAACACCGACCACACGCTCGAGGAGGTCGGCCAACAGTTCTCTGTCACCCGAGAGCGTATCCGCCAGATTGAGGCGAAAGCCTTGCGGAAGCTGAAGCATCCCTCCCGCTCGCGCAAGCTGCGGTCCTTCCTCGACAGCTGAGGGCCGCCGTCCGGACAGGGACGGACAGAGACAATCCGGCGGGACAGGGCGGGACTCGGCTGTCCCGCCCGCTCGGCGGCCGCCAGTCCCGTCTGCGCGGGTGGGGCGTCGGCGTCCGGCGGCGGCGCGCGCCTTGTTCAGCGCGAACAGGCGCCCGAGGATCATGGCGTCGGGCAGGCCCCGCCTCGCCCCAGTCGGTCCAGCCGCAGGCGGCAGCCGCGGCGTCGAGCCGGCGCGAGACGATCAGGTAGGCGGGTTCTCGTCGACGTACTGCTGCGGGGTCATGCGTCGCGTGGGGGGTGCAAGCACTTCGGCGGAACGGTGGGCGGCGCTCGCGCGTGTGTGTAGGGGGAGGGAGCCCACGCCCATGTTCAGCCTCGCCGTCCTCGCCGTCGCCTTGGCGCTCGCCGCCCCCGGTCCGCGCGAGCTCCCGCGCGAGCACGCCACGCTCTGCCTCGACCCGTCGGGGGAGAACCTCGGCGCGACGTGCCGGAGCTATGGCGCGAGCCTCATCGACCGCACGCCGGACGTCTGCCAGTGCCTCAACGCCGGCGCGCGTGTGTCGGCGCCCTACTGCGCCCCGGGCGAGCATCCCCTGCCCGACTCGGCGGAGGTGCGGCGCGCGCGGCGCGACGCATCGGCGAAGGACGGGTCGCTCTTCGGCAAGCGGTTCGAGGGCCGGAGCTTCTGCCAGCCCCGGCCCTGAAGCTTCACCCCTGCACGCCGTCGTCCGGCGTCTCGAACACGGCCACGAGCTGGGTGGAAGCGACCGTGTCGCCCTTGAGCGCGCCGGTCAGCTCGACCAGCGTGGTCTCCGGCCCCATGCCGAGGCGGCGGCCTAGGGCGAACAGCTGGATGTAGTAGCGGTGGGGCCCGTGCCCCTTGGGCGGCTTCGGCCCCATCCAGCCCGCCTCGCCGTGGCTGTTGCGGCCCTGCACCGCGCCGGGCATCCCCTCGACGTGCGCGCCCGTCGCTATGCCGGCGGGCAGGGCGGTGACCGCGCCCGGTATGTCCCAGATCACCCAGTGCAGCACGGGCTCGTCGCGCGGCGCGTCCGGGTCCTCCACCACGATGGCGTAGGCTTCCGCGTCGGGCACGGCGGTCCAGCTCAAGGGCGGCGAGGTGTCGTCGCCGTCCTGGGAGTGCACGGGGTCGAGCCGGCCGTCGAGGTCGACCGCGTCGGAGGTGAGCACCGCCGACGCCCCTTCGAACGGCTGCACCTTGAGGATGGTGATGGCCGCCCCGCTATGCTCGGGCTGCGGCGTCTCGTCGGCGCGCGCGGGCGGATGGGCGAGGTGGGTGTTCGAATTGCCCTGCGGCATGGCGACGGCTCCGTCTGGCGGGGGAAGGGACGGATACGTAACCGCCGCACGAGGGGGCGGTTCAGTCCACAGGTGCTGCGCCGCGCGGGCGTGACCTGCGAGCGATTCGGCGCGACAGGTGGGGCGGAGCGCCCATGACCCACCCCGCCCATCAGTTCGCGCCGGCCCAGCCGCTGCTCGCCTCGGTCGAGCAGCCGTACCTCGATCTCCTGGCCGAGGTGCGCGCGGGCGGCGTGCGCCGCGCCGACCGCACGGGGGTGGGAACGCTGGGCGTGTTCGGCCGGCAGATGCGCTTCGATCTCGCCGCCGGTTTCCCGCTCCTCACCACCAAGCGGGTGCACTGGCGCAGCGTAGTGCTGGAGCTCCTCTGGTTCCTGCAGGGCTCGACCAACGTGCGCTGGCTGCAGGACCGCGGCTGCACGATCTGGGACGAGTGGGCCGACGCCGACGGCGAGCTCGGCCCCGTATACGGCCGCCAGTGGCGCTCGTGGGCCGCGCCGGACGGGCGCGCGATCGACCAGGTGACGCGCCTCGTGGAGGGGCTGCGCGCCAACCCCTTCGGCCGCCGCCACATCGTCTCGGCCTGGAACCCGGCGGACGTGGACGACATGGCGCTGCCGCCGTGCCACTGCCTGTTCCAGTTCCACGTCGAGCCGGATGGCGAGGGCGCCCCGCGTCGGCTGTCCTGCCAGCTCTACCAGCGCTCGGCCGACCTCTTCCTGGGCGTGCCCTTCAACATCGCGAGCTACGCCCTCCTGACCCACATGGTGGCGCAGGTGGTGGGGCTGGAGCCCGGCGACTTCGTGCACACGCTGGGCGACGCCCACCTCTACCTCAACCACCTCGATCAGGCCGATCTCCAGCTCGCGCGCGCACCCAGGGCCCCGCCGCGGCTCGCGCTCGACCCGGCGGTGACGGACCTCTTCGCCTTCGCGCCCGAGCACATAACGCTGGAGGGCTACGACCCGCACGGGGCCATCCGCGCCCCGGTGGCGGTGTGAAGGGCGGCGGCCCCGTCGTCGCGCTGGTCGCCGCGCGCGCACGCAACGGTGTGATCGGGCGCGAAGGCGGCTTGCCCTGGCGCCTGCGGGGAGACCTGGCGCTCTTCAAGGCGACCACGCTCGGCAAGCCCGTCGTCATGGGCCGCCGCACCTGGGACAGCCTGCCGCGCCGCCCTTTGGCCGGCCGCGCCAACTACGTGCTCTCGCGCGACGGCGCCTTCGAGCCGCAAGGCGCCGTCGTTGCGGAGGATTTCACCGACCTTCTCGACATGGCGCGCGAGGGCGCGGCCGAGGAGGGCGCGGGCGAGGTGTGCGTGATCGGCGGCGCGGCGCTCTACGCGCTGGCGCTCCCCCGCGCGCGCCGCCTCTACCTCACCGAGGTCGACGCCGAGCCGGACGGCGACGTGCGCTTCCCGCCGTTCGACGAGACCGCCTGGCGTGAGGTTCGCCGCGAGCCGCACCCGGCGGGGGAGGGCGACGACCACGCGTGGACGTTCCGGGTGCTGGAGCGGGAGTGAAGGTCGTTACGAGGGAGGGCGGACCCGAGCCGGCACGTGCTAGATCAACCGGCATGACGCTGGATCATGTCTCCGACGTTGTTAGCGGGCTGCGGCCGCTTTCACGGCTCGACCGCCCGCTCGAAATGGTGCGGCAGTTCACGCCGAACTGGTTCGCCGCCACCATGGGCACGGGTGTGCTCGCGCTCGTGCTGCCGCAGCTTCCGGAGGTCGGCACGACCCTGCGGCCCATCGGCGAGGGCCTGTGGTGGTTCGACGTCGGCCTGTTCGCGCTGTTCTCCGGCCTCTACGCCCTGCGGTGGGCGCTATTCGGGCACGAGGCACGACGCATCTTCGGCCACAGCGTCGTGTCCATGTTCATCGGCACGATCCCCATGGGGCTCGCGACGGTGCTGAACGGCGCCCTCGCCTTCGCCCTCCCGCGGTTCGGCGCGGGCGTGACGGCCGTCGTCGAGCCTCTGTGGTGGGTGGACGTGGCGATGTCGGTCGCCTGCGGCGTCGGCATCCCCTTCCTGATGTTCACGCGCCAGCGGCACACCATCGACAGCATGACCGCCGTGTGGCTCCTGCCGGTGGTTGCAGCGGAGGTGGCGGCCAACACGGGCGGGCTTCTTGCGCCGCATCTCGCCGACCCCGGGCGGGCCTTCACGGTGCTGGTGACCAGCTACGCCCTTTGGGCCTACTCCGTGCCGGTCGCCTTCGGCATCCTGGCGCTACTTATTCTGCGCATGGCGCTGCACAAGCTTCCGCCCGTGGGCATGGCGGCGTCGAGCTGGTTGGCGCTGGGGCCCATCGGCACGGGCGCTCTGGCCATGATGGTCATGGGCTCGGACGCCCCCGCCCTGTTCGCCGCCCACGGCCTAGGCGACCTGGGAGCGCTGATGCAGAGCGCGGGAGTGTTCGCAGCGCTGCTGTTGTGGGGCTTTGGGGCCTGGTGGCTGCTGCTGGCCGGCCTGATCACGGCCCGCTACTTCCGATCGGGCGTTCCCTTCAACCTCGGCTGGTGGGGCTATATGTTCCCACTCGGCGTCTACACGCTGGCGACCCTGCGCCTCGGAACGACGCTCCACCTCGCGGCCTTCACCGCTGCGGGTTGCGGGCTCGCGGCGGGGCTCGCCGCGATGTGGTCGGTCGTCATGGCGCGCACTCTGGAGGGTGGCTGGCGGGGGCACCTGTTCGTCTCACCCTGCATCGCCAGCCCCAACTGACGAAGGTACGGGAGGGGGTCGCAAGCCGCTCTTCAGAGCGGTCGATTGCGCCTCAATCCTCCACCACGATCCGCGGCGGGGGCTTGGCGCCCGTGCCGCGGTCGAGCGCCTCCCATACCGCCTCGGCGATCGCCATCAGCGCGCGGGCGCTCGTGCTGTCGGGGGCCGTGGCGACGGCCGGGCGGCCGTCGTCGCCGCCGGCGCGGAGCGCCATGTCGATGGGCACTTCGCCGAGGAAGGGGGCGCCGAGTTCGGCGGCCACTGCGCGGGCGCCGCCGTGGCCGAAGATCGGGATGGGCGCGCCCGTCGCGGGATCGGGGAAGTAGCTCATGTTCTCCACGACGCCCAGGATCGGCGTGGCGGTCTTCTCGAACATGGCGGCGCCGCGCCGCACGTCGATCAGCGCCACCTCCTGCGGGGTGGAGACGATCACCGCCCCGTCGGTGGTGACCTTCTGCGCGAGCGTCAGCTGCACGTCGCCGGTGCCGGGCGGCATGTCGACCACCAGCACGTCGAGCGGGTCGGCGTCGGTTCCCCAGCGCACGTCGTTGAGGAGCTGGCCGATGGCGGTGGAGGCCATGGGGCCGCGCCAGATCATGGGCGCCCCTTCGTCGACCAGAAAGCCGATGGAGGCGAGGCGCACGCCCCAGGCGGTGAGCGGCAGGAGCTTGTTCGCCTCGTCCACGTCGGGCTTCGCGCCCGAGAGGCCGAACATGCGCGGGGCCGACGGGCCGTAGACGTCGGCGTCGAGGAGGCCGGTCGAGAGCCCCATGCGCGCGAAGGCGCAGGCGAGGTTGACCGCGACGGTCGACTTGCCCACGCCGCCCTTGCCCGACGCCACCGCCACCACGTGGCGCACGTGAGGGGGTCGCGGCGCGGCGGCCGGGCGTTCGCGCGGGGCGGCGGTCGCGGACGGCGGCGGGCCGGGGCGGGGCGGGGCGGAGCGAGGCGGAGCCGTGCGAGCCTGCGTCTGGAAGGCGGGCGCGGGCGCCTCGGCGGTGAGCGCCACGTGCACCCGCGTCACGCCCGGCATCGCCCGCAGCGCCGCCTCGGCCTCGGCGCGCACGGGCTCGTAGAGCGCCACGTCGGCGGGGGCGACCTCCAGCATGAAGCCCGCGCGGTCGGGGCCGACGAGGAGCCCCTGCACGAGCCCGGCCTCGGGGAGCGGCCGGCCCGAACGGGGGTCGCGCACCGCCCGGAGGGCGTGGAGGACGTCGTCGCGTGTGGGCATGGCGCGCGGAGGCCTAGCCCCTCGCGACCGCCGGCGACAGCGCCGCGTGTCAGTCGTGCGTGAAGCGGTCGGCCGCGATCCCCTGGAAGTGGAGCAGGGCCGTCAGGTCGGCTTGGTCCACGCGCGCGTCGGCCTCCGCGGCGACCACGGGCTTCGCGCGGTAGGCGACGCCCAGCCCTGCGGCGACGATCATGGCGAGGTCGTTGGCCCCGTCGCCGACCGCCAGCGTGTCCTCCAGCGGCAGGTCGAGCGCTCCGGCCTCGAACTGCAGCGCCTCGAGCTTGGCCTCGCGGCCGAGGATCGGTTCGCCCACCCGGCCGGTCAGCCGCACGCCGTCGTCCAAGAGGCGGTTGGCGCGGGCGGCGTGGAAACCCGCGGCGGCCGCCACGGGCCCCGTGAAGCTCTCGAACCCGCCGGAGACCAGCACGCACCGCGCGCCGTGGGAGGCCATGGTCCGCACGAGCGTGCGCGCCCCGGCGTTCAGCCGCACCCGCTCGTCGAGGCAGCGCGCCACCGTGTCGAGCGACAGGCCCGCGAGCACGGCCACGCGCTCGCGCAGGGCGGGCGCGAAGGGCAGCTCGCCCGCCATGGCGCGCTCGGTCACGGCGGCCACCTCGGCCTTGCGCCCGGCGTAGTCGGCCAGCTCGTCCAGGCACTCGCAGCCGATGATGGTCGAGTCCATGTCGGCGAGGAGGAGGCGCTTCAGCCGGCTCGCAGCGGGCTGGGCGCAGCCGTCCACCGGCAGGCCGGCGACGGCGGCCGTCAGCGCTTCGCGCACCGGCGCGAGCTCGGCCGCCTCGACGTGCAGGTCCACCGCGCCCGGCCCCAGCGCGCGCTCGCCCTTGACCGCGCCGCCCCGGGCTGAGACCGCAGCGGCGGCGCGACGCGCGGCCTCGGCGGCGGCGTCGGCGTCCGGGCTGACGAGGGTGAGGCTGAACGGCATGGCGGAGCGCCCGCGCGTCTGGCTGATCGCGGGACCCACCGCAAGCGGCAAGTCGGCGCTCGCCCTGGCGTTGGCCGAGCGCTGCGGCGGCGAGCTCGTCAACGCCGACGCGCTGCAGGTCTACCGCGACCTGCGCGTCCTCAGCGCGCGGCCGAACGAGGCGGAGACGGGGCGCGCGCCGCACCACCTCTACGGCTTCGCCGACGCTGCGGAGGCCTGGTCGGTCGGGCGCTGGCTGCGCGCCGTGACGCCCGTCCTCCAGGCGGTCGCGGAGCGGGGGCGCCCGGCGATCGTGGTCGGCGGCACGGGGCTCTACTTCACCGCCCTGACCCGTGGGCTGGCGCAGACGCCCGCCGTTCCCGAGGCGGTGCGCGCGGAGGTGGCGGCATCCCTCGCGCGCGAGGGGGAGGCGGCGGCGCGCACGGCGCTGGCCCGCATCGACCCCGAGGCGGAGGCTCGCATCGCGTCCGGGGACCGCCAGCGGCTCGTCCGCGCGCTCGCGGTGGGCCGGGCGACGGGTCGGCCGCTCAGCGCCTGGCGCGCGGAGACGCGGCCCACGCTCCCGCCGGGATCCTGGCGCGCGCTGGTGCTCGAGCCTCCACGCGACGCGCTCTACGCCGGGTGCGACGCCCGCTTCGACGCCATGCTGGCGGCGGGCGCGCTCGGCGAGGCGGGGGCGCTCCTCGCGCGCGGGCTGGACCCGGCGCTGCCGGCGATGAAGGCGGTGGGCCTGCGCGAGCTCGGCCGTCACCTCACGGGCGAACTATCGCTGGACGAGGCCGCCGAGCTCGCCCGACGCGAGACGCGCCGCTACGCCAAGCGCCAGCTCACCTGGCTGCGCAACCAGGCGGGCGACTGGCCGCGCCTCGCCGCGACCGACGTCGACGCGGCCCTGCGCGCGCTGGGCTGAGCTTCCCCGTTGCCCGGACGCCGCCGCCGTGCGCTCCTGCCGAGGGGAGGAGCCGGCATGACCTTCATCGAGGCTATACAGAGCGCGTTCGGCAAGTACGCCGAGTTCAACGGGCGGGCGCGCCGCTCCGAACTGTGGTGGTTCCTGCTCTTCAGCGTGCTGGTGAGCCTGGCCGCCGGCGTGATCGACGCGGTGCTGCGCACGCCGGTGCTGGGCGTGCTGGTCTCACTCGGCTTCCTGCTGCCGGGGTTCACGGTGGAGGTCCGCCGGTTGCATGACCTCGGCAAGAGCGGCTGGTGGCTGCTGCTCAGCTTCGTCCCGATCGTGGGCGTCATCATCCTGATCGTCTGGTGGTGCCGCGACGGCGAGGTGGGCGGGAACCGCTTCGGAGCCGATCCCAAGCGGCGCGACGCCGGCTTCGGCGCGACGACCCTCGCGCGGCCCGCGCCGCCCGTCTGAGCTCACCGGGGCCAGTCGAGCGCCGCCACGCCCTCAAGGACCGCGCGCGCCTCGTCCGTCTGCACGCCGGGCGCGGACTGGAGCACGAGCGGGGGGAGGAGGCGCAGCGGCGCGCGGCCGAGCCGTACCGCGCGCACCACCACGCGCTTGGCCGGGGCGTCGGCGAAGGGCTGCACCGGGCGCACCTGGAACGATTCGGCGCGCTCGCCCAGGAGGCGGAGGAGGTCGCCCAGCCGGTCGGCCCGGTGCACGACGGTGATCGCGCCGCCGTCGCGTACCGCGGCCAGGAGGAATGCGGTCCAGGCGCCCAGCCCGCCGTCGGCCATCCAAGCTCCGCGTCGCGCGGGCGCGGGCGCGCGCAGGGCGGTGGGGTCGTCGAAGAAGGGCGGGTTGGCGAAGACGGCGTCCGCTCGGGGCAAGCCCAGCGCCGCGAACCCCCCGTCGACGTCGCCCGCCACCCCGCGGGCCCGGTCGGCCAGGCCGTTGGCCGTCACGTTCTCCGCCAGGAGCTCCAACGCGCGCTCGTCACGCTCCACGCCCGTGAACCGCGCGCCCGGCGAGCGCAGGGCGGCCTGCACCAGCGCGCCGCCCGCGCCGGCGCCCGCCTCCAGCGCCGTCTCTCCCGGCCCGACGGTCACGGCGGCGGCGAGGAGCGCCGCGTCCAGCCCCGCGCGATAGCCGCCGACGGCCTGGCGCAGGCGCGCGCGGCCGCCCAGCACGCGCACCTCGTCGACCGGCGCCGAGGGCCCGGGGGAGGCGCCCGCGGGCGCGCGATCGTCGGCGTCGTCGGGCATGTGGCGGATCGGGCGGCCGCACGTTATTGACCGTAGGCGTGCGCGACGCCACCTCGCAGTGCAACCGACGCCCCAAGGGACCCCGCCCGCCTCCGTGACCGCCACCGCCGCCGCCCTCCTGACCCGGCCCGAGGGTTCGGTCGACCGCCTGGTCGACCTGGCGCGCGCCGACATGGCGCGGGTGGACGCCTTGATCACCGACCGGCTGGACAGCCCCGTGCCGCTGATCCCGGCGCTCGCCGACCATCTGGTGGCCGCCGGCGGCAAGCGGCTGCGTCCGCTCCTGAGCGTCGCGGCCGCGCGCCTCGTGGGCGGGCGCGGCGACGCGGGGCTGAAGCTCGCGGCGGCGGTGGAGTTCATCCACACCGCCACCCTCCTGCACGACGACGTGGTCGACGGCTCGCAGCTCCGGCGCGGCCGCGTGGCGGCGCACCTGATCTGGGGCGGCGCCTCGTCCGTGCTCGTCGGCGACTTCCTGTTCGCCCGCGCCTTCGAGCTGATGGTCGAGACCGGCAGTCTGGAGGCGCTCGACATCTTGGCGCGGGCCAGCCGCGTGATCGCCGAGGGCGAGGTCCTGCAGCTGACCCGCGCCCACGACCTCGACCTCGACCAGCCGACCTATCTGGAGATCATCCGCGGCAAGACCGCCGAGCTGTTCTCCGCCGCCGCGCGGGGAGCCGCCGTCGCCCACGGCGCTCCGCCCGAGCAGGCCGACGCGCTGCGGCTCTACGGGCTGAAGCTGGGCCTGGCGTTCCAGCTCGCCGACGACGCGCTCGATTACGGCGGCGCCTCCGAGACGCTCGGCAAGAACGCGGGCGACGACTTCCGCGAGGGCAAGGCCACCCTGCCGCTGATCCTGGCGGTGCAGCGCACCGGCGCACGCGAGCGCCCGTTCTGGGAGCGCGTGGTCGGGCGCCGCGAGCAAGTCGCCGACGACTTCCGCCGCGCCCGCGACCTCGTCGCCGGCTGCGGCGCGCTCGACGCCGTCCTGCGCCTCGCCCAGGACCAGGCGGAGGAGGCCAAGGCGGCGCTCGGCGTGTGCCCGGCGGGCCCCTGGCGCGACGCGCTTTCAGAGCTCGCCGATTTCGCGGTGAGCCGGCGGGCCTAGCTCACCGCCGCAGCGTGCCCGCGAGCGGTCCCTTGAGCCGCCGCTTCGTATACCGGCTTAGGAGTGAAGGCGGGTGCGCTGCGATGGCGAGGTGGTCACCTCGCTCCGGACCGGTCTTCCACGCGGCGCTGAAGCGGCGCGCGCAAGATCACCTGCCGAGCATTCCAACCGTGCGGTCGTCGACGCACACCTCCGCCCAGTGTGCGAGTCTCGAGCCCGCGAGTTCGCTTTCAGCCTGGCGAAGCGCTTCGGCGTCGTCCGCGCACTCGCAGATGCGGATGCTGGGCGCAGAGGCTTCGCCGGCATGTAGGTAGATGGTGTAGTCAGGCACCCGCGCAATTTAGTGTACAAGCCGTGCGGTGGGAGGGGTGCGACAACCTGCCCGTTCAGCCCGCCGCCTGCTTCAGCGCCTCGGGCTTCGCTCCGTCGGGGAGCAACTCTTTCAACTGCGCATGAACGAACTCGGCGGTGAAGGGCTTGCGCAGGAACGTCGTCATCGGAGGTAGATCTCCGACAGGCGCCCTTCTGCCCGACGCGACCAAGATGCAGATATCCGGCCAACGGCGAGCTGTTTCACGCGCTAGGTCGAAGCCGTCCATAGTACCCGGCATTTCTACGTCGGTGAAGACGAGCGTCACGGCGTCGGCGTGCTTCTCGAGAAGGCCGATGGCGTCGTTCGCATTCATCGCGGTCAGTGTCCGAAATCCGGCGTCTTCGATGATCTGATCGGCGTCTGCAAGGATCAGGGCGTCGTCATCGACGACGAGAGCGTAGGGTACGGTCGATGGCTCGGACATTGTGCCGGAAGTCCCGCGACCGGGATTGGTTCACATAAGCTGCTCTGCGGAAGCGGCCCCACGCGGAGAGCTGCGCCGGGCTCAGCGCCGCGCCGCGGCGTCCAGCCGGCGGCTTGCCGCCGTCCAGCCGGCGATGCAGGCGACGAGCGTCAGGGCGAACGCCGGCCCCTGCCAGTCGGGGCGCGCTGCGGCGAGGAGGGCGGCGAGGGCGGCGGCTCCGCACGCGAGCGCGTTGCGGCGGGCGAGCGCGGGGTGCTCGCGGCCGTGCGCGGTGAGCCAGCGCTGGTAGAGGTGCTCGCGGTGCGCCTGCAGGAGCGGGCGGCGCGCGCGGGCGCGGCGGGCGAGCGTCAGGAGTACGTCGGTCAGCCAGGGGAGGAGCACGATCGGTCCGAAGAGGAGCGGCAGGGCGCCCGCGGCCGCGCCCGCCAGGTGGCCCGCGGCGAACAGGAAGCCGCCGAAGAGCGCCCCCGCGTCGCCCTGGAACACGCGGCCCCGCACGTTCCATGGCAGGAAGCCCGCGTAGGCGGCGGCGGTCGCCAGCGCCACCGCGGCCAGCGGCGCGTCGCCGCCGAGCGCCGCTCCGCCCGCCAGCGTCAGGAAGGCTATGAGGAGGCCGCCGGGCGCGAGGCCGTTCGCCCCGTCCATGAAGTTGACCGCGTTGGTGGCCGTCACGAGCCACAGCGCCGAGCCCGCCACGCCCACGACCGCGGGCAGCGGCAGGGCGAGCCCGCCGACGAGCGGGATGGCGGCGATGGGCGGCAGGACCACCGCGACCGCCAGCGAGAGGAGCGCGCCCGCGCCGAGCTTCGCCCGCGCGTCGATGGCGCGCCGGTCGTCGACCGCGCCCAGCGCGCCGAACAGGAGCGCGGCCGCCAGCATGAGGGCGGCGCGTCCCCCGAGCCGCAGGGCGGGGGTGCTCCACAGGAGCGCGGTCGCCGCCGCCACCCCCGCCATGACGCCCAGCCCGCCGCTCGTGGGGGTTGGCCGATCGTGGCTGGCGCGCGCGCCGGGGGTGTCGACGGGTCCGCGCCGGCTGATCCAGGCCGCGCCCGCGGCGCCCGCGCCGGCGGCCAGGACGAGCGCGGCCGCGACCGGAGGGAACAGGTTCAGCGGAGGCTCGCGCAGAAGCGCCCGATGCGTCCGCAGGCGTCCTCGAGGACCTCGGTGGAGGTGGCGTAGCTGATGCGGAAGAAGGGCGATCCGCCAAAGGCCGCGCCGTGCACCACGGCCACGTCCTCCGCTTCCAGGAGCGCGGTGGCGAAGCGCTCGTCGGTGTCGATCACCTCGCCCGCGGGCGTCCGGCGCCCGATGAGGCCGGCGATGGAGGGATAGACGTAGAAGGCGCCCTCGGGCGTGCGGCAGCTGATCCCCTCGGCGGCGTTGAGCTGAGCCACCACGAGGTCGCGCCGCTCGCGGAACACCGCCGCGCGCTCGGCGATGAAGTCCTGCGGGCCATTCAGGGCCTCCACCGCCGCCGCCTGGCTGATCGACGCGGCGTTGGAGGTGGTCTGGCCGATGACCTTGCCCATGAGCTTGATCAAGGGCTCCGGCCCGCCGGCGTAGCCGATGCGCCAGCCCGTCATGGCGTAGGCCTTGGAGACGCCGTTCATGGTCAGCGTGCGGTCGTAGAGCCGGGGCTCGACCTGCGCGATCGTGGCGAAGCGGCCGTCGTAGAGCAGGTGCTCGTACATGTCGTCGGTGAGCACCCACACCTGCGGATGGCGCAGGAGAACGTCGGCCAGCGCGCGCAGGTGGTCGGCGGAATAGGCCGCCCCCGTGGGGTTGGAGGGCGAGTTCAGGATCAGCCACTTGGTGCGCGGGGTGATCGCGCGCTCCAGCGCCTCGGGCGTCAGGCGGAAGCCGTCGGCCTCCGTGGTCTGCGCGATCACCGGCTCGCCGCCCGCCAGGAGCGTCATGTCGGGGTAGGAGACCCAGTAGGGGGCGGGGATCACCACCTCGTCGCCGGCTGAGAGCGTCGCCAGGAGCGCGTTGTAGATCACCGCCTTGCCGCCCGGCGCGACGTGGATCTGCGACGGCGCGTAGGTCAGCCCGTTCTCCCGGGCGAACTTGGCGCAGACGGCGGCCTTGAGCTCGGGCGTGCCGTCGGGGTCGGTGTACTTGGTGCGCCCGTCGCGGATGGCGCGGATCCCGGCCTCCTTGATTGCGTCGGGGGTGTCGAAGTCGGGCTCGCCGGCCGCCAGGCTGATGACGCGGCGCCCCGCGCGGGCGAGCTCGCGCGCCTTGGCGCTGATCGCCACCGTCGCGGAGGGCTGGACGCGGCCCAGGGCCGCCGACTGCAGGGGCATGGCGGCGGGCTCCGGCGGGCTTACTGCGGCGAGGCCGCAGGCGGCGGCGCCGCGGCGGGTGCGTCGGCGGGCGCGGTCGCGGGCTGGGCGGCGGCGGGTTGGAACGCCGCGCCGAGGAGGTCCGACTGTGTCTCCAGCGTCTTGGCGGCGGTCTCGCAGCGCGCGGGGAGCTCCCACATCAGCCACGACCACATCTTGGTGCGCCCGGGCGCGGCGCGCGCGGCCGACCAGATCCTGTAACCCTGCGACTGGGCGTCCTGCGCGCGGACGAGCAGGTCCTCGCCGCCGGCCTTCTCCCCCGCGGCGATCGCGCGGTCGTACAGCGCGAGATAGGTGCGGCCGGCGGCCAGCTGCTGCCGGTCGCCCTGCGCTTCCTCCGCGGCCTCCTTGGTGCGCTGGGCGCGGGCGGTCTTGGCCTGGGCGGGGCTGAGCTTCTTGTCCTGCTCGGCCGCCTTCTCGGCCGCGACGCGCGCGAGCTCGGGCTTGACCTGGTCGTAGAGCTCCATGTGGCCGGACAGCGCGCCCTTGCACCAGTTGACGAAGCCGAAGTCGTCGGCGGGCGCGTTGGAGGGCGTCTCGGGCGCGGGGGCCGTCTGGGCGGTGGCCATCGGGGCGCCGGCGCCGACGGGCGCGGACGGCTCGGCCTGAACGAGCGCCAAGGCGGCGAGAAGGGCGGGCGACATGGGGCGAACGCTCACAAGGGCGGCGCGAGACGAGGTGCGCCGGCGGTCTGGGCCGCGTCTTTACCGCGCAGCCTCCCGCGCGCAAACACGTTGGGCGGGCCAGGGCGCGGCGCGGTCGGGGGTATGGTGGAGATCACACACGCGCCCTCGCCGAACTGGGACCGGCGCGTGACCCCGCCCGACATGGTGGTGCTGCACTACACGGGGATGCCGAGCGCGGCCGACGCGCTCGAGCGGCTGCGCGATCCAGTCGCCAAGGTCTCCGCCCACTACCTCGTCGACGAGGACGGGCGGGCTTGGGCGCTCGTGCCGGAGGAGCGCCGCGCCTGGCACGCGGGCGTGTCGTTCTGGGCGGGCGAGCGCGACTGCAACGGCCGCTCCATCGGGATCGAAATCGTCAACCCTGGCCACGAATGGGGCTACCGCGACTTCCCCCCCGTGCAGATCGACGCGGTCTGCGCGCTCCTGGACGCGGTGCGCGGGCGCTGGAGCGTGGCGGACGGGCGCATCCTCGCCCACTCGGACGTGGCGGTCGGCCGCAAGATCGACCCGGGCGAGCGCTTTCCTTGGGCCGAGCTCGCGCGACGCGGCCACGGGCTGTGGGCCGAGCCGCCGGGAGCGCCCGGCGCCCCGCTCGCCGCGGGCGCGCAGGGGCCGGACGTCTTCGCGCTGCGAACGGGCCTGGCCCGGCTGGGCTACGACCTCGCCCCCGGCGACACCTATGACGAGGCGGCGGCGGCGGTGGTCGCCGCCTTCCAACGCCACTGGCGGCCTGCCCGCCTGGACGGCGCGGCGGATGGCGAGACGCGGGCGCGGCTTATAGCGCTCTTGAGGCTCGCGGCGGCTTCGGAGGCGGCGCACCCATGAGCGTGCTGGACGTCCTTCTGGGCCGGCGTCTCGCCAACCGCGAGGGCGAGGGCCGCAAGATCGGCTGGTTCGAGGCGGTGCCCGCCATGGGGCTCGACGGCCTGGGGTCGTCCGCCTACGGGCCGGAGGCGGCGCTCACCGTCATGATCCCGCTGGGCGCGGCGGGGCTGGCCTTCGTGGGGCCGATCACCGCGCTGATCGCGCTGCTCCTGGCGGTGCTCTACCTGTCCTACCGGCAGACGGTGGTGGCCTATCCGTCGAGCGGCGGGGCCTATGTGGTCGCCAAGGAGAACCTCGGCCGCAATGCGAGCCTCCTGGCCGCGACGGCGCTGATGATCGACTACGTGCTGAACGTCGCGGTGGGCGTGTCCGCCGGGGTGGCGGCGCTGACCTCGGTGGTCCCCGCCCTGCACGCCTACACCCTGCCGCTGTGCCTGGGGGTGCTGGTGCTCGTCACCCTCGCCAACCTGCGGGGCACCGGCGAGGCGGGGTGGCTGTTCTCGCTCCCCACCTACCTGTTCCTGCTCAGCTTCACGGTCTTGATGGCCGTCGGCGTCTGGCGGCTCCTGACCGGCCACGCACACCCGGTCGCTGCGCCGCCGCCCGCGCCCCACGCGACGGAGGCCGTGGGCGCCTGGCTCCTCGTGCGCGCCTTTGCGGCGGGCTGCACCGCCATGACGGGGGTGGAGGCGGTCTCCAACGGGGCCAGCGCCTTCAAGCCGCCCGTGGTGCGCCAGGCCCACGTGACGCTGTCGATCATCTGCGGCGCGCTGGGGCTGCTGCTCGCCGGGGTGGCGTTCCTGGCCCACGGCTACGGCCTCTACGCGATGGACCAGACCAAGCCCGGCTACCAGAGCGTGCTCTCCCAACTGGCCGCCGCGGTCGCGGGGCGGGGCGTGGCGTACGACGTGGCGATGGCGAGCGTGCTCGCCGTGCTCTGCCTGTCGGCCAACACGAGCTATGTCGGCTTCCCGCGGGTGTGCCGCATGGTGGCGGCCGACGGCTTCCTGCCGCGCCCCTTCGCCATCGCCGACCGGCGACTCGTCTTCTCCGTGGGCGTCGGCTTCCTGACGGTGACGGCCGGCGCGCTCCTCGCGGCGTTCGGCGGGGTGACCGACCGGCTCATTCCTCTGTTCGCCATCGGCGCGTTCCTGACCTTCGCGCTCAGCCAGATCGGCATGGTCGCGCACTGGCGGCGGCAGGAGGGGCGCAACCCCGGCCGCCTCCTGCTCAACGGGATGGGCGCTGCGGCTACGCTGGTCGCCCTCCTTGTGATCGTGGTGGCCAAGTTCGTGGAGGGCGCCTGGATCGTCGTGCTCGCCATTCCGGCGACCGTGGGACTGCTCCTCGCCATCCGCGGCTACTACGACCGGCTGGACGCGCGGCTGGCGGTGCAGGACCCCTTCGACCTGCCCGAGACCGAGCCGCCCACCATACTCGTCGTGGTGGAGGGGCGCTCGCGCATGAGCGACCGCGCCTTGCAGTTCGCCATGACCCTCTCGCCGGACGTCCTGGCCGTCCACCTCCTGCGGCTGGACGGGCCGGAGGAGGGCGACGACGGCCGGGTGCTCAAGCGCTGCTGGCGCGAGGAGGTGGAGGCGCCGCTCGAGGCGCGGGGGCTGAAGGCGCCACGGCTCGTGCTGCTCTCGGCGACCTGGCGCACACTGCACGAGCCGGTGCTGGAGCTGATGGAGCGGCTCGACCGCGACACCCCCGGGCGCTCGGTGGCGGTGATGATCCCCGAGTTGGTGCTGACGCGTTGGTGGGAGCGGCTGCTGCACGCCCGTCGCGCCGAGCAGCTGCGCGCGGCGCTCCTGCGCGACGGCGGCGAGCGGCTGAACGTGATCCTCTCGCCCTGGCGCAGTTGACCGCAGGGGCGGCGGGCGTCACACCGGGCGCGGGTCAGACGGCCGGGCGGCCGCGGCGCTCCTCACGGGGCGTCGAGGAAAGTCCGGGCTCCACGACGACGAGGCGGCGGGTAACGCCCGCCGGGAGCGATCCTAGGGATAGCGCCACAGAGAGCAGACCGCCCTCGCCTCGGCGAGGGTAAGGGTGAAAGGGTGCGGTAAGAGCGCACCGGGGACCCCGCGAGGGGGACCGCATGGCAAGCCCCGCCTGGAGCAAGACCGAATAGGGACCGCGCGCCCTCCCGCGTAAGCGTGTGGGGAGGGCAGGGGCGTCGCCGCCCCGAGCAGGTCCGGGTTGGTCGCCAGAGCCGGTCCGCAAGGGCCGGCCCAGAGGAATGGTCGCCGCCGCCCGCCTTTGCGCGGGCGGAACAGAACCCGGCTTACAGGCCGTCTGACCCGCTTCTCCACAGCCAGACCCCGCGCATCCTTGCGAGGCGCGGACTCGCGGCCGCAGGGTTGCCTGTATGTTCCGTAAACAACTTGTTCAGGACTTGTGGCCGACCCGCGACACCTTGCCCGAACAAGGTTAGCGCCCGTTTAGTGTCATTGTCTCCCATATGAGCCCGTGTTAACCCATTCGGGACCGGACGCACGGGGGCGGCTGGACAGGGCGGGCCGACGGGCGGGTGTTCCTCTCCACCTTCGAAAAGCAGCTGGACGGCAAGCGGCGGATCGTCGTTCCCGCCGAGTTCCGCGCGGCCGCGGCGGGGGCGTTCGACGGCGTGTTCCTGATCCCCTCGATCGAGGCCGACTGCCTGGAGGGCGGCGGGCAGGCGCTGTTCGCCCGCTACACCGCCCTGATCGAGGAGCTGCCCTTCGGCGACCCGCTCCGCTCCGCGCTGGAGACGTCCATCTACTCGGGCGTGGCCAAGCTCCCGTTCGACAGCGCGGGCCGCATCGTTCTCCCCGACGACCTCTGCCAGCAGTTCGGCCTGGATGACTGGGTGGCGGTGGTGGGGCTGGGCGACCGCTTCCAGGTGTGGAGCCGCGAGGCGTTCCGCGCGCACCGCGAACAGCAGCGCCTCGTCGCCCGCGAGGGCCTGGCGCGCCTGCGCGAGGGCCAGCGTGGCCGCGCGGGCGGGAGTGCGGCGGCGTGACCGGCCCCGAGCACGTCCCCGTCATGCTCCCCGAGGTCCTGGACGCGCTCTCGCCCGCGCCCGGCGGGACGGTGGTGGACGCCACCTTCGGCGCCGGCGGCTACACCCGCGCGCTCCTGCAGCGCGGGGCGCGGGTGATCGCCTTCGACCGCGACCCCTTCGCCGTGCGCTTCGCCTCAGCGCTCGCCGCCGAGCACGGCGACCGGTTCACCCTCGTCGCGCGCCCCTTCGGCGACATGGCCGACGCGCTGGGCGAGCTGGGCGTGGCGGGGGTGGACGGGGTGGTCTTCGACCTCGGCGTCTCGTCCATGCAGCTCGACCAGGCCGAGCGCGGCTTCTCCTTCATGCGCGACGGGCCGCTCGACATGCGCATGGGGGCGTCGGGCCCGACCGCCGCCGACCTCGTTAACACCGCCGAGGAGGAGGAGCTCGCGCGGGTGATCTTCACCTACGGCGAGGAGCGCCGCTCTCGCCGGATCGCCGCCTTCCTGGTGCGCCGCCGCGAGGAGCAGCCGTTCACCGGCACGCTCGACCTCGCCGCGGTGGTGGAGCGTGCGCTGGGCGGCCGCCGCGGCGCGCCGACGCACCCGGCCACCCGCACCTTCCAGGCGCTCCGCATCGCGGTGAACGACGAACTCGGCGAACTGGAGCGCGGCCTCCTCGCGGCGGAGCGCCTGCTGGAGCCCGGCGGGCGCCTCGTGGTGGTCAGCTTCCACTCGCTGGAGGACCGCGTGGCCAAGGCCTTCCTCGCCGAGCGCGCCGGCCGCACGCCCGCGGGCTCGCGCCACCTGCCGCCGCAGACCGCCGCCCCGGCGGAACCCAGCTTCGATCTCCTCCGCACGGGCGCGCTGGCGGCGTCGGAAGCGGAAAGCGCCGCAAACCCCCGCGCGCGCTCGGCCAAGCTGCGCGCCGCCGTGCGCCTGCCCACCCCAGCCTGGAGCGCCGCCGCATGACCTTCCGCGCGCTGTTCGATCGCCGCGTGCGCGGCTTCCGCGTGGTGGACCTGCTGGCGGTCGGCTGCCTGTTCGCGCTGGTGCTGGGCGTCTACGCCTTCAAGGCCGGCGCGGGGCGCGAGAGCGCGCAGATCAGCGACGTCGATGGGCAGATCGCCGACGAGCGGCGGCAGGTGCGCCTCCTGAAGGCCGAGCTCGCCCACCTGCAGAGCCCTGCGCGGCTGGAGCGCCTCTCCACCGCCTATCTCGGCCTGCAGCCACTGCCGGCGGGGCGCGAGGCGCCGCTGGAGAGCCTGGGCGAGCTCGCGCATGTGCAGACCCCGTCCGCGCCCGTGCTCGTTCCCGCCGTCGCGCCCGTGAGCCCCGCCCGATGAGCCCGACCCCCTACGACCAGGGCGCGCGCCCCGCCCCGGTGCTGGGGCCCGCCCAGCTGTGGCGGCGCCTGGTGGAGGGCATGTGGCGCGTCGAGCACGCCTTCGAACGCGCCCGCGCCGCCGACCGGCCGGTGGACGACACGCGCCTGCGCATCTTCCTCGTCTTGTGCCTGTTCGCCCTGGGCTTCGTGTTCGTGGGGGCGGAGGCCGGGCGCAAGGCGCTGTTCTCCGGCGTCGAATTCGACGACCTCGTGCCGCCGCCGCCCGCCCAGGCGCGCGCCGACATGGTGGACCGCCGTGGCGAGGTCTTGGCGGTCGACCTCGCCCACTACGGCCTCTACCTCGACGCGCGCGAGGTGTGGGACACGTGCGAGACGCGCCGCGCCATCCTGCGCGCCCTCCCGCGGCTCTCGCCAGAGCGACTGGGCAAGGCGCTGCGCGCGCATCGGCGCGAGTACCTCCTGGGCGGCCTCACCCCCGCCGAGCGCGAGCGGGTGCACGACCTGGGCCTGCCGGGCGTCGACTTCGAGGAGGAGAGCCGGCGCGTCTATCCGCTGGGCGCGCAGGCGGGCCACCTGATCGGCTACGCCGACACCTCCGGCAAGGGCCTGGCCGGGGCCGAGCGCGCGCTCGACGCGCAGGTGCGCGGCGCCGCCGCGGGCGGCGGCGAGGTGCGGCTCGCCATGGACCTGCGCGTCCAGGGCGCCTTGGAGGACGAGATGCGCCGCGGCCTGGCCGAGTTCGGCGCGCGCGCGGTGATCGGCGTCGTGACCGACCTCAAGACGGGCGAGGTCTTGGCGCTCTCCTCCATGCCCGACTTCGACCCCAACGCGCCGGGCGCGTCCGATCCCGCCGCGCTCACCAACAAGGCGGCGGCCTCGGTCTACGAGATGGGCTCCACCTTCAAGATGTTCACCTTCGCCGAGGCGCTCGACTCGGGGAAGGTGACGCCCGACAGCCGGTTCGACGCCACCACGCTGCAGATCGGGCCGCGGGTGATCCACGACTTCCACAAGGCTCAGCGGGTGCTGCAGCCGCGCGAGATCTTCGACCTGTCGTCCAACATCGGCACCGCCAAGATGGCGCTGGCGGCGGGCGGCCCGACCATGGCGCGCTATTTCGAGAGCTTCGGCCTGCTCTCGCCCGCCAAGATCGAGCTGGCCGAGACGGCGCACCCGATCCGTCCGCGCCAGTGGGACGAGAACACGGTCGCTTCCGCCGCCTTCGGCAACGCCATCGCCGTGTCGCCGCTGAACGTCGCCGCCGCGGTGGGGGCGGTGATGAACGGCGGGACCTACGTGCCGCTGACGCTGCTCAAGCGCGACCCGGCGGCGCCCATCGCGGGGACCCATCGGGTGGTGCGGCCGGAGACCTCGCGCCTCATGCTCGACTTCATGCGCGACAACGTGGTCGACAAGGAAGGTTCGGGCCACAACGCCAACGCGCCGGGCCTGCGCGTGGGCGGCAAGACGGGCTCCAACGAGAAGGCCGGCGTGGGCGGCTACCAGCGCTCCAAGCTGTTCACCTCCTTCGCCGGCGTGTTCCCGACCGACGGCCCGCTCGACGCCCACCGCTACCTCGTCTTGATCCTGATGGATGAGCCGCACGCCACGCCCAAGACGTACGGCTTCGCCACCGCGGGCTGGAATTCGGCGGTGGTGGCCGGGCGCGTGATCGACCGCATCGCCGCCTTCGTGCACGTGGCGCGCACGCCCACCACGCCCTTCGCCCCCGTCGCGGTCCGGCCCGAGCGCCCGGTCGCCGACGAGGAGACCACGGCGAGCGGGCTGAGGTGACACGGCTTTCCCAGCTCGTGGCGCGCGACCTCCTGCTCGACCCGGAGATCACCGCCGTCACCGCCGACAGCCGCGCGGTCGCGCCCGGCGTGCTGTTCGCCGCGCTCCCCGGCGCACGGGCCGACGGCCGCGCCTTCATCCCTGCCGCGCTCGCGCAGGGCGCCGCCGCCGTGCTCGCGCCGCAGGACACCCCCGACCTTGCCGACCCCGCAACGCCGCTCGTGCGCGCGCTGGACGCCCGGCGGCTCTACGCGCTCGTCGCCTCCGCCCTGCACGGCCGCGCCCAGCCGGAGCGCTGCGTGGCCGTCACCGGCACCAACGGCAAGACCTCGGTGGCGGTGTTCTGCCGCCAGCTGTTTTCGGGCCTTGGCCACGCGAGCGCCAGCATGGGCACGCTGGGCGTCGAGACCTCAGCAGGCGAAGCGCTGACGGCCCCCGGCCTCACCAGCCCGGATGCGGCCGACGTGGCGCGGCTCCTGGCCGACCTCCACGCGCGGGGCGTGAACCGCCTCGCGCTCGAGGCCTCCTCCCACGGGCTTGACCAGCGGCGGCTGGACGGCGTGCGGCTCCACGCGGCGGGGTTCACCAACCTCAGCCAGGACCACCTCGACTACCACGCCGACATGGACGCCTACCGCGCCGCCAAGCTCGAGCTGTTCGAGCGGCTCCTGCCGCGGGGCGCGACGGCCGTCGTCAACGCCGACGGCGCCGAGGCTCCGCACTTCGCCGCCGCTGCGGTGCAGCGGGGGCAGACGCTTCTCACCGTGGGTGAGCGGGGCGAGGCGCTGAGGCTCGTGTCGCGCCGCTCGGTCCCTGAAGGGCAGGTGCTGGAGATCGACGCGGGGGAGGGCGCGCGCGCGGTGCGCCTGCCGCTCGCGGGCGGCTTCCAGGCGGCCAACGCGCTCGTCGCCGCCGGCCTCGCCATCGCCGCGGGTGAGGCGGCCGACGCCGTCCTCGCCGCCCTGGAACGGCTGGAGGGCGCGCCCGGGCGGCTGCAACGGGTGGGCGCGAGCCCGCGGGGCGGCGAGGCCTATGTCGACTACGCCCACACCCCCGACGGGCTGGAGACCGTGCTCGCGGCGCTGCGTCCCCACGCGACGGGGCGGCTCGTCGCGGTGATCGGCGCGGGCGGCGACCGCGACCGGGCCAAACGCCCGCTGATGGGCGCGGCCGCCGCGCGCGGGGCCGACCTCGTCTGGGTGACCGACGACAACCCCCGCTCCGAGGACCCCGCCGCCATCCGCCGCGAGGTCATGGGCGGCGCGCCCGGCGCGCGGGAGGTGGGCGACCGTCGCGCCGCCATCCGCGCCGCCGTCTTGGAGCTGCGCGAGGGCGACGTGCTGGTGGTGGCCGGCAAGGGCCATGAGCAGGGACAGACGGCGGGCGGCGTGACGCTGCCGTTCGACGACGTCCTCGAAGTGCGCGCGGCGCTGGGGGCGGCGGGTGGCTGAGCCCCTGTGGACCTCGGACGCGATCGCCGCCGCCGTGGGCGGCCGCGCGCACGGCTCCGCCTTCGACGCGACGGGGATCACCTTCGACACCCGCGAGGTCGCGCCCGGCGACCTCTTCGTGGCGCTGGAAGGCGCGCGCGACGGTCACGCCTTCGTCGGCGACGCCTTTGCGCGCGGCGCGGCGGGGGCGCTGGTGAACCGGCCCGTCGAGGGCGGCCCCTACGTGCTGGTCGAAGGCGCCACGCTCACCGCACTGGAGCGGCTGGCCGTGGCGGCGCGCGACCGCTCGCAGGCGCGGCGCGCGGCGGTGACGGGCTCGGTCGGCAAGACCAGCGTGACCCAGGCGCTCAAGGCCGCGCTGGAGCGCGCGGCGCCGGCGCACGGCTCGGTGAAGAGCTTCAACAACCACATCGGCGTGCCGCTGACGCTCGCGCGCATGCCCGCCGCGACCGCGCGCGCGGTGTTCGAGATGGGCATGAACCACGCGGGCGAGATCGGCCCGCTGTCGCGCCTCGTGCGTCCGGACGTGGCGGTGGTGACCAACATCGGCCCCGTGCACATCGAGGCGTTCGGCGACGGCGAGGCGGGTGTGGCGCGCGCCAAGGCCGAGATCTTCGAGGGACTGTCGCCCGGCGGCGTCGCGGTGATCCCGGCGGATGGCCGCTGGAGCCCCGTCCTGCGCGCGGCGGCCGAAGCGGCGCGCGCGCGGGTGCTGACCTTCGGCCCCGACGCTTCGGCCGACGCACGGCTCCTCGCCGTCGAGCCGGAAGGCGAGGGGGTGGAGGTGGTCGCCGCCCTGCACGGGCGCACCCTGCGCTTCCCGCTCGCCCAGCGTGGCGCGCACTGGGGGCCGAACAGCCTGGCGGTGATCCTGGCCGCCGAGGAGTTGGGCGTGGGGCTCGAGACCACGCTTGAGGCGTTGGCCGAGTTCGCGCCGCTGGCCGGGCGCGGGGCGGAGCGCGCGCTGCGGCTGCCGGGCGGCGGCGAGGCGCTCCTGATCGACGAGAGCTACAACGCCAACCCGCTCTCCATGCGGGCGGCGCTGGCGAGTCTCGGCCCGCGCCCCGGCCGGCGCGTGGCGGTCCTGACCGACATGCTGGAGCTGGGCCCCGAGGCCCTGCGGATGCACGCCGAGCTCGCGCCCGCGGCGGAGGCCGCCGACGTGTCCGCCGTCTTCACCGCCGGCCCGCTCATGCGCGCCCTGCACGACGCGCTCCCGCCTGCGCGCCGCGGGGTCTGGGCGCCCGACGCCGCAGCCCTCGCCCCCTTCGTGCTGGAGGCCCTGCGGCCGGGCGACGTGGTGATGATCAAGGGATCGAACGGGTCTAAGGCCTCCCTCGTCGTCCGCGCGCTCGAAGCCGCGGCGGGTGGGGCGAGCTGATGCTGTACCTCCTGTGGGACCTCCTGGAGAACCACCGCCACCACGTGCCGGTGTTCAACCTCCTGCGCTATCTCACCTTCCGCACCGGCATGGCGCTGATCACCGGCCAGGTCGTGGCGGTCGCTATGGGCAGCCGCTTCATCCGCTGGATGCGGGCGCGCCAGGGCAAGGGCCAGCCGATCCGCACCGACGGAATCGAGCGCCACGTGCTGGAGAAGAAGGGCACGCCCACCATGGGCGGCTTCATGATCCTGGCGGGGCTCGTGGTCGGCACCTTGCTTTGGGCGGACCTTTCCAACCTCTACGTCTGGGTCGTGCTTCTGGTGACGGCGGGCTACGGCCTCCTGGGCTTCATGGACGACTACGCCAAGGTCACCAAGCAGACCACGGCCGGGCTCTCGGGCCGGCAGAAGCTCGTGGCCCAGTTCGGCCTGGCGCTGGTGGCGACCGTCTTGGTGATCGTGTTCGGCGCGAGCGAGCCGGGCTCGCCGGGCTTCCAGACTTCGCTCGCCTTCCCCGTGTTCAAGGCGGCGCTTCTCAACCTCGGATGGTTCTACGCCGTGTTCGGCATGGTGGTGATCGTGGGCGCCTCAAACGCGGTGAACCTCACCGACGGGCTGGACGGGCTGGCCATAGTGCCCGTGATGATCGCCTCCGCCGCCTTCGGGCTGATCGCCTATCTCGTGGGCAACTACGTCTTCGCCCAGTACCTGCAGGTGCACTTCGTCCAGGGCGCGGGCGAGCTGGCGGTGGTGTGCGGCTCCTTGATCGGCGCGGGAATGGGCTTCCTCTGGTACAATGCGCCGCCCGCCAAGATCTTCATGGGCGACACGGGCTCGCTGGCCTTGGGAGGCCTCTTGGGCGCCATCGCGGTCTGCACCAAGCACGAGGTGGTGCTGGCGATCGTGGGCGGCCTCTTCGTGGTGGAGGCGCTCAGCGTCATCATCCAGGTCGGCTACTACAAGCGCACCAAGAAGCGCATCTTCCTGATGGCGCCCATCCACCATCACTTCGAGAAGCTGGGCTGGGCCGAGTCGACGGTCGTCATCAGGTTCTGGATCGTCTCGATCGTCTTGGCGATCCTGGGCCTCGCCACCCTGAAGCTCAGGTGAGGGCGCGCCCGTGATCCCCGTCCGCGGCTTCGAGGGGCGCACCGTCGCCGTGTTCGGCCTGGCCCGCACGGGGCTGGCCGCCGCGCGCGCGCTCCTCGCCGGCCGGGCGGAGGTGGCGTGCTGGGACGACGGCGAGCGCGGGCGCGCCGCGGCGGCGGAGGCCGGCCTGCCGCTCGTCGACCTGCGCGAGGCCGACTGGGGCCGCTTCTCGGCGCTCCTGCTCTCGCCCGGCGTGCCGCTGACCCACCCGCAGCCGCACTGGACGGTGGAGCGCGCGCGCGCCGCGGGCGTGGAGATCCTGGGCGACGTCGAGCTCTTCGCCCGCACCACCGCGGCCTACCCCGAGTGGAAGCGCCCGAAGATCGCGGCGATCACCGGCACCAACGGCAAGTCGACCACCACGGCGCTCCTCGGCCACATCTGCCGCGAGGCGGGCAAGGACACGCGGGTGGGGGGCAACATCGGCGCGGGCGTCCTCGGCCTCGACGACATGCACGGTGGGGCCGTCTACGTGCTCGAGCTCTCGTCCTATCAGCTCGATCTCACCGCCTCGCTCAAGCCCAACGCGTCGGTCCTGCTCAACATCACCCCCGACCATCTCGACCGCCACGGCGGCATGGAGGGCTATGTCGCGGCCAAGAAGCGCGTGTTCCGCAACCAGGGCGAGGGCGACTTCGCCGTGATCGGGGTGGACGACGGCTATGGCCAGCGCATCGCCACCGAGCTGATCGCCGCCAACCGGCGCACCGTCGTGCCCGTCTCCGCCGGGCGCGCCATGGGCCGCGGCGTCTACGTGCTGCAGGGCTTGCTCTACGACGCCACGGGCGAGCGGGCGGTGGAGATGGCCGACCTCAACGGCGCGCGCGCGCTCCTCGGCCGCCACAACTGGCAGAACGCCGCCGCCGCCTACGCCGCGGCGCTGGGCGTGGGGGTGAACCCGCAGGACGCGGCCGAGGCGCTCGTCACCTTCGGCGGGCTCGCCCACCGCATGCAGGAGATCGCGCGCGTGGGTCGCGTGCGCTTCGTCAACGACTCGAAGGCCACCAACGCCGACGCCGCGCGCCAGGCCATGCAGAGCTATCCGCGCTTCCACTGGATCGCGGGCGGGCGCGCCAAGGCGGGCGGGATCGACGCCCTCGCCGACCTCTTCCCCCGCGTCGCCCACGCCTGGCTGATCGGCGAGGCGGCGGACGATTTCGCCCGCACGCTGGACGGCCGAGCCCCCGCCACCGTCGCGGGCACGCTGGAGCGCGCGGTGGAAGGAGCCTACGCCGCCGCCCGCGCCGAGGGGGGCGAGGCGGTGGTGCTGCTCTCGCCCGCCTGCGCCTCCTTCGACCAATTTCCCGACTTCGAGGCGAGGGGCGACGCCTTCGCCGCGGCGGTCGAGGCGCTCGCGCCGCCGGCGCGCGCTCAGGGCTGAGCGGCTCAGTCCGGCGACCACGCGCCCCGGCCGAAGGCTATCGCGCGCGCTACCAGCACGGCGGTGCTGTCGACCAGCGGACGGCTTACGTCCTCGACGCCCAGCACCAGCGGGACCTCCGTGCAGGCGCTGACCACCGTCTCCGCCCCGCCCGCGACCAGCGCGTCGGCGAGCGCGCGCATGCCGGAGCGCACCGGCTCGCCCACCTCGCCCGCCTTGATGCGATAAAGGAGCGCCATGAAGCGCGCCTGGGCGTCGGGCGCGAGGGTCAGCGCCTCGACGCCGTGGGTCGCCAGCGCCGCCTGGTAGAGCCCAGCGCCCAGGCAGGCGTCGGCGGCGAGGAGGCCCGTGCGGCGCACGCCGGTGGCGGCGACCTCGGCGGCGGTTTCGGCCACCATGTCGATCAGCGGCACGGCCACCGCCGCGCGCACCTCCGCCGCCCAGGCGTGGGCGCTGTTGCAGACGATGGCGAGCCCGTCCGCCCCCGCGCGCTCCAGCCCAAGCGCCATGGCGACGAGCGCCGGGCCGGGGGAGGGCCCGCGCCCCGTCAGCGCCGCGTTGCGGTCGGGGATGGAGGGGTCGCTGTCGACGAGGAGGCGCAGGTGGTCCTGGTCGCGCGCGGCGGGGGTGGCGCGGCAAACCCGGTCGAGGAAGTCGACGGTGGCGGCGGGGCCCATGCCGCCCATCACCCCCACCGTGCGCCGCGCGCCGGACACGCCGCTCAGCCCCGCAACACGTCCTGGTAGGCGTAGAGCGCGGGCGATCCGCCCGTGTGGACGAAGACTACGCGCTCGCCCGCGAGCTCGCCCGCCCGCGCCATGCCGATCAGCCCGGCCATCGCCTTGCCGGTGTAGACCGGGTCCAGCAGCACGCCCTCCAGCCGCGCCAGGAGGCGCACCGCCTCCACCATCTCGGTCGTGGGCAGGGAGTAGCCGGGGCCGACCCACTCGTCGCGGCAAGTGACCGCCTCGCGCGGCGGCGGCGGCGCGCCCGCCAACTCGGCCGTGGCCAGCGCCAGGGCGTGGACATTGCCCTCCTGCTCGGCGCGGGGCCGGCGCACGTCGATCCCGGTAAGCGGCACGCCGGCGTTGCAGCCGGTGAGGCCCACCAGCAGGCCGGCGTGAGTGCCCGCGCTGCCGCTCGCCACGACCACGCGGTCGAAGGCTACGCCCTGCGCGAAGCCCTGCTGCAGCAGCTCCTCGGCGCAGGCGACGTAGCCCAGCGCGCCCAGCGCGTTGGAGCCGCCGCCGGGGATGACGTAGGGCCGCCCGCCGCCCGCGCGCACCTCGTCGGCCACGCCCGCCATGGCGGCGGCCATGTCGGTCCCCGCCGGGACCACGCTGACGGCCTCCACGCCCAGGAGGTCGTACAGGAAGTTGTTGCCCGAGGCGTCCGGCCGGTAGGTGCCCGCCACGCGCTCCTCCAGCACGAGGCGGCAGCGCAGGCCCTCGTGCACGGCGGCGGCCAGCGTCAGCCGGCAGTGGTTCGACTGGGGCGCGCCCTGGGTGATCAGCGTGTCGGCGCCCTGCGCCAGCGCGTCGGCGACGAGGAACTCGAGCTTGCGGGTCTTGTTGCCGCCGCCGGTCAGGCCGGTGAGGTCGTCGCGCTTGACCCACACCTCGACGCCGAGCTCGGCCGAGAGCCGGGGCAGGGGCTCCAGCGGCGTGGGCGCGGGGGTGTAGCGGCGGCGGGGGAAGCGGGCGAGCTGCATGGCTTGGCGACTAGCCCGCCGGCGCGGGCGCCGTCGAGGCGGGGTAGGGCGTCATCGAGTAGGGCCGCGCCGCCGCGGGATAGGCGCGGCCGAGCGCGGGTTTCGCGCCCATGGTGAAGCGCAGCGTCCCGCCGCGCAGGATCTCCTCGTGGGTGATGTAGGCGCGGGCGAGCGGGCGCCCGTCCAGCGTCACGGCCTGCACGTAGGGGTGGGCGTCCGACAGCCCCTGCGCCTCCACCGTGAAGCGCCGCCCGTTGGGCAGGGCGAGCGAGGCGCGTTCCACGAACGGCCGCCCGATCACGTACTGGTTGGACGCGGGGGCCACCGGATAGAAGCCCAGCGCGGTGAACACGAGCCACGCCGACATCTGCCCCAGGTCGTCGTTGCCGACGAGGCCGTCGGGCGCGGGTCGGTACTGGCTGTCGACGATCTGTTTCAGCCGAGCCTCGGTGCGCCAGGGCTGGCCCGCGTAGCTGTAGAGATAGGCCATGTGGTGGCTGGGCTCGTTGCCGTGGACGTACTGGCCGATCAGCCCGGCCATGTCCTCCACGTGGGCGTAGCTCTTGGGGTCGACATGCTGGTCGAAGGTCGTGTCCAGCTTGGCCACGAGCCTGTCGTCGCCGCCCAGGCCGCGGATCAGCCCGCCCACGTCCTGCGGGGCGTACTCGGTGTACTGCCAGCTGTTGCCCTCGGTGAAGCCCGAGCCCTCGCCCGCCTGGGCGGGGTCGAAGGGCTCGCGCCAGGCGCCCGAGGCGAGGCGAGGCTGCGCCCAGCCCGTCGCCGGGTCGAACACGTTGCGCCAGTTCGCCGCCCGACGGTCGAAACGCCCGGCCACGTCCGCCCGGCCGAGCTTCCGCGCGGCCTGCGCGATCGTCCAGTCGTCGAAGGCGTATTCGAGCGTCTCCGAGACGGCCTCGCCGTCGCCGTCGACGGGCACATAGCCGTGGTCGATGTAGAGGCCGAGGTGTCCGTAGGGGCGGTAGTCCGCCGAAGCGACCATGGCGTCGAGCGCGCGGTTCGCGTCGAAGCCGGGCAGGCCCTTCATGACGGCATCCGCCAACTCGGGCACGGCATGGTAGCCGATCATGCACCAGGTCTCGAGGCCCGCGAACTGCCACACAGGCAGGATCCCCCACGGGCTCTCGTCGCGTGACGCCAGGAGCGAGCGCATCACGTCGGCCGAGCGCGCGTCCGGCTGGATCAGCGTCATGAGCGGCTCTTCGGCGCGATAGGTGTCCCACAGGCTGAAGGACGACACGAAGCGGAAGCCCTGCGCCTGGTGCACCGCGTTGTCGGGGCCGACGTAGCGTCCGTCCGCGTCCATCGACAGGCTGGGCGCCAGGAGCGCGTGGTAGAGCGCGGTCGCCAGCGAGCGGCGCATGGGGGCGGGGGCTGCGATCTCCACCCGGTCGAGCTCGCGCGCCCAGGCAGCCCGCGCCCGCGCACGCACCGCGTCGAAGTCGAACCCGGGCGCCTCGGCGGCGAGGTTGGCGAGCGCGCCGTCCTCGCTCACCGGCGAGAGCGCGACCGTGACCACCAGCGGGCGGGTGAGGCGGCCGAAGTCCCACACGCCGACCAGCCCGCGCCCCTGCAGGTAGGGTAGGCCCCGCGGCCCGTCTCCCGGCGGAGAGAAGCCGTGATAGGGCGCCTCCACCGGCTCGCGGTCGTAGAGGGCGTGGCCGGTCGGCGCGGCCGAGAAGCGCAGGGCGAAGTAGAGCCGCCGCCCAGGGGCCCACCCGCGCGTCTCCCGCATGCCGGTGACGGCGCCGTCGGGCCGCACCCGCAAGGACGACCAGAGCACCTTGCCTGGGTAGTCATAGATCACATGGCGCAGGTCGAGGAGGAGGTGCGCGTCCTCGTCGGCCGGGAAGCTGTAGCGGTGCACGCCGATGCGCTCGCCCGCCGTCAGCTCCGCGCGCACGCCGAAGCGCTTCAGCGTGACCGCATAATAGCCGGGGCTGGCCCGCTCGCTCGCGTGGTCGAAGGCCGAGCGGTAGCCCGAGCCGGGCTGGGCCGGGTCGCCGGGCTCGAGCGGGACCTCCGCGCCGGCCACCGGCATCAAGGACACGTCGCCGAGGTCGGAGTGGCCCGCGCCCGAGAAGTGGGTGTGGCTGAAGCCCTGGATCGAGCGGTCCTCGTAGCGGTAGCCGGCGGCGTGGGCGTACGAGTGCTTGAAGTCCGCGATCAGCGTGTCCGGGCTCAGCTGCACCATGCCGAAGGGAACGACCGCGCCGGGGTAGGTGTGCCCGTCGGCCCCTGTGCCGATGAATGGGTCCACGTCGTCTACCAGCGAGGGGGCGACCAGCGAGGGCGCGGCGAGGGCGATGGCGGGGGCGGTCAGGGCGGCGGCGAGGGCGAGGCCCAGCGCTGAGCGCCTCACCCGCGGGGCTCCGGCGCGATCACCAGGAGGGAGGAGGTGGCCGAGGCCAAGAGGCGCCCGCTCGCGTCCGTCAGCCGCGCCTCGGCGAAGGCGGCGCGCCGGCCCATGCTCACCACCTCGCCCCGCGCACGCACGAGCCCCGCGCCGTCGGTGATCGCCTTGTGATAGGCGACCTTGAGCTCCAGCGTGGTGTAGCGCCAGCCGGGCTCGAGGCGCGTGTGCACCGCGCAGCCGCAGGCCGAGTCGAGCAGCGTCGCAGCATAGCCGCCGTGCACGGTGCCGATCGGGTTGTAGGCGTGCAGCCCGGGCTCGCCCTCGAACACCGCCACCCCGGACGCGACCTCCGTCAGCTGGAAGCGCAGCGACTCGGCGATGCCGGGCCTGCGGCCGCCCGCCATGATCGCCTGCAGCTGCTGCAGGCCGGTGAGGTGCAGGCCGGCGTCGGCGGTCATGTCCATGGATGCTCGCGCCTCGGCCGGTTCGGGGCGCGGAGGGAAGCGCGGCGCAGGCGGGAGCGCAAGCGATTGCGGGGCGCGCGGCTCTGCGGGACAAGGCGGCCCCGCCCGCGCCCGAGCCTTCGCCCATGCCCGCCCCCTCCGCCGATGCCGACCTCGACCGCAGCCACGACCCGCGGCGGCGCTCGTGGGTGGCCTCGGCCGAGGGGCATGCGGAGTTCCCGATCCAGAACCTGCCGCACGGCGTCGTCTCCCGCGACGGCGAGCCGCCCCGGGGCGCGGTGGCCGTCGGCGACGAGTTGCTGGACATGGCGGCCGCGGTCGAGGCCGGGCTGTTCGCGGGCGAGACGGAGGCGGCCGCACACGCGGCGGCCGCGCCCGCGCTGAACGGCTGGATGGCGCTCGCGCCCGCCGATCGCCGCGCGCTGAGGCTGCGGGTGTCCGACCTCCTGGCCGAAGGCGCGCCGGAGCGCTCCGCCGTGGAGCCCTGCCTGCGCCGGGCGGACGAGGTGCGGGTCCACCTTCCGGCGGTCGTCGGCGACTACACCGACTTCTACGCGGGTATCCACCACGCCCTGACCGTCGGTCGCCAGTTCCGGCCGGAGAACCCGCTCCTGCCCAACTACAAGCACGTGCCGATCGGCTATCACGGCCGCGCCTCATCCGTGCGCGTCTCGGGCGAGCCGGTGACGCGACCCTGGGGTCAGCGCAAGCCGCCGGAGGCCGAGGCGCCCGTGTTCGGCCCCACCCGCCGGCTCGACTACGAGCTGGAGGTGGCGCTCTGGGTCGGCGGCCCCGCCAACCCGCCGGGCGAGCCGACGCTGATAGCGCGGGCGCGCGACCGCATCGTGGGCGTGGGCCTCCTCAACGACTGGTCGGCGCGCGACGTGCAGGGGTGGGAGTACCAGCCGCTGGGCCCGTTCCTGGCCAAGAGCTTCGCCACCACCGTCTCGCCCTGGATCGTGACGGCCGAGGCGCTTTTGCCATTCCGCCGCGCGCAGCCGCCGCGGCCGGCGGGCGACCCGCAGCCCCTGCCCTATCTGTGGGACGAGGCCGACCAGGCGCGGGGGAGCTGGGCGCTGGAGCTCGAGGTCCGGCTCCTCACCCCCGCCATGCGCGCGCGGGGCGAGGGGCCGCATCGGCTGTCGCGGAGCGCGCTCGCCGACATGTACTGGACGCCCGGCCAGCTCCTCGCCCACCACACGTCGAACGGCTGCGACCTGCGGCCGGGCGATCTCCTCGGCACCGGCACGATCTCCGGCCCCGCGCCCGAGCAGGGCGGCAGCCTCCTGGAGCTCAGCGCCGGCGGCAAGGCGCCCGTGGCGCTCCCGGGCGGCGAGACGCGCGCCTTCCTTGAGGACGGCGACGAGGTGATCCTCGCCGCCCACGCTCGGCGCGACGGCTTCGTCTCCATCGGCCTCGGCGAATGCCGGGCGGAGGTGGCGCCCGCTCGCGGGGGCTAGCCTCTAACTCGCGTCGCGCGGCGGGGCGTCGAACAGCCCCTCGCGCGCGGCCCAGAGCGCGAGGCCCAGGCCCGTCAGGAAGGCGAACACGGCGGCGGTCTTCATGAGCCCTCGATCTCGATCAGGTCGTCGGGGACGGTGTTGGCGTGCGGCGTCTCGCCGGCGGGGAAGTGGCGGGCCAGCACTTGGCCGCAGAGCCCCACCGCGTCCACGAAGCCGCCCGCGAGGTCGCGCCGCTTCATGCCGGCCTGCACCGCGGCGACCGCCTGGGCCCAGGCGTCGTCGCCGACCGCGGCCTGGATGCCGGGCGCGGCCAGGACCTCGACGCGTCGGTCGCGCAGCGAGCCCAGGATCATCACGCCCGTGCGCTGGGGGTCGGTCGCCATGCCGGTGGCCAGGAACTGCTGGGCGGCGACGGTGTGCACCCGGTGCGACTTCAGCGTGCCGGGCGTCAGCACCCGCCGCACGGCCGGCAGGTTGGCCACGAGCCAGACGACGGCGAAGAGCGCCAGCTGCGCCAGGGCGTAGGCCTCCACCGCCGCCACCGCCGAGGGCGGCCCCCCGTGCCCCGACGTCCAGCCGAAGTCCGGCCAGCGCACGGGCCACAGCCCCGCGGGCGCGAGGAGCGGCGGGGCCAGGAGCGACAGCGCCGCCGCCCAGGCGAGCGGGACTTCGCGATAGCGCGAGCACTCCTGCGCCAGCACGCACACGATCTCGCCGGTGGTGCCGCGCTCGGCCTGGGCCACGGCGTCGGCGATGCGGCGGCGGTCGGCGGTGTTCATGCGCGTCACCAGCTGCCGGAGGCGCCGCCGCCCCCGCCCGAGCCGCCGCCGCCGGAGAAGCCGCCTCCACCCCCGCCGAAGCCGCCGCCCCCTCCGCCGAAGCCGCCCCAGCCGCCGCCGTCGTCGTCGTCGCGTCCGCCGCGACCGAGGCCGTTCAGGATCATCATGGGCAGAAGCCAGCCGAGGCCGCCGCCGCCGCCGCGCGCCGCTCCCCCGTACTGGCCGTAGCGCCGCCCGCGGTGGCCCGTCAGGAAGCGCCACCCCATGGAGAGGAGCCAGAACAGGAACAGCCCCGCGAAGATCAGGCCGGCGGGGTCATGACGCGCCGACACGCGCACGCCCTCGCCCGAGGCCGGCGCGCTCGCGGCCGCCTGCGACTGGGCGCGGATCTGGTCGGCGGGGAGCTGCAGCACGCCGATCAGGGCGTCCGCCCCCGTCGCCACGCCGCCCGGGATGTCGCCCGCCTTAAAGCGCGGCAGGATGTTGCGCTGGATGATCCGTTCGGACAGCGCGTCGGTGAGGTCGCCCTCCAGCCCGTAGCCGACCTCGATGCGCACCTTGCGCTCGTTGGGGGCCACGATGAGGATCGCGCCGTCGTTCCGGCCCTTGGCGCCGATCGCCCAGGCGCGGATCAGCCCCACGCCGTAGTCCTCGATCGGCTGGTCGTTGAGGCTGGGAACCGTCGCCACCACGAGCTGGCGACCGGTGGACTGCTCCAGCGCGGCGAGCTTCTGCGTGAGGTCGCTCGTCACCTCCGGCGTCAGCACGTGCGCCGCGTCCGTCACGCGTCCGGTGAGCGGGGGGTAGGCGTCGGCCGCCCGCGCCCGCCCCGGAACCACCCACAGGAACGCCAGAAGGGCGGCGAGGACGAACCCCGCCGCCGCCCCTCGCGGGCGCGCGCCGCTCATCGGCTGGGCGCGGTGACGGTCGTCGTGGTCGAAGACGAGGAGCCGGGGCCCGTGCCGGGCGCCGGCGGCGCGGGGCCGGCGCCGCCCGCGGGTGGGATGTTGAACTGCACGTGAGGGGCCGACTGCGCCCCTGCGTCGGCCGAGAAGTACTGCGCGTCCTTGTAGCCGCCCTGCAGCGTCTTGGCCCAGACCACCGTCGGGAAGGTATGCAGCGTGGTGTTGTAGTCCTGCGCGGCCCCGTTGTAGTCGCGCCGGGCCACGTTGATCCGGTTCTCGGTGCCCTCGACCTGCGACTGCAGCTCGAGGAAGTTCTCGTTGGTCTTGAGCTGCGGGTAGTTCTCGGTCACCACGAGCAGGCGGCCGAGCGCCTGGCCGAGCTGGCCCTGCGCCTGCTGGTACTGCTGGAACTTGGCCGGATCGGTCACGGTCGAGGGATCGACCGTGACCTGGGTGGCGCGGGCGCGGGCGTTGATCACGTCCGTCAGCGTGCCGCGCTCGTTCTGGGCGGCGGCCTGCACGGTGGCGACGAGGTTGGGGATGAGGTCGGCGCGGCGCTGGTAGGTGGACTGCACGTCCGACCAGCGCGCCTTCACCACCTGATCCTTGGTCGGGAGCGTGTTGTAGCCGCAGCCTCCGAGCGCCAGCGGGGCGGCGACCGCCGCGGCGAGGAGGAGGGCGCGGCGGCCAGGGCGCGCAGCGCGAGCGGAATGGGTCGTCTGCACGTGGGGTCCCCGTGTGCGGTTCGAACTGCGATGAAGGTAGGCGCACGCGGAGGGCGTGGGAAGCGCGGCGACGGAGTGACCTGGATTACTTCGACGTAACAGGTGCGCGCGCCGACGCGCACGGCTACACGAGGGACGATGCCGCCCGCCGACACCGACGCGGCGCGCGCCGAGGGGCTCGCGCCGCCGCCCCGAGACCGCGGCGACGCGCGGGGCTCGATCGCGGGGCCGCCGCCGGGGGCGAGCTGGCTGCGGCGGCTCCTGGCCTTCTCCGGCCCGGGCTATGTGGTGGCGGTCGGTTACATGGACCCGGGCAACTGGGCCACCGACCTCGCGGGCGGCTCGTCGCTCGGCTACCTCCTGCTCTCGGTCGTGCTGTTGTCGAGCGTGGCGGCCATGCTCTTGCAGGCGTTGGCGGCGAGGCTCGGGGTGGCCACGGGGCTGGACCTCGCCCAGGCGTGCCGCGCGCGCTTCCCCATGTGGGTCAACGTCCCGCTGTGGCTGCTCTGCGAGGTGGCGATCGTCGCCTGCGACCTCGCCGAGGTGATCGGCGCGGCCATCGCGCTCCAGCTCCTGTTCCACCTACCGCTCCTGTGGGGCGTCCTCCTCACGAGCGCCGACGTGCTGCTCCTCCTGGCCCTGCAGCGTGCGGGCCAGCGCGGGCTCGAGCTGATCGTGATCGCGCTGCTGGCGGTGATCGCGGCGGCGTTCGCGGTCGAGATTGCGCTGTCGCGGCCGGAGTGGGCGCGGGTCGCGGGCGGGCTCCTGCCGCGGCCGGAGGTCGTGACCAACCCAAAGGCGCTCTACCTCGCCATCGGCATCGTGGGGGCGACGGTCATGCCCCACAACCTCTACCTCCACTCGGCGCTCGTGCAGGCGCGCCGCCACGAGCCCACGGACGCGGGCCGGCGCGAGGCGCTGCGCTTCTCGGTGATCGACTCGACGCTGGCGCTGACGCTGGCCTTCTTCGTCAACGCCGCGATCCTGGTCATGGCGGCGGCGGTGTTCCACACCTCCGGCCACGCCGACGTGGCGGAGATCCAGGACGCGCACCGCCTCCTGACGCCGCTCCTCGGCGCGCCGATCGCCGCGGCGCTCTTCGCGGTGGCGCTCCTCGCGTCCGGGCAGAACGCGACGCTGACCGCCACGCTCGCCGGCCAGATCGTGATGGAGGGCTTCGTGCGTCTTCGCATCGCGCCCTGGGTGCGGCGGGTGGCGACACGGCTGATCGCCATCGCGCCATGCGTGGCGGTGGTGGCGGTGATGGGCGAGCGCGGCACGGGACCGCTCCTCATCCTGTCGCAGGTGGTGCTAAGCCTGCAGCTGCCCTTCGCGCTCGTGCCGCTTCTGATGTTCACGGGCGACCGCCGGCGGATGGGCGCGCTGGTCGCGCCCGGCTGGCTGATGGGCGCAGCCACGGTCGCCACCGTCGCCATCATCGCGGGCGACGTGCTCATGCTCAGGCAGATGGCCGGCGGCTGAGGCCGGCCTGTCGCCCCGTCAGGCGTTCAGGTCCTCGCTGAGGATGGCCATCTCGAACATGTACGAGCCGTCCTCGTCCTCGTCCTGGAAGACGACGCCCACGAACTCCTCGCCGATATAGACCTCGGCCGAGTCCTTCTGCTTGGGGCGGGGCTTGAGCGATAGGGCGGACGAGCCCAGCGCGCGCTTGAGGTAGAGCTCCAGGCGCTTCAGGTCCTTGTCGTTCACGGGCCGGCTCTCTCCTGCGGGGACGGGCGGGTAATACGCGGGCCGGGGTCGCGGTTGCCCGCGCCCGGCCGGCGGCGCCGGTCAGATCACGTAGTCGTACACCTCTTCGGCGAGCGTGTGATCCATGGAGCGCGCCGGCTCGGCGCAGGACGGGCAGTTGACCAGTCTCGCGGGCACGCCCGCCGCGGTGCAGCCGGGCGGCACCGGCCGCAGCACGACGGAGCCGGACGCCACCTTCGCGTAGTCGCCCACCTCGATGTTGCCGAGCACCTTGGCGCCGGCGCCCAGGAGCACGCCGCGCCCGATCTTTGGGTGGCGGTCGCCGCGCACCGCGCCCGTGCCGCCCAGCGTCACCGCGTGCAGCATGGAGACGTCGTCGCCCACCGTCGCCGTCTCGCCGACGGTGATGCCCGTGCCGTGGTCGAGGAACACGCCCGCGCCGAAGCGGGCGGCCGGGTGGATATCCAGCTGGAAGAGCTCGCTCATGCGGCTCTGGAAGTGGAAGGCGAGCGTCTCGCGGCCCTCCGTCCACAGCCAGTGGGCGACGCGGTGGGTCTGCAGCGCCTGGAAGCCCTTGAAGAACAGGAACGGCTGCAGATAGCCCTTGCAGGCGGCGTCGCGCTCGAACACCGCGCGCAGGTCGCGCTGCACGGCGGCGGCGATCGACGGGTCGGACGCGTAGGCGTCCTCCGCGATCTCGCGCACGCTCATGGCGCGCAGCTCGCCGTCGCCGAGCTTGCGGGCGAGCTGGTAGGAGAGCGAGCGCATCAGGTCGTCGTGCGCGAGGATGGTGGCGTTGAGCAGCGACCCCAGCGCCGGCTCCTGCGCCGCGGCGCGCTCGGCCTCGTTGCGGAGCGCAGCCCACACGGGCGGCGTGTCGCCGGGCGAGATCACCTCGAGGTGGGTCATGCGCCTCTCCTCACCCGTCGCGGTCAGCCCAGGACCGCGCGCGCCAGCGCGGGCTCGAGTTCTCCGGTGACGGCCATATGGTGCACCCGCAAGAGCGCCGCCACGGTGATCGCATCCTGCACCCGGCCGGTGACCGCGGCGTGAAGCGCTTCGGTGAACGGCGCGCGGGCGACCGCCAGCTCCTCCGTGGGCTCGGGCGCTGCGGCGCAGGGGCTGAGCCCGGTCGCCAGGTAGACGTGCGCCAGCTCGTCGGACGAGGCGTTGGAGAGCTCCATGACGAGGATCTCGCGCCAGTTCGCGGCCTCCAGCCCCGCCTCCTCGCGCAGCTCGCGCCGGCAGCCCTCCAGCGGAGGCTCGCCGTGGGGCGCGCCGCCCTCGGGGATCTCCCAGTTGAAGCGGCCGAGCGGGAAGCGCCACTGGCCGACCAGGGTGACGGTGCCGTCGTCGTGCAGCGGTACTACGCCCGTGGCCAGGTTGGCGTAGCGCTGGACGTAGTAGTCGGCCTCGACGCCGGTGGGGGCCAGGGCCCGGCTCTCCTCGACGGCGAACCAGGGATTCGCGTGCCGCCGCTCGGTCGGGGAGAGGGCGCGCCAGGGGCGGCCGTGCGGGCGCAACCAGGCGGGCGCGTCGGACGGGGAGGGGGCGTCGGCCATTGCGCGCCTCGCCTACACCGACTAGCTGCGACGCCGCAGCCCCAGAATTTGCGAGCCGTTCTCACATGACCGTCGCTGTCCCGCCCGCGCCGGAGTTCGGCGCGGCCCTGCCGCCCCGCCGCAGCCCCGATACCCTGGCGCTCCTGGCCGAGCGCCGCTCGTCCTCCGCCCAGTTCCTGGCTGCGCCGGGGCCGGACGCCGCCGAGCTCGCCGACCTCCTCCGCCTCGCGGCGCGGGTGCCCGACCACGGCAAGATGTCGCCTTGGCGCTTCGTCGTGCTGCGGGGGGAGGGCAAGGCGGCCTTCGTGGACCGGCTGCGCGCGCTGGCCGCCGCCCGGCCGGACGCGGCCAAGGCGCAGGGCGCGCTGGGCAAGATCGCCGCGCCGCCGGTGTGCGTGGCGGTGCTGTCCGTCCCGCGCCACGGCGGCAAGCCTGTGTGGGAGCAGCAGTTCTCCGCCGCCGCCGTGTGCACCACCCTCCTGATCGCGGCGGAGGCGATGGGCTACGGCGCCAACTGGATCACCGACTGGTACGGCGAGGCGCCCGAGGTGCTGCGCCTCCTCGGCGTCGACCCCGACGCCGATCCCGCGCCGCGGCTGGCGGGCTGGGTCATGCTGGGCACGCCGTCGGAGCCGCCGCTGGAGCGCGTCCGGCCCGAGATGGCGCAGCTCGTCACCGAGTGGCGGCCCTGACGTCGCCGGCTCAGCCGCGTCCGCGATAGGGCTGCACGCCCTGGTCGGGGAGCCACAGGCCTTCGGGCGGCGCGCCCGTCTGCCAGAACACGTCGATGGGGATGCCGCCGCGCGGGTACCAGTAGCCGCCGATGCGCAGCCAGCGCGGCTCGGCCGTCGCCACCATCCGCCGCGCGATGGCGACGGTGCAGTCCTCGTGAAAGGCGCCGTGGTCGCGGAAGCTCGCGAGATAGAGCTTCAGCGACTTGGACTCGATCAGCCAGTCGCCCGGCGCATAGTCGATGACGATATGCGCGAAGTCGGGCTGGCCCGTCACCGGGCAGAGCGAGGTGAACTCGGGCGCGGTGAAGCGCGCGAGGTAGAGGACGTCGGCCTGGGGGTTGGGCACGCGCTCCAGCACGGCCTGCTCGGGCGAGGCGGGCGGATCGATGGCGCGCCCGAGCTGGGTCAGGGTCGAGGTGTCGGTGGTCATGGCGCGAGGTGAGCTAGGGCGTGGGGCGCCGCGTCGCAACGCGGGCGCCGCACTTGCGACACGCGCTGGGGCTTGAGGGATCGCGTGCGCCGCCTCGCCATCCTGCTCGCCGCCTCCACGCTGGCCGGGGCCGCCCGGGCGCAGACGGCGCAGCGCCCGCCCGCGCCGCCGGAGGGCTATGGCCCCGAGATCGTGGTGCGACCCCGGCCGAAGCTCCAGCCGGCGGTCGTCTCCACCTACCCCGCCCAGGGCGCGGCCATCGCCTCCGGCACGCTCGTGCTAAAGGTCGTGTTCAACCAGGAGATGTCGCCGGAAGGGTGGAGCTACGCCAAGGCGGCGGCCGTCGACTTCCCCGCCTGCCTGCCCCGCCCGCGCCTCCTGCCCGATGCGCGCACCTTCGTGCTCCTCTGCTCCACGGCGGCGGGGCGCGCCTACGGGGTGGGGCTGAACGCCGAGCCGCCGGACGGCTTCGCAGACCCCTCGCGCCGCTTCGCCCCGCGCTACGACCTGCGCTTCACCACGGAGGCGGCGGCCGACGCCGAGCCGGTCCGTCCTGTCTCCGAGGCGCTGCGGGCCGCGGGCCTCGGGCTGGACGACAGCCCAATCATGTCCTGGCAGGGCCGCGCCGGCGCGCCGGAGGTCGCCAAGGCGCCCGGCGCGCCCTGAAGGCCGCCCGCGCGCCTCCCTACGGGGCCAGCGCCTGGAAGCGGGGGTCGCCCCGCAGCCACTCAAAGTCAGGGCTGGAGCGCACGCTCATCATGCTGGGATCGTGGGCGGCCCTCGCGGAGGCGAGCTGCTGCAGCGTGTCGTCGCGCCGCCTGACGTCGGCGGCGGCCACCGCGGCGAGGAAGGCGGACCCGCGCCCCTGCGCCAGGAGCGAGCGGCGCGCGTCCGCCAGCGTCTGCAGGAGGGCCGGGCGGCCGTGCGCAGCCAGAGCGCGCTCGCCGGCGGCGATCACCCCCAGCTCGTCGCCGTCGCGTCGCAGCTCGGCGGCGCGACGTTCCTCCCGCAGTTCGGCGGGGAGGTCCCCCCGCCGGCGCGCGATCAGGGCGAGGTGCTGGTGGACGACGGCCGAGTCGGGCTGGAGGCGTTCGGCTTCGGCCAGCACGGCGGCCGCTTCGTCCTCGCGGCCGAGCATGGCCAGGATCCACCCCTTGTCGATCATCAGCGCCGGCGAGGGCGCGAGCGACAGGGCGCGGTCGATGTGCGCCAGCGCGCGGGGGTCGCCCAGCGCGCCCAGCATGGTCGCGTACCAGTGGTGGGTCAGCGCCGACTGGGGGTCGAGCGCCAGCGCCCGGCGGAACTCCCCGTCGGCGCGCTTCGGATCCTGCCCCCACCAGAAGGCGGTGAAGGCGATCGCCCGGTGCGCGTCGGCCGAGCCGGGCGCCAGCGCCAGCGCGCGCTCGCCCGCCGCCGCCGCGCGTGCGTAGGCGTCGGAGGGGGCCATGCCCATCACCTCGGGGGCGAGATTGTAGCTGTTGGCGAGCCCGGCGTAGGCCGCCGCGTCCTGGGGATCGCGCACCACCGCCTGGGTATAGCCGTCGATGGCCCGGGCCAGTCCCGCGGGGGAGCGCTGGCTCAGCGCCGCCGCGGCTTGCTGGTCGTAGGTCGACACCGTCGCCGACGGACCCGATCGCGCAGGCACGGCGCGCAGCCCGACCGCGCCCAGGACGCTCAGGACGGCGACCCCCGCAAACGCTCCCAGGAGAACGGGTCGCCGCTTCCTCGGCGTAGGCGCGCTGATGGCGAGGGCCGACGCCGGAGGCGTGTCGGCGGGCGCGGCCTCCGGCGCCGGGACGGGCGCGGTCTCCGGGAGGTCGCGGGCCTCGTCCTCGAGCAGCCAGCCGTCCAGCTCGTCGCGCAGGGCGAAGACGGTGGAGCGCCCTCCGCCCGGCATGCGGCGGACCGGGAGGCCACGCTCCCGCTCGTAACGCTGCGCCGTGCGCGCGTCGCGACCCACGTAGGCGCCGATGCTTGCCCAGCCGACCAGGCGAACCGGTTCAGTCGCTTGCGGCACGGACCACTCGAAAGGAGGCTACGGGCGCAATCTAAGCCGTTAACGCTTTGCGAGTCGACGGGGCGCGGTCAAGCTGGCCCCGTGCGCCCGAGCGGGCGGGGAGGACGCCTCCGTGCCCGAAGAAGACGCCGACGGTTCCGCCGCCGTGGAGGCGCGGCTGGCGCAGCTCGGCGACTGGCGGGGCGCTGCGCTCGCGCGCCTGCGCGGGCTGATACGTGAGGCGGACCCCGATGTCGTCGAGGCGATCAAGTGGCGTAAGCCGACCAACCCCGCCGGCGTGCCGACTTGGTCCCACGCGGGCCTCCTCTGTACGGGCGAGGTCTACCGCGGGAAGGTCAAGCTCACTTTCGCCCACGGCGCGGCGCTGCCCGACCCGGCGGGCCTGTTCAATGCGAGCCTAGACGCCGGAGTGCGCCGGGCGATCGACGTGAGCGAGGGGGTCGAGCTCGACCCCCTCGCCTTCGTCGCCCTGGTCCGCGCCGCGGTGGCGCACAACAATCGCGGGCGCTGAACCGGGGTGGACCTCAGTCCAGCGCTTGGCGCAGGTCGTCGAGGAGGTCGTCCACGTCCTCGATCCCCACCGACAGGCGCACGAGGCCGTCGGCTATGCCCAGCCCCGCGCGCACGTGCGCGGGCACCGAGGCGTGGGTCATGATCGCGGGGTGCTCGATCAGGCTCTCCACCCCGCCCAGGCTCTCGGCCAGGGTGAAGAGGCGCGTGCGCTCCAGGAAACGCGTGGTCCCCTCCAGGTCGCGGTCGAGCACGGCGGTGATCATGGCGCCGAAGCCGTCCATCTGGCGGGCGGCGAGCGCGTGCTGGGGGTGGCTCGGGAGGCCCGGATGGATCACGCGGGTGAACTGGCCAGAGCCCTCCATCCACCGCGCGATGGTGAGCGCGCTGGCGCAGGCGCGCTCCATGCGGATGGCCAGCGTCTTCAGTCCCCGCAGCGCCAGGAAGCTGTCGAAGGGCCCCGCGATCGCGCCCACCGCGTTCTGCAGGAAGCCCATGCGCTCGGCCAGATCGGCGTCCTCGCCCACCACGACCACGCCGCCCACTACGTCCGAGTGGCCGTTCAGGTACTTGGTGGTGGAGTGCATCACGAGGTCGAAGCCGTGCTCAAGCGGGCGCTGGCACCAGGGCGAGGCGAAGGTGTTGTCGGCCGCGGTGAGCACGCCGCGCGCCTTGGCGATCGCCGCCAACCCCTGCAGGTCGGCGAGGTTCAGCATGGGGTTTGTGGGCGTCTCGGCCCAGAGGAGGCGCGTGTCGGGCCGCATCGCCGCTTCCACCGCGGCGAGGTCGGCCAGGTCGACATAGGAGACCTCGAGCCCCGCCGAGCGTGTGCGCACCTTGTCGAACAGCCGGAAGCTGCCGCCGTAGAGGTCGTGGGAGGCGATCACGTGCGCGCCGGCGGGCAGTAGGTCGAGCACGGTCGCGATCGCCGCCAGCCCCGAGGCGAAGGCGAAGCCGCGCGTTCCGCCCTCCAGATCGGCCACCGCGCGCTCGAAGGCGTAGCGGGTGGGGTTGTGCGAGCGCGAATACTCGAACCCCTTGTGCACGCCCGGGCTCTCCTGGGCGTAGGTCGAGGTCTGGTAGATCGGCACCATGACCGCCCCGGTCAGCGGGTCGGGGTGCTGGCCGCCGTGAATGGCGCGGGTGGCGAAGCGCAGGCGGTTGGGGCGGTCGGTCGCAGACATGGGACCTTCTAGTCAGCCCGCGCGGCGGCCGAAAGGCGGGGACGGGCCGGCGCGGCCCGCCCCCGTGCGCATTCACATCTTGGCGGTGAGCTTGGAGGCGATCTCGAAGATCTCCTCCGGCGCGTAGTCGGGGGTGAAGGCCGCCGACGCGCCCTCCAGGTCGGGGATCTTGCCGCCGTCGGGCATGCCGCTCACGATCTCGAGCTCGCCCGGCGGGTCGCCCGGCAAGGCCATCTCGCCGCCGCCCCAGATCGCCGCCATCTCGGCGTAATCCTTCGAGCCGAAGCGGTAGAGCCGCCGGTGGCTGCCCTCGTCCAGGTACTTCTGCGACTCGGGAATCTTGCTGAGGTCGATGTTGGGTGTGGGCAGCATCTTCTTGACGTCCACGCCCGTGAGCTTCTCCAGCGCGAGCGCGTAGGCGTGGGCGTGCACCGAACCGCGCACGAGGAGGTAGCCGCAAACCTCGCGCCCCGTCGGGTCGGACAAGGTCTCGTAGACGCGCAGCTTGTGCATGCGCGCTCCGCACTCCAGGAAGAAGTTGTGCAGCGTATCCAGCACGAGGTTGCCGGTGGAGAAGACGTTCTCGCCCGTCCAAGGCCGGAAGTTGCTGTCGGTCACCGTCGCCGCTCCGCCCGCGTGGAGGAAGTTGGCGGCCGAGCGCATGTCCTTCATATCCTCGAACGGCGCCTTGGAGACGTCGGTGTCGCGCTCCGGGTCGGGGCCGCTGGCGAGGAGGTTCACGCCGTTGGTCACCACCTCGACATGGCCGAGCTCCTCGGCGGTGATGCAGGCGACCAGGCTGTAGAAAGGGCGGAGCTTCTCCTTGTTGCGGAAGTTGAAGCTCTGGAACATGTAGTTGTTAAGCGTCGACATCTCGCCGAACTTGCCGCCGAGAAGCTCCTGAAGCGCGGCCGCAGCGTTGGGATCGGCGCGCTTTGGTTTCGGCAGCTCAGCTTGAAGCTGATCAATTCGCATGAACATTTGAGCATCCTCGCCCCCGGGGCGGGACTACGTAAGCTTTTCGCCGTCCGAGATGTTCCGGGCGAAGCCTCGCGGTAGAGGCCGAGCGGAGCGCCCGACATGGCGGGCGGGGGCTTGTCCGCCCGTCGCCACTTCCTGCAGCGGCTCAGCCCGCCGTGTCCGCTCCGGGCGCGGCGCTCCAAGCCTTCATGGCCGCGTCGACGTCCATCCACATCAGCTCGACGATGTGGCCGTCGGGGTCCTCCAGGCTGCGCCCGTACATGTAGTCGCCCATGGCCTGGGGCGGCCGCAGATCGGCGCGGCCGCCGGCCGCCGCCGCGCGCTCCGCGTCGACGTCGACCGCCTCCTGGCTTTCCCGCGAGAGGCACACCATGACCTCCGCCGCGGCGCGGGCGTCGGCGATCGGGCGGGGCGTGAACCGGCTGAAGTGCTCGTGGCTGAGCAGCATGACGTGGATCGCCTCCGAGAAGCTCATGGCCGCCGCCACGCCGGGCTGGGAGAAGCGCGCATCCTTCTCCGCCCCGAGCGCCGCGTAGAAGCCGGCCGCCCGGTCCACGTCGGCCACCGGCAGGTTCACGAAGATCATCTGGGTCATGGCGTCGGCTCCTGCGCCCGGGTGCGGCGGTCCGAGCCTAGACGCGCCAAGCTCCTCGGAGCGAGCCCATCCCGCGTAGAGCCTCGCCCGCCTTGCCACGCCGTCGACGCCCGCTACTCTCGTCTCGCGCGAACGGAGCGGGGGCTACGGCGTGAGCATACTGGACGCCCGCGGGGCCCTCCAGGCCGACAGGGGCGGCGCCCGCCCGGCGCGGAGCGCGCACTACGTCCGCGACTATCGCCGCTTCGTGGCCCGGCTTCTCCGGCGCGAGCCCGACCGGGCGCGCGCCATGGCGCTGGCGGTGGGCGGCGGCGACTTCGAGGGGATGGGCGGGCGGCTCCTCGACGTGGTGCTCGCTTCGGGGCTGCGCGCCGGCGACACGATCGTGGACGTCGGCTGCGGGTCGGGCCGGCTCGCGGCCGCCTTGCGCAAGCACGGGCCGCCGGTCGCCTACCTGGGCGCCGACGTCGTGCCCGAACTCCTCGACCACGCCCGCCGCCACGCCCCCGACGAGAGCTGGAGCTTCGTCGCGGTCGAGGGGCTCACGATACCCGCCGCCGACCGCTCGGCCGACATGGTGGTGTTCTTCTCCGTCCTGACCCACCTCTCGCCCGCAGAGAGTCTGGCCTACCTCCACGAGGCGCGGCGGGTGCTGAAGCCCGGCGGCGCCATCGTCGCTTCCTACACCGCGCACGAGGGGCTAAGGGCGGGCCAGCGTGTGCGGCTCGCCCTCGCGGCCGTCGTCTCCCACCGCCTGCTCCGACGCAGTTTCCTCAGCGTGTCGACGCGGGAGGCGACCGTGCGCGCCTGGGCGCAGGCGCTGGACGCCGACCTCGACCTGCTCGGCCCCGTGCTGGGGCAGAGCGTCTGCCGTCTCAGGCCGCGCGGCGCAGGTGGTTCAGAAGGTCCACCCGGGTGATCAGCCCCAGGAAGTCGCGCCCGTCGAGCACGATGGCCACCTCGTCGCGCTCGAACACGGGGATCAGCGCCTCCAGCCGCTCGCCCGCCTGCAGCGTGTTGAGCTTGGCGGTCATGGCGGACGCGACGGGGCGGCGGAATCGGCGCTCGCGGTCGGCGCCCGGTTCGTCCACCGCCTCCAGTATGTCGCTCTCGTCGACGAGGCCGATCAGCCGGCCGTCGTCCAGAACGGGCAGCTGGCTGACGTCGGCCACGCGCATGCGCTTGTAGGCGGTGTCGAGCGTGTCGTCGGGGCCGACGCTGACCACGCCGCCCTCCTCGGCCCCGCGCGCGATCAGGTCGCGCAGGTCGCCGGTGAGGGTGCGGTTGGCCAGGCCCTGCTCGGCCAGCCAGTGGTCGTTGAAGACCTTGGACAGGTACTTGTTGCCGCTGTCGCAGACGAAGGTGACCACGCGCTTGGGCTCGGTCTGGTCGCGGCAGTAGCGCAGGGCCGCCGCCAGAAGCGTGCCGGAGGACGAGCCGCCCAGGACCCCCGCCTTGGAGAGCAGCATGCGTGCGTGCTCCACGCTCTCCTGGTCCGACACGGCGTAGGCGTCGCCCTTCTGCAGGTACGACAGGTCGCAGATGTCGGGCACGAAGTCCTCGCCGATGCCCTCCACGATCCAGCTGCCCGCCTCGACGTGCTCGCCGCGGTTGACGAGCGGTTCGAGGATCGAGCCCTTGGGATCGGCCAGCACCATGCGCGTCTTGGGGCTCTCGCGCCCGAAGAAGCGGCCGAGCCCGGTCAGCGTGCCGCCCGAGCCCACGCCGCAGACCACCGCGTCTACGTCGCCGCCCATCTGCTGCAGGATCTCGGGCCCGGTGGTGGTCTCGTGCGCGTAGGGGTTCGCCGGGTTCTTGAACTGGTTGATGTAGAGCGAGCCCGGGATGTCGGCGGCGATCCGCTCGGCCATGTCCTGGTAGTAATCAGGGTGGCCCTTGCCGACGTCGGAGCGGGTGATCCGCACGTCGACGCCCAGGCCCCGCAGGTGCTGGATCTTCTCGCGCGCCATCTTGTCGGGCACGACCAGGATCAGCTTGTAGCCCTTGAGTATGCCCACCTGCGCCAGGCCCAGCCCCGTGTTGCCGGCGGTGGCCTCCACGATCACTCCGCCGTCGGAGAGCCGGTCCTCGCGCTCGGCCGCCTCGATCATGGTCAGCGCGATGCGGTCCTTGATGGAGCCGCCCGGGTTGGCTGACTCCAGCTTGACGAAGAGCCGGCACGGCCCCGTGTCGAAGCCGTGCAGCTCCAGCATGGGCGTGCGCCCGATCAAGGCCAGCGCGCTCGAGCACGGCGGAGGCGCGGCGCGGCGCTCGGGCTGGGCCGTGGCGTCGGCGGGGGCGGTCGCGGTGTCGGCGGGCATGGGCGGTATATACGGTCGGAGGCTGGGGTGGAGCGGTCTAGCACGCGGCGCGCGCCGGGGCAGGGGCGTGCGCGTTCCATCCTCCGCCCGGTGACGCACGAGGCCCCAGGCGGCTAAGGCGACCGATCATGCCCGTGTTTCTCCCCGTGGACGATCCCGACGACCCGCGGATCGCACTCTACCGCGACGTGCGCGACCGCGACCTCCTCGGGCGCGAGGGGGCGTTCATGGCGGAGGGCGAGGTGGTGCTGCGCACCGCGCTCCGCGACGGGCGCCACCCGATCGAGAGCCTGCTGCTGCTCGACCGCCGCCTCCCCAAGCTCGCCGACGCGCTGGAGGCGCTCGCGTCCACCGTTCCCGTCTATCTCGCGCCCCAACCCGTCCTGGACCAGGTGGCGGGGTTCCCGCTGCACCGCGGGGTGCTGGCGCTCGGACGTCGTGCGCCCGATCCAGGGATGGAGGCGCTGCTCGGCACGCCTGGCCCCGCGCGCGTGCTCGGGCTGTTCGGCATCGCCAACCACGACAACATGGGCGGGCTGTTCCGCAACGCCGCGGCCTTCGGCGCGCGCGCCGTGCTGCTCGATCCCGAGTGCTGCGACCCGCTCTACCGCAAGAGCGTGCGCGTGTCGGTCGGGGCGGCGCTCACCGTCCCCTTCGCGCGGCTTGCGGCGGGAGAGGACGTCTTGGCGCGACTGGCCGCCCACGGCTTCGAAGCGCTGGCGCTGTCGCCCTCCGGGGCGGAGCCGCTGCACCGCCTGCGCCCGCCCGAGCGTGTGGCGCTTCTCCTCGGCGCCGAAGGCCCGGGCCTCCCTCCCGACGTGCTGGCCCGCGCGCGCACCGTCGCCATCCCCATGAGCGGACGTTTCGACTCGCTGAACGTGGCCACCGCGGGCGCGCTCGCCCTGCATCGGCTGGCGACGGCCGACTGAAGGGCGTCGCGTGCGGACGGCGGGACTCGAACCCGCACGACCTGGGGTCAGCGGCTTTTAAGGCCGATGCGTCTACCTGTTCCGCCACGTCCGCGCGGCGCGGAGCCTAGCGGGCCGGGCCGGTGCGGTCACGCCACCCGGCGCGTGTTGTCGACCACGAGCCGCAGGCCCGGCGTGGGCGGCGCGCCTTCCGCCCCGTGCACGTCGACCAGCGTCAGCGCCGGGACCGACGCGCCCTCCAGCCGCGCGAGGAGCGACACGGGCTGTACGAGGCCGATCACCCGGTCGGGCGCGTCGGTCGGGCCGGTGAGGGGGCAGACGCCGATCTCCAGCGCCGCCCAGCGGGCGACGTCGGGTGCGGCGCGGGCCCGCAGCACGGCGGGCTCGCCGTCGCCGCAGGCGCGTTCCAGCGCGATCGCGGCGCCCGCGCGCGACGCGCCCGTCCACGCCTGGCTCCAGCTCTCGCCGCGCAGCTCGCGGCCGAGGAGGTCGTGCAGGAAGCCTCCCGCCAGGCGGAAGCGCCAGGCCCCGCCCTCCAGGCCCAGGATGAACACCTGCGGCAGGAGCGGGCCGAAGGCGGCCGCGGTCATGCGCGTGCGAGCGGGCGGGCGCTCGCCGGCGCCGCGCTGGCGGCGCCACTCCTCCAGGAGTCGTCGGGTGTGCAGGTGGATCATCGCGGGACCGGGAAGGCGGGATTGCCGCCGGACCCGCACGATCGGCGCCGCGCCGGCCTGCGCGCCGGGCGCAATCGTCAGGCAAATTGGCTTGACGGGCCGGGAGCCGTTGGACAAGGGTTCGGCGACCGCAAGCTAACAAGGCGGTAAGGGTTGTGGCGAAGCCGCGGCCCGAAGCCGCCGGGGGTGGCCGCGAGCCCGAGTGGGGCCGGGGTCCGCCGGTGACAGGTTTACAGGCGCCCACGCGCCGGCCGCGCGCCGGGCGGGGGAGGCCTTCGGACGGCGCATCCCGCGTCGTCCTTGATGTCGTGCTCGAACAACCAGGAACTGGCTAAGAGATGCTGGACACCAAACGAACCACCCCGATCGTCGCCATGCTGGGCGCGGTAGCGCTGATGGCGACCGCGGCTCCCGCCCTGGCGCAGGGCGCGCCGGCGGCCCCCGCCGCGTCGGGCCAGTCGGCGGGCGACGCCGCCACCACCAACCCGGACAACGCCGCCAACGCCAAGGCGGCGGATGCGGGCGCTCCCGCCGGCGCGGCCGGCGGCGACACCACCGCCCCCGCGGGCGGCGGCGGCAACAAGATCACCCCCATCTACATGTTCCTCCACGCCACCGCGGTGGTGAAGGTGGTCATGGTGGGCCTGCTCCTGGCCTCCGTGCTGTCGTGGACGCTCCTGATCATCAAGCTCGTCGAGTTCGCCGGGCTGAACACCAAGTCGAACAAGTTCCTGGAAGCCTTCCGGGGCGCCCGCTCGATCAACGACATCAACCGGATCTCGACCTCCGAGGAGTTCGAGGGCAACCCGATGGCCGACATGGCCGCCGCCGCCTCAGGCGAGGTCGAGCTGTCCCGCCAGGCGGGCCTCGCCGTCTCCGGCGAGCACCGCGGCTCCACCATCGACCGCGCGGCCTCGGCCGTGTCGGCGGTGCAGGCGGGCCTCGCCAAGCGCCTCTCGGGCGGCATGCAGTTCCTGGCCTCGGTCGGTTCGTCCGGCCCCTTCATCGGCCTGTTCGGCACGGTGTACGGGATCATGAACTCCTTCATCGGCATCGCGCAGACCAACACGACCAACATCTCGGTCGTGGCTCCCGGCATCGCCGAGGCGCTCTTGGCCACCGGCATTGGTCTCTTCGCGGCCATCCCGTCGGTTATCTTCTACAACTACTTCCAGACCCGCATCGCCGCGTACGGCACCCGCTCGGAAGGCTTCGTCGCCGAGTTGATGAACGCCATCTCGCGCCAGCTCGACAAGGGAGCGTAAGCCCAGATGGGAGCCAAGCTCGGAGGGCCTGGCGGGGGCGACAGGTGGCACGTCGAGGCCAACAGCGAGATCAACGTCACCCCCTTCGTGGACGTGATGATGGTTCTCCTGATCATCTTCATGGTGGCGTCCGCGGTCGCCACCGTGTCGGTGAAGGTCGACCTGCCCAACGCCAACGCCCCGCCCTCGCCCAGCCCGCCCAAGCCGGTGTTCCTGTCGATCAAAAACGACGGGTCCATCTTCATCTCGGACCGTCAGTCCTCCCTCGACACCCTCGGCGCCGATCTGAAGACGCAGATCGGCGCGCGTGACCCCGCCAAGGAGCGCGTCTACATCCGCGGCGACAAGGACACGACCTTCGGCGACTTCACCAAGCTGATGGCGAAGCTGCAGGACGAGGGCTTCTACAGCGTGGCCCTGGTCGGCCAAGACAAACACGGCAAGTAGGGGAGGGAGGAAGCATCATGTCCGTCCAAGCTCCCGAGCACCGCTACGACCCCTTGACCGACGAAGGTCGGCGCAAGGGGAAGGGGCTGTCCACCGGGGCCATAATCGGGATCGTCGTCTCGGCGATCTTCCATATTGGCCTTCTGTATTACCTTTGGCAGTCGCACTTCAGCCCGCACTACGAGCAGAAGGAAGACCAGGCGATCAAGATCGAGGCGCCGCCTCCGCCTCCGCCTCCGCCCCCGCCGCCTCCCCCGCCGCCCCCGCGGACGACGGCCCCGCCGCCGCCCGTGGCGCCGCGGGTCACGCCGCCGCGTCCCGACTTGCCGCCGCCGCCGCCGCTGAATATTCCGCCGGTCAAGGCGCCGATCCCGGAGTCGCGGACGCCGCCGGTGGTGGTGCCGAACCCGATCCCGGTGCCGCCGGCGCCTCCGGCCGCTCCGCCTTCGCCGCCGGTGCTGACCTCGGCGTCGTTCACGCGGATTCCTTCGCCGGACGAACTCGCCGAGTATTACCCGGACGCCGCTCAGCGGGACAACAAGTCGGGCCGGTCGACGCTGAAGTGCGTGGTCACCACGCGCGGCACGCTGACCAACTGCCAGATCCTGTCGGAGTCTCCCGCTGGTTTGGGCTTCGGTCAGGCGTCGGTGCGCATGTCGCGGGTGTTCAAGATCACTCCCGCGACGAGCGGCGGCAAGCCGGTGGAGGGCTCCATCACCTTCCCGATCACTTGGAACCTGCCCCAGTAACTCGGGCGCTGGGCTGACGCGATCGGGGCCGCTCCTCACGGGGGCGGCCCTTGTCGCGTATCGGCTCGACGGGGCGCGAGGCGCTTGCCGCTCGGGCGTTCGCCGACTAGAAGCGCCTCTCCACGCCGCCCTAGCTCAGTTGGTTAGAGCGCCAGATTGTGGCTCTGGAGGTCACCCGTTCGATCCGGGTGGGCGGTACCACTTCCCTTCGTCGCGCGCGTAGAGGCGGCCGGCTTGCCGCCGCCATGTCCAGGGCGCGACCCTCTAGCGACCAGGCCCGCGTCATGCCCAGCCGTCGCGTCGTCGTGCTCGGGGGCGGGGCGTTCGGCTGGAGCTGCGCGCTGCGCCTGGCGCGGGACGGCGCCCACGTTCTCCTGGTCGACGCGGGCGGCATGCCCAGCGCGTCGGCGGTCGCAGCCGGCATGCTGGCGCCGGGGTCCGAAGCGGTGCTGGACGGGGCGGGCCCGCCCGCCCTCCTCGACGCCGCGCGCGACCTGTGGGCCGCCGCGGACCTGCCCCCCGGCGCGCTCGTGCGCGAGGGCGCCCTCCACCTCGTCGCCGCCACCGACGCCGCCGACCGCGCCGCGGCGCTCGCGCGCGTGGGCGCCCTTGCCGAGCCGCTCGATGGCGGGGCGCTCGCCGCCGCCCTGCCGCCCGGCGTCCGCGCCGCCGACGGCGACGTCGGCTTCCGCCTTCCGGGGGACTGGCGGCTGGCGAGCCAGCCCGCGCTCGCCGCCCTGGAGGCGCAGGCCCACGCCGCGGGGGTGCGCCGAGGGCGCGTGGCCCGGCTCTCCGCCGCCGAGGCCTCGCCCGCGGCGCTGGGCGTCGACACGGTCGTCCTGGCGGCGGGCTGGGGCGCGGCGGCCCTGGCCGGACTCGCTCCCGAAGCGCGGCGGCTGTCGCCGATCAAGGGACAGCTCCTGCGCTTTCCCGGCGCGGAGCCGACAACGGGACCCGCCGTGCGGGCCACGGGCGCCTACCTCGTGCCCGACGCGGGCGGGGCGATCGTGGGGGCCACCATGGAGCCGGGCGCCAGCGACCTCGCACCCGACCCCGTCGCGACCGCCCGCCTGCGCATCGCCGCCGAGACGCTCGTCCCCGGTCTGAAGGGCGCCGTGCACGAGATCCGCGTGGGCGTGCGCGCCTCCACCGCGGACGGCCTGCCGCTGATCGGCCCTTCCGCCACGCCGGGCGTCGTCTGGGCGGCGGGCGCGCGGCGCAACGGCTGGCTCCTCGCGCCGCTTGTGGCCGAGGTCGTGGCGGCCTACGTGGGCGGCCGGGATCCGGGGCCGTGGGCCCCGCTGCTGCATCCGCGCCGCTTCGATCCCGCCTGACGGGATGGACCACTGCGCATGAGCCTCATCGGCCTCACCGAAGACCAGCAGGCCATCCGCGAGGGCGTGGCGCGCACCTGCGCCGACTTCGGCGACGAGTACTGGCGCGAGACCGACGCCACCGGCGAGTTCCCCGAACCCTTTGTCGCGGCCATGGCGCAGGGCGGCTGGCTCGGCGCGGCCATGCCGGAGATCTACGGCGGGGCGGGGCTGGGCCTCGCCGAGGCCGCCATCGTCATGCGGGAGGTCGCCGAAAGCGGCGCGGGCTTCTCGGGCGCCAGCGCCATCCACCTCAACATCTTCGGCCCCATGCCGATCGTGAAGTTCGGC
>CAXTAO010000015.1:0-66530 GCA_964242625.1 uncultured Caulobacteraceae bacterium | reverse complement strand
CCCATCCGCACCCCCCGCGGCCGCGACATCCTCGCCGCCTGCGGCCAGCTGAAGAGCGAGAGCGAGAAGGTGCGCGCCTCCACCCTCCGCGCGGCCGAGCAGGCCGCGGTGACGGCGGGGCTGGACTGAGGCCGGCGGAACAGGTCTGCTTGCTGGCCGTAGTCGCGCGGCCGCTCTCAACCCTGAGCCGACGTATGCGGGCATGTGCCGGACACCCTGCCCGCCTCAGCGCCGCCTGACTTCAAGCGAATTCACGCGACTTAAAGCGACAGGAAGCGACAGGCCCGCGCGCCAGAGGCGAGCGCCAATTGACCCTCCAAGCGAGGTTGCACATGCGGGGTTCGTCAGGAGCGATTGGCCGCATGGGTGCGCCCTACGTCCGACGGAGAACGTTTATCATGCGTTTCATCACCCTGCTCGGAGTCGCTGGCGCAATCGCGGCTTCGGCCGCAACAGCCTCGTTTGCCTCGCCGAATGTGGCGCTCACCTCGCAAGGTGCATCCTTCGTTTCCGCTTCAACGGCCTGCTGCGGTCTTTCCGGGTCAACGCTTGCGATCATGCAGAATGATCCGATCAGCGACACGCCTACCCCATGGAGCTCGAACGGCGACTATCGATACATCTTCGTCGATGGAGACCAGGCTCAGACATACGAGATCAAGCTAGGGGGCACCTACGCGCTGGACGCCTTCTCCACCAGCTTCGGGAGTGCCAATCGTCAAGTGACCGGCCCGTTCACCATCGACGTCTCCCTGGACGGAACGACGTTTACCTCCGTGGCGGGCGTACTCGGCGTTTCGACCACCGGCGGCGTGGTTACCGATACGCTCTCGCTCTTATCGTCTGTTGACGCGCTCTACGTTCGGTACGGCTTCGGTCCGTCTGCTCAGGCCGACTTCAGCGGCGCTGGCATTCTTAGCGTCACAGCGGACGGCGTCGCTACTTCGGCCGCTCCCGAGCCCTCAACCTGGGCTTTGATGTTCGCTGGCGTCGGTCTCGCCGGCTTCGCTCTGCGCTCGCGCAAGCAGCTCGCGCTCGCCTCGACCTAACGTTGAAGAGGCCCTCACCCGCTTGGCGGAGGCCGCTTCTAAGTTCGCCGCCGCCCAGCGAGTCGGCTTCCCACCCCTCTCGGACATTTGGCGCGTCGGCTTTCAGGCTCCCTTACGCCCTGACCATCGCCATTGCCTCCCCCGCCGCGCGCTCGCCGCTCTCCCAGGCGCCGTGGGCGGTGGAGAAGAAGTGGGGGTGGGTGGCCTCGCCGGCGAAGTGGAGGCGGGGGCTCGCGGGGCGGGCGAGCGCGGCGCGGGCGTCCGCGTGGCCCGGCAGGGCGTGGCTGTAGGCGCCCCGCGCGTAGGGATCGGCGCTCCAGCCGGTGGCGACGAGCGGCTGGAGCCGGTCGCGCCAGCGAGAGCCCAGGCGGTCGGCGATCTGCCCGCGGGCGAAGTCCAAGAGCGCCGCCTCGCCCGCCCGCTCCAGCTCGGCCGCGAAGGCGCCGCCGAAGTAGCTTTCCACGTAAGGGCGGCCGAACGGGCGGATGTGGTGGCTGGCTGTGCGCACGGTGTCGGTCGCGCCGTAGAGCAGGCTCTCAGGCGGGGCGAGGTCGTCCGGATCGCCCGCGATCAGGTGGAAGGCCTTGGCGGCGAAGCCCAAGGGCGCGACGCGCGCCGCCGCCTCGTGCTCGGGGATGGGCGGGTCGAAGCGCACTGCTCCCGCGGCCAAGAGGCTGGGCGGCAGGGTGCAGACCGCCGCCCGCGCCGTCACCACGGCGCCGTCGCGCAGGCGCACGCGCACCTCGGCCCCGCCGTGCTCGACCGTCGTCACCTCCGCCCCGAGCCGGACCGGCAGGTCACAGGCCGCCCGCGCGAGCGCGGCGCCGTAGCCACCCGGCGTGCGCGCGTCGCCGTCCCCCTCGCGGTAGGCGGCGTAGTCGTGGACGGAGATCGTCTCGAAGGTCGCGCCGTTGTAGGCGGCGGAGAAGCCGTTCAGGAGCGCATTCCAGCGGCCGCCGGGCTCCAGGAGCTCGGACGCGGGCCGGTCGAGCGGTTCACGCGCCGCCGCCTCCAGCCGCGCCTCCAAGGCCCCGAACGCCTCGCCGTAGGCGCGCTGGTCCTCCGGCGGGAAGCCCGCGGTGAGCGCCGGTCGACCCCATGGCGGCGGCGTGCGGTCGATCGAGAGGCCGAGCTCGTCTTCGAACACCTGGCGACAGCGATTTTCCGCCGCGTCGTGCAGCCAGCCGCAGCCGAGATCGAGCGGCAGGCTGGCGCGCTCCACCGTGTGCGCGCGCCCGCCGACGCGGCCCTGCGCCTCCAGCACCGTCACGCGCGCGCCCGCCGCCACGAGCCTGCGCGCGGCGGCGATCCCCGCGGCGCCCGCCCCGATCACCGCGATGTCGACATCGGCCATGCAACCTCCACCTCGCCGGAACATTCCGGCAACCACTGACCCCTCACCCGGAGTTCCCCGTGGCCGACGCGCCCCACAACCCGAAGATGGACGCCCATCCCCCGTCCAACGCCGAGAAGGACCCCGACGACTGGACCACGGGCGACGAGCCCATGACCGGCGCCCAGGCTTCCTACCTCAAGACGCTGTCCGAGCAGGCGCACGAGCCCGACGCCTTCCGCGACGATCTTTCGAAGGCGGACGCTTCCAAGGCGATCGACGCTCTTCGTGAGAAGGCCGGCGTGCACGGCCGCAGCGACCGGAGCTGATGAGGCGCGCGCCGCCGATTGCGGCTGTCGTCGGCGCGCTCCTGGTCTGCGGGTGCGCGCCGGTGCTCGCCCCCCAATCGTTCGCGGGCCGCACGCCCGAGCTCCGGCCAGAGCGCTTCTTCGCGGGCGAGACCCGCTCGCAGGGCGTGCTGGAGGCGGCGAACGGCGCGCCTTCGCAGCGGTTCACGGTTGAGGGGCGGGGCGCCGCCACGCTCGACGGCGGCTTCAGCCTCGTGCAGGTCGTACGCTTCGAGGGCGAGGCCCCCCGTACGCGGAGCTGGCGGATGCACGCCACGGGGCCGCACACCTACGCCGGCACGTTGACCGATGCGACCGGCGACGTCTCGGCCGAGGCGTACGGCGACCTTCTCCACCTGAGCTATCGCCTCAAGATCGCGCCGCTCGGCTCCATGGAGCAGTGGCTCTACCTGCAGGCGGACGGGCGCACGGTGGTCAACGAGGCGGTGATCAAGGTGGCCGGAGTGACGGTCCGTCGCCTGTCCGAGCGGATCAGCCGGACGGCCCCGGCGGAGGCGGCGCCAGCGGCGCCGTCGAGGGCTGCGACGCCGCACTGACGAAGCGAGCGCGCTCGTCGGGCGTGAGCGGCCGCCACCGCCCTTCGGGCAACGAGCCGAGTTCGAGCGGACCGATCCTTGTGCGGTTGAGGTCCACGACCTTCAGGTCGACGAGCTCGCACATGCGCCGGATCTGCCGGTTGCGGCCCTCCCACAGCACCATGCGCAGCCCCTGGGCGCCCAGCCGATCGACCCGCGCGGGTCTGAGCTGGCGGCCGTCGAGTTCGAGGCCGAAGCGCAGGCGCTCGATCTTGGCGGCGGTGACCGTGCCCTCCACGCGGACGAGGTATTCCTTATCGAGCGTCGATTGCGGGCCGATCGCCGCCTTGGCCACAACGCCGTCGTCGGTCAGGAGTAGGAGCCCGCGGGAGTCCATGTCGAGTCGCCCGGCGGGCGCGAGGCGAGCGTCGCGCGCCGGGGCGGGCGTGGCCGGGGCGCCGCGCCACAGCGCCTCGTGCGTCAGGAGGCGCACGGCCGGGATGCGGCCAGGCTCGGGCTGGCCCGAGACCACGCCGACGGGCTTGTGCAGAACATAGGTCGCGGGCGCCGCCGCGTCGGGGCCCACGTCGTCCAGCTCGAGCGTCTGGCCGGGAAGGATCTTGCGGCCGACATCCTCCACGGTCGCCCCGTCCACGCGCACGCGACCTTCCGCGATCAGCGCCTCCGCCTCGCGGCGCGAGCACACGCCGGCCTGCGCCAGCCACCGGTTCACGCGCTGCGGTTCGTCCCCGTCGTAGCGGCGGCTCCACGCCATGGCGTCTCCCGTGCGGAGCCGCCCGCCTAGTCGACCCCGTGGCTGCGCTCAAGCGCGGGTGCGACGCCAGGAACTACCGCCTGCGACGAAACGCGACCTCCGCGCGACCACTTTTCTGTCAAAATGCAACCGTCCGGGGCGAGCGCTATTGACGACTCGACGAAAAAGCGAGGAGGACAGGACGGTGGTCCTGCAACATTCATCTGACTCGATGGGGGAGCGGCTCCGCCCCAACTGGCGGCTGATGCTGGCGCTCGGCGTCACCGTGGTGCTTTGGGCGGCGATGGGCGCCGCGGCCTGCCACCTCTGAGCGCCGCCTAGCGAAGAACGGCCCAGGCGGTCGCGCCGATCAGGCCCCAGAGGCCGAAGCTCGCGCCGACCGCAAAGGCCGCCGCGCGACGGGGCGACCAGCGCTCCACCTCGGGTTCGACGCCTCCGACCCAGGCGGCCGCCAACTGACCCTGCAGATCGCGCGCGGGCGACCCGTGGGGCGCCGCCTCCAGATCGACCCGCGGACGCGGGCGCGCACGGCCGTCGGCGGAGGACTGGACGCTCGGCTGTGATTTGGCGGGCTGAGCCATGACGAGCTTCCTGCTGACCCGTGCAGGAGAGCGCCGACGCGCTTAAGAAACGATTGGCCGAATACGTAAACCGCCGTTCAGGATAGCTCAGTACGAGCCGCGGCGCGCCAGCACGGCGGGCACCGTGGCCAGCATCAGCCTGATGTCCAGCGCCACAGACTTCCTGCGGGCGTACACCACGTCCATAGCGACTCGCCGACGATAGCTCACGTCGTTGCGGCCGCTCACCTGCCAAACGCCGGTTATGCCGGGCCGCACTGAGCAGTAGGTCTGGAAGAAGCGGCCGTACTTGCCCACCTCCGCCTCGACGATCGGGCGCGGCCCGACGATGCTCATGTCGCCGCGCAGCACGTTCAGAATCTGGGGCAGCTCGTCCAGGCTGGAGGCGCGCAGGAAGCGGCCGACGGAGGTGATGCGCGGGTCGTGGCGCAGCTTGTGATCCCGCGCCCACTCGCGCGCAGCCGCCGGATCGGCGGCCAGGTGCTCGGCCAGGCGCCGGTCGGCGTCGACGCACATGCTGCGGAACTTGAGCACGTGGAAGCGCCGCCCGTCGCGCCCGATACGCGGGTGGGCGAACAGCACCGGGCCGGAGCGCTCGGCCATGACCATCAGCGCCACCACCAGGATCAGAGGCGCGAAGAACAACAGCGCCGCGGCGGCGATCGCCACGTCCACCACCCGTCCCAACCCAAGACGATCCGGCGGCGTCACGGCCGCCCGCACCAGCGCGCGCCGCACCGGATCCTCAGAACTCATCGCGAGCGTCCCCATGCCGCAATGTGTGCAAGAGAGGCGCCAAGGTGGCGGAGTCGGGGCGAAGGTGACTTTACTCCGTGGAAATGCCGTTCGCGCTAGGGGGAACTCATGCCTGCCTTCGCCCGAGCCCGCCCGGATCCTCTCGACCGACGCATCTCTCCGCGCTCACAGACCGACCTGCGCGCCCGGGTCGAGTTGGAAGGCGGGCCCGCGCCCTGCGCCATCCGGGATCGGTCTCCGGGGGGCGCCCGCATCGTGATGACGCGTTCCTGCGTGCTGCCCTCCGCCTTCACCCTGATCGAGACCAAGTCCGGACGGAGCTGGCGCGCCGAACTCGTCTGGAGCGACGATCGCCAGGCGGGCGTGCGCCTGTTCGAGGCCTAGCGGCGCCCGCGCGGCGGGCCGTCACGATCGGGCCCCGGGCGACCAGGCGCCTCCACCACCGCGACCTTGCCCTCCCCGTTCTCGCGCGCCTGCACCCAGCTGAGCCCGGCGCCTTCGAGCCGCACCGCCGAGAGGACGCCCGTGGCGTAGGCCCCCGTGTCGACGCCGATCCGCCGATGGTCGACGTACGGCTCCCGCGCGGGCGTGTGGCCGTGCACCACCATGCGCTCGTGCACGTCGCGATGGCGCAGGAAGGCGTCGCGGATCCACAGCATCTCCTCGCGGGGCTGCGCGTCCAGCGGCACGCCGGGACGCACGCCCGCGTGGACGAAGAAATAGCCGCCCGCCTCCGCCTTGAGCTGCAGCTCGTCCAGGAAGGCGTGGTGGTCGTCCGGCAGCGCGCGATCCAGCGCGTCGCGCGTCGCGCGCCAGCCTTCGACGTCGTCCTGCCGCAGAGGCGCGTCGACGCCGTAGGAGGCCAGCGTCTCGCGCCCGCCGAAGCCGCACCAACGCCAGCCGAGCGCCGGGTCGGCGAGGAAACCCCCAAGGCTCTCCTCGTGGTTGCCCATGAGGAAGTTGCAAGCGGTGGCGCGCGCGCGTCGGAGCGCGACGAGGAGGTCGAGCACCTGCCGCGTGGCCGGTCCGCGGTCGATGTAGTCGCCCAGCCCAACCACTCGCACCCGCGGCGCCCCGGGCTCGGCGGCGGCGGCGAGGATGTTGGCCAGGAGCGGCTGGAGGAGGTCGGCGCGCCCGTGCACGTCGCCGATCGCGTAGATGCGCTCACCCTGAGGCGTGACCGCGGGGAATTGCACGACCGCGCTTCGGGGCGAGCCCAGCGCCAACCTGCGCCAGAAGGGACGGGGCGCGGGGGGCAGGTCGGGACCTGAGCGGGCGGTCGCCATGCTGATCTACGCTCCCCGCAACCCGATGGTGGCGCGAACGGGCCCAGGTTGCCCGCGAACGCCGCACGCCCGCTTGCAAAAGCGGCGCCCCGCGGGAACACGCCGCCGTGATCCGCGATTTTGCACTGCAGCATAGATCGGCGCGCGGAGTTGGACTAGGTTAACTCCGCTGGTCGACGGGGGACGTGATGACCACGGCAAGGGCGATCGCGGCCGGGGGACGGCCGCGTATGCGAAGTATGGACGCCGAGCTCCGACCGGAGCGCGTGTGCGATGTCGTGCTCGCGCTCGCGGCGTTGATCTTCTTCCTCCCGCTGCTCGCGGCCATCGCGTTGGCCGTGAAGCTCGGCGACGGCGGCCCCGTGCTGTTCGCGCAGACGCGGGTAGGCCGGGATGGCCGGCTGTTCCGCTGCTACAAGTTCCGCTCCATGGTTCCCGACGCGCAGGCGCGGCTCGACCTCCTGCTGGCCACATCGGCGGAGGCGCGGGAGGAATGGGGGCGCGACCAGAAGCTGCGCCACGATCCACGGATCACCTCGGTCGGCGGCTTCCTGCGGCGATCGTCGCTCGACGAGCTGCCACAGCTCTTCAACATCCTGTGCGGCGAGATGAGCTGGGTCGGCCCGCGGCCGATTGTTCCGGCCGAGATCGCCAAGTACGGCCGCTGGTATCGCCACTACGCCCGGATGAAGCCCGGCCTCACCGGCATGTGGCAGATCAGCGGGCGCAACGACGTCTGCTACAAGCGGCGGATCGCGCTGGACATCGTGTTCAGCCGCTCGGCGACCCTGCAGCTCTACTTCGTCATCCTGCTGATGACCGCTCCGGCGGTGCTCTCCCGGCGGGGCACGTACTAGCCCCGGCTCAGCCCGTCGAGGAACCGCTCCAGCGCGGCGTCCGCGTCGGGATCGGCAGGCGGGCGGAAGGGGGTGGGCGACGCTCCATCCGCCTCGGCCTCCTCATCGAAGGCGAGGGCGTCCCACGATGGCGCGGGGTGGTCGTCGTGGACCGAGGCCGAGGCGGCGGGCGCGCCCTCGATCGCGCGCACCAAGCTCTCCAGCCGAGCCTCAAGCCGCGCCAGCCTAGCCTCGATCTCGACCGTCGGCGACCGCGTCGGCGCCGCGCGATGCGGCGGCGCGGCCGCCCCGCCCTCCTCCAGCCAGTCGCCCACCGCCGACAGCCGCTGCATAGCTCCGCTGATGATCTCGGCCGGCGATGGTGAAGGCGGCGGCGGCGGGCCGACGGTGGGGGCGGCCTGCGCCCAAGGCTCGCCCCAGGCACGGGCGACGGCGTCCCCCAGGGCGGCGGCGGGGCCGCGGTCCTCGGCGGGACACGGCGCGTCCACGTCGTCGTCGGCGAAGAGCGGCTGGAGCGGCACGCCTGGAACTCGCGGCTGCGAAATTTGAGCCGCCGCAGCTTCCGCGATCACGGTTAACCAAAACGCAAGAGCGCCGTCCGTACTTCGGACGGGACGCCGGAAGACTTCGCGGCGTCGGCCAGGTGCCACATGCGTCCTCCCGCCTTCCCTCGTCTGCGCGCCCGCCTCGCAGTCCTGGCGATCGCCGGCGTGACTGCGAGCGCGGCGCCCGCCCACGCGCAGGTGCTCGAGATCGGCGACGACGGTGCGGTGCAGGTGCACGACGGCCCGCAGGTGTTCGACGCCGAGGGCGCCCACGCCATCGCGCCCGCCGCGCGACGCGCAGCCTTGCCCGTCCGGGCCGGCTCTCCGCGCCTTACGCCCGCCTTCGACCGTGCGGGCGACGAGACGGCGCTGAGCCCGGCGCTGCTGTCGGCGGTGGCCTGGCAGGAGTCGCATCACCGGCTGCAGGCGGTCTCGCCCAAGGGCGCGCTCGGCCCCATGCAACTCATGCCCGGCACGGCCCGCCAGCTCGGCGTCGATCCGCGCGACCCGGAAGGCAACATCCACGGCGGGGCGCGCTACCTGCGCACCCTTCTCGACACGTTCGGCGGCGACCTGACGCTGGCGCTCGCGGCCTACAACGCGGGCCCCGCCGCCGTGCGCCGCTACGGCGGGGTGCCGCCCTTCGCCGAGACGCGCGCCTACGTGGCGGGCGTGATGGCCAACCTGTCCCGCGTCGCGGTCGCTCAGACCGCGCTCGCCCCCCTGCCCGTGCTCAGCCGATGAGAGCCGCCCCATGACTGCCCGTTCCGCCTTGCTCGCCATAGCCCTTCTCCTCGCGGAGGCGCAGGCCGCCGCCGCCCAGGAGCTCGACCCGCAGGGCTCGGGCGTGGTGCTGGGCGCCGCGCACTGGGTGCAGGGCACGCTCCTCGGCAACGTCGCCACCGCCGCGGCGGTGATCGCGGTGGCGGTTGTCGGCTTCTCCATGCTCACCGGCCGGATGAACTGGCGCCACGGCGGCATGGTGATCCTGGGCTGCTTCGTCCTGTTCGGCGCTGGCGCGATCGTCGGCGGCATCCGCAGCGCGGCCCAGGGCGGCTGAGCGATGAGCGACGCCGCCCCCCTCGAGCGCGACGTCGTGTTCCAGGCGCTGACGCGCCCGCAGATGTTCGCGGGCGTGACCTACAGCTGGTTCGTGCTGAACCTGGTGGTCACCGCCGAGATCTTCCTGATCCTGAAGACGCCGCTCGCGCTTCTGTTCGCCGCCGTAATTCACGCGGTGGGCTATGTGGCGAGCCTGAAGGAGCCCCGGTTCCTGGAGCTGTGGATCACCCGCGCCAGCCGCTGCGCGCGCGTGCCCAACTTCCGGATCTGGGGGCGGAACTCCTACACGCCATGACCGCCGCCACCCGCTCGCGCTTCGCCGATCCCGCCGAGGTGGCCCGCCGCGAGCGCGGCGCGGGCGAGCGCCTGCCCTACGCCCGCCACCTGGACGACACCACGATCGAGGGCCGCGACGGGCTCCTGTTCAAGATCATCCACCTGCGCGGCTTCGCCTTCGAGACCGCGGACACCTCCGAGCTCAACTACCGCAAGGCGGTGCGCGACACGCTTCTGCGCGGCGTGGCGGGCTCGCAGTTCGCCGTCTACCACCACGTGCTGCGGCGCGAGGTGCGGCCGGAGCTCGCCGGCGGCTACGCCGACCCCGTGTCGCGCTGGATCGACCGCAGCTGGCGCGAGAAGCTGGACGGCCGCCGCCTCCTCTCTAACGAGCTCTTCCTGACGCTGGTGCGCCGGCCGCTGCAGGGCCGGGCGGGGTGGGTCGACCTGCCCGGGCGCCTCGGCGGTCGTCGCGCCGCCGAGGACGCCCCCGCGCGCGTGCGCGGAGTGCGTGAGCTCGACGGCGCGGCCGACGCGTTTTTGGCCTCGCTCGCCCCCTACGGCGCGCGGCTCCTCGGCGTGTACGAGGATGACCGCGGGCTGAGCTCGGAGGCGGCCGAGTTCCTGGGCGCGCTCTACAACGGCCCGTTCCAGCCCGTGCTGCTGCCGGCCGGCGATCTCGGCCGCCACCTGCCCGCGCGCCGCACGAGCTTCGGCCTGGACGCCTTCGAGCAGACCGGCGGGCCTGATAGCGCGCACCGCTATGGCGCGGTGCTCTCGCTCAAGGAGTACCCGCCCCACACCGCGCCCGGCATCCTCGACGACCTCCTGCGCCTGCCCTACGACCTGTCGCTCTCCGAGAGCTTCGGCTTCGTCGATCGCCAGGCCTCGCTGGAGCGGATGGGCCTGGCGCTCAGGCGCATGCGTTCGGCCGACGACGACAGCGCGAGCCTCAAGGCCGACCTCGTCGCCGCCAAGGACGACGTGAGCTCAGGCCGCGCCGCCTTCGGCGAGCACCACATGACCGTGACGCTCCGCGGCGAGACCCTGGCCGAGGTCAACGAGGCGGTGGCCGCCGCCCAGGCCGCCTTCACCGACGTCGGCATGATCGCCGTGCGCGAGGACGTGAACCTGGAGGCGGCGTTCTGGGGCCAGTTCCCCGGCAACTTCAAGGACATCGCGCGCCGCTCGCTGATCTCGACCGCCAATTTCGCCGGCCTGGCCTCCTGCCACAACCACCCGACCGGCCAGGCCGAGGGCAACCACTGGGGCCCGGCGGTGACGGTGCTCGAGACCACCTCCGGCAGCCCGTACTATTTCAACTTCCACAAGGGCGACCTCGGCAACTTCACCGTGATCGGCCCGTCAGGCGGCGGCAAGACGGTGATCCTGGGCTTCCTCCTGGCCCAGGCGCAGAAGTTCGAGCCGAGGATCGTCTATTTCGACAAGGACCGCGGCGCGGAGATCTTCCTGCGCGCGCTGGGCGGCCGCTACGACGTCTTGCGGCCGGGCTCGCCCACGGGGCTGAACCCGCTTCTCCTGGACGAAACGCCGTCCAACCGCGCCTTCCTCAACGCCTGGCTGGCGCGCCTTCTCACCGCGGAGGGGCCGCCGCTCGACGTGGACGAACTCGAGCTCGTGGCGGGGGCGGTCGAGGCCAACTTCGCCCAGCCCGCCGCGCACCGCCGGCTGCGCTACCTGCGCGAACTGTTCCGCGGGCGGGGGCGCCCCTCGGCCGGCGACCTCGCCGCCCGCCTCGCGCCCTGGGTGGAACGGGGCGAGCGCGCCTGGCTGTTCGACAACGCCCACGACCGGCTGGACCTCGACGCCAAGACGCTGGGGCTCGACATGACCCAGCTCCTCGACGACCCGGCCGCGCGCACGCCGGCCATGATGTACCTCTTCCACCGGGTGGAGGAGCGGCTGGACGGCTCGCCCGCCATCATCGTCATCGACGAGGGCTGGAAGGCGCTGGACGACGACGTCTTCGTCGCGCGCCTGCGCGACTGGGAGAAGACGATCCGTAAGCGCAACGGCATCGTCGGCTTCTGCACCCAGAGCGCCTCGGACGCGCTCGCCACCAAGATCTCCGCGGCCATTGTCGAGCAGGCGGCGACCCAGATCTTCCTGCCCAACCCCAAGGCGCAGGAGAGCGAGTACCGCGGCGGCTTCGGCCTCTCCGCCCACGAGCTCAACCTCGTGCGCACCCTGCCCGACACCTCGCGCTGTTTCCTGATCAAGCACGGGACCGACAGCGTGGTGGCGCGGCTCGACCTCTCGGGCTCGCCGCACGCGCTCCAGGTGCTGTCCGGCCGCGAGTCGACCGTGCGTCGGCTAGACGGGCTGCGTGCCGAGCTCGGCGACGACCCGCGCGCCTGGCTGCCGCGCCTCCTGCAGGCGGCCTGACGCCATGGCCTTCTGCCCCGCCCCTCGCCACGACGCACCGCTGATCAAGGGGCTCTCCACCTCCGTCGACTGCCACGTTCAGGCGCTGACCCACGACGGCTACGCCGCCCTGTTCGGCCAGAATCTCCTTTCCTCGCCCGTCCTCACTGCGGTGCTGACGCTGTGGGTGGCGGGGCTGGGCTGGGCCATGCTCTCCGGCCGGTCGCGCCTGCACCTGCGCGACGCTCCGATGACCGCGCTGAAGGTCGGCCTCGTGCTCGCCTTCGCCACGAGCTGGGGCGCCTACCAGACGGTCGTGCTCGACCTCGCCTTCCGCGGCCCCGACGAGCTGGGCGCGCGCCTGCGCCAGGCGCTGCTCGGCCCCCGCTCGGTCTATGGCCGCGACGTCTTGGACGGGCTGCAGTTCACCTTCGACACCCTCGTCCACAGCGCCGCGGCGCTGGCGGAAAAGGCTGGCAAGGACGCCAAGATCATGAGCGGCGGGCCCGAGATGGGAGCCTGGGGGCTGTGGCTCTCGGCCGGCGTGCTGCTCGTCTCCTCGCTCGGTGTGCTCCTCCTCGCCAAGGTGGCGCTGGCGCTCCTCCTGGCGCTGGGGCCGGCCTTTCTCCTCGCGCTCCTGTTCGAGCCGACGCGCGGCTTCGCGGTGGGCTGGATCCGCGCGGTTTTCGCGCTGAGCTTCGCGCCGCTGGCGCTGACCACCTTCCTGACCTTCCTGTTCGCCCTCCTAGAGCCGCTCCTGGTGCAGGTGGCGACGGGCGTTCGGCTGGGCGAGTTCGACCTGCAGCCGATCCTCGCCATCACCGCGCTCGTGGTGATCTTCTCCGGCGCCTTCGTGTTCGCGCTAAAGTTGGGGGCGGACCTCGCCGCCGGCTTCACCCTGCCCGGGCCGGGCCGGGCCCCCGTCCACGAGGGCGCGGCGGCCCGCTCGGCGACCCCGGCGACCGCAAACACCACCGGCGCCGCCGCCCGGCCCGCCCACGCCGCGCTCGGTCGCGCCGAGGCGGTAGCCGGCGCGGCGGTCGCCCTGCAGCAGCACCGCGGACGCGAAAGCGCGGGCGACGGGCGTCGCCTCGCCGTCAGCGTCGGCGGGGGCGGACTCGCCAACGCCGCCACGGGGGCGGCCGTGCGCAACGCCCCCGCCTACCGCCGGCTTGGCGAGGCGTCGGGCTCCCACAGGTTCCAGCGGAGGCCGGCGTGAAGCACGACCGCTCCATACAGGCGCAAGGCGAGGCTCCCGCCGACCTCAAGGCGCAGTACTACGCCGCGGCAGCCAGCTGGGCCGACGACACGGGCGCCCGCGACCGCCGCTCGCGCAAGCTCGCCTGGACGGTGGCGGGGGGCGCCTGCGCGATCGCGGTCGCCCAAGCCCTCGCCTTGGCCGCCCTCCTGCCGCTGAAGACGGTCAAGCCCTACACCATCCTGGTCGACCGCCGCGACGGCACCGCCGAGCTGGCTCAAGGCGTGAAGCTCGGGCCCCTGGCCGAGGACAAGGCGCTCACCCAGTCCTTCCTCGTGCAATACGTGCTGGCGCGCGAGACGTGGGACCACGCCGACATGGTGGACCGCTTCCGCCGGGTGGTGCTGTGGTCGACCGACCCCGCGCGCGCCGACTTCACGCGGGACTACGACCGCAACGACCCCAAGAGCCTCATCCGCACCACCCCGCCGCACACGGTGACCACGGTCGCGGTGCGCTCGGCGACCCTCCTCTCGCGAGACACCGCGCTTGTCCGCTTCGAGACGCGCAGCGGCGACGACGGGAGCTCTTCGGGTGGAGCTGCGACGGGGCCGGCCACCCCCGTGTCGGCGGTGATCACCTTCCGCTACACGCCGCGGCCGCTCAAGCCGGAGGACCGCTACCTCAACCCGTTGGGCTTCCAGGTGGTGCGCTACCGCCGCGAGGTGGAGGCGGCCACGCCGCCCGCCCCCGCGACCGAGCCCGCATCCGAGCTCGGGACCGTCGACGCGAGGCCGCCAGCATGACCTCCGCCCGCGTGCCCTTCCTGGCCGGCTTGGCGCTGCTGTTCGCCGTCCCGGCCGCCAGCGCCGCCACCCTGCCGCTGCCGGGCCGCACCGACGCGCGCCTGCGCACCGCCGTCTACGATCCCGACCAGGTGATCCGCCTCCACGGCGCTTACGGCTACCAGACGGTGATCGAGTTCGGCGAGGACGAGCGGCTGGAGAACGTCTCTATCGGCGACAGCCAGGGCTGGCAGGTCACCCCCAACCGCCGCGCCAACCTCCTGTTCGTGAAGCCGCTGGAGGGGGCCGCCCACCCCACCAACATGACGGTGATCACCAACGGCCGGCGCTACAGTTTCGAGCTGGCGGCGAGCGCGCCCTCCGGCCCGGACGACCCCGATCTCACCTTCGCCCTGCGCTTCCGCTACCCCGAGGAGGAGGCCGCGCGCGCCGCCGCCGCGCGCCGCGCCGCCCAGCCGCCCCCCGCCACAGCGCCCAAGCTGAACCTCGCCTTCCGCTACTCCGGCGCACCGGCGCTGGCCCCCGCTCACGTGTACGATGACGGCGAGGCGACCCACTTCACCTTCCGCCGCACCGCCTCGGCCCCGGCCATCTACGCGCTGAACGCGGCGGGCGAGGAGAGCCTCGTCAACTATCGCGTGGCCGGCGACGACCTCGTGGTGCAGAGCCTCGCGCCGACCTTCGTGCTGCGGAGCGGCAAGCAGACCGGCTACGTACGCAACGACGGCTACGGCCTCCAGGCCGCCTCCGCCCCCTCCGCCGGTCGCTGGACGGCGGTGGGAGGCGCGCGATGACCCCCGCCGAAATGCGCCCCGCCCCGGGCGAGGACGACCTCGACGCGGGCGCCGCCCCCACCCTGCCCGTGTCGCAGAACCGCTGGGCCATGCCCGCGGGCGCGGTGGCGGCCGGCGTCCTGGGCCTCTTCGTCTTCACCTCGATGAGCGGGGGGCGAGCCTCGGCCCTGCCGTTGATCGCCGCCGACGCCCAGGCCCAAGCCTCGTCGCAGCACGACGTCGAGCCGCCGTCGGGCGGCATGGACCAGCCCCAGCCCGTCCCGGCCGCCAATCCCGCCCCGGCCCTGGGGTCGGAGCCCGTGCCGGTCGCCGCCCCACCGCCTCCGCCGCCGTCGGTCGCGCTTGCGCCGGCGTTCGACGCGGGTGGCGGAGGGCGCGCGCCCTCGCTCGTGGTCGACCTCAGCCAGCCCGACGAGGAGGGCGGACGCGCCGCCGCGGGCGCGGCGGCCAAGGCGGGCGGCGCTCCCGGCCCCGCCGACAAGGCGCAGGACCGCCAGAGCGTGAACGAGCGCTTCGCCGCCGCGGTCGACGGCGAGCAGGTGGAGACGGTGCGCGCCACCGCGCTGCGGGCGCCTTCCGCCGTAATCCTGCAGGGCACAGTGATTCCGGCGGTTTTGGAGACCGCGCTCAATACCGACATCCCCGGCTACCTCCGCGCGGTGGTGGCCCAGGACGTGAAGAGCTTCGACGGGGCGCAGACGCTGATCCCGCGCGGCAGCCGGCTCATCGGTCAGTACCGCTCGGCGGTGGCGCGGGGGCAGTCGCGCGCCTTTGTGGTGTGGAGCCGGCTGATCCGGCCCGACGGCGCCTCCATCATGCTGGCCTCGCCCGGCGGCGACGCCCAGGGCCGCGCGGGGCTGACGGGTCGCGTCGACAACCACTTCTTCCGCCAGTTCGGCTCGGCCATCCTGCTCTCGGTGATCACCGCGGGCTCCAACGCGCTCTCCAACACCAACGCGGCGACGCTGATCATCGGCTCGGGCTCCTCGACCCAGGGACCGCCCGCCACCCAGTTCCTCGACAAGGAGACCGACATCCCGCCCACGGTGAAGGTGCCCCAGGGCGCGCCCATGACCATCTTCGTGGCCAAGGACCTGGACTTCGCCGACGTGCAGCGCGGCCAATGACGGCCGCGGCCACGGCCACGCTTCGTCCGCCCGCCTCGCGGCCGGGGCCCGGCGTCTATCTCCAGAGCTCGCTCCTGCCGCTGCAGCCGTGGCTCAGCCAGGGGGACGTCACCGACATACTGGTCAACCGCCCGGGCGAGGTGTGGGTGGAGGCGCTGGGCCGCCCCATGGCGCGCCACGAAGCCCCGGGCGTCACCCCCGCCGTGCTCGACCGGCTGGCCGCCCAGGTCGCCGCCGCCTGCCACCAGGGCGTCAACCGCGAGAACCCGATCCTTTCGGCCAGCCTGCCGGGCGGCGAGCGCGTGCAGGTGGTGGCCCCGCCCGCCACCCGCCGCCACCTCGCGCTGGCCATCCGCCGCCAGGTCTCCGCCGACCTCTCGCTCGCCGACTACGCCAGCGGCGGCGCGTTCGACCACACCCGGACCGAGAGGGTGGACGACCCCGACGGGGTGGAGGCCGAGCTCGACGCCCTCCTCCAGGAGCGGCGGTTGCAGCGCTTCTTCGAGCTGGCGGTGCGCGCGCGCAAGAACGTGCTGGTCTCCGGCGGCACCTCGACCGGCAAGACCACCTTCTTGAACGCGCTCGTGCGCGAGATCCCTTCGGCCGAGCGGCTGATCCTCGTGGAGGATACCGCCGAGGTGCGCCTGCCCCAGCCCAACGCCGTGGGGCTGCTTGCGGTCAAGGGCGCGCTGGGCGAGGCCAGGGTGAGCCCGACCGACCTCCTGCAGGCCGCGTTGCGCATGCGGCCCGACCGCATCCTCGTGGGCGAGCTCAGGGGGGCGGAGGCGTTCGCCTTCCTGCGCGCGGTCAACACCGGCCACCCAGGCTCGCTCTCGACCGTGCACGCCGACACGCCGGAGGGCGCGCTCGAGCAGCTGGCGCTGATGGTCCTGGGCGCTCACGCCAACCTCGGCCGCGCCGAGGTCTTGGCCTACGCCCGCAGCGTGGTGGACGTGGTGGTCCAGCTCGCCCGGAGGGACGGCCGCCGCGTGGTGGCCGAGGTGCGCCGCCTGCGACGGACGGCCGACGCCGCGGCTTAGCCGCGCCCCGCGCGCGCCAGGCGGATCAGTCCTGACGGCCACAAGCCCAGCCGCATGAATTCGGCGAACTCGGCGAGGGTGGGCCGAAACCCGTAGTAGTGGCCGTACATCTGCAGCATCAGGCGCTGTCGGCCGCGAGGCTCGTCGGCCAGGTGGGCGGCGCTGAACTTGGTGTAGGCTTCTTTGACCTTCTGCCGTTTGGCGGAGATACGGTCGTCCCGTGGCGTGACATCGAAGATGTAGGTCGGCGCATCGACCAGCCGCGCGGGGCCGAAGCGTTTCAGCACCCGGTAGAAAAACTCCAGGTCCTGCCATGCCGGCAGGGAAGTGTCGAACAGCCCCGCCTCCACGAAGTGCGCCTTTGGCGCAAAGATCTGATTGCCGACCTCGTTGCCGGACAACATCACCCACTGGTCGACGGCGCCGCGCTTGCCGGTGAACAGCCGATGCACGTCGCCGATCCGCCACTCCTCCTGGGAGTAGAGGCAGGAAGGGGGTGGATCGACACGGGCGTAGTCGCGCCAAGCCTGCACGAAGAGCTCGACGCGCAGCGGGTGAAACGCGTCGTCGTCGTCGAGCCCCGTCACGAACTCGCCGGTGGCGAGGCCGACCGCGCGGTTGCGCGCGGCGGGGGCGCCGCCCGGCGTGTCATGACGCACGTAGCGCACCCGCGAGTCGCTCGCCGCGAGCTCGGCCAGGTAATCCGGGGTGCCGTCGCTGGAGGCGTCGTCGACGACCACGAGCTCGATCTGCTCGTAGCTCTGGGAGAGCACGGAAGCGACCGCGGCGCGGAGGCGGTCCACCCGGTTGCGGGTGGGCAGGTAGACGCTGACGAGCATGTTCCTCGAACCGACCGCGCCGTCCGCCTTAGCCGCCGTCGCCGGACGGGGCAACCACGGACGGCGCGTCGACCCTAGGCGCGCGCCTCTCCCTGCGGCATGACTCGGGGCGGGACGAAGGGGAGCGGCGATGGTGTGGCGGCGCGGATGGCTGGCGGTGGCGCTCCTGGCACTACTCGCGGCAAGCGCGGCTCTCGTGCAGGTCGTGCTGGGCTCGGAGTTCGTCGGCAAGGGGCGGGTGGACGACGGCGCCTTCGCCATCGCCACCCTGGCTCAGTTCAAGGCCGAGCTCGCGCGCGGGGCGTTCCCGCCGCGCTGGAGCTTCACCGGCTTCGGGGGCCTCGGCTCGCCCATCTTCTACTTCTACCCGCCGGGCGCCTACGCCATCGCGGCCGTCATCGCAGCGATCGCCCCCGGACTCGCCCTCTCCCAGGTGCTGGCGCTGGGAAAAGCGCTGTCGCTGGTCGCCGCGGCGGTGTTCGCCGCCGCCTGGGTGCGACGGCTCGCCGGCCGGGGCGAGGCCGCGCTCGCCGGACTGTTCTACGTCCTCGCGCCGTATATCGGCCTGCTCAATCCCGTGCGCCGCTTCGCCTTCGCCGAGATCGTGGCCGAGCCCCTATGGCCGCTCGCCTTCCTGGCGGTCGCGGCGGCCGGCGACGATCCAGTGCGGTTGGCGGTGTTCCTGGCCCCGGTCGTGGCCGCCTTCAGCCTCGTGCACATCCCGAGCTGGATCCTGTGCGTGGGCATTGCGCCGCTGTACGCCCTGGCCGGCGCGTCCGGCCCACGATCCGCGGCGCGCCGGGCCTTGGGCGCGGGCGCCGCCGTGGTCCTAGGCTGCGGGCTGGGCGCCTTCCACCTCCTGCCCGCCTACGCGCTCCAGGCGCATACCGCGGTGAACAACCTGGAGTTCGGCGCGGGCGTGCTCCTCACGCCCGCCTCGGTGGCCTCCGGAGCCGGCAAGCTGCGCAATCTCGCCCTCCTCGTCCCGCTCGCAGGCGCGGTCGCCCTCTGGGCGTCCACCCGGGCGCGTCCCTCACGCCCGGCGCTCGCCGTCTGGATCACCTTGGGGGTGACGACGATGCTCGTGACGCCCTTGGCCCTGCCGTTGTGGGCCGGGCTCGCCCCCCTGCACCGGGTGCAGTTCCCATGGCGCCTCGTGGGACCGGTTTCGCTCCTCTGCGCAGCAGCGATCGCGCTGGCTTGGCCCAGGGCGCCGCGTCCAGCGCGGTGGGCGGCGGGGGCGGTGGCGGCGGTCCTGGGCGCGGTCGCCGTCGCGGCTAGCTTGGCGGCCCACCCGCACGGGCCGTCACCCGTGGCGGAGACGCGCGCGGCGACCGACTGGCCCTATGCCCAGGCGCCCGAGTATCTGCCCCCGCCCCCGGGCGACGCGCCCTGGAAGTCCGCTCTCGGGGCCGGGCGCTCCTGGGAAGCGGAGGCGGCGGTCGAGAGCTCCCCCTGCCTCGGACGGCATCCGCTCACCGTCCGGTCGGGCTCGGCCCTGCTCGCGCCGGCCCAGACCTGCACAGGGACGGTGCGCCTGCCCGTGTTCGGCTTCCCCGGCTGGGAGGCGCGGGCCGACGGCCGACCAGCAAACGTCGGGCGCGACGCCGCGACGGGGCTCCTCGTCGTCGAGGGGCTGACCCACCCGCAACGGCTCGAACTCAGGCGCGTGCAGCTGCCGGTCGAGCGTATGGCCGCGGCCGTCAGCGTACTGGCGGCGGCGGTCTGGCTGCTGGCGGCCGTGATGGTTCTACGCCGCCGCAGCGCCGCCCGATGACGACGCAAGCCGGCGGCGCACCGCGGGCGAGCATCTGCGCGCAGGCGCCGATCTGACTCCATCGCTCGGGCGACGGCCGCCCGAGCTCGGCAGACACGCGCGACATCGAGCGTCGGGGCATCGAGCCCAAAGCGTGGGTCGCGCTGCACCACCCCGCTCAGGAGGTACGCGGCGAAGCTCGCGAACCTCGCCACATCCCACGCCCGCACGGACAGCCGCCCGCGAGCTTGAGGCGCTCACCCGGTCGCGGGTCGGGAGATAGACGATGACAAGCATGTTCCTTGAGCCGAAAGCGCCGTCCGGCTTAGCCGATGCCGAACCGAGCAATCGCGGGACCGCGTTCGGCCTCAAGCGCGGCGGTGCAGGTGGCGGCGGCGGCGATGGCGTCCTTGGCCGTGAGTTTTTACACAAGGTGTGCGACCATGGGTTTGCCCGGTCCTTGCGCGGGCCGCCTCCGTCAGCCAGGCCAGCCCGCACGAAATGACCAACGCCACAGCGATTAGGATTAGCGCGGACGAGGCCGTCCGCAAACGGCGCCGCGAGTTCACCCACGCGTCGCCCGCCACTATGCGCCTCACCGGAGAGCAGCCGGACGCCTGGCGAGACCTCCTTTACGCGGCAACCGCCGTCAGTGTTATTTCCGGCATCCGGGCTCCGCATTATCACTGGCCGATCTTTATCCTGATGTCCTTTATCGTGTTCGCAGCTTCCTACCGGAGCCTGGCGAGAATACACGTTACTGCGCGGTTTTTCGTGCTGCCCCTGGCGTGCTTCTTTTGTTGGCACATCTATGAAGCCTTCCGCTTGGGGCGGCACAATGGATTGTTTTTCCTACTCCAAGGCCTGAGTGTCTCGATCTTCGTCTTGGCCTTCGTTAACCGATATTCTCACCTGTCGATGAGGCGATTCTTCGTTTACAGCGGGGCGGGCTATGCAGCACTGTTCGCGTTTGTCGTAGGATACCATATCCTTCATCACCGCATTGTCTCCTACAAGTACCTGACTGACGGCAAGGCCGTATTCGACATGATCCCGCTCATGCTCGTCGTGCTGAAAATGTCCAATCTCCCTAGCTCAAGAAAGACATTTTGGATCTGCGCACCGATATTTGTGCTTTTCCTTTTCCTCTCGGGCGAACGGAAAGCCTACATACTTCTGATTCTATTCAGCCCATTGTTCGTCAACTTCAGATCGCCCGCGACATACATCCTACCGCTCGTACTATTTGTGTGCGCTCCGGTCGCGGTAAGTTTTGACAGGACAGGGTACGTTGCGCGGCAGATCAGCACGCTTCAGGCATTCGCGAGCGGGAGGGTGCAGCAGACCGGCAGCAACCAAGTGCGAGCGAGCGCTATCAGGGTCGCTTGGGACTTGTTTAAAGAGCATCCCGCCGACGGGATCGGAACGAACGGCTTTCAGTATGAGATGGCTATCCGAACGGGAGAAGGCAACGCTCCCCACAACGAGTGGATGAGGGTGCTTTCCGAGAACGGGATCGTGGGCTTCACCTTTCTGGCCTGGACCGTGCTCTACGGGTTGGTGGGTTTATTCCGGCGCACCACCTGGGGGCGTGTGCGATCCCGTAACGAGACGATCGTGGCCGCCTGCCTGTTCGCGACGCTGGTGATGTACTTTAGCTTCGAGGCGCTGAAGTTCACCGTGACGATAGCGTTCGTGCTCACGCCTTTCCTGCAGTACCTACGTCTCGATCCCAACGAGACTCAGGCCGTGTGGCGGCGTTCGCGCCTCTCTAGTCGCCGCATGAATTCGGCGGCGCCGCAGGTGGCGGCGACGGCAGGCGCGTGAGGGGAGGGGCCGCCGTCAGCGGAGCGGAAGGTATATCCGCGCGTAGTCGATCTTCATGCTAACCGGAGGAGCGCCGTCCCGGAAGCCGAACACGCTGAGAAGGAGGTACATAGGCGAGCGCTGGGACGACTGGCGCGCTATGCTCTTCAGAGCCTCTCCGTCGCGGTAGATGGTGTAGTCGTCGTCGGTAGCCAGAAGCCCGTAGGTATGCCAGCCGACCACGCCCCGCGGCTCGTCGCGCGGTGTCAGGGACGAGGTGTAAACGGGCCTGCCCCCCTTGCGACCCGGCCACATGTGCGAGGTGCTGTGGTCGAAGCGATCGCCTGGGCCGTACTGCTCGACGATGTCCACCTCCGGATGCCCCTGTCCGGCGTCTTCGCCCCGCATCCAGACACCGGCGTGACCGCCGTCGACCTGCATGCCCCGCATGCGCACCTCGGCGTAGAAGTTGGGGCCGAAGGTGTGGCGCGTCTCGATGTCGGCTTCGAGGTAGCGGACCCGGTCCTTGTACGTGTCGTAGCGGGTGGCCAGGGTCAGCACGCCGTCGCGGGCGCTGTAGGCGTGGACGTCGCCGGCAGCGGCCATGGCTTCTCCGCCGTGCATGACGGAGTGGCGTCCCACCACCCACGGCGTGTGGGCGGTGGCATCCCCGAGCCCCGCGGTGCTGTCGAACTCGTCGTGGAAGGCCAGGGTGTAGCCGGACAGGTCGACGCGCGCGCCCGCCGGACGCCAGTCGACGGGGAAGCCGTGGTTGCCCGCCCGCGCGCAGGTGGCGAGGCTGAGCACGATGAACATCAGGGAGTGCGCGCGCATGGGCGGCTCCGTGGGGGCCGGAGGCGGCTCTCCGGCCCGTGAACCCGCGCCGGGCGCCCGCGTCAAGCCGGGCGCGTTGCCAGCCTGGGCGGGGGCCGCTACCAGACCGGTGGGCGACCAAGGGCGTACATGTCCAGTTTCGACTTCACCCCGCCCTCGGGCGGAATGGGCCGCCGTGTGCTCGTGGGGGCCGCCTACACGGGCGTCTCCCAGGCGGTGAAGATCGCCGTGCAGTTCACCTCGGCCGTGGTCGTGGCGAGGCTCCTGGCCCCGAGCGACTTCGGGGTGGTGGCCATGGCCACGCCCGTGCTGGGCTTCGTCGCCATGTTCTCCGACATCGGGCTAGGCCAGGCCGCCATCCAGAAGGCGGACCTGACGACCCAGCAGGCCAGCGCCGTGTTCTGGATCACCGTCGCCTTGGCGACCAGCCTGGGCGTCGTCCTGCTCGGCCTGTCGCCCCTGGTGTCGATCTTCTACGGCGACCGCCGCGCCGGATGGGTGTGCGCGGCCTTCGTCCCGGGCCTCCTCGTCGGCAGCCTCGGATCGCAGCATTTCGCGCTTCTGGCGCGCAGCATGCGCTTCCGTGCGTTGGCCGCGAGCGACATCCTGGGCGCGCTCAGCAACCTCGGGGCGACCATCGTCGCCGGGCTCTGCGGCGCGCGCTACTGGTCGCTCGTCATCGGGGCGTTCGCAGGCACGGTGGGGCCGGTGATCCTCGCCTGGAGCGTCCTGCCATGGCGCCCGTCGCCGCCCCGACGCGAAGCCGAGCTCGGCGCGCTGCTGCGATTCGGGGCGGGGGTGACGAGCTTCAACTTCGCCAACTTCTTCTCGCGCAACCTCGACAACGTCCTGATCGGACGTCGCTGGGGGGCCGGCCAGCTCGGGCTGTACGACCGCGCCTACAAGCTCCTGCTCTTCCCCCTATCCCAGGTGACGAGCCCCATCGCGCGGGTGATGACGCCGACGCTGGCGCGTCTGCGCGCGGACGACGACGCCTACCGCCGGGCGTTCCTGGACGTGCTGGGGCAAACCCTGCTCCTCACCACGCCGGGACTGACCGTGCTGATCGCGCTCTCCGGCCAGATCATCCCCTTCGTGCTGGGGGAGCGGTGGGCGGGCGTCGCCCCCATCTTCGCCGCCCTGGGGTTCGCCGGCCTCGTCCAGCCGCTGAACAACCCCACGGGCTGGCTGTTCATCACCCAGGGACGGACGCGCGCCTATGCGGGCTGGGGGGTGGTGGCGGCCCTCGTCAACGTCGCCGCCTTCGTCATCGGCCTGCCGTTCGGCCCGTTGGGGGTGGCGATCGCCTACACCGTGTCCGAGTACCTGCGCACACCCCCGCTATGGTGGCTGGCCACCCGTTCCGGCCCTGTCACCTGGCGCCATGTGGGGGCGAGCGTTCTGCCGCACGGGCTGACCGCGGTGGTGGGCCTCCTGGGCGTCCATTGGCTCGCCGGGCGCGTGCCGGGCGGCGTCGTGCCGACGGCGATCGTGGGCCTCCTGTTCGCCTATGGCTGCGCGCTGGGGTTCGCCCTCATCTTCCCCCGTAGCCGCAGCAGCCTCGCCAAATCGGTGCGCCTCGTGCGCGAGCTGGCGGCCCCCGCCCTCGCGCGGTTCGCGCCACAGCGGCGCTCCGTCTGAGGTGACGCCGCCGACCGTCCTCGTGGCGCGGCGGACGTTCCTGCCGCTGTCGGAGACCTTCATCGCCGACCATCTGGCCGGACTGAGCCGGTGGCGGCCGGTGGTCGCGCATACGTGGTCGGCCCCGGACGGGCTGGTCGTTCCCGACATCCCCACCGCCCGCGTGCTGCCTGCGGGCCGCGCCAGACGCTTCGCCCTGGAGCGGCTGGGGCTCGCTCCCGGGCTCGATCGCTGGGTCGGGAGCGAGCAGGTCCGCCTCATCCACGCGCACTTCCTGACGGACGCGGTCGGCTTGGCGACCTACGCCCGGCGCCGACGCCTGCCGCTCGTGGCCACCGCGCACGGCTACGACGCCACCATCCACGACGCCGAGCACGCGCGCACGGAGGACGGGCGCGCCTTCCTGCGGGGTCGCCGCGCGCTCTTCCGCGCCGCGGCGGCGATCTTCTGCGTCTCGCGCTTCATCCGCGACGAGCTCGTCCTGCGCGGGGCTCCTCCCGAGAAGCTGAGGGTCCGCCCGCTGGGTCTCGACCTCGCCGGGCTGGCCGCAGGGCCGCCCGCGGGCGAGCGGCGCGGCGTGCTGTTCGCCGGGCGCCTCGTGGAGAAGAAGGGCGTCGGCCGGCTGCTCTCGGCCTGGCTCGAGCTGCCGGTCGAGCTGCGGGCGCAGGGGTTGACCATCGTGGGCGGCGGTCCCGAACTCTCCGCCGTGCGGGCCTTCGCGGCCGAGCATCCGGAGGTCGAGGCCATGGGGCCCCAGCCGCGGCAGTTGATCCAGCGGCTTATGCGCGAGCGGCGCGTGTTCGCCTTCCCGAGCGCGCGCGCGGCGAACGGCGATGCGGAGGGCATGGGCGTGGTCGGCATGGAGGCGCAGGCCGCCGGGGCCGTCGTGGTCGCCTTCGACGACGGCCCGGCCCGCGAGTTGTTGGAGCCGGAGGGCAGCGGGCTCCTGGCGCCGCTGGACGTCGCCGCCTACGCCGGGGCGCTCGAACGCGTGCTGGCGGACGATGCGCTCGCCTCGCGGCTGGGCGCGCGCGGCCCGGAGGTCGTGCGCGAGCGTTTCGACCTGCGGGCCAGCCTGGAGCGCCTCGAGCTCGACTACGACGAGATCGCCGTCAGCATGCGCTGACGGTCTCGACGCCGAGAGCGGGGCGCGTTTCCGTACCCCGCCCTCGCCGCATCGACCCCACCGGTGGGCGGTGTCAGTTCGTCGGCGTGTAGATCCGGACGTAGTCGATCGCAATGGCGGTGGGCACGGGCTTGCCGATGCCGGGATTGCCCATGAGGCTGATCAGCATGTAGAGCGGCACCCGTTGCTGCGGCAGGCGAGGGATCCAGGTCGTCGGCTTGCCATCGCGCACGATGACGAACTTGTCGTCCGTCGCCAGCAGCCCGTAGGTATGCCACTGGACCGCCTTGCCTTCCGGCCTGACGACCATGGTCGAAGACCAGACGTGCTGGATGTCCTTGCGACTTCCGGGCCAGATGTGTGAGGAGCTATGATCGAATTGGTCGGTCGGGCCGTACTGTTCGGTCATGTCGATTTCAGCGTGCCCGCCGGTGCTGTCGCTCTTGCCGCTGTCCGCTGACAAGAACCAGATACCTGAGTGGTTGGCCGCGTCCTGCTGGCCTTTGAACCGGACTTCGGCGTAGAAGTTCTGCCAACGCATGCCGTGCCCTCGACCGTCGTAGGTCTCCATGTCGGCTTCGGCGTAGCGGCTAGTCCCCTTGTCGTCGACGTAACGGGTGCTCAGGATGGCGCTGCCGTTGGAGACCTTGTAGGCCCAGGGATCGCCAGCGAAGGCCATTTTCTCGCCAGAAGCCATGACAGGGTGCACACCGGCGAACCACTTCGCGTTCGTTTGGCCGACATTTACAAGGTTCAGGCCGTTGAACTCCTCCTGCCAAGTCAGCTTGTAGGCGACACCCCCGGTATTGCATTTCAGCCAGTTGGCATCGGTACAAGTAGACGGTCCAGACCAGCTCTGACCGAGGATCGTATTGCCGGCCGTGGCCGGAGAACCGCAAGCGACGGCGAGAGCCAGAGCGCCGAATGCAACGAACTTCATCGTCTATGCCCCGTGATGTTGGACCAACCTTCCGGTCTGTCCTTCGGGAACAATTTGACGGCTCGTGTTAGTTATGAGCTTAAGAGGTTATATGAACCGGCGCTTACCAAGTCGCCCGCAGCTTAAGCCTCGCTGAGGTCATTACCTGGCTGCTGTGTGGCCAGCATCGGCCACCGACGTCGCATTCTCTTCAGGAGCGCGCCGGCGAGCACTCTCGCGATCCGGGGCTCCTCGAGGTAAAGGCGCCCGGCGTCCGCGAACCGCCTACCTCCCAGCGCAAGTTTGAAGGCCTGCGCACGGTCCGCAGCGACGGCGGCCGCCACCGCACCTTCAAGCGCCCGGCGCTCCGCAGCTCGCAGGCGTTGATCGTGCGCCTCGCGAAACGTCTCCATCGCCGCCAAGTGATCGTGAAGTTGATAGCGCGAGGTCGACGCCGCCGATGCTCGGCCTGAGAGCTCGCCCGTGGAGGTGGTGTAGACGTACATCGGCCGGGCGAGGATTTCCGCCCTGGCGCCACAGGCCAGGATTTCGGAATACAGAAGCGCATCCTCGCCCATAAAGACGGACTCGCGGTAGCTTAGCCCTGTCGTCTTGAGGAAGCTCGCGCTTATCAGCGGCTTCAGCAGGCCCCACTTGAAGAAGGCGCCCACCCGCTCGCGCCGCAGGAAGATCAGGAGCGTCCAAGGGAGCGCCCGGCCGCCCCGGTCGAGCACGGAGCGGGAAACGCGCCCCGCGGCCGCGTCGAACAGGAGCTGGCCGTCGGCGGCCATGTCGAGCCCGCGCGCCTCGGCGAAGGCGACCAATCGCTCCAGCCGATCCGCGGTGAAGGCGTCGTCGGCGTCCAGCACGGCGATCCACCTTCCGCGCGCGGCCGCGATGCCGGCGTTGCGCGCCGCGCTCTGGCGCAGGTTGCGCGGCTGGCGGACGAGCCGGACGCGGGGGTCGTGCCGGGCGAATTCCGCCGCGACGGGCGCCGTGCCGTCGGTCGAAGCGTCGTCGACCACGATCATCTCCCAGTCGGCGAGCGTCTGCGCCTGCACGCTCCGGATCGCGCGCGGGAGGTGAGGCGCGGCGTTGTAAGCGGCGGTGATCACGCTCACCGCCGGCGCGGCGTGCGCGCCCTCCACGGCCGTGCTAAACGCCGCGGATGCCGGAGCCGCCGCGGAGCGGCCGTTCAGGGACGTCGACCGCCGCGCCATGCCGAGCGTCTCCATTATTGTGCCGCTCTATAACAATGCGGCCACCATTCGTCGCGCCCTCGAAAGCCTGCGCGCCCAGACCGTGGGCGACTTCGAAGCCATCGTGGTGGACGACGGCTCCAGGGACGGAGGCCCGGACGTCGTGGCGGAGATGGCGCGGGAAGACGCCCGCCTGCGGCTGATCGGGCCCCGCGCCAACAGCGGCCCTTCCGAGGCGCGCAACGTCGGCATAGCCGACGCCACAGGCGAATGGATTGCGCTGCTCGACGGCGACGACGCCTGGCGGCCCGAGCGTCTGGCTCATCTCCTCGGCTCGAGCGAGGGCGCGGACTTCGTGGGCGACGACCTCGTGGTGCATGACGCCGGGAACGACGAGGAGGTCGGCCCCTGTTTCCTGGGCTTCTACGGCGTGACCGAGCTCACGCTGGAGGATCACATGTCCGTCTGGCCGCGGGCGCACGGCGACACGGGCATACTGAAACCGCTGATGCGCCGCACCTTTCTGGACGCACACGGGCTGCGCTACGACCCCGCCGTGCGCTGCGGGGAGGACTTCATCCTCTACACCGAGGCGCTGATGCAGGGCGCGCGCTTCCGCCTGATCCCGCAGGCGGGGTACGTCTATACGGTCACCTACGGTCCGCGCAGCCGGTCGGTGTCGCCCCACACCCATACCGTGGCCGACGGTTCGGCCATGGCGCGCGAACTCCGGCGCCTGGGGGCGCGCTACGACGCGCGGCTCACCCCGTCCGAGCGCGACACGCTGGAGATCAAGGCCGACAGCCTGGACCGGCTGACCGAGATGATCGACTTCCGACGCGCGGTCGATCGGCGCGACGTGCTGGGCTGCGCGCGCATACTGAGCTCCGACCGGCGCGTGCGCCGGCGCGTGGGCGCGGCGCTGGCGCGACGGATGCTGGGGCCGCTCGTCCCGCCCAAGCGCGAGCGCGTGGTCGCCTACGGCCGACGCTGAGCCGGCCGCTCAAGCCGGCGCGGCGCTAACGCTCAGCATCTCGCGCACGCCCGCCCGGAGCACGCCCACGCCGTACGTCTCCGTGACGTAGGCGCGCGCGGCGTCGGCGATGCGCTCACGGCGCGCTGGGTCGTCGCACAGCTCCACCACCGCGCGGGCGAAATCGGCCATGTCGTCCTCCAAGACGATGTGCTCGCCGTCGCGCAGGCCCATGCCTTCCGCAGCCATGGAGGTGGCCACCACCGGCCGGCCGAAAGCCATGGACTCCAGGATCTTGATGCGCGTGCCGCTGCCGATGAGGATGGGCGCGATCACGACGTCCGCCCCGGCGTAGTAGGGCTCGACGGAGGGCACGTTGGCCTGGAGGTCGAAGGCCGTCTCCTCGCGCAGGGCCAGGAGCTCGGGGGAGGGGTTCAGGCCCACGACCTGCAGCTCGATCTCGGGTCGGGCCGCGGCGATGGAGGGCCAGGCCTCGCGGAGGAAGAGCCGCAGCCCGTGCACGTTGGCGGCGAAGCTGAGATTGCCCACGAACAGCACGCGCGGCCGGCCGGTCGCGGTGCGGGGAGCCAGGCGGGGACGCTCGATCACGTTCGGGATCTTGACCGCGTGCGCGGTGGGGAAGCGCTCGCGGAGCAGCTCGACGTCCTCGTCGGTGCAGACGCTCACCGCCCCCCAGCTTTCGGCGATGCGTTTCTCCGCGGCGCGGATCACGCGCACGTCGATGCTGGCGATCATGCGGTTTTGCGGGCGCAAGAAGGCGCGCTGGCGCTCGCGGAAGCGCGACATGAGGTCGTCGAAGTCGACCACGCGCCGCCGCACCTTCAGGAGGTCGCGGTCGATCAGGCCCTGCATGAAGACGGAGGAGACCAGCCGGCCGCAGAATAGGGTGTCCACCTCCCGCACGGGGAGAGCCTCGGCGATGCGGCGCTCGGCGGCGAGCGGCAGGCGCACGGCCTCCTGCGAGCCCATCCGCACGAGGTCGACCCAACCTGGGCTGAGCTTGGGCACCAGCATGTCCGAGCGCTGGGTCGGCCGCCACTCGGGGATGTCGATGCTCGTGATCGACTCGACCAGTGGACGGAGCGGCTCGAGCGACACCGTGGCGGCGTCCAGGTCGGTGGCGCGGCTGATCAGCACGAAGTGGACGGGCGCCGTCTCGCGCAGCGCCTCCACCAGCCGCCAAGCGCGCTGCGACCCGCCGTGCCCGTCAAGGCTGGGCGGAATGCGCATGACGCAGAGTATGGGTCCGTTCATGGGGATCCGGCGGCGGCGGGCTTCTCGCCCGACCGCTATCTAGACGGTCCACCGCCTGCTTCGCCAGCGCGTCGGCGGACCCGCGAGACCGCGGCGGCGGGCTGGGCGGCCCGGGGCCCCGGCGCACTCACGCGAGCCCCTCGCCCCGAGCCGCCGCGTGCAGGTCGGCGGCGAAGCGCGCGAGCGCCGCGCGGCAGGCCTCCGGACCGTAGAGCGCCTGCACCCGCGCCTGGGCCGCGGCGGCCCGCTGCGACCGGCCGACCGGGTCGAGGGCGACCCCACGCACCGCGCGCGCGAGCGTCTCGGGCTCGACATCGGGTACGACCGTCATGGTCGCGTCCGAGGCGTAGTCGCAGAGGCCGCCGATCAGGGGCGCCACGACCGGCACGCCCGCGTTCATGGCCTCCAGCGCGGCGATGCACAGGCCCTCGTGCCGGCTGGCCAGCGCGAAGACGTCGCTCCCCTCCCCCGCCTCCCACCAGCGCTCGCGGAAGCCCGGAAAGGCCACGTGATCGCCGACGCCGAGCTCGGTGGCGAGCGCGCGGCAGGCGTCCACGCCTTCGCCCTCGCCGTAGAGCGCGGCCGAGGCGTCCAGGCCGTCACGCCGCAGCAACGCGACCGCGCGCACGAGCGCCGCCTGGTTCTTGACGGGGGTGAAGCGGGCGGCGTTGACCAGTCGCACCCGGCCGTCGAAGGCGTCCTCCGCCGCGAGAGGCGGCGGGGCCGGCTGCAAGACGGTCAGCGGCAGGGTGAGAGAGCGCGAGGGCGCGCGGCGGTAGAGCCGACGCTCTACTTCGACAGCCGTGCGCGGGGCGTCGGCGATCAGCCAGTCCACCCAGCCGGAGGTCAGCCGCCACAGCCGCTCATACACGGGCTTGGCCAGGCGCGTGTTGTGCTCGAACGAGGCCACCACGCGCGGGCGCACGATTCGCGAAACGAGACGGCCGAGGAGGTTAGCCTGCGGCAAGGACAGGATCAGGACGTGCGGCCGCACCCGCGCCAGGAAGGCGGGGAGCCGCAAGGCGGCCGACGCCAGCGACGTCGGCGTCATACGCGGCCCGCGCGAGAAGGCGGTCACCTCCACCCCGGTCGCCCGCAGCGCCGCACCGAGGTCGCCGCGCCCCTCGAACAGGGCGGCCACATGCAGGTCGCACCCCTGAAAGGCCCCGCCGCGGACGAGGTGCAGCAGCCCGCGCTCGGCCCCGCCCTGCTGGAACCCGTTGAGGAGCCAGACCACGCGGGGCCGCGCGTCGGCGGCGTTCACGGATACGCCTGGGCCGAAGGGGTGGCGGCCGCGCGGGAGGCGAGCCGTCGCTCCAGCCGACGACGCAGTCTGTTCCCCCCGGCGGCGGCGGCCAGCCAGCCGGCCGCGGCCGGAAGGCTGGTCGGGTCGAGCTTGACCGCCAGCGCCCAATATCCGCGCGCCTCGGCGACCTCGCCGTCGATATAGGCCTGGTTGCCGAGCTTACGGGCGCGCTCCGCGAGCCGTCGCGGCGCGAGGGGTAGCAGGCGCGGCGCGCGGGCGCAGGCCAGGAAGGCGACGTAGGCATGATGGGCCATCAACTTCGGCCTGCGCCCGGTGAGGCTGCCGGCGTGGGTGCGCTTGCGGATCAGCGGCGCGTCCAGCGCGGCGAAGCGGGTGTGCTCGGCCAGCCGCAGATAGAAGTCGGTCTCCTCGAACACCCGCAGCGTCGGATCGAAGCCGCCGACGCGCTGGAACGCCTCGCGCCGGATCAGCACGGTCGACGGCAGGATAGGGGGATCGTTGAGGAAGTAGGCGCGCGCGAGGTCGTGCGCGCCCGAAAGGTCGGACACGTGCGCCACTCGCGCCGCTTCCGGCCGACCGTCGGGGAAGATTTCGTATCCGGTGTAGCTCAGGCCCACGTCGGGGAGACGCTCCAGCTCTCCAAGCTGGCGTTCGAGCTTGTCGTCCGTCCACAGGTCGTCGCCGTCCAGGAAGGCCACGAACGGCGCGTCGCAGGCCTCGACACCGGCGTTGCGGTTGCGGGCCGGCCCCGCCCCGCCCGCGCCGTAGACGACGCGGACGCGTTCGTCCCACCCCTCGATCTCTCCTAGGGCGAGCCGCGTGTCCTCCGCCGAGCCGTCGTCCACGATCACGATCGCAGCGATGCGGTCGGCCGCGGTCTGGTCCAGCACGCTGCGGACCGCCGCGCCGATCCAACGCCCCTCGTTGAAGCAGGTCATCACGACCGCGACGTCGGCGGGTCGGCTCACGCCGCGGCGCCCCGGAGCGCGGCCGCCGCGCCGCCGCGGGCGGTTGCGCGGCTGCGCGAGGCAGCGTGCGCATACGCCTCGCGCATCGATCGGTCCATGCTGGCGGGCGACCAGCGGTCGACCTCGACCGTCGCGGCGCCGCGGGCCAGGTCGGCGCGGGCGGCGGGGTCGGCCAAGAGGCGCGCGGTCTCGCGCGCGGCGCTGTCGACCTCCTGCGCGCCGACCAGCACGCCGCTGACCCCCGGGACCAGCACGTCCTCGATGCCCGGCACGGCGGTGACGACCACGGGGCGCCCCGCGGCGGCGAACTGCACCACCACGCGCGGCAGGCCTTCGCGCTCGGAGGTGAGGAGGCCCACGTCGGCCATGTGGACCAGGCGCTCGGGGTCGGGGCGGAAGCCCGCGAAACGCACCCGGTCGGCGAGGCCGAGCTCGCCGACCAGCGCCCTCACCCGCGCCTCCTCCGCCCCCTGCCCGGCGAACACGACCCGCCAGTCATCCAGCCCGGCGAAGGCGGCCGGCAGGGCGCGCACCAGCTCGGCGTGCCGCTTGCGCGGCTCGAACGCGGCCAGCATGACGGCGGTGGGAGGGCGGGGCGCGCCCGGGGCGACGCCCAGGAGCTCGCGCCAGTCCTCCGGCGGCTCAGCCTGCTTGAAGCGGTCGACCTCCATGGCGCTCCAGGCCACGAAATGGTCGGCCGGCCGACCGAGCCCGCGCCTGAGTCCCTCATCCCGCACGGACGGGCTCACGTTGACGAAGGCATGCGTGAAGGGAGCGCAGAGTCGCTCGGCGGCGACGTAGACGGCCGCCTGCACCGGTCCGACGCCGGTGAACGGGAGGATATGGACGCCATGCACCACCACCGGCGTGCCGGCGATACGCGCGGCCACGCGGCCCAGCACGCCCGCCTTGCTCTGGTGCGTGTGAACCACGTCGGCCGCCACGCGCCGGTACAGGCGCACAAGCGCGCTGAGCGCGCGCGGGTCATCCCGCGGCGATAGCGGGTGCACGAGCTCGGGAACCTCGACGACCTCGCAGACGTCGCGCGCGCGTGCGACCACGGCCGGGTCGTACTCCCGGCCATGCGCCAGGAGGACACGGTGCCCCGCGGCGACCTGAGCGCGGCAGGTGAACAGCGTGTTTTCTTCCGAGCCCGCCCGCAGCAGACGCGTGAGCACGTGCACGACGACGAGCGGGCGCTCCGTATTGGTCATCCCCGCCCCCGTTCGGACGCCGGCGCCCCCGCCGACGTCCTCCGACCCGCGCAGGCGGGCCGCCCCGTCACTCCGTGTAGTACGAGGCGTACTGCTTGTAGAAGAAGTTGGCGTCGCCGTAGCCGTAGCGGGACTGGGCGCGCATGTCGACCTGGGTGAGGGCGACGCCCAGGATGTCGGCGCCGGCGGTGCGCAGGGCGGCCAGCGCGTAGTCCGCCGCCCGCGAGGAGGTCGCCGCCCAACGGACCAGGAAGAGCACGCCATCGGCCTTGGCGGCCACGCTGAGCGCGTCGGACACCGCCAGCGCCGGCGGGCAGTCGAGGAGCACGAAGTCGTACTCGGCCTTCAGCTGGGCGAGGAGGGTGTCCATCGTCCCCATGGCGAGCGAATCCTTGGGCGTTTGCTCGCCGCCGCCGATCGCCAGGACGTCCGCCCCCGACGGCGCGTCCGTCCGCATCGCCTCCGCCAGCGAGCACTCGCCGGAAAGCACGCTGACGAGCCCGCGTTCCGGATTGACGCCGGCCAGCCGGCTCAGCGAGCGCACCCGCGTGTCGCAGTCCACCACCACCGTGCGGAAGCCGGCCTGGGCGAGTGAGCGGGCCATGCAGAACGCCATTGTGGTCTTGCCCTCCTTGGGAAGGGCGGAGGTGATGGCGATCACCTTGACGGGCTCCTGCCGGCTGCGGTGGGTGATGTAGACGCGCAGCTTGCGGAAGGCTTCGGCGAAGCCGGACAGCGGCTTGGCCAGCACGTAGTCGATCGGGGCCCCGTCGGCGGCGCGCAAGAGCGGCACCGAGCCTGCCGAGGGCTCGCCCAGCTTCTGCTCGACCTGGGTTGAGGTCTGGATGTTCTGCTCGAGAAGGTCGAGGAGAACGATCAGGGCCAAGCCGCCGCAAAGCCCGACCAGCAGCGACAGCGCCATGTTGAGCTTGACGTTGGGCGTGGCGGGAAGCGGAGGCGGCGTCGCGGGCGCGACCACCGTGGCGTCAGGACGGGCGAGCCCCGTCTGGGTCGACGTCTGCTGCAGGCGATCCAGGTAGCTTTGGTACAGGCTCCGCTTGGCCTGCGCGTTGCGGTCGAGCTCCGCCAGGCCGACCTGCGCGCCCTTGGCGGAGGCGAGCGAGCCGCGAGCCTCGCCCAGGCTGGCGTCGACGGTGGCGAGCCGGCTGCGCGAGACCGAGACGTCGGACTCGAGCCCGCCTATGATCCGCTTGATCTCCTCGCGGATCTGGTTCTGCAGCTGGCCGATCTCGTGCTGCGAGTTGACCACGTCCGGGTGCTTGGGGCCGTAGCGGGTCAGGAGGTCCGTCTGCTTCTGGTTGGCGGCGGTGATCCCACTGCGCAGCCCCATGATGACCGGCGAGCTCAGCGCTTGGCCGAGCTCCTCGCCCGTGCCGCCCTGGGCGATCTGGCGGCGCGCCGCGCTCAACCGCGCCTCTTTCTCGGCGAGGTCGGCCCGAGCCGCGGACTCCTCCTGCATGAGCTGCGACACGCGCTGCTCGGTCAGGCCGGAGCCGGTGGCGGTGAGCAGGCCCTTGTCAGCCTGGTACTGCGCCTCGCTCTGCTCGGCGGCCGTGACCTGGCCCTTCATCTCGCCGACGCGGTCGCCCAGCCACTTGGTGGCCTGCTGGTTGGCGGCGACCTTATCGGCCAACTGACTGGAGAGATACGCCTGCACATAGGCGTTGGCCACACGAGCCGCGACGTCGGCGCTCTCGTCCATGTAGGAGATGTCGATCACATAGGTGAGGCCACGGCGCAGGATCTTGGTATTGTTTTGGAGCGTGTTGAGCGCGTTCTGGATCTTGTCAGCGGGAGTGTCGTTGCTGAGCGCCTTGCCCCCGAACAGCGCGCGGACGTTGGCCTTGATCGCATCAAGTCCGTGAGGGGGTTCGTCGCCGTTGAAGGTCGCATCCTGGTCGAGGTGGAGATTGTTGACGACCGAGAGCTGGATCTGGGGCGAGCGGAGGATCTCCACCTCCGTGTCGACGACATCTTTCTGCCCCGGAAGGCCGCCCAGGACCTGCTGGGAGCTGACGACCTGCTGCGTCCTCAGGTCCAGGGCGACGGTGGCCACCGCCTGGAACTGGGGCGTCGCGAAGGCGGTCAGCGCGGCGCCGATTACGAGCGCGGTCAGAACGACGCCCACGAGCCAAGGCCAGCGGCGGCGCAGGATGAGGATCACCTTGCGGGGATCGAAGAACTCGCGCTCTTCGGGCTCCGAAAGCTGCATTCCCGAAGTCAGGGCGGGGGTGGAGGACATGGGGCGCTCGCTCGAAAAAGGGGCGGTCAGCGGCGAAGGGTGAGGCTCAGAGATACGGTATTGGCGTCGTATTGATAACCACGGAACGTCCCGTTGCTGGTCTGCGATCTATGATCATAGCTTAGGGTCACCTGGGCGGCGCGATTGACCAGGTAAGTGACGCCGCCGCCTGCGAACACGCGATCGTCGTTCCGATCAATGCCGACATAGTCCTGGTTTGACCCACCAGCCTGTACGAATGCCAGCAGATTGCGGCGGAATTCGTGATCGATGCGAACGCTTCCGCTGGTGGACACATCGCCGGGAGACAGCAGCACGGTCGAGTTGTAGAATCCGCGGTTACCGTTGAACGTGATCGTGGTGAGCGGGGTGATGAAGTATTCCACCCGTGCGTTGAGGGAGACTCCGTCCGACGAACTCCCTACGCCGCCTACCTTATCACTGAAATACCCAACGCCCACTTCTCCACGGATCAGGTTGGTGATGTCGAAATTCGCTCCCACTAGAAATTGATAGCCGTCGGAGCTTCTTTGGAAATATCCTGGTAGATCGACCTGATTCGTAAAATCGCGTTTGTCGTAAGAAATGACGCCGAAAATCGCCGTATCCGGCGTGAGGGCAAAATCGGCTCGCGCCGAAGCGTTATAGTAGGTGTTATCGCGCGTATCGTTGTTGATGATCCGCCCATCAAAGCCGACAAGGTTGTCGAAGTTTTCATTCAGAGCGCTGGCATCAAGCCTCACGCGCACACGGTTGAACTGGTTCGACGCGGAAATATCAAAATAGTCCGTGCTGTACTTGGACGGCTCCGGTGAAAACGCGGCCGCTTCCGAATTGTACCGCGACTCGGTGAGGTCGCTGTGCTGGTAGCTGGCGGTTATCGCCGCGCTGGTCAGAACATCCAGCCGGCCGTGCACCCCTACGGTGAAGTCGGTGCTACTCTGGCTGTCGACGTCCAGGTGTTCGTAGCGCGTCACGGAGGCGTTGAAGCCGAGGGCGTGGCGGTTCCAGTTCGACTGCGCTGAAAGGCTTGGCGTGATCGAGAAGATCTCGTCGCTCTGCGCATTGGTGTCGCTGGCGAAGACGTTGTCGGTGAAGCTGATGCCCGTCGTAAGCGCGGGCGAGAGGCTGAACGCGCCGAGCTGGACGCCGATCGGTGTGTACTCGGGCCGGGGGCGGTCGTAGACGCCGACGTTGCGCCCGCGATCATACTCCGAGCTAAAAGAACTCAGCGCGTCCTGCGCGTGCGCAAGGCCGGCTGAGAGCAGGTACACGCCCAGCGCGCCGGCAAGCTTGGTCCTCATGTCATCCCCTGCGGCTGGCCGGGCCGACCCCGCTCGCCGCCTCGCTCCCGTCGCGCACGCCCACCGTGAGGGCGAGCGCGTCATCCAGAGGTCAGACCACCACGGCGCGCGTAAAGGCAAGGTGTCCGAGCGTCGCCGCGACGTCGCATGCAGCCGGGTGTGGCTTCTAGAACAGCCGTGCGCGGAAGCGCAGGGTGTCTCCTGGCGCGACGAGGGTAGCCCCGGTCAGCCGCACGCGCTCCTCCTTGGTCGATCCCTGGTGCCGGACGAAGACCCACTTCTGGTCCGCGCGGTAGCTGAAGCCGCCCGCGGAGGCCACCGCGTTCAGGACGGTGAGATCGGCCGTGTACGGGTACTGCGCCGGCCGGTTCACCTCCCCGTAGAGGTAGAACGGCCGGTACCCCAAGACCTCCATCGCCACCTGCGGGTTGCGGATGTAGCCGTCGGCCAGCCGAGCGCGTATCGCTTCCGTCAGCGCAGGCACGGTCAGGCCCGCAGCCCTCACCTCTCCGATCAGCGGCAGCGCCAGCACGCCGGAACCGGCGACAGAGTACTCTCCGGACAGGTTCTGCTCGCCGAACACAATTAGGCGCACCTTGTCGCCCGGGCCGAGCGTGTAGGCGGCCGAAGCCGACCGCACGACGGGGGTGGGCGTCGTGGAAGGCGGGGGCGCCGCGCCGCAGGCGCCGGCCGTCAGCGTGCAGGCCAGCAGGGACAGGGCGAGCGAAGTTCGGCGCATCCAGGAGTCTCTCGCGTTGTGCGCGCCCTGCATAGCGGCCCCGCTCGGAGTTTGCGAGGCGACCTCTCGTCCCGTGCGCTGGCGCGGCCCAACCCACTTCCCGCACGGCCCCGCTTGGGTGTACGAAACCCATGACAGCGATCCGGGCGCGTGGGAGCTGGTGCAAAGTGACCACTGTGGGCGCGCGGTTCACGACGTTGGACGCCATGCGGGGCGTCGCGGCGCTGGTGGTCGTGGCCCTGCACGCCTCGGACGCGCTGGGCGGGGTGCGGCCGCGCTTCGGCCACCTGGCGGTGGACCTGTTCTTCGTGCTGAGCGGCTTCGTGCTGGCCAAGCGCTACGACGCCGACCTGCAGGCCGGGGCTTCCCCCCTCCGCTTCATGCGCATGCGGGCTCGGCGGCTGTTCCCGCTGTACGCTGTCGGTACGGGTCTCGGCTTCGCCCTGCTTTTCCTGACGCACGAGCTGCGCGGGTCGGCGGCGGTCGCGGCGGCCGGCGCGGCGGCCGCGCTGATGCTCCCGTCGGTCTTCACCGCCCAGCAGAACGCCCACCTGTTCCCGACCAACTTCCCCGCGTGGTCGCTCTTCTACGAGTTCTGGGTGGCCAACGGCGTCTGGGCGCTCTTCTGGAAGCGACTGCACGGGCCGGGCCTGATGCTGGTCATCGCGTCATGCGCCCTGGTCTTGGTGGCGTGCGAGAAGCTCGGGCACTCGCTGGCGCTCGGGTCGCGGCTGGACGACCTGTCGCTTATCGCCGGGGTCGCTCGCGTGGGATTCTCCTTCGGCATGGGCCTGGCGCTGGCGCGCCAGCACAGCCGCGCCCCTCCCCGCACCCGCGTGGCCGGCGGCGCGCTGCTGGCGGGGTTGCTGGCGATCTTCTGCCTTCCGCTCTCGGGCGTCGTGGGGCGCGCCTATGAACTCGCGTGCGTGCTGGTCTTTTTTCCGGCTTGCGTGTTTTGGGGGGCCCAGGCGATCGAGAATCTGCTGCGGATCGGAAGGTGGCTCGGCGACGCCTCCTTTGCGATCTACGCCGTGCATGCGCCGCTGCTGGCGCTGACGAGCAAGGCCGTCGCGAGGATCGGGCCGCACCACGGCGCCGAACTCCAGCTCCTGTTCACCCTGGCGCTCGTGCCGATCGGGCTGGTGCTGGCGCGCGTCGACGAGCGCGCGCGCGCCACGCTGTTGCGGCGATGGCCCGTCGGGGAGCCGCAGCGCTCACCGACGGAGGCTCACGGCGCGGTCCACAGGCGCACGTAGTCCACCTGCATCGTCGCTGGAGGCGCGTGCGGCCCGTTCCCGAACAGGCTCAGCAGCAGGTACATCGGGACATGCTGCGAAGGGAGGCGCGCAATGCGCTGCACGGGCGCGCCGTCGCGGTAGATCGTGAAGGTGCGCTCGGTCGCCAGCAGGCCGTAGGTGTGCCAGGCGACCGCCTTGCCCTCCGGCCGCACTGTCCAGGCGGAGACGGACTGGTGTGAGATGCCCTTGCGAGCGCCCGGCCAGACGTGGGAGGCGCAGTGGTCGCCCTGGTCGCTCGGGCCGTATTGCTCCACGAGGTCGAGCTCGGCGTGACCCCCGGTCGCGTCCGACCGGCCATTGTCGACGGAGAGGAACCACACGCCCGCGTGCACGCCGTTCACCTGCGGGCCGCGCATCCGCACCTCCGCGTAAAAGTCGGGGCCGAAGCTGCGCACCGTCTCGATGTCGGCCTCGGTGTTGACCCCCTGCGCGTTGACGTAGGTCGACATGGTGAGCACCCCGCCGGAGGCGAGGTAGGCCCGCGCGTCGGTAGCGGAGACGTAGGTCTCGCTCGTGAACATCACGGGGTGACGGAAGTCCCACCACGGAGTGGGGGGTGCAGTCGCGCCGCGCCCGTTGCCGATTCCCGCCGTGGTGTCGAACTCGTCGGAGAACGCCAGCGTGTAGAGCGTGAGATCGGGGCCTGTCGCCGCCGACCATAACGGGAGGTCGGCGGCGTGCGCCGCGGTGGCCGCAAGCGCCATGGCGCCCAATTTGAAGGAGGTTGGCTTCATCGTCGGCTCGCGTTAAGGTTGCATCATGCATGGAGTGATAGCTGTTCGGAGATCCGCTTGGTGGCGACGCGCCTGGGCGTGGTTCAACTTCGACTGGCGGGCGGAGTGGGATCGGCGCGAAGCGGCCGGCGAGCGGCCGGACCCGAGCGATCCGGGCGGGCCGGCCGCGAACGCCTGGTAGCTCACCGCGCCAGCGCCGCGGCGGTGAGCGCGCTCCCGGTCCGCAGGAGGGCGTAGCCGCTCGCGTTGGCGTGCGTGCCGTCCGATGTCCGCCCCGGCTTCCACAGCCCGCTGTCGCGCGCGCTTTCCACCACATCGGCGTCCTCGACGTAGCCGGTCAGCCCTAACACGCCGCCCGCGCGGATTGCGGTGTTGAAGGCCACGCGCGTGGCGTCGTTGGCCGTCCTGGTTTGGTTGACGGTGGTGGCCCAGCTATCGGTCGAGGCGGATACCGGCTGCAGCGTCTTCTGGTAGACCGGCACGCCCACGGCGAGCTGCGCCCAGATCGCCTGCAGGGAGGCCAGCGGGTTGACGTTGTTGGTGGTCACGTCGTTGATCCCGCCCTCGCTCACGGCCAGAGAGACCACGGTGGCCGCGCCCTTGCGCTTGGCGAAGGCGCTAGCGCCCGCCGCGGTGGCCATGAGGTCGCCATGGCAGCCGACGTTGATCCAGGGCACGCCCAGGGCGTCGAGCTGGCGGGCGGTGGCGCCCAGGCCGGTCATCGTCCCGTCCAGGGCGTCGCCCGTGCCGTGCTCGCGGCTGTCGCCGAAGATCGCCACGCTGGGCACGGTGGTCGGCGCGACGATCGCCAGCGGCGTCCACGCCGGGTAGTTGGAGGTTGCGGTGTTCACGACCGTGCCGCCCATCGTCTGGTCGGCCACGCCCGAAGCGCCGTAAGTCATCGCCTGACCGTTGGCGAGGTCGCAGTTGGAGTAGGTGTACGGGCCGGAGGTGTAACCCGCGTCGAACACGATGCCCGTGGCCGCCTGGCAGAACACCCGAACCCAGAAGGTCGCGCCCTTGGGGATCGATATCGTCACGGCGTCGGACACGAGCACGCCGGTGTCGTTGGCCGTGCCGGAGGTCGCGCCGGCGAATTTGACCTGGGTGAACGTCCCGGCCGGGTACTCGATCGACGCGGTGTAGGTGGCCGTTCCGCCCGAGCCGGTCTCCGTCTTGGTCCCGGCCCGATCCCAGAACCAGTTGGCGAGGTAGACCTGCAGGGTGGTGAGCGTGTCGCCTGCGACGTGAGGCGAACGCGACATCATCTGCTTGTTCGAGTTCGCCGTCGTATCGTGGATGTAGCAACGGTTCGCCACCTGCCCTTTGTACTGGGCCAGAGCGCGCTGGGTGATCGAGCCCTGGCTGTTGGTGGCGACCTCCCTGTACGAGACGTTGGGGCCATCGCTCGCTTGAACGGTGTAGCTGGCGCCGGTCGCGCCGGTGATCGCCATCCCGTTCCTCTGCCACTGGCCGGCGACGGCGGTGGCGCCGCCGTAGCTCCCCGGGGTCGCGGTCAGTGTCGCACCGGCGGCGGCCACGCCCGCTACGGACGGAGCCGTGAGGACGGCCGGGGAGAAACCCCCGACCACCTGGCCCGGAGGGAGCGGCCAGCCACGAGCGGCGCCGAAGGGTCTGTGCGGGGCCATGGATCAGCTCCCCGAAGCTTGAGAGACGGAAGGCGGGCGGTTCGACACGGCTGCGCGAGACGATGCGCCCCCGCCGGGCGTCGCGCCGGGCGGGGTCATGGACGCGCCGCCCCCCCGCGCGGCGCAGGGCGCCGGGAGATACTCGATGCGCAGCCGCCAGCTCATGGTCGCCTCCAAGATGCGTCGGTCGAGCCGACGTGGGGCCATGCTGGGGGGGTGCACGGGCCGCGGGGATGGATGTCGGCCTATCCCCGCCCCTACCCCGGCTCCGGGCGCGTATCGTGGCCTCGCGCCCGGGCGGCCGAGCGGTTAGAAGGCGGCCCGGCCCCCACAGCCCCCAGGTTCAGATGACGGACGGCGCCATTGTGCTGACGGGAGCCGCGGGCTTCCTCGGCTTCCACACGGCCCGTGCGCTCCTGGCGAGGGGCGAGACCGTCGTGGGGTTCGACAACCTGAACTCGTATTACGACCCGGCGCTGAAGCGCGGACGGCTGGCCGAGCTGCAGCGAGGGCCGGGCGCGGAGCGCTTCCGCCTGATCGAGGCGGACCTGGCCGACGCCGCGGCGGTGCATGCGGCGATCGCCGGAAACGAGCGGGTAGATCGGGTGGTGCACCTCGCCGCCCAGGCCGGCGTGCGCTACTCGCTGGAGGCGCCGTTCGCCTACGCGCAGGCGAACCTCACAGGACACCTCGCCGTCTTGGAGGCGGTGCGCGCCACACGCGGGCGGGTGCGCCACCTCGTCTACGCCTCATCCAGCTCCGTCTATGGCGACAGGGCCGAGGGGGCGTTCAGCGAGACCGACCCGGTGGACCGCCCCGTGTCGCTCTACGCCGCGACCAAGCGCGCGGACGAGCTCCTGTCGCAGAGCTACGCCCACCTCTACGGGCTGCCGATGTCCGGGTTGAGGTTCTTCACCGTGTACGGTCCGTGGGGCCGGCCGGACATGGCCTACTGGCTGTTCACCGACGCCATCTTCTCAGGACGCCCGATCGAGCTGTTCAACGAAGGCCGCATGCGCCGCGACTTCACCTACGTGGACGACGCCGTGGCGGCGGTGCTGGCCGTCCTGGACCGCCGAGCCGCCCCCGGGGAGAACGTGCTGCTGAACGTCGGCAACAGCCACCCGGAGCCGCTCGGCGAACTCGTCGCCGTCTTGGAGCGCGAGACGGGCCGCGAAGCCGTCAAGGTCCTGCGGCCCATGCAGGCGGGCGACGTGACGACGACCTACGCGGACATCGGCCGGATCCAGGCCCTGGTCGGGTGGCGACCGCAGACGCGCTTGGAGGACGGACTGGCCCGGTTCGTGCAATGGTACCGTCGCCGCTATGTGGACACGCCCGCCTGAAACGGTGGCGCTGCGCCAAATCGGGGCATGGCGCGCGGCGGGGGTTGGGGTATGGCGGTTTCAAGCGTGGGTGGACGCCTGATGGGCATGCTTGACAATCGGCGGTGGACGCGCGGCCGGGCGAAACCCGACAGGAGCCGGCGTGTCCGCGCGGCGGTCTGGGCCGAGCGGCTGCGCACGGGCGTGGGGGCTCTGCGCCTCAGCGGCCGGCGGCTGCCGCCCTGGGGGCTCCTCGCTTTGCGCATGGCCGGCTACGTGCTCCTGGGAGCCATCCTCCTGAACGCGCTCCTCTACAGCCACTCCGTGTCCAAGCAGGCGGTGAACGACGCGGTGACGCGGTTCGGAAAGCTGATGCAGGCGCCCCTGGCGATTGCGTTGTTGTTGGTGATCGCCTTGGCGGTGAACGAGTTCCTGCGGGCGACGGTGCTGCGGCGCAACAGCTGGAGCTTCGATCCCGGCACCGGCCTCGGGCTCGGCGACTACGGTGCGGAGCAGTCGCGGAGCGGCTCGCGGCGGCGGCGGAGCCGACGTCGGTGAGCACGCCGCGCCGGAGCTCGCGCGTCGGGAGCGTCGCCTTGACTCGTTCACGGCTTTCGGGGACGCCTGCGGTCTGCGCGGCCCGAGTGCTTGGCCGCGGCCTCCCCCGTGTCGGACTCCGGCGGTCATGAGCATGCCATCCCCCGTTTCAGCGCCGGTGGAGCCGGTGCTCCGCACGCCGCGCGGAACCGCGAGCCCGCACCTGGCCGAACTGTTCCGGCGCCACGGAGCGACGGCGGTGCTGGCGGCGGGGGGCCTCCTGCTCGCCGCGCCTACCCTGGTGTCCAACGCCAAGCGCGACTGGTCGTCCGAGCAGGGCGAACACGGCCCCATCGTAATGGCCATCGGCCTTTGGCTGATCTGGCGAGCCTGGCCCGCCATGCGGGCGGTGCGCCGCCCCGGCTCGCCCGTCATAGCGGCGGCGCTGGGCCTCATCGCCGCGGCCGTCCTCGTTCTCGCGCGCGTAGCCGACGAGATTCGCACCGAGTGCTATGCGCTCTATGCCGTCGCTCTGGTCACGATCTACGCCCTGATGGGCTGGCGCGCCATGCTGAAGGGCGGGTTCCCGCTCTTCTACCTCGGGCTGTCGCTCCCCATGCCGGCCCATCTGACGTGGCTGGCGACCTATCATCTGCGGATCGGCATCACGGAGGCGGCGGCGCAGACCTCCCAGCTGTTGGGCTGGAGCGTGGCGCGCGACGGGCTGGAGCTTGCCGTCGACAACTATCGCCTCGCCGTGAAGGAGGCGTGCTCGGGGATGAACTCGCTGATCAGCCTCAGCGCCATCGGGCTGGTCTATGTTTACATCCGCAGGTCTCCGCCCTGGTCCTATCTGGCGGCCATGCTCGTTCCCATCGTGCTGTTCGCCATCGCCGGCAACTTCGCCCGGGTCATGGTGCTCATCGCCCTGACCCACTTCTTCGGCGACGCGGTGGCGCAGAGCTACCTGCACGAGACTGCGGGCCTCGTGGCCTTCACCATCGCCCTCCTGGGCATCATCGGGCTGGACGCGTTGATCGCGCCCCGTGTGCTGCGTCCGCCCGTAGGAGCCGCCGCATGATCGCGATCGACGCTTCTCACGCGCCGGACATGGCTGCAGCCGCCGATGCGGGCGCGAGCCGCCGCATGGTGCTCGCCGGCGGGGCCCTCGCCGTAGCGGGCGCGGCCGGCGTGGCGCTGACGCCGCGTCGGCGCGCCGCGCTTTTGGGTTCGTCCAAACTGTCGGACGTTTTGCCCCGCGCGGTCGGGCCCTGGTCGGTGGCGGAGGGGATGGATGCGATCCTGCCGGACTCGCAGCCCGCCGACTTCTACGACCAGGTCGCCACCCGCGACTTCGCCGCCGACGGCCTGCCTCCCATCATGCTCCTCACCGCCTACGGCGCGGCGCAGCGCGGCATGATCCGCGTGCACCGGCCCGAGGTCTGCTACGAGAGCGCGGGTTTCGTGCTCGAGCGTCCCCGCGACTATGTCGTTCCCCTGAGCGGGGGCCATGCGATCCCCGCGCGGACCTTCATCGCCGACCGGCAGGATCGGCACGAGCAGGTGCTGTTCTGGATCAGGGTCGGCCAATCGCTTTCGCTGCAGACCCGCGAGCAGAAGTTCGCCATGCTGGAACGCGGTCTGCAGGGCGTGATCCCGGACGGCGTGCTGGTGCGCGTGTCGACGCTGTGGCCGGATGCGGCGCAGGGGCTCAGGGCGCTGACGGCCTTCTCGCAGGCGTTGGTGGGCGGGGCCCCCGCACGCCTGCGTGAAATCCTGGTGGGCGCCCCTAGCGCGACGAGGACCGCTCGAACGGCTTGAGCGCCCACAGGGAGAAGACGATGAGGGCGACAAAGGCTATGGCCGCCGCCAACGGTTTATTGTTGTTTCCCAGGTAATCGGCCACGGCGCATCCAACCGCGGCCACCGCGTACTTCCAGAGTTCGACCGTGTCCGGCTCGTCGCTCGCCGAACGCTGGAGGTACAGGATGGCCAAGCCCGCGAACAAAGCCACAGAAATCAGGTCGTAGATCGTCTTCATGCAGCCCTCGCGCCCCCTCAGCAGCCAAGCCCTGACCACGCCTTACTCCGGACGGGCGGCGCGCGCCAACGCGCCAGGCCGTCGCGGCCCCGCCCACGTGGCCGCGATCGCTGTGGCGGCGCTGGCCGCCGCGGGCTGCGGCCGCCACGCCCCCAAGGGGCAGGTTGTCGCCACCGTCGGCAACCAGGAGATCACCCGGCAGGACCTGGAGGCCGAGGTCCGCGCGGGCGGCCGGGCGGACCCGGTCGTCCTCACCCAGCGCGTGGTCGCCCGCGCGCTCCTGGCGCAGGACGCGCACAACCGCGGCGTCGAGCGCGACACCACCTACCCGTCCGACTTCACCCGGTTGAAGGAGCAGTTCCTCGCCCAGCGCGGCCTGCGCACCATCGTCACCCCGCCCAAGCTCACGCCCGCCCAGGCGCAGGACTTCATCGCCGCCCACCCGCTCATGTTCGCCCGGCGCCAGCGCATCGCGGTGGACGAGGTGCGCTTCCCGAGCACGCGCGCCAAGGAGATCGCCAGCGCCTCCACCACGCTCGACGGCGTGGTCGAGAAGCTGAAGCAGCTGAGCGTGCCCTACGACCGCGCGAGCCGCGCGCTCGACACCGCCACCCTCCCGCCGCCCCTGGCCGAGGCGCTTCTGAACGCGCCCGCGGGCAAGCTCCTGACCTTCCCCTCGCCCCAGGCCACGGTGCTGGTGGTGGTGCAGGGTCGCGAGCCGGTGACGGTGGCGCCTGATCAGCAGGCGCTTCTGGCCCGCCAGGCCATGGCCCAGCAGTCCGTCGCCCAACAGGTCTCGGCCCAGGTCGAGAAACTGCGCTCGCAGATCAAGGTGCAATACCAGAAGGGCTTCGCGCCGCCCCCGACAAGCGGCAAGGCCGGCGCGTCGGCTCCCGCGGCGACACCCGCCACGGACACGCCCGACAACACCGCCGGCTGAGGCGCACCCCCGATGGGGCGGGGCCGCACGCGCGGACTCGCCTTTTTGGCGAGTCGATTCGACGGTCCGCCACTTTCGCGGCATAACGGCGGGAAGAGGGAACCATCACATGACACGCTTCAATCTGCTCGCCGCCACCGCGGCCTTCGCCGCCCTCGCCGGGGCGGCCCACGCGCAAAACCTGGTGGTGAACGGCGACTTTTCGGCCGGCGCCACGGGCTTCACCTCGGGCTACGCGTACCAGACGCCCAGCTACAACGCCCTCTACCCCGAGGGCACCTACACCGTCACCGGCAACCCGCATTCGGTGCACCAGTACTGGGTCGACATGGACCCGAACAACAACGAGCTGGTTGTCAATGGCTACACCAGCTCTTCGCCCACGGTTTGGGAGGAGTTGAACCTGGGCACGGTGGCGGGCCAGACGTACACCTTCAGCGCCGACGCCTATAACGTGTGCTGCAACAGCAGCTTCGGCAACAACCCGAACGAGCCTTCCACCCTGGTCTTCCAGTACAGCTCTGACGGCGGCGCCAGCTACCAGGACGCGTTCAGCATTATGACGCATCCGCCGGGCGACGCCGGCAGCCTCTACACCGCTTCGTACACCTTCACCGCGTCGGGGGCGACCAGCCTGCGCCTGGTCGATACGCTGACCGGCCAGAGCGGCAACGACTTCGCTGTGGACAACATCTCGCTCACCTCGGCGGCTCCCGAACCGGGAACGTGGGTTCTGATGCTGGCGGGCGTGGGCCTCGCCGGCGCGGCCCTACGCGGCCGTCGTCGCACGGCGCTCGCCGCCGCCTGAGGCGATGGCGCGGGTTTCCGCGCCCCGCCTGCCACAGCCTTGAAGGGGCGCCGGTCCGCCGGCGCCCCTTTTTTGCGTACGCCCGCGCCTGCGGATCGGTCGTGGTCAAGAAGGCCCTAACCCCCGCCACGGCGTTGGAGATTGGGACACCATCTCTGGCAAGCTCCTGCACACCGCCCGCGTGGTGATCTCTCCTTGCGACACGACGTCGCCGGAGAAACCTCCATGCTGGGCGCCGTGCTCGGGCTTTCGCTGATCGCCGCCGCCTCCTCGCCCGCTGTCCGCGCTCAGCCGGCGGCCGCGTCGCTGGACGGCGGACGCGTGGCGCTCGGAAGCGCCTACGCCCGGGTGGCGCGCGCCTTCCCGGCGGCCCGCACGCTGCGCACGGCGAACGGCGAACCGGCGCTTGAGATCGCCGACCAGGGCTACGGCGGCGCCCGTTGGTCTGCGGTCGACTTCGTGTTCGACGCCTCCGGCCGGCTCGCCCGCGTGCGGCTGTCCACCCGAGCGCTGACCTTCGCCCAACTGAAGGCCGAGCTGCAGGTCCGCTATGACACCTACATCACGGCCGCGCGCCGGATCGGCGTCTCGGGCGTCTCCGACGACGACCTGCAGCTCAGGATCTGCGACACGGGCGATGGCGCGGTGTCGCTGACCTACGAGAAAGCCGCCATCGCGCTGTAGGCGCTGTCCGCCTCAGGCGGGCGCGAGCGCGCGTCGTCGCCGCAGCGCCCAGCCGGCGAGGCCCACGCCGCACGCCAGCAACACCCAGGTCTGAGGCTCGGGCGCAGCGGGAGTCCCGGGACCGCCGCCACCACCTCCGCCGCCGCCCCCACCACCGCCGCCGCCGCCGCCGCCGAGCCCGCCTGGGCCGCCGCCGGAGCCGGTCTCGGGCGACGAGCCTCCGCCCGCGCCGCCGTAGCCGCCGCCCGGGACGTAGGGCTCGCCGGCGGGCGGGGCGGCGTCCACCCGGGAGGCGGGTATGAGTTCGCCGACTCCAGGCGCGCCCGGGCCGCCCAGTCGGCTCTGCCGCATGACTTCGCAGTGCTCGGGCGGGGGCGCCCGATGACGGACGGAATGGAGCGGACGCGCGGACGCGCGGCGTAGCACAGCCCTGCGCACGGGCGGACGCGTACGGCGCACCCGCTTCACCGCCCGCTTGCGCACGGGCGCGAGGCTGCGCGACGGACAGGGCGCCGGCTCCGTCCATCGCACGACGCGGGCGGCGACCAGCGGATCGGACGGCGACACGGACGCGAACGCCACAGGGGCGGCAGGCGCCGCGACGGGCTGAAGCGCGGCGGCCTCGCCGACGGCGGGCTCCGCCGCGCCGGTCAGGAGGACGCCCGCGACCAGGACCGTGGCGGCCCGCTCTCGAAGCTCACGCTTACGCTTGGACACGCAACGCCTCCGTCCGACATGCCGGACCCAGGCTCCCACTGACAGGGGAGGCGCCATGTCGTCAAACCGTTGCACCGGCTGCGGGAACGCCGCGCGGCGCAATGGCGCACAGCGGGCGAGTCGCGATCCGCCGCGTCAGCCGCGCGCGCGGGACGCTGCGCCCTTGATGAAGGTGCGGGGCCGCGAGGGGAGGTGGCGGTTCCACGCCCAGGCGCGGAACGCCACCCACAAGGTCGAGCGACGGCCGCCCACGTCCTGGTAGCCGAGGCTCACCTTGAGCGGCCGGCGCGTCCACTGCGCGTTCAGCGAGGCGAAGCCGCCCCGGTCGACCTCGGCCTCGGCGTCCGGCGCGCCGTAGTCGACGGCCAGGGTGTCGCGCAGGCGCCGCGCGGTGGCCAGGGTGGCGGCGGACGAGCCGGCGGAAACCTCCTCCACCTGCACCAGCACCGCATCCAGTTCGTCGCCGCGGAAGTAGAACACCACGCGCGCGGGGCCGGTGGACAGGGACGTCTCATAGCCCAGCCGGGCGACCGCACCGTCGCCCAAACCCGCGGCCGGGGTGGGCCGGGCTTGGGGGTAAAGGGCGAGCACCTCCTCCGGCGTCATCAAAGCGGCCGCCTCCCCCCACAGCTTCACCGGGGCTGGCGTGGGGGCGACGACGGGGGGCGGGGCGGCGATCATGGGCGTCCGGGCGGGCGGCGCGGGAGCTTCGGGGTAAGGGGCCCCGCGCCCGCGCACAAGGTGAAGGTTCGCCGGGAAGGCGAAGCCGTTGGCCGCGCGACCTCCCGCCGCGGTAGAGCGCCCCGACCACCCGCGCTCACCGGAGCCCCTCGACCATGCGCACTTCCTGGCTGATCGGCGCCGCCCTCGTCGCCGCCGCCGCGGGCGCGCCGGCGGCGCGCGCGGAGGAGGGCCCGCCTCCCGCGCGACCGGGCCAATGCTTCGCCCGCGTGGTTGAGGCCCCGCGCACCCGGATCGTGCGCGAACAGGTGCTGGTGCGGCCGGCGCGGACAGAGGCCCGCACCTTTCCCGCCCGCACCCACTGGGAGACGCGCCCCGTGCTCCTGGAGCCGGAACGGCGCGAGGCTGTCCGCATCCCGCCCGTGCTGCGCGAAGTGAGCGAGCCCGAGGTGGTGCGCCCCGCCGGCGTGAGAGTGGAGGTGATCCCTGCCGAGTGGCGGGACGCGCCGCAGACGGTGATGGTGAGCCCGCCCCGGCGCTACTGGCGCCGCAGCCTGTCCACGCCGGGCTATGGTCCCGGCTGGGCGGGCCAGTCGCAACTCACCCCCACGGGCGAGGTCATGTGCCTGGTGGAGGAGTCCGCCAGATACCAGACGGTGTGGCGGCGCGTGTGCGTCCGGCCGGAACAGCGGGTGGAGGTCCCGGTCCCCGCCGAGACGCGCTGGGTGACGCGCACGGTGGTGGAGCGGCCCGAGCGCCTGGAGAGCCGCGTGTCGCCGGCCCGTTGGGGCGAACGGCAGGTTGAGGTGGTCGACACGCCCGAGCGTGTCGAAGAGGTCGCCATCGGGCCCGAATACCGGGAGGTGGAGCGGAAGGTGGTCGACCGTCCCGGCGGGACGCGGTGGGTCCCCGCTCCCTGCGCCGCGCCGCCGCCCTGCCCCTGCGCGGCGACGCCCGGGCCGCGCCCCCCGCCGGTCGACCGGCTCGGCGACGACGACGCGCCCCCGCCGCCGCCACCTCCGGGCTACGCGGCGACGCCGATGGACGAGGACGTGGGCGCCTCAGGCGACACGCGGGTGCGGCCCCGCCCCCCGCGGCCGCTCCGCCGCCGCGCCGTCGTCGCGATCCGCAATCCCGTGGCCGACATGCAGCGAGCGCTGCGCACGCGCGGCTACTACCGCGGCCCGATCGACGGGCTGTTCACCCCAGCCGCGGGCGACGCCCTGCACCGCTTCCAGCGCGACCAGCGCCTGCCGGAGGGCGCGCTGACCCGCGACAGCGCGCGACGGCTGGGCGTGGAGCCCTGAGCGCCGAAGGTTGAACCCCGCGAGGCGGCGGCGCACAACCGCCGCGGTCCCGCTCCGGAGCGTCGCGTGTCACCCTTCCGACTTCCGGCGCTCGCGGCGGCCTGCGCCTTCTGGGCCGCGACCACCTGCGCGGCGGCGCCCGCCCCGCCCGCGCAGTACGGCTTCCGCGTGGTGCGCAGCTTCCCCCACGACCGTGGCGCCTTCACCGAGGGCTTGTTCTACAAGGACGGCGATCTCTACGAGAGCACGGGGCTCGAAGGCCGCTCGTCGATCCGGCGCGTGCGGCTTTCGACCGGCGAAGTGCTGCAGAGGCGCGACATCGCCCCCGCCTACTTCGGCGAAGGGATCGTGGCCTGGCGCGGCAAGCTGGTGGAGCTGACCTGGCGCTCGCAGCTGGGCTTCACCTACGACCTCCAGAGCTTCCGCCCGCGCGGCGAGTTTCACTATCCCGGCGAGGGCTGGGCGCTGACCACCGACGGTCGCCGGCTGATCATGAGCGACGGCACGCCGCAGCTGCGCTTCCTCGATCCCGAGACGCTGAAGGAGACCGGCCGTCTCACCGTCACCTTTGACGGGCGGCCGCTCGCCAACCTCAACGAACTCGAATGGGTGAAGGGCGAGGTCTACGCCAACATCTGGCAGACCGACCGGATCGTGCGCATCGATCCCCGCTCGGGCCGCGTCACGGGCGTGATCGACCTCGCGGGCCTCCTCCCCGCGTCCGAGCGACGGGGCGACGAGGACGTCTTGAACGGCATCGCCTACGACGCCGCGCACGACCGGCTGTTCGTGACCGGCAAGCTGTGGCCGCACGTCTACCAGATCGCGCTGACGCCCAGGGCGCCCTGAACGGCCGCCGGCCATGCGCGCCTTCGCCCACCTCCTCGACCGCGTGCAGCTCGCCCAGTCGCGCAACGCCAAGCTGCGGCTCGTGCGCGACTATCTGCAGACGGCGCCCGACCCCGAGCGCGGTTGGGCGCTGGGCGCGCTGACGGGCGCGCTCTCGTTCAACGCCGCCAAGCCCGCCCTCATCCGCAAGCTGATCGAGGCGCGGATGGACCCGGTGCTGTTCCGCCAGTCCTACGACTTCGTGGGCGACCTGGCCGACACGGTGGCGCTGTGCTGGCCGGCCAAGGCCCCCGGCGAGGGCGGCGGCGGGGCCAACCGCTCGCCCGAACTGGACGAGGTGATCGACGCCCTGCGCGCCTCGCACCGGGCGGCGACCCCGGCGCTGATCGAGGGCTGGCTTGACGCCATGGACGCCGACGAGCGGTGGGCGCTCCTGAAGCTCCTCACCCGCGAGCTGCGCGTGGGGCTCTCCGCCCGACTGGCCAAGACCGCCGCGGCCGACCTCGCCGCCCTCTACGGCCCGCCCGTCGAGGTGGGCGAGGTGGAGGAGGTGTGGCACGCGCTGGAGCCGCCCTACCCCGAGCTCTTCGCCTGGCTGGAGGGGCGCGGGCCGCGGCCCGATCCCGACCAGCCGGGCCGCTTCCGCCCCGTCATGCTGGCGCAGGCGCTGGACGAGGCGGTCGACCTCGCCCGGCTCGCCCCCGCGGACTACGCCGCCGAGTGGAAATGGGACGGCATCCGCGTTCAGGCGGTGCGCGAGAACGGCGAGGCCCGGCTCTGGTCGCGCACCGGCGAGGAGATCTCCGGCGCCTTCCCCGACCTGATGGAGGCGCTCCGCTTCGAGGGCGCGCTCGACGGCGAGCTCCTGGTGCTGCGGCCAGAGGGGGACGGGCGGCTGCGGGTGGGGCCGTTCGGCGACCTGCAGCAGCGGCTGAACCGCAAGAGCGTCGACGCCAAGACCATGGCGGCCTTCCCGGTCGGCGTGCGCGCCTACGACCTCCTGAGCGACAGCGGCGAGGACCTGCGCGCCCGGCCCTTCGGCGAGCGGCGCGAGCGGCTGGAGCGCTTCGCCCGGGCGCACGCGCAAGCGGGCGGCGAGCGGCTCGACCTGTCGCCGGTGGTGCCGTTCGAGAGCTGGGAGGCGCTGGCCGCGCTCCGCGCCGCGCCCCCGGAGGGCGATCCCGTCGCCGCCGAGGGTCTGATGCTCAAGCGCTGGGACAGCGCTTACGAGGCGGGGCGACCCAAGGGGCCCTGGTTCAAATGGAAGCGCGACCCGGCGCTGGTCGACGCGGTGATGATGTACGCCCAGCGCGGGCACGGCCGCCGGTCGAGCTACTACAGCGACTACACCTTCGGCGTGTGGCACGAGGGGGCGCTGACTCCCGTGGGCAAGGCTTACTCGGGCTACACCGACGCCGAGCTGGTGAAGCTCGACCGGTTCGTGCGCGACCATACGACCGAGCGGTTCGGCCCGGTGCGCGCGGTGCGCGCCGACCGCGGCTTCGGCCTCGTGCTGGAGGTGGCCTTCGAGGGGCTGCAGCGCTCCACCCGGCACAAGTCGGGGGTGGCCATGCGCTTCCCCCGCATCGCGCGCATCCGGTGGGACAAGCCCGCCGCGGAGGCTGACACCCTGGAGACGCTCCACAAGCTCCTGGAGGCGGCGGAAGCGGGACGGGCGGGTTGACCGCGCGGAGAAAATTTTAAGCTCCTCGCCCTTAGCGTGCGCCGGACCAGTCGGGACCGGGCATGAGGCGCGAGCACGAGGGATTGCGGGCGTACGGCCCCCTGGCGGCGGTGGCCGTGCTCGCCTGCGCCGTGTTCGTGGGTTCGCTCGTCCTGGGCGCCCACCATATCGATGCTGCCGAGCAGGTGCGCGAAGAGGCGCTGATCGCGCGCGACGTGCCGCGCCGCATCGTCGACGTGGGCAACAACGTCAACCCGTTCGTCATGTGGGACGAGGCGCTCACCAAGCTCGACGGCCAGGTGGACGCCGCCTGGGCGCATGACAACATCGCCTCCCTGACCCGCAGCCCCGCGATCCCGCGGGTGGCCGTGATCGACCGCTACGGGCAGGTCACCTACGGCGCGCAGAGGACGGGCGCGATCAGCCCCGACGCGCTCGCCGGTCTCGCAGCCGCAGCGGCCCCTGCTGTCGCAGAGGTACGTCGCGCGGAAGTCGCTCGCGTGCTGCCGCCCAACAACGTGCCGATCCGGGCCTCGCGCATCAGCCTGGTGGACGGACGCCCGGCCGTGCTGATCGCCAGCCTCGTCCGTTCGGACACCGGCAAGGTCAAACCGCTGTTCGGCCGCGCGCCCGTGCTGGTGATCGAAAGCAGCGTCGACCTCGGCCTGCGCAAGTCGTTCGCCGAGCGCTTCCTGCTGCCGGACCTGCGCGTGCAGGTGGTCTCCGGCCCCTCGCCGGCCGGCGTGGCCGAGGTGGTTCTCTCCAGCGTGGGCGACGCGCGGCGGCTCGTCATGCGCTGGAGCCCCGAGCGGCCCGGGCGTGAACTCCTGCTGCGCTCGGCGCCCTTCCTGGCGCTGGCGGGGCTCGGCGTGCTCGCCGCGGCGGGCGCCGTCGCGCTGCACGCCCGCAAGGTGACCCGCAAGCTCGTGCGCAGCCAGGCCGAGGCGCGCCGCCTGGCCCTTCAGGACCCGCTGACCGGCCTCGCCAACCGGCTCCTGTTCTCCGACCGGCTGGCCAAAGCGCAGGCGCGCGCCCTGCGCGACCGTTCGGGCGCGGCCGCCCTGATGCTGATCGACCTCGACCGCTTCAAGGAGGTCAACGACACCTGGGGCCACGAGGCGGGCGACGAATTGATCCAGGAGGTCGCGCGTCGGCTCACCACGCTTTGCCGCAGCGAGGACACTGTAGCGCGCCTGGGCGGCGACGAGTTCGCCGTGATCGCCTGGGCCGACGGAGCCGCCGGGGCCGCCAGCCTCGCCACCCGCGTGCTGGAGGCGCTCAGCGGCGAAGTGCAGCTCTCCCAGGCGCAGGCGCCTCTGGCCTGCTCCATGGGGGTTACGTTGCTCACGGGAGAGGTGGCCGATCAGGCCGAGGCGCTGCGCCAGGCCGACCTCGCCCTCTACCGCTCCAAGGAGCGCGGGCGCGGGCGCTTCACCTTCTTCGAACAGGAGATGGACGCCGCCCTGAAAAGCCGGAAAGCCCTAGAGACCGACCTTCGCTCCGCCGTGCAGGAGGACGGGCTGCGGTTCGTCTACCAGCCTCTCATGGACGCCTCCGGCCGGGTGACCGCGGTGGAGGCGCTCAGCCGATGGACCCACCCGGAGCGGGGCGAGGTCTCGCCCGTCCAGTTCATTCCCCTCGCCGAGGAGTGCGGGCTGATCGGCCAGATCGGCGCCCAGGTTTTCCGCAGCGCCTGCCAGGACCAGAGCCGCTGGCCAGGCGTGCGCACAGCTGTGAACGTCTCGCCCTTGCAGCTGCGCCGCCCCGGGCTGATCGCCTCGGTGGAGGCGGTGCTGGCCGCCACGGGCGCCGACCCCGCGACCATGGACCTCGAACTGACGGAAGGCTGCCTGCTGCAGGACGACGCCAAGACGCACGAGGTGCTGGGCGCCCTGCGCAGTCTCGGCTTCCGCCTGGTGCTGGACGATTTCGGGACCGGGTACTCGTCCGTCAGCTACCTGCACCGCTATCCCGTGCAGAAGATCAAGCTGGATCGCGCCTTCGTGGCCCCGCTGGGCGAGACGGCGCAGGCCGACGCCATCGTCGCCGCCCTGATCCGCATGGCCGACGCGCTCGACCTCAAGGTGGTGGCGGAGGGCGTCGAGACGCGCGCTCAGTTCGAGCGGCTGAGCGAGCTCGGCTGCAGCGAGTTCCAGGGCTGGTACTTCGCGCGCCCCGCCCCGCCGGACGAAGTGGCCGCGCTGATCCAGCGCGCGAACGGGACCGCCATACGGCAGCGCTTGCGTCAAACTGTCGCCCCATAGCTGGGCATGTTCCGCGCCTCCGCCGACCGGAGCCGCCATGGCGTTCGCCCAAGACCTCCAGACCCGCTTCGCCGAGGAGGCGGCGCTCGTGCGCAAGACCGGCGACGTGGTCGGCGATCTGGCGGTGAACGTCGTCATTGCGGTGCTGATCCTGATGGCGACGCTCTGGCTGTCGCGCCAGGCGGCCTCGCTCGTGCGCCGCGGGATCAAGCGCCTGCCGCGCACCGCCCACGACGCGACGCTTCAGGACTTCGCGGGCTCCGTCGCCCGCTACGCGGTCATGGTGGTGGGCGTCGTGGCGATCCTGCGCCGGTTGGGGGTCGAGACGACCTCCATCATCACCGTCTTGGGCGCGGCTTCGCTGGCCGTGGGGCTCGCGCTGCAGGGGGCGCTGACCAACGTGGCGGCGGGCGTGATGATCCTGGTGTTCCGCCCCTACCGCGTGGGCGACTTCGTCGCGATCGCGGGCAAGCAGGGCACGGTGCGCCACTTCGACCTGTTCAACACCGAGCTGACCGACGTCGACGGCCTGAAGGTCGTGGTGCCCAACGGCAAGGCCTTCGGCGACGTGGCCACCAACTTCACCGACATCCCGCGCCGTCGCATCATGCTGCAGTTCGGCGTGGGCTATGACGACGACCTGCAGCACGCCGCGGCCGAGGTGCTGGAGGTCGTCGCCGCGGACACCCGCGTGCTCGCCGATCCCAAGCCCTGGTGCAAACCCACCGGCCTCGAAAGCTCGACGGTGACGCTCGAGCTGCGCTGCTGGACGCAGGTGGACGGGTACTGGGACACGCGCTTCGACATCCTGCGCGCGGTGAAGACGAGGTTCGACGCCGCCGGCGTGTCCCTGCCCTTCCCGACGCAGGTGACGCTCGCGCCCGAGGCGCTCCCCGGCGGCGCGCCGCCGCCCGAGCCGGCGACCGACCTTCGCCAAAGAGCCCGCGCCGCTTGACGGCGAACGGAGCGGCGCGCGACCTCAGGCCCCATGCGCTTCGTCGTCGCCCTCGGCCTGGCGGTCCAACTCGCCGGCGCCGCGACGCCGCCCGCCGGATCGGCGACGACTCCGGCCGCTCCGCGCACCGCTGACGGGGCGCCGCCGCTGCGGGACGCGGCTCCGGCCGGACCGGCTCGCACGCGCCCGAGCTCAGGCCCGGCCGCGCGCTCCACCGGCGTCGCACCTCTAGACACTCCGCCCATCGGCGCGGCGCTGACCCGCCTGCGCGGAGGCGGCGACGAGGCGCCGCTCTGCCGATCGGGCTGCGCCGGCCGGTTCTACAGATGTGCGTCGGGCGGAGACGCCGGCGATTGTGCGACCAACCTCCGAACCTGTCGATCGCTATGCGACACGGCGTCGCAACCTTCCGGACGGCTCGTCTCCACCCCGCCCCTGGTCGGCCTGCCCGCCGCCGCGCCCTTGCAGGGCTTCGTTTCGCCGCCCTCCACCGCGCCGCCTCCGCGCTGAAGCGAGGATGTCGCACGCCGGGCGGCTCAGCTTCCCAGTTCCGGCGAACGGCGTATCGTCACGGCATAACAACTATCGCCATGGGAGGCGAACGTGATGAAGGCATCTCTGAAGATCGTCGCTATCTGCGCGACGTCCGCGGCCTGCATGGCCGCACCTGTCGCAGCCTACGCTGCGGGAAGCTGCAACGATCTGCATACCACCTGCCTGCAATCGGGCGGGTCCGAGGATCGTTGCCTGTCGGCCTGGCATCAGTGCCGCAACGGCGCGCTGAAGCCGATCGCGTTGCGAACGCTCGCGCCCACGCAGTCCCAGGCGCCCGCCGCGAAGCCCGTGAAGGCCGCCGCACGGCGGTGATCGCCCGCGACCGCCCGGTCGTGTGATCCTCCCGCGGCGCTCGGGCGTTTGCACCGCTCGACCGCCGCGGGAGCCATTATGTCCGACGCCGTCGACCTCGAGGCGCAGCTGTTGCGCGCCCTGATGCGCCTGCCGGGTCCCGTGCTCGACGTCCTGGCCTCGCGCGAACCCGCGGAGGTGGGCGGCCGGCGCCTGGATCCCCGCTTTCGCATGCTGGCCCACCTCTCGCGCCGACGGCCGCGCCCACGCGCGCCTGCGCTCGAGGGCGTCCGCGCCGCTGCGGCCCGCGGCTTCGCCCTGGGCCAGGGGCGCCCCGAGCCCGACGTCGCCTGGGAGGCGATCTCCGCGCCCGGCGGGACGGGCGAGCGGCCGGCGCGCCTCTATCGGCCGCCGCGGCAGGACCCGGCGGCGCCGCCATTCCTGTGGCTGCACCAGGGCGGCGGCGTCTTGGGCGACCTGGAGACGGGCCACGCCTTCTGCACTGTTCTGGCGCGCACCTGCCGCACGGTCGTGGTCTCGCTCGACTACCGGCTGGCTCCCGAGCACCTCCACCCCGCGGGCCTTGAAGACGCGCTGGCGGCGTTCCGCTGGCTGCGCGAGCCGGGCGGGCGCTGGGGCGCGGCTGCCGGGCGCGCCGCCGTGGGCGGCGACAGCGCGGGCGGCTGGATGGCGGCGCTGATCTGCCATCGGCTCCACGCGGCGGGGGAACCGCAACCCGCGCTTCAGCTCCTCGTCTACCCCGCGGTCGACTTCGCGGGGGAGACGCAGTCGACCGCGCTCTACGCCGACAGCTTCCCGCTCTCCGCCGACCTCGCGGGGTGGTTCCGTACGCGACTGTTCCCGAGCGGGACCGACCTTGCCGATCCCTCGATCTCGCCTCTGCGCGCGGCGGCGCTGGAGGGGCTCGCCCCGGCCGTGGTGGCGACGGCGGGCTTCGACCCCCTCGTCGACCAGGGCGAGGCCTATGCTCACCGGCTGGTCGAGGCGGCCGACGCCGCGCTCTACCGCTGCTACGACCGGCTGGCGCACGGCTTCCTGAGCTTCACCGGCCTCGTGCCCGCGGCGGACGTGGCCGCGCGCGAGATCGCAGGCCTCGCGCGCCAGGGTCTGGAAGGACTCCTGCCCGTGTCCGCCCGCGCCCGGGCGGCGCACGCTCAAGCCGCCCCGACCGCCTCGGCGACGGAGCGGAAGCCCTCGGCCTGGAGGCGTTGGCGCAGGTCGCGCGCCACCCGCGCCACGAGCCCCGGACCGCCGTAGACGAGGGCGGTGTAGAGCTGCACGGCGCTCGCCCCCGCGCGCAGCTTGGCCAGGACGTCGCCGCCCGTGGCGATCCCGCCCGCCGCCACGAGCACGAGACCCGTCCCCCGCGCCGCCAGGGCCGCATCTCTCAGCACCTCGGTCGAGCGGGCGAAGAGCGGCGCGCCGGACAGCCCGCCCGCTTCGCCCGCCGCCGCGCCGCGCAGGCCGCGGGGCCGGGCGACCGTCGTGTTCGAGACGACGAGCCCGTCGAACCCGTGGCGCGCGGCGCGGCCCACGATCGCCTCCACCTCCGCCCCCTCGAGATCGGGCGCGATCTTCAGGAACAGCGGCGGCCCCGTGCGGCCGCCCGCCTCCGCCCGCAACGACCCCCGCGCCTGCGCCAGCCGCTCGCCGAGCTCGTCCAGCGCGTCCGCGCCTTGCAGCGCGCGCAGCCCGGGCGTGTTGGGCGAGGAGATGTTGACGGTCACATGATCCACCAGCGCCCACACGCGGCGGAGACCCTGCACATAGTCGCCGACGCGGTCGGCGCTGTCCTTGTTGGCCCCGATGTTGGCGCCGACGACGCCCCGCGCCCGATCGCGCCGGGCGAGCCGGGCCGCGAAGGCGTCGAGCCCGCCGTTGTTGAAGCCCAGCCGGTTGATCACCGCCCGCTCATCCGGGAGGCGGAAGATCCGCGGGCGCGGGTTGCCCGGTTGCGGCTGCGGCGTGACTGTGCCGCATTCCACCCAGCCGAAACCCATGGCGATGAGCGCCGCCGGCGCGCGCGCGTCCTTGTCGAAGCCCGCCGCGAGGCCGATCGGGCTCGGCAGGTCGAGCCCGGCGAGCCGAACGCCCAGCCCCGCGTTGACGTCGGCCGGCGCGCGCGGCGCGAGACCGGCCTCCAGCGCGCGGAGCCCAAGCTCGTGCGCGCGCTCGGCGTCCAGCCGCTGCAGGGCCGAGGCGGCGAGGGCGCCCAGCACGCCCGGCGGGCTCATGCGCGGAGCCGCTCGCGCGCGGCGGGGACGCCGTCATCGGCCAGCGGGAAGGGGTGAGCCTCCAGCACCGCCGCCGTCGGCAGGGCGCCATAGTAGTGGGGGAAGAGCGCGCCGCCGCGCGACGGCTCCCAGCGCAGCGCCGCCCCCAGAGTCGCGGCCTCCAGCTCCAGGAGGAGGAGGTCTCCGCGCCCCGCGAAGTGGCGACGCGCCGTCTCGCCGACTTGGTCGGCGGTGGAAAGATGGATGTAGCCGTCGGCGAGGTCGACCGCGGAGCCTGCGAACGCGCCGTGGGCGAGCGCCGCCCCCCACTCCGCGGCGCCCAGGATCTTGTAGACGCGGCTCACGCCCCGGCGGCCTCCGGATCGCGCCGGAGCACGAGGCGCGGGGCGCCCTTGGGCTCCGGCCAGGCGAACACGGCGAGCGCGCCCGGCGGGAAGCCGCCTTCCGAGCCGGAAAGCCGCCGCGCGAGCTCGCCCGCGCCCGGGTTGTGCGCCACCACCGCGACCACGGCCGCGTCGCAGTCGTTCGCGGCGTCCCACAGGTCGTCCGCCGGCGCGTCGTACAGGTCGATCCGCGTCTCGCCGTCGGGGCCGCCCAGCACGGCGGACGCCAGCTCCCAGGTCTCGACCGTGCGACGCGCGGCGGAGACGAGGGCGCGGTCGGGGCGCAGCCCCGCGGCGGCCAGCGCGCGCCCCGCCCCGCGCGCCTGGGCCGCCCCTTGCGCCGTGAGCGTACGGTCGACGTCGCGCCCGGTGTCGGCGTGGGCCTCGGCCTCGCCGTGCCGCAGGAGGATCAGCGTGCGCATGAGCGCCAGTCATATCGACCCGCGTCCGGTCCCGCCACGCCTCGCAGCGCTCGGGCGCGCCTGCTAGCTTCGGGCGGTGACGCGCGCGCTTTCCCGCCCGGGCGCCCTGTGGCGGGGCGCCCTCCTGGCCTCCAGTCTGGCCGGGGCCGCGGCCGCCCAGCCGGCGGGCCCGCTTACCGCGAGCCTGGACGGGCCCGAGCCGCGGGCGGGCGTCGGCGTGCCGCTGCGGGTGCGGCTCTCGGCGTCGGACGCGGCGACGCAGGGCGGGCTCGCGTCCGCCGACGGGCGCGCCGGGCGGGTGCGCGACCTGCGCCTCGTCTCGCCCGAGGGGGCGAGCCTGCCGGTGCAGCTCGACCGGCCCTGGCGCGACGGCGAGCCGCTCCTTCTCCGCGGCGACCTGCCCTTGGCCGGAAGCTGGACGCTGAGCTTCACCCTGCTGCGCCCGGGCGGCCGCCCCGTCCCGGTCGCGCTCGCCTTCACGGTCGATGCGGGGGCGCCCGTGGCCGCGCCGTTCGAGCCCGCTCCGCCGGCGCTCGCGGCAGGCGACGTCGCGGCGTCGTCCGGTCCCGCGGCGGCCACGGCGGCCGGACCCCAGCCGCCCGCCGGTCCGCGGTGATCGCGCCGCCCCCAGCGGCCGTCCCGGCCGTCGCCGCGCCGCGCGTGGTGTCGCTCAACCCCTGCCTGGACGCGGCGCTGGTGCGGCTGGCGGACCGCGCGCAGGTCGCCGCCCTGAGCCCGTTGGCCCGCGAGCACGGCACCTCCAGCATCGCCGACCTCGCCCTGACCTATCCGGTGACCGACGGCTCCGCCGAGGCGGCGGCGGCGCTGCGGCCCGACCTCGTGGTGCTGAGCGGCTACGCCTCGCCGCCGCTGGCGGGCGCGCTGCGACGGCTGCACATCCGCGTGGAGAGCTTCGCCGTGCCGTCGACCATCGGCGAGAGCGAGGCGCAGGTGCGGCGGCTGGCAACGCTGGTCGGCCACACGGAGCGGGGCGTCGCGCTCGTGGCCGCCATGGAGCGTGCGCTCGCCGCCGCCGCGCCGCCGCCCAGCGCGCCTCCCGTACGCGCTCTCTTGTACGAACCCGGCGGCTTCACCACCGGGCCCGGCACGCTCACCGACGAGCTGATGCGCCGCGCGGGGCTCGCCAACCTCGCGCCGCGCTACGGCCTGCGCCGGTCGGGCGACCTCGACCTCGAGCGGCTCGTCTCCGATCCGCCGCGCCTCCTCCTGGCCGACGACGGGGCGGGCCCGAGCCGGGCGGAGCGCGTGCTGCGCCACCCGGCGCTGCGGGCCGTGGGCGCACGCATGCGGCGCGCCGCCTTCCCCGCGCGCCTCCACTTCTGCGGCGGACCGGTGGTGATCGACGCGGCCGCCGCCCTGGCCCGCGCCCGGCGGGAGGCGGTCCCGTGAGGCGCGCGCCGCTCCTCCTGGCGCTGGCCCTCGCGGCCATGCTCGCCGCCGGCGCGAGCCTGACGGTCGGCGCCGCGCACGTGCCCGTGTCGGCCTGGTTCGACCAGCATGATCCCCGGGGCGCGGTGATCGCCGAGCTGCGGCTACCACGCACGCTCCTCGCGCTCCTCACGGGCGCTGTGCTGGGCCTCTCGGGCGCGGCGCTGCAGGGATACACGCGCAATCCGCTGGCCGACCCCGGGGTGCTGGGGGTGTCGACCACCGCCTCCTTCGGCGCGGTCGCCGCCCTGTACTTCGCGCCGGCCGCAGCCGCCGGATGGGGCGCACCCGTCGCGGCGGTGGTCGCCGCCGGGGTCGGGGCGGCGCTGCTCCTGCTCCTCGCCGGTCGAGCCGGCGGCGTGGCCGACTTTCTCCTCGCGGGCGTGGTGGTGCAGACGGCGGCGGGCGCGGGCGTGGCGCTGGCGCTCAACCTCGCCCCCAACCCGTGGGCGGCGGGCGAGATCGTCGACTGGCTGATGGGCTCGCTCGCCGACCGCAGCTTCGACGACGTCCGCCTCGCCGCCCCGTTCGCGCTGGCGGGCGGCGCACTCCTCCTGGCGACGGCGCGCGATCTCGACGCCCTGACGCTCGGCGAGGAGACGGCGCGATCGCTGGGCGTCTCGCTCGGCCGCACCCGCGCGCTCCTGGCCGCCGGCGCCGCGCTGGCGGTGGGCGGGGTGACGGCGGTGACGGGGGTGATCGGCTTCGTCGGGCTGGTCGCGCCGCACCTCGTGCGGCCTCACACCGACGGGCGGCCATCGTCCCTGCTCGTGCCGTCGGCCCTGGCCGGCGCCGCCCTCCTCACGGCAGGGGACGTGGCGGTGCGGCTGATCCCGTCCGCCGCGCAGATCAAGCTGGGCGTGGCCACCGCGGCGGTGGGCGCGCCCTTCTTCCTGTGGCTCCTCCTGAGCCGCCGCGGAGGGTGGCGGTGAGCGGGCTGGAGGCGCAGGCGCTCGCCGTCCGGCTGGGCGGCCGCACGGTGCTGGACGGGGTGACGCTGAAGCTGCGCCCCGGCGAGGTGGTCGCGCTGGCGGGAGCCAACGGCGCGGGCAAGTCGACGCTCCTCGCCTGCCTCGCGGGGCTGCGCCGGCCCGAGGGCGGCGCGGTGCGGCTGGACGGCCTACCGCTCGACGCGCTCGCGCCGCGCGCCCGGGCGCGCCGCCTCGCGTGGCTGCCGCAGACGCCGGAGGTCGGCTGGCCGATGTCGGTGGAGACGCTCGCGGGGCTCGGCCGCCTGCCGCGCCTGGGCGGCCGCGGGCCAGGGACCGACGACCGCGCCGCCGTCGCCCGCGCGCTTCGGGCGGTGGACCTGGAGGCGCTGGCCGGGCGCGACGCACGCACCCTCTCGGGCGGCGAGCGCGCCCGGGCGCTCCTGGCGCGGGCGCTCGCGGGGGAACCCGACTGGCTCCTGGCCGACGAACCGCTCGCGGGGCTCGACCCGCTGCACGTACTCGAAACCGGCGCGCTCCTCCGGCGCACGGCGGCCGGCGGCGTGGGCGTATTGGCCACCGTGCACGACCTGCAGGCGGCCGCGCGCTTCGCCGATCGGCTGGTGGTGCTGGCGGGAGGCCGCGTGCTGGCCTACGGCGCGCCCGCCGCCGTGCTCACCCCCGACCTCCTGGCGCGCGCCTACGGCGTGAGCGCGCGGGTCGGCGCCGGCGCCTCGGGGCCGGTCGTGGAGGTGCTAGGGCCGCGACCGCCCAGCGCAGCGCCCGAGGGTCAGCGCGCCGCCTCCTCCAGCGGCACGCCGTAGAGCTCGAGCCGGTGGGCGACGAGCTTGTAGCCGAGCTTGCGGGCGATCGCCTCCTGCAACCGCTCGATCTCGTCGTCGATGAACTCGACCACGTCGCCGGACTTCATGTCGATCAGGTGGTCGTGGTGGCTGTCGGTCGCCTCCTCATAGCGCGAGCGGCCGTCCTTGAAGTCGTGGCGGGAGATGATGCCCGCCTCCTCAAACAACCGCACCGTGCGGTAGACGGTCGCGATGGAGATGTTGGGGTCCACCTCGTGGGCGCGGCGGTAGAGCTCCTCCACGTCGGGATGGTCGGTGGACTGGCCCAGCACCCGCGCCACCACGCGGCGCTGGTCGGTCATGCGCATGCCCTTCTCGACACACAGGTTCTCGATGCGGTTCACGTGGCCGGGCTCCTCTCGCCGCCCCCAGGATACGCACCCGGGCGGGCGCTGTTAAGCGCCGCGGCGCAGCACGAGCGCATCCTGCGCCTCGCCGCCCGGGCGGGGATAGTAGCCGCGCCGACGCCCCGCCTCGCGGAAGCCCGCCGCGGCGTAGAGCGCCCGCGCCGCGGCGTTGTCCGCGGCGACCTCCAGGAACAGGGCGGCCGGCGCGTGGGCGACGGCGGCCTCCACCAGCGCGCGGCCGACGCCGCGACGCCGCGCGGCGGGCGCGACCGCCAGCGTCAGGATCTCCGCCTCGTCCGCCGCGCGGCGCAGCATGACAAAACCCAGCGCCTCCTCCTCCGCGTCGAGCGCCGCCAGGCTGGTCACGCCCGGCAGGACGGCGAGCTCCCGCAGGTCGGCCGCCGTCCATGGGCGATCGAAGCTCTCCGCGTGCAGCGGGGCCAGCGCGCCCGCGGCGGCGGCGGGAACGGCGGCGATCCTCATGCGGCGGCGGCGGCGCGCCGCTCGGCCAGGGTCAGGGCGTCGGGGGCGCGGCCGTAGAGCGGCCGGGGCGGCGCGTCTTCGGGCGCGAGACGCGCGGCGATGCGGGCGGCCGCCGCGATGTCGGGCGCGTCGACCAGGTCGAGCACGGCCCCCGCGTCGGCCAGGAGCGGGGCGCCCGGACCCGCGATCCGCAGGGCGCCCGCCCGGCGCAGCCGCTCCACCGCCGTGGCCACGTCCAGCTGCTCGGCGGGCGCCGCGGCCTCCGTGCCCGTGAACAGCTGCAGGTGCACGCGCCCGCGGCCCGCGTCGATCGCCGCCGCGTGCGGCCCCTCGCAGGGCTCGGCCAGCGCCAGCACGGGCAGGACGCCCAGCCCCAGCACGGGGACGTCCAGCGCCACGCCCAGCCCCTTGGCGAAGGCGAGGCCGACGCGCAGACCGGTGAAGGAGCCCGGACCCACGGTCACCGCCACCCGCGCCAGCGAGGGGAAGGAGGCGCCCGCCTCCGCCATCAGCTCCGCCACCATGGGCGCCAGCCTCTCCTGGTGGCCGCGCGCCATGCGCTCGCTCCGGCTGGCGAGCACCGCGTCGCCGTCGAGGAGCGCGGCCTGGCAGGCGCCCAGCGCCGTGTCGAGGGCGAGGAGCCGCACGGGGGTCAGGCGATCCGCGCCGCCTCGTCGAAGCTCAAGCGCGGCAGGCGGGGATGCGGCGCGTCGGCGCCGTGGCCCAGCGCGCACAGGAGCGTGGTCTTCACCGCCGTGCCCGCCCAGAAGGCGCGGTCGACCCCGGCCGCGTCGAACCCGCCCATGGGCCCGCAGTCGAGGCCCAGCGCCCGCGCGGCGAGGATGAGGTAGCCCGCCTGGAGGGAGGCGTTCTGCAGCGCCGCCTTCTCCCGGGCCACGGGGTCGGCGAACCAGCCCGCGGCGGCGGGGTTGTGGGGGTAGAGGCGCGGCATGTGCTCGGGAAAGTCGAGGTCGTAGCCGATCACCGCTATGCACGGGGCCGCCAGCGCCTTCTGGTTGCCTTCGGAGAGGAGCGGCTGAAGCGTCCGCTTGCCCTCGTCGCTCGTCACGAAGACGAAGCGCGCGGGCGTGATGTTGGCCGATGTCGGCCCCCACTTCACCAGGTCGTAGAGCGTGCGCCAGGTCTCGGGCGGCACTTGCTCGTCGCGCCAGCCCCCCCGGGTGCGGGCGGCGTGGAACAGTCGGTCGAGCGTCGCCGCGTCGGTGGGCGCGGCGGAGGCCGGGGCGTCGGACAGGAGGCCAGCCGTGCTCACAGCGCCTGCTCGACGCGGCTGACCTCGGGCACGTAGTGCTTCAGCATGTTCTCGACGCCCGCCTTGAGGGTGGCCGACGACGACGGGCAGCCCGAGCAGGCGCCGCGCATGTGAAGGTAGACCACGCCCGTCTCCGTCTCGAAGCGGTTGAAGACGATGTCGCCCCCGTCCTGCGCGACCGCGGGGCGGATGCGGGTGTCGAGGAGCTCCTTGATCTCGGCCACCACCTGGGCGGCGTCGCCTTCGTAGACCGTGTGGTCGTCGTGCCCGTCCGAGGCGTTGGCGCCCTTCAAGACGGGCCGGCCCGAGCCGAAATGCTCCATGATGGCGGCGAGCACCGGGGCCTTGAGGTGGCGCCAGTCGACGTCGCCGCCGTGCTTGGTCACCGTCAGGAAGTCGGAGCCCAGGAACACTCGCGCCACGCCGTCGACCTCGAACAGCTCCTGCGCCAGCGGCGACTGGGCGGCCGCCTCGTCATAGGTGCGGAACTCGCGCGCCCCGCCCTCCGCGCCCAGGACGTCGCGGCCCGGGATGAACTTGAGCGTCAGCGGGTTGGGGGTGGGCTCGGTCTGGATGAACATGGGGGCGGCCTCCGCAACCGTCGCCGCGGATGTGGCGAAAGCGCGGGGCCGGCGCAAGCGCGGGCGCCGTCCACGCACACGGGGGCGCCCCCTGCGCGAAGCGCCGCGCGGGGCTGGGGAGGTGGGGCGGAGCGCGGGCCGGGAGCCCGGGGACCGTTTGGATGTGTGGGAGTTTCGGCTCCCGGCGCTGATAGTCCGCTCCGCCGCGGACGCGCTCCAGGGCCCTTGCAGCGGGGATTGTCCCCCCAGGTGCAGGATGCCGTCGCGCGGGCTCTGACCTCCGCGCGCTCCGCCGGACGCTCCCGCCCGACGGGCTGGGCGGGCGGGGGCGCATCCGACGCGCCCCCGGACGCGACGGTTTGAGACCCCGCCGCCAACTCCCGCACGACCGCGCCCCACGCGGCCGCCTCGGGCGCGGATCCAAGACGCCCTCCCCCTGCCGCGGGGACGAGAGGACTGTGCGCCCGGAGGAAGGGGGCGGGGATAGGGGGGCGCAGTGTGCTCGGGAGCGGGCGCTTCGAACGTCGGCTGTGGGTGGAAGGCTGCCTTTCACCTCCGTCTAGCGGATTGGGTAGTCGCGTGTTCCTTCAATCCATCTGAGGCGCGGAGGCGCTAAAGAGGCAACGTTGATCGTATGATTCTCACAAAAGAGTTGCCAGTGTGAAAAGGCGCCTACGTAACTCGTCGACGCGATAGTGGCACACGACAAATAGTCGAGGTAGGCTGAGGTTTCTCTTGAAACCAGCATCGACGTGAGCGGGTAGCTATCTTCGTTTCCGTCGTACCGTGCGTAGCTCTCATCTTCGACGGCGTAAGCAATATACCTGTCCCAAAAAAGCTCCAGCGATGGAGAGCTTTCGTCAACAACGACGGGGTGCGCCCTAAGACCAGTTCCGCTGATCTCCTCGGTTTCAGCTAAGGTGGTGGACTCAACGATCACGATTCTGAGGGCGTTCTCCTCTGGCTCTAAGATTTCACGCGCGAAGAAACTGCGGCGTCCGGAAGGGAAATCGACCATGCGGCCACCCTACCAGTAGGCGGCAGCTCGGCTAGGGGTCGGGAGCGGACGCGGGCTCCGCGCCCCCAACTGGACGTTTCAGCCGGGCCAGCGGCGCACGCCCCTGAAGCGGACGTCGCCAGCGGCGGCTAGGGGTCGGCAGCGGACGTCGGCGCTCCTTCTCCAATTAGACGCCGGGTAGAGCCGTCGTGCTCGGGCGCGTCAAGGCGACTTGCTGCGCAGGTGCTGCGCTCACGCTCCGCAGCCTTGACCCGCCCTGCGCGCGACGGCTGACGCATGGGCGTCGGGACGCGGGGCGTCCCTCCATAGTTCGACAACGCCTCCGGCGGGTC
>CAXTAO010000014.1:0-66715 GCA_964242625.1 uncultured Caulobacteraceae bacterium | reverse complement strand
TGAGGATCTCGATGGTGTCGTCGAGCGTCGGCTCGTTGACGTCGATCTTCTGGAACCGACGCACGAGCGCACGGTCCTTCTCGAAGTGCTGACGGAACTCCTTGTAGGTGGTCGAGCCCATGCACTTCAGCGTGCCGGAGGCCAGCGCGGGCTTGAGCAGGTTCGAGGCGTCCATCGCCCCGCCCGAGGTCGCGCCCGCGCCGATCACCGTGTGGATCTCGTCGATGAAGAGGATGGCGTTGGGATGCGCCTCCAGCTCCTTCACCACCTGCTTGATCCGCTCCTCGAAGTCGCCGCGATAGCGCGTGCCGGCCAGGAGCGTGCCCATGTCGAGCGAGAAGATGGTGGCGCCCGAGAGCACCTCGGGCACCTCGCCCTGCACGATCTTGCGCGCGAGCCCCTCGGCGATGGCGGTCTTGCCGACGCCCGGGTCGCCCACCAGGAGCGGGTTGTTCTTGTTGCGGCGGCAGAGCACCTGGATGGCGCGCTCCACCTCGGTCTGGCGGCCGATCAGCGGGTCGACCTTGCCGGCGCGCGCCTTCTCGTTGAGGTTCACGCAGTAGGTGTCGAGCGCCTCGGCGCCCTTGTCCTTGCCGCCCTTGCCGCCGCCGCTCTCCTCGTCGTCGGACGAGCCCTTGGGCGAGCGCGGCTCGCTGGCCCCGGCCTTCTTGGCGATGCCGTGGGCGATGAAGTTGACGGCGTCATAGCGCGTCATGTCCTGCTCCTGCAGGAAGAACGCCGCGTGGCTCTCACGCTCGCTGAACACCGCGACGAGCACGTTGGCGCCGGTCACCTCGTCGCGGCCCGACGACTGCACGTGGATCACCGCGCGCTGGATCACGCGCTGGAAGCCGGCGGTCGGCTTGGCGTCGTCGCCGCCGTCCTCGACCACGAGGCTATTCAGCTCGGTGTCGAGATAGGCGACGAGGTTCTTCTTGATTTGAGCGAGATCGACGTTGCAGGCGCGCATGACCTGCGCCGCCTCAGCATCGTCGGCCAGACTCAAGAGCAGGTGCTCAAGCGTGGCGTACTCGTGCCGGCGCTGGTTGGCGTAGGCCACCGCGCGATGCAGAGTTTCCTCGAGGTTGCGCGAGAATGACGGCATGGGGGCGCCTCCTCAATCCTTTTCCATAGTGCATTGCAGCGGATGCTGGTGGCGGCGGGCGGCGTCCACCACTTGGGCGACCTTGGTCTCGGCCACCTCGTAGGTGAACAACCCGCACACCCCGACCCCGTGCTGGTGCACGTGCAACATGATCCGCATGGCGTCTTCGCGCGACTTGTTGAAGAAGCGCTCGAGCACGTAGACCACGAACTCCATCGGCGTGTAGTCGTCGTTCAAAAGCAGCACGCGGTACAGCGAAGGCTTCGCCGTCTTCGGCCTGACCTGTGTGACGACCGCGGAGCCTACGCCCCCGCCGTCCCGATCGTCCGCCTTCCGCTCCGCCATCGCTCGTCCGCTCAAACTGCATCGGCCGTGGCGACGACGCGGTGCTGCGTCGTCGCTAGGCTGATTAGATATGCCGATCGCGAGTCCTGGGAAGGCCTTGACACGCGAGATCGGAAACCTGGAACGCCGCGCCTTCGCCCCGGGCGCCGACGCCGCGCCCCTACGCAGCCGCGCGCCACGAGAAAGGCCCGGAGCGGGTGCTCCGGGCCCTCGTCGTCTGCTCGGGCCTGCGGGCGGTCAGCGCTGCGACTGGACGGCTTCCGTCATCGCCGCGGCGCGCTCGTTGAGCGGCTTCATCGCATCCTTCACCGCCGAGGAGACGATCTCGGAAGCGCGGTTCATCTCGGCGATGTAGCCCTCCACCGCCTTGCGCGCGAAGGTGGTCTGAAGCTCGACGATCTCCTGCATCGAGCGGGCGCCCGACATCTGCCGCGCGGCGTCGACCTGCGTCTCCACCGAACTCTTGGCGTAGCTCATCGCGTGGGCGCCCAAGGCTTCGGCGCCGCGGGTGGCCGCGGTGACGGAGGCGATCATGGCCTCGAGATTGCGCTTTCCCTGAGCGTTGAGGTCGTTCAGCGCGCTGAGCGACCGGTCGGCGGCATCCTTGAACGCCGCGTTCGACGTAGAAGCGGCCTTTTCGACGCCGCCCTTCCAGGCCTCCTGCCCGGCGGCGAAGTTGCGCTGGCCTGCAGCGGCGGCGTCATGGAGGGCGTCGGCTCCGGCGACGGCGGCGGCTTCGGCGCTGTGGGCGGTGGTGTCGGTCATTGATCGTTTCTCCCTGGACGGAGGCGCGCGACACACACCTCCCTATCCCGCACGCGTACACCGAATTGCCGCTAACGTCAATCAAAATGGTGCAGCGCAGCGCGAGCATGCTGCGGTGCGGCGGACCGTGTAGGCGCTTCCAAGGCGTGCGCCTTCCACATCGAGCGCAACCGATTGTTTACTTTAAAGAGCGACCCGTTAAGGCGGGTTCGGTCGATCTCGGCGCTTACGAGTCGACCCTTTCAGCGGAGGTCGCCCATGCCCCAGCCGGGCCGCCGAATTCTCGCCCTCCTGGGCCTTGTCGCCGGTCTGGCGAGCACCGTCTTCGCCGCTTCCGCCAGCGCCACCCCCATGCAGATGGCGACGCCGAAGTACGCGGCGATCATCGTGGACGCCAACACGGGGGAGGTGCTGTTCCAGCGCAAGGCCGACGCTCCGCGATATCCGGCTTCGATCACGAAGGTGATGACGCTCTACCTGACCTTCGAGGCGCTCACGACGGGCCGCCTTCACCTCGACGACCGCGTGCCCTTCTCCACCTGGGCGACCCAGCAGGCGCCCTCCAAGCTCGGCGTGCCCGCGGGTGATAGCATCACCGTGCGTCAAGCGATCCTGGGCCTGACCGTCAAATCCGCGAACGATGCGGCGGTCGCGCTGGCCGAACGCATCGGCGGCACTGAGGCCCGCTTCGCCCAGCTAATGACGCTGCGCGCGCAGGAGCTCGGCATGACCGGCACGCGCTACGTCAACGCCAACGGCCTGCCCGACGCGCGTCAGGTTTCCAACGCCCGCGACATCGCCATCCTCGCCCGCGCGGTGATGCGCGACTATCCGCAGTACTATGGTTTCTTCGACCAGCCCGAGATGTCCTGGGAAGGCCACCTCGTCCGCAACCAGCACAGCTTCCTGCGCAAGATCCCGGGTGTGGACGGGCTGAAGACGGGCTTCACCAACGCCGCCGGCCACAACCTCGTGGCGTCCGCCATGCGCAACGGCCGCCGGCTGGTGACGGTGGTCCTGGGCGCCAACTCCTCGGCCGCGCGCGACGAGAACGTCGCCGACTTGATGGACGCGGGCTTCACCGTCCTGGATCGCCGCGCCCACGGCCAGCAGGTCAACGTCGCCTCGCTGATGGACGCGCCGGAGGAGGCCGGGGGTCCGCTGTCACGTGCCCTGACCGAGATGGGGTCCGCCCACGATCCGGAGGTGACGCTCGTGCCGCGCCCCGTCGCCCCTGCGCCCAGGCCCGTGCGCTTCGCCACCGCCCGCTCCTCCGCTCCGGCTGTCGACCCAGCCGTCGCGGACGACTGCCGCCACGAGCGCGGTCGTGCGCTCCGCCGCTGCCGCGCCGCCTTCCACCGCGCCGAGCGCGAGGGGGTGGCCGTGGCCTCCTCCCCCGCGTCCGACTGCGCCGGCCGCCGAGGTCGACGCGCCCGCGCCTGCCGCCGCGCCGAGGCGGTGCAGGTGGCCTCGCTGAGCCGCAGCGAGTGCGCCGGGCTGCGCGGCCGCCACGCCCGCGCGTGCCGGCGCGAAGCCCGGGCCGAGGCGCGCGTCCAGGTGGCCTCCGCCACGCCCGACTGCGCCAGCCGCCACGGCCGTAGCGCCCGCCGCTGCCGCGCGGAGGTCGCCCACGTCGCCCGCGCCGCCGCTCACGGCCGTCGCGGCGTGGAGCTGGCCCAGGCGCGCGGCCGTCGCCACCACACGACGCTCGCGGTGGCCGAGCTGCGCGGCGGGCGTCATGCGCGGGCGGCCAGGGCGCATCTGGCGCAGGCGAACTCCACCTCCTGCCGCCGTCACCCGCGCAGCCGCGCCTGCCGCGCGCTGGACGACGCATAAAGAAGCAGTGCGGGCGGGCGTCACCTCTCGTCGAGCAGCACCGCGCGCGCGAGGTTGAGCTGGGCCGCCAAGCCCGCCGTGCCGCCGAGGTCGGGGTGGAAGCGCCGCATTAGCCGCATATGAGCCTCCCGCACCTCCTCGGAGGTGGCCGTCTCCGCGACGCCGAGAAGCGAGGCCGCGTCGCGGCGGGTCATGGGGCCCGAGCGCGTTCCGGAGGGCGCCTCTGGACGGCGGCTCGAACCCAGTCCATCGCTCGGACGTCTCGATCGCGAGCTGCGCCGGCGACGGCGCACGGGCGCCGGCGCGCGCCGCACGCCCGCGGCGGTGATCAGTCCCACGGCCAGCGCGATGAGGGCGGGCAGCCACTCGGCACGTACGGCCAGCACCAGGGCGGCGACCAGCGCCAGCACGGCGAGCACGCCCACGCCGGGTCGCCAGGCGCCCGGAACCGCCCTGCGACCCGAGCGACCGATCACCTCGCCCGCACGCCGCGCACCGCCTGCGCCCCAAACGAGGCCAAGCACCCCGAACACCAACGCCGCGACCACCCACATGGGCGGACCCGCTATCAGGCCGCGTCGGCCGTCTCCAGCGTGCGGGACGACGCAGCCGTAACCGAAGCCGCGGCCGGCTCCGCGGGCGCGCGCGCCAGCCGCAGCGCCGCCTCGTCGAGTCCGGCGGCGACCATCATGGCGCGCAGCTCCTGGCGTGCGGCCACGTGCGCCAGGGACACCGCCACCGGCCGCACGTCCGCCGAGAGGTCGGCGATGGTCAGGCCGAACGGAAAGAGCTCACGGTAGATCACTCGGTCGCGCAGACCGGGACCGATGCGGAAGCCGACCTTCTTGGAGAGCGCCTCGATCCGCTCGTCCAGCCGCTTCCGGTTACGGGCCTCGGTGGTGGCGAGGCGGTTGCGCAACACGAGCCAGTCCATGGCCCGCCGCTCCCGCAGCATCTTGCCCTTGCGCGCTTCCCAGACGCTCTCGGCATAGAGCGAGGGACTGGTCAGCTCCAGCGTCACTGGGTCGACGTGGCCCAGCATGTCGAAATCCACGAAGCTGTCGTTCAGCGGTGTCACCAGCACGTCGGCCTGGGCGTGGGCGGCGCGGCTCACCGGCGTGTCGGCGCCCGGCGTGTCGATCACCACCACGTCGGCGGCGGTGCGTGCGGTGGCGAACGCCGCCTCGAAGACGGCGATCGCCTCCTCCGCCGGCAGGGCGGCGATGCGCACGCCGTCGCCGTCGAGCCCGCTGGGCTCGGGCATGGGCAGGGTGACGCGGTTGGCCGCGGTCCAGGCGGCGCGGTTGGCGAAGAAGCGCGCCATCGATTGCTGGCGCAGGTCGAGGTCGAGGTGCGCGACCCGACGCCCCGCGTGGAGCAGGGCCGTGGCGAGGTGGATGGCGACGGTGGACTTCCCCGCCCCACCCTTTTCGTTCCCCACCACGATCACCTGGGCGCTGGAGAGGCCCGCCATGTTCATGCTCCCGCAACCGACTCGGCCGGCGACGCGCGCAGCATACACCGCCCCGCGCCGGCGGGCGCGCGACTGGACGCCCCAGCCCGCCGCGGCGATAACCGCCGGCCCTCCCGCGGAGCCGCCCCATGACCCCCGGCCGCCTGGCTGTCGCCCGCACCGTGTCGTCGCTGCGCGCCCACGTGTCGGCGTGGCGCGAGGGGCGCGGCGCGACGGTCGCGCTCGTGCCCACCATGGGGGCGCTGCACGCCGGGCACGTCAGCTTGGTGAAGCTCGCCAAGGCGCAGGCCGACCGGGTGGTCGCCTCCATCTTCGTCAACCCGCGCCAGTTCGGCGAGGGCGAGGACTTCGAGCGCTATCCCCGCACGGAAATGGCCGACCAGGAGCTCCTGGCGGCCGCCGGCTGCGACCTGCTCTACGCGCCGGGGCCGCGCGACATGTACCCGGAAGGGTTCGCCACCACGATCGACGTCTCGGGCGTGTCCGAGCCGCTGGAAGGCGGGTCGCGGCCGGGCCACTTCGCCGGAGTGGCGACGGTGGTGGCCAAGCTCCTGCTGCAGGCCCGTCCCGACCTCGCCGTCTTCGGCGAGAAGGACTGGCAGCAGCTGCAGGTGATCCGCCGATTGGTGCGCGACCTCGACCTGCCGGTCGACGTGCTGGGCGCGCCGATCGCGCGCGACGCCGACGGTCTCGCCCTCTCTTCGCGCAACGCCTACCTCGACGACGCAGAGCGGCGGGTGGCGCCTCGCCTGCACGTGCTTTTGCAACAGGCGGCGGGCGCGCTGGCGCGGGGGGCCTCCGTCGAGCGGGTGGAGCGCACCGGCCGCGAGGCGCTGGCGCAGATCGGCTTCGCCCGCGTCGACTACCTCGAGGTGCGCGAGCCGGAGACGCTCGCCCCCGTCGACCCCGGCCCCCTCTTCCGCCCCGCGCGGCTGCTCGCGGCGGCCTGGCTCGGCGGCACGCGGCTGATCGACAACGTGACGGTGAGCGGCCCGCCGGCGGACTGACCTACCAGGCGCCGAGTTCGCGCAACTGGCGCAGGAGCTCGGGCGGAACCGCCTCGGCCGCCTCGCCCAGCCGGTCGAGGTCGGCGGGCGCCTCCTTGGGATCAAGGTAGCGCCAGCCCTGGAATGGCCGCCGCCCCTGGGGCGTGACCGGCACGCAGTCGGGATCGACGGTGATGCGGCAGCGCGAGGCGCGGCCCTCGCCATGCGTCGTGATGTCCAGCACGCGCTGGCGGCAGACCACCACGCCCTTGATCACCCGGAAGAGCGAGCCGCCCTCCTCGATCTCGGCGGCGCGCTTGGGGGTCATGCGGGTGTGCACGACCCATTCAGGCTCCGCCCGTGCGCGTTCGCGCCGCCAGGCGAGGAGCTCGTCCAGCGTGTCGACGCCGACCACGAGCTTGATCATGTGCAGCGGCATGGGTCGGGAGGTAGGCCGCGTCGCCCCGGCCGTCGAGTGCGGCGCGGGGCCGCCCGCCGCGCGTCAGCCCTCCGCTCGCTCCAGACGCATGAGGAGCGCGCCTTCCGTCACCTGGTCGCCGACCGCCACGGGCGCCTCGGCGACGACCGCGTCGAACGGGGCCTTCAGCCCGTGCTCCATCTTCATGGCCTCCAGCGTGACCACCACCTCGCCCTGGGCCACCCGCGAGCCCGGCTCGGCCGCGAGCGCCACCACCCGCCCCGGCATGGGAGCGGAGAGCCGTCCGTCGCCCGCCGGGCCCGCAGCACTGGCGTTCAGCGGCGGCGAGAGGGTGATCTCGAACGCCGCGCCGCGCTCGAAGGCGAGGTAGGGCGGAGCATCGCCCCACCATCGATTGGAATGCTCGGCCTCAAGCTCGGCCTCAGCTCGATCGCCATTCACCCAGACGACGGCGTGGGGTGCGGGCGGTGCGTTCAGCCGAAAGCCGGTTAGCCACTGGCTGTCCAGCGGCCGTGTTTTCTCCGTCCGATCGGGGTCCCTCATGACGCTGACGAAGTCGGCGAGGAGCTTGGGCGAGATCGGCCGCCGAGCCGCGAGCGCGTCCTGGCGCTGGGGAATGAAGCCGGTGTCGATATGGCCGGTGACGAAGTCGCGATCGGCGGCGCAGCGGGCCAGGAAGGCGGCGTTGGTGCGCACCGGCCAGACCTCGACATCGCCGCACGCTTCGGCCAAGCGCGCCGCCGCCGCCTCGCGCGTGGGTGCGTGGACGATGAGCTTGGCGATCATCGGATCATAGAAGGGCGTCACCTCCCCTCCCTGCTCCACCGCGGCGTCGACGCGCACGCCGCGGCGCGGCAGGCGGAAGACCTCGAGGGTGCCGGTGCTCGGGAGGAAGCCCGTCGCCGGATCCTCGGCGTAGAGGCGGGCCTCCATGGCCCAGCCGTCCATCTCGATCTGGTCTTGGCGCAGCGGCAGGGGGTCACCACTCGCGACGCGCAGCTGCCACTCGACGAGGTCGAGGCCGGTGATCGCCTCGGTGACCGGATGCTCGACCTGCAGGCGCGTGTTCATCTCCATGAAGAAGATGCGGTCGGCGCGCAGGCCCTCGCTCGCGTCGGCGATGAACTCGACGGTGCCCGCGCCGCGGTAGCCCACGGCCTGCGCCGCGCGCACCGCCATGCCGCACACGGCCTCGCGCGTGGCGGCGTCCATGCCGGGCGCCGGAGCTTCCTCAATGACCTTCTGGTGGCGGCGCTGGAGCGAGCAGTCGCGCTCGAACAGGTGCACGGCGTTCCCGTGCGCGTCGGCGAACACCTGCACCTCGATATGGCGCGGGCGGGCGAGATAGCGCTCCAGGAGCACGCGCGCGTCGCCGAAGCTCGCCTGCCCCTCTCGCTGGGCGGAGGCGAGCGCCGCGTCGAACTCGGCCGCATCGTCCACCCGGCGCATGCCCTTGCCGCCGCCGCCTGCCGTGGCCTTGATCAGCACGGGGAAGCCGATGCGCTCCGCCTGGACACGAAGGTTTTCCACGGACTGATCGTCGCCGCGCCAGCCGGGCGTCGTCGGCACGCCCGCCGCCTCCATGATGCGCTTGGCCTCGTCCTTCGGACCCATGGCGCGGATGGCGGCGGGCGGGGGGCCGACCCAGACGAGCCCCGCCGCTTCCACCGCCTCGGCGAAGTCGGCGTTCTCCGACAGGAAGCCATAGCCGGGGTGCACGCTGTCGGCCCCGCTTTCGCGCGCGGCTGCAAGCACCCGGTCAATGTCGAGGTAGCTCTCGCGCGCGAGCGCGGGTCCGATCCGCACCGCCCGGTCCGCCTCGCGCACATGGGGCGCGTGAGCGTCGGCGTCGGAGAAGACCGCGACGGTCCCGACCCCCATGCGGCGGGCGGTGCGGATAACGCGGCGGGCGATCTCGCCGCGGTTGGCGATCAGGAGGCGGGTGAGCACGCCCCCTCTTACAACTGCCCGATGGCCACGACGAGCACGCCGACCAGCACGGACAGGAAGAGCGCCTGGGTGGCGATCCACAAGCCCAGCGCTTTCACGCCCGCGCCGATCCGCCCCGATCCATAGGCCCCGCGCAGGGTCATGTAGAGGTTCACCGGCGTCCAGAAGAACGCGATCGTCATCACCACGCCTTGAGCGAAGTGGGGCGTGAGGTACGCGATCGCCCACAGCAGAAAGGTGAACGACAGGAAGTGCATCGCCACCACCAAGTGGTCGTACACGTAGAAGCGCTTCTTGTAGAAGTAGCAGGCGGTGAGCAGCAGAGCGAAGATCGGTAGGAGAAGGATAGCCAGCCGGTGTCCCCACTCGAACGCCAGCGACTTGAACAGCTCGGGGTTCTCCCGGACCCTTAGGACCTTCTCCTTGATCCAGGAGCCCAGATGGTCGTCCCGGTCCGATGAAAGGTCGACCGAGACGTTCTGGGCCGAGGTGGCGCGCGCGGCCTTGGCGGCCTCGACGTCGAGGTCGTCGTCCTCGTCGCGATCTTTCGACGTCGCCTTGATGTGGTCGAGCGTCGCGCGGCGCGCCGCTTCCGAGCGGGCCTCGATATCGGCGGCGCTCACCTGGCCGCCCGTCAGGCGCGAGATCTCCTCCGCCGTCGGCGCGCGCACGAGCGTCGTGCGTCCGCCCTCGCCCTTGACGCTGAAGGTCTGCCCGAGCCGGGCGGGCGCCGCCCCCTGCTCCAGCCCTTTGGCGAACTGGGCGTGATGGAAGATCAGCTCGAGCGAGAACATGAAGATCAGAAGCGTGATTAGGAACAGCCGGAAGGGCGGTACGTGCCGTTGCCGCCGCCCTTCGAAATGGTCGCGGGCGAGCTTGCCGGGGTTGAGGAACAGGGGCGGCAGGGTGCGGGCGAGCCGCCCGTCGAGGTGCGTCAGGCCCTCCACCGCCTCCCACATCAGGTGGAAGATCGAGCGGTGGTGGTCGTCGTCCGCTTGGCCGCAGTTGGCGCAGTAGCGGCCGTGCAGGGCCGCGCCGCAGTTCAGGCACTCGGTGTGAGCCGCGGCGTGCTTGGGGCCAGCGCCGGCCGCCGCCGGGCGCGGGCCGACGAGGCCGTCGGCGGCCGCCAAGCCCACGATCTCAAGCTCACGCCCCATGGTCACGTCGCCCCGCCTGCCGCCGCCGAGCTTTGCCGAGCAAGCCTCCTGGGGCAAGCGGGCGATCAGCTCCAGGCGGGCGGGCGGCGCTCCAGGAAGGCGGTGATGCCCTCGCGCCCCTCCGCCGAGGCGCGGCGGGCGGCGATGCGCCGGGCGGTCTCCTCGCCCAGCGCGGCGTCGATCGGCCGGCCCGCGACGTCGCCGACCAGCCGCTTGGCGTCGGCCACCGCTTCCGGCGCGCAGGCGCGCTGGGCGCGGGCGACCGCATCGGCTGCCGCGTCGAGCGCCGCGGCGTCGCCGACCACCCGCTCGACCAGCCCCAGCCTGTGCGCCTCCTCCGCGCCGAAACGCTCGCCCGTGGCGAAGAGCCGGCGCGCGGCGCGCGGGCCGAGGGCGGCCACCACGTACGGCGAGATCACCGCGGGGATCAGCCCCAGCCGCACCTCCGAGAAGCTGAACACCGCGTCGGGCGTGGCGACGGCCATGTCGCAGGCGGCCACCAGCCCCGCACCCCCGCCGAAGGCCGGCCCTTCCACCAGGGCCACCGTGACCTGCGGCAGGTCGTGCAGCGCCTGCAGCATGCGGGCGAGCTGGCGGGCGTCGTCGCAGTTCTGCGCCTCGGTGTAGCCGGCCGCCTCACGCATCCAATCGAGGTCGGCTCCCGCGCAGAACACCCCGCCCGCCCCCCGAAGGAAGACGGTGCGTACCGTCTCCTGGGCGGCGAGGGTGGTGAACGCCTCTTGCAGGGCGTCGACCGTCCCCGCGTCGAAGGCGTTCTTGCGATGCGGCCGGTTGATCAGGACGGTGGCCACGCCATCCGGCGTCGCCTGCAGGCGGACAGTCGCGCCGGGATCGTCGGGGGGCATGGTCACATCCGGAACACGCCGAAGCGCGGCTCGGCGATGGGGGCGTTGAGGCTGGCGGAGAGACCCAGGCCCAGCACGTCGCGGGTCTGGGCGGGGTCGATGATCCCATCGTCCCACAGGCGGGCGGTGGCGAAATAGGGCTCGCCCTCGCGCTCGTAGCGCTCGCGGATGGGAGCCTTGAACGCCTCCGCCTCCTCGGGCGTCCAGCGCTCCGCGTCGCGATTGACGGTGGCCAAGACGCTGGCCGCCTGCTCGCCGCCCATGACCGAGATGCGGCTGTTGGGCCAGCTCCACAGGAAGCGCGGCGAGTAGGCGCGCCCGCACATGCCGTAGTTGCCCGCGCCGAAGGAGCCTCCGATCAGCACGGTGAACTTGGGCACGTTGGCGGTCGCCACCGCGGTGACGAGCTTGGCCCCGTCCTTGGCGATGCCGCCCGCCTCGTAGCGCCCCCCCACCATGAACCCCGAGATGTTCTGCAGGAAGACGAGCGGGATGCGCCGCTGGCACGCCAACTCGATGAAGTGGGCGCCCTTGAGCGCGCTTTCCGAGAACAGCACGCCGTTGTTGGCGAGGATGGCCACCGGCACACCCCAGATGTGCGCGAAGCCCGTCACCAGCGTGGTTCCGTACAGCGCCTTGAACTCGTCGAACTCCGAGCCGTCGACCAAGCGCGCGATCACCTCGCGCACGTCGTAGGGCGCGCGCACGTCGGGCGGGATCACGCCGTAGAGCTCGGCGGGGTCGTAGGCGGGCGGGCGCGGCTCGCGCAGGCCCGAGCCCACCTCGGCGCGCGGGTTGGGGCCGAGCCGCGCCATGATCGAGCGCACGATGGAGAGAGCGTGGTGATCGTCCTCCGCCACGTGGTCGACGACGCCCGAGCGGCGGCCGTGCGTCTCCGCCCCGCCCAGCTCCTCGGCCGAGATCACCTCGCCGGTGGCGGCCTTCACGAGCGGCGGGCCGCCCAGGAAGATGGTGCCCTGGTTGCGCACGATCACCGTCTCGTCGCTCATCGCCGGCACGTAGGCGCCGCCCGCGGTGCACGAGCCCATCACGCAGGCAATCTGCGCGATCCCCTGCGCGCTCATCTGCGCCTGGTTGAAGAAGATGCGGCCGAAGTGCTCGCGGTCGGGGAAGACCTCGGCCTGGTGCGGCAGGTTCGCCCCGCCCGAGTCGACGAGGTACACGCACGGCAGCCGGTTCTGCATGGCCACCTCCTGCGCGCGGAGGTGCTTCTTCACCGTCTCGGGGAAATAGGCGCCGCCCTTCACCGTCGGGTCGTTGCAGACGATCACCACCTCCCGCCCCGACACCCGGCCGACCCCGGTGATCACCCCCGCGCCCGGCGCCTCGCCGCCGTGCAGGCCGTGGGCGGCGAGCGGGTTGAGCTCCAGGAAGGGCGATCCGGGATCGAGCAGGCGCTCCACCCGCTCACGCGGGAGGAGCTTGCCCCGCGCGACGTGCCGCTCGCGCGAGCCTTCCGGGCCGCCCCGGGCGGCGCGCGCCGTCTCCTCCCGCAGCCGCTCGACGAGCGCTGTGTTGTGGCGGGCGTTGGCCGCAAAGGCTTCGCTCCCGGTCTGGAGCTGGGAGGCGAGCTTGGGCATCAGGCTACGGGTCGGCTCCGGCGGTCGAGGCGCCTTTCAAGCCCGCGCCGGGCCGATCGGCAAGCGACGGCGGCTTGAACCCTGGGCTGCGGCGGGTCACACCGCACCGCCCTCCCCCCCCCCGCATCGGAGCCCGTGCGCCGTGACCGTTTCCCGCACCGAGACCGACACCTTCGGCCCGATCGAGGTGGACGCCACCCGCTACTGGGGCGCGCAGACCCAGCGCTCGCTCGGCAACTTCAAGATCGGGTGGGAGCGCCAGCCGATCGCGGTGGTGCGCGCGCTGGGCGTGGTGAAGCGCGCGGCGGCGGAGGCCAACATGGCGCTGGGCAAGCTCGACTCCGCGATCGGGCAAGCGGTCGTCGCCGCCGCCCAGGAGGTGATTGACGGCCGGCTCGACGATCAGTTCCCGCTGGTGGTCTGGCAGACGGGGTCCGGCACCCAGTCGAACATGAACGCCAACGAGGTGATCTCCAACCGCGCGATCGAGATGCTGGGCGGCGAGCAGGGCTCCAAGTCGCCGGTGCACCCCAACGATCACGTCAACATGAGTCAGTCGTCCAACGACACCTACCCCACCGCCATGCACGTGGCCTGCGCCGACACGGTCGCGCGCCACCTCATGCCCGCGCTGGAGCACCTGCACGCCGCGCTGGAGGAGAAGTCGCGCGCCTTCGCCCACATCATCAAGATCGGCCGCACCCACACTCAGGACGCGACGCCGCTGACGCTCGGCCAGGAGTTCGGCGGCTACTCCTGGCAGGTCGGCATGGCGGTGCGGCGCATCAAGGAGGGCCTCTACGGCCTCTACGAGCTGGCGCAGGGCGGCACCGCGGTCGGCACCGGGCTGAACGCGCCGGTGGGCTTCGCCGAGGCGGTGGCCGAGCGGATCGCTGCGATCACGCGCCTGCCCTTCGTGACCGCCCCCAACAAGTTCGAGGCGCTGGCCGCGCACGACGCCATGGTCTTCGCCCACGGGGCGATCAACACCGCCGCCGTCGGCCTGTTCAAGATCGCCAACGACCTGCGCTTCCTGGGCTCCGGGCCGCGCTCTGGCCTGGGCGAGCTACAGCTTCCGGAGAATGAGCCCGGCTCGTCGATCATGCCGGGCAAGGTCAACCCGACCCAGGCGGAGGCCTTGACCATGGTCTGCACGCGGGTGTTCGGCAACGAGACCACCATGACGATGGCCGGGGCTTCCGGCCACTTCGAGCTCAACGTGTTCAACCCGGTGATGGCCTACAGCTTCCTGCAGTCGGTCCAGCTCCTGGGCGACGCCGCGCGCTCCTTCGCAGACAACCTGGTGGCGGGCACGAGGGCGCGGGAGGACAACATCAAGGCCGCGCTCGACCGCTCGCTGATGCTGGTCACCGCGCTCGCGCCAAAGATCGGCTACGACAAGGCCGCCAAGATCGCCAAGATCGCGCACGCCAACGGCACCACCTTGCGGCAGGAGGCGGTGGGCGGCGGCTACGTCACCGACGCCGAGTTCGACGAACTGGTGCGGCCCGAGAAGATGATCGCGCCGGGCTGAGGGGACCGGCTCAGGGCTTCTCCACCACGTCCACGCCGATGGGGGCCAGCGCCAGTCGGGCGAACTGCAGATCCTTGAAGGCAAAGGGGATGCCGATGATGGTGACCGCCTCCGCCGCGGCGATCACCAGGTGGCTCAAGGCCAGCCACCACCCGGCCAGCACGAACCAGATCACGTTGAGGCCGACGCCCAGACAGCCAGTCCCGGCGTCGCGGCCGCCGAGGTCGCGCCGTTCGACGATCGTCTTGCCGAACGGCCAGAGCACGAAGCCCGCTATGCGGAAAGCCGCGCCCGCCCAGGGCAGGCCCACGATGGTTATCGCCAACACGCAGCCGGCGAGCGCCCACAAGAGCGCCGAGATCCAGCCGCCGGCCAGGAACCACAGCACGTTCAGGATGAGCCGGATCATGCGGCGATCCTGCAGGCGGGGGCGCGCCGCGGCAAGCGGGCGCGACCCTCGGGCCTCAGCTGATCTTCTTCTCTTGCCACTGCGCCTTGGCCTCGTCGGCGGTCAACGAGAGGAACACCTTGCTCTCCTCCACGCGCGTGGCCCACGACAGCGGGATCACGTGGTGCTTGAAGCCGGCCGCTACGTCCATCTTGGCCAGTTCGATCTGGTCGCCGATCACGTGGTCGACCTTGCCGACGTGATGTCCGTCCGAGCCTACGACTTCGTAATGCTCTTCGATCTGCGAGGCGTTGACCATGAGGGGGCTCCTTGGGTGAAAGTCGCGCACACAACGTGAGGGAGGCGGGGCGGTTGCCGCTGCGCGGAGGCGTTCATGGCCGAGCCGATCAACCTCAATCGGGCGCGCAAGGCGCGGGCGCGCGCCGCCGAGAAAGCGCGGGCAGCGGAGAACCGCGCGGTGCACGGCCGCACCAAGACGGAGCGTCAGGCTGAGGCGCAGACGCGCGAGCGGCTCGGGCGCGCCCTGGACGGTGCGCGGCGCGACGCCGACGTCGACGAGGCGGGATAGCCGGCTAGTAGAGCCCGTTCAGGTCGGCGGGCGCCTTCTTGGGCGGGGGTGGCGGGGCCGCGGCCGGGGCGCTCTCGCGCGGCGCGTTCAGCTGGCTGTAGGGGATGGGCGCGGTCGGTTGGCCGTTGACGAGGGTCGGGCCCGCCGGGCGGCGCGGCGCGGGTTTAGGCTCGGTGCCCGGGCGGAACGCCTCGCGGTGCGCGCCCACGCCCGCGAACTTGGCCTCGCGCGGGGGGGCGAAGTCGGGATTGGGCGCGCTCTTGTAGTACTCGCGCATGAAGCTGATGAAGATGGGCGCGGCGGCGTGTCCGCCCAGTTCGCCTTCGCCGAGGCTCCGGTTGTCATCGAAGCCGATGAAGGCGCCCACGACTATGTCGGGCGTGAAGCCCACGAACCAGGCCGATCGGTAGTCGTTGGTGGTGCCCGTCTTGCCGGCGATGTGCTTGTCGGGGAAGGCCGCGCCCACGCTCGTCGCGGTGCCCCGCTGCACCACGCCCTGCAGCATGGTCGCCATCTGGTAGGCGGTGACGGGCTCCATCACCTGCGTTCCGGGGGGCTGCAGGCGCGGGCTCTCCTGGCCGGTGTAGGCCGCGTCGCAGCCCGGACAGGCGCGCGGATCAGCCTTCCACACGGGCTTACCGGCCCGGTCCTCCGCCAGCTCAATCAGGTAGGGATCGACGCGCCGGCCGCCGTTGGCGAAGGCGGCGTAGGCGCCGGTGAGCTGCAGGGGCGTGGTCTCCCCGGCTCCGAGCGCGATGGGCAACACGCCCGGCCAGTCCGAAGGCTTGGAGATCACCCCGTCGCGCGCGGCCGCGTCGAGGATCTTGCGCATGCCCACGCGCTGGGCGATCCGCACCGTCATCTGGTTGCGCGAATACACGAGCCCGTTGCGGAACGGCTGCGGCCCCGCCGAGCGATGGGTGTCGTTCTCCGGCGACCACACCTGGCCGTGGGCGCCCGGCAGCGAGATGGGCGCGTCCAGCACGATGGAGGCCGGGGTGAAGCCGTTCTCCAGCGCCGCGGCGTAGACGAAGGGCTTGAACGCCGAGCCCGGCTGGCGCTTGGCCTGGGTCGCCCGGTCGTAGTTGGAGAGGCTGTAGCTGTAGCCGCCCACCAGCGCGAGCACGCGGCCCGTGCGCGGCTCCAGAGCCACGATGGCGCCGTTGACGGCCGGCGTCTGGCGCAGCGCGTAGCCGCCGCCTGGCTTGGCCTCGACGAACACGAGGTCGCCGACCGCCAGGCCCTTGCCGGCCCGCGCCCACGCGACGTCCGCCCCGTCGAGCTCGCCCGCGCCCCCGGCCGCCAGGACGACGTGGACGCCCCCGCTCGCGCGATCCACCAGCGCGAGGCGCCAGTCGCGCCGCTCGGACGGGCGCGGCGCCTGAGCGCGGGCGCGCGCCTCCCAGCCGGGCGCGACCTCGACATGGCCTAGCGCGCCGCGCCAGCCGTGGCGGCGGTCGTAGGCCTCCAGCCCCTCCATCAGCGCCACGCGGGCCGCAGTCTGGAGACGCGAGTCCAGCGTTGTCCGCATGTAAAGTCCCGCTTCGTCCACCCGCTCGCCGAGCGTGGCGCGCGCGCGGGCGCCCACCTCCTCCATGAAGTAGTCCGCGTCCTTGTAGTGCGCGCGGGCGGGGGCGCTCTGGGTCAGGAGGTCGCTCGCCTGAGCGTCGGAGGCCGCGGCGCGCGAGGCCCAGCCGTTCTCGACCATCTGGCCCAGGACCCAATTGCGGCGGGTCACGGCGGCGGCGCGGTGGCGGACGGGATCGTAGTTCGAAGGCCCCTTGGGCAGGCTCGCCAGGTACGCCGCCTCGGGCAAGGTCAGCTGGCTCAGCGGCTTGCCGAAGTAGTTGTAGGCCGCCATGCCCACGCCGAAGCTATGGTTCCCGAGCCAGATCTCGTTGAGGTAGAGTTCGAGGATGCGCTCCTTGGTGAGCGTCTGCTCGAGCCGGTGGGCGAGAATCGCCTCCTTGACCTTGCGGCCGAAGCTCTGCTCGCCGGAGAGCAGCACGTTCTTGGCCACCTGCTGGGTGATGGTGGAGCCGCCCTGCAGACGGTGGCCGCTCACCGCGCCCACGAGGTCGCGCCCCGCTGCGCGGCCGAGGCCCTGCAGGTCGACGCCGCCGTGCTGGAAGAAGTTCTTGTCCTCCGCCGACAGGAAGGCGTGCACCACGAGCGGCGGGATCTGGTCGTAGGGCGTGAAGATGCGCCGCTCACGGCCGAACTCGCCCACGAGCGTGCCGTCGGCGGCGTACACCCGCGAGGAAGTGGGCGGGCGGTAGTCGACGAGGTCCGACGCGCTCGGCAGGTCGTGGAACAGCCAGGCCGCGTAGATCGCCAGGCACAGCCCCGCCGCGCCCACCGCCGCCAACGCGGCAGCCCCCGCGATCGCCGCCCAGCGGCCAAAGAGGCGCAGGCCCGCTCCCGGGCGGGTCAGGCGCTCGTCGGGGAAGGACGCGGTCACGGGCGGGAGCGGTGGGCCGGGTCGCGGCGGGCGTCAAGCGCCCGCCGGGTCGCGCCCGCGGGCGTCAGGCCGCGACGCCGCCGAGCCGCGCGACGTTGCAGTGCGACCAGAGCCGGTCCATCGCGCGGACGAGGTCGTCCATGTGCGCGTCGGTGTGGAACGGCGTGGGCGTGAAGCGCAGCCGCTCCGTGCCTTTGGGCACCGTCGGATAGTTGATCGGCTGCACGTAGATCCCGTGATCCTCCAGCAGGAGGTCGGACACGCGCTTGCAGTGCACGGGGTCGCCCACGAGCACGGGCACGATGTGGCTCTCGCTCTCCATCACCGGCAGGCCGGCCTCGCGGAACCGGCGCTTCAGCGCGGCGGCGCGCTCCTGGTGGCGGGCGCGCATCTCGGGATGGTCCTTGAGCCAGCGGATCGAAGCCGCGGCTCCCGCGGCCAGCGCGGGCGGCATCGAGGTCGTGAAGATGAAGCCCGAGGCGTAGGAGCGGATCGCGTCCACGATCTCGCCGTCAGCGGCGATGTAGCCGCCCATCACACCGAAGGCTTTACCGAGCGTGCCCTCGACGATGTCGATCTCGCCCATCAGCCCACGCTGTTCGGCCACGCCTGCGCCCCGAGCGCCGTAAAGGCCGACCGCGTGCACCTCGTCGAGGTAGGTCAGCGCACCGTACTTGCGGGCGAGCGCGACCGTGCCCGCGATGTCGGAAATGTCGCCGTCCATCGAGTAGACGCTCTCAAAGGCGACGAGCTTGGGCGCGTGTGGCGGCGAGGCCGCGAGCAGCGCCTCCAGATGCTGGAGATCGTTGTGGCGAAAGATGTGCCGCTGGGCCCCGCCGTGGCGAATGCCCGCGATCATGGATGCGTGGTTCAGCGCGTCGGAGAAGACGACGAGGCCGGGCAGGATGCGCGCCAGGGTGGAGAGCGCCGCCTCGTTGGCCACGTAGCCCGAGGTGAAGAGGAGCGCCGCCTCCTTGTCGTGCAGGTCCGAGAGCTCGCGCTCCAGCTCCACATGCCAGCGCGTCGTGCCCGAGATGTTGCGCGTGCCGCCCGAGCCCGAGCCCGCCTGGTCCAGCGCCTCGCGCATGGCGTCGACCACGACCGGGTTCTGGCCCTGGCCGAGGTAGTCGTTGGAGCACCACACCACGACCGGCTGTTCCGACCCGTCGTCGCGCGTGCGCGTGGCATGGGGAAAGCGCCCGCGGTGGCGCTTCAGGTCGGCGAAGACGCGATAGCGACCCTCGTGACGCACGGCTTCGACGGCGGTGCGGAAGGCGGCCCGATACTCGGCGGCGTTCATGGGTGGGCTATCTACACCGCACGCGCGCCGAATCCATGGCTCCCCAAAAGATGAGAGATGTTCGCAGCTTCGGCGGCGTCAGGGCTTGCGGAAGCGGAACACGAACTGGTCGGTGTGGCCGCGGACGGCTGGGTCGAACACCTTCTTCGTATGGTCGTCGGCGGGGTTGGCGAGCACGCGCGTCTCGCCGTCGAAGCGAAAACCCGCCGCCTCCACCTGCCGGCGCACCAGCGCCGGATCGACGCGGTGCAGCGTGTTGGTGTCGCGCGCGCCTGAGCCCGCCGCCGCGGCGTGGTCCTCGATGACGTAGAGTCCGCCGGGCTTGAGCGCGCGGAACACAGCGGCGTCGAGCCGCGGCGCAGCCGCCTCGCCCTGCGGCCCGTTGAAGATGTCGTGATAGTTCTGGGCGGTCCAGAAAAGATCGACTTTCCCTTCCGCATCCGGCGGCAGGAGGGTCGGCGCGACGCGCACCTTGACATTGTGGTACCCTGCCGCGCCCGCCTTGATGGCGTCGACCGCCTGCGGGTACGCCTTGGCGAACGGCTCCGGCACGACCGCATAGACGCGCCCGCCAGGCTCGACCGCCTTGGCGAAGATACGGGTGAAGTAGCCTCCGCCCGGGATGAAATCGACCACCGTCTGCCCCGGCCCGACCCGGGCGAAGGCGACGACCTCCGCGGGGTGGCGCGCGGCGTCGCGCTCGCGGTCGGCGGCGGGGCGGGCCGCGTCGTCAACGGCGGCGCGCACCGCGGGGGACGGCGGCTGGGCCACGGCCACGGCGGCCGCGGCGGCGGCGGCGAGAACGGCGGCGACGAGGCGGACAGGGGCGGGCATGGGTGGGCGGTCCTTGGGGCGCGGTCGCCGCTGGCGGCCAGCTTGACCGCGGAACCCTCGCGCGCTTGCAGCGCTCGGGCAAGATGCCGCTGCGCCCGCGCCGATTGCCCGAGCCGCGCGTCGAGCCCGCCTCGCGGCTTGAGACCGGGGTGGACCGGACCCTGGCGGCGGCGGGCTATGCACTGGTGGGCGCGAGCCTTTTCACCGTCTGGATCACCGGGCTCGCCGCCTGGGTGCTGGCGTGGACGCATCGCCGCTCGCCCGATCCGGTGGCGCGCGCGCACTTCCGCTTTCAGCTCTTGGTGGCCGACCTCGCGGGGTTGGCGGTGGGCATAGGCGCGTCGCTCCTGGTCTCGGGCGGGGTGTTCGTGATCGCGCCCTTCTTCGACGGCGACACGCCCTCGGGTGGCGAGGTGGGCGGCGCTGTGCTGGCGGCGCTGGCCGGCGCGGTGCTGTTCGCCCTGGCGTTCGTGGGCACGATCGCCGGCGTGGGCGTCGGCGCGGCGCGGCTTGTGCGGGGGCGACCGGTGGGCCTAAGCCGCCGGGCGTGACCCGCGCGCCCCTCGCCCCCTACCCCGCCACCCGGCTGCGGCGCCTGCGCCAGGCGCCCTGGATCCGCGACTTGGTGCGCGAGACCAACCTCACCCCCGCCGACCTGATTTGGACGCTGGTGGTGCACGAGGGCGAGGGCGAGGTGGAGGTGGCCTCCATGCCTGGCGCTCCGCGGCTCTCGATCGCGGGGGCGGCGGAGGCGGCGCGCACCGCAAGGTCGCTGGGCATACCCTGCATCGCCATCTTCCCTCAGGTGGACGGCTCGCGGAAGGACGCCCGGGGCTCCCACGCCCACGACCCCGATGGGATCATCCCGCGCGCAGTCCGCGCCATGAAGGACGCCGCGCCGGAGGTAGGCGTGCTCTGCGACGTGGCGCTCGACCCCTTCACCGACCACGGCCACGATGGGCTGATCGAGAACGGCCGCATCCACAACGACGCCACTGTCGAGCTCCTCGTACGTCAGGCGCTGGTGCAGGCCGCGGCCGGGGCCGACATCCAGGCCCCCTCCGACATGATGGACGGGCGCGTGGGCGCCCTGCGTCGCGCGCTGGAGGCGGAAGGCTACCGCGACTGCATGATCATGGCCTACGCCGCCAAGTACGCCTCGGCCTTCTACGGCCCCTACCGCGACGCCATCGGCTCGGGGAAGCTCGGCCAGGCCGGCGACCCCGCCGACAAGCGCACCTACCAGATGGACCCCGGCAACACCGACGAGGCGTTGAGGGAAGTGGCCCTCGATATCGCGGAAGGGGCCGACATGGTGATGGTCAAGCCCGGCATGCCCTACCTCGACATCGCGCGGCGCGTGGTGGAGGCCTTCGCCGTGCCGACCTTCGCCTTCCAGGTCTCGGGCGAGTACGCCATGATCACCGCCGCCGCCCGCCACGGCTGGATCGACGAGGAGCGCGCCATCCTCGAAAGCCTGCAGGCCTTCAAGCGCGCGGGGTGCGCAGGCGTGCTGACCTATTTCGCGCCGCGGGTGGCGCGGATGCTGGGCGGCTGACGCTGGCTCCGGAGCACCTCGGGGGCTAATCTCCGCTGGGCGAACGTTGGAGCTGAGAGACATGGCGCACCGCTCAAGCTCGCTCGCCCTTCTCGTCTGCGCCGCCGCCTGCGCGCTGGCCGCGCGCGCGTCGGCGGCGAGCGCACCGCGGCTGAGCTGGGGCAAGCCGGGCGTCAGCCTCGCGCAGTACGAGGCCGACGCGCTGACCTGCGGCGAGCGCGGCTGGTACACCGACGTATCGCAGACCGAGGCCGCCAAGGTGCTCAAGGACGCATCGGGCCGGCTGGAAGGGCTCTACAGCGGCGCCTACACCGCGCCAGCAGGCTCCCTGCAGGCGGCGGCGTCGGACGCGGCCTTCTCCGGCCAGCAGATCATCAACGGCGTTCAGCCCGAGAAGCAGTTCGCCGCCGTGCGCGCGACGCTGCAGGCCAATGTCGACCAGTGCCTTGGCGAGCGCGGCTACCATCGCTTCCGCCTCACCCCCGCGCAGGAGGCGCGCCTCGCGGGGCTGAAGAAGGGGTCGCCCGAACGCCGCGAATACCTGCACCAGCTGGCGAGCGACCCTGCAGTGGTCGTCGGCCAGACGCCCTGAGGGTCCGTCAAGCGGCCCAGGACTCGAGCGCGTCGGCCCCGGCGCACGCCGCCGCGGCGAGGCCGGGCGCTGCGGTCAGCACCTGCTCGGCGTAGAAGCGCAGGAGCGCCGCCTCGCGCTCCGCCCGGGCCGCGTGGGCGGGTTCGCGGGCGGCCAGCGCCGCGCGCCGCGCCAGCACCGCCCCGCCCGCCACATCGCCCAGGAGACGCAGGAAGGTGGTGGCGCCCGCCAGCGCGTCGGGCGAACCGCGCCGGTCGGAGAGCCACTCCGCCGCCCGGGCGCAGGCGTCCGCCCCGGCCCGCAGGTGAGCGGCGGCGGGCGCGTCGGTCGTATCCGCCGCCGCGCGCACGTCGTCCAGGAGTTCGCGCAAAGCCAGACCATCGTCCATGGCGAGCTTGCGGCCGACGAGGTCCATCGCCTGCACGCCGTTCGTGCCCTCGTAGATTGGGGCGATGCGCGCGTCGCGGTAGAGCTGGGCGAGGCCGGTCTCCTCCACGTATCCCATGCCGCCGGCGACCTGGACGGCGAGGCTCGCCGCCTCCACCCCCATGTCGGTGCTCCACGCTTTGGCGACGGGCGTCAGGAGCTCCTCGCGCCGGCGCGCCCGGGCCCGCACCTCCTCACGGTCGGCGTGGCGGGCGAGGTCGGCGGCGATGGCGGTGTCAAGGCAGACGCCCCGCGCGGCGGCGATCTTGGCGCGCATGAGCATGAGCATGCGCCGCACGTCCGGCTGGTCGACGAGGGCGGCGGCCCCCTCCGTCCAAGGCGAACGCCCCTGGCGCCGCTCCCGCGCATAGGCCACCGCGCCCTGGTAGGCGCGCTCGGCCACGCCCACGCCCTCGGCCCCGACGTTGAGGCGCGCGGCGTTCATCATAGTGAACATGTGCGCCAGCCCCTCGTGGGGACGGCCCACGAGTTCGGCCCGCGCGCCTTCGTAGAGCATGACGCAGGTGGGCGAAGCGTGGAGCCCGAGCTTGTGCTCGATCCCGCCGGGCCTGAGCATATTGGCCGCGCCGAGCCGCCCGTCGTCGTCGACCAGCCGCATGGAGGCGAGGAACAGGCTGATGCCCTTCACTCCGGGCGGAGCGTCCGGCAGGCGCGCCAGGACGAGGTGGACGATGTTCTCAGCCGCGTCGTGGTCGCCCCAGGTGATGTAGATCTTCTGGCCGGTGAGTCGGTAGCCGCCCTCCCCGTCCGGCTCGGCCGTCGACCGCACCTGGCTGAGGTCGGAGCCCGCCTGCGGCTCGGTCAGCGCCATGGCGCCCGTCCACGCGCCGGAGACGAGCTTGGGCAGATGAACCGCTTTCTGCCGCACGGAGCCGTGGGCGGCGAGCGCCTCGGCCGCGGCCTCCGACAGCATGGGAAGGAGGCCGAAGCTCATGTTGGCCGCGTGGGTCATCTCGAAGGCGGCCAGCCCGACCACGCGCGGCAGGCCCTGGCCGCCGTGCTCGGGCGCGGCGGTCAGACCCGGCCAGCCGCCCTCAGCATAGCGCCGGAACGCGTCGGCGAAGCCCGGCGCTGCGACCACCCGGCCGTTCTCGAAGAGCGCGCCCTCGCGGTCTCCGGTGCGATTGAGCGGGGCCAGCACCTCGTCTGCGAACTGGCCCGCCGCCTCCAGCACCGCACCCACGGTCTGGGCGTCTGCGTCGGGAAAATGGGCGGCGAGCGCGGGCAGCCCCGCCACGTCCAGGGCGAAGCGCAGATCGTCGACGGGTGCATGGAAGGCGGACATGCCCCCCTCGTAACGCCGCCGGGTCGCGCCGCCCAGGTCGCCCGCGCTGACGCGCGCACGGCGACGCGCTAACTCTCGCCCATGCCCATCGCGCGCTCCCTGGATGTCGACGGCGCGATCGAGGCGCTCCGGGCGGGGCGGCTCGCGCTTCTGCCGACCGAGACGGTGTACGGCCTGGGCGCCCGGGCCGACCGACCCGAGGCGGTCGCGGCGATCTACGCCGCAAAGGGGCGCCCCCGCTTCAACCCGCTGATCGCCCACGTCGCCGGTGTGAATGCGGCCGCGCGCATCGGCGTGCTGGACGCGCGGGCGCAGGCGCTGGCCGACCGTTTCTGGCCGGGTCCGCTGACGATCGTGGTCCCAGTCCGGCCCGCCGGCGACGTCTGCGAGCTCGCCCGCGCAGGGCTCGACACCGTGGCGCTGCGGGCGCCCGCTCACCCCGTCGCCCAGGCGGTGCTGGGCGGGTTGGGCCTGCCCGTCGTCGCCCCGTCGGCCAACCGTTCGGGGCGGCCCAGCCCCACCCGCTTCGCCGACGCGGTGGAGGAGACGGGGAACGCCGCAGCCGCCTGGCTGGACGGCGGCGACTGCGCGGTCGGGCTCGAGTCGACCGTGGTCGCGCTCCTGCCCGGCGAGCCGGCGCGGCTCCTTCGGGCGGGCGGCGTCGCGCGTGCGGCGCTGGAGAGGGTCGCGGGTCCGCTCGCCGCGGCGGAGGCGGACGACGCCCGTCGCTCGCCCGGTCGCCTCGCCTTGCACTACGCGCCGGACGCGCCGGTGAGGCTGGATGCAGCGACGCCGCGCGCGGGCGAAGCCTTCCTGGCGTTCGGTCCGCCGCCGCCGGGCTGCGATCCGGCCCGGGTTCTGCGCCTGAGCGACGCGGGCGACGTACGCGAGGCCGCCGCGCGCCTCTTCTCCGCCCTGCGCGACGCGGACCGGCTGCGGCCAAGCGCCATAGCCGTGGCTCCCATACCGGATACCGACCTGGGCGAGGCGATCAACGACCGGCTGCGCCGCGCGGCGGGCTATGTCGGTTGAGGATCGTCGAACAGACGCGCGCGCAGGGCGCGTATGATCCCCGCCGTTGCGCCCCAGATCAGCCGCCCCTCCCAGGGCATGGCGTAGAACCGGCGCGAGCGGCCGTCGGGCGCGGGAGCCTCCCGCAGCTCGTGGTTGGTCGGGTCCATCAGCCAGGCGAACGGCGGCTCGAACGTTTCGGCCACCTCCTCGACGCGGAGCGAGAGCGTGAAGCCCGGCCGCACGGCCGCGACCACCGGGGTGACGTGGAAGCCCGTGACCGTCTCATAGGCGTCGCCCAGCCCGAGCGGGCGCACGTAGCCAGGGGCGAGGCCGACCTCCTCCTCGGCCTCGCGCAGGGCGGTCTCGACGGAGGTCTCGCCGGGGTCGCTGCGTCCGCCCGGAAATGCGACCTGGCCCGTGTGACGGCGCAGGGTGTCGGCGCGGCGCGTCAGGAGCACGCCCAGCCCATCCGGCCGTTCGACGAGGCCGACCAGAACGGCGGCGTTCGACAGCGCCTCCGCCCGATCCATCCCCGCGTTGAGGTCGTGGTCGGAAGCTCCGGCCGCCTCGGCCGGAGCTTCCAGCGGCCGCAGACGCCGCGATATCCACGGCAGGAGGAGATCGGCCGGGGCGGCGGGCGTCACGCCCCTCAAACCGCCGGACCCAGCGGAAACCACGTCCCGCCCGAGCTCACGCCGATCTCGCCCTCGCGCGTCTGCGCCATGTCGACGAGCTCGTAGAACATCGGCCGCGTCAGGCGCGCCTCAAGGCCGCGCCGCACGTGCAGATAGGGGGCGGTCTCTCCCGCGGCGGGGCCGGCCGCCATGCGCAGGGCGTGCTCGGGGCCGGCCTCGACCACGTCGCCCACGTTGGTCAGGAAGCGGAGATCCTCGCCCACCCGGTCCACTCGCACGGCCACAAAGGGCGCGTCGTCGACCCGGATGCGCAGCTTCTCGGCCGGCGTGACCAGGTGGAAGCCGTCGGGATCGAGCCGCAGCACGGTGGAGAACAGCCGCACCAGCCGCTCGCGCCCGATCGGGCGGCCCTCGTGCTCCCACACGCCGTCGCGGCGGATGCGGATGTCGATCTCGCCGCAATGAGCGGGGTTCCACAGGTGCACGGGCGGGAGTGCGCGTTCGCCTACCTCGGCCGCTGCCACGACGCCCGCGAGCCCGGCGGGAGGGGGCGACTCGCTCACGGGGCGACCCTGCGCGCACCGCGGGGGAGCCGCGGGATCTCCGCCGCTCCCGCGAGCGCCGCCGTCGCGCCCGCCGCAATCTCCCGCACGAAGACGCGACGCGGGTCTACGGGCCCGGGCAGGCGCACCGCGGCGGGCGCGAGCCGGAAGCCCAGCGGCTCAAAGAAGCCTGCGTCACCCACCAGGAGCACATAACCGTCGCCGGCGTCGGCCGCCGCCTCGCACACGCGTTCGACCAGGAGCGCGCCGAGCCCCCGCCGACGCTCCTGGGGCTCCACGGCGATCGGGCCCAGGAACACGCCGGGCGCCTCGCCCACCGTCAGCGGCCACACGCGCACCGCGCCGAGGAGATGGGCGCCGTCTCGCACGCACCACGAGAGGTCGGGCCGCACGCGCGCACCCTCGCGCAGGCGCTCGGCCGTCTTGGCGAAGCGGCCGGGGCCGAAGGCCCGGTCGATCAGCGCGTCCACCGCGACCGCGTCCTCGCGCCGCTCCGCGAGCAGCCGGAAGCGCGGCCGGTCGAGCGGCCGGTCGTCGACAAGCGCGGCGGGAGCGGTGGCGGACATGCGCCCGCCGCCTGTGGCAGGGGCGACCGAGCGGAGCAAGCCGCGAGGCGCCCGACCACGCATTGCGCGGGCCTGGCCAGGTCGCCATACGGGGCGTCTCCCATGCCTCCATCGCCCGCGGCTCCGGCCCCGCTTTCCGTCCTGCGCCACCCGGCCTTCCGGCTCCTCCTGGTCGGACGGGTGTGCTCGACGATGGCGGTGCAGGCCGAGGCGGTGACGATCGGCTGGCTCGTCTACACCGTGGCGCGCGCCCAGCACCTGTCGGTGAAGCAAGGCGCCTTCCTGGTTGGCATGGTGGGGCTGGCGCAGTTCCTTCCGCTGTTCGCCCTGACGCTCCCCGCCGGGCAGATCGCCGACCGTCGCGACCGTCGTCGCATCGTGCAGCTGTGCCTCGTCGTGCTGATCGTCTGCGACCTGGCGCTGGCGGCGCTCGCGCTCCATCCGCGCCCTTCACTCCTGCCGGTGTTCGCCGTGGCGGCCGTGTTCGGAGGCGCGCGCGCGTTCCTGCAGCCGGCTTCCAACTCGCTGGGGCCCATGCTCGTGCCCCGCGCCGAGCTGCCCCGAGCCATCGCCGTTTCGAGCCTCGGCTTCCAGGCGTCGTCGGTGATCGGGCCCTGGGTGGGCGGCGCGCTCTGCGCGGCCTCGCCCTCCGTCGCCTTCGGCGCGGCGGCGGTGTTCTACGCGGGCGCGCTCGTCGCCCTGCAGCTCATCCGCGGCAACACCCGCCCCACGCCGCACGCGGGTTCCGCGCTCGAGATGATCCGCGAAGGCCTGGTCTACGTCTGGCGCGAGCGGATCGTGTTCGGGGCGATCAGCCTCGACCTCTTCGCCGTGCTTCTCGGTGGGGCGGTGGCGCTCCTACCGGTCTTTGCGGAAGACATCCTCAAGGTGGGGGCGCACGGCTTCGGCGTCCTGCGCTCGGGGCCGGCGATCGGGGCGGCGCTTGTGGCGTTCTGGCTCGGGCGGCGGCCCATCCAGCGCCACGCCGGGCGGTGGATGTTCCTGGCCGTGGCGGTGTTCGGCCTGGCGACGCTAGGCTTCGCCGTCTCGCGCCAGCTCTGGCTGTCGGTGGCGGCGCTGGCCGTGCTGGGCGGGGCCGACATGGTGAGTGTCTATGTGCGCCAGAGCCTCGTGCAGATCGTGACGCCGGACGCTATGCGCGGGCGCGTGGCCGCGGTCTCGACGCTGTTCATCGGCGCGTCCAACGAACTCGGCGAGTTCGAGACGGGGATCGTCGCGCGCGGGCTCGGGCCCATCGGCGCGGCGATCTTCGGCGGCGTGGGATCGCTGGTGGTGACGGGGCTGTGGTCGCAGCTCTTCCCGTCCCTGCGCCGCGCCGACCGGCTCGTCGCCCCGGCGCCCGCCGCCCCGCCCGCCCTGTCCGAACCCACCGCTCCCGAACGGGCCCCCGCCGCATGATCCCCGCTCCCGAACCGCGCTTCGACTTCGCGTCCGACAACACGGCGGGCGCGGCGCCCGAGGCCATGGAGGCGCTCGTCGCCGCCAACGCGGGCTACGCCTCGGGCTACGGAACCGACCACGTCACCGCCCGCGCGGCCGACGCGGTGCGCGCGCTCCTCGACTGCGACGCCGACGTGCGTTTCGTGGCGTCGGGCACGGCGGCGAATTCGGTGGCGCTCGCCGCGCTGTGCCGGCCGTTCGAGGCGGTGCTGGCCCACGAGCACGCCCACATCTGCACCGACGAGACTGGCGCGCCCGGCTTCTTCGGCCATGGGCTCGGCCTGATCGGTCTGCCGGGCCCGAGCGGCCGGATCGAGCCCGCCGCGCTCGAGGCGGCGCTGGCGCGGCCGGACGTGAGCTACCGTCAGTCGGCCGCCGCGCTCTCGCTGACCAACGCCACCGAGTACGGAACGGTCTACACCGCCGAGGCGATCGGCCGGCTGGCGGCGCTCGCCAAGGCGCGCGGCCTGCCCGTGCACCTGGACGGCGCGCGGCTGGCCAACGCGGCGGCGGCGGGGTTCGACCTGCGCGCCCTGCCCACCCTCGGCGTCGACGCGCTGGTGGTCGGCGGAACCAAGGCCGGCATGCCACCCACCGAGGCGATCGTCCTGTTCGACCGGGCGCTGGGGCGCCGGTTCGACGCCCGGCTGAAGCAGGGCGGCCAGCTCCCATCGAAAGGTCGCTACTACGCCGCGCCCTGGATCGGCATGCTGGAGGACGGGGCCTGGCTGCGCCGCGCCGCCCACGCCAACGCCATGGCCCGCCGGCTGAGCGAGGCGCAGCCCTTCCCGCTGGCCCACCCGGTGGAGGCCAACGCCATCTTCGTCCGCATGGACGAGCCGCGGCTGCAGGCGCTCCAGGCAGAGGGCTGGCGCGTGTACCGCTTCACCGACGGCTCCGTCCGCTTCATGTGCTCCTGGGCGACGACGACGGAGGCGGTGGACGCGTTCGCCCAGGCGCTGCGCGCGCTGGCCTAGCCCGTCAGCAGCTCGCCTGACCGCACGGACTGGGCGGAAAATCTTCCAGTTCCAGCGCGCGGCGAGCCGTCATCGACAGCACGCAGTCGGCGGCGTTCACGCGCGACAGGCTCCCCCACTGCGTCGGGTCCTCGTAAGCGGCGCAGTTCGCGTCCCGGAACGCGATCCAGGCGCGCTGCGCCTTCTGCAGCGCGGTCCGATCGGCCAGGCTGAAACTGCGCATGTCGGCGGCGTAGGCCGCGTTCAGCCGCCGGTCCCAGCGCGCCGCCTCCCCAGCGCGGCAGTCGATCATGGCTACGGTGGAAGCGGCCTTGGCCTCGCACGCCCGGAAGGCGGCGCTGTAGCTGCGCGCCGTCGTCGCCTCCAGGCTCGTCCGCGCCGCCTGCGCCGTCGGGGCGGCGACTAGCTGGAGCAGCAGGAGCAGCGCTCCGGTCATGCGCGCCCGATCGCGTAAAAGCGCTCCGCCCGTTGTCGCCGCAGCGCCTGCCCGTCCAGCCCGGAAAGCGCCTGCAACTCGTCGGCGACCGCGTCGCCGACGGCCCCGATCGCCGCGGAGGGGTCGGCGTGCGCGCCGCCCGCGGGCTCGGGCACGATGCGGTCGACGACGCCCTGAGCAAGGAGGTCGGGCGCGGTGATCTTCATGGCGCGCGCCGCATCCTTCGCCCGGCCGCCGTCACGCCACAGGATGGAGGCGGCCCCCTCCGGCGAGATCACCGAATAGACGGCGTGCTCCAGGATCAGCACGCGGTTGGCGGCGGCGAGCGCTATGGCCCCGCCCGAGCCGCCCTCGCCGACCACCGTCGCGACCATGGGCACGCCCAGCGTCAATCCGCGCTCGGTGGAGCGCGCGATCGCCTCGGCCTGGCCGCGCTCCTCCGCGCCGATGCCGGGGTAGGCGCCCGCGGTGTCGACGAAGGTGATCACCGGCATGGCGAACTGTTCGGCCATGTCCATCAGCCGCACCGCCTTGCGATAGCCCTCGGGCTTGGCCATGCCGAAGTTGTGCTTGAGGCGCGAGGCGGTGTCGGCCCCCTTCTCGTGACCCATGACCATGACCGGCCGCCCGCGGAAACGGCCAATCCCGCCGATGATGGCTTGGTCGTCGCCGAAGGCGCGGTCGCCGCGCAGCTCCTGCCAGTCGGTCACGAGCTCGCGCAGGTAGTCCTGGAGGTGCGGGCGGTCGGGATGGCGCGCGACCTGCGTCTTGCGCCAGGGATCGAGCCCCGCGTAGGTCTCCCGGCGGAGCTGGTCCACGCGGTCGCGCATGGAGCGGATCTCGGTGTCGAAGCCGCCCGCCGCCGCCGTCTCGAGCTCGGCCAACTTGGCTTCGAGGTCGGCGATCGGCTTTTCGAAATCGAGATAGGTGCGCGCGGGGGCGGCTGGAGCGGCCATGCGCTCCGCTCTAGGCCCACGCCCGTGCGCCCGGCAAGCCGGCCCCGCCCTAGGCCGCGCCCGCCCTCTGCCCTAAAGCTCCGCGTCGATGCCCGCTTACCCCGAACGCACTTCTCTACTGGAAGGCCTCGTGGAGGCCGCCCTCCTCGCCGGGGCCGCGGTCCAGCGGCATTTCGAGGCGGGGGTGGTCGCCGAGGCCAAGGCCGACGCGTCGCCCGTCACCGCCGCCGACCGCGAAGCGGAGGCGATCATCCTGCGGGCTTTGGCGAAGCTCGATCCCGCGACGCCCGTGGTCGCCGAGGAGGAGGCGGCCGCAGGCCGCACGCCGGAGGTCGGAGCGCGCTTCTACCTGGTGGATCCGCTGGACGGCACGCGCGAGTTCGTGCGCGGCGGCTCCGACTTCACCGTCAACATCGGCCTCGTCGAGGACGGGGTGGCGACGCTCGGCGTCGTGTATGCGCCCGCGCGCGCCGAGCTCTTCGCGGGGGACGCCGCGCGGGGGGAGGCCTGGCGCGCGGAGGCGGCGCCCGGAGAGGCGTCCGGCCCGCGCACGCCCATGGCCGTGCGCGCTCCACGGAACGAGCTTGCAGTGGTCGCCTCCCGAAGCCACGGCGACCCGCGCACCGAGCGCTATCTGGAAGCGATGTCGATCGCGGAGCGGCTCAACGTCGGCTCCTCGCTCAAGTTCGGCCTGGTGGCGGCCGGGCGGGCGGACCTCTACCCCCGCGCCGGCCCCACCATGGAGTGGGACACCGCCGCCGGTCACGCGGTGCTCCTGGCGGCGGGCGGACGCATGGCCGCGCCCGACGGCTCGCCCTTCCGGTACGGCAAGCCGGGCTTCCGCAACGGCGGCTTCGTGGCCTCGGGTCCCTTCGATCCGCCACCCATCGGGCCCTGCATGTGAGCCGCGGCGCCCCGGGAATCAGCGAAACTGGCAGGACGCCCGGCGCGGCTCCACCTAGGAGAAAATCTGACGCGCCCCGCGCCGCCGTCGGCGCGCCGGGCCAGAGTGCGCCCGCCATGTTCGACGCCGAGGCCGACAGGCTTCCTCCGCCCACGCTCTCCCACCTCGACCGGCTCGAAGCGGAGAGCCTGCATATCCTGCGAGAGGTCGCGGCCGAGTGCGAGCGGCCGGTCATGCTCTACTCGGTCGGCAAGGACAGCGCGGTGATGCTGCACCTCGCCGCCAAGGCGTTCCACCCCGGGCGGCCCCCGTTCCCGCTGCTGCACGTGGACACGACCTGGAAGTTCCAGGAGATGATCCGCTTCCGCGACGCCCGCGCACGCGAGCTCGGCTGGGAGCTCCTGGTCCACACGAATGCGGAGGGGGTGGCGCAAGGCGTCGGGCCCTTCAGCCACGGCTCGGCCGTGCATACGGACGTGATGAAGACCCAGGCGCTCAAGCAGGCGCTGGAGCTGCACGGCTTCGACGCGGCCTTCGGCGGCGCGCGCCGCGACGAGGAGAAGAGCCGCGCCAAGGAGCGGGTGTTCTCGTTCAGGAACGCCGCGCACCGCTGGGACCCTAAGAGCCAGCGGCCCGAACTCTGGCGCCTCTACAACACCGCCAAGAACCGGGGCGAGTCGTTCCGCGTCTTCCCCTTGTCGAACTGGACCGAGCGCGACGTGTGGGACTACATCCGTCGCGAGGCCATCCCCATACCCGACCTCTACTTCGCCCGTCCGCGGCCGGTGGTGGAGCGTGACGGCGCGCTCATTATGGTGGACGACGCGCGCATGCCGCTCGCGCCCGGCGAGACGCCGCAGATGCGCTCCGTGCGCTTCCGCACGCTGGGCTGCTACCCGCTCACGGGTGCGGTGGAGAGCACGGCCGCCAACCTGGACGCGATCATCGAGGAGATGCGCCTCTCCACCGTGAGCGAGCGCGAGGGGCGCGTCATCGACCGCGACCAGGCGGGCTCCATGGAGCGCAAGAAGCAGGCGGGCTACTTCTGATGCCGGCCCCCTTCGCCGCCTCCCGGATCCCGGCGACCGCCGCGACCGAGCCCGAGCCCGACACCCTGCGCTTCATCACCTGCGGCTCGGTGGACGATGGCAAATCCACCCTGATCGGCCGCCTGCTCTACGACACGGGCGCGCTTCTGGCCGATCAGCTCGAAGCGTTGGAGGCGGACAGCCGGGCGGTGGGCACGCAGGGCGGCGCGCTCGACTTCGCCCTCCTAGTGGATGGGCTGCAGGCCGAGCGCGAGCAGGGCATCACCATCGACGTGGCCTACCGCTATTTCGCCACGCCCCGCCGCCGCTTCATCGTCGCCGACACTCCCGGCCACGAGCAGTACACGCGCAACATGGTCACCGGCGCCTCAACCGCCGACCTCGCGGTGATCCTTGTGGACGCACGACGGGGCGTGCTGACCCAGACCCGCCGCCACGCCTATCTCGTGAGCCTCGTGGGCGTGCGGCGCGCCGTGCTGGCGGTCAACAAGATGGATCTGGTCGGCTGGGAGCGGGCGCGCTTCGACGCCATCGTCGCCGACTTCACGGCCTTCGCCGCGCCGCTGGGTCTCGAGGTGACCGCCATCCCCGTCTCGGGGCTGGCGGGCGACAACGTCGCGCGCCGCAGCGCTGCGTCTCCCTGGCACGAGGGCCCCACGCTCGTGCAGGCTCTTGAAACGGCGCCCGTGGCTGAAAGTCAGGCGGACGGGCCCTTCCGCCTGCCCGTACAGTGGGTGAACCGGCCCGGCCCCGACTTCCGCGGCGTCTCCGGCCTGATCGCGCAGGGGGCGGTGCGTCCGGACGACCGGCTGCGCGTGTCTCCCTCCGGCCGCGAGAGCCGGGTGGCGCGCATCGTCACCTACGACGGCGACCTGTCCGTCGCCAGCGCGGGCCAGTCCGTGACGCTCGTGCTCGAGGACGAGATCGACGTCTCCCGCGGCGACGTGCTGGCCCCCGCCGCCGAGCCGGTCGAGTCGGCCGAGCGCTTCGAGGCCGATCTCGTGTGGATGGCCGACACGCCGCTGCGCCCGGGCGCCACCTACCGGCTCAAGCTCGCCGCGCGCCAGGCCGGGGCGGCGGTGGCGCGGCTCCTTCACGCGGTGGATGTCGACACCTTGGCCGAGCGGCCCGCGAGCGAGCTCCCGCTGAACGGCGTCGGCCGCGTGGTGCTGACCCTCGACCAGCCGACGCCGTTCGCGCCCTACGCCGAGACACGCGACCTGGGCGGCTTCATCCTGATCGACCGGCTGACCCATGCGACCGTCGGGGCCGGCATGATCCGGCGCGCAGTGCGCGAGGCCGACCACCTGCACTGGCGCGCCACCGACGTCACCCGCGAGGGCCGCGCGGCCATCAAGGGGCAGTCGCCCGCGGTGGTGTGGTTCACCGGCCTCTCCGGCGCCGGCAAGTCGACCGTCGCCAACCTTCTGGAGGCGCGACTGCACGCCCAGGGGCGCCACACCTACCTCCTGGACGGCGACAACGTGCGCCACGGATTGAACCGCGATCTCGGCTTCTCAGACGCCGACCGGGCGGAGAACGTGCGGCGGGTGGCGGAGGCGGCGCGACTGATGGCCGACGCAGGGCTGATCGTGCTCGTGGCCTTCATCTCGCCCTTCCGCGCCGAGCGCGAGGCGGCCCGAGCGGTGATGGCGGGCGGCGAGTTCGTGGAGGTGTTTGTGGACGCGCCGCTGGCTGTGGCCGAGGCGCGCGATCCCAAGGGGCTCTACGCCAAGGCGCGCGCCGGTGAGATCAAGGGCTTCACCGGCATCGACAGTCCTTATGAGCCGCCGCTCGACCCCGAGGTCCGGCTCGACACCTCGCGCCTGACGCCCGAGGCGGCGGTGGAGCGCATCGTGGCCGAGCTCGAGCGTCGAGGCCGGCTTGCCCCCGCCGCGGAGCGCGCGATCAGCTACGACATCTAGAGCCGCCCGACAGCGCGCGTTCAGCCGACACGCGCTAGAGCGTGTTGTGTGGGCGCCCCCGCCCCGACCCAAGGAGTTTCTTCCATGATCCGCCCCCTCCTGCTCGCCGCCGCCGCCGCGCTCGCGCTGGCCGGCGCCGCGTCCGCCCAGCCCGTGCAGGCGGCGAGGGACGACGCGCGCGCCATCGGCCACCGTGTCGCCCAGACCGGTCGCGCCACGGGCCACGCCGTCGCCAACGGCGGACGCGAGGTCGGCCACGCCACTCTGCAGACGGGGCGCGACGCCAAGCGCGGAGTGACGGGCCACGGGCGCCGTCATCACCGTCGCCATCACCACCAGCACTGACGCGCGCGCCCGCGCCCCGCGGGCCGCCTGCGACACGCCTCCGCGCCGGCTGGGCTGGCGCGGAGGCGTGTCGCGGCCTATGTAGCCGCCGCTCCCCGCAAAGCCCCGCCCGTCCGCACGGCGCGACCCCGGTCGTCGCCGCGCGCCCCGCACGCCCGAGACCGCACGCCCACCATGGCCACCCTGCGCAACATCGCGATCATCGCCCACGTCGACCACGGCAAGACCACGCTCGTGGACCAGCTCCTCGCGCAATCCGGCGTGTTCCGCGCCAACGAGGCCACCGTCGAGCGCGCGATGGACTCGAACGACCAGGAGCGCGAGCGGGGCATCACCATCCTGGCCAAGTGCACGAGCGTGCTCTGGCACGGCGAGGCGGGCGTCGACACGCGGATCAACATCATCGACACCCCCGGCCACGCCGACTTCGGCGGCGAGGTTGAGCGCATCCTCGGCATGGTGGACGGCTGCGTGCTCCTGGTCGACGCCGAAGAAGGCGTCATGCCGCAGACCAAGTTCGTGCTCGGCAAGGCGCTGAAGATGGGGCTGAAGCCCATCCTCTGCCTCAACAAGGTCGATCGCCCGCACGCCGACCCGGACAAGGTCCTGAACGAGGCCTTCGACCTCTTCGCCTCCATGGGGGCCACCGACGAGCAGCTCGACTTCCCGCACATCTACGCTTCGGGCAAGAACGGCTGGGCCACGCTCGACATGGCCAAGCCGTCCGAGACGCTGGCGCCCCTGTTCGACCTGATCGTGCGCCATGTGCCGGAGCCCGCGGCGGCGGCGCGCGGGGCCGAGCCCTTCCGCATGCTGAGCGTGCTGATCGAGAGCGATCCCTTCCTGGGGCGCCTCCTCACCGGACGCGTTGAGGCGGGCAAGGCTGTGCCCGGCATGTCGATCCACGCGCTGGACCGCGAGGGCCGCGAAATCGAGCGCGGGCGCATCACCAAGGTGCTCGCCTTCCGGGGCCTCAAGCGCCAGCCGGTCGACGAGGGGTCGGAAGCGGGCGACATCGTCGCCATCGCGGGCCTGTCCAAGGCGACGGTGGCCGACACTCTGTGCGCCATGGAGGTGACGGACGCCCTCCCCGCTCAACCGATCGACCCGCCGACCATCTCCATGACTGTCTCGGTCAACGACAGCCCGCTCGCCGGCAAGGACGGCGACAAGGTGCAGAGCCGCGTGATCCGCGACCGCCTGCTGCGCGAGGCCGAGTCCAACGTCGCCATCCGCGTGACCGAGACCGCCGAGAAGGACGCCTACGAGGTGGCCGGGCGGGGCGAGCTGCAGTTGGGCGTCCTGATCGAGGGCATGCGCCGGGAGGGCTTCGAGGTCTCGATCAGCCGCCCGCGCGTAGTCTATCAGCGCGACGAGGAGACCGGAGAGCGGCTGGAGCCCGTCGAGGACGTGGTGATCGACGTGGACGAGGAGTTCTCGGGCGTCGTCATCGAGAAGCTCTCAGCCCGCAAGGCCGAGCTGAAAGACATGGGACCGTCGGGCGCGGGCAAGACGCGCATCCAGCTGCAGGCGCCCTCGCGTTCCCTGATCGGCTACCAGGGCGAGTTCCTGACCGACACGCGCGGTTCGGGCGTGTTGAATCGCGTGTTCAGCCACTATGAGCCGTACAAGGGCGCGATCGACCAGCAGCGCAAAGGCGTCCTGGTCTCGAACTCCGATGGGGAGACCGCGGCCTACGCCTTGTGGAACTTGGAGGAGCGCGGGACCATGTTCGTCGGCGCGGGCGAGAAGACCTACCAGGGCATGATCATCGGCGAGAACGCGCGCCAGGACGATCTGGACGTCAATCCGATGAAGGCGAAACAGCTCACCAACGTGCGCGCCTCGGGCAAGGACGAGGCCGTGCGTCTCACCCCGCCGCGCCGTCTCACCCTCGAGCAGGCTATCGCCTACATAGACGAGGACGAGCTGGTGGAGGTCACGCCCAAGGCGATCCGCCTGCGCAAGCAGGTGCTCAACCCCTCGTTCCGCAAGCGCAAGGTCAGGGAAGACTGACGCGCGGACCGGAGTAGAACCTTCCCGCGCTTGGCCGGTTACCTCCCCAACGTCGCTCATCATGGGCGACGAGCATAAAGCTTTGCGGGAGATACTTCGATGCGCACTCTTCTGATCGGCGCGGCGGTGGCCACGCTTCTGGCGGGCTCCGCCTTCGCCCAGGCGGCAGGCGGCGCGGCGGGCGGCGGTCAAGCCAGCGGGGCCGCGGGCGGCTCCGGCATGAGCGGCGGCTCCGGCATGAGCGGCGGCTCCGGCATGGGCGGCATGTCCGGCTCGGGCATGAGCGGTTCCGGTATGAGCGGTTCCGGTATGAGCGGTTCGGGCATGAACAGCGGTTCGGGCATGTCCGGGGCGACCGGGTCCAGCACGTCCGGCTCCACCCTCTCGGGCTCGACCTCGACGGGAACCACGAGCCGCGGGCGTACCCGTAATCGCGGCACAGGCGCGTCTTCGTCCAGTTCGGGCGCGACGGGGTCGGTCAACTCCGCCACCCCCAACGGCACGGGCGCCAACCCGGGCGGTCCGTCCACCGGATCTTCTCTGAGCACCCCCGGCGCGGGTGGCGTGGTGGGCGCGTCGAGCGGCCCCGGCCCGCAAGGCTGACAGGGATGGCGCCGGGCCGGCTCGCCCCCCAAGCGAGATCGGCCCGGCCCTTGCTCCCCCTCCGAGCGAGCGTCCCACCCCGGGACGCGTCGTTTAGAGGGGGCCGCCATGGCCGACGACATCGACGCTTTCCTCGGCCGCCGCCTTCGCCGCCGCCGCCGTCTGATGGGGCTGACGCAGCAGCAGCTCGCCGACTCGGTGGGCATCCGCTTCCAGCAGATTCAGAAGTACGAGTGCGGCGCAAATCGCATCTCCGCCGCGCGACTCTGGGGCCTGTCGCAGGCGCTGGAGGTCCCGGTGGGCTACTTCTACGAGGGCCTGGCCGATCGCGACACGCGCGAGACTTCGGGGTCGCGCACGACGGAGGTCGCGGGCCGCAAGGAGACGCAGGACCTGATCCGCGCCTACTACCAGCTCGACGAGCGTCCGCGTCGCCGGCTGCTCGACTTGGCGCGCTCGCTCAACACCGACCCGACCGGCCGCCCAGCCGACTGCTGAGCGCGGACTGGCCGCTTCGGCGAGGTCGGGCTAAGCCCCGGCCTATGACCGACGTCCTTTCCGCAGACCAGCTCGGCGCGTTCGAGTCCTTCGCGCTCGAACTCGCGCAGGCGGCGGGCGCGGCCATCCTGCCCGTGTTCCGCCAGAACCTGTCGGCGGAGGACAAGGCCGGCCCGGGCCGCGGCTACGACCCGGTGACGGCGGCTGACAAGGGCGCAGAGGCCGCCATGCGCGCCGCCATAAGCCAGCGCTTCCCCGACCACGGCTGCATCGGCGAGGAGGAGGGCGAGGATCGGTCCGATGCCGAGTTCGTCTGGGTGCTGGATCCCGTGGACGGCACCCGCGCCTTTGTGGCGGGCCTGCCGCTATGGGTCACGCTGATCGCCCTGCGCTGGCGCGGCGCGCCCGTGGTGAGCGCCATCGGCCAGAGCTATCTCGACGAGGTGTACGTCGGCACGCGGCTGGGCTCGCGGCTGATCCAGGGCGGCGTGGGCGTGACCCTGCAGACGCGCCCCTGCCCCCGGCTCACCGAGGCTGTAATCGCCACCACCGACCCGTTCCTGTTCGGTGGGGCCGAGGCGGGCGCCTGGAACCAGGTGCGCCAGGCCGCGCGCCTCGCGCGTTACGGCTGCGACGGCTACGCCTTCGCGCGGCTGGCCGCCGGCACCCTCGACCTCGTGGCCGAAAGCGGACTCCGCGCCTGGGATATCGAGGCCGCCATCCCGCTGATCGAAGGCGCGGGCGGGATCGTCACCGATTGGCGCGGCGAGCCGCTGCGGCCCGACAACTACGCGCGAGGAGGCCAGGTGATCGCCGCCGGCGACCGCGCCTGCCTCGACGAGGCGCTCGTCGCCTTCCGCCGCGCCGCGGCCTGACGCTCAGCCGCCTGCACCCGCGACCTCGGCGACGAAGCCGTCGATCGCGGACCACACGTCCGAGCGCACCGGCTCGGCCTCCATCAGGAGCTCGTGCCAGCCGGTCGGGAACACCGTCGCGCGGGCGCGCGGAGCCCGGCGCACGAAAGTCTCCGCGCCGGTGTTGCGCACCAGCCGGTCGTCTCCGGCCAGGAGCATCAGGAGGGGCGTCGTGACGCGCTCGGGACCGCCGGGCCGGAGCGCTTGCGCGCTGACGGCGAAGGCGAAGGCGAGCCAGCTCCAGGTCGGGCCGCCGAGCCTCAGCTGGGGCTCGGCCCGCAGGACGGCCTGCGCGCGCTCGAAACGCGCGCGGTCGTGGGTGAGGACGGTGCTCTCGAAGCGGTCGTTGAGGGGGTCCGAGACGGGAAGCGGAAGGTCCCCGCCGCGGCCGACGAGGGTCATGGCCCAGGCGCCCGCCCTGACGCGGCCGACGCTGTGCGACCCCGTCCGCAGGGCGAGCATGGGCGCCGAGAGGATCGCGCCGGCGTAGCGCGCCTCCCCCTCCACCAGCTGCAACGCGAGGAGCGCGCCGCCCATGGAATGGCCGAGCGCGATCCAGGGCCGCGGCAGCCGCTCGGCCCAGGCGTCGAGGACGCGGCCCAAGTCGGACACGAACGCGCGCCAGCCGCGCGCGTGGCCGCGCAGCGGATCGAGGTGCAGCCGGTCCGAGAGCCCCTGCCCACGCCAGTCGTGGATCAGGACGGCGAAGCCCCGCGCCTGCCAGTCGGCGATTACCTCGCCGTACTTCTCGAGGAACTCGGTGCGGCCGGGATGGATCACGATCGTGCCGCACGCCTCCCGCGCCGGACGGAACAGCGCCGTACGCAGGCAGGCGCCGTCGGCGGCCTCAACCCATTCCGCTTGGCCACGGTCGGGGAGAGGTGCGCCAGGCGCCGCGATCAGGGGCGGCCGGCTGGACCGCCCGGGGCTCAGGTGCGCGCCTTGGCCAGGAGCGGTTGGAGCTTCATGGCGACGCCCATGTCGCCGTTGATCTTCAGCTTGCCCTGCATGAAGGCCATCGTCGGGTCGAGCTTGCCCTGGCCCATCTGCTCGAAATCCTCCTTCGAGACGATGATGGTGCAGTCCGCCGGCGCGTCCTCGTTGTTCACCGTCCCGCCGTCGATGAAAATGAAGCCTTCGCCCTTGAAGTCGAACTTCACGCTCGAGCCGAGGCCCGCGTCGGCGCCGACGGCCTGGCGCATGCGGTCGGTGATCTCTTCCAGCGTGGCCATGGCGCGGCGGCTCCCTCGGACGGCCGAGGGCTGCGGCGACGGCCGGCCCGCGGATGCGCCCCACATACATCCGCCCCGGCCTGCGGCAAGCCTCGCCGGAGGGTGACGTGGCGGAAGCCGCGCCGCGCGATCAGCCGGGCAGCAGGAGCACGCGCTCGGGCGGGGTGGTGAACCGCAGGCTCGCCGCGGCGTGCAGCTGCGCCAGGGTGGCGAACAGCTCGCCCTTGACCGGAGCGATCGGAGTCACTCGGCCGTCGGCGCCGACGAACTCGCCGCCCTCGGCCCCCACGAACAGCACCCTGCGGAAGGCCGGAATGGCGACCGACAGCGGCCCGGCCGCGCGCACGCCGCGGTCGAACTGATCGGCTCCGAGAAGGAGCTCGACGGGATCCATGACCTCCCCGGCGTGCGTCAGGAGCTGCGGGGCGAGAATCATGGCGAGGCGCCACCCCGGCGGCGCGCTGAGCCGGACACGCGGCCGACGCGCAAGCTCCGCAGCCGTGGGCGTGCGCTGGAGCCAGCCCAGCGGGCTGGACGGCCAGCCGCGCCAGGCCCCATAGCCGTCGACGACGGTCAGGCTCGCGGGCGCCCAGCCGCCGCCCTGCTCCGCCGGCGCGACCGCCCGCCAGCGGTAGGCCACGCTGAAGCGCGTGCGCTTGGCCTCGCCCAGCCGGTAGTAGAGGTCGAGGAAGGGGAAGGCGCGCGCCGCCGAACGCTCGACCTCGTGGCGCGCCGGCGCGCCGACGACGGCCGGAGGCGGCGCGAGATCGATCACGGCTTGCGAAGGCGCAGCGTCATGCGGTCGCTTTCACCGATGGCGTTGTAGCGGGCGCGGTCGAAGCCCGGCGGCGGGGGCTGACCTTGGCCGGCCGAGCTCTGCCGAGTGGGGGGCAGCGTCCACACGCCGAACGGGTGGTCCTTGGTGTCGCGCGGATTGCTGTTGATCTCCGACGCGTCCTCGAACCGAAAGCCCGCGCGGCGTGCGGCCTCGACGACGGTGCGCACGGCGACATAGCCGGTCGACGCCTTCGGCGCTTGCGGCTTCGGGTCTGCGCGGTGCTCCTCGACGGCCAGCACGCCCCCGGGCTTCAGCGCGGCGTAGGCGTCCGCCATCGCCCGGTCGAGATAGTCGCCGTCGATCCAGTTGTGGATCTCGCGGGAGGTGATGATCAGGTCCACCGAGCCGGCGGGCGCAATCACGCCCGGCGCCTTGCCGAAGGCCGCGTACTCGACCCGGCCGAACCTCGCTTGGTCGCTCCATTTTGCGAGAAAGGCCTCGCGCCCGCCCGGCGAGCCGCCGGCGACATAGCGGCCGCCCGTCGCCTTCAGATACGGCGCGAGGATCGCCGTCCAGTATCCGCCGCCCGGCTGCAGATCGACCACCGTCATCCCGGGTTTGAGGCCCCAGAAGGTCAGGGTCTCGACCGGGTGACGAAACCCGTCGCGCGCGCGGTCGCTGGCGGGACGCAGAGGCGAGTCGACCGCTGCGCGCAGGGCGGGGTCGACGGCGGCGCGTTCCCTCGTCGGCGGCGGCCCAATCTTGGGACCCGGGCGGAAGGCCTGGGCCCCTGCGCCGCTCGTCAAGACGGCGGCCATCGCGACCGTCCCCAGCGCGAAGCAGAAGCCGAACGGACGAACACGGGCCATGGTCACGCCTGGGCTGGGTGGGAGCTGACGGGGTGGGCGCGGACCATGACGACCGCACGTCAAAACGCAAGCCGGCGCGCACACACCCCTCTTGACCGTCTAGCGCGACCTCCCAAATTTGCGACCGGAGGCGCTGGTTCACCGGGCCTCCGGTTCACGGCGACGCCGCCTAGCGGGTCGTCACGAACTTCACATAAGCGTCCGGACTCCGCAGGTCCGGGCGCCGCAACCTTGCTTGACGAGAGGGATGCCTGACATGCGCACCATCGACTACTCCCCCCTGTATCGTTCGGTCGTCGGTTTCGACCGGCTGGCCGCCCTGCTCGACGCCGCCGCCAAGAGCGCGGATGCGGGCTATCCGCCCTACAACATCGAGTCCGTGGGCGACGACGCCTATCGAATCGAGCTGGCCGTCGCGGGCTTCTCCCCTGACGAGCTCTCCATCGAGGCCAAGGAGAACGTGCTCACCGTGTCGGGCCGCAAGGCCGCCAACGACGACGGCAAGCGCTTCCTCCACCGCGGGCTCGCGGCGCGCAACTTCGAACGCCGCTTCCAGCTGGCCGACTATGTGGTGGTGACCGGCGCCGCGCTCGAGAACGGCCTCCTGGCCATCGAGCTCAAGCGCGAGCTGCCCGAAAGCCTGAAGCCGCGCCGCATCGCCATCGCGACGGGCGCTCAAGCTCCGGCGATCAAGGGCCAGGTCCAGGCCGCTTGATCCACCGCCGCGCGTAGATCGCCGGCGAACAGAACGGGGCGGCGCGGGCGACCGCGCCGCCCTTTCTCGTGCGCGAGGCTCAGCTGATCAGCGACATGTTGCGCACGCTGGCGAGGTTGGCCCCCTGCAGGTCGAGGTCGCGGGTCACAGCGCCGGCGAAGTTGGCGCGCTCCAGATCGGCGGCGGCGAACCGCGCGCGCCGGAGGTCCGCGCCGGAGAAGTCGGACCCCTTGCACACCGCATTGCGCAGGTCGGCGGGGAGGAGGCGGTCGGGGCCGATGATCAGCGGGCCGAGCTGCACCTCGCGCAGGTCGGCGTTGGAGAGCCGCGCCCGCGCAAGCCTGGCGCCGCGCAGGTCGGCCCGGCGCAGGTTGCAGGCGCGCAGGTCGCAGTCCTCCAGGTTGGCGCCCTGCAACTGAACGCCCTGCATGTCGAGGCCGTAGAACACCGCGCCCCTGGCCGACAACGCCGTGAGGTTCAGCCCGGCGATGGAGTGAAGCGCGCGCAGGTCGGCGCCGTCGAACACCGAAGGCGCGCCCTCGCGGCCGGCGGTCTCGCACCACAGGGCGTGGGCGTCGAGCATCTCGCGATACGGCAGACTCGACACGTCGCGCCCGCTCGGCTTGTCGGTGAGCGCGCCCGTCAGATCGGCCTGGCTCACGTTCCACATCGCGGTCTTGGCCCCGATCAGCACGGCGTCGCGCAGGTCGGCCCCGGCGAGGTCGGCCCCGGAGAGGTCGCAGCCGGAGAGGTCGGCGCCCGTCAGTGTGGCGTGCTTGAGGTTGGCGCGGACGAGCTTGCAATCCTTCATGATCGCGTCGGAGAAGTCGGCGCGGGTGGCGGTCACGCCCGAGAGCTTGGAGCGGGTGAGGTCGGCTCCCGCCAGCACCGCGCCCTGCATCTCGCCCGCGCGCACCCGGTGCTCGACGCGGCGCAGCCCGTCGGCGCGGTCGGCGGCGGCTATGACCCCCTCGCGCAGGTCGGCCTCGAACAGGTCGGCGCCCGTGAGATTGGCCCCCCGCAGGCACGATCCCCGCAGGTCGGCGCGCCGCAGGGAAGCGTCCGCCAGGATCGCGAACTGCAGGTCGGCCCCGTAGAGGTTGGCGTGGTCGAGGCGCGCGCCGGTCAGGTCGCACTCGACCAGGAGCGCGCCGGTGAAGTCGGCGTCGGTGAGGTTGCGGCCGCGCAGCTCCAGGCCCGACAGGTCGCGCCAGGAGAACACCGCCCGTGCGCCGCCGGGCTTGGCCTGCCACAGCCGGTCGTGCCGCGCGCACACGGCGTCGACCTCCAGCTGGGTGATACGCCGGTGAGTGATGGTCGCGGCCACAGCCGTCATGGGATCGCCGTTCCTGCGCGCGCGATCCTCCGCCCCGTTCGGTTAACGCGAGGCTTCCGCGCCCGGCGCGAGCGGCAGGCCCGTGGCGCGCGCGGCGTCGAGATAGCGCGCCTCCCGAGGGCGCAGTCCCGCGTCGAGCTCGACGACCAGCGGGTTGGCGGTCGGGATCTCCACCTCGGTGATGGCGGCGTCCCCCACCTCGAACAGGTGCTTCACGATGGCCCGCAGCGAGTTGCCGTGCGCCGCCACCAGCACGTCCTCCCCCGCCGCGAGGCGCGGCTCGATCGCGCTTTCCCAGTACGGCAGGGTGCGTTCCAGCGTGGTCTTCAGGCTCTCGGTCGCGGGCACCGCCACCCCGCGATAGCGTCGGTCGGCGGCGAAATCGTAGGCGCCGCCGGGCTCGAGCGGCGGCGGCGGCGTGTCGTAAGAGCGCCGCCACACGTGCACCTGCTCGGCCCCGTGGCGCGCGGTGGTCTCGGCCTTGTCCAGCCCGGTGAGGCCGCCGTAGTGGCGCTCGTTCAACCGCCAGTCCTTTTCGACCGGGACCCAGAGCTGATCGGAAAGCCGCAGCGCCATGTTCCCGGTGCGGATCGCGCGCGTGAGCACTGAGGTAAAGGCGCGGTCAAAGGTCACGCCCGCGTCGGCTATCAGCCGGCCCGCGTGCTCCGCCTCGCGCACGCCCGCTTCGGACAGGTCGACGTCCACCCAGCCGGTGAAGCGGTTCTGCTGGTTCCACTCGCTCTGGCCGTGGCGGAGAAGGACGAGGCTGGGCATTGCGGCTCCTGGGCGGACGCGGGGTGCGGCGGGGCTAGGGGGCGGGCCCGCGAGGGTCAAGCTTCCGGCGGCGGCCCGGCTTGGCTAAGACGCGGCGGAGCCCATGACCGATCGCATCTTCTTCTCGCTGGCCGCCGCGGCGGCTGTTCTCGTCATCGCGCTGGCGCTCGTCTGGCCGCAGGGGCTGGGCGCGCCTTCCCCCCGCCCCTTCCGTCAGCCGCTCGGCCCGGTCGACCCCGAGATCGCCGCCGCCGCGCGCGCCCAGCGCAAGCCGGTGCGTCCGCGCTACGAGCGTCCGCGTGCGCCGGGGGGTGCCCCCGACCTGCGTCCCGCGATCGAGGTTCCCACCCCCGGCGGCCGGCCGTGAGCACGGACGCGCTGGGCGTCGCGCGCCGCGTGCTGGGGGCGGAGGCCGACGCCCTGCGCCGCTTGGCCGACGAACTGGACGAGGGTTTCGCCCAGGCGGTGCAGCTGATCGGCGCAGCCCGTGGACGCGTGGTGTGCACGGGCGTCGGCAAGAGCGGGCACGTGGCCCGCAAGGTGGCGGCCACCCTCGCCTCCACCGGCACGCCCGCCCTCTTCGTGCACGCCACGGAGGCCAGCCACGGCGACCTCGGCATGATCGGCGTGGGGGACGTGGTGATCGCGCTTTCCCGCTCGGGCGAGACGCGCGAGCTGGCGGACGTGGTGGCCTATTGCAAGCGCTTCGCCATCCCGCTCGTCGCGCTGACCTGCGCCATGAACAGCGCGCTCGCCCGCGCGGCGGACGCTGTGCTGCGCCTGCCGGACGCGCCTGAGGCCGCGGGCGGGGTGGACGCGCCGACCACCTCGACCACACTCCAGATGGCGCTGGGCGACGCCCTCGCGGTCGCCCTCCTGGAGGCGCGCGGCTTCACCCCGCACGAGTTCCGCGCTTTCCACCCCGGAGGCACGCTGGGCGCGGCGCTGCGCACGGTGCGCGAGCTGATGCACACGGGGCCGGAGCTGCCGCTCTCGCCGGCGGGCGCGCCCATGCGCGAGGCGCTCCTGGCCATGACCGAGAAGCGCTTCGGCGTGCTGGGCGTGACCGACGCGGAGGGGCGCCTGGCGGGCGTGGTCACCGACGGCGACCTGCGCCGCCACATGGACGGGCTGTTCGGCCTTCGCGTCGACGAGGTCATGACCCGCGCGCCCAAGACCGCGCGCGCCGACATGCTGGCGGGAAAAGCGCTGCGGCTCCTCAACGAGAGCCGCATCACCGTGCTGTTCGTGGTGGACGCGGCCGGCCGGCCGGAGGGCGTGCTGCACGTGCACGATCTCCTCCGCGCGGCGGTGGCCTGAGACGAGGGGCGCTCCTGGACGCACGGCCACGCTTTCCCTCAGCGAGTGTGGAATGGAAGCTCCGCCTCGGCCTCCCAGGGGCCGCCGAGGTAGCGCCACAGCTGCAGCGCCTCGCCCGTCGCGTCCCATGGCGCGAAGCCCGCCTGCAACTCGTCGCGCAGCCGGCGCGCGTCGGCCGGGTCGACCTTGTTCTGCACCGTTACGTGGGCGCGGAAGCCCTGGCGGTCCTGGGCCGAAAGCCACGGTCCCCAGCGGCGCGCCAGCTCGCGCCGCACCTCGACCAGCGCCGCCCCGTCGATGTCGAAGGCCACCCCGCGGCCGAGAAGGCGCAGGCCCGCGACCCGGAGGCGCAGCGGCGATCGGCGGCAGACCTCGGTCAGGTCGGCGACCGCCTCGGCGAGGCGCTCGCCCGGCAGGTGGTGGAAGAGCGTCAGGTGGGCGGAAAGCCGGTTCAGCGCCGGCGGGAAATGCGCACGCCGCAGGGCGTCCAGCCGGCCAAAGGTCGCGCTGTCGACCTTCAGCGTGACGATCAGCGGGCGGGCGTCGACCTCGATCATCGCGCGGTGAACAGCGCGGCCGGCAGGGCGCCCACGAGCGAGGCGGTCATGCAGGTGGCGAGGAAGCCCGCCAGGAGCGCGCGCCAGACCAGCGCCTGCACCTCGGCCCGCCGACCGGGCACCAGCACGCCGAAGCCCGCCACGTTGATGCCCACCGACGCCAGGTTGGCGAAGCCGCACAGGGCGTAGGTCATGATCATGCGCGAGCGGGGCGAGAGCTCGCCGGCCCCGATCGCGCCCAGGCGGATGAAGGCGGAGAACTCGGTTAGCACGAGCTTCACGCCCAGAAGCTGGCCGCCCACGCCCGCCTCGCGCCAGGGCAGGCCCAGCGACCAGGCCAGCGGCGTGAACACCGCCCCCAGCGCCCGCTCGATGGAGACGGGGGCGCCGGCCACCGGCGGCAGGAGGCGCAGGGCCTGGTCGGCGAGCGCGATCAGCGCCACGAACACGATCAGGGTGGCGGCCACGTTCAGCACGACCTGCAGCCCATCGCCCGTCCCGCGGATCAGGGCGTCGATCGAGCTCGTGTACATGCGGTCGTCGCCCACCTCGACCGCCGCTTCGTCCTCGCGCGCCGGCGGCGGCACGAGCACGCGCGCCAGGAGCACGCCCGCCGGGGCCGAGATGATGGAAGCCGCCAGCACATGGGCTGCGGCGTTGGGCAGGGTCGCCTTCAACAAGGTGGCGTAGGCCACCATGGTCGAGCCGGAAACGCAGCTCATCCCCACCGCCATCAGGGTGAAGAGCTCGGAACGCGACAGCCGATCGAGATAGGCGCGGATGAAGATCGGCCCCTCCACCTGCCCCATGAAGATGGTCGCCGCCACCGCCAGCGCCGGCGGCCCGCGCAGACCTAGCGTGCGCTGGAACACGAGGCCGAAAAGCCGCGTCGCCCACCGCAGAATTCGCCAATGCCAGAGGAGCGCGGAGAGCGCGCACACCACCAGGATCACCGGCAGCACGCGGAAGCCGAAGATGAACAGCGCCGAGGCGTCGTTGACCGGGTAGGGCTGGCTCGCGCCGGCCAAGAAGCCGAACACGAATTGCGCCCCCGCCTGGGTGGCGCGGGCCAGGGCGTCCACCGCGCCGTTCACACCCTGGAGCGCGCCGCGCGCCGCGGGCAGGCCGAACAGCACGAGTACGAGCGCAAGCTGGACAAGGATCGAGCCCGCCGCCAGCCGCCAGGGGAAGCGCCGCCGGTTCTCCGACGCCGCCCAGCAGATCAGGAGCACGAGCACGAGCCCGGTGAGGCTCTGCGCGTTCAGCGCGTTCGGCAACTCGACACGTCCCCCGCCCGACCGGGCGCTCCCTGCACGCGGGCGGCCCCACGCGCGACGGGGCGAATGGGCGCAGCCGTTGACGAGGGGACGACGCGCGCTTCACAGGTCGAGGGAACGCCGTTCACCCAGCCGCCCACGGAGCGCCCATGGCCGCCGATCCAATCCGCTTCGACGGACGCTGCGCTATCGTGACCGGCGCGGGCGGCGGCCTCGGTCGCGCCCACGCGCTGGAGCTGGCGCGGCGCGGCGCGGCGGTGGTGGTCAACGACCTCGGCGGCGCGGTGGACGGCTCCGGCGGCGGGTCGGAGGCGGCGCAGGCCGTGGTGCGCGAGATCGAGGCGACCGGCGGCCGCGCGATCGCCAACGGCTCGTCGGTCACCGACGACGCGGGGGTGGCGCGCATGGTGGACGAGGCGCTGCAGGCCTTTGGCCGCATCGACCTCCTGGTCGCCAACGCCGGCATCCTGCGCGACCGCTCCTTCGCCAAGATGACGCTGGCCGACATGGAGACGGTGGTCGGCGTGCATCTCATGGGCACGTGGAAGCCGCTCCACGCCGTGTGGCCGCACATGCGCGAGCGCGAGTACGGCCGCGTGGTGGTGACGACCTCCTCCTCCGGCCTCTACGGCAACTTCGGCCAGTCGAATTACGGCGCGGCGAAGCTGGGCGTGGTGGGGCTGATGAACACGCTGCGGATCGAGGGTGCGCGCCACAACATCCGCGTCAACGCAGTGGCCCCGGTCGCCGCCACCCGCATGACGGAGGGGCTGGGCATACCCGATGCGATCATGGACGCGATCACGCCCGAGACGGTGACGCCTGGCGTTGTGCGCCTCCTCGCCGAGGACGCGCCGGAGGGGGTGATCCTGTCGGCGGGCGGGGGCGTCTTCTCGCTCGTGCACGTCCTGGAGACGCAAGGCGCAGTGCTGCGGGGCGCGGCGCTGAGCGCGGAAGGCGTGCGCGACGCCTGGGCGCAGGTCGCTGACGAAGCCGGCGCCGAGACCTACCCCACGGGCGCGGGCCAGCTGCAAAAGGTCGTGCGCAGGTTGGGCGAGGCCTGAGCCTCACTCCACGGCGTCGAACACCTTCACCTCCGGCGGACCCTCGACGAGATCACGCAGGGCGCGGCCGCCAGACTTGTAGTGCTCGCTCGTGCGGTGCGCCTCGAGCGCGGCGTCGTCGGCGTACACCTCCATGACGACGTAGGTGCGCGATCCGTCGCGGCTGCGGACGAGCTGGTACATCCGATTTCCCGGTTCGTTCGCCTTCACCGCGTCCGTCATCTGCAGAAAGGCCTGCTCGAACTCGCCCTCTCGGCCGTCCTTGGCGACGAGGGTGGCGATCACACCGATCATGGGCGGGCTCCGTACGCCGGACATCCCCGGCGTCGCCTCCAAACGCGCCGGGCTTCCCCGCGGCTCCGCCCGCGCCTATATTCGATCCGCTCGGCGCAAGCCGGACTATGGGGATAAACGCGCACGTAATAAGCGGACCGGACCCGGGTGCGATTCCCGGCGGCTCCACCACTCCTTCGGCCGGGTTGTCACGGCGAAGTCTGGGGCCGATCAGCATCGACGGACGTGTAAAGGTGTTTTGCTTTCTCCCGGTGTGGGACTCCGCGATCGTCCTTTATTGTAACTGCGAATGACAACTTCGCTCAGGACGTCCGCCTGGCCGCGTAAGCGGTCCGGTGACATCCGCATCTTAAGCCCTGGGGGTTAGCCCCTCCAGGCGGGGCCCGGGGGCGCCTGGCAACAGAAGCCCCCACCCCACCTCAAGCGATTCCGCCGCAGCCCGGCTCCGCGACGGGAGGGCGGACGTGGTGTAACCGGCCCGCGTGGAGTGACCCCGCAGGTGGACGCGAGGTGCGTATGGCCGATCCCGAGACCCCCGATCTGATGGACTACCAAGCGCTGGCGCAAGATGCGCTGCGCGGCGTGGTCAGGGCCGCGCTGGAGCGCGCCGCCAGCCCCGACGGTCTGCCGGGAGCGCACCACCTCTACATCTCCTTCCGCACGACTGCGCCGGGCGTATCCGTTCCTCCCGACCTCCTGGCCCGCTATCCGGAAGACATGACCATCGTGCTCCAGCACCAGTTCTGGGACTTGGAGGTCGGGCAAGACGGCTTCTCGGTCATGCTGAAATTCGGCGGCGCGCCCAAGCGGCTGGTCGCCCCCTACAGCGCCGTGACGCGGTTCTACGATCCGAGCGTCCAATTCATGCTGCAGTTCGAGCCTGCAGCGGAGACCGCACCCGCCGACGAGGCGCATACCGACGCCGAGGTGGTCTCCCTCCATCGGCGCGCGGCCGAGTCCGATTCGCCCTCCTCCGACGATGACGAACCTCCGCCGTCCAGCCCTCCCGAGGGGCCGAAGGTCGTCTCGCTGGATCGCTTCAGGAAGAAGTAGGGCGCTTCCCAGCGCCGGGCGGCTGGGCTTAGCTTCCCGCAGCTGTTCCGACCGGAGCCCGCATGGACGACGCCCGTCGCGCCGCCTTCGCCCTCATCTGCGCGCTCCTGTTCGCCGACGCGGCCGGCGCGCAGGACAGCGCCTCCCCGCCCTCAGCGCCGATCCCCTACGTCCAGCTCAAGCGCGCCGAACGCACGCGCGCGCAGCAAGCACGCGCCACGGCGGCGCAGCGGGCGCGCGCCGCCAAGCTGCACGCCGCGGCCGTGGTGAAGCGGGCGCCCACGCCGGGCGCGGCTGTGACGACTGGGGCCGCGCCTGCGTCCCGTCCCATCCCGCCCGTGGTCGTGGCGACGCCGACGCCCGCACCGGCCCCGGCCCTCCGTCCGCCGCCGGTTGCGCGCGCGCCTGTCCCGTCCGCTTCGGTCGCCTCTGTTCCGCCGCCGACCACCCGCGCCGCCTCTAGGCCGGCCCTGCCGCTTCCGCCGCCCGCGCCGCAATTGAGCGCCAGGCTGGCGCCGGGAGGCGCTCCCCTCGAGGCGGAGGTGGAGGCGTTCGTCGACGGCGAGGTGGCGCGAAGCTTCGCGGGAGACCGCGGAGCGGGCGTGGTCGTCGCCGTCGTCCAGGGCGGGCGGACGGTGCTTTTGAAGGGATACGGCTGGGCGGACGTGGCGGGCCGGCGCCCTGCCGACCCCCGCAGCACGCTCATGCGATTGGGATCCGCCTCGTGGCTCCTCACCTCGCTCTTCGTGCTGAAGGAAGTCGAGGCCGGGCGGCTTCGCCTGGAAGCGCCCGCCGACGCGACCTTGCCGGCCGCGCTTCGCCTGCCCCTGGAGGGCTTTAAGCGGCCGGTGCGCCTGGACGAGCTCATGCGCCAGCGCTCCGGGCTGGAGGCGCGCGACCTCGGCCGGTTGTTCACCACCGCCGATCGCGTCCTCCCACTCGACGAGGCGCTACGCCGCGACCGGCCCCATCGTGTACGCGATCCCGGCGCTCTGCCCATGGAGAGCGACTATGGCGCGGCGCTGGCGGGCGCGGCGGCGGCGCATGCGGCGGGTGGGGAGTTCGAGGCGGCGATCGAGCGCGAGCTTCTGGCGCCGGCCGGGCTCGTGTCCACGAGCTTCCGCGAGCCACGTCCCGCCCGCGACGGCCTCCCCAAGCCTTTGGACGCTCAGCGCACGTCCAGGCTGGCGCAGGGCTACGCCTGGACGCACCGGGGCACCGAGGCTCGGGCCTGGGGCTTCGCCGGCGGCCTCGCGCCCGCACTGGGCGCCGTCACCACGGCGGAGGACATGGCGCGCCTCATGTCTGTCGAACTTGCTGGCGGGACCGCGCCTGGCGGCCCGCAGGTCTGGGGCGTCTCCGCTGCGGCCGCCCTTCGCGCGACGGACGCCCGGGATGGCGCGCGCGACGGACGAACCCTGGGCGAGGGCGCCGTGACGCTGCCGGGCGGGTTCGCGGGCTTCGGCGACGCAGGCGGGGCGCCGGGCTTTCGGGCGCGCTACCTCGTCGCGCCCCAGCTCGCCCTCGGCGTCTTCGTGGCGGGGAACAGCGAGGCGGCTGCGGGGTTGGTCGACGGCCTCGCCCCCGACCTCGTGCAGCGGTTCTATTCCGGCTCCTCGCCGACGGAGGGGACGACGGCGACGCCGGGCGTCGCCGGGCTCTATCTCCCGACCCGCCGCGCCTACCACGGGCTGGAGGGCTTCGCGGACCGGCTGCGCGGGCCCGTGCGCGTCGCGCAGGGTGAGGACGGGGCGCTCGTCGTGCGCGGCGCGGGTTACGACGAGCGGCTGGCCCCCGCCGCCGGCGACCAATTCCATGCGGCGGACGGGTCGGAGTGGCGCACCGCGGGGGCGCTGAACAGCGCCTCCACCCTCCTGATCCACCCATCCAGCGCGGCCTCCTTCGAGCGGGTCGCGACGCTTTACCGTCCGGAGACGCTCGAGACGGTCACGGCGCTGGCGCTCGTCACGGCGCTCCTGGTGCTGCTAGGGCCGATCGGGCGGGCGGGGCGCGACAGCAATCGCCCGACCCCGGCGCAGACGGCGGCGGCGGCGACCCAGGGCGTCGCGGCCCTGCTGTGGATCGCCGCCATCGGCTGCGTGCTGATCTTCCTGCGACGCACCGCCGACAGCGCCGCGCTGATGCGGGGCTGGCCCGATACGTGGCTCGTCGCGGGCTCGGGCTGCGGGCTCGCGGCCGCGGTTCTGAGTGTGACGCAGGTGGTGCAGCTTCCGTCCGCCTGGGCGGAGGGGCGCCGGCTCGCCGGTTGGTCGCTGGCCCGCAAGCTGCGGCATACCGCGAGCGTGTTCGTGTTCGCTGCGCTGGCGAGCGTCTCGGCCGCTTGGGGCGCACTGGAGCCGTGGTCGGGCTAGCGCCCGCTGAAGCGGGCGGACCTTGCGCGGTTCTCCCGCTCATCGCCCGTCCGCCGGAGGGGGCCGCCGCAACGACCTGCAGCTGGGTGCCCTGACGAGACGCCACTGAGGCAAGTCTCGCCATCTTACGCGGCGACGAGACTAATCCGGCGCGGAGCGTGCGGCTTTAGCTTTTGCGAGTTGCATCAAAGCGCAACAGCGCCACTCCACTACCTCCACTTGCATAGGTAGGTCGCCGTCGTCGCTCCGCGGGACTTCCCGACTTGACGCGTATGCGGCTCGGGTAGACATAGGTTATCAGCGCGTCGCGAATCAACTTTCGGAGGTCTGATCTTGGAAGACAAAGTCGATATCCTCACGCTTACGGCGGAAATCGTCGCCGCCTACGTCGGCACGAACACCCATGTTCAGGCGGCCGACATCCCTGCGATCATTCGGTCCGTGCGCAGCGCGCTGACGGAGAGCGACGCGCCGGCTGCCGCGCCGGAGGCGGACACGCAGAAGGCGACCGCGGCCCAGATCCGCAAGTCGGTCACGCCGGACGGGCTGATCTCCTTCGTCGACAACAAGCCGTACAAAACGCTGAAGCGGCACCTCGCCCGCCATGGAATGACCATCGACGACTATCGCCAACGCTATGGCCTGCCGGCGAGCTACCCGTCTGTGGCGCCCAACTACTCCGCCGCCCGCTCGGAGATGGCGCGCAAGCTCGGATTGGGCGCGCGCGGTCGCGGCGCGGCTCCGGCCAACGGCGCCGGAGGCGAAGCCAAGCCGCCCGCGCGCAACGGCCGGCGCAAGGGTGCGCCCGCCGCCTAAGCCGAAACCCCCGTCGCCCGCTCTGGACACGGCGGGCGACGGGTCAGGACACGTGGCTGCGCGGCAACTCCCGGGCTATGAGGGCCGCGTGCCCCCGTCCTCGACGCACGTCCGCTTTCCATGACCGATCCGGCCTGCGACGCCTGCGGCCGCGAGTTGGCTGGCGACACCGCCTTCTGTCCCTTCTGCGGTATGGACCGGCGCGCTTCTCCGCAAGGAGAGACCGTGCCTCGAACCGAGACCAGCTTTATACCCGCTCCGTCCGCGGAGGCGTCGCGCAACGAGGCGAGCGCGTCGCCCGGGCAAGGCGCGACGCCGGCGCCCGGGCCCGCCGTCCCGGTCGCTCCCGCCCCGATCGCTCCCACCTCAGCTTCGGCCGCTGGTGCGGCCATGGCCGCCGCTCCCACCCCGCGGAAACGGAGCGGCTGCGGCCCGCCGCTTCTCCTCGTGCTCATGGTGCTCGCGGGGGCGGCGGCGTGGTGGGCGGTGAAGCCGGGCGCCTCACGGGGCGCCCTGCCCGTCGCCGGGGCGGTCGCGAGCCGACCGCTGCACGTGACACGACGGTGGAGGCGCGTCCGCCTGCCCGACGACGCGCCCGCGGACGCCCGCTTCGCCCTGTCCAGCGACGCCGTGGTGCGCGTGCGCGCGGCGGGGCGGCTCTACGCCGTGCGCCCGGGACACCCCCTGCGCCTTCCCAGCGACACGGGCGACAGCTTCGAGCTGCGCGCGCCGGACTACCTGTCCGTCGATGCGGCCGCCCGCACGCAGGTGACGCTGAGCACCCTGCCGCCTACGCCCTGACTTTCAGGCCGGAGGCGGCGGCGGCGGCGGCGGCGAAAACGCGTCCGCCAGCTCGGGCGCGCCGGCCGCAGCCGTCCACGCCGCCTCCCCCAAGCGATACACGGGCGCGCCAGCGCTCAGCCGCCCCGCGGCGGCGTCTGCGCGCAAGCGGTCGGCGGTGAAGGGCCCCGCTGTGCGCCCCTCCTCCGCGACATAGAACAGGGCCGACGGCGCAACGAGGGGCGGCGGCGGCGGCGGCGCGGCGAACAATTCGGCCAGCCCGGGCGAGCGTTCCGCCGGGATCCACCCCGCCGCGGGCGCGGATGCGTCGAACGCCAGCACACCGCGCCCGAGCGCGCCGGAGGCGATCTGGGCGCGGACGCCGGACACGTCCAAAGGCGTCTGCTGCAGGCCAGGCAGGTTCAGGTACCACGGTCCTCCCGACGGTGGCGGCGGCGCCGCGGCGGCGGCGGCAGTGGAGGTTCCGCCCTCCAAGCCCACGATGCGCCGCAGGGCGACCTCGGTGAAGCGGGCGCGGTCGATCTGGCGCTTGTCGGCCGCGCGCATGGACGGCTGGTCCAGCGGATCGCGGTTGGCCTCCAGAGCGTCGACGTCCTCCAGGCTGCCCTCGACCGGAACCGTCCAGTCGGCGACCTGGGCGAACAGGGTCTCGCGCACCGAGCGCGGGTCGAAGCCCACGACGGCCGACGACTCGAGCGCGCGCACCCGGTCGAACCAGCGCCGGGCGAGGTCGGAGGCGACATGGTGGGCCACGCCGCCGATGCGTTCCTCCTGATCGAACGATACGTCACGCCGCTTGGCGTAGGCGCGGTTGGCCAGGAACTGGAACAGCGCCGAGGCGGCTAGCATCTGCACGGGCGCGAGCCCGCCCTCGACCTCGAGGAGGAGCCGCTCCAGCCGGGCGCGGTGGTGGGCGGCGAAGCCCCGGCGGCGCAGAGTGCGCTCGGCCCCAACCGCCTGCAGGTCGCCACCGCCCATGTCGAGGAGGTAGGGCGGCGAGCGGCCCGGCCCGGCGGAGCCGCGCGCGTCACGCTTGAGCACGCCGAAGGCGACGCCGCGCAGGAAGAGGTCGAGCACGCCCTTGAGCTTCTCGATGTCCGCCGCCTTGAGCGCGACGGGGTCGGGGAAGCGCAGGATGTCCTTGTGGTTGTGCAGGGGGAAGGCGTCGGGCGCGACCAGCTGGCGGCCGTAGGCCTCGCGCCAGTCGGTGCGCAGCTGGGTGAGCACGTCCAGCGGGATACCCGCCAGCTCGACGTAGAAGGTGGCGCGGCCCGGCACGCCGCTCTCGGTGTAGCCGGGGGCCTCGAGCCCGAGCGAGGCGGGCATCAACGCGCGGATGTCGGGCCCGAACTCCGCCTCGAACTCGCGCGCGCGGTCCACCGCCAGCAGCGCCACGTACTGGGCGCCCGCGGGTTGGAAGCTGTCGAACCCCGCCTGGATCCAGGGCATGGCGCGCTCCACCATCTTGCGCAGAAGTTCGCGGTATTCGTTGGGCTCGCTCGTCTTGAGTTCGTGCAGGGCGTCGCCGACCGGCGGAATGCGCGCCTCCCACGGCGCGAGCTTGGTCGAGGCGATGGCGCGCAACTGCGCCAGGACGGCCAGCTGGCCCTCGGGCGTGCGCAGCTCGGTGAACATGCGCCGCGTGCCGCCGTAGGAGCGGAAGGCCTCGCGCGCCCACTCCAGTCGCTGGGCGGGATCGATGCGGATTTCGCCTACGCCCGCGCCGCGCACCACGAGGAAGACGCCGGTCTCCGGCCGGTGCAGTGCATCCTCAACGCGCTCGGCGTCGGCGCGGATCAGGTCGAGGGTGGCGCGCACGGTGGCGAAGCCCGCCTGGAAGTCGGCGATCAGGCCCGACCAGCGCGTGTCGCCCCGCTCGTCTAACCCCGTGCGCACGCCCAGCCAGCCGCTGATCTCGGTCAGAAGCGCCTGCGCCTCGCGCGCCGCGATGGCGCGCAGGCGGTAGAGCGCGTGGTACGCGAGGTCGTCCGACGCCTGGGCGAGATAGGTCTCCGCCATCTTTGCGCGGTCGCCGAACAGGCTCGGCCGCGCCGCCTGCGCCACGCGCGCGACGCTCTCCTGGAAAGAGCCGCGGATCATCTCGTCGGCGAGGCGGCCGTACTCGCCCTCGACCTTCTTCAGCCGCGCGATGATGCCGTCGCCGGGCGCGTCGAGCCGATCCTTGACCAGCTCGACGAGCTGGATGGTGTAGTCGAGCCCCGCCTTCTCCTGGTCGTCGAGGTAGGAGAAGAGGATGGCCTCCAGGCTCCCCTCGCCGCCCGCGCCGCGCCACTGGCGGGCGAGCCGCCGGCGCGCCTCGGCGATCTCCTCGCCACGCGGACCGTAGGACGAGGCCGCGCCCCGCCCGGCCGCGCCGTCGATCTCGCGGCTCACGTCCTCGCGCAGCTGGGCCAGCTCGCGCTCCCAGATCTTGTAGTCGGCCCCGCCCGAGCGGATCGCCGCCGCGCCCGCGTGGATGTGCTCCGACAGGCTCACGGTGATGCGCTCGCCGCTCTCGCGCGAGAGGAGCGCGTCGACGAGTTCATACTCTGGGATAGCGGAGGGCGGGGGCTTCAGCCACTTGGGGAAGTCGCCGAAATAGCGCTGGGCCAGGCGCATGTGGCCGCGCATGAAGCCGTCGCGGTCGTCGGGGGTGGGCGGACGGTGGGCGGTGTTGATGCCGAAAAACGCCTCCATGATCCCGACGCTCGTGCGCGCGACGGAGGCCTCGAACTCGAGCGAGCCCGTGGTGGCGAGGATAGTCTGGCCGAGGGAGGAGAAGCCGCGGGAGTAGGCGATGGCGCGCGCGCCCACCTCGGCCGGTACGGGCGGGTAGAACTTCGGGCTTTTGTACTGCTGCTTGTTGACCGAGACCGAGCGCTTGCGGCGCGCGAACTCCGACGAGGCGAAGTCCTCCGAGAGCACGTCGGCCAGCATGTCGAAGATGTCGTCGGCCTTGCCGGTGGCCTGGCCCAGGAGGTTCATCGTGTCGACGAGGTAGACGTCGGTGTAGGGCGTCGCCGCCCGGTTCTCCGCGAACTCGCCCCAGCGCTCGACATAGGGCGGCGAGGAGCCCGGGCGCATGGCGTGCTCGAGCTCGGACAAGCCCGCGTAGGTGTTGGCGAACACGCGCTCGCGGTCCTTCTCGGCGTAGCCGCCGGGCAGCATGAGGAAGAGATCGACCTGCGGGGCCTTGTCGCCGATGCGCAGCGACGAGCAGGCGTAGCCGACGTCAATGAACGAGCCCGAGCCCGTGCCGCCGGCGGTCGAGGCCACCACCACGACCCGCAGGTCGGGGCTGATCGAAAGCCCCAGCTCGTCCAGCAGGTGCTGGTTGGAGACGTTCTGCAGCACCGCCTGGCTCTTGGCGTCGAGCTTCTGGCGGAAGCGCGCGTACATATGGAAGAACAGGAGCCGCGAGATCGCGCGCACCTGGCCCGCGCCCTTGCCCGTGTCGATGCGCGACAGGTCGGCCGAGGGCAGCCACTCGGCGATGTGCGGCTTGGTGGCGAGCTCGCGCTGGTAGTAACCGACGTCCACCCGCTCCTGCAGCCGCTCGCCCTGATCGAACGCGACGACCGCGCTCATGGGGTCGGTGCGCCGCGCCCGGTCGCTCTCGCCGCCGGACGCCGTGTCGGTGTCGAAGTAGAGGAAGGAGGCGACGGGGAACTCGGCCATGGAGGCCAGCCGCTTGCGGTTCGGCCCCCACGGCTGCTGCAGGATGCGCCGGCGCAGACGCAGCAGCACCTCCATGCCCGTGCCGCCCAGGCCGATGAAGACGGTGGGCTTCACCTCCACGTCGACGCCCTCGGCGCCCACGAGGCGCTGGGGTTGGCTCAGGTCGTCGGCCATGGCGGCCTCCTCTCGTGCGCTCAGCGCCGCGTGGCGCCCGCGCGCATGACCATGACGAGCGCCAGGAGCCCCGTCACCAGCATCAGCGTGCAGGCGGGCAGCGCGAACAGGAACTTGCCCCAGTAGTCGCCGAGGAGGCCGAACACGACGGCTGCGGCGGCGCAGAACAGGAACACGAACACCGCCCAGCCCGCACCCCGCGCAGCGTCGGGCGCCGCGCGCCTGTCGACCAGCATGGAAGTGACGAAGCCGCGGATCAGGAAGAAGACCACGGCGCAGACGAGGAGGAGCCCCGCCCCGATCGCCCAGTCGCGCGCGGTGAGACCGTGGTGGTCGAGGGTGGAGACCCCCGGCGCGGACGCCGTCGTGTTGGCCGGCGCGTTCAGGACGACGTTCCCGGTCTGGCCGCCGTCCCGCGAAGCCGACCCGTTCCCGCTCGGGAAGCTGTAGTCCTGCATGCCGCCTCTACGCGCTCCGCCTCGCCGGTGTCGGCGAGATCACCCCGGCGATGCGTCCTCGTCCATGTAGCGTTCGCGCGGAGGGCCGAACAGCCGGCGCGATATCTCGACGCGCCGGCCGCTCGCGTCGGCCAGCACCTCGCGCCCGCGGTGCAGCACCACCTCGCGGCCGAGGAGGCGCGAGGTGAAGCGCCACGGGCGTCCGAGCTGCGCCCACGCCGCCGCGAGCGCGGCGAAGACGAGCGCCACCCCGCCGAAGATCAGCCAGATCGGCCAGGCGGCGAACTCGACCACCATGCGTACGGGGAGGCGCGTGGTCGCCTCGCGCACCTCGCGGCCGCGGTAGAAGAGGTCCGGAAGGGCGCCCGGCGCGCCCGCCGCCGCGGACAGCACGTCGCCGCCGAACACGCCCTGCGCACGCTCAGTGAAGGCGGGGTCGAAGGCCAGCCGCACGTCGGACAGCCGTATCTCCAGCACGCCCTCCGAGGCGGCCTCGCCCTGAAGGAGGTCGCGCGCGCGCAAAGGCGGCAGCACGAGGTCGAGCATAACCGGCTGGCGCGCGCCGCCCGCGCCGGACAGAGCGTGCAGCGCGTTTGGCGCTATGGTCGCCTGGGCGTCGGCGCCGTCGCCCGCGCCGAAGCGCGTCCATATCGGCGTGATTGTCGCCGCCTCGATCCGCCAGGGATAGAGTGCGTTGCGCACCGCCCCCTCCAGGTGCAGCCGGCCGGGCCGCCCCTCCTTTACGCCCCGCACCACCAAGACGCCGCCCTCGGTGTAGGCGACCGCCCCGCTGTCGGCGTGGCTGCGGTCGATGGAGAGCTCCAGCGCCTGGCGCGTCAGCGGCTTGAGCCGCAGGGGCGGGTTGCCGCGGAACAGCCCCTTGCGCAGCGGCGAGGCTTCGGAGGTGACGAGGTCCAGCGCGCGGGCCGCGTTGTCGCCCACCGCCACGGCGTAGACGACGAGCCCCCGCTCGCTGAACACGTGGCCGCGCGCGGGCATGCGCACCAGGAAGCCCGCGATGCGCGTCACCCGCGGATCGTTCGACAGCTCGGCATAGAAGGCGGCGGTGTTGCGTTTCACCTCCGCCGAGTTGCTGGGCGAGTTCTTGTTGTTGGTGACGATCCACACCACCCCCTCGCCCCCGCCCAGGAGATCGCGGCGCGCGGCGGCGAAGGCGCCCGCGAAGTCGGTGTCGGCGAAGGCCCCCGACGCCTTGCGGGGCGGTGTGAGCGCGTCCACCGCCGCGTTGAGCGGGCCGGCGTCGTAGGCGCCCCCGAACAGCACGAGCGGCGAGGCGCGGCCGGAGACCTCCCCCGCCTGGTCGAAGGCCGCTACCGTCACGGGCACGCCGGTCAGCCGGCTCTGCGCCACCAGCGCCTCCACCAGCGGCCGAAAGGGCGCTGCAGGGTCGGCGTAGAAGGGCTCCATCCAGCCGGAGTCCTGCACGAGGTACACCTGGCGGATCGGCGGCGGCGCGGGCGCCCCGAGGCTGCGGGGCCCGCCCGCCAACGCGAGCAGGAGCGCGAGGGCGGCCGCTAGCTCGCGCATCCGCTCACCCCGCCACGCGCCAGCTGTACGCCCGTGCATAGTCCCCCGGCTCGTCCCTGTGAGCCACGAGAACACGGTCGGCGTAGCCGACGCACAGGAGGTCGTCGAGCCGTCCGATGCGGAAGGCGGCGCCCAGGTCCTGCACCGGTTCCAGGGAGCGGTGCTGCTTCAGCGCCGCGCGCACGAGGCCGGGCTGCTCGCCCCGGATCAGCGCGCCGGCGTGCGCGCCCTCCCCGCTGATCTCGGCCAGGAGGGTTGCGGGCCGCCCCGCGCGGTCGTCGAAGCCGAGGAGCGGCGCCGCGAACGCTCCCTCGGGCATGCGCAGCTGCTCATCGTCCACGGGCCGATCCCAGGGACGCAGCCAGCGCGCCGGCCGGCCGGAGGTGGCGTAGCTCCAGCCGCCCGCCGAAAAGTGCGGGTTGCGCACGAGCCTGACCTCGCCCGCCGCTCCGCCCCACCTCAGCGGCCGAAAGGCGAGGCTGGCGCCCTCCGCCCCCGGCTGCACGCCTTGCTGCCAGAGCACTCCGTCGCCCGCGCGCCACGGTCGGGCGGTGGGAAGGGCGCGGAATCCCTCCGGCCAAGCCGTCCAGGCGGCGCGGCCTTCGCCGGGCGACCAGGCCAGGGCGCCGGTCGCGCCCACCCAGAAGACGTCGTCGCGACCGTCCGCTGCCGGGGCGGCGAGCGCGCCCGCCGGGCTCGAGGGGTCGGGCCAGTCGGGCGACCCCATGACCTCGCGCGCCGACCAGGGCGCCGACCAGGCGTCCTCCCGGGCAAGGAGCGCCAGCCCGCCGCCCGCGCGCACGGGCGCGAGCCAGACGCCCCCGCTGAGCGCCGGGCCGCCAACGGAGCGCGTTCCTGCCGGCGCGACATCGGTCGCCGCCGCCGCCCCTGGAAGGATGGGCAGGCGCACGAAGACGGGGCCGGCCGCGGTGGGCGCGACGAAGCCGAACCGTCCCGCGCCGATCGCCGCCGACCAAGGCGGCAGCTCCACGCCGGACCGCACCACGACGCCCAGCCGCACCCAGTCCTCGCCCGACGCCTGGCCCCCGCGCGGGAGGTAAACCTCCAGTACGCCGAGCGCGGTGCGCAGGGCGTAGAGGGCGGCGGGCGCGCCCGCGACGAACAGGGCCGCCTGGGTGGGCGCGAGTAGGTCGGCACGCGAGGCGGGATCGAGCGCCGCCATCGTGTCGGTCTGGGGCAGGCCGGCTTCGCCGCCGGAAGGCGCGCCCCAGGGCGCGGCGTCGGGCAGCGCCGGCCGGAGGGGAGCGCCCGTCTCCGGCGAGAAGCGGAACGCCCCCGGCCAGGGACGGCCCGCATCGTCGATCCGAGCGCCCAGGAGTGCGGCGAGGCGCAGCCCCGGCTCAGTGTGTAGGTCCAGACGCACGCGCCCGTCGCCGAGGGTGGCCTCCATCTCGTCCGCGCCGTCGCCCAGCCGCCACAGCTGGCGGCCGGGGGCGAGGAGGCCGGCGTCGGCGTTCGACAGCGGCCAGTCGGCCATGGACGTCCTCGGGCGGCGGGAGCGCCTTGGCTAGCGCGCGCCCCGCCGCCCTGTCGAGCGCGCTCAGTGCTCGTGCAGCGCCTCGCCGTGCATGGACATGTCGAGACCCTCGAGCTCGGCGTCCTCGGAGGCGCGGATGCCGGTGGTGTACTTGCAGATCATTAGGATGACGAAGGTGCCCAGCGCCGACCAGATGATCGTACCCATGCAGCCGACGAACTGGATCCACAGCGCGTGCACCCGGTTGGCCTCGAACGCCTTCACCCCGTCCGTCGCCTGGATCAGGTGGCTGGCGAAGAGGCCGGTGAGGAGCGCGCCCACGAAGCCGCCCACGCCGTGCACGCCGAAGGCGTCCAGGCTGTCGTCGTACTTCAGCGCGCGCTTCAGGAAGACCGCCGAGAGGTAGCAGACCACCCCCGCGATGATCCCGATGAAGAGCGCGCCCGAGGGTAGGACGAAGCCCGATGCGGGCGTGATCGCCACGAGCCCCGCCACCGCTCCAGACGCCATGCCCAGAAGCGTCGGCTTCTTGGAGACGACCCACTCGGCCGCCATCCAGCTCAGCGCCGCGGCCGCCGTGGCGATCTGAGTGGCCGCCATGGCCGAGCCCGCCAGCGCGTTGGCGCCCACCGCCGAGCCCGCATTGAACCCGAACCAGCCGACCCAGAGCAGCGAGGCGCCGATCATGGTATAGACGAGGTTGTGGGGCGCCATGTTCTCGCGCTCGAAGCCCACCCGCGGCCCCAGCACCAGGCAGCACACGAGGCCCGCCACCCCCGCGTTGATGTGCACCACCGTGCCGCCCGCGAAGTCCAGCACACCCAGCCCGCCGAGGAAGCCGCCGCCCCACACCCAGTGCGCGATCGGCCCATACACGAACAGCGACCACAGGACGGTGAAGAGGCACAGCGCCGAGAACTTGAACCGCTCGGCGAAGGCGCCGCAGATCAGCGCGGGCGTGATAATCGCGAAGGTCATCTGGTACATCATGAAGACGTACTCGGGGATGGTGTTGGCCGCGCCCGCGATCAGATAGGGCTTGGCGTCGGGCACTGGGCTGATGCCGTTGAGGAAGGCGCGCCCGAACCCGCCGTAGTACTTGTTCAGCTCGGTCGAGCCGTTCGTGCCGAAAGAGAGCGAATACTCGACCACGAACCAGCACACGGTGACGATGGCGGTGATGGCGAAGCTCTGGGCGACGGTGGCGATCACGTTCTTGCGCCGCACCATGCCGCCGTAGAACAGCGCCAGCCCCGGGATGGTCATCATCAGCACGAGCGCGGTGGAGGTGAGCATCCACGCCGTATCGCCCGTGTCGGTCTTCTGCGTGGTGGGCGCGGCGGCCGCGGGGGCTGTCGATGCGGTGGCGGGCGCGGCCGCCGGCGCGCTGGCGGGTCCCGTCGCATTGGATGCGGCCGTGCTCTCGCTGACGCTGGCGGCGGGCGTCGTGTTGCTCTGGGCGAGGGCGGGCGCGGTGGCCGCCAGGGCGGCGCCGAGCGCCAGGCCCGCCAGCGCCGCGCGTCGAAGTCCTCGGATCATGGTTTCGGCTTCCCCTCGGATATGTGCGGGCATCAGAGCGCCTGGGCGCCCGTTTCGCCGGTGCGCAGGCGGATCGCGCCCTCCACCGGCAGGATGAACAGCTTGCCGTCGCCGATCTTGCCGGTGACGGCGGCGGTGCGGACCGCCTCGCAGACGCGCTCCACCAGCGTGTCGTCGACGACTACCTCGACCCTGACCTTGGGCACGAAGCTCACCTCGTACTCGGCGCCGCGATAGATTTCGGTGTGGCCCTTCTGGCGGCCGTGGCCGCGCACCTCCGCCACCGTCATGCCGTCGACGCCCGCCGCGTGCAGCGCCTCGCGCACGTCGTCGAGCTTGTGGGGCCGCACCACGGCCACGATCATCTTCACTCGTCCGCCTCCAGCGTTGATGTGGTCAGAACAGGATCCCGGTTTCGAGTAGACCGCGGACCTGATCCTGAGAGTTGAAGTCGTCGCCAAAGCCGAAGCCTGGCGTGAAGTGCTCGATGCGCGTGTAGGAGACTTCGGCGCGGGCGAAGAGCACGCCCATCTGCCAGGTCGGCGTCAAGGTCAGCGACCAGGCGTCGGACGATGGGCCGTAGAGCAGGCTCGTCTGGCCGGACGAGCTGACGTACTCGGCGCGGCCCGCGACGGTCCAGTTCGGCGAGAACGTGTACTTGGCCAAGACGGCCCCGGAGTAGGTCTCGGCGCGGGCGATTCCGAGCGCGGCGTTGTCGCCCACGACGGTGTACTGGATGTATGGATTGATGTAGATCGCGCCCTTGTTGTAGGTGTAGCTCAGGTCGAGGATCGCGCTGTTGCTCAGCGTGTTGGGTGCGCGGAACTTGTTGGTGTTGGTGCTGCCGAAGTTCATGCCGCCGTTGATGGCGATGGTGTTGGCGCTGTTGATGGCGTAGGCGGCCAGACCCGAAAACCAGTTATAGTGATCGGAGTAGTAGCCGTCGTTGACGGAGGCGAAGACGGTGAGCGGGCCGTGGGCGACGTTGACCTGCACGCCCTTGCTGATCACGGGCTCCTGGTTCCACAGCAGGCCGCGCTCGATGTTCATGTTCTGGAAGGTGAAGGCGTATTCGGCGCCGATCAGCGTCGGCAGAGCGCCTGCCTGAACCGAAAGGTTCGAGTTGACCACGTACTTGCCATACGCGACCGGCAACGCTCCAAAGAACGTCGAGATGTTCTGGCCAGGCTTGATGTAGGGCGCGCCCAGCGACGGGAAGGTGTAGGCGCCCGCCTCCAAGAAGAACTGGAACGGCCCGTTTACCGTCTGGATCTCCAGTTGGGCGTTGCTGACGTCGAGGAGGCTCGAGCTGTTGCCCGCGTGCGGCAGCGGATTGGGAACTGCATCGCTCTGCACGAGGCCCAGCCCGCTCAGCTGGCCGGAGATGTACACCTTGCCCAAGATGCCGCCGTCGATGGAGATCGGGCTGGCGTTCAAGCCAAGCGGCGGCGTCATGGAAGGCGCCCCGATGGTGACGGCGGGGGCCGCGGCGGGGGCGGCGTCGGTCTTGGCGTCTGCGGCCCCGGGCGCGGGAGCCTGCGCCGGCGCGCTCTGGGCCCATGCCGGCGCGCCGACGGCCATGCCGGCGAGACAGGTTGCGGCGAGACTGAGACGACCGACCCTCGTCATGAGTTGACCCCGTGGTTTCTGGTTGACCACGAGTGGAGGGGCCGCGACGCGCACGGCCAAAGCCGCATCGTCGGACGTCGGTCGAAAACGGCGGGGCGCCCAGCCGGCGGGCGCCCAGAGCGCGATCTGCCTACAGCTTGGCCATATGCCTGTGGCGCGGACGGCTCACACGAGCCCCGCGTGACGACAGCCCACGACACCCGCGACCAGCCAGGCCACGAGCGCCAGGGCGGCCAGCATGCCCAGAAGTGGCAGAAGCCGCTGGCCGGGCGGCTCGGCGGGATCGGGCATGGGACGACCTCTCGGGCGGACGGGGCCGGCTTATACGCGCCGCCGCCCGCGCGTCAGGCCTCCAGCTCGATGTCCCAGTAGAGGTAGTCGAGCCAGCTCGCGTGCAGGTGGTTGGGCGGGAAGCGCCGCCCCAGCTCCTGCAGCTGAAACATTGACGGCCGCCGCGCCGGGCGCGCGGGAACCATGGCGGCCTCCTTGGGCGTGCGGCCGCCCTTGCGCAGGTTACAGGGCGCGCAGGCGGTGACGATGTTCTCCCAGCTGGTGCGCCCGCCGCGCGAGCGGGGCAGGACGTGGTCGAACGTCAGGTCCTCGCCCGCGCCGCAGTACTGGCAGGTGAAAGCGTCGCGCAGGAACAGGTTGAAGCGGGTGAAGGCGGGCGAGCGGTCCTGGGCGACGTAGTTCTTCAGCGCCACCACGCTGGGCGCCCGCATCTCGAACGACGGCGAGCGCAGCATCTGGTCGTAGGTGGAGATCACCACCACACGGTCGAGGAACACCGCCTTGACCACCTCCTGCCACGACCACAGCGACAGTGGGTAGTAGGACAGCGGCCGATAGTCGGCGTTGAGCACCAGAGCCGGCCAGCCAGACATAGGTTTGGAGATCACCTGCATGCGTCACGCGACGACGCATGAGTGAGGCGGGCGCGGGCGGCGGCGTGCGTCTTCCGGAAGACGGCTCTCCTCACGACGGCTGCGGCGACTCGAAAGCAGGCGGGCGGCCCAGCGCGGTATATCTACTTGAGATTCCGCGACAGGAGAATGACGCGGCTCGACACCGGCGGCGGCGCTGGCTACCCGAGCGCCCTCCCCGCCGCGCCCCAGAGGTCACCGCCCATGCCCGACGACGCCGACCTTCTCATGCCTGCCGCGGTGGTCACCGGCGCGGGGGTCGCGGAGGTGAGGCGCGCGCCGAGGCCTGAGCCCGGACCCGGCCAGGTGCGGTTGAAACTGGAAGGTTGCGGCGTGTGCGCGTCCAACCTCGGCCCTTGGGCTGGGCCCGAGTGGATGAGCTTTCCGACCGAACCGGGCGGGCTCGGCCATGAGGGATGGGGCGTGGTCGACGGCGTGGGCGAGGGTGTGACGCACCTTGAGCCCGGCCGACGCGTCGCCGCGCTCACCTACCACGCCTACGCGGGTTACGATCTGGCCGAGGCCGATGCGGTGATCCCGCTGCCGCCCGAGCTCGACGGCCGGCCCTTTCCCGGCGAGCCTCTGGGCTGCGCCATGAACATCTTCGCCCGCGCTGGGGTGGAGACGGGGCAGACGGTGGCAGTCGTGGGGATCGGCTTCCTGGGCGCGCTTCTCACGCGGTTGGCGGCGCAAGCGGGCGCGCGGGTCATCGCCATCTCGCGGAGGCCCTTCTCGCTCGAGGTGGCGCGAGAGATGGGCGCGGCCGAGGTGATCCCGATGGAGGACCACTGGGCGATCATCGAGCGCGTGCGTGAGCTCACCGGCGGGCGCTTCTGCGAACGGGTGATCGAGGCGGTGGGCAAGCAGCAGCCGCTCGACCTCGCCGCCGAGCTGACCGCCGAGCGCGGGCGGCTCGTCATTGCGGGCTACCACCAGGACGGTCCGCGCCAGGTGAACATGCAGATGTGGAACTGGCGCGGCTTCGACGTGATCAACGCCCACGAGCGCGACCCCGCCATGTACGTCGCGGGCGTGCGCGCGGCGGTGGAGGCCGTGGCGTCCGGCCGGCTCGACCCCGACCCGCTCTACACCCACAGCTACCCGCTGGAGCGGCTGGGCGAGGCGCTGGACGCCACGCGCGACCGGCCGGACGGCTTCCTCAAGGCGCTGGTGACGCTGTGAGCGCCGGTGTCCCCAGGCCGCGCCTGGGTTTTCTCGGCGTGGGCTGGATCGGTCGCCACCGCATGGAGGCGATCGCCTCCGACGGCGCATGCGACGTCGTCGCGGTGGCCGATCCGTCGCAAGCGGGCGTCGTCGCCGCGCTCGCCGCCGCGCCCGGGGCCCGGGCGGTCGACGGGCTCGACGGTCTCCTCGCGCTCAATCTCGACGGCCTGGTCATCGCCACCCCGAGCGCGCTCCACGCCGAGCAGTCGGTCCGCGCCCTGGAGGCGGGGGTCGCCGTCTTCTGCCAGAAGCCGCTCGGTCGCACCGCGGCTGAGACGCGCGCGGCGGTCGAGGCCGCACGCGGGGCGGATCGGCTCCTGGCCGTCGACCTCTCCTACCGCTTCACCGACGGAGCTCGGACGATCCGGAAGCTGGTGCAGGCGGGCGGGATCGGGCGCGTGTCGGTGGTCGA
>CAXTAO010000013.1:0-68414 GCA_964242625.1 uncultured Caulobacteraceae bacterium | reverse complement strand
CGCGATACCGGGCCTGCTCTCCGGCCGCGCGCGCGGCGGTGGCCGCGGCCGCCGCGGCGGCGCGCGACCTCGCCCACGCGCTGGCGACGCCCGACGCCGCGCCGCCGTGAGCCCCGCGCTCCAGCTCCTGGCCGATCAGCCCGTCATCTTCTGGCTCGCGGCCGGCGCGGGCGTGCTGGCGGCCGGCGTCGCGGCGGGCGCCCCCGCCCTCTCGCGCGGCGCCGCTGCAGGCCTCGTGGCGGCGCTGGCGGGGGCGGTCCTGCCGGGCTCGCCCGCGGCGCAGGCGGCCGTGTTCGTATGCGCCGGCGCGGCGCTGACGGCCGTTCCGCTCCGTCGCCGGCGCGCGCCGGCTCCGCCGGCCTCCGCGCCCGCGCCCGGCCCCCAAGGCGCCGACCCGCGCCTTCTGGGCCGCACGGTCAGGGCGGTGGACTTCACCGGCCCTTGCGGCGTGGTGGCGGTCGACGGCACGCGCCTGCCCGCGACGCTGGTCGCCGACGCCCCCGTCCCCGCGCCGGGGACACTCCTGCGGGTGGTGCGCGCGGGCGACGGGGAGCTTGCGGTGCGCCCCCTGCAGGTGGACTGAGAGCGCGTGGATCCGGCCCTGCCCTTCGAACGCCTCCTGCAGCCCCGGCCGGAAGGGCTGTACTGCCCGCCTGGCGACTTCCACGTCGACCCCGTGCGCCCCGTCCCCCGTGCGGTGATCACCCATGGTCACGCCGACCACGCGCGCTCGGGCCACGGCGCTGTCTTAGCCACCCCTGCCACCCTCGATATCATGCGCGTGCGCTACGGCGAGGACTTCGCCGAAACCACCCAGCCCCTGCCCTATGGCGAGCGCCTGGCGGTGGGCGGGGTGGAGCTGCGGCTCGTCCCCGCGGGTCACGTGCTGGGCTCGGCGCAGGCGGTGATCGACCACCGCGGCTGCACCGCCGTGGTGTCGGGCGACTACAAGCGCCGTCGCGATCCCACCTGCGCGCGCTTCGAGCCCACGCCCTGCCACCTGTTCATCTCGGAAGCGACCTTCGGCCTGCCGGTCTTCCGCCATCCTCCGGACGCGGACGAGATGCAGAAGCTCCTGGAGAGCCTGCGCCAGTTCCCCGAGCGCACCCACCTCGTCGGCGCCTACGCGCTCGGCAAGGCGCAGCGGGTGATCGCGCTGCTGCGCGAGGCGGGTTACGACCGGCCGATCTACGTGCACGGCGCGCTGCAGAAGCTCAACGCCCTCTACGAGGCGCATGGCGTGCGGCTCGGGCCGCTCCTGCCGGCGACGGAGGAGGGCGCGGCGGGCAAGCGCCCGCGGGGCGGCGCCCTTCCGGGCGAGGTGGTGGTCGCCCCTCCCTCGGCCATCGCCGACCGATGGAGCCGCCGCTTCGCCGACCCGGTGGACGCCTTCGCCTCCGGCTGGATGCGCGTGCGCGGGCGCGCCCGCCAGCGCGGTGTCGAGCTGCCGCTGATCCTCTCCGACCACGCCGACTGGGACGAGCTGACCGCGACCGTCAGCGAACTCAGCCCGCGCGAGCTGTGGATCACCCATGGGCGCGAGGACGCGCTGTTGCGCTGGGCCGAGCTGCACGGCCATCCCGCCCGCGCGCTCAGGCTCGTCGGCTACGAGGACGACGAGCTGGAATGAGCGCCGCCCCGGCGCGCCGCCCGCCGTGCGGGCTCGACCGCGGCGGCGAGGTCGGCGGCGAGCGGAGAGGGCGCGCCCGCGATGCGCGCGGCCAGATGCTCGGCGAGGAGGGGGGCGAGGGTGAAGCCCCGTGCGCCGAGCGCGCCCAGCACCCATACGCACGGCCGGTCGGGCGTCGCGCCCGCCAGCGGCAAGTGGTCGGGCGCGGCGAGCCGGGTGGCGGCGCGGCCCTGCACGACCTTGCCGGCCAAGCGGGCGGCGAGCGCGGGGCGCGCCTGCTCAAGGGTGCGCAGGTTGGCCGCGTCGTCCTCCGGGCGCAGCTCGACGCTCCGATCGCCCCGGCCGTGGGTTGCGCCGAACAGCACGCCCTCGCGCGTGGGGATGGCGTAGCCGCCCCAGGCCGCCGCCGGTCCGCACGCCGCCCCTTCCACCACGCTCGCCTGCCCGCGCGTCGGTCGCAGGTCGAACTCGGGGAGGAGCCGCTCCAGCCCCGCGCCGTTGGCGAGCACGACGGCGTCGAACCGCAGGTCGCGGCCGTCGTCGCAGACGAGCTCCACGCCTCTGTCGACGGCCCGCAGGCCGACGATCCGTAAGCGGACGGTCTCCACGTCGCGCATCCACGCCTTCAAGATCACGCGCGGCTCGACCACCAGGGCGTCAGCGAATTTAAGGGCGACCGGCGCCTCCGCTTCACCGAGCGCGGCCGCGACCGCCGCCTCGGACCGCTGAGCGAGCGCGCCCGGCCGGAAGCCGCCCCAGGCGGCGAGCCGGGCGAAGCGCTCCGAGTCGGCGGACGTGCGGGCCAGCTGCCAGGCTCCTCGCGCCAGCACCGCCTCAGGCGTCTCCTCGCTGTAGAGCGTGACGGCGCGCGCGAAGGCCTCGGCGTGGAGGCGGGCGGTGGCGCCGCCGCCTGCGTCCAGGCGGGGCGTGACCAGGGCGGAGGCGTTGCCGGAAGCCGCGTCGTCCGTCGCGGGCGCCAGGAGGACGGGCTCGATCCCCCCCCGCCCGAGCGCGCGCACGAGCGCAGCTGCGGCTATGCCCGCGCCCACCACGGCGACGCGCGCAGGCGGCGCGGTCTCGCCCGCGTGGCTGGGCTTGTGCGCCTCAAGCCGCTCGCGCTTGCGGCCGTGGCCCGGGCGCTTGCCGACCTCCAGCCCGGCGTCGGCGAGCGCGCGGCGCACGCCGCCCGCGACGGTGAAGCTGGCGAGGCGGCCCCCGGGCGCGGTGCGAACAGCCGCCGCGGCCAGGAGCTCGGGCGACCACATCTGCGGATTGCGCGCGGGGGCGAAGCCGTCGAGGAACCAGGCGTCGGCGCGCCCGTCCCACCCCTGCACGGCCGGCTGCGCCTCCTCGACGGCCAAGTCGAGCGTCGCGCCGAGTTCAGGCCAGCTCACGCGGGTGCGGCCGCGCCGTCCGTCCGGCCAGGCGGCGAGGAGCGGAGCGGCGAGGGCGGCGAGCTCGGGCCAGGCGGCCAGCGCGCGCGCGGCGTCGGCCCGTGGCATGGGGTAGCCCTCGACGGAGAAGACGTGCAGCCGCGCGTCGGGGCTCGGCCGCCGGTCGCGCCAGAGCTGGAGCAGCGCCAGGACGTTCAGCCCCGCGCCAAACCCGAGCTCGCCCACGACGAAGCGGCGCCGTCCGCTCCAGGCCTCCGGGAGACCGCAGCCTCGCAGGAAGACCGCGCGGCTCTCCTCCAGCCCGTCGGCCTGAAAGTAGATGTCGTCGAAGCGGGGCGAGCGCGGGCCGTGCGCGCTCCAGTCGACCGGCTCCATACGCACCCCGGCGCTAGAACGCGAAAACGGCCGCCCCGCGGTGCGGAGCGGCCGTCTTGCAGGCCCGGCCCCGGCTGGCGGGGCGGGCGAGGCTCACTGCGAGCCTTGCGGGCTTACTGGCCCGAGGTGTTGGTCGTGGTGGTCGTGGTGGTCATGTTGCCACCCGACATGTTGCCGGTCGCGTTCGCGTCGCCCGACGTCATGTTGCCCGACGACATGTTCGAGTCGGTGCTGTTGGTCGTGGTGGTGGTCGAGTCGGTGGTCGAGGTGTTGGTGGTGGCTTCGTTGTTGGCGGGCTTGGCGCAGGCGGCGGCCGACAGGGCGGCCACGGCGGCGCCGGCGATCATGATCTTGCGGATGGAGGAGGTCATTGTTCCTGGTCCCTTCGGGATGGAGGTTCGAGCGCGGGAACAGCCCTCGCGCCCCTGATCGCCGGTCACACCAATGTGACTCGACAAACCGGACCGCGCAGATGCAGCGCCGGACGGCAATATGCCGTTTGGCGCTCAACTGGCAAGACGCGATTGCGTTGCGGGGCGGCTATCTCGGCCGCCGTCAGGCCGCTTCGCTGACCTGGCCGAGCGCGGTCTCCAGCTCGGCGAACGAGGGCTGGGAGGGCGAGGGTACGCTGCCGCGCCCGATCTCCACCGAGATCTGGGCGGCGTTGCCGTGCAGGTGGGCGACCAAGACCGAGCGGATGATGCGGTAGAACGCCGACTCCTCCTCCACCACCGCGTTCATGCGCGCGGCCATGGGGGCCACCAGGCCGTAGGCCAGGAACACGCCCAGGAAGGTGCCGACCAGCGCGCCGCCGATCATGCCGCCCAGCACCTCGGGCGGCTGGGTGATCGAGCCCATGGTCTTGATGACGCCCAAGACGGCCGCGACGATGCCGAGCGCGGGCAGGGCGTCGGCCAAACTCTGCAGGGCGTGGGCGGGGGCCAGCCCCTCGTGGTGGTGCTTCTCCAGCTGGCGCTCCATGTGATCCTCGACCTGGTGCGGGTCCTCCAGGTTCATCGTCATCATGCGCAGCGTGTCGCAGATGAAGTCCACCGCGAAGTGGTCCTTCACGATCTTGGGATACTTTGAGAAGATCGAGCTCTCGGCGGGCTTCTCGATGTGGCTCTCGAGCGCGATCACGCCCTTGGTCTTCATCGTCTTGGTGAGGAGGAACAGGAGCGCGAGGAGGTCGGCGTAGTCGCTGGCTTTCCACTTAGGCCCCTTGAACACCTTGCCCATGCCACCGCCGGCGCCCTTGATTACGCCCATGCTGTTGGAGATCAGGAACGAGGCCACGCCCGCGCCCAGGATCGCCATCAGCTCGTGGGGCGCGGCCTCGATGATCACGCCCATGTTGCCGCCCGACATGATGTACGAGCCGAACACGAGGCCGAACAGCAAGACGACGCCGATGATCTGGAACATGAGGCTGGCGGGTCCGCTGGCGATCCGGGGAGGGTCGGCCGCGATGGTGGCGGGGAATGCTTAAGCCGGGGTGAGCGCCCGTCCGGCGAGAAGCGCGCGCACCGCCGCGCTGAAGGCTATCGGCTGGTCCAGCATGAGGTGGTGGGCGGCGTCGGGCACGGCGATGAAGGGCGTGCCGGGCGCCGCGTAGGCGCGGGTGTAGGCCACGGCCTCGGCGTCCATCAGCGCCGAGCGCTCGCCGTAGACGAAGGCCAGCGGCGAGCGGGCGCGGGCGAGTTCGTCCTCCTGGCTGAGCGGGCGACTCGCGCGGTCGAGCCGGTCCCACAGGAAGGGATCGAAGCCCCAGGCCCAGCCGCCCTCGACTTCTCGGAGGCCGCCGCGGGCGATGTGGTCGACGGCGTAGAGGTTCGCGCAATCCTGGGCGGGGGCGAGGCGGAAGCGGGCCAGCGCCGCGGCCTGCGTCGGGTACACGCGGTTGGGATTGGAGCGCGGCGGCGGCCCGCGCCAGCGCTTGCCGGGCGGGCGCACGCCCACGTCGGCCAAGATCACCCGGCCGAACCTCGCGCCCTCTTCGCTGGCGGCGAGGTGCGTCGCCACGGCCCCGCCGAAGGAATGCGCCACCACGTCGGGCGCGCGGGCGCCCTCGAACAGGCTCGCCGCCTCGGCCGCGGCGACCGCCTCGGCGGCGAAGACGTCGAAGCCGTAGCGGGGACGCCAGTCGGACGCGCCCATGCCCGACCAGGTGAGCGCCGCCACGCGCCGACCCTCTTGGGCGAACAGGGGTGCCAGGAAGCTCCACCAGCCCGCATGCGCGCCCGCCCCGTGTAGCAGGAGGAGGCCTTCAGCCCCGCGCGGCCCCCAGGCGAGGAGTTCCAGCTCGGCGCCGTCCACCTCCAGCGGAATACGCTCCGGCGCGTCGGCGAGCGCGGCGTCGAACCAGGCGGGGGCGGGCGGCCGCGCTCCCTCCAGTTCAGCCAGGAGGAAGGGCGCGGTCGGGCGGTCGGCGTCGGCCATGGACGGAAGGCTATCGCGGCTGACGCGGCGGCAAGGAAGGCGTTAGAGCCCCACCGCCGTCAGCGCCTCGCCCTGACGCTGCGTCACGCCCTCCTCGGAGAATCCCTCCAGCGAGGCCTCGAACAGCTGGCGCCAGTTGAGCTCGGCGCCCAGGTGCAGGAAGGCGGCGCCCAGGCCGATCGCCGCGCGGTCCATGAACACGAACTCGCGCGGGATGGTGACGGGCCCCTGCTCCTTGAGACGCTGGCGCACAGCGAAGGCCTCGCGCCGGCCGTACTCGCCGGGGGCCGTGCCGTCGGCCACCGTGCGCACCCGGTCGTCGAGGATCGGGCCGTAGATGAAGCGCGCCCACATGTTGAGCGTCTCCAGGAGCGGCTCGCTGAGTTCGGGGAAGCCCCAGGCGGCGTAGGCGGCGCGCTGGCCGTCGCGGTCGTCGTCGGAGAGCGCGCGGTAGAGCCGCACGACGCCCGCCACGAACCGCGGCGGGAAGATGCGGATGCAGCCGAAGTCCAGGAGGTTGAGCCGCTCGGCCCCCGGCGTCAGCGAATAGTTGCCGAGGTGCGGGTCGCCGTGGATCACGCCGATGCGCGTCATCGGCCGCCACCAGGCGTCGAACAGGAGGGTGGCGATGCGGTTGCGCGTCTCCAGGCTCTCGCCCTTGAAGCCGAGGAGGCCCGAGCCGTCGAGCCAGGTCATGGTGAGGAGCCGGCGGGTACAGAGGTCGTCCACCGGCTCGGGAGTCACAATGTCGGGCCGCTCGGCGAAGAAGCGGTTGTAGAGCCGCATGGCGCGCGCCTCGCGTTCGTAGTCGAGCTCTTCGCGCAACCGATCGCCGATCTCCTGGAGCGCCTGGCTGCCGTCGATTGAGCGCTCCATGCGGCTCATCAGCCCCATGAGCGTGCGCAATTGGCCGAGATCGCTCTCCACCGCCGACTGCATCTCGGGGTACTGGAGCTTGACCGCGAGCGCGCGCCCGTCGAGCGCGGTGGCGCGGTGCACCTGGCCGAGGCTGGCGGCGGCGGCGGCCTCCCCGTCGAACGAGCGGAAGCGCGACTCCCAGTCGGGGCCGAGCTCGGCCGCCATCCGCCTGCGAACGAAGCCGCGGCCCATGGCGGGAGCGTTGGCCTGCAGCTCGGCCAATTCCTTGGCGAACTCGGGCGGCAGGAGGTCGGGCACGGTGGCGAACATCTGCGCCGCCTTCATCAGCGGACCCTTCAGCCCGCCCAGCGCCTCCTTGATCGCCCGGGCGTTGCGCGCGTCGGCGTCGCCGCCGGCGAACAGGCGGTTGGCCCCGAAGGCCACGCCCGCACGCCCCACCCCCGCCCCCACCTGGGCGAAGCGGCGCACCCGGCCGGACAGGCGGTCGCGCTCGGGATCAAGGTCGGTGCGGTCGGTCATGCGGGGGCGATATGGGGAGGCCGAGCCGCCAACGCCCGCCCGCCCCGAGCGCTCCCGGAGCGCGTGTTCGGGCGTCAGCCCGCCAGCGCGCGCTTCACGCCCGCGATAGCCCGCCGTGCGCGCCAGTAGGGTCCGGCGTCGACGGCCGAGAGCCGGCCCAGGCGTGACCGACGCAGGCTGAGCGCGTCGACGCGCCGCTTGGCGGGATCGGCGTAGAAGCGTGACACCTTGGCGGTCTCCATGCCGGGCGTGGCGAACCAGCGCGGCAGGCAGCGCTCGGTCAGGGCGTCGATGTCGTTGAGGATGCGCAGCATGCCCGTGCCGGAGGCGGGGCAGGGCGCGTGGAAGGCGTCGCCGATCACCACGAGCCCAGGCATGATGTGGTTGCGCGTCTCGTAGAGGTCGGTGCCGCGCGCCTCGCACCGGCGCACGACCTTCGCGCTGCCGCATGCGCGAACGGCTTCGGGGGCGACCTCTGCGAGGGCGCCCAGAGGGTCGGCGCTCATGCGCCGCGTCCACGGATCCGACAGCGGACGGTAGCTGAAGACGTTGACACGCGTCTCGTAGGGCATGGGGAAGACGCTGACATAGCCCAGCCCCGTGCCGAACGGCAGCGGGAGCACCTGCGCCTGCACCGACGCCTCGCGCGCGACGCTGAAGCCCAGGCACACCGAGTGGCCCGCGCTGAGGTCGCGCCGCTCGAGCCCCAGCTGCTCGCGCAACGTCGCCATGCGGCCGGTGGCCAGCACCAGGAGGCGGCCGCGAACAGCCGAGCCGTTGCGCCCGTGCACGACCTGGCTGTCGGCGCCGAGCTCGGCGCGCTCAACGCTCGTCTCGCGGAAGCTCACCGTGTCCGGCCAGGCGGCCCGCACCGCGCGGAGCCACTCCTGGTGCGGCGCGCCGCAGTCGTACAGCGGCGGCCGTGCGTCGTCGGGGTAGGCGCCCTGCGGCCAGCATGCGGCCTCGAAGCAGTCGAGGAGGCCCAGCTTCTTCAGGAGGGCGATCTGCTCGTGCCCTAGCTTCTCGTTGCGGAACACGGGGGCCGGGTCGCGCCGCGGATCGAACACCACCGCTCGCCGCCCCGCGCGCCCGAGCGCCAGCGCCAGGAGCGAGCCCGCCATGCCGCCGCCCACGATCAGGATCGCGTCCTCCGCGTCCTCCACCTCGCCCGGCCGCCGCATCCGTCCCCTCCCGGAACACCGGAGGGACACAGAGCAAGCGGCGGGCCGTCAGCCCGCCTCGGCGAACGCCCCCTCGAGGCCCTGCTCGCGCACCTTGCGATAGAGGGTGGAGCGACCGATGCCGAGCCGGCGCGCGACCTCGGTCATGTGGCCGGCGTAGAGCTCGATGGCGTGCTGGATCAGGTCGCGCTCGATCTCCTCCAGCGTGCGCAGGTGGCCGCGCTCGTCGAGAATACGCACCGGGCCGTCGCGCCCGACCACGGCGGAGGCGCCCGGATCGGCGGCGGCGGCCATGACCGGCGGCGCGCTCACGCCCGAGACCGCGGGAAAGTCGTGCGGTTGCAGGTAGGGTCCGTCGGCCAGCACGATGGCGCGGTACACCGCGTTCTCCAGCTGGCGCACGTTGCCCGGCCAGTCGTGCGCGCCCAGAAGCGCCAGGGTGTCGGCGGAGGCGGCGATCACGCGCTTGCCCTCCTCGGCGGCGAAGCGGCGGATGAAGGCGTCGACCAGCGCGGGCACGTCGCCGCGCCGCTCGCGCAGGGCGGGGGCCTCGATCGGGAAGACGTTGAGGCGGTAGAACAGGTCCTCGCGGAAGCGCCCGGCGGCGACCTGCGCCTGCAGGTCGCGGTTGGTGGCGGCCACGATCCGCACGTCGACCTTCACCGGCCGCTTGGCGCCGACAGGGTCGACCTCCTTCTCCTGCAGGGCGCGCAGGAGCTTCACCTGCATGTCGAGCGGCAGCTCGCCGACCTCGTCGAGGAACAGCACGCCGCCCTGCGCCTCCTGGAACTTGCCGGCGTGGCGGTCGTGGGCGCCGGTGAACGCCCCCTTCTCGTGGCCGAACAGGATCGACTCGACGAGGTTCTCAGGCAGGGCGCCGCAGTTGACCGCCACGAACGGCTTGGCTGCGCGGTCGCTGGCGCCGTGCACAGCGCGCGCGATGACCTCCTTGCCGACGCCGCTCTCGCCGAGGATCAAGACGGGGATGGTGCTCCGGGCGGCGCGCTCGCCTAGCGCCTTGACCTGGCGCATGGGGGCGCTGTCGCCCACGAGGTCGGCGAAGGTGAAGCCGCCGGGGGCGGCGCGCTTGGTCAGCCGGTCCACCTCGGCGGAGAGCTGGCCGAGCCGCAGGGCGTTCCGGATGCCGATGATGATACGCTCGGGGCTGGCGGGCTTGACGAAGAAATCCTGCGCGCCGGCCTGCATGGCGCGCACCACCGTCTCCACCCCGCCCGTGGCGGTGAGCACGATCACCGGGCCCGCATAGCCCTCCGCGCGCATGGCCTTGAGCGCCTCCACCCCGCCCATGCCGGGCATGACGAGATCCAGGATCACAGCGTCCGGCTTCAGCCCCGCGGCGATGCGGTCCAGCGCCGCCTCGCCCCGGTCAGCCTGGGAGACGGCGAAGCCCTCGCGCTCCAGCACCGCCTGAATCAGCCGGCGCTGGGTCGGATCGTCGTCGACGAGGAGGATGCTCTTGGCCATGGCCGCGCACCGTTACGCCGCGCGGGTAAAGGCGCGGTTGCCTCCGGCGTCGGCCCGCGGGGGAGAAAGCGCGGCCCGAGCGTCTCGCGCCGTTGAACGGTCCAGGGCGGCGGGCGATATCGGGCGCGCATGACCGTCCACCAGCCCATCGCCGAAGCCTCCGCCCTGCCCGAGTGGCGGCTCGACGACCTCTACGCCGGGCCGGACGATCCCGCGCTCGCCCGCGATCTCGAGGCGGCGCGCACCGCGGTGGCCGAGCTCGGCCGGCTCAAGGGCGCGCTCGTGGGCGCGCGCGGCGAGCCGGCGCGGCTGGGTGTGGGCATCGACCAGGCGATCGGGCTGTACGAGCGTGCCGCCGACCTCCTGGGCGCGGCGGGCGCCTACGCGTCAATGGCCGCCTCCACTCGCCGCGACGACGCGGCCGCCGCCAAGTTCGAGGCCGACATCCGCGCCAAGGGCGCCGCGATCGGGGCGGACACGCTGTGGCTCACCCTCGAGCTCAACGCGCTGGAGGAGTGGGAGCTCGAGGCCGCGCTCAAGGCGCACGCGCCCGCCGCGCGCTGGCGGCCCTGGCTGCGCCGGGTGCGCCTGTTCCGCCCTCACGAGCTCTCGCCCGAGGCGGAGCGCATGGTGGTGGACCGCGCGCCGGCGGTGGCCAACTGGTCGCGCCTGTTCGACGAGACGCTGGCGCGCCTCTCCGCCGAGGTGGAGGGCGAGGACGGCCGGACCGAGCGGCTGACGCTCTCCGAGGCGCTGAACCGCCTCTCCGACCCCCAGCCCGCCGTGCGCGAGCGCGCGGCCAAGGGGCTGTCCTCGGCGCTGGAGGCGGTCACGCCCGTCCAGGCGCTGGCGCTGAACACTGTCGCGTTCGAGAAAGGGGTGGAGGATCGCTGGCGCAAGTTCGCCGATCCCGCCGCCTCCCGCCACCTCGCCAACGAGGTCGCCCCCGAGAGCGTGGACGCGCTGGAGGCCGCGGTGGTGGAGAGCTACGCCCGCACCTCGCACCGCTACTACGCGCTCAAGGCGCGCGCGCTGGGCTTGCCCGCGCTCAACTACTGGGACCGCAACGCCCCGCTCGACCAGGCCGCGCCGCGTCGCTACGCCTGGGGCGAGGCGCAGGCGCTGGTGCTGGAGAGCTTCCAGGCGCTGGCCCCCAAGTTCGCCGACACCGCGCGGCTGTTCTTCGACAAGCCCTGGATCGACGCGCCGCCGCGCCCGGGCAAGTCGTCGGGGGCCTACTCTCACCCGGTGACGGCCAACAAGCACCCTTACGTCTTCATGAACTACATGGGCGAGCGGCGCGACGTCCTGACCCTCGCTCACGAACTCGGCCACGCGGTGCACCAGACGCTGGCGGCGCCCCAGGGCACGCTCCTGGCCGACACGCCGCTGACGCTGGCCGAGACTGCTTCGATCTTCGGCGAGGGCCTCGTGTTCGAGCGGCTCCTGGCCGAGGCGAGCGGGCTCGAGCGCCGCGCCCTCCTCGCCGGCAAGATCGAGGACGGGCTGAACACCGTCGTGCGCCAGATCGCCTTCCACCGCTTCGAGGCGCGCTTCCACGCCGAGCGCCTCGAAGGCGAGGTCGCGCCCGACCGGCTGGCGCGCGTCTGGCTCGACGTGCAAGGCGAGAGCCTCGGGCCGGCGGTGACGCTCAACCCGGGCTACGAGCCCTACTGGGCCTACGTCAGCCACTTCGTGCACGCGCCGTTCTACGTCTACGCCTACGCTTTCGGCGACCTTCTCGTGTCGGCGCTTATGGAGGCGCGGCGCGCCGACCCGCAGGGCTTCGCACCTCTCTACGAACGCCTGCTCGCCGCCGGCGGAACGCAGACCTACGTCGAGGCCCTGGCCCCCTTCGGCCTCGATCCCCGCGAGAAGAGCTTCTGGGCCGCGGGCGTCGCCCGCCTGGAGCGGCTCGTCGACGAGTTCGAAGCGCTGGGCTGACGCCTGCGCGTCAGCCTTCATCGTCCGCGGGCGGCTCGCTCCTCGACCGGCGCCCCCACCGCGGCCGGGGTCGCTCCTCGCCCTTGGCCTTGGCGCTGATCTCTTTCAGCTTGCGCGCCTGCAGCGCCGAGAGCGCCTGGCCGGGGGCGCCCTTCTCGGGGTCGGCGAAGGCGCGGCCGTGGTCGCGCACCCGCGTCGCCACGTCATCGAGGAAGCCGCCCTCCCACTCGGAGAGGTCCACCCCCGCCTTGTCGGCTGAGCGGCGCGCGCGCTTCAGCGCGTTGAGCGCGCGCCGCCGGGCGGCCTCGCGGGCCGCCGCATAGGGGGAAGGTGGAGGGCCCTTCAGAGCCCGCCGATGGCCGAGAGGTAGAGGTCGATCAGCGCCTCCTCCTCCTCGCGCTTGACCTTGTCGGTCTTGCGCAGGCGCACGACCTTGCGCAGCACCTTGACGTCGAAGCCCTCGCCCTTGGCCTCGGCGTACACGCCCTTGAGGTCTTCGCCGACCGCCGCCTTGTCGACCTCCAGCCGCTCGATGCGCTCGATGATGGTCTTGAGCCGGCCCTGGGCCGACGCGGTCATCACATCGGGGTTCGCGGCCATCTGGGCGGAGAAGGAGGCGTCGTCGGCCATGGCGCGGAGGCTCCGGGAAGGGGACTGTCGGGCGGGGAGCGGCGGACCCTAGAGGGGGCCTGCGGGCCTCACAACAGGCCGAAGCCCTCCAGGGCGGGGCGAAGCGCCGCGGGATCGTCGAACCTGTGGACGGCGAAGCCGAGCGCCGCCGCCGCGTCGATGTTGGCGGCGTTGTCGTCGACGAACACCATCTCGCCGGGCTGCAGGCCGGTGCGCTCGACCACCCGCGCGAAGATCGCGGCGTCCGGCTTGACCAGCCCTTCGTCGCCCGAGACCACCACGGTGTCGAAGAGCGCGAACACGTCGCTCATGGCCTGCACCCCCGGCCAGACCTCCGGCGACATGTTGGTCAGGCCGTGGATGGGCACGCCCCGCGCATGGAGGTCGCGCATGACGCTCTCCGTCTCGGCGATGGCGCCCGCGAACATCTCGTCCCACCGCCCGCGCCAGGCGCGGATCGCGTCGGCGTGTTGCGGGTGCTCGGCGAGGAGGAGGCGCTCGCCCTCGGCGAAGGGGCGGCCGCGGTCGTGCTCGGTGTGCCACGCCATGGTGCACACGGCGGAGAGGAAGCCTTCCACCTCCGCCTCGGTGCGGAAGATCTTGCGGTAGAGCCGGCGCGGGTCCCAGTCGACGATCACGTTGCCGACGTCGAACAGCACCGCGCGCGGACGGGCGACGGGGAGATCAGCCATGATCGGGAGGGCGCGCGAGAGCGCCCTGCGCCTCAGCCCTGCTTGGCCTTGAAGCGCGGGTCGGTCTTGTTGATCACGTAGATGCGGCCCTTGCGGCGCACGATCTTGCAATCCTTGTGGCGGCTCTTCAGCGACTTGAGCGAGGAGCGGACCTTCATGGCGTGAACCTGAACCGTGCGTGTGAGGGGGCCCGCCGCGCCACGGCGGCATGCCTCCGGCGAGCGCGATCGCGCCCGCCTCGGGGGAGGCGGCCGTATACGGAAGGGGCGGCTGAGGGTCAAGGCGGAGCCGAGCCGTAGCCCTTTCCTAGTCGGGAGCTGGAGGCCGCCACCTTACAGCCGCTCCAGCCCGAGCGCCTCCACCAGCGCGCCTTCGGCCATCGGCGGCGCGCCCGCCGGGCGGCGCACCAGGGCGTCGGCGGCGGCGAACACGGCGACGAGCGAGGAGTCCTGGTCGGGGAAGACGTGCGCCCGACGCACGCCGTCGGGCCCGGTTTCCAGGCGCGCGCGCATCCAGTGCTCGCGCGGGCCGGTGGCGGGCAAGGGCTCCGCCAGCCGCACGGGCGCGAGCGGGAAGGCGGGATCGGCCCCCTGCCAGGTGAGGACGAGCGGCCGGAGGAACAGCTCGGCGCAGACCAGCGCCGACGCGGGGTTGCCCGGTAGCCCCAGGACGCGCCGCCCGTCGGCCAGGCGCCCGAACCAGGTCGGCTTGCCCGGGCGCACCGCGACGCTCTCCACGGCGATCTCGAGCCCCAGCCGCGCCAGGGCGGGCTTGACGAGGTCGTGGTCGCCCACAGACGCCCCGCCGACGGTGACGAGGAGGTCGCAGTCGACGCCCTCGACCGCCGCGGCGATGGCCGCCTCGTCGTCCCCCGCCGGCGCGAGCCTCTGCGCCCGCGCGCCCCAGGCGGCGGCGCGGGCCGCCAGCGCCGGGCCGTTCGACTCGAAGATCTGATGCGGCCCGGCCGGCGCGCCCGCGGGCACGATCTCCTCGCCCGTGGAGAGGATGGCGAGGCGCGGGCGGGGCGCGACCGCCAGCTCGCCTCGACCCGCGGAGGCGGCCAGCATCAGCCGCCACGGGTCGACGCGCGCGCCGGCGGGCAGGAGCGCGTCGCCCGCGCGGAAGTCGCCGCCGCGGGGGCGCACGTGCGCGCTGGACCCCGGGGCGGGGGCGAGCCGCACAACCTCGCCCTCTCGGGTCGCCTCCTCCTGGATGACCACCCGGTCGGCGCCGGCGGGCACGGCCGCGCCGGTGAAGACGCGCACCGCCGCGCGCGGCTCGAGGGGCTCCGCGAAGGGCCGCCCCGCCGCGCTCTCGCCCTGCACGCGCAGCGGGGCGCCGTCCGCGAGGTCGGCGTCGCGCACCGCCCAGCCGTCCATGGCCGAGGCGTCGTAGGGGGGCTGGTCGCGCACGGCGACGACCGCCTCGGCCAGCACGCGGCCGACCGCGTCGGCCAGCGCGACCGTCTCGGCGGGGCCGGGAACGAGCCCCTCCAGCATCCGCGCGCGCGCCGCCTGCACGGTGAGCAGCCGTCCGCCGCTCACGCCCCGTCCCGCCGCCACGCGCCCGACGCGCCGCCCGACTTTTCGAGAAGGCGCACGCCCTCGATGGTCATGCCGCGATCGGTCGCCTTGAGCATGTCATAGAGCGTCAGACAGGCGACCGAGACGGCGGTCAGCGCCTCCATCTCGACCCCCGTCGGCCCGGTGGTTTTGACGCGGGCCACGACCTCCAGCGCCGGGGACCCCTGCGCCTCGCGCACCTCCACCTTGACCGACGAGAGCGCCAGCGGATGGCACAGCGGGATGAGGTCGGCGGTGCGCTTGGCCGCCATCACGCCCGCCAGCTCGGCTGTCGCGCGCACGTCGCCCTTCTTGGCCCGCCCTTCGCGCACGAGCGCCAGCGTCTCGGGGGCCATCACCACCCGGCCGGCGGCCGCCGCCTCGCGCACGGTCGAGGGCTTGGCCGACACGTCGACCATGCGGGCGCGGCCGTCGGCGTCGATGTGGGTGAGGCCGCTCACGCGGGCGCGTGGGGCTTCGCCTCGGGCTCCCACAGCTCGACCTTGGTTCCGGCGGGATCCATGATCCAGGCGAAGCGGCCGAAGCCGTCCATCGTCTGCTCCTCCAGCACCGCCACCCCCGCCTCGCGCACGCGCCCGAGCACGCCCGCCATGTCGTCGACGACGTAGTTGATCATGTAGGGCGCGTCCGAAGGCTTGAAGTGGTCGGTGTCGGCCTTGAACGGGCTCCAGGCCGTGCCGCCCCGGGTGAGCGGAGGGAAGTACGCGCCGCCCCAGTCGGTCAGCTCGAAGCCCAGCACCTGCGCGTACCAGTGCTTGAGGCCCTCCATGTCGTGCGTCTTGAAGAACACCCCGCCCACGCCCACCACCTTGGCCATCGTCAGCGCTCCTTCAGGCGCGGCATCAACTCGACCATGTTGCAGGGGGCGTGGCGGCTGTCGAGCTGGGGGGCGATCACGCTCCAGCCGTCGCGGCAGGCGCCGTTGGAGCCCGGCAGGCAGAACACGAAAACGCCGCCGATCAGCCCGGCGGTGGCGCGGCTCTGCAGCGTCGAGAGGCCGATCGTGCCGTAGCTGACCAGGTGGAAGACGACCGCGAAGCCTTCCATCCGCTTGTCGAACAGGGGCTCGACCGCGTCGGGGGTCACGTCGCGGCCGGTCAGCCCCGTGCCGCCGGTGGTGAGGATCACCTCGACCTCGCCACCCTCCACCCAGGTCAGCACCTGCTCGCGGATGGCGTCCACGTCGTCGCGCACCAGCGCCCGACCGGCCAGCACGTGGCCCGCGTCCTCCAGCTTCGCCTGGAGCACGTCTCCGGAGGTGTCGGTGGAGAGGTCGCGTGTGTCGGACACCGTCAGCACGGCGATCTTCACCGGCCGCAGCTCGCGCTCGGCGTCGATCCGGCCGCCGGGGCGCAGGCGGGCGGCCTCGTCCAGGACCTCGCTCATGGCCGGCGCTCCCCTTCGGCGGGCGCGTCCCAGCGCGCCGCGTCGTCATAGTCTTGGCGGCGGGGCTCGATCCAGCGCGCGGCGTCGCCGGCGTGCGCCTTCTTCCAGAAGGGCGCCCGGCTCTTCAGCCAGTCCATCATCTGGTCGGCGCCGTCGAAGGCGGCGCGACGGTGCTTCGCCGCCGCGGCGACGAAGACGATGGGCTCGCCCGGCGCTAGACGGCCCGTGCGATGGCGCACCAGGAGGTCGAGGAGCCCGTGGCGCGCGCGCACCTCGTCCATGGCGCGCGCGATCTCCGCCTCGGCGAGCGCGGGGTAGGTCTCGAGCTCCAGCGCCTCGGCGCCGACCTCCTCGCGCACCGCGCCGGTGAAGGAGACCACCGCCCCCACGTCCGTGCGCCCGGCGCAGAAGGTGGCCAGGAGCGCCGCGGGGTCGAGCGCCTCGACCAAGACGCCCGTCATCCGCCGCTCATGGGCGGCATAAAGGCGACCTCGGCGTCGGCCGCGAGCGGGGCGTCGCCGCGCACGATGGCGCGGTCCACCGCCGCCTGCACGCCCGCCCCCGCCAGCGCCGCGCCGAGCGCCGGGTCGGCGGCGAGCGCCGCCCGCACCTCGGAGAGCCGCGCGCCCGCCACCTCGCGCTCGCGCCAGCCCGCGGCGTCGGCCAGGCGCCCGAACAGGAGCACCCGCGCCACGCGCTCAGCCCCCCGTGGTCGACATGTGGCGCGCCTGGCTCGGCCGCTCGCCCCGCAGCGCGATGCGGAAGTCGTGCCCGCGCGGCTTGGTGGAAAGGCCGCCGGCGATCGCCCGGGCGAGGTCGGCGTCCGAGCCCCCACCGCGCAGCACCGCGCGGAGGTCGGTCGCGTCGTCCTGGCCGAGGCAGGTGTGCAAGGTGCCCGTGCAGGTCAGGCGCACGCGGTTGCACGTGCCGCAGAAGTCGTGGGTCAGGGGCGTGATGAAGCCCAGCACGCCGCCCGTCTCCTCCACCCGCACATAGCGCGCCGGGCCGCCGGTGGAGGCGGCGAGCGGCGTGAGCGTCCACACCGCCGACAGGTCGCGGCGCACCTCCTGCAAGCTGACGAACTGGTCGACGCGGTCCTCGTCGACCTCGCCCATGGGCATGGCCTCGATCAGGGTGAGATCGCAGCCGCGCCCGTGCGCCCAGGCGACCAGCGCCGACAGCTCGTCGCGATTGTCGCGCTGGAGCGCCACCGCGTTGATCTTGACGCGGAGCCCCGCCGCCTGCGCCGCGCCGATCCCCTCCATCACCCGCGCGAGGTCGCCGCCGCGGGTCAGCCGGCGGAAACGCTCTGGATCGAGCGTGTCGAGGCTGACGTTGACGCGGCGCACGCCCGCGCGCGCCAGGGGCGCGGCGAATTCGGCCAGCCGCATCCCGTTGGTGGTGAGGGTCAGCTCGTCCAGCACGCCCGTGCGCAGGTGGCGACCGAGGCTCTCGAACAGGGCGACGACGTCGCGCCGCACGAGGGGCTCGCCGCCCGTCAGCCGCAGCTTGCGCGCGCCCAGCGTCACGAACAGCGTGCACAGCCGGTCGAGCTCCTCCAGCGACAGCACCTCGGCGCGGGGCAGGAAGCGCATGCGCTCGGGCATGCAGTAGAGGCAGCGCAGGTCGCACCGGTCGGTCACCGACACCCGCAGATAGCGCACGCTGCGCCCCAGCCCGTCGACCAGCGGCGCGGCGAGGTCCGCCCGGGGCGGCGGGCCCGGACTGGCGGGCATGGCGGCGGCGTCGTAGGGGCTCATGGGCGGTCGGTCGACATATAGAGGCTAAGACCCGATGGAGGCGAACGATCCGTTGCACGCGGTCGTGCTGGCGGCCGGGGCGGGGTCGCGGTTCGGCGGCGGCAAGCTCCTGGCTCCGTTCAAGGGCCGCCCCCTCCTCGCCTGGGCGCTCGACCGCGCGCTGGCCGCGCCCGTCAGGGGTGTGACGGTGGTGACGGGGGCCGACGCGTGCGCTGTGGGGGCGTGCGTGCGCGAGCTCGCCGCCGGCCGGCCTCTGGAAGTCGAGCGCGCGCGCGACTGGGGCGCGGGGGTGTCCGCCTCCCTGCGCGCCGGGCTCGCGCGGGTTCCGCCCGGGGCGGCGGGCGCCTTCGTGTTCCTGGGCGACATGCCCAGCGTCCCCGCCGACGTGGCCGACCGGCTCGCCCTCGCCTGGCGCGCGGGCGGCGTCGCCGCCGCCGCGCCCGTGTGCGGCGGGCGACGGGGCCACCCCGTGCTCCTCGGCCGCGCCCTGTTCGCCGCCGCATCCGCGCTCGACGGCGATCGCGGCGCGGGCGCCCTCCTGGACGGGCTGGGCGCGCGGCTCGCGCGGGTGGAGACCGACGACCCGGGCGTCCTGTTCGACGTCGACATTCCCGCCGCGCTGGCCGGAGCGGGCTAAAGCGGTGGACGCCTTCCCCGCCTTCGTGCCGCTCGCGGGCGCCCGGGTGGTGGTGGCCGGAACCGGCCCCGCCGCCGACGCCAAGGCGCGGCTGTTCGACGGCTCGCCCGCCAAACTCGTGCGGCTGGCGGACGCCGAAGCGGTAACCCCCGAGGCGTGCGCGGGCGCGCGACTCGTCTTCGTCGCGGGGGAGGACGAGGCGGCGCTGGCGGCGGCGGCGGCGTGCGCGCGCGCCGCGGGCGCGCTCGTCAATGTGGTCGACCGGCCGGCCATGTGCGACTTCAACACGCCCTCGATCGTCGACCGGGGAGCGGTGGTGGGCGCCATCGGCACCGCGGGCGCGGCGCCGGTGCTCGCGGTCCGGCTGCGGCAGGAGCTGGAGGCGCGCTGGCCCGAACGGCTGGGCGCGGTGGCGCGGCTGCTTCAGCGCCTACGCGCCCCCGCAGCGCGACTCGGCGGCATGGACGCCCGCCGGCGCTTCTTCGGCCGCGTGCTGGACGGTCCGGCCGCCGCCTTGGCGCTCGCCGGCGACGACGAGGGCGCCTTTGCCGCGGCGCTGGCCCTCATGGACGTCGAGGGGCCGCGCGCGCCGCCCGTCGCGCTGATCGCGCCGCCGACCGCGCCCGACCTCCTGACGCTGCGCGCCGCGCGCCGGCTGGGCGCGGCCGAGCGTGTGTTCGCGGAGACGGGCGCGGACTCCGCGATCCTCGCGTTCGCCCGGCGCGACGCCCCGCGCGCCCCACCCGAGGCGGACGCGATCGCGCGAGCGGCGGCCGACGGCGAAGCGTGCGTCGTGCTCGTGGCCGACCCGGCCGGCTGGGCTCAGGCCCTCGCCGTCCGCGGCGTCGAGGCCGAACGGCTGGGCTGACGCCGCCTCAGAGCTGGACGTCGCCCACCGTGCCGACCTTGGGGGTGGTGTGAGTCAGGTTGGCCTTGGCGATCTTCAGCGGATAGGCGAGCCCGCCCTGGGAGACCCACACCCGCGCATCCAGCGCATCCATGCGCATCAAGGTGAGGTCGGGGTCGTCCTTGCCCTGCGGGTACCAGGCCGAGACGTAGGCCGACCAGTACTCGTCGATCTTGCCGGGGTCGTGCGCCACCGTCAGTTCGCCGTGGATGCAGGCCTGGAACTCGCGGTCGTGCGCCATCACGCAGACCATCGCGTCGTGCCCGCCGCCGGTGTCGCGCACGAGGTCGGTGGTCTTCTTGGTGAAGAACCAGATCACGCCCTGGTCCGCGTCGCCGAAGGCGGCCATAGGCTGCATGTGGTGGGGCTCGCCGCCCACCAGCCCCAGCATGACGATCCGCTCGGACCCGATCTCTTTCCACAGCCGCTCTTCGAGCTGGGCGGGGGTGAGGTCGGTGGCGGACATGGGCGGGCTCCTCGACGGGGTCGGCTGACGGTCGGGGAGCGGAAAGCGCGGCCGGGGCGGCGGTTCCTCCCGCGGAGGCCCGCCCCGGCGCGCTCAGCCCGTCACTTCTTCATGCACTCGCCGGTCCAGACGTTGTAGCCCGAGAGCTTGCCGCCCTTCTTGGACTTCATGGTCTTCGCGCGGTCGTTATATTTGCCCTTGTCGCCGTCGTTCATGCCCTTCCACTGGGCGGCGCAGGTCGACATCTTGCTCGTGCCCTTGGTCGCGCCGGTCTTGGCGGCGGCGACCGAGGCGTGCGGGGCGGCGAGCACGGCCACGGCGGCCGCGGCGAGGAGGAAGGAACGCATGGGCGGATCTCCGGTAAAGCGCACGGCGGTCCGGCGCAGACGCAGCGTGCGGCGAAGCTCGCGGGCGTGTCGAGGGGTGAGGCGGTCGCAGGGCCGCTCGCGCCTCACCTCCTGGGCCGCTAGACTGGCGTCATGCTGAAGGCGGCGCTGATCGCTGTGGCGGGGGTGGCGGCGCTCGGCGCGTCGAGCCCCGCGCCGCCCACGGGCCAGCTCGGCCTGTGCCACGCCGACGCGGGGAGCCGCGCCGCCGCCCGACCTCCGGGCGAGGCGGCGGCGCCCCTGCCGGTGCTCGCGGGCTTCGGCGACGGCGGCTACGAGGTGGAGCGCGCGACGCCCGCGGCCCGCGCGCAGTTCGAGTGGGGCGTCAGGCTCAACCACGCCTTCAACGAGCCGGAAGCGCTGCGCGCCTTCCAGGCGGCGCAGACCCTCGATCCGCGCTGCGCGCTGTGCTTCTGGGGCGAGGCGGCGGCGCGCGCGCCCACCATCAACTACACGATCGGCGCCGACGAGGCCGGGCGCGCGGTGGCGGCGCTCGACCGGGCGGGGGCGCTCGCGGCCGGCCTCTCGCCCAAGGCGCAGGGGCTGATCGCCGCCGAGCGCGCGCGCTATGTCCGCCGCGGCGCCGGCTGGGCGACCGACCCGCGCGCCTACGCCCGCGCGGCCGACGCCCTGGCCGACCGCTTCGCCCTCGACGACGCCCTGCAGGTGGCCGCGGCCTCCGCCCACATGATCGCGGGGGAGGATCCCGGCCCCGGGGACTGGCGGCCCGGCGGCCCCGACGCCGCGCCCGCCCGCACGCGGCTGGAACGCGTGCTCGCGCGCAATCCGCGGTTCACCCCGGCCGAGCACTTCTACATCCACCTGATGGAATGGGAACGCGAACCGCAGCGCGCGGAGCGCTACGCCGATCAGTTGGGCGCGCTGGCCCCTGGGGCGGGCCACCTCGTGCACATGCCGAGCCACATCTACTACCGGCTGGGCCGGTGGGAGGACGCGGCCCTCGTCAACACCCGCGCCGCCGACGCCGACCGCAGCTATGTCGAGCGCGTGCGCCCGCCCGGCGGCCTGCCCGACCTCGCGCTCCACGCCCACAACCTGAGCTTCGGCCTCGCGGGCGCCCTGATGAGCGGCGACGCCGCCCAGGCGCTCGACCTCGCGCGGCGCATGCAGGCGCAGTACGGGCCGGACAGCTTCGTGGGCGCGCGCGCCTATCTGGCGCTTGGGACCTACGCGCCGGTCGACGCGGTGCTGGCGCTGCGGGCGCCCACGGCTCCGGTCGCGCGGGGGCTCTTCCACTATGCCCGGGGCGAAGCGCGCGCGCGGTCGGGCGACGCCGCCGGGGTGCTCGCCGAGGCGCGCGCAGTGGGCGACGCCGCCCGCGCGGCGGCGGGCGCGCGCGCCGACGGCGGCGAACGCGCGGTGCTGGACGTGGCGCGGCTCACGCTGGAGGGCCGCGCGGCCATGCTGCGGCGCGACTGGCGCACGGCGGTCGACCGTTACCGCCGCGCGGCCGTCTTGAGGGAGGCGCGCGACCCCGGTCGCGATCCCCCGCTGTGGGGCTGGCCGCCGCGCCGCTCGCTGGCCTCCGCGCTCCTGGCTAACGGCGACGCGGCCGGGGCGATGCGCGAGGCCCGCGCCTCGCTCGTCGACTTCCCGCACGACGGGGCGGCGCTGACCGTGCTCGCCCGCGCGGAGGCCGCCCTGCGCGATCCGGCCGGCGCCGACACCTCCGCGGAGGCCGCGCGCGCCTGGCGCGGCTCGCCCGAAGGGCTGCGGCCGGAGCTGATCTAGGCGCGGGGCGGGCTCGCCGATCCGTCGGCGCACCCTGCAGTCTTTGTGACTCCAGTACGTCGCTATGCGTGCGCCGACTGGACGCCGGGTGGTGCCGCCGTGCTCGGTCGCGTCAAGGGACGCTTCGCTCTTCGCTGACGCTTCGCCCTTGACCCGCCCTGCGCTCGACGGCTGACGCGGGGGCGTCGGGACGCGGGGCGTCCCTTCGATAGTTCGACAACGCCTCCGGCGGGTCGAACACAGGGCTTCACATGTGAGGGTCGAGGCTGGGGCGTCCGTCGAGCCCGAGCGATTGCGTAGCTCCCAAGAGCGCCGCCCGCCGATGGCGGCCGGTGGCGAGCCTCAGCCCTGTGTTCGACGCGGGCCGCAGGCCAAGTCGAACTTGAACTGAGGGACGCCCCGCGTCCCGACCCCTCCGATCAGCCGTCGCGCGCAGGGCGGGTCAAGGCTGCGGAGCGCAGCGAAGCAGCTGCGGAGCAGGTCGCCTTGACGCGGCCGAGCACGGCGGCGCCACCCGGCGTCAGAACGAAGCGCCGGAAACGCCCCTCAGCCTCAGGCACGCCGGCGGCCTGGATCCCCGCCCTCAATCCCGCAGCTTGCGGGTCAGCGCGTCCACGTCGGCGGCGAGGCCCGGGTCCTCGGCCTTTAGCTTCTCGATCTGGCGCACCGCGTGCAGCACCGTCGTGTGGTCGCGGTTGCCGAAGCGCCGGCCGATGTCGGGGTAGGAGCGCGTGGTCATCGTCTTGGCCAGGTACATGGCCACCTGCCGCGGCCGCGCGATCGCCCGGGTGCGCCGCTCGGAGAGGAGGTCGGCCTGCTTCAGCTTGAAGTGGTCGCAGGTGGCCTTCTGGATCTCGTCCACCGTGACGCGGCGCTCCGCCCCTTTGAGATGCGGGCGCAGGAAGGTCGAGGCCTCGTCGAGCGACAGCTGCGACAGCCGCTCGCCCGCGCGCGCCACCAGCGTCTTGAGCCCGCCCTCGAGCTCACGGACCGAGTCGACGAAGCGGTCGGCCAGGAACTGCAGCACCTCCGGCCGGGCCTGGCGCTCGCAGCCGATGTCGTCGGCGAGTTCAACCAGCTTGCGATCCAGGACGCCCAGCCGCAGCGCCTTGTCATAGGGCTCGATCCCGCACACGAGCCCGGCGCAGAGGTGCGATCGGAGGCGCGCGTCCATCTCGGCCAGCTGGCTGGGGTGGCGGTCGCAGGCGAACACCACGGGCTTGCCCTCGCCCATCAAGGCGGTGAGCGTGTGGAACAGCTCCTCCTGGCTGCCCTTCTTGCCCGCCAGGAACTGCACGTCGTCGATCAGGAGAAGGTCGGCCGCGCGCAGGTCGTCCTTGAAGGCCGGGCCGGCGCGCTCCATCACCGCGCGCACATAGCCCGCCATGAAGCGCTCGGCCCCGAGATACACGACGCGCGCGCCCGGGCGCTGGGCCTGCGCCTCCTGGGCGATCGCCTGGAGGAGGTGCGTCTTCCCGAACCCGTAGGGGCTGTGGAAGACCACGGGGTTGAAGGCGCCGCCGCGCCACTCGGCGACCTTGCGCGCGGTGTCGAAGGCGAAGGCGTTGGCCGCGCCGCGCACGAAGCCCGCGAAGTTGCAGCGGGCGAGGACGCCGATCGAGCCCGCGGGGCGCGACGGCGGATCCAGCGCCACGCCCTCGTGGCTTGCGAGGCGCAGTCCGGCGGCGGGCGGCTGGGGCGACGCGGCGGCGCGTTCGGGCTCGGCCGCCTCGCCCGCGCCGCCGTGCTCGGTCTCGAACTCGGTGCGGCTGGCGAGCTGCAGGGCGCGGTGCTCAGGGTCGCGCTCGGCCCAGACTTCGCTGAGGCGCCGCCAGGCGTTCTTGCGCAGCCAGTCGCGCGCGACGCCGGTGGGGGTGACCACGACGAGCCGGCCGGAGCGGGCGCGTCGGAGCCGTGCGGGCTCGATGTAGGAGCCGAAGGCGGCCTCGCCGACCTCGCCGCGCAGCGCCTGGCACGCCTGGAGCCAGACCGCCCCGTCCCCGGCTGCGCCCTGCATCCCGCCCTCCAGGCCCCTGTCCGCCAGCGCCTGCATGCGCTCTCTCCCCTCGCCGCGCGCAGACGCTCCCGGTCCGCTTCGGAGGACACACCTTCCCGTCGCGGAAAGCGTGCGCTCTCCGCCGGGGCCGCCCGAAATGAGGGTGGAGGTCGTCTCTGGACCGAGACTAGCCGCCGACCGGGGAGGGTCAACGCCGATTCGGGACGGCTCCGGCGAATAAAGAGTTTGACTCGCGCAAGGCCTTTTTCGGCCTCGGGAATCCCGAAGTGCGACAGTTCGCGCTCCGCCGACCCGTCAGAACACAACAAAAAACCACGGACGGGGTGCGTCCGTGGTTCCTGTTTCAGCTCAATACTTTACCGACCCGTGCGACGGGCCGTCGCGGGTCGCTCAGGCGCTCGCCATGCCCTTCAGGCGGGCGTGCAGGCGCGACACCTTGCGCGCACCGGTGTTCTTGTGGACCACGCCCTTGCCGACGGCGCGCATCAGCTCCGACTGCGCCTCGGTGAAGGCGGTCCGCGCGGCCTCGGCGTCGCCGCCCTTCACCGCGTCCTCGAAGCGCTTGAGGAAGGTGCGCACGCGCGAACGGCGCGAGCGGTTGACCTCCGTGCGGGCCTCGATCTTGCGGATGGCCTTCTTGGAGCCGGGATTGTTGGCCATGCGGGCGGACTTCTCGGGGTGACAGGAGGGCGCGGCCGCGGCGGCCGGGCGAAACGTGAGCGCGCGGATATACGGGAGGGGTCCCCCGCCGTCAACGCGAACCCGCCCACCTGCGGCAGGTGGTCGACCGCCTGAACAAGGCCTGGCGCCCCGCGTTGCGGCCGCGCATCGCAGGAGCGCAGAGCATGTCGAGGTTCACCGGTAAGGTCGTGGCGGTCACGGGGGCCGCGTCCGGCATAGGCGAGGCCGTCGCGCGCCGGTTCGCCGCGGAAGGCGCGGCTCTGGCGCTGGCCGACAGCGATGCGGACAAGCTCGGCAAGCTCGCCACCGACCTCGCGGGAGCGGAGGGCGAGGTCATGCAGTCGGTGGTCGACGTGTCGTCCCACGATGAGGTGAAGCGCTTCGTGGGCGATGTCGCCTCGCGGTTCGGAGGGATCGACGTCGTCTGCAACATCGCGGGTGTCGATCACCTGGGCCAGGTGGACGAGGGCGGGATCGACGAGTGGCGGCGGATCATGTCGACCGACGTGGACGGCGTGTTCTTCATGTGCCGCGAGACGATCGCCCACCTGCGCGAACGGCGCGGCTGCATCATCAACATGTCGTCGGTGTCGGGGATCGGCGGCGACTGGAACCACAGCTTCTACAACGCGGCCAAGGGGGCTGTGACCAACTTCACCCGCGCGCTCGCCTTGGATGAGGCGAAGCACGGCGTGCGCGTCAATGCGGTAAATCCGAGCTACACCAAGACGCCCATGACCTCGGGCATGGCCGAGCAGCCCGAGCTCATCAGGAAGTTCGAGGAGCGGATCCCCATGGGCCGCGGCGGCGAGCCCGACGATGTGGCGGGCGTGGTGGCCTTTTTGGCGAGCGAGGATGCGCGCTTCGTCACCGGGGTGAACCTGCCCGTGGACGGAGGGCTTTCCGCCTCCAACGGCCAGCCGGCGCTGAGCTGAGCTAGAGCGCGCTCCAGAGGTCCGGCCGGGGCGGCGGGCGCCCTGCGCGCGAGCGGATGGCCGCGCCGAGCGCCAGCGCGGCCAGCATGCGCTTGCGCCCGGCGGGCACGTAGGTCCGTCGGCGAAGCGCCCTCTCGCCGTCGTGCGCCACTCGGCGGCCGATCTCGCGGTAGACGTCGCGCGCGGCGGCGATGCCCCAGGCGGCCTTGAAGCCCAGCGCGGGCAGGCCGCCGGTGGCCGAGCGGTAGAAGGGCTCGGCCGCCTCCACCAGCTGGGCCACCACCTCCGCCACCCGTGGCGCGGCCGCCGGGTGCAGGATCGCGGCGGGATCGGCCTCCAGGCCGCGCGCCGCCAGCCAGTCGGCGGGGAGGTACACCCGACACGCGCCGGCATCCTCCGCCACGTCGCGCGCGATATTGGTGAGCTGGAAGGCGAGCCCCAGGTCCTGGGCGCGGCGGAGCGTGTCGAGGTCGTTTTCCGCCACGCCCATGACGCGCGCCATCATTACCCCCACCACGCCCGCCACCCCCCAGCAGTACTGCAGGAGGGCGGGAAGATCGGCGAACGGCTTGGGCTCCACATCAGCGGCGAACCCCGCCAGGTGCTCCAGCGGCCAGCGCTCGGAGAGGCCCACGCGCGCGGCCACCTCGGCCAGCGCCTCGAAGGGCAGAGCGTCGGGCGGCGAGCCCGCCAGCGCCGCGCGAGTGTCGCGCTCAAGCCTCGCCAGGCGCTCGGCCCGGTCAGCTGCGGTGAGCGCCTCAGCGCCGCGGCCCAGCGCCTGGCCGTCCATCACGTCGTCGCACCAGCGGCACCAGGCGTAGAGCCTCTGCGCGTCGTCGCGCTGGGCGGCGGGGAGGAGGCGGGCGGCGGCGGCGAAGCTCTGCGACCCTTCCGCTATGACCCGCGCCGCCGCCCGCGCGGTCGCACGGCTCACTCGGCGGCGAGCCGAACCGGCGCGCCGACCTCGGAGGTGTGGAGCCCCACCTGCGCCAGCATCAGCCCCGCCGTCGCCTTAGCCGAGCCGACCACCCCCGGCACGCCCGCGCCCGGGTGCGACCCCGCGCCCACGATGTAGAGGCCGCGCAGCCGGTCGTCGCGGTTGTGGGCGCGGAAGAAGGCGCTCTGCGTCAGGATCGGCTCCAGCGAGAAGGCCGACCCCAGGTGCGCGCCCAGCTCGTCGCGGAAGTCGAACGGCGTGAAGATGCGCGAGGTGACGAGGTCGGCCTTGAGGCCGGGCAGGAGCTTCTCCTCCAGATAGTCGAGGATGCGGTCACGGTAGAGCGGCCCCTGCGTCGCCCAGTCGAGGTCGGCGCGGCCGAGGTGGGGCACCGGCGAGAGCACGTAGAAGCCGTCGCAGCCCTCCGGCGCCAGGTCGGGGTCGGACGCGGTCGGCCGGTGCAGGTAGAGCGAGAAGTCCTGCGCCAGCTCCGGCCCGTTGAAGATCTCGCCGATCAGCTCCTTGTAGCGCGGGCCGAAGATCACCGTGTGGTGCGCCACGTCCGGGTGGCGCCGCTTCAGCCCGAAGTAGATCACGAAGAGCGACATCGACCAGCGCTTGCGCTCGAGCGAGCGCGCCGTCGGACGCGCGATCGGCTCGTCGGACAGGAGCCGCCGGTAGGTCGTCGCCACGTCGGCGTTGGAGGCCACCATGTCGAACGTCTGCGTCTCGCCGCCCGTGCGCACGCCGGTGACACGGCCGCCGCTCGTAGTGATCTGCTCGACCGGCGCGCCGCCGCGGTAGGTCCCGCCCAACTCCTGGAACAAGGACAGCAGCCCGCGGATCAGGGCGCCCGTGCCCCCCTTGGGGAACCACACGCCCCCCTTGCGCTCCAGCGCGTGGATCAGCCCGTAGATGGACGAGGTGGCGAACGGGTTGCCGCCCACCAGGAGCGAGTGGAAGGAGAAGGCCTGCTGCAGGTGCGGCTCGCTGATGAATTCGGCCACCTTGGCGTGCACGCTCTTCCACGCCTCCAGCCGCACGAGCTCGGGCGCGGCGCGCAGCATGGAGGCGAAGTCGAGGAAGGGCACCGAGCCCAGCTTCTCGTAGCCCTCGCGGTAGAGTTCCTGCGAATAGGCGAGGAAACGGCGGTAACCTCCGACGTCGCGCGGCTCCATCGCCATGATCTGCCGGTCGAGCTCGGCTTGGTCGTTGACGTAGTCGAAGCTCGCCCCGTCCGACCACAGGAGGCGGTAGAATGGGCTGACGGGCAGCAGCGTCACATCGTCGGCCATGTCGCGGCCGGAGAGCGCCCACAGCTCGCGCAGGCAGTCCGGGTCGGTGATGACGGTCGGGCCGGCGTCGAAGGTGAAGCCGTCGTCCTCGTAGACGTAGGCGCGGCCGCCCGGCTTGTCCCTCGCCTCGTAGAGGGTGGTGGCGATCCCGGCCGACTGCAGCCGCACCGCCAGCGCCAGGCCGCCGAAGCCCGCGCCGATCACTGCGGCCGTCTGCGGGGAGGAAGACGTGCGGGTCATGCGGCCTCGGGCAGGAGTGCGGATTCCGACAGGCAGCCCAGCGCGCGCCCGATCGGCACGGGCGGGCGGCCGGTCAGCACCCGCAGCTTGTCGGCGCGGGTGCAGCGGGCGGCGTAGAAGCGTCGGATCAGGGGTTCGGGCAGGCGATAGAAGCGCTGCAGCACGCGGTAGCGCTCGGGCCCCCGCGCGGCGTGGAACAGCATGCGGTCGAGGAGGCGGTAGAAGCCCCGCGCCTCCCACAGCTCCGTGGAGAGCGCGCGCACGCAGGCGGCGGTCGAGGCGGTGGTGATCTGCGGCAACTCGGCGAGCCGCCGCGCAGCGCGCATGGCGTCGGGCAGGCTGTACCCGGTGGTGGGGTGGAACAGCGCCGCGCGAAGGCCGAGGCGGCCCACGGGGCTCTCGCGCTCCGCCCGGTCCCAGAAAGCGGCGATGTCGCCCGCCAGCGCCACGGGGAGCACGCCGTGTTCCTCCCGCACCTCCCGAGCGATCGTCCAGCCGCGGTCGCGGGCGTAGGCGCGCGCCTCCTCCAAGAGGTCGGCGGCGTCGAGCGCCGGGCCGTCGGCGTAGCGTGTGTCCTCGATGAGCACGCGGGTGGGCGAGAACGGCAGGAGGTAGACGAAGCGGTAGCCGTCACGCTGGGGCACGGTCGCGTCCATGATGACGGGATCGACGAGGCCGTGCGGCTCGGCGCACTCCACCTCAAGCCCCGCGAACTTCTGGAAGCCGAGCACGAGCCCGCCCGCGTCGGCGGGGCCGCGCGCGTCCATCACCGCGGGCGCGCTGAGGCGGCGCCCGTCCGCCAGCCGCACGCCGTCCGCCGCGAGCTCGGCGACCTCGCAGCCCGTCATGACGCTTGAGCCGAGCGCGGCGGTCACCGCCGCATGCAGCCGGTGGTCGGGCACGCTCAGATAGGGCGAGGCGAGGCGGCGCGCGTGCTCGGGGAAGCGCACGGCGTAGGCGGGCCAGCGGTGGGCGGCGAGTTCCTGGGCGAGCGGCAGGTCGGCGGCGTCGAAGTCGCTCTCGAACGCGCTCCAGGTGTGCCCGGCGCCCACGGTCGGCCCGCGCTCGACGATCACGACCCGCAGGTCGGGCCGCGTCTCCTTCAGCCGGAGGGCGAGCACTCCCGCCGACAGGCCGCCGCCGGCGAGGATCAGGTCGGCGTCGAACGCGGGGGCGGGCACGGCGGGGACTGTAGACGCTTCGGGCCGATGGCGCACGCGCCTCAGGCGGGCTCGCCGCGAAGGAGTCGCGGCGTGTCGCCGAGCGCGCCCGCCGCCTCCCGCGCGAAGAGCCGCCGCGCGGGTCCGGCCGCGTTCGCCGCGGCGAGCGCCACACCGCCCAGCGCGCGCAGGGGGCCGCCGGGGGCCGAGAAGCCGCGGGCGAAGCCGTCGGTCGCCGCCGCCAGCGCGGCCCGGTCGAACCGCCGCCAGCGGGCGTAGCGCTCCAACACCGCCGCGGCGCCCCAGTCCTCGCCCAGGCGCCGCGCGTCGATCACGACCTCGGCCAGGGCGGCGGCGTCCTTCAGGCCGAGATTCAGCCCCTGGCCTGCGATGGGATGCACGGCGTGGGCGGCGTCGCCGGTGAGCGCGATGCGCGGCCCGACCAGCGCATCGGCCAGCTGCAAGGAGAGCGAAAAACTCCGACGCTCGCCGAGGAGCCGCAGCGCGCCCGCCGCCTCGCCGAACCGCCGGCCCACGAGCGCGGTAAAGACCTCCGGCGCGAGCGCAAGGAGCGCCTGCGCCTCCCTGTCCGGCGCGCTCCACACCAGGCTGGCGCGGTCGCCCACCAGCGGCAGCAGGGCGAGCGGGCCGCCGGGGGCGAACACCTGGCGCGCGATTCCCTCGTGCCCTCGCTCGAGCGCGAAGGTCGCGGTGACGGCGGTCTGGCCGTAGCCGCGGTTCGAGACGCCGATGCCGGCCGCCTCGCGCACGCGCGAGCGCCGCCCCTCGGCGCCCACCACGAGCGGGGCCAGGAGCGTGCGCCCATCGTCCAGCACCACCCGGACCGTCGCGGCGTCGACGGCCACGTCCTCGACCCGCGCCGGGGCGAGCACGCGCACGCCGGCCGCGGCGAGCGCCTCCGCCAAGGCCGCCTGCACCGGGCCCTCCTCCACGAGCCAGCCGAGGGGGCCGCCGAGGTCGCCCGCGTCCTCGCCGCCGATCGCCAGCAAGGCGTCCACTCGCGGGAAGGCTGAGGCGCCCAGGCGCGGCCCCATCTCCACCGCCATGGACGCGACGGGCTGGGCGTGGGCGTCCAGCGCGGGGCCGAGCCCCAGCGCTCCCCACATGCGGTGCGGCGCGGCGGCGACGAAGAGCGCGCGGCCGCCGTCGGCCGCGCCCGGCTTCCGCGCGTCGACGAGCACGACCTCCAGCCCCGCCTGCGCCAGCGCCAGCGCCAGCGTCGCCCCTACCGGCCCGCCGCCGGCGATGGCCACGTCGGCGCGGAGGGGCTCGCTCATGCGGTCCATGTGCGGCGGAGGTCCGGCGGCGGCAAGGGGAACGGCGCGGCGCCCGCGCCGTTGGGCCGACATGCCCGCGACCTCCGACCCGCCCGTCGACGCGCCGCCCACGGCGGATCCTTCCGGGGCCGCCGCGCCTTCCGGCCGCACGGCCGAGAGCCTGCCGCAAGGCGCGGGCGAGGCGGGTCGCACCGACGACAGCGGTCGCGCGCCCGAGGAGGTCGAGGGCGACCCCGCCATCCATGAGAACGAGGACGGCGACGGGCTCTGACCCGCCGCCGATTTGCCATGCGGCGTTAGGCGGCGCGCTCTATTCCCGCGTCCCAGCGGCCCTCGGCGGCGAGGCCGTTCATATGGGCGCGGTGGGCGAAGGCCTTCTGCGCCGCCTCCACGTTCTCGCGCTTGCCGCTCCACGCCTTTTGCGCGGCGTGCTGCAGGGCGCGGCCGTAGGAGAAGGTGAGGGGCCACGGCAGGCTTTCGCCGAGCTTGTGCATGGCGTCGAGGTTGGCCGTGGCCTCCTCGTCGGACTGCCCGCCCGAGAGGAAGGCGATCCCCGGCACGGCGGCGGGCACGTGGGCCTTGAGGGCGGCGACGGTGCGGCGCGCCACCTCCTCCGGCGACACGCGCTGCGTCCCGCCCAGCCCCGGCACCACCATGTTGGGCTTCAGGATCATGCCCTCCAGCGGCACGCGCATGAAGTAGAGCTGTTCGAACACGATCTGCAGGGTGAGCCGGGTGACCTCGTCGCAGCGGTCGATGGTGTGGTCGCCGTCCATCAGGACCTCGGGTTCGACGATGGGCGTGATGTCGGCCTCCTGGCAGAGCGCCGCATAGCGGGCGAGCGCCTGGGCGTTGGCGAGAAGCGCGCCGTAGCTGGGCGCGCCGGCCGCGATGTCGATCACCGCGCGCCACTTGGCGAAGCGCGCGCCGCGGGCGCGGTAGTCGCGCAGACGCTCGGCGAGACCGTCTAGCCCGTAGGTCACCTGCTCGCCGGGGAAGCCGGGCAGGGGGTGGGCCCCCTCGTCGACCTTGATGCCGGGGATCGCGCCCGCGTCCTCGATCAGCTTGACGAGCGGCGCGCCATCGGCGGCCGACTGCTTCAGCGTCTCGTCGAAGAGGATCACGCCCGAGATGTGGCGCATGCCCTCGGCCGAGCGGAACAGAAGGTCGCGGTAGTCGCGCCGGTTCACCTCGGTGTTCTCCACCCCCACCGCGTCGAAGCGCTTCTGGATGGTGCCGGTCGACTCGTCGGCGGCGAGGATGCCCTTGCCGGGGGCCACCATGCGCAGGGCGATCTCGTGGAGCGACGACAGGTCCATGGGCGACGGCCTCGGGCGTTGGGCGCAGGGCCCGCCGCCGGCTCGCGCCGGGGGGCCGCGCCAGGAAGGTGGACGCGCTCAATAGGGCGCCATGCCGCACCGCACCACCCGGACAGCGCTGTCACGGCTCAGCTTTTCGCGGCCGCAGCGCGCGGCGCCGACGCGTCGCGCTGACGCGGGGGGCGCGTTCGACTATATCGCGCACTCCATGAGCGCCGACCCGACCCTCGCCGCACCCGTCGCGCCCCTGCCCGCCCGCCGGCGCGTGGGCATGGTGAGCCTCGGCTGCCCCAAGGCGCTGGTCGACAGCGAGCGCATCCTGACCCGGCTGAAGGGCGAGGGCTACGACACCTCCCCCGACTACGCCGGGGCGGACGCGGTGGTGGTCAACACCTGCGCCTTTCTGGACTCCGCCCGGGCCGAGAGCCTCCACGCGATCGCGGAGGCGCAGGCGTCGGGCAAGCCCGTGATCGTCACCGGCTGCCTGGGCGCCGAGGAGGCGCTGATCCGGTCACACACGCCCGAGGTGGCCGCGGTGACGGGCGCCCACGCCTACGACGCAGTGGCCGAGGCGGTACGCCGTCACGCGCCCCAGCCCTTCGCCGAGCTGGTCCCGACGCCGGCCGAGGGGCTGCGGCTCACCCCGAAGCACTACGCCTATCTCAAGATCAGCGAGGGCTGCGACCACCGCTGCAGCTTCTGCATCATCCCCAAGCTCCGCGGCGATCTCGCGAGCCGCCCCGCCGCCGAGGTGCTGGCCGAGGCGCGCGCGCTCCTGGACGCGGGGGTGAAGGAGCTCCTGGTGGTGAGCCAGGACACCTCGGCCTACGGCCTCGACCTGCGCTACGCCGACAGCGTGTGGGAGGGCCGCCCCGTGCGCGCCCACATGAGCGACCTCGCGCGCGAGCTGGGGCGCCTGGCCCAGCCCTACGGCGCCTGGGTGCGTCTGCACTACGTCTACCCCTATCCGCACGTGGACGGAGTGATTGGGCTGATGGGCGACGGCTCGGCCGGCGGGCTCGCGCCCTATCTCGACATCCCCTTCCAGCACAGCTCGCCGCCCGTCCTGAAGGCGATGAAGCGGCCGGGCGGGAGCGAGCGCGTGCTGGAGCGCATCGCGCGCTGGCGCGACGAGCGGCCCGAACTCGCCATCCGCTCCACCTTCGTGGTGGGCTTCCCCGGCGAGACCGAGGCCGACGTCGAGCACCTGCTGGGCTGGCTGTCTGAGGCGAAACTCGATCGTGTGGGAGTGTTCGCCTACGAGAACGTCGCGGGCGCCCCCGCGCGAGACCTGCCGGGCCACCTGCCGGAGGACGAGAAGCAGGCGCGGCGCGAGCGCGTGCTCCTTCACGCCGCGCGCATCTCGCGCGAGCGGCTGCGCCGCCACCTCGGCCGCACCGTGCGCGTGCTGGTCGACGCGACAGCGCCCGGGGGTCTCGCCCGCGCCCGCACCGCCGGCGACGCGCCGGAGGTCGACGGCGTGGTGCACCTGCGCGGGGCGGCGCACCTCCAGCCCGGCGACTTCGCCCTGGCCCGGGTGGAGCGCACCGACGCCTTCGACCTCCACGCGACGGTCGCCGACGCGCCCGCCGCCCGCGCGCCGCTGGCCACGGCGCCCCGGCGGCTGCACCGAGTGGTCACGCGCCGTTAGCCCTGTCGCTTAACCGAGCGCCCACGCGCGGGCGCTAGCGTGCGCGCCATGCAGATCGAGATCGTGCGCCCGCTGGAGCTTGCGCCTGAGGACGTGGCCGCCTGGACGCGGCTGCAGGACGCGCGGCTCGAATTCGGCAATCCCTTCCTCTCGCCCCAGTGGCCGCGCGCCCTCGCCCGCGCGGGCGGTCCCGACTCCGAGCGCGGCCGGGTGGCGGTGCTGCGCCGCGCCGACGGCGAGGCGGCGGGCTTCCTCCCCGCGCGCGTCGGCCGCTTTACCGCGCTCCCCATGGGCGCGCCCATGACCGACTACCAGGCGCTGGTGGCGGGGGCGGACGTGACGGTCGAGCCCGAGCGCCTGCTCAAGGCCTTCGGCGTGCAGCGGCTCGACCTCTTCAACTTCTTGCAGCGCCCGCACTTCCAGCCGAGCCTGCACGCCCACTCCGAATCGCTGATCGCCGACCTGTCCGACGGCTACGACGCCTACGCGCGGGGCCGCCGCGAGGCGGGGTCGGACATCCTCAAGGACGCCGCCAAGAAGCGCCGCAAGCTGGAGCGCGAGCACGGGGCGGTGGTCTTCACCGCGCTCTCGCCCTGCCAGGAGAGCTTCGACAGCCTGATCGCCTTCAAGCGCAACCAGCTGCGCGAGACCCGCCAAGCCGACATCTTCGACGCGGGCTGGACCCTGCGCGTGCTGCAGGACGCCTGGGCCCAGCCGGAGGAAGGCTTCCGCGCCGCGCTCTTCACCCTGCACGTCGACGGGCGGCTCCTCGCCGCCAACCTGTCCGTGCTGGGCCGCGGCGTGGTGCACGCCTGGTTCATCAGCCACGACCCGGAGTTCTCCAAGTACTCGCCCGGCGTGCTCCTGTTCGACGACATCCTCCGCTGGGCCCCGGCGCACGGCTACCGAGAGATGGACCTCGGGCCCGGCGACTACCGCTTCAAGCTCTCGCTGGGCTCGACCACGCGGCGGGTGTCGCACGGCTACATAGGCCGGCCCTCGGCGGCGACCGCCATGCGCGGCGGCGAGTACCGGCTGCGGCGGGTGGCCGAGGCGCTGCCGCTGGGCGCGGGGTCGCGCCTGCCCGGCAAGGCGATGCGCCGGCTCGACCAGTGGCGCGGGCTCCACGCCTGAGCTCGGGCGCTCACCGCAGCCCTTGATACGGCCCCGCTCCGCCCCGTAAAGGCGGCGGGCCGATGAGCCTCGACCTCGACCAGATCCGCGCAGCGGCCGACCGCATCAAGGGCCGGGTGGAGCGCACCCCCTGCCGCCCCTCGCGCACGCTCTCGGCCATCACCGGCGCCGAAGTGTGGGTGAAGTTCGAGAACCTGCAGTTCACCGCCTCGTTCAAGGAGCGCGGAGCGCTGAACAAGCTCCTCCAGCTCACGCCCGAGGAGCGTCGGCGCGGCGTGATCGCCGCCAGCGCGGGCAACCACGCCCAAGCGCTGGCCTATCACGGGGCCGAGCTCGGCGTGCCGGTCACCATCGTCATGCCGCGCGCCACCCCGACGGTGAAGGTCGAGCACACCCGCGACTTCGGCGCGGAGGTGATCCTCGACGGCGACTCCTACGACGAGGCGGACGCCCACGCGCGACGCCTGTGCGACGAGCGCGGGCTCGTCTTCGTGCACCCGTTCAACGATTGGGACGTGATGGCCGGCCAGGGCACGCTGGCGCTCGAGATGATGGAGGACGCGCCCGGGCTCGAGGTCCTGCCCGTGCCCATCGGCGGCGGCGGGCTGATCTCGGGCGTGGCGACCGCCGCCAAGGCGCTCGACCCCGACATCTCGGTGGTGGGCGTGGAGGCGGCCATGTACCCCTCCTTCACCGCCCGCATGCGCGGCATGAACGGCCGCATCGGCGGAGCCACCATCGCCGAGGGCATAGCCGTCAAGGCGGTGGGCGAGCGTACCTACGCCTGCGTGCGCCCGCTGCTGGATGACGTGGTGCTCGTGGAGGAGCGCTTCCTCGAGCAGGCGGTCGCCCTCTACGCCAACGTGGAGAAGACGGTCGCGGAGGGCGCGGGCGCCGCGGCGCTCGCCGCGCTTCTGGCCTATCCCGAGCGCTTCCGCGGCCGCCGCTGCGGGCTGATCCTCTGCGGCGGCAACATCGACACGCGGCTCCTCGCGGGCGTCCTCACCCGCGAGCTGGTGCGCGAGCGGCGCATAGCCACCTTCCGTATCGTGGGGGACGACCGGCCGGGGCTCCTGGCCACCGTCAGCCACGTCATCGGCGACGCCGGCGGCAACATCATCGAGGTGCGCCACAACCGGCTGGCGCTCGACGTGCCCGCCAAGGGCGCCGAGTTCGACATCGTGGTCGAGACCCGTGACGCGCTGCATACCGACGCCATCGGGGGCGCGCTGCGCGACCAGGGCCACCCTCCACGCGACGTCTACTGATCCTCCACCTCCAGCCCAGGCCCCGCATGTCCCGGCTCCGCCCGCTCTCCCTGGCGCTCTCCGCCGCCCTCCTGATCCTGCCCGCCGCCGCCTGCCGCGCCCAGCAGCCCGCGCGGGGGCCGACCGAGCGCGACCGCACCTTCATGGCCGAGAACCAGCTCGCTCCCGGCGTGGTCAGCCTGCCCGACGGGCTGCAGTACAAGATCGTGCATTCCGGCCCCGCCACCGGCCCGCACCCCACCGTCGCCGACGAGGTGAAGGTCAATTACGAGGGCACGCTGCTGGACGGTTCGGTGTTCGACTCGTCGTTCAAGCGCGGCGAGCCGGCGGTGTTTCCCATCGGCGGGCTGATCAAGGCCTGGCAGGAGGCGCTGCCCCTGATGCGGCCGGGCGACGAGTGGATCCTCTACGTGCCGCCCTCGCTGGGCTACGGCGACGCGGGGGCTGGGTCGGACATTCCCGGCGGCGCGGTGCTTGTCTTCCGCATGCAGCTCCTGGGCGTCTTGAAGCAGGACGCCCCCGCCACGGGCTGACCGATCACGGGATAGCCAGCCCGCGCTTCACCGCCGGGCGCGCGCCGATCTCCTCCAGCCAGCGGTCGATGGCGGGCGTGGGGCCCAGCGCGTCCTCCGGCGCGTGCTGGCGGAAGGCGGGCAGGATGGCCGCCGTCCAGGGGTAGGCGCTGATGTCGGCGATCCCGTAGTCGACGGCCAGGAACGGCGCCTCGGCCAGCCGTCCCTCCAGCACGCGCAGAAGCCGCGCGGCCTCCTCGGTGAACCGATCCACCGCCGCGGGCGTGCGCTCGGAGGCGCGCACCGCGAAGTAGTTCCATTGGCCCAGCATGGGCGCCAGGCTGGAGCAGGTCCACAGGAGCCAGCTCAGCGCCTCGTCGCGCCGCGGGCCCGAGGCGGCGAGGAGCCTGCCCTCGCGTTCGGCCAGCGCGAGCAGGATCGCGCCCGTCTCGAACAGCACGCGCCGACCGTCCACCCCGTCCTCGATCACCACGGCGGGAATCTTGTTGTTGGGATTGATCTGCAGGTAGGCCGGGTCGAACTGCTGGTTCTCGCCGAGGTTCACCGGGTGAACGGTGTAGGGGAGCCCCAGCTCCTCAAGCAGGATGGAGATCTTGCGCCCGTTCGGCGTCTTCCATGTGTAGAACTCGATCATCGCCTGCCGTGTCCGTCGGGGTGAGCCGGTCGAACGGGGCGGGATCGAGCGGCGTTCCGGCCCACTCGGCGCGCACGTCCCGGTCGGTCTCCTGCGCGAGCGCATGGGCGGCGGCGCGCGCGTAGGCCTCGGGCGCGAGGAGCCGCCCCAGCGCCCAGACGGCGGCCCCGCGCACCAGCGGCGAGACGTCGCCCGCCGCGAGGCGTTCCACCGCGGGGGCGAGCGCCGCGTCGCCCGAGTTGCCGGTCGCGTAGAGCACGTTGCGCAGGAAGCGGTCGCGGCCGATGCGCTTGACCGGGCTCTTGCGGAAAAGCGCTCGGAACGCCGCATCGTCCAGCGCCAGCAGCTCAGCGAGCGCCGGGCCGCGCAGGGCGTCGCGGGCGTGGAAGGCGCTCTCACGCGCGGTCTGCGCCCACTTGTTCCACGGGCAGGCGGCCAGGCAGTCGTCGCAGCCGTACACGCGCGAGCCGAGCGCGGTTCGGAACTCGGCGGCGATGGGGCCGCGGTGCTCGATCGTCAGGTAGGAGATGCAGCGCCGCGCGTCGATCTGATAGGGCGCGGGGAAGGCGGCGGTCGGGCAGGCGTCGAGGCAGGCCGTGCACGAGCCGCAGCCGCCCCGCTCCGGCGCGTCGGGCAGGAGCGCCATGTCGGTGAGGATCGCCCCAAGGAACAGCCACGACCCCCAGTCGCGCGAGACGAGGTTGGTGTGCTTGCCCTGCCAGCCAAGCCCCGCGCGCGCGGCCAACGGCTTCTCCATGAGCGGCGCGGTGTCGACGAACACCTTGAGTTCGCAGCCGAACTCCGCCGCCATCCAGCGCCCCAGCCGCTTCAGCCGCGCCTTGATCACCTCATGGTAGTCGTCGCCCTGGGCGTAGACGCTGATCGCCGCGCGGCTGCGGTCGAGGAGGGCGGTGCGCGGATCGTGGTCCGGGCCGTAGTTGAGCCCAAGGACCAGCGCCGAGCGCGCCGCGGGCCACAGCGCGCGCGGGTGCGACCGCCGCTCGGCGGTGTCGGCCATCCAGCCCATGTCGCCGTGGCGTCCGTCGTCCACGAACTGGAGGAGGCGCGCGCCCGCCTCCCACGGGCTCTCCACCTCCGCCACCCGCAAGACGTCGAAGCCGATCGAGCGCGCCTCGGCCTCGATGCGCGCCTTGGCGTCGGGAACGGGCGGGCTCACCGGCGGCGACGCGGGACGCGCCTACTCCTGCAGCTCGGCCAGGGCGGCGGTGGTGTCTGCCGCGGTCTCCGCCTCGCGCGCCTCGCGCATCATCATGGGGAGCTGGGTCAGGGCGAACAGCACGGCCAGGATCAGGAGGCCCGGCATGCGGAACAGCGCCCAGGTCGTGTCCGACTGGGTGCGCCAGATCGCCTCGTTCAGCCCCGCCATCACGAGAAAGAACACGCCGTAGCGCCAGGTCAGCGCGCGCCAGCCTCGCTCGGAGAGCTTCACCGCGTCGCCCAGGAGCACGCGCAGCGGGCCGGTGCGTCCAAGCGCCAGGCTTCCCAGGAGCGCCAGCCCCAGGACGCCGTCGATGACGGTGGTCTTGATCTTGACGAAGCGGGTGTCGTGGAAGGCCAGCGTCAAGAGGCCGAACACCAGCGCCGAACCGCCCCAGATCAGCGGCAGGGGCGCCACCCGCCGCGTCCTGACGAGGCTGAAGACGATCGCCGCCGCCGAGCCGCCCACCAGCCACCAGGTCGCCGCCTGCAGGTTGCGGCCGGACAGGAAGAACCCCGCGATGAAGGCGGCCGGGCCCAGATAGTCGATCACCCCGCGCACCCAGGGCGGGTCGGCGGGGCGGGCGCGGGCGGGGTCGGTCATGCGGCGTCCCGCTCGGGCGTGGTGGACAGGCCCACGAGCGAGCGGGCGTAGGCGCGCGCATCGAAGGGCTGCAGGTCGTCGATCCCCTCGCCCACGCCGATCAGCTTCACGGGGGCGGCGCTGGCGGCGGCCACCGGCACCAAGACGCCCCCGCGCGCCGTGCCGTCGAGCTTGGTCATGACGAGGCCGGTGATGCGCGCGATGCGGTCGAACTCCTCCACCTGGGAGAGCGCGTTGCGGCCGACGGTGGCGTCTAGCACCAGGAGCGTCTCGTGTGGGTAGGCGGGGTCAAGCTTCTTCAACACCCGGCGGATCTTGGCGAGTTCGTCCATCAGCCCGGCCTTGTTCTGCAGACGGCCGGCGGTGTCGATCAGCACTACGTCGAAGCCCTCCGCCCGGGCGCGGACCACCGCGTCGTAGGCCAGGCCCGCCGCGTCCGCCCCGGCGCCCCGCGCCTCGACGGGCGCGCCCGCGCGCTCGGCCCAGACGGCGAGCTGCTCGATGGCGGCCGCGCGGAAGGTGTCGCCCGCCGCGATCAGCACCTTGGCGCCGCGCCGCCCGAGGTCGGCGGCGACCTTGCCGAGCGTGGTCGTCTTGCCCGAGCCGTTCACCCCCACGAACATGACGACATAGGGCCTGGGTCCGCCCAGCGGGGCGAAGCGCCCCTCGCGATGCACGATCTGGGCGGCGATGGCCTCGGCCAGGCTCTCGCGCACTTCGCGCTCGTCCGCCTCCTTGCCGACGCGCGCCCGACCGAAGGCCTCGGCCACCTTGGCGGCGGCGGCGGGGCCGAGGTCGGCCTCGATCAGCATCTCCTCCAGCGCATCGAGGTCGTCCTGCGAGAGGCGGCGCTGGGTGAGCGCGCCGACCACCTCGGTCGACAGCCGGTCGGACGAGCGCTGGAGCCCCTTAGACAGGCGCTGGAGCCAGCCCGGGCGCGGCCCCGTGCCGGGGATGGGGGCCACGATGAAGCCGGTGTCCGGCGTGTCCGTCATCGCGTCCATGTAGCGGGCGACCGCCGAGATCGGAAGCGAGAGGCGCGCGGGAGGTGTGGCGCGCAAGCCTCGCTTGCGGCGCTACTCGGTAATTAACCGTACAAAGGGGGTTGCCTGCCACAGTGGCGAGGCGCTTAGCAGCGCGCAGATTGTCGCACTCGGCGAACGGTCGCGGTTCCCTCCGCCTCCGAACGCGATGAGGCGGTGATGTTGCATCCAGGGCACGCCCGACTTCGCGCCAGCGGCGTTTGGGCGGCCTGGGGAATTGGAGATACGGACGAATGAAGACGCGCTTGTTCATGGGGGCGGCCGCGACCGCCGTGCTGGCGGCTGGAGCCGCGTCGGCCCAGTCGATGTACAACCCGGCCAACTTCTTCGACGGCGGGCAGTTCTACGTCGGCGTGGGCGGCGGCTACCACTTCCCCGAGACGTTCAAGGGCTCGAGCACGCGCACCAACAGCGCCGGCCAGCGCCCGACGTGGGACTTCGGCACCGACAACGGCGACAACTGGATGGCCGCCGGCACCGTCGGCTACAAGCATCCCTCCGGCCTGCGGCTCGAGTTCGAGTACGCGTTCCGCAACGGCGACCTCGACTCAGTCCACGGCCAGGCGGGCGATCCCGCGCCGCGCGGCCTGTGTCCCCCCGGCGGCGGCCAGGCGGCCAACTTCGGCTGCGGCAAGCTCAACGGCAGCCTGAACGTCAGCTCCGTGATGTTCAACGTCCTGTACGACTTCCAGAACTTCGCCCCGATCAGCCGCTTCCCCGTGCGTCCGTTCATCGGCGCGGGCGTCGGCGGCGCCTTTGTGCACACCAAGACCTTCGGCCAGCTGCAGGGCATTCCCGGCGGCTACGCGGGCGTCGAGAACTCCAGCTTCGACGACGACAAGTCGGCCTTCGCCTACCAGGGCATCGCGGGCGTCACCTGGAACGTGCGCCCCAATATCGCGCTCGACCTGACCGGCCGCTACTTCGAGGCGGACCGTGTGCGCGCGCCGCAGATCACCTCGGCGGTCGACAACGCGGTGGGCGCGCCGGTGTACGACATCGGCACCTTCAAGGGCGACTACAAGGACGCCTCGGTGACGCTCGGCGTGCGCTTCCTGTTCGGCGGCCATACGGCTCCGCCGCCTCCCGGCCCGCCTCCGCCCCCGCCGCCGCCTCCCCCGCCGCCTCCGCCCGAGGCTGCGCCCCCGCCCGCGCCGGCCGCCCCCGAAGCGCGTCAGTTCGTGGTCTACTTCCCGTTCGACCAGTCGATCCTCACCACCGACGCCCAGTCGGTCGTCCAGGCCGCGGCCCAGTACGCGTCGCAGGGCAACGCCACGCGCATCGTGGTCGTCGGCCACACCGACACCTCGGGCTCGGCCGCCTACAACGTGCGCCTGTCGGAGCGGCGCGCCCGCACCGTCGCCGATGCGCTGGTGGGCCTCGGCGTCAACCAGCAGGCGCTCGCCGTCGACTGGAAGGGCGAGGCCGATCCGGCGGTCGCCACCGGCGACGGGGTCAAGGAGCCCCTGAACCGTCGCGCCACCATCGACATCAACTTCCAGTAACCACGACCCGCGACCCCGGCCGGGACTAACCCCGGCCGGGACCGCACACCCTCTCCAGAGCCCGGTCGCGCACCCCGCGGCCGGGCTCTGTCGTTGGGCGCTCAGCGCGAGGCGGGCGGGCGCGGCCGGGGCCGAAAGCCCCAGCCCTCGAACAGAGCGATCCGGCGCGCGTGGCCGTGCGCCAGCGGCAAGGTCTCCACGCGGACAGCGCCCATGCGCGCGAAGTCGGCCTGCGCCTCGGCGGTGAAGGGCTCGCTGACGAAGGCGACGCGCGCCCCCTCGGCGGGGGTGAGCGGGTGCTCCGCCTCCGCCTGGTTCATGGGCCGGGCCTCGTGCACCCACATCCGGAGCGGCCTGGCGGGCGCGCCCAGCCCCCCGCGGCCGTAGTAGGTCAGCGCGTTGAACAGGAAGCGGTCGTCCACCGCCACCGCCGAGACCGGCCCTGCACGCTGCAGCCCGCGCACATAGCCGTCCACCCGCGCGGCCGTCTCGCGCCAGCCCCGCGCCCGCTTGAGCGCGCCGCCGAGCCCCGCCGCGTCGGCCAGGGCGGGGTCGATCACGCCCGCCGCCACGACGACGGCCAGCGCCGCCTGGAGCGCCAGCCCGGCCGCGCGCCAGCGCCGGGCGCCGCGGCTGCGGCCCAGCCACGCCGCCGCGAGCACCGCCCCCGGCACATACGCCGCCGCGGCCCAGTTGGCGTTGGCGCGCGCCACCACCGCCTCGGCGAACACGACGGCGAGCGGCGGCGCAATCAAGCACAGGAGGAGGCGGTCGGGCCCGGAGGGGGCCCGGCGCCGCACGATGAGCCAACCGCCGCCCGCGATCAGGGCCGCGAGCGGCACGGGCCCGAACACGCCGAACTGTCCGAACAGGAACCCCGCCGGCCCCCGCGGGTCGAAGCCGCCCGCGCGCCGCCGCGCCTGCTCGGCGGGCGTGCGCCAGTCGGCGTCGGCGGCGGTGTGGGCCAGCGTCTGGAAGTGGTGGCCCGCGTTCCACAGGAGGTTGGGCGCGAGGCACGCCAAGAGCGCGGCCACCGCGAGCGCCGCCCGGCCGCCGCTCCACATGCGCCGCGCCCGCGCGTCAACTGCCGCGTGCAGCGCCGCGCCGACCACGAGGTAGAGCCCCGCATATTTGGCGAGGCACGCCGCTCCGACCGCTGAACCCAAGGCCAGCGCCACGCCGCGCGACGGCCGCGTCCACAGCGCGGCGTAGGCCCACAGCGCGAAGGCCAGCGCGCAGAGGAGCGGCGCGTCGGTGGCGATCACCGTGCAGGACAGGAGAACGCCGGGCATCAGCGCGTAGATCGCCGCCGCCCACGGGGTCGTCCGCCCGCCGTAGAGCCGCGCCGCCGCCGCCGCCACGGCCAGCGCCGCCGCGCCGTGGAGCAGCGGCGCCGACAGCCGCACCGCCGCCTCGCCCTCGCCGAAGAGGGCCGTCGTCGCCGCGATCAGCCAGGCGATCATGGGCGGCTTGGAGAAATAACCCCAGTCGAGGTGGCGCGACCACGCCCAGTACTGCGCCTCGTCCGGATAGAGCTCGAGCGGGCTTAGGCACAGGCACAGGACCCGCACGGCGGTGAGCCCCGCCACGCCCAGCCAGATCCAGCGCCAGGGCGCGCGGTCGGCCGCGGGGGCGGCGGCGGGCGGCGGGAGCGGGCGGGGCACGCGCGCCGGTAGCCGGGGGCTTGCGCGCCCGCAAGACGGCGCGCGCGGAGAGCTGTGTCCGGAGCGACACGACCGCCTTCGCCCCGCCCCGGTGTCATCGAACCTTCACAGCCCCGTCACCGCGCGTTGCGATTCCCGCCTTATCGCCGCCCCGACCGCGTGGAGCGCGCCGACAACGCGCCCGGGCGACAAAGGGGATGTGGGTATGCGTATGATGAAGCGGCTGGCCGCCGGCGCAGCGTCGGGCGTGTTGGCGGCGGCGCTGGCCGCGGCGGCCCACGCGCAGGAGACCACGGGCGGCGTCAACGGCACCGTGACGGACGGCGCGGGCAAGCCGCTCGCCGGGGCCCAGGTCACCGTCGTCTACCAGCCCACCAACACCACCCAGACCCTGACCACCGACGCGCAGGGCGGCTTCAGCCTGCGCGGCCTGCAGCCGGGCGGCCCCTACGCCATCACCGCGACGGACGCGGGCCACACCGACCAGACGATCGACAACATCCAGATCCCGCTCGGCTCGCCCTTCCAGGCGGCGCTGACGCTCGGCGACAACGCCGGGCCGGCGGTCGTGGTGCGCGCCTCGCGCCTCAACACGAGCCTCAACACCCTGCAGACCGGGCCACGCTCGACCTTCAGCGCTGGCGACATCCAGACGCTGCCCTCCTTGAACCGCGACCTGAAGGACATCGCGCGGCTCAACCCGTTCGTCACGATCGATCCCACCAACTCCAACGCGCTCATCATCGCCGGCAACAACAACCGCTCCAACACCGTCTACGTCGACGGCGCCAAGGTGTCGGACGACTTCGGCCTCAACGGCAACGGCTATCCCGGCCAGCGGTCGCCCTTCTCTATCGACATCGTGCAGAGCTTCAACGTCGAAGTCGCGCCGATGGACGTGCAGTACGGCTCGTTCACCGGCGGCATCCTCAACGTCGCCACAAAGTCGGGAAGCAACGAGTTCCACGGCGGCGGCTTCTACGAGTACGATTCCGACAACTTGGGGTCGGGTGAGCGCGTGCGCGACAAGCAGGCGATCGTCGACTTCAAGGAGAAGAACTACGGCTTCAACCTGAGCGGGCCGATCTGGAAGGATCATATCTTCTTCGTCGTCAACTACGAAAAGTACGACAGCCAGAACAACAACACCTACGGCCCCGCAGACAGCGGGGTGACCACCCCGGTGGCTGGGGTGACCACCGCCGACGTCAACAACATCATCAGCGCGGTGAAGGGCCGATACGGCTACGATCCGCTGAGCTACGCCAGCTCGGGCATCCTGCCGGTGACGGACGAGAAATGGTTCGGCAAGCTGACTTGGCAGATCAACCGCCAGCACCGCCTGGTGTTTAGCGTTCAGGACGAGGTGGGCCTGACCGCCAGCTCCAACGACGACAGCACCACCAGCCGCAACCTGTCGCTGCTGTCCGACTGGTACAACTACACGCAATCGGTGCGCACCTACACCGGCATCCTGTATTCGGACTGGACGCCCAACTTCCACACGGAACTGAGCTATGCGCGGCGCGACGTCTCCGCGCTCAGTGACAACCTGGCCGGGTCTGACTTCGCCTACTTCCAGGTGAAGACGGCGGGCGGCGGCAACATCTTCCTCGGGCCGAATATCTCGCGCCAGGCCAACAGCCTCACCACCCTGGACCAGGTGGCCCGCATCCGCGGCACCTACACGCTCGGCCAGCACACCATCCTGGCCGGCTACGAGCGCGAGCAAGCCGACTTCGTCGACCTCTTCGTGCAGAACGCCAACGGCAACTACCTCTTCAACTCGATCGCCGACCTGCAGAATGGCAACGCCGCCTCGCTGACCTACGCCAACGCGTTCGACAACAACAAGAATACCGCGGCCGTGCCGGTCAGCGACGTGATCGACACCTTCTACCTGCAGGACGAATGGCGCCTGCGGCCCTATCTCACGCTGAAGGCGGGCGTGCGCGCGGAACTCTACGAGCAGGGCGACGCGCCCCGCAACAACGCCTACTTCGCCAGCCAGTACGGCATCTCGAATCAGTCGACGCTGGACGGCCTGAACGTGGTCATGCCGCGGATCGGGCTGAACTTCCATCCGGACCCGAGCTTCACCGCCTATCTCGGTGCGGGCCTGTTCTCCGGCGGCAACCCCAACGTCTGGATCGAGGACAACTACGTCAACTCGGGCAACCTGCTCGGCCAGTTCAGCACAAGCTGCACCACGCCGGGGGCGGCGACCTGCAACCCGGCGCTGCGCAACGTCAACGGCTTCCAGGTCAACCCGACCGCGCTGGCCGGCAACAGCGCCAGCGCCAACGCCGGCACCGGCATCACCAATGCGCTCAGCCCGAACTTCGAGCCCCCCTCGGTGTGGAAGTTCACCGCCGGCCTCGCCAAGACCTTCAACCTCACCGAGCTGGCCTTCACCCGCGGCTACACCGGCTTCGCCGGCGAGTACATCGCGCACAACGCCTTCGACGGCTGGACCGTGCACGGCGACTACATGTACCAGCACACCAACAAGGCCCCGTACTGGCGCGATCTCCTGGACACCAAGGGCGCCACGACCGCCGCGCCTGACGGGCGCCCCGTGTTCGACCTGTCGCGTTTCCAGGCCGACCCGGCCAGCGGGCGCCTGCAGCGCCTGAACGCCTACGACCTCGTGCTCGACTCGACCGACAAGGGCTTCGGCAACACCTACGCCGTGGGATTGACCAAGTCCTTCGACTGGGGCCTGAGCGTCGACTTCACCTACACTCACGAGCACTTCGAGGAGGTCAACCCGGGCACCAGCTCGGTGGCCCTGTCCAACTACTCGCAGAACGCCTTCTCCGACCCGAACAACCCGACGGTCGCCATCTCCAACTATAATATCCGCGACCAGTACAAGTTGAACGTCAACTTCTCGCGGCGGATCTTCGGCGACAACCGGACCTCCATCCGCCTGTTCGGCACGAAGCGTTCGGGCTTGCCGTTCAGCTACACCTACGACTCGCCGTCGACCTCGAGCACGCCGAACGACCCGGCCTTCGGCCTCTCCGGCGCCGTGGCCAACCGCGACAACGAACTGCTCTACGTGCCCAAGGCCGACTCGACCGGAAATGTCACGGCGACGAGCGACCCGATCGTCAAGTACGGCCCCGGGTTCAGCGTGGCGGCCTTCAATCAGTTCCTCAAGGACACCGGGCTGATCAACTACAACGGCTCGATCTCGCCGCGGAACGCCTTTGCCTCGCGCAGCTTCGTCGACGCTGACCTGGAGCTGGCGCAGGAAATCCCGGTCTTCTTCCCTACTCACGCGGCGAAGGCCGAGCTGTACTTCGACATCTTCAATCTGGGCAACCTCATCAACAGCAATTACGGCGTGCTGGAGCAGTACAGCTTCCCGTACTTCGCTTCCGACGTGGTGGCGCTGAACTGTCAGACGCAGGCCTGCGCCGCCGGCAAGGGCAACTTCTACCAGTACCAGTCCTTCACCCGGAAGGCCCCCTCGGTCAGCTTCAGCAACAACGGCACGCCCACCTCGCTCTGGGCGCTGAAGGTCGGCTTCCGCTACAAGTTCTGATCCGACGTCCCGCGCGACGGGGAGGGGCGGTCCCGGCCGGGGCCGCCTCTGTCGCGTCCTCAGGCGCGCGGTTGCGCGGGCGCCTCGCACGGGCCACCTAGGGCCGCCGCCGGAGGAGCCTCGCGCCTCGTGCCCACCGCCTTGCCGATCGTGCCCGCCGAGTGGGCGCCCCACCAGACGATGTGGCTGGGCTTCCCCAGCCACGCCGAGCTCTGGGAGGAGAACCTCGCCCCCGCCCAGGACGAGTGCGCAAGCCTCGCCCGCGCGCTGGCCGGCCCCGGCCGCGAGCGCGTGCGCCTCCTCGTGTCGGGCGACGCGGCGGAGGCGGCGGCCCGTGACCGGCTGGAGGGCGTCGCGGGCGTCGAAGTGGTGCGCGCCGAGTTCGGCGACATCTGGGTGCGCGACACCGGCCCCATCTTCCACCGCTGCGGCGAGAGCTATCGCGCCGCCGCCTTCCGCTTCAACGGCTGGGGCGGCAAGTACGTGCTGGAGGGCGACGAGGGCGTCTCCGAACAGATCGCCGCCGCCGCGGGCGCGCCCCGCACCGACCACGCCTTCGTGCTGGAGGGGGGCGCGATCGACCACGATGGCTTCGGCACCGTGCTCACCACCGAGCAGTGCCTCCTGAACCGCAACCGCAACCCGGGCTGGACGCGGACGGACGCCGAGCGCGCGCTGGCCGACGCGCTCGGCGCGCGCACGGTGCTGTGGCTGGGCGAGGGGCTGCGCAACGACCACACCGACGGCCACGTCGACAACCTGGCGCGCTTCGTGGCGCCCGGCGTCGCCGCCTGCCCCGTCGCCTGGGGCCGCGACGACCCCAACGCGCCCGTGTTCGACGACGCGGCGCGGCGGCTGGCCGGCTTGCGCGACGCCCGCGGCGCGCCCTTGCAGGTGGTGCGCATTCCCTCGCCGGGGCGGATCACCGACGTGGCGGGCGATGTCGTCCCCGCCAGCCACATGAACTTCATCATCGCCGACGGCGCGGTGATCATGCCGACCTATGAGGACAGGGCGAGCGTGCTCGCGCTGGAGGCCCTGCAGTCGCTCTTCCCCGAGCGCGAGGCGATCGGCCTGCCCTCGCGCGCGCTCCTCACCGGCGGCGGATCCTTCCACTGCATCACCCAGCAGGAGCCGGCGTGATGGGGCGTGACGTCATGAGTGGTGTGTCGTGAGCGGCGAGGCCGACGAGGTGCGCTCGCACCGGGACCTGGACGCCTGGCGCCGCGGGCTCGAGTGGGCCGAGCACGTCTATCGCGTGACGCGGTCGTGGCCCGACGAGGAGCGCTCCGGGCTGACGGCTGAACTGCGCCGTGCGGCCGTGTCGGCGCCGGCCAGCCTAGCCGAGGGCGCGGGGCGACGCTCCACGGGCGAGTTCCTGCAGTTCATCGGCGTGGCGCGCGGCTCCCTCGCCGAGGCCGAGACGCTGCTCATCCTCGCGCGGCGTCTGGGCTACCTGGCCGAAGACGACGTCGACCTCTGCTTTGGCGGTGTGGCCGACCTCGACCGCATGCTCACCGCGCTCAGCCGATCGCTGCAGGCGAAGCGGCGAAGCCCGCGCCAAGCCTAAGCCCGTTCACGACTCACGAGGTCCGTCATGCGCAAACTGACCCTCGGCGTGATCCAGACCGCCTACGGCGAGGACATGGCCGCCAACATCGCCCGGACGGCGGAGTTCGTGCGCGAGTCGGCGGCCGCGGGCGCGCAGGTGATCCTGCCGTCCGAGCTGTTCCAGGGTCCGTACTTCTGCGTGACCCAGGAGGAGCGCTGGTTCGCCACCGCCCATCCGTGGCGCGAACACCCGTGCGTCACAGCGCTGGCGCCGCTCGCGCAAGAGCTGGGGGTGGTGATCCCCATCTCGATCTACGAGCGCGAGGGCCCGCACTACTACAACAGCCTGGTCATGGCCGACGCCGACGGCTCGCTCCTCGGCGTCTACAGGAAAAGCCACATCCCTGACGGGCCGGGCTATCAGGAGAAGTACTATTTCCGCCCCGGCGATACGGGCTTCCGCGTGTGGGACACGCGCCATGGCCGCATTGGCGTGGGCATCTGCTGGGACCAGTGGTTCCCCGAGGCCGCGCGCGCCATGGCGGCGCAAGGGGCCGAGGTCCTCCTCTACCCCACCGCCATAGGCTCGGAGCCGCACGACAGCTCGCTCGACACGCGCGATCCGTGGCGGCGCGCCATGCAGGGGCACGCGGTCTCCAACGTGATCCCGGTGGCCGCTTCCAACCGCGTGGGCCACGAGCCGGGGGCGGGCGGAGGGCAGACCTTCTACGGCTCGTCCTTCATCACCGACCACCGGGGCGACCTCACGGCCGACATGGGCCGCACGGAGGAGGGGGTGGCGACCGCGACCTTCGACCTCGACTTCCTCGGCACCCACCGCGCCGCTTGGGGCTTCTTCCGCGACCGCCGCACCGACCTCTACGAGGCGCTGGGTCCGCGCCGCGTATTCGAGGAGGCTCCCGCGCGCAGCTGAGCCCGCCTACTCGTCGGGCATGAGCTCGCCCGGCGCTTCGGGGCGGGGCGCCTCGAACAGGCCCATGTCCAGCGCGCGCTGGACGCGGGCGGGGCGCAGCGGCTGGTCCATGAGGCGGCGGAGCGCCGCGGGGGAGAGCGCCTCGCCGTCGGTGCGGCGGCGCAGGGTGCGGGCGGGGCCGAGCGGCTCACCCTCCTCGGGCGGGGCGGAACGCCACCAGGTGACGGCGAGGCGCCACTGGGCCGGGGCGGCGCGCGGGTCGGCGACAGGCCAGCGCACGCCGTCGCGGAACACGGGTTCCGTCGGTGGGCGGCCGCGCGCACCGTCCGCCGCCACGGGCTGCAGCGCGCACCAGGGCGGCAGCGCCCCCGCCAGAGCCGGCGCGCGGCCGCCCACGGCCTGCAGCGCCGCCTCGGCGCTGGCGAAGGCGGGGCCGACCAGGGTGGTGGCGAACGTCACCGGACCGCCGGCGAGCGCGCGCGCCTCGCTCTCCCGCTCCGCCTCGCCCTCCGGCGCGTGGAGCGCGGCCTCCGCGGTGGGGGCGACGGGATAGCGCACGCCCACGCGCCCGCTCAGCCGGCCAGGAGGCCGTCGACGCGCCGGGCGGCGGCGGCGAGCGCCTGGGCGGCGCGCGACTCGGCGAGCGCGTGGGCGCTCTGCACCCGGGCCAGCTCGGCCTGCGCCTGGGCCAGGCGCGCACGGGCGTCGCTGAGCTCGTCGGCGGTGAGGAGGGCGGCCATGAGCACGAGCCGCGCCTCGCCGACCTGGCCCACCGTGCGCGCCACCTCGCGGACCTGGGCGTCGAGCTGGCGGGCCAGCGCCTGCACGTGCGCCTCCTGTCCGTCCTCGCAGCCCACGGGGTAGGCGCGGCCGTTCACCTCGACGGTCAGGGCGGCCACCGGCGTCAGGCCTCCGCCTGGAGGGCGGCGCGCACCTCGTCGGCGGCGCGGCCGAGCGCGGCGCTGGCCGCGGCGGCGACCGCCTCCAGCTCGCGCTCGCGCTGACGCGCCGCGTCGAGCTCGACGGCGACCCGCGCGGCCTCGGCCCCTGCAGCGCCCCGGTCTGCGGAAGAGGGCGCGGCGCCCTCGCGCTTCAGCCGCGCGAGCACCCGGCCCTCAAGCCGCGCCAGCGCCTCGTCGAGGCGGCGCGCGGCGGCGTCCAGGCTGTCGGCGGGATCGGGCATGCGGGCTCCGGCGGTGGTCGGGTATAGCTCCCGCCGGCCCCCAGCGATACGCGGGCGAACGGAGAGCCGAGCGTGCCCGCCCCCCTTCCCGCTCCGCCGCCCCCCGTCGCCGCGCCCGCCTGCACGCCCTACCGACCCGCCGCCTGCGCCAGCATCAACGCCCTGATCGTGCAGCCGGGGTTCGCGCGGGCGCTGAAGCTGTACGGCGGTTCGGCGAAGGCGGATTGGCTCTACGCCGGCGGGCGCGTCGGCGACCAGCTGGTCGAGGTGCTGCACGGCCCGCCGGACGCGCCGGCGAGCGTCGGCGCCGATCTCGTGCGGCTCTCGGCCTGCCGCGCCCACAGCTGCCCGGAGAAGGGCGCGGCCTTCTTGACGTCCGCAGGCCGCATCCAGGCCGTCGCGGTTCTGCACTTCCGCTGCGCCAAGACGTGCGCCGACGACTACACGCTGTCGGTGGTCACGCGCGACCCGGGACGGTTCGTCCCTCTGGCGCGCGCCTGGGCGCAGGCCGCGCTGGATGAGGACGCGCGCCAGTTCCCCGCCTCGCCGGGGCTCGTGCGCCGGATCGAACGGGTGGAGACGCGCGCGCCCGCCCGCTGAGCGGAGCTTGACTCCGGCCGGGGCGCCCGCGACACCCCGCGCGCCCTCGCCGCACAGGAGTTCGCCCCGCCATGGCCGTCCGCGTCGCCATCAACGGCTTCGGCCGCATCGGGCGCCTCGTGCTGCGCTCCATCGTCGAGCACGCCCGGCGCGACATCGAGGTGGTGGCGATCAACGACCTGGGGCCTGTCGCGACGAACGCCCACCTCCTGCGCTACGACTCGACCCACGGCCGCTTCCCCGCCACGGTGACCGCGGGCGACGACTGGCTGGACGTGGGGCTGGGCCGCATCCGCGCGACCGCCATCCGCAATCCCGCCGAGCTGCCGCACCGCGAGCTGGGCGTCGACATCGCCTTCGAGTGCACGGGCATCTTCACCGCGCGCGACAAGGCGGCCGCGCATCTCGACGCCGGGGCCAAGCGCGTGCTGGTCAGCGCGCCGGCCGACGGGGCCGACAAGACGATCGTCTACAAGGTGAACGACGAGACGCTCACGGCGGACGACCTCGTGGTCTCCAACGGCTCGTGCACCACCAACGCGCTGGCGCCGGTGGCCAAGGTCTTGAACGACCTCTTCGGCATCGAGCGCGGGTACATGACCACCATCCACTCCTACACCAACGACCAGCCCTCGCTCGACCAGATGCACAAGGACCTCTACCGCGCGCGGGGGGCAGGCCAGTCGATGATCCCGACCTCCACGGGCGCGGCCAAGGCGCTTGGGCTCGTGCTGCCCGAGCTCAAGGGCAAGCTGGACGGCTCGTCGGTGCGCGTGCCCACCGCCAACGTCAGCGTGGTCGACCTCGTGGTCCAGGCGGGGCGCGAGGTCACGGCCGAGGAGATCAACGCCGCGGTGCGCGCCGCGGCCGACGGACCGATGAAGGGCGTCCTGGGCTTCACGGACGAGCCGCTGGTCTCCACCGACTTCAACCACATCGCCAATTCCTCCACCTTCGCGCTGCCGCAAACGCAGGTGGTGGGCGGCCGCATGGCGCGCGTGCTGAGCTGGTACGACAACGAGTGGGGCTTCTCGACCCGCATGGCCGACACCGCGCTCGCCATGGCGAAGTTCCTGTAGGCATGCCCTTTCGCACCCTCGACCAGGCCGGCGACCTCGCAGGAAGGCGCGCGCTCGTGCGCGTGGACTTCAACACGCCGGTGGAGAACGGCCGGGTGTCGGACGACACGCGGCTGCGCGCGGCCCTGCCGACGATCCGCTTCCTGTCGGAGCGGGGCGCGCGGGTGGTGCTCGTCGCGCACTTCGGCCGGCCCAAGGGCCAGCGCCGCGACGACATGAGCCTGCGGGTGGTGGTGGAGCCCCTGTCCGCCCTCCTCGAGCAGCCGGTCGCCTTCGCTGACGACTGCGTCGGCGCGACGGCGAAGGCGGCGGTCGACGCGCTGGAGCCCGGCGGCGTGGCGCTCTTGGAGAACCTGCGCTTCCACGCGGGCGAGGAGGCGAACGACCCCGCCTTCGCCGCCGAGCTGGCTACGCTGGGCGACCTCTACGTCGACGACGCCTTCTCCGCAGCGCACCGCGCCCACGCCTCGGTCGAGGCGATCACCCACCTCCTGCCGAGCTACGCCGGCCTCGCCATGACGCAGGAGCTGGAGGCGCTCGACCGCGCGTTGGGATCGCCCACTCGGCCGGTCCTGGGCGTCGTCGGCGGCTCCAAGGTCTCGTCCAAGATCGACCTTCTGCAGAACCTCGTCGGCCGGCTCGACCAGCTGGCGATCGGCGGCGGCATGGCCAACACCTTCCTCGCCGCCCAGGGCCGCGAGGTGGGCGACAGCCTGTACGAGCCCGACCTCCTGCCCACCGCGCGCTCGATCATGGAGGCGGCGGAGGCGGCGGGATGCGTGCTCCTCCTGCCCATGGACGTGGTGTGCGCGACCGCCCTGCAGGAAGGCGCGGGCGCGACCGTGCGCGGGCTCGACGCGGTGGGCGAGGGCGAGAAGATCTTCGACGCCGGCCCCCAGAGCGTGCAGCGGCTGCGCTCGGCCATGGACGCCAGCGCGACGCTGGTCTGGAATGGGCCGCTCGGCGTCTTCGAGGTCCCGCCGTTCGACGCGGCGACCACCGCCGCGGCGCGCCACGCCGCCGAGCGCTGCCGCGCGGGCAAGCTGGTCGCGGTGGCGGGCGGCGGCGACACCGTGGCCGCGCTCAACCACGCGGGGGTGGCGGGCGAGTTCACCTTCGTCTCCACCGCGGGCGGCGCCTTCCTCGAGTGGATGGAGGGCAAGACCTTGCCGGGCGTCGCGGCGCTGGAGCGCGCCGGCGGCTGACGCTTGGCGCCGCGCATAGCGAAGCGCAGCCTCGGACGTCACGAGGAGGCCGCCATGCCCGAACCCTGGTTCCGCGCGCGCCGCTACGGCCTGGGATGGTCGCCGGCGAACCTCGCGGGCCTCTCCGTGACGCTCGTGGCGGCGCTGGTGATGGTGGGCGCGGCGCCCGCCGCGTCGGCGTTGCACGCGCCGGTCTGGACGGCCTACGCCGTCATCGCCATCGCCTTCGCCGCCCTGATCGCCGTGGCCCAGCGCAAGGGCGACGGGCGTCCCGTGCGCTGGCGCTGGGGCGAGGACGACTGAGCCGTCAGAAGCCGTGCAGCCGCGCCCAGCGGTCGCGGTGGAAGGCCTGGCCGCCGTAGGCCGCCTCCGCCACCCGGGCGCGCTTGAGGAAGAGGCCGGCGTCGTGGGCGTCGGTCATGCCGATCCCGCCGTGCATCTGCACCATCTCGTTGGAGACGAGGTGCAGGGCGTCGCCCGCCAGCGCCTTGGCGAGCGAGGCGGCGGCGGCGGCGTCGGGCTGTTCGTCCTGCAGCGAGCGTAAGGCCCGCTCCATCGCCGAGCGCGCCAGCTCCAGCGCGGTGAACATCTTGGCGGCGCGGTGCTGCAGCGCCTGGAAGCCGCCGATCAGCTGGCCGAACTGGGTGCGCGTCTTGAGGTAATCGAGCGTCTCTTCGAAGGCGGCCGTCGCCTGGCCCAGCATCTCGGCGGCGAGGCCGGCGCGCGCCCGGTCCAGCACGCCGTCGAGGAGGTCGGTCCCGCCGTCGACCTCGCCCAGCACCGCGTCCGCGCCGACGCGCACGCCGTCGAAGCGGACCGCCGCCGCGCCCCGGCTGTCCACCAGCTCCAGCCGCGACCGACCGACGCCCGGCGCGTCGGCGGGGACGAGGAGGAGGGTGATCCCGCGCGCCTCGCCCGGCGTCCCGGCGGTGCGGGCGACCGTGATCAGCACGTCGGCCTCCATCCCGTCGAGCACGAAGGTCTTGGCCCCGTCGAGCACGAAGCCCTCGCCGTCGCGGCGGGCGGGGAGGGCGGTGGCGAGCGGGTCGTGGCGTGACCCTTCCTCCAGCGCCAGCGCGCACACCGCCTCGCCCGCGGCGAAGCGGGGCAGCCACTGCGCCCGCTGGGCCTCGGTCCCGCCGCGCGCCAGCGACGTCACCCCGATCAGCCCGGTGGAGAGGAGCGGCGAGGCGGCCAGCGTGCGGCCCAGCGCCTCCAGCACGAGCGCTATGGCGACGAGGTCGAGCCCCGCGCCGCCCGCCGCCTCCGGCGCCAGCACGCCGGGAAAGCCCATGGCCGCCATGCCGCGCCAGGCGGCCGGATCGAAGCCCTGGCCGGCGCCCTCGTCGCGCAGCCGGCGCAGGGCGGCGACGGGGACCTCGTCGCGCCCCCACTCCAGCGCGGCGTCGCGCAGCATGGCCTGGTCTTCGCTCAGAACGGCCATGGTCAGAACTCGCGCACGGCGGGGAGGAGGTCGTGAAGCTCGGGGCCGCGCAACACCCGCGCGCCGGCCACCAGCACGGGGGCGCCCGCCCAGCCGCGCGCGCGCGCCTCGCCCGCCAGGCGCTCGAGCTCGGCCTCGGTCTCGGGGCGGGCGGCGCGCTCGAGGATGCGCGCGGCGGGGTAGTCGATCTCCGTCATCACTTCGCCCAGGCGCCCGGGGTCGGCGATGTCGTGGTCGTGCACGAAGTTGGCGTCGAGCACGGCGCGCACCAGCGCCCCCGCGTCGAACCCCTCCGCCGCGCAGGCCAGGACCGCCCGCGCGCCCGGCGCGCCGTCGCGCGGGAAGACGGACGGGCGGCGGAAGGCGCGGCCCTCGCGCCGCGCGTCGTGCTCGGCCCGGTCGAGCGCGTCGGCGTCGGCTCCCTGCGCCAGCACCGGCAGCCAGCGCACCGAGACGCCCGCGTCTGCGGCCGCCGCGCGCAGCCGCCAGCTGAAGCCGTAGCTTTCGGGCGAGCCTAGCGCGATCCAGGCGTCGAGCCGGCCGGGGCGGGCCGCGGGGGCGGCGGGCCCGCTCACTGGTGGTCCAGGAGGCCCAGCACGCGCTTGGCCACCACGTTGAGGTTGATCTCGGAGGTGCCGCCCTCGATCGAATTGCCCTTGGAGCGCAGCCAGCCCCGGGCGTCGCGCACCTCGTCAGGCGTGTAGCCCTCGCCCGTCCAGCCCAGGCCGGAGAAGCCCCGCGCCTCGACGAGGAGCTCGTGCTTCTCCTGGTTCAGCGTGGCGGCCAGGTACTTCAGGATGGACGCGGCCGGGCCGATCCCGCCGCCCGCCTTGGCCTCGGCCGCCACGCGCTGGGCGGTCAGCGCGAAGGCCTCCATCTCCATCTCGTGGCGGGCGACGCGCGCGCGCAGGTCGCCATCGGCGATCGCGCCCTGCGCCGTCTCGCCGACGTAGCGCTTGGCGACGGCCGGCAGGTCGCCGCCGCGGCCCGCCCCGAAGCCGTCGGTGGAGATGTTCTGCCGCTCGTGCTGCAGGAGCGCCTTGGCGATCTCCCACCCGCCGCCGAGCCGGCCCACGAGCCCCGCCTTGGGCACGCGCACGTCGGTGAAGAAGGTCTCGCAGAAGGGCGAGTGGCCGCTGATCAGGAGGATCGGCCGCGCCTCGATCCCCGGCGTGGCCATGTCGAACAGGAGGAAGCTGATGCCCTCGTGCTTGGGGGGCGCGGTGCGCACCAGGCAGAAGATCCAATCCGCCTGGTCGGCGTAGGATGTCCACACCTTCTGGCCGTTGACGAGGAAGTGGTCGCCCGCGTCCTCCGCCCGCGTCTGCAGGGAGGCGAGGTCCGACCCCGCACCCGGCTCGGAGTAGCCCTGGCACCAGCGGATCTCGCCAGACGCGATCTTCGGCAGGTGCAGCCGCTTCTGCTCCTCGGTCGCGTACTGCAGCAGCACGGGCCCCAGCATCCACAGGCCGAAGGAGACGAGCGGCGGCCGCGCGGCGATCCGCTTCAGCTCGGCGGCCAGAACGCCCGCCTCCTCGCGCGAGAGGCCGCCGCCGCCGTACTCCCGCGGCCAAGTCGGCGCGGTCCAGCCGCGCGCGGCCATGCTGTCGAGCCAGAGCTTGGCCTCGGGGTTCTTCCACTGGAAGCGGCGGCCCGCCCAGGGCGTCTCGTCCTCGGGCAGGGGGGTACGCATGGAAGGCGGGCAGTTGGCGTCCAGCCAGGCGCGCGCCTCGCCGCGGAAGCCGTCGAGATCGCCGTCGAACGCCATGGTCCCGCCTCCCGCCCCGCCTCGGCCGGTGCAGGTCCGGGCGGGTTATCGCCGATCACCTTACCCCGCGCGCCGTCCGCCGCAACCGCCGCCGCCCCGCTTGAGACCCGGGCCCCGCGGGCCTACCTTCAGCCCCGGCGGGTCGTGCTGCGGCTCACGTCGGAGGCTTCACATCCCGGGGACCTTAATCGCCTCACTAGGGAGCTGTTCCCGACCCGGACCGTGGTCCGGGCCGCACGGCGCCCACCTGGTCATCCAGGTCCGAGGGGATTGAACACGCCTCCACGGTTCTTCGCGGCGCCGCCACCCTTTCCCCCCCCGCGGCCGGGGATGAGCGCGGCCGGCAAGTCGGCGCTCCGATCGGAGATGCGGGCGCTGCGCCGCCGCCTCGCGCGGGAGACGCCGGACGCCGCCGTCCTCGCCGCCCAACGGTTCAACGAGATCTCGCCCTGGCGTCCGCGGGTCGCCGCCGCCTACCACCCGCACGGTTCCGAGCTCGATCCCGGGCCGCTGGCCGTCATGCTGAGGCAGCTAGGGGCGCAGGTCGTGCTGCCCATCGCCGTCGCGGCTGACGCGCCGCTCGTCTTCCGCCAACCGGTCGATGGCGCGCCCCTGCCGCGCGACGCCGCGGGCGTGCCTGCGCCGGGGCTGGACGCGCCCGCGCTTACCCCCGACCTCGTGGTGGTCCCGCTCCTGGCGTTCGACGGCGTGGGCGCGCGGCTGGGGCAGGGGGGCGGCTACTACGACCGCACGCTGGCCGCCCTGCGCGCGCGGGGGTCGGTTGTCGCGCTGGGCCTCGCCTACGTGGGGCAGGAGGTGGAGCGCCTGCCCGCCGAGGCGCACGACCAGCGGCTCGATGCGGTGCTGACGGAGGCGGGCCTGCGCCGCTTCGCCCCTATATAACGCCCATGCGGATCGCCTTCTTCGGGGACGTCATCGGCGCCAGCGGGCGCGACGGCGTCATCACCCACCTGCCCGGCCTGCGGCGGCGGCTCGCGCTCGAATTCGTGGTGGTCAACGCGGAGAACGCCGCGGGGGGCTTCGGCGTGACCGAGCGTATCGCCAACGACCTGTTCGAGGCGGGCGCCGACTGCCTCACCATGGGCAACCACACCTGGGACCAGCGCGAGGCGCTGACGCTCCTGGACCGCGAGCCGCGCATCCTGCGGCCGCTCAACTACCCGCCGCTGAGCCGCCCGCCCGGCAAGGGCGCCTGGCTCTACGAGGCCCCAGGCGGCCGGCGGGTGCTGGTCGCCAGCGTCCACGGCCGTGTGCACATGGACGCGCTGGACGATCCGTTCTCGGCGATCGACCGCGAGCTGGAGGCGTGCCCGCTGGGCGCGGCGGCGGACGCGATCGTCGTCGACGTGCACGCGGAGGCCACCAGCGAGAAGATGGCCATGGGCCACTTCTGCGACGGGCGCGCCTCGCTCGTGGTCGGCACCCACACCCACGTGCCCACCGCCGACGCCCAGGTGCTGCCGGGCGGCACCGCCTACCAGACCGACGCGGGCGGCTGCTGCGACTACGACAGCGTGATCGGCATGACCAAGGACGAGCCGGTGCGCCGCTTCACCACGCGCCTGCCCGGCGCGCGCTACGCCCCGGCGACCGGCCCCGCCACCGTGTGCGGCGTCTTCGTCGAGACCGACGACCGCACGGGCCTCGCCCGGCGGGTGGAGCCCATCCGCGTGGGCGGGCGCCTGCGCCCCGCCGTGCCGGAGCTGGAGCCGGCCGCCGCGCTCGCCTGAGCTGGGCGAGCGAACGGGTGAGGGCGCTCGCGCGTTGGCTCCCCCGCCATGACCGACACCCCCGACCCCGACGCCCCCGCTTCCGACGAGCCGGGCCCCGACGAGTTGGCCCCCGGGGCCAAGGACCCCGCCGAGGGGGCGCGCGGCCCCGCCGACGGCGCCCCGCCCGTCGTCGATCCCGACAACAGCCACCTGGGCGCCGGCGGCGACCCGGCGGAGGGCGCGCGTCAGGGGTGATCGCAGCCGTCGCACGGTTGCGCTAATCGGGGATCGACGCCCGCCCGGAGCCCCGCCATGCGATCCGCCGCCGCCCTGTTCGCCGCGATCGCCGTGGGCGCCAGCGCCAACGCCCAGCCCCAGTCGCCCTCCGCGGCCGCGGTGCGGGCCTCTCCCGCCAAGCCGCCGCCCCCCGCGGGCCAGCCCGATCGCTTCCCCGCCGCGCGCGCCGGCGGCGCCCAGGCGCTGGAGCAGGCCCCCAAGCGGCTGCCCGGTTATCTGACGGCGGCGACCACCCCCGACGCCTTCGCCGCCCTGCCGCCGCCGCCCGCGCGCGGCACGCCCGCCGACGAACTGGACCACCAGGCGTACCTCGCCACCCGCGCGCTCAAGGACAGTCCGCGATGGGCGCTGGCGGCCCGCGACGCGCAGGAGAGCTCGGCCGCGGTCGCCGCCGACTTCGACTGCGTGCTGGGGGTCGACATCACGCCCGAGCGCGCGCCCGCCCTCCTGCACCTCTTGACGCGCCTGCGCACGGACGCCGGGCGGATCACCAACGGGGCGAAGAACAGCTTCCGCCACCCGCGCCCCTTCGTCACCTACGGCGGCCCGATCTGCACAGAAGGCGAGCGCGCCGACGTCGCCAAGAGCTTCGGCTATCCCAGCGGCCATACCACGCTCGGCTGGAGCGTAGGCCTCGTCCTGGCCGAGATCGCCCCCGACCGCGCCACCGACGTCCTGTCGCGCGCCCGCGCCTTCGGCGAGAGCCGGGTGGTCTGCGGGGTGCACACGGTGAGCGACGTGGAGGAGGGGCGCACCACCGCCTCCATGCTGGTCGCCGCCCTCCACAGCGACGGGCAATTCCGCGCCGACGTGGAGGCCGCCCGGGTCGAACTCGCGCGGCTGCGCTCAGCGCCCGGGTCCGCCGCCCCGGCCGCCCGCCAGTGCCCCGTCGAGCGCGAGGCCATGGCGCGCACCCCCTGGCTGCCGCCCAAGGCCCCCGCGCCCGCCCCCTCCGCGCCGGGCGCCTGACCCGCAGCCGGTGCGGAGGAGGCCCGTTGCGGACGGCGTGCGGCTGGCGCTAGCTGGCGCGTCCTCGTTCGCCCGGAGCCCACGCCCTTGCGTCCACACCGCCTCGCCCTGGCCGCCGCATTGGTCGCCGCCCTCCCGCTCGCGGCGCAGGCGCAGAGCTCGCCGCAGGAGCCCGGGGCGCGGGGGCAGGGCTCCAAGGCGCAGGCCGCCAAGGACGCCGCTGACGCGGACAGCGACCACGCCCCGGGCGGCGGCGAGAGCCCGCACACGCTGAAGCCCGTGGTGTCGTCGTTCGACTATGAGCGGCGCGAGGTGATGATCCCCATGCGCGACGGGGTGAAGCTCCACACCGTGGTGCTCGTGCCCCGCAGCGCCGAAGCTCCCGGCGGCGGCCGGCGCGGCATGCTGCTGACCCGCACGCCCTACAGCGCCAACGAGACCACCGAGCACGCCCAGAGCGCGCACCTGGGCCCCGTGCTCGACGGCTACGACAACGCGCCCGACGTGGTGGTGCAAGGCGGCTACATCCGCGTGGTGCAGGACGTGCGCGGCAAGTACGGCTCGGAGGGCGACTACATCATGAACCCGCCGCTGGCGGGCACGCCCTACAACCCCGCCAAGGTCGACGACGCGACCGACAGCTACGACACCATCGACTGGCTGGTGAAGCACGTGCCCGAAGGCAACGGGCGCGTGGTGACGCTGGGCATCAGCTACGACGGCTTCGAGCCCCTGATGAGCCTCGTGCATCCGCACCCGGCGCTCAAGGCGGCCATCCCGATGAACCCCATGGTCGACGGCTGGATGGGCGACGACTGGTTCCACAACGGCGCGTTCCGCCAGCAGAACATGCCCTACATCTACGAACAGGACGGCACGCGGGCGAACTCGGAGAAGTGGTGGACGAACGTCCACGACGACTACGACCTCTACATGCGCGCGGGCTCGGCGGGGGCGCTCGGCAAGGCTCACGGGCTCGAGCAGACCGGGTTCTGGCGCAAGGTGCTGGCCCACCCCGACTACGACGACTTCTGGTCGAGCCAGGCGATGGACAAGATCGTCGCCGCCCAGCCGCTGACCGTGCCCGTGCTGCTGGTCCACTCGCTGTGGGACGCGGAAGACATCTACGGCGCCATCGCCACCTACAAGGCGCTCAAGCCGAAAGACACGCGCGGCGACATGGTGCGCCTCGTCATGGGGCCGTGGAACCACGGGCAGGAGATCGAGGAGGCGTCCGAGCTCGGCGCGGTGAAGTGGGGCTCCGACACCGGGCGCTGGTTCCGCCGCCATGTGCTCGCGCCCTACCTCGCCCACTACCTGCGCGACGATGCGCCGCCCTTGGACCTCGCGCCCGTGACCGCGTTCGAGAGCGGGACGAACGAGTGGCGCAGCCTTCCCGCCTGGCCCGCCGCCGCGGACGGCTCGGCGCCCACGCCCACCGCGCTCTACCTCCAGCCCGGCGGTCGGCTCGGCTTCCAGCCCGCGGCGGGGCGCGCCCAGACGGTCGACTATGTGTCCGACCCCGCCAAGCCCGTGCCGTTCCGTCGGCGCCCGAGCCAGCCCGTGGGCTACGACAACGGCCTGACCTGGCCGCAATGGCTGGCCGACGATCAGCGCGAGGCGTCGGGCCGGCCGGACGTCCTCACCTTCACCTCCGACGTCTTGACCGCGCCGATGAAGATCGCGGGCCAGCCGACTGTCCGGCTGACCGCCTCGACTTCGGGCACCGACAGCGACTGGGTGGTCAAGCTGATCGACGTTTATCCCGACGAGGTGGCGGGCGACACCCGGATGGGCGGCTACCAGCTGGCGGTCGGCATGGACATCTTCCGCGGCCGCTACCGCGAAGGCTTCACCCGCTCGCGCCCGCTCAAGGCGAACACGCCCTTGGCCTACCGCTTCGACCTGCCGACCGCCGACCACGTGTTCCTGCCGGGGCACCGGATCATGGTGCAGGTGCAGTCGAGCTGGTTCCCGCTGTACGACCGCAACCCGCAGACCTTCGTCCCGTCCATCTTCTGGGCCAAGCCCGCCGACTACGTGCGCGCGACGCAGCGGATCACCGTCGCCGGTTCGGCGGAGAGCCGCATCGACCTGCCCGTCGTGCCCGCGCCGTCGCTCGCGTCCGTCGTGAACTGAGCCGCAACCTTGGACGCGCTAAGCCACCGCCCTCGACCTCAAGGGTGGGAACGGCGGATGCACGGCGCGCGACCGAAAGGGGCCCAGATGAACGGGGCCAGGCTGCACGCGGGCGGCGCGGCGGCCTGGGACGCCAGCGAGGCGGTCATGGCCTGGCTCGACCGCGAGCTGACGCCCGGCCTGCGCACGCTGGAGACGGGGGCGGGCCAGTCCACCCTCCTCTTCGCCGCCCGTGGCTGCCGCCACGACGTGGTGACGCCGTCCGCCGTCGAGATCGCCGCCATCCGCGCCGAGGCCGACGCGCGCGGGATCGACCTGGCGCAGACCACCTTCCACTGCGGCTTCAGCCAGGACGTGTTGCCGCCGCTCGCCGGCGACGGCGAGCTCGACGTCGTGTTCATCGACGGCGGCCACGGCTTCCCCATCCCCGCGGTCGATTTCCAGTACACCGCGCCGCGCCTCAAGGTGGGCGGCGCCCTCCTGATCGACGACGTCGACCTGTGGACGGGCGACATGATCGTGCAGGTGCTGCGGCGCGACCCGGCCTGGCGCTTCGAGGGCCGGCTAAATGGGCGCACGGCGGTGTTCCGCACCACCGCCCCCTTCGCCGCGCACGAGTGGACGCAGCAGCGCTATGTGGTCGCGCGTAGCTTCTGGCCGCAGACGCGGCGCAAGCTCGTCAACGGGGCCCGGCTTCTGGCCACGGGCAAGTTCGCCGCCGCGGCGAAGAAGCTCGCCAACGAGCGGCGCCTGGCGGAGGCGGCCAGGCACGACGCGTGAGCCGCGGTTGCGGCCGGGCGCACGGGGCTTAAGTTCGCCATCCCATGGCCCGCCTGCGCACGCCCCGGATCGAGGACGTCGTCGACGGGGTGCGCCTGCGCTCCCAGCTCACCGCCGCCGCCCTGTCCGCCGCCGACGAGGCGGAGGCGCGCCGCCGGGCGCTGGAGCTCCTCAAGGGCGCGCTGTTCCGCGGCCGCATGATCGCCAAGGAGCGGCTGGAGGCGGGGGCGGGCGGCTCGTCCACCGCGCGGCTCCTGTCGCGGGTGACCGACGAGGTGGTGCAGGCGCTCTACGACTTCACCACCACCCACGTGTTCCGCGCGCGCAACCCAACGGCGGGCGAGCGGCTGGCGGTGGCGGCGGTGGGCGGCTACGGCCGCGGCGCGCTGGCCCCCTTCAGCGACCTCGATCTCCTGTTCCTGCGCCCCTACAAGGCCACCGCCCATACGGAGAGCGTGATCGAGTTCATGCTCTACGCCCTGTGGGACCTGGGCTTCAAAGTCGGCCACGCCTCCCGCACGGTGGAGGAGTGCCTGAAGCTCGCCCGCGGCGACTTCACCATCCGCACCACGCTCCTGGAGGCGCGCCACCTCGCGGGCGACGAGGCGCTGACCGCCGAGCTCGCGCGGCGCTTCCGCGAGGAGGTCGCCCGCGGCACCGAGGCCGAGTTCACCGCCGCCAAGCTTCGCGAGCGCGACGAGCGCCACGCCCGCGCAGGGGCGAGCCGGTATCTCGTCGAGCCCAACGTCAAGGAGTCCAAGGGCGGCCTGCGCGACCTCAACACCCTGTTCTGGATCGCGCGCTACCTCCATCCGGCGGACGGGCGCTCGGGCGAGGTGGTGCGGCTCGAGGCCTTCACCGGGCGCGAGCTCAAGGCCTTTCTGCGCGCCTTCGACTTCCTGTGGGCGGTGCGCTGCCACCTGCACTTCGCGGTCGGGCGGGCGGAGGAGCGGCTTTCCTTCGACCTCCAGCCCGAGATCGCCCGGCGCATGGGCTACGGCGCGGGGCCCGGGGCGGCCTCGGGCGGCGATGGGCGCGGCGTCGGCTCCGTCGGCGTCGAGGAGGCGGCGGCGGTGGAGCGCTTCATGCGTCGCTACTTCCTGATCGCCCGCGAGGTTGGCGTGCTCACCCGCGTGTTCTGCGCCCAGCTGGAGGAGGAGAACGCCAAGGCTCCCCCTACCGGGCTGTCGCGTTTCCTGCCCGCGCGCCGACGGCCGCGCCGCGTGCTCGCGCCCGGCTTCCACGTGGACGGAGGGCGACTCGCCGTCGCGGGCGAGGAGCTGTTCCAGGAGGATCCCGTCGCGCTCCTGCGCGTGTTCGAGGTGGCCGACCAGCACGACCTCGACCTGCATCCCGACGCCTTCAGCGCGGTCAGTCGCTCGCTCGCGCTGATCAGCCCGGGGCTGCGCGCCGATCCGGAGGCGGCGGAGATCTTCCTGCGGGTGCTGGCGCGCGGCCGCGATCCGTTCCGCTCGCTGACCCTGATGAACGAGACGGGGGTGCTCGGGCGCTACCTCCCCGAGTTCGGCCGCATCGTCTGCCAGATGCAGTTCAACATGTACCACTCCTACACCGTCGACGAGCACACCCTGCGCGCGGTGGGCGTCTTGGCCGAGGCGCGCGACGAGCGGCTGGACGAGGCGGGCGCCCCGCTCCTCGGCGCCGTCCTGCCGCGCATCGCCGACGTCGAATGCCTGTTCCTCGCCATGCTGCTGCACGACAGCGGCAAGGGCGGGGAGGGCACCCAGGAGGAGGCGGGCGGCCGCGTGGTGCGCACCGTCGCGCCCAGGCTCGGCTTCACGCCCGAGCGGGTGGAGCTCTGCGCCTGGCTCGTCGAGCATCACCTCCTGATGAGCGACACCGCCCAGAAGCGCGACATCTCCGACCCCGAGACGGTGGCCGCCTTCGCGCGCCAGGTGGAGACGCCCGAGCGGCTGCGCATGCTCCTGGCCGTCACCGTGGCCGACATCCGCGCGGTGGGGCCGGGGGTGTGGAACGGGTGGAAGGCCCAGCTCCTCCACGAACTGCACCGCGCCGCCGAGGCGGTGTTCCGTGGCGGCCGGGGCGAGGACGCCGCCGCCCGGGTGCGCGAGGTGCAGTTCGAGCGCGCCGAGCGCGCGCGCGGACGCCTCCTCCAGGCGTTCGGCGACGTCGACGATCCCGGCCTGCGCGCCTGGGCCGCTTCGCGCGACCAGGCCTACCTCAACGCCTTCCGTGTGCCCGAGCAGGCCATGCACTACGCCCTGTGGCGCCACGCCCACGCGGCGGGCGGCGTGGCGGCGCGCGCCGCGCCCGGCGCCTCGGTCGAGGCGGCGCCCGACGCGGCGGAGGTGGCGGTGGTGGCGCGCGACCGGCCGGGCCTCTTCGCCGACCTCGCCGGCGCGCTCTCGGCCGAGGGCGCCGACGTCCTGGGCGCACGCATCTACACGGAGGCGTCGGGCGAGGTCTTGGACGTCTTCTACGTCAAGGACGCGACGGGCCGCCCCTTCGGCGACGGCGCCCCCACCGCCCTCGATAGGCTGGCCCGCGCCGTGGAGGCGGCGGCCCGCGGCCAGGCGCGTACGGGCGAGGGGGAGCGCCGCGGCCGCTCGGCGCGCGCCGAAACCTTCTCCGTCGCCGCCCAGGTCGCCGTCGACCAGGACGCGAGCGCCACCGCGACGGTGGTCGAGTGCACCGGGGCCGACCGGCCGGGCCTCCTGGAAGCGCTGGCGCGCACGGTGGCCGACGCGGGGCTTTCGGTGCAGTCCGCCCACGTCGAGACCTACGGCGCGCGCGCGGTGGACGCCTTCTACCTCACCGACGCCGCCACCGGCGCGAAGCTGGCCGACGCCGATCGGGTCGCGGCCCTGTGCACCGCCCTGCGCGAGGCGCTGCGCTCCAAGCCCGTGACGCGCCCGCGCCTCGCCCGCGCCCGCGCCAGCGCCGGGCGCTGAGCCGCCGGCCGCCGACCCGCGCCGCGGCGTTGACCGCCTCCGGGCGCGCCGCTACGGCCGGGCGGTGATCACCCGCGGCCCCATCCTACCCCCGGTGGACGGTGTCGCCGTGGACGCGCCGGCGGCCGACGACCCGCTGGCCGACGCGCTCGTCCAGCCGCAGACGCGGCGTGCGGTCGAGCCGGTGGTGGATCGCGCCGCGCCGCGCCCGGCGGGCGGCGGCATGCTGCGCTCGTCGGCGATCTACTCGGGGCTGACCATGGTCAGCCGGCTGATGGGCTTCCTGCGCGATCAGGTGGTGACCTATCGGCTGGGCGCCTCGGCCTCCATCGCCGGCGACGCCTACACGACCATGCTGGCGTTCCCGAACCTCTTCCGCCGCATCTTCGCGGAGGGCGCGTTCGCGACGGCCTTCGTGCCCGCCTACGCCCGCTCGCTGGAGGACGACGGCGAGGAGGTGGCCGACGTCTTGGCCGCCGACGCCATGGCCACGCTGGCGGCCGCCACCATCGTCGTGACCCTGATCTGCTGCCTCGCCATGCCGTGGCTGATGTACCTGATCAACCCGGGCTACACGTCCAATCCCGTCAAGTTCAAGCTGGCGGTGACGCTGACGCAGATCTCCATGCCCTACCTGCCGTGCATGGCGATCTACGCCCACCTCTCGGGCGTGCTGCAGGCTCGAGGGCGCTTTATCCTCTCCGCCTTCGCGCCGACTTTGATGAACCTCGTCATGCTGGTCGCCATCTGGCCGCAACACGGCGTGATCCGCGCCGCCTACGCCGCGAGCTTCGGCGTCTTGGCCGCGGGCGTGGCGCAGGCGGCGCTGCTCTGGTGGGGCGTCAACCGCTCGGGCGCGCGGGTCGACCTGCGCTGGCCGCGGCTGACGCCCGAGATCAAGGCGCTGGTGCTGCTCGCCTTGCCGGGCTCGCTGGCGGCGAGCGTGACGCAGGTGAACATCTTCATCTCGGGCAACCTCGCCTCCTTCGTTCGGGGAGGGCGGGTGTGGCTGGCGGTGGCCGACCGGCTGTACCAGCTGCCGCTGGGGCTCGTGGGCGTGGCGATCGGCGTGGCGCTCCTGCCGCGCCTGTCCACCACCATCCACCGCGGCGACGAGGCCGGGGCGCAGGGGGCCATGGACGAGGCGATCGCGCTCTCGCTGGCCTTTGCGCTGCCGGCGGCGGCGGCGCTCTCGGCCATGCCTTTCTTCCTGATCGACGGGCTGTTCACCCGGGGCGAGTTCCACCTGGTCGACGCGCAGGCCACCGCCTCGGCGCTGTTCTGGTATGGCCTCGGCACCCCCGCCTTCGTGCTGCAGCGCATCCTCACCCAGGCCTTCTTCGCCCGGCAGGACACCAAGAGCCCCATGCGCTTCGCGCTCGTGAGCGTGGCGGTGAACATCGCCGCGGGCGTGTTCTTCTTCAACGTGCTGCACCGGGTGAGCCACGGCGCCGCCCAGGGGATCGAGGGGTTGGCGATCGCGACCAGCCTCGCCTCCTGGGTCAGCGTGGGGCAGATGCTGGTGTCGCTGCACAGGCGCGGCTGGTACCGCACGAGCCCGCCCGCCCTGCGCCGCATCGGCCGCATCCTCCTGGCGAGCGCAATCATGGCCGCAGCCCTGGCCGCGCTGGCTCACGCGCGCGGCGCGCTCGAGCACGTGCTGCATCGCAAGGAGATCGCGCTGGCGTTCGCCGTAGCGGCGGGCGGCGCGCTCTACGTCGTGCTCCTGCCGTTGCTCCGCGCCGTCACGCCCGCCGAGGTGCGCGGCGCCTTCCGCCGCGGCCCGCGCGCCACCCCTCCGCCCGAGACCGCCTGACCGCCATGCCGCCTTCCGCTCCCGAGCCGCCCTCCGATGGGGGCTACACAGGCCCGCGCCGCATACTGTCGGGCATCCAGGCGTCGGGCTCGCTGCATCTCGGCAACTACCTGGGCGCGGTTCAGCGCTTCGTTCAGCTGCAGGACCGAGGCGACCCGTGCTTCGTCTTCGTGGCCGACATGCACGCGCTGACCGCCTGGCAGGACCCGGCCAAGCTCGCCGACCAGACGCGCGAGATCGCCGCCGCCTACCTCGCCGCGGGCCTCGACCCCGCGCGCACGGTGATCTGGCCGCAGTCGGCGGTGCACGAGCACGCCGAATTGGCCTGGGTGTTCAACTGCGTGGCGCGCGTCGGCTGGCTCGACCGCATGACCCAGTTCAAGGACAAGGCGGGCCGCGACGCCGAGGCCTCCAGCGTCGGCCTCTACACCTATCCCGTGCTGCAGGCGGCCGACATCCTGCTCTACCGCGCGACCCACGTGCCGGTGGGCGAGGACCAGAAGCAGCACCTGGAGCTGACCCGCGACATCGCGGCCAAGTTCAACCACGACTGGAGCGCGCCGGGCTTCTTCCCCCTGCCCGAGCCCCTGATCGAGGGACCGGCCGCGCGCGTCATGTCGCTGCGCGACGGGTTGGCCAAGATGTCGAAGTCCGATCCGTCGGACCAGTCGCGCATAAACCTCCTCGACGACGCCGACGCCATCTCCAAGAAGATCAAGCGCGCCAAGTCCGACGCCGACCTCCTGCCCGACACGGTGGCGGCGCTCAGCGGACGACCCGAGGCCGCCAATCTCATCGGCGTCTACGCCGCGCTCGCGGGCGAGACGCGCGCGGAGACGTTGCAGCGCTTCGCCGGCCAGGGCTTCGGCCGGCTGAAGCCCGAGCTGGCGGACCTGGCGGTGGCGGTGCTCGCGCCGGTGACCGCGCGGATGCGCCAGTTGATGGCCGACGCCGCCGAGGTCGACCGCGTGCTCCGCGACGGCGCCGACCGCGCCCGCGCGGTCGCAGCACCCGTGCTGGACGAGGTGAAGCGGGTGGTGGGGTACTGGCGCTAAACCCTCCGCTCATCCCCGCGGAAGCGGGGACCCAGACTGTCCGCGCGCGCCGCGGTTCGGGCGTTGCTGACCGCCTGGCGGCGGGCGCTGCGCGCGTGCCGCCGTGCTCGGTCGCGTCAAGGGACGCTTCGCTCTTCGCCCTTGACCCGCCCTGCGCGCGACGGCTGACGCGTGAGCGTCGGGACGCGGGGCGT
>CAXTAO010000012.1:0-76617 GCA_964242625.1 uncultured Caulobacteraceae bacterium | reverse complement strand
ACCCGCCCTGCGCGCGACGGCTGATCGGAGGGGTCGGGACGCGGGGCGTCCCTTCTCCTTAGTTCGATTTAGGCCTGCGGCCCGCGTCGAACACAGGGCTGTAGCCTGCCGGAGCTCGCCATCGGCGGGCGGTGCGCTCTGCAGCCACCGGGCCGCTTGGGCTCGACCGTCGCAGCGATCCCCACCCTCACAGTCAAAGCCCTGTGTTCGACTCGCCGGAGGCGTTGTCGAACTAGTTGGAGGGACGCCCCGCGTCCCGACGCCCCTGCGTCAACCGTCGCGCGCAGGGCGGGTCAAGGGCGGAGCCCAGCGGAGAGCGAAGCGTCCCTTGACGCGGCCGAGCACGGCGGCCCCCTCCGCGCCCACGATTGAGCCAGCCCGCCACTGCGCCTTGGCGCCCACGGCCTCGGGAGCTAACACGCGCGCGCTACGCCCTCCCCGGCGCGGTTCATCACGTCCCTCAGGAGGCCGCATGGCCCGCGCGAAGATCGCCCTCATCGGCGCCGGCATGATCGGCGGCACGCTGGCTCACATTTGCGCCCGCGAGGAGCTGGGCGATGTGACCTTGTTCGACATCGCCGAGGGCGTGCCCCAGGGCAAGGCGCTCGACCTCGCCCAGTCCACCGCCGCCACCGGCCGCGACGTGAGCCTCAAGGGCGCCAACAGCTACGCCGACATCGCGGGCGCCGACGTGTGCATCGTCACCGCCGGCGTGCCGCGGAAGCCGGGCATGAGCCGCGACGATCTCCTCGGCATCAACCTCAAGGTGATGAAGGCGGTGGGGGAGGGCATCCGCGCGCATGCGCCCGCCGCCTTCGTGATCTGCATCACCAACCCGCTCGACGCCATGGTGTGGGCGCTGCGCGAGTTCTCAGGGCTTCCGGCGGAGAAGGTGGTGGGCATGGCCGGCGTGCTCGACAGCTCGCGCTTCGCCTACTTCCTTAGCGAGAAGACCGGCGTTTCGGTGGAGGACATCCGCGCCTGGACGCTGGGCGGCCACGGCGACGACATGGTGCCCATGGTCCGCTACTCGACCGTCGGCGGCCTGCCGTTGCCCGTGCTGGTCGAGCAGGGCCTGATGACCCAGGCCGACCTCGACGCCATCGTGGAGCGCACGCGCAAGGGCGGCGGCGAGATCGTGGCGCTCTTGAAGACCGGCTCGGCCTTCTACGCCCCGGCCGAGAGCGCGGTGGCGATGGCCAAGAGCTATCTCCTCGACAAGAAGCGCGTGCTGCCCTGCGCGGCGCACCTCAGCGGCCAGTACGGCCTCGACGGCATGTACGTCGGCGTGCCGGTGGTGATCGGCGCGGGTGGGGTGGAGCGCGTGATCGAGTTCCCGATGGACGAGGCCGAGCAGGCCATGTTCGCCCGCTCCACCGAGGCCGTGCGCAGTCTCGTGGAGGCCTGCAAGGCGATCGAGCCGGCGCTGGCCTGACCGCTGCGGCGCCAAGGTCGCGGCGACTTCAACCCCGGGGCTTAGTCCGGGGCCCATCCCGAGACGTCGAGCCCCGAGAGCTCGCCGAAGACGGCGAGGTCGTTACGGTAGAGCGCCGCGAGGTGCGCGCGGTCGTCCGGCGTGAAGCGCGAGCCCAGGTCGCGCTCCACCCCAACATTGGCGCGGCGCGGCGCAGCGGCGGCCGGGGGCGGCGGGGAGACGCGGAGGAAGCGGCAGACCTGCGAGAGCGTCGCGGCCGGGTCGGTGTCCAGGTCCTCCGACCGCAGCGCCAGCACCCGCTCCCGTCCGAACAGCGCGTGCGCGCGCGCGAGCTGGGGCGCGTAGAAGCCGCGCTCGACATACGAGTAGACGCGGTGATGGCCCGGCGCGGCGGGGTCGTCGACCCGCGCACGGCCCTCGCGGATCGCCCAGGCGAAGGGCGCGTCGTCGAATCCGCGCGCCGCCTCCATGCGCCAGTGCGACCAGGCGCGCTCGGCGGGGTCGCGGAAGCTGAGCACGAGCCGCATGTCGGGGCGGTAGCGCGCCACCCGCGGCAGGCTCTGGGGCCAGTACACGTAGATGGGCGTCGCCTCGCCGCGCATGGCGCGATCCTGTAGCCCGGCGAAGTGCGCGTGGTAGGCGGCGACGTCCGGCCGCCCCCAGTCCTGCGCCTCGTCGTCGAAGAAGTGGATCTCCTTGGTGTCGGGCAGGCCCAGCTCGGGATGGTCGCGCAGGTGGTCGTGTAGGGCGGTGGTGCCGCCCTTTTGCACGCCGGCGATCAGGAAATCGACAAGGGGGGCGCTCACGCCGGCGCCTGCGAGGCGGCGCGCGCTTCGTCGACGATGTCGAGCCAGGCGGGCAGGCACAGCCGCTCGCGGTCGAACCGCTCGACCACCGTGCGCCGCGCCGCCTCGCGCAGATGGCGGAAGCGCTCCGGCTCGCGGCAGGCCGCGATCAACGCGTCGGACAGCGCGGGGACGTCAGTAAAGGGCAGAAGCCGCCCATCCACCCCGTCGGTCACCGCGTCATGCAGCGGCCCCGTGTCGGAGGCGATCACCAGCGCCTCGCAGGCCATGGCCTCCAGGAGCGACCAGGAGAGCACGAAGGGGTAGGTGTAGTAGACGTGCGCCGCCCCAATGGAGACCGCGTCCAGCATGGCGTCGTGCGGCAGCGGCCCCGTGAAGTGCACCCGCGACAGGTCGAGCCGGCCCTCGAGCTCGGCCAGGACGCGCGCCTTCCAGCTCCCCGCCTCGCCCGCGTCCGCGCCATAGCCCCGCGCACCCTCGGCGCCGATCAGGACGACGTGCGCCTCGGGCACGGCCGCCTGCAGGGCGGGCAGCGCGCGCATAAAGACGTGGTAGCCCCGCAGCGGCTCGAAATTCCGGTTGATGAAGGTGACCACCGGCGTCGAGCGGTCGAGCGTGGGGCCGTCCTTGATCTTCAGCTTGGCGTCCGGCCGGGGGCGGATGCGCGCGGTGTCGACGCCCTCGTGCACCGTGCGGATCAGGGGCTGCAGCGCCGGCGGGAACTGGCGCGCCTGGAACGGCGTGGGCGTCACGATGGCGTGCGCCTGGAGGTAGGCCGCGCCCAGCGACACGTTCTTCGCTTCGATGCGCCAGCGCTCGTCGTCGCCTGGCTGGCCGAACTCGGGGTCGAAGCCCACGTCGGCCCCCAGCGCATGGTAGTAGAACTCGCCGTGCAGCACCTGGCGCGCGCGCGGGAACACGTCGTGAAGGAGGAGCGTCTCGCCCCAGCCGGGGTGGCCCACGATCACGTCGGGGTCGAAGCCCTTCTCCTTCAGTTCGAGCGCGACCTGCGCCGCGGCGCGCGCGCGCAGGAGGTCGGCCTCGGCGCGCACGGCGTAGGGGAAGGTGTCCTTGCCCGTGCCGCGGGCGAGCTTCCACTGGCGCACGGCGATGTCGGCCGAGCGCGCCGTGCCGCTGCCGATCGCCATGCCGCGCCAGCCGCGACGCTTGAGCGCCGCCGCTAGAAAGCCGAACTGTGCGGGGAAGTTGTTGTGGACGAACAGCACGTCCGCGCGGTCGCCCATGCGGTGTCTCGAGGCCTCCCGCGCCCGGACGTCGGCGCCCGCGCGTTCTAGGGCAGGAGCCTCCCATGCGTCGACTGGCGATCCCCGCGGCCGTGGCCGCCGCCCTGCCGCTCCTGGCCGCCGCCGCGGGGCCGCTCGACGGCGCGCCGCGGCTCGACTGGCCGCTCGACTGCGAGCTCGGGCGCACCTGCGTGATCCAGCGCTACACCGACCGCGACCCCGGTCCAGGTGCGCGCGACTACACCTGCGGCTCCAACACCCAGGACGGCCACGCCGGCACCGACATCCGCCTGCGCGACTTGGCCGACATGCGTCACGGGGTGGACGTGCTGGCCATGGCCCCCGGCCGCGTGAGCCGCCTGCGCGACGGCGAGCCCGACGTCAGCGTGCGCGAGCGCGGCATGGCGGCGCTCGACGGCAAGAATTGCGGCAACGCGGTGGTGATCGACCACGGCGGCGGCTGGGAGAGCCAGTACTGCCACATGGCGCGTGGCTCGATCCGCGTGAAGGTCGGCCAGCCGGTGCGTGCGGGCGAGCCGATCGGGCGGGTGGGCCTCTCGGGCGAGACCGAGTTCCCCCACCTGCACGTCTCGCTGAGCCACGACCACGCGGGCGTCGACCCGTTTGCGCCCTTGCCCGGCCAGGGCGGAACCTGCGGGGCGGGGGCGAGCCTGTGGCGCAAGCTCCCGCCCTACCTCACCCGCCAGGTGCTCAACACCGGCTGGAGCGACCGCACGCTCGACATGGCGGCGATCGAGGCGGGCGACGTGGCCCGGCCGGGCGCACAGGCTCCGATCCTCGCCGCCTATGCGCGGGTGGTCGACCTCAAGCCCGGCGACCAGCTCAAGCTCACCCTGTTCGCGCCGGACGGCCGCGCGCTGGCCCCCGCCGTCCAGCCGCCGATCGCCGGGCCCGAGGCGCAGCGCTTCATCCTCGCGGGCAAGCGCCGCCCGCCCGAGGGGTGGCCCCGCGGCGCCTACCGCGCGGTGCTCCAGGTCGAGAACGGCGGGCGCGCGATCGCCACCCGCGCCTGGGAGATCACGCTGTAGGGGGCGGGTTCAAAAGCCAAACTGTCGAAGGTAGGTCAGCTCGGCGAGGCTGCCCGGGCGGGGAGCATCGGGGCCCTCACAACGAGGAAGGCGCCAAGGTGGAACGGCACCCTTTGGCATGGCCAAGATGTTGAAGTCCCCCGGGATCGTAGCGGCCGGAGGAGGCGGTCCTTTCTCGGGCTTGGCGGTGACAAAGGGCGCAAAAACCCAATACATGTCATAGTTAGCTTCGAACAACATACGCATCGCCTTGCGCGACTGAATTTCGGTTCCTTTATTTGATTCAATCAGAAATATAGGACGAGTTGAGGAAAGAAGACCCGCGCAGCCGGAAAGCACCTCCGGCTCAAAGCCTTCAACATCAATCTTGACCAACTTTGTATCGCCACCGGCAAGTTCATCCAATGAGCGCATCAGCACAGGTGTGGTTGCATACGTTCCCGGAACGCCGATTCCGAGCTGACCAAAATTGGTTGACGCACCGAGCCCGACGTCCGGGAAGCTGACCACTCCAGGCTGAGATCCGCACGCTACCTGAAAGAGCTCTACATTTGTGAGGCGGTTGGCGACTTTGTTGCAAGCGAGCAGCTCAAAAATACGGCGCTGCGGTTCCACACAAATAACGCGCCAACCCGGATAGCGTCTTGCAAGTGGAAGACAGATCGAACCGATGTTTGCGCCGATATCTAGGAAATCTCCATTCTCTGATCCGGTCATCAATTCCGACAGTAATTCAAGCTCGACTCTTGCGAATTCGCCGTGCTCACGCAGGCACCGACCTATGATCGTGTCCGCGACAGGGAAGCTGAATGTCAGGCCGTAAGCTTCGGTAAGGTCGATCATGGCTTCGGCGGGGCCTACTGCGGGATGTGGTTGGAGCGGCCGAGGATGCGGAGGAGGCCGTATTTGGCCATCCACACCACGCCGCGCTCCAGGAACGGGCGGCGGGGGGCGGGGAAGCGCTGCAGGAGGTCGCCGAGCTCCATCTGCGGCGCGGCGGCCAGCGCCTCCAGGATCAGCCTGACCTCCTCGGTCGAGGGCAGGAAGCCCGGCAGGGCGCGCACCAAGGGCTTGGCCATCAGTGCCTGCGCCGCCTCCCAGTCCATGCCGGGGGCCGCCGCCAGCATGGTGGTCGTCGTCGCCCACTCGGTGGGATAGCCCGCGTACATGCGGAAGGGATCGGGCCGCCACGGGTTGTCCGACGCGTTGCGCGAGCGGGGGGCCTCGGGCGGGGCCGCGCGGCGCACGGCGTCGAGCTCGGCCCACAGCGCCTCGTACTGCGGGATGATGCGGCCCCAGTCGAACACCTGGCGCGCGCGGGCCTGGGCGGCCTCGCCCATGCGGCGGCGCAGGTCGGGGTTGGCGATCAGCTCGCGCAACGCCCGGGTCGCGGCGTCGAGGTCGACGGCGGTGAGCTGGGAGACCGCGCCCACGAAGGCGTCGTAGGAGAGCCACTCCTGGCCGAACTGCAGGGCGAGGTCGCGGCCGAGCCCGGCCGAGGGCGTGACGGTGGCGATGCGGAAGCCGTCCACCCGGTCGCGCACCGTGTCCTTGTACCCGTCCCAGTCGGACACGACCGAGGGCAGGCCCGCGGCCATCGCCTCCACCGGCGTCAGCCCGTAGGTCTCCTGCATGTTGTCGGACAGCGAGATGAAGAGGTCGCCCGCCGACCAGATGGAGAGTCGGTTCTCCGGCGGGCGCCCGTCCACCCAGTGCACGCGCACGCGGTCGGTGTGGGCGGCGACCGCCTCCTTGAACTCGGCCTCGCGCTTCTCGTCCGACCAACCGGCGAGGATCCAGTGCACGGGCGTGTCGGTGGACGCGGCCGCGCGCTCCAGCGCCAGCGCCATGACCACCGGGTTCATCTTGGAGGTCCAGTTGAAGCGGCCGACGTAGAGCGCCGCCACCTCGCCCTCGCCGATGCCGAGCTTCCCGCGCCACTCGGCGCGCGCGCGCTCGTCGCGGGTGAAGTCGTCGGCGACCACGCCCAGCGGGATCACCGGATAGCGCGGCTTGGGGAGCGGGCGCCCGCCGATCCGCTCGGCGAGGTAGGCGTCGAGCATCTCCCCCTGCGCCTCCACGCTCGCGCGCACCGCGCGCGACGTGCAGACCAGCGCATCCCACGGCTCGACCGGCGCGACGCGGTTCTCGTGGAGAATGTCGAGCACGCGCGCGGTGACCGTGGTGTGCGTCACCCCGCAGATCGAAAAGGCGCGGCTCGAGCCCAGGTGACGCAACCACGCATATTGCGCCAGGCCGGGGACGGGCAGGTTTAGCACGTTTGCGCGACCCAGCCCGCCCATGTCGCTGCGCATCACCCAGCGAATCGGCTTGTCGGTCGGGCCCAGCTTGCGGACCAGCGGCTCGAGCTCGTCTGACCCTTTCCCGACGACGTTGTAGAGGGTCAGCTCGGCGTCGACGGTGTGCCGAAGATAGCCGCGGATGAAACCCTCGCCGGCGGCGTGCCGGCCCATCAGCATGGAGCTGGAGGTGTCGTAGGCCTCGGGATGCCAGTAGAGCGCGACCATGTCCGCCTTTAGTCATCAGACAAAAAGAAGGGGGCCGCCCTCGCGGGCGGCCCCCTAAAGACTGAGTGCTCGGCTAGATCAGGAGCCGGCGACTACGTCGTTGTTGGCGAACGAAACGTTGCCGTCGAACTCGATCGCAGTCTTATCCTGCGTGAACAGGTAGGTGTACGACGTGGCGCCAGCCGTCTCGTGGATCACCGTGTAGGCGGTCACGTCGTGGGCCACGTGCGAAGCGGTGCCGTCGCCGTAGGCGTAGAGATAGGCCGCCTGGAACGCGGAGGCTTCGTCGGTCGGCGCGGCGGTGTCCGTGTAGACCGTCACATTGCCCGTCGAGCTCGCCGACGCCGTCGACAGGGCCGTATGGCCGCCGAGGAGAATCTGGTCGGAACCGGACTGGAAGTTGGTAATGTGGTCGAGGTTGGCTTCGCTGCCCGACATCGTGGTCGTGGTCGAGCCGTCGGCGGCGGTGACGGTCGTGGTGACCGCGCCCGCGGTGGAGTCATTGGCATGGATCACGAACACGGTGTCAGAACCCGCGCCGCCACCCGTGACGGTGTCGCCGCCGCCACCGCCCATGATCGTGTCGCCGTGCGTGCTGGCCACGATCGAGTCGTTGCCCAGGTCGCCCGACAGGATGTTGGCGTCAGCGCCACCCGAAGCGTTGATGGTGTCGTCGCCCTGGCCGCCGAACACCGAAGCGGCCGAACCGGTCACGGTGATGGTGTCGTCGCCGATGTTGCCGAACGCCCAGTGCAGGGTCGCATCGTTCATCACCGTCCCGCCCAGGTTGATGTGATCGTCACCCTGGCCGCCGTAGATGCTCTCGCCGCCGGTCGCCGTGCCGGTGATCGAGTCGTTGCCCATGCCGCCGAACAGCGCCTCGTTGGTGCCGTTCGCGCCGGCGCCGCCGGCGATAGTATCGTTGCCCATTCCACCGAAGAGCGACTCGTTGGACGTGCCGCCGGTGATGCTATCGTTGCCGAGATCGCCGGACACATAGACAACGTCGTTCGGAGCGGACAGCGAGACGTCGATAGTGTCGTTGCCTTGGCCGCCGTAGATCGTGTCGGAGCCACCGTCGCCCGTCAGCTTGTCGTTGCCGGCCAGACCGTAAACCGTGTCAGAGCCGGGGTTGCCGGGGAAGGTGTCGTCGCCGGACGTGCCGGTGTAGGTGGTGGTCGTCGTACCCATTTGTGTTCTCCCAGAACCCTTGATGCCTTCGCCCGCTCGCCCGAGCCCTGATCGGGCGGAGGGCGGGAGAATATTGTCGAGCACGCGTCCCCCGCCCCTCACGGCGGACTCGGCACACCCGTCGCCTCCATGCCGCAGGACGGCGCGTCGCGCAACGGGCATCTCGCGCGGGGCGGGAGTGAAAAAGTGAAGCGGGGGCTAGTGTAACCCCGGCGCGACATGCTCAGGGTTCACAGTCTGTTCATAGAGTTACGCATGTCCGCGCGGGATGGCACCCCGACGCCCGCCGGACTAGTCGGGGAGGCATGAGCTACGACTCTGAGGTGGCCCGCCGGCTCGCGCAGCTGTCGTCGGAGTGGGCGCTGTCCGGCGCGCAGGGCGAGGGCGCGCCCTCCTTTCTCAACCGGGCCTTGCGGCTCCTTGCGATCTGGCGCTCACAGACGATGGCGGAACTTTACATGCGCCGGCACGGCCGGCGCGTGTTCACCGGCGTGTTCGAGGGCATGGACTTCACCTCGCGCCAGTCGGAAGGCGCGCTCTGCCCCAAGCTGCTGGGCACCTACGAGGCCGAGCTGCAGCCCGCCCTGCGCGCCTTGGCCGCACGCGGTCTCGACCGCATCGTCGATGTCGGCTGCGCGGAGGGGTATTACGCGGTCGGACTGGCGCGGCTCATGCCGCACGCCGCGGTTCAGGCCTACGACATCGATCCCAACGGCCGCGCGCTCTGCGCCGAGCTCGCGCTCCGCAACGGCGTGGCCGACCGGATGGAGGTGCGCGAGCGCTGGGAGGTGGAGGGCATGGGCGAGATCGGCCCGCGCACGCTCGTCTTCATGGACGTGGAGGGGGCCGAGATGGCGCTCCTGCACGACGGCGCGCCCGACCGGCTGCGCCACGCCGACCTGATCGTCGAGACGCATCCCTGGCTGGCGCGCGGCGTGGTCGAGACGCTGCAGCGACGTTTCGCCGCCACCCACGAGGTGCAGTTGATCTTCGAGCAGCCCAAGCGCGCCCCGCCCGGCGCCTTCGAGGGGCGGCTCCTGTCGCTCGATGAATTCGCCGCCACCTGGGAGTGGCGAGGCACGCCCACCCCATGGCTCGTCATGCGCCCCCGCGCGGAGGAATAGTCGCCGGGCCGCCGCCGTCGCTCAGTCCTCGTGGAGGGAGTCGCGCATCATGTCGTGGAACGGCGCCAGCACGTAGGAGAGCACCGAGCGCTCGCCCGTGACGATGGAGGTGGCCACCGGCATGCCGGCGTAGAGCTTCACCTCGGGCGGCAGGCGGCGCAGCTGGTCGGGGGGGATGCGCATGGTGACGAGGAAATAGGGGGTCTTCGCGCCCACGCCCTCGGCCACCGAACCTGCGGACTGGGGCAGGGTCTGGTCGGCGGCGACGGAGACCACCTCGGCCTGGATGCGGGGCGTGGTGCGGCTGTTGTAGGCGGTCAGGGTGATGAGCGAGCGCTGGCCGGGGTGCACGGCGTGGGCGTCCTGCGGGCGCACCTGCACCTGGATCACGAGCGGGGCGTCGGCGGGCACGATGTCGGCTATGGGCTCGCCCTGGCCGACCACGCCGCCCTCGGTGAACTGGGTGAGGTTGAGCACATAGCCGTCCACCGGCGAGCGCACCTCGGTGTGGGACAGGATCTCGCGCGCGGCGGCGAGGCGGGGGCTGACGTCGGCCAGCTTGTCCTGGGTGGCCTCGAGCCCGGCGGCCGCCTCGGCGATGCGCGCCTGGCGGTCGGAGAGCACCTGCACGCGCGTCTCGCCGATGGTCTGCTGGGCGCGGGCGATGGCGGCCTGCTCCTCGCCGCGGTTGCCGCGCAGCCCCGCCTCGGACCGCTGCAGGGCGAGGAGGCGCGTCTTGGGGGCGTAGCCCGCGCCGTAGAGCGACTTCACGCCGGAGAGCTCGTCGTCGTTCAGCGCGAGCTGGCTGTCGATAGAACCGACCTGGGCGCGGATGCCGGCGATCTGCGAACCGAGCTCGGCCACCCGCTGGCCGCCGAGCTCCACCTGGCTCTGCATGGCGTCACGCCGGGCGGCGAACAGCGCCTCCTGGCTGGCGAGGGCGGCGGCCAGCTGCGGCTCGGCCCGGCGCGCGAGGAGTTCGGGCGGGAAGCTCACGCTCGCGGCCCCGCGCGCCTCGGCCTCGAAGCGGGCGCGCTCGGCCAGAAGGCTGTCGCTCGCGGCCTGCAGGGTGTCGAGCTGGGCGCGGGGCTGGGTGTCGTCGAACACGAACAGGAGCTGGCCGGCGCGCACCCGGTCGCCCTCGTGCACGAGGATTCGGCGCAGTATGCCGGGCTCCAGGTGCTTGATGGTCTTGCGGTTGTTCTGGACCTTGAGCACGCCCTGGGCCTGGACCGCGCCCTCGACCGGGGCGAGCGCCGCCCATACGCCTAACCCCACCACGAACAGCGCCACCACCATCACGCCGATGGCGATGTGGCGGCTGATGCGCTTCGCGAGGACGGGGGGGACGGCGTCCTCGTCGCGCTCCGGGCCGAAGCCGAAGCCCACGGTCGCGGGTGTGCGGGGTGCGGGAAGGCGGGCAGTCATACCGCCACCTCCTGATCGGGCGTTTGCGGCGCGGGCGAGGCGGTCCCTTGCGCCGCGACGGCGGGGGCGGGCGCCGGCGCCGGCGCCGGCGCGGGGCGGGGGCCGCCGGCGGGGTTGGCCAGCTGGGCGAACACCGCGTCGCGCGGGCCGAACAGCTCGGCGCGGCCGTCCTTGAGGTAGAGGATCTTGTCGGCCGAGCGGAACACGCTCGCCTTGTGGCTCACGATCACCACCGTGGCCCCGCGCGCCTTGAGCGCGGCGAGCGCCTGGAGGAGCGCCTCCTCGCCCGCGGCGTCGAGCGCGGCGTTGGGCTCGTCGAGTACGACGAGCGCGGGCTCGCCGAACACCGCGCGCGCCAAGCCCACGCGCTGGCGCTGGCCGCCGGAGAGCACGGCCCCGCCTTCGCCGAGTTCAGTGTCGTAGCCCTTGGCGAGCGAGAGGATCAGCTCATGGGCATTGGCCAGCTTGGCGGCGGCGATCACCTGCTCGTCGGTGGCGTCCTCGCGGAAGCGGGCGATGTTGTCTCGCACGGTGCCGCTGAACAGCTCCACATCCTGCGGGAGGTAGCCGGCGACGCGGCCGAAGGCGGCGCGGTCCCAGCCCCAGATCTCGGCGCCGTCCAGCCGGATGTGGCCGCTGAACGGCTTCCATACGCCCACCAGCATGCGCGCCAGCGTCGACTTGCCAGCCCCCGACTGGCCGACGATGCCCACCGTCTCGCCCGGGCGCACCTCGAAATTGAGGTCGGACAGGAGGAGGCGCGGCGCGCCGGGCATGGCGAAGCCCATGCGCTCCACGGTGAGGTGGCCGGTCGGCCGCGGCAGCTGGGTCACCGGCAGCGGCGGCTCGTAGGTGGCGAGAAGTCCGTCCAGCCGCCCGTAGGCCCCCTTGGCGGCGACCAGCGAGTTCCACGAGCCCACGAGGCGATCCACCGGCTGCAGCGCGCGCGCGGTTAGGATCATGTTGGCGAACAGCATGCCCGAGGGGAGCTTCTGCTCCATGATCAGGAGCGCACCGACCGCGATGGTCAGGATTTGCACAAACAGCCGCAGCATGCGGATCAGGTTGGCGTAGCCGTTCTGGGCGCCGGCGGCGCGGGCGTTGCGCTCGTTGGTCGCCATGCGGCGGCGCGCCCACTCGGCACCCAGCGTCGGCAACATGCCGAGCGCGCGCACCACCTCCGAGTTGCGCAGCGCCGACTCGGTGAAGGCGTAGCTCTCGATCGCCTGCTCCTGCCCGGTCTCCATGGCGGCGCGGGTCGCGCGGTCCTGCATCCAGGCCAGGAGCAGGAGCACCGCCGCCCCGATCAGGTTCACCCAGCCGATCGCTGGCCCGATGACGAAGAGGCTCAGCATGAAAATTGGGATCCACGGCACGTCGAACAGCACAGAGACCGCCTCGCCCGTCAGCACCGTCTTAAACAGGTCGAGGTCGCGCAGCGCCTGGGAGCGCACGTTCATTCGCCGCTGCGCCACCGCGTCGAACAGGGCGGCGAAGACGCGGCCGGAGAGGTAGCGGTCGAACACCACGCCGAAGTCGATCAAGACCTGCCGACGGATTACGTCCATCAGCGCCGACACGGCGAACACGAACAGGACGCCCAGCGTCAGCACCCAGAGCGAGGCCTGGCTCTGGCTCAGCAGCACGCGGCTGTAGATCTGGTTGGTGTAGATCGGCAGCGCCAGATAGAGCAGATTCGACACTAGGCTGAACACGCCCGCGAACGCCAGCGGGGCCGACCCCAGGCGCATTGCGGTGCGGAGCGGCGACTGTGAGGCGGACCTGGCCATGCTGGGCGGGGCTCGTGGGCGCTGGGCCGCGCGCAGGCGGCGGGGCGAAACGGGGAACGCGCCGGGTTCGATCTGCGCTGCGCCTTCGGGCGGCACATGCTCACCCCCGCCTCGGCTGTCAACGCCGCCGCCCCGCACGCGGCGGCCATGTCGCAGGGAAGGCTAGGCTTCGATCGAGTCGTGCGTCGGACGCTAGCGCAGTATGGTGAGGTCTTCCTCCTCGTTCCGGTCGTAGGCCTCGAACTCGGACGCGGCGCGGTGCTTGACGGGATCGCCGTCGCGCACGTCGGCGCGGCCGCGGGCGCGCTTCTGCATGAACTCGGCGCGGGAGCGGGTGAAATAGTGGTTCACCTGGGCGCGCTCGAGCGTGATCTCGTGATGGAGGCTGTCCAGCCCGGGCGCGAGGGGCCGGCCGAGGGTGTCCACCAGTCGCGCGGCCGGCTTGAGCTCGGGAACATGCACGCCAGGGCGGAGCGCGGCGCGTGGACGGAAGATGGTCTTGACGTGAGCGTTAGGGCCGAAGGCTGCGGGCGCGGCGCGGGTGAAGCGTTGGAGCACCGGTCGCCCGTCGGGCGCCTCCTGGCCTGAGGAGCCGAACATGCGCCAATGGACCGCTACGGCGTCGGCTGAAGCGTGCTCGGCCATGAAGGCGGCGAGCGTCGGGTGCGCCTTGAGGTTCAGGAACTCGTCGAGGTCGAGGAACATCAGCCACTCGGCCCGGCGGCGATAGCGTGACAGGCAATCGGCGTAGGCGGGAACCTGGGGCGGTCGTCGCCTGAGCCGCCAAGGCGTGATCCATACCCGACGGGCGAACGGGGCCCGTCGTAAGGGCGCGTAGGCCCGCGTCACCGCGCCCTCGTTGGCGTAGATGTGGATGCGGTCGAAGCCGAGGGAGAGGTGGTGGTCGGCCCACTCTTCGAGGTACGGTCCTTCGTCCTTGGCGATCGCGCCCAGCACCGACGAGAAACGCCAACTCACCGCACAACCCCGTCCGTGCGGATGGCGAAGTCCTCGCGAGCGAGGGAGAGGTGGGGCGAGTAGTAGGGATCGCGCTGGAGCGCCTCGCCCCAGCGCGCGTGCATGAAGGCGACCTCCGCGGCGAAGCGGGCGCGCTTCTCCGGCGTGGTTTCCGCGCCGCGCGACGGGCTCTCGTGGTGATACAGCTCGGCGAAGGGCGTCAGCACGTTGCGGTAACCGAGGTCGCGCACGCGAAGGCAGAAGTCGACGTCGTTGAAGGCGACGGCCAGCGCCTCGTCCAGCCCGCCCGCCGCGTCCCACACCGACCGGCGCACCAGCAGGCAGGCTCCGGTGATCGCCGAAACGTTGTGCACGAGCGCCGCGCGCGTGAAGTAGCCGCCCGTGGTGCGCCGCTCGTGCTTGTGCGCGTGTCCGGCCACGCCGCCGATGCCGAGCACGACGCCCACGTGCTGTACGGTGTCGCCCGGGTAGAGGAGCTTGGCGCCGACGCAGCCGATCTCCGGCTGGACGGCCCAGGAGACCATCTCGCGGAGCCAGTCGTCGCCGATAGCTTCAAGGTCGTTGTTTAGGAGGCCGATCACCTCGCCCCGCGCCTCGCGCACCGCCGCGTTGTTCAGCGCCGAGTAGTTGAACGGTCCGGGCGCAGGGAGGACGCGCACGCGCGAGTCGGACGCCAGCTCGGCGAAGAGCGCATAGGTGCGAGGTTCGACCGATCCGTTGTCGACCACCAGCACCTCCAGCGCAGGGTAGTCGGCGCGGAGCACCGAGCGCAGGCAGGGCGCCAGGAGGTCGGTGCGGTCGCGCGTGGGGATCACCAGCGACACCAGCGGCGCGGGCGCGGGCAGGGCGTGGCGCACGCGATGGAACGGCCACTCGCCCGCGCGCTCGACCTGCGCGCCCACCCCCATGCGCGCAAGGTGCTCGCGCAAGGCCCGCTGGCCCGCGTCGAAGGCGTAGTCCTTCTGGTCGGCGGCCAACGCGGTCGATCCGGGCGCCGCGCGCCAGTGGTAGAGCACGTGCGGCACGTGGCGCACGCGCGCCGGCTCGATCCCCTCCAGCACGCGCAGGAAGAGGTCGTAGTCCTGGCTGCCCTCGAAGCCCTCGCGCCAGCCGCCGACGGCGCGCACGCGCTCGGCGCGCAGCGCGGTCAGGTGGTTCAGGTAGTTCTGCGAGCGGAACAGCTCTGGCGAGAAGTCGGGCTTGAAGAACGGCTCGTAGCGGCGCCCCGCTTCGGAGAGCTTGTCCTCGTCGGAGTAGATCAGGACGGCGTCGGGATGCGCGGTCGCCTCCTCCACGAGGCGCAGCAGCGCGTCGGGGCTCAACAGGTCGTCGTGGTCGAGGAGCACGACCCACTCGCCCGTGGCGAGTTCGAGCGCCGAATTGGACGCCGCCGAGATGTGGCCGTTCACCGGCCGGACCATCGCCTTGATGCGCGGGTCGGCGGTGGTGGCGCGCGCCAGCGCCTCCCGCACGTGCGGGGAGGGAGAGGCGTCGTCGGCCAGGCACAGCTCCCAATGCGGGTAGGCCTGGGCGCGCACGCTCCCGATCATCGCCTCCAGGAACGGCGGGGGCGTGTCGTAGAGCGGCGTGACGATCGACATCAACGGCCGTCGCGGAAGGCGAGCGAGGCGCGCGTTCTGGGCGGAGACGGCGGCGATCCCCTCCGGCTCGTGGCGCGCGATCCACTGGGCGTAGTCGCCGGTCGTCTCGCGCACGCGGGTCCGCCGCAACGAGCGCTGGGCGTCGACATAGGCGCGCACCCGCGCCAGCGCGGCGGCCGGCCCGGCGTCGCGCGTCCAGCGTGTGAACTCCCGCAGGAGGTGGAGGGGGCTTCGCGCCATAGCTCAGCGCCCGCCATAGGCCCGAGAGGAACGGCTCCTCGCCGCCGCGTGTTGCCGATCGACGTCGCGGGCCAGCGCCCGCCTGTGCTGGAGCGCCCGCGTGAACCCTTCCCCCGCCGAGCCTCCCATCGAAGATCGTCGCATGGCGAGATTCCTGCGGCGGGAGCTCTGGTTCGTGGTGGCGGGGGTGGTCCTGCTGGCGGCCGTGTGGCTGTTCGCGCAGCGCCATTCGACGCTGGCGCCGGCCGGGGGCGCGCCGCTCGGCGGCCTCACCAGCAACACGACGGGGGTTAACACGTCCACGAGCACAGGGACGGCGGCACGCACCTCGCCTTAAGCGCGGACGCCGCGCTCAGGCGGCCGCGACCGACAGTTGCGGCCCGCGCCGGGTGTCCGCCTCGTACATGTCGAGCATCTCGTCCGTCGGGCCGTAGGCCATCAGCTGCCCCGCGCGCAGATAGGCCGCGCGGTTGCAGAAGGAGCGGACGAGGGCGAGCGAGTGGCTGGCCAGCACCACCACGCGCGCCTTGTTGACGAAGGCCTTTGTGCGCTGCTCGGCCTTGGCCACGAACGACGCGTCGCCCGCCATCAGCCACTCGTCCATCAGGAGCACGTCGGGCGCGAAGGCGGTGGCCGCCGCGAACACGAGCCGGCCGCCCATGCCCGCGGAGTAGGTGTTCACCGGCAATTCTATGAAGCTGCCGAGGTCGGCGGTGGAGATAATGTCGTCGATCTCGGCTTCGATGGCGGCCTTGGTCAGCCCTCGCATGTAGCCGGTCAGGAAGATATTCTCGCGACCGCTGAGCTCGGGATCGAGGCCGAGGCTGGCGTTCAGCGCCGCCGACACCCTGCCCTGCACGCTCACCGAGCCCGTGCTCGGCGTGTAGATGCCGGCCATCACGCGCAGGAGCGTGGTCTTGCCCGCGCCGTTGGGGCCGATCAGCGCCACGCGGTCGCCGTCGGCGACGTCGAGGTCGACGTCGCTGAGCGCGCGGACCACCACCTTGTTGTCGGATCGGGCGAACAGAGAGCCGCCCACCGTCGCCTTGGTCAGGCTCTTGCGCAGGGATCGGGCGTTGGCGTTGAAGATCGGGAGGTCGACGGTGACGCCGCGGAGTGAAATGGCCATGTCAGATCCAGTAGACCATCTGCCGACGTAGCCGCACGAACGACAGAAGCGTCGCCGCGCCGCCGAGCGGCAGCAGGATCAGGCAGAACTCGAAGCTCGTCGCGGGGATGCGGTGCTCGAACACGGGGCCGCGGATCACCTCGATCAGGTGGTAGAGCGGGTTGGCCGCCAGGAAGGCGCTTCCCGCACGGATCTGGCTCGGCTGCCAGATGATCGGCGTCAGGAAGAGCGCCAGCTGCAGGCCGTAGATGATGATCTGCTGCACGTCGCGGAACCGCAGGCACACAAGCCCGATCGCGATCGAAATCCAGTACAGGTTGGCGACCAGGAGCAGGAGCCCCGGGATCGCCATCAGCGCGGCCGGCGTGACCGGATACTTGTAGTACACGAGCGCGATGGCTGCGGGCACCACGCAGTGGGCGGCGACGATGAGATTTCGCACGATGCAACGTAGGGCGAGCGTCGTGTAAGGCATTCGCATGGACGTCATCATGCCCGCGGCGCCCTGGAAGAGGCCCGTGGACTCGTTCAAGACCGCGCTGATGAAGTTCCAGATCAGCAGGCTGAGCGCCAGGAACGGGATGAAGTTGCCGGGCGAGACCTTCAGGATCTGCGCGTAGAGAAGTCCAATGCCGACGATGGTGACGCCCAGCCCCAGCGCGAGCCACAGCGGCCCGAACGACGAGCGGCGATAGCGCTGACGGATGTCCTGCAGGCCGAGGAAGGCCCAGAGCCGCCAGGAGCGAAGGCCCGAGGTGATGTCCCAGAGACCGGCTCCCTCGGAGCTGATCACCTGGGTCGCAGGGGTGTTGGTCGACATGCGGGTCCGGACAGGGCGAACGCCGGGGAAGCGGCGGCCGCGTAACGCGCGGGAGGCCCCTCGGGGGCCGGGAGCGCCGGGGCGATACGAAGCGGGGCGACCGCTGCATACGCCCTAGCGGCGAACCGTGCGCGGCGTCAACCGGCGCTGCGCCGCCGCGCGACGTCGGCGAGTTCGCCATACCACTCGATCCGGGCGGCGAGGTGGAAGGCCTCCATCCGCGTGGCGGCGACCTCCGCCCGCGCGGCGGCCGCGAGCGCCGCGGCGTGGTCCGGGGCGCCGAGAAGGGCGTCGAGCGCCGCGCCCCAGCCGTCGGGGCCCTCAACGATCACGCCGGTGCTCCCGGATGCGACGGTAGCGGCGTAGACCGGGGGCGAGGCCAGGAAGGCCGCCCCCGCGCGCGTCGCCTCCAGCCATTTGACGTCGCTCTTGAACCGCTCCTCCGGCCGCCCCTCGAGCGGCGACAGCACGACGTCGCAAGCCCTCATGAGGCCGAGGTAGTCGGCGTAGGGCGCGGCGGGGTGGAAGCGCTTCGCCCCTGTCGGCAGGGCGTCGAAGAAGGCGCGGTCGTGCACCACGGTGAACTCGACGTCGGGCCGGCGCGCGACGAAGGGACCGAGCGCGCGGGCCACCTCCGCGCTGAAGCCCTCGCGGTTGAGCGCGCCGTAGAACACGCGCGGCGGCCCCGGCGCGCGGGGCGCGAGCGGCGGCAGCTCCATCAGCGCATTGGCGAACACGCGCACGGGGCGAGCGTAGGCGGCCAGGGCGTCGCCGAGCGCCGCGGTGGAGGTCTGCACCGCGTCGAAGGCGCACAGCGTCTCGACGAGCCGCGTCCCGGCGTCCGAGCGCTGCACCCGGCCGATCAGGTCGGGGTGGTCGTCCATCTCGAACACGAGCGCCCAGCCGGCGTGACGGGCCGCCTGCGCGTAGGCCGCCGCGGCGTCCGCGGTGAGCGCCAGCCGTTGCACCACCGCGACCTTGCGTCGCCCGGCCGGGAGATCGGGCAGGCGCGCGTCACGCTCGCGCCAGGAGGTCGTCACGCCCGGGTCCGAGCGGAGCGCCTCCATGGGCTGGCGCATGCGCACGTCGAGGAAGTCGGGAGTGACGGCGGCGAAGTGAACGTGGAGCGGGTCCTCGGCGGGCGCGTCGGCGCGCCGCGCATTGGCCACGTACTGCAGCGCCTGCGCGCGTTCGACGAAGCCGCGCCGTTCCACTCCGCCGCGCTCGGCGGCGTCGGCGAGCGCGGGAATCCACCGCTCGGCCGCCTCGCGGTTCAGGAGAAAGTTGCGTGGCCGCGCACGGCGGAGCGCGAAGCCCGTGTCGCCCAGCGTGCGGCCGAGCGAGTCCAGGGTGAACCAGCGCAGGTGGGTGCGGTCGAACAGCCCCGCGTCCTCCGCGGGCCAGCGCCCGGCCATCGCCTCCGCCAGCACGCTCCAGTGGCCCACGTTGGGGACGGAGATCGCCAGGACGCCGTCGGGGGCGAGGAGCTCGCGCAGGCGCCGCAACACCGCCCAGGGGTCGGCCATGTGCTCCAGGACGTCGCCCATGACCGCGAGGTCGAACGGTCCGTCCGCCGCGAGTTCGGCGAGGTCGAGCGCGGCGAAGTCGCCCTCGTGAAGCCGGTCGACACGGCCCCGCGCCACGGCCGCCGCCGGGCCGTGCAGCTCCACCGCCGTATAATGTGCCCGCGGATTGCGCGCCTTGTAGGCTGCGGCGAGCGCGCCCTCGCCGCAGCCGAGCTCCAGCACCCGCCCGGCCGAGAGCGGCATCCAGGCCAGGAGGTCGGGATTGACGTTGCCGTAGTAGGCGGCGGGGGCGGTCACGGGCGGGCGCGGGCTCGGGTGGCGGGACGGGCGGCCGTCACACCACGCGCGCCGCGCGGCTGTCGAGCGGCGCGCCCACGCCGATGTGTCGCAAGCCCTCGCCGTGACGGGGCCGTGACGGGAACGGGGGCGCTCTGCTAAGCGCCCGCTCCGGCCGGGGGGCGCGCGGGAGTTCGGTCAGACGGTCATGGGCGATCTGCGACGCGCCGTCCTGCGACGGACGGCGGGGGCGGCCGCCCTCCTCGCCGGCCTGGGCGCGGCTGCGTCCGCGGGCGCGACCACCCTGGCCGACGCCATCTCCGCCGCCTACGCGCACAACCCCCAGCTCCAGGCGCAGCGCGCCGTCGTGCAGCAGCAGGACGAGCAGTACGTCCAGGCGCGCGGCGGCTACGGCTTGCAGGCCCAGGTCAGCGCCCTGGCCGAGTACAACGAGATCCGTGGCAAGTTCCTGGGGCCGCGCGATCAGTTCACGGGCGAGTACGCTCCGGGTGCGCCCCACTCTGAGGCGCGCACCGGCACCATCGACCTCACGCTGAGCCAGCCGCTCTTCACCGGCGGCCGCCAGCGCGCGGCGGTAAACGCTGCGGAGGCGTCGGTGCTCTCGGCGCGCGAGCAGCTGCGCCAGACCGAGATCTCCATCGTGCAGCAGGTGATCTCCGCCTACGTGGGCGTGCGCCGCGATCAGCAGATCCTCGACGTGTACCGCGACATCACCGCCGCCCTCGCCCGGCAGATGGACCAGACCCGCGCCGAGTTCGCCGTGCGCCAGGTCACCCAGACCGACGTGGACGAGACCTCCGGCCGCCTCGCCGCGTCGCAATCCAACGTCGCCAGCGCGGGCGCCCAGCTCGAGATCAGCCGCGCGGCCTATCTGGCGCTCGTGGGCGAGGCGGCGGTCCAGCTCGATCCCGAGCCCGCGCTCGACGGTCTTCCCGCCAACCTCAACGACGCCTTCGACCTCGCCGAGGCGCAGAACGCCAACCTGCGTGCGGCCAAGTACGCGGAGGAGGCCGCCAAGGCGCGGGTGTCGGAGGCGCGCCGCAACTACGCGCCCCAGCTCACCCTGCGGGTGGACGTGACCCGCGCGCCGGTCGAGCCCTACGAGCCCTCCCTCGGCGACCAGCACGGGGTGGCGGCCTCGGTGAACCTCACCCAGCCGCTGTATTCGAGCGGGACCTACACCTCGGGCATCCGCCAGGAGCTCGCCGCCGCCAACCAGGCCCGTTTCCAGGTCGAGCAGCAGCGGCGCGGGGCGGTGCAAGGCGTATCGCAGGCCTGGGCCCAGCTCCTCGCCGCCCGCGCGGCGCTGGGGGCCGACGGCGAGGGCGTGCGCGCCACCCAGGCCGCCTTCTACGGCGTGCGGCGCGAGGAGCCCTTCGGCCTGCGCCAGCCCATCGACGTCCTGAACGCCGTCCTGGAGCTCAACCAGGCGGAGATCCGCTTCCTCCAGGACCGCTACAACGAATACACCGCCCGCGCCGGCGTGCTCGCCTCCGCCGGGGTGCTGGAAGCGGCGCTCCTGGTGCCCGACCTCGACGTGATCCGGCCGGAGACGCACTTCAACGAGGTCAGGAACAAGGGCGCCCTGCCGTGGGAGGGGCTGGTGCGCGCGCTCGACTCGGTGGGCGTGGCCCCGCTGCACGCGCCACAGGCGGCCTCGCGGGTCGACGCGCCCGAGCATCCGGGGGCGGACTCCGCCCCGCCCGCCGCGCCGCCCGCCGCCTCCACCCTGCACCCTTTCGCCTCGGCCACCGCCATCATGTCGGCGGAGCGCGAGGGCGGTCCGCCGCCGGGCGCGGCGGGCTCGGCGCGGCCGCTGGCGCGCTGCACGGTGCGGGAGGCCGAGCGCACGGGCTGCACGGTGGGCGGTCCGGGCGCCGACGCCGCCCCCGCCGCGCCGACGACGGCGGACGCCCCGGTCGCCACGTCGCCCTTCACAGCCTCACCCGCCGCGCCCGCCCCGCGCCCGGCGACGCTCGCGCCCGCCCCGCCGCTCCAGCCCGTCACGCCGGGGGGCGGCCCTCCGCGCTAGGCCCGCTTGCTTCAGGCTTCTCCGCGCGCGGGGGCGGGGAGAACAGGCGGTCGAGGCCCGGCCCGGGCTCCAGCACGAGCGTCTGCTGGGCGCCCGCCAGGCCGATCCGCGCGTCGCGCAGCCGGCGCAGGAGGTCGAAGTAGATCGCGCTCCGCACAGCGTAGGCGTCGCGCGGGCCGGCGGCGTAGCAGAAGCAGCGCAGCGCGACCGAGCCTTGCGTGACCGCGTCGATGAAGACTTTGGGCTCCGGGTCGGCCAGGACGCCCTCGGTCGCCGCGCAGGCCGCCTTGATCGCGTCGCGCGCGCGGTCGGCGTCGTCGGGGCTGGCGATGGCGAGGTCGATGGTCATGCGGCCGAGCGGGCCGTGCAGCGTCTTGTTCTGCAGCGTCTTGGTGACGAGCTCGGAGTTGGGCACGAGGAGGGTGGAGCGGTCGAAGGTCTGGATCTCGGTGGCGCGCACCCGGATGGTGCGCACGTCGCCCTCCACCCCGCCCACGCTCACCCAGTCGCCAACCTTCACCGGCCGCTCCACCAGGAGGATCAGGCCGGAGACGAAGTTCTGCACCACCTGCTGCAGGCCGAAGCCTATGCCGACCGACAGCGCCGACGCGATCAGCGCGATGCGCTCCAGCCCCAGCCCCGCCGACGCCAGCGCCCACAACACCGCCGCCGCCGTGCCGAGGTAGCCCACCGCCGTCGAGATCGAGTTGGCGACGCCCGCGTCCCAGCCGGTCACGGGGAGGTAGCGGGTGTCGAGCCAGCGCTGGAAGGCGCGCACCGCGCTCACCCCGATCATTAGGGCCGCCACACCGCCGAACAGCGCCGCGGGCGAGATGAGCACCGAGCCGATCCGGAAGCCGCGCCCCAGCCCCGCGAACCGCCCGAGGAGCGCCGCCCCGCCCTGCCCGAAGGGGGCCAGGATCAGGGACAGCACGAGAAGTCCGACAGCCACACGGAGCGCGGCGGAGCTGAGCACCGCCAGCTGGTCCAGGGTGGCGAGCCGCAGGCCGAACACCTGGGTCAGCGCGCGGCCGAACCGCCCCCGCGGCCGGAACAGCGCCTGGCACAGGTCGTCGGCCAGCCGCAGCAGGAGGAAGGCCGCCCCGCACAGGACGGCGATCCAGAACACCTGGCGCATGACGAAATAGGCGAAGGCCGACCAGCCGCCGAAGACCGCCGCCACCGCCGTCGCGCACGCCAGGCTCACCGCCAGCGCCACGAGGCTCCAGGCCGAGGATCGCGCGGCGGCGCGGGCGTCCGCCTCGTCTTCCGGCGGGGTGCGCCCGCGACCGAGCGCCACGAGGCAGGCGCCGCTCGCGGCGGCGTACACCAGCGCGAGCGCGCTGTCGGCGGCGACGGTGGCGGGGAGGCTCGCGCCCGCCACGCGGTTGAGCTGCTCGAGCATGAAGCCCGCGGCGGTCAGGAGCGCCAGCGCCCAGGGATACGGCCGCGTGCGGGCCGCCGCCCGGTCCGACACGGGCAGCATGCGCCAGCCCGGCCGGTCGGCCGAGAGCAGGGTGCGGCCCAGAGCGGCGGTGAAGGCCGCCCACCAGACCGCGATCACCAGCCCGTCCAGCAGCCGGCCCGCGGCGGGCGACAGGACGTCGGCCCAGGCGGCGCCCGCGCGGAGCGTCAGCGCCGCCAGGCCAGCGCCCGCCGTGTCGATCACCACCGCCGAGACCGCGACGGCCGAGCGCCGCAGGTCGGCGCTGGGGGCCTCCTCGCGCGCGCGTCGACGCCCCAGAGCCCGGACGGCGAGCCGCAGCGGGCCGGCGAGCAGCGCGGCCGCGACGAGCGCGCCGGCGAGGATCAGGAGCGCGCGGGGCTCGGCCGCGCGCCGGGCCGTGGTCGTCGCCTGCAGCGCCAGACCGCGCAGCCGGGCGAGGTCGCGCGGCAGGTTCGCCTCCACGTCGACCCAGAAGTCGGGCGAGAGGGGCGAGGCGCCGCGCTGGAACAGCCGGGCGTTGAAGGCGTCGCGCCGGCGGTCGGCCAGGGCGTCCGCCGTGTCGCCCGCCTGAGCGGCGGCGAGCCGGGCCTCCTTCTGTCGCGCGGTCGCCGCCTTCTGGGCCGCGACGAGCCGGCGGCGCTCGGCGGGAAGCGCGGGGGGGTCGCTCCGCTCGGCGGCGCCGAGCTGGGCCAGCCGGCCGGCGGCGGCGGCGGCCTCCGCCCCCGACCGCTCGGCCAGGGCGTCCCCGTCGGCCTGGACGGCCAGCGCCTGCACGCGCAAGGCGTCGATGTCGGCTCCCTTTTTTACGACCGCGGCCTGCGCCTCGATCCGCCGGGCGTCGGCGCGCAGGTCGTCGACGGATGTCGCGGCCGCGCTCGCCCCCTGCGCCGTGGCCAGGACCCACGCCGTCGCCAAAGCCGCCGCCGCTCTTCGCATGGCCATCCCGCGCTTGCCCCGCCGTCGCCCGGCCTTTACCACCGACGCGGAGCGCAGGCCGAACAACGCCGCCAACGCGGGCCGTGACGCGTCGGGAACGTGCGAATCGCGCTGCAAGCGTGCGAATCGCAGGCGGGGACCGTTGATCCTGGCGCGCGAGTATAGGACAACGCCCGCCGCACTCCCCGCGACTGGGGCGCGCGGCGAGATCAGGATACGCTAGATGGCGAGCGGTACGGTTAAGTGGTTCAACTCGGCGAAGGGCTTCGGCTTCATCGAGCCCGAGGATGGCGGCGGCGACGTGTTCGTGCACGTGAGCGCGCTTGAGCGGGCGGGCCTGCAGGCCCTGAACGAGGGCGAGAAGGTCAATTATGAGATCGTGACGGACCGCCGCACGGGCAAGGCTTCGGCCGACAACCTCGTGAGCCAGGGCGGCGGCGCCCCCTCGGCTCCGCGCGCCCCGCGTGAGCGCTTCGGCGGCGCTGGAGCGGGCGGCGGCTACGGCGGCGGCGGCGGCGGTGGTTACGGCGGTGGCGGCGGCGGCGGCGGCTACGGCGGGGGCGGCGGCGCCCCCCGCGGCGGCGGCGGCGGCTTCCAGGACCGCGGGCCCGTATCGGGCGACCCCGGCCAGGGCGTGGTCAAGTGGTTCAACTCCACCAAGGGCTTCGGATTTATCCAGCCCGACGAGGGCGGGGCCGACATTTTCGTGCACATCTCGGCGGTGGAGCGCGCCGGTCTGCGCGGCCTGAACGAAGGCCAGCGGGTCAGCTTCGTCGCGGCTCCCGACCGCAAGACCGGCAAGGTCTCGGCCGAGAACATCCAGGTCATCTAAGGCCCTGAGGAGCGGCGCCGCGTGCGGCCCGCTCCGATGGCGTCGACATGACCGCATCCGAAACGCCGGCGAGCCTCTGCTCGCCGGCGTTTTCGTTGCGGGGCAAACGCGTTTGGGTCGCGGGGCACGGCGGCCTCGTCGGCTCGGCGGTCGTCCGGCGGCTCGGGCGGGAGCTGTGCGAGGTCGTCACCGCCCCCCGCGCGGAGCTGGACCTGCGCGACGCCGCGGCGCTCGACGCCTGGATGGCCGTGCACCGCCCACAGGTGATGATCGTGGCGGCGGCGCGCGTGGGCGGCATAGCCGCCAACCTCCTCGCGCCCGCAGACTTCCTGCGCGACAACCTCCTGATCGCGGCGCACGCGGTGGAGGCGGCGCGACGGTTCGGGGTGGAGAAGACCCTGCTCCTCGGCTCGTCGTGCATCTATCCGCGCGACGCCGCCCAGCCCACGCCCGAGTCCGCCCTCCTTTCCGGCCCGCTCGAGCCCTCCAACGCGGCCTACGCCGTCGCCAAGATCGCGGCGCTGCAGCTCGGTCAGGCCTATCGGCGACAGCATGGGCTCGACGTGGTCAGCGCCATGCCCACCAACCTTTACGGCCCGGGCGACAATTTCGACCTCGCGACGGCGCACGTGCTGCCCGCGCTCGTCCGCAAGGTGCACGAGGCGCGCCGGGCGGGAGCCGAGGCCCTGGAGGTCTGGGGCACGGGCGCGCCCCGGCGCGAGTTCCTGCACGTCGACGATCTGGCGGACGCTTGCGTCCATCTCCTCCAGGCCTACTCCGACGAGGCGCCCGTCAACGTCGGCTCGGGCGAGGAGGTCACGATCGCCGAGTTGGCCCGCATGGTGGCGCGGGTGGCGGGCTACGACGGGCGCCTCGTGTTCGACCCCTCGCGCCCCGATGGCGCGCCCCGCAAGCGGCTGGACCTCCGGCGCATGGACGCCCTGGGCTGGCGCGCGCGCATCCCGCTTGAGGCCGGACTGAGATCAACCTACGGTTGGTATGTCGAGTCGCGCAGGAGCCGCGGCCCGCCCTGAGGCGCTTGCATGGCCCGCACGGCCCTGATTACCGGCGTTACGGGGCAGGACGGGGCCTACTTGGCCGAGCTTCTCCTGGCCAAGGGCTATGTAGTGCACGGTCTTGTGCGGCCTGCGTCGACCGTCAACACGGCGCGGATCGACCACCTGCACCGTGCGCCGCGGCAGGCCGTGGAGGCGCGGCTCGTGCTGTACCACGGCGACCTCACCGACGCGACATCGCTCATGCGCGTGCTGGCGGCGTGCCGTCCCGACGAGATCTACAACCTCGGCGCGCAGAGCCATGTGCAAGTGAGCTTCGACGCGCCCGAGCAGACGGCCGATGTCGACGCGTTGGGTCCGGTGAGGCTCCTGGAGGGCGTGCGGCTCCTGGAGCTTGGGCGCACGGCACGGATCTATCAGGCGTCGACCAGCGAACTCTTCGGCGACGCCCCCGCGCCGCAGAACGAGCGCACGCCCATGCGGCCGCGCAGTCCCTACGCCGCCGCCAAGCTGCACGCTTTCTGGATGGTGGCGACCTACCGCCAAGCCTACGGCCTACACGCATCCAACGGCGTGCTGTTCAACCACGAGAGCCCCCGGCGCGGGGAGGCCTTCGTCACGCGCAAGATCACCCGCGCCGCCGCCGCGATCGCCGCGGGCCGGCAGGAGGCCCTGAACCTCGGCCGGCTGGACGCCCGGCGCGACTGGGGCCACGCCCGCGACTACGTCCGCGGCATGTGGCTGATGCTGCAGCAGGACATGCCGGACGACTACGTGCTGGCCACCGGCGAGAGCCGCAGCGTGCGCGACTGGGTGGAGGCGAGTTTCGCCCACGTCGGCGTCAGGCTGGGCTGGCGCGGCGCCGACCTCGACGAGGTCGGCGTGGATGCGCGGACCGGTCGGGTGCTCGTGCGCATCGACCCCCGCTGCCGCCGACCGACCGAGGTGGCCGAACTCCGCGGCGACGCCGCCAAGGCGCGACGGGTGCTGGGCTGGCGGCCGACCGTCGGCTTCGCCGAGCTCGTGGCGGAGATGGTGGACGCCGACGTCGCCGCTCTCCGGCGCGAAATGGCGGGAGAATCGTGCGAGATCGCGCCTGCGCCGCGTCGCCGCGACTTGTTCGAAGCCGGGCGGGAGCGTTATCCTGCATCAATTCGTTAGCCGGCTCGATCAAGCATGGGGGACGACGCCATGACGCGGTGGGTGAAGCGGACGGCGGCCTGGACCTGGCGAAACCTGCGCATGAGCGCGCGCAACCGGCGACGCCGCCAGTTGCTGATGCGGCTCTACAGCGCCGCCTGATCGCGTTCGCCTCCGCCCGTCGGTGACCGTGGAGGCGTCTCGCGCGCTCGCGCTCGTACGAGCCGACGTCGCGGCGGTGCAGGCGGCGGCTGCGGACGATCCCTTCACCAACGCCTACCTGCTGGCCGCCTTGCGCCTCACCGAGCGGCTGGATCGTGGCGAACTCGACTTGGCAGCGCTCGACGAGGTGACGGCCGAGCTCAGGGCGGAGGCGTTCGTCGACCGCGCGGCGCGCCTCTCGCGCTACCTCGACCATCCCGGCGCGGCGCGCGATGCGGCGGCGCTGCGCGACCTGTTCGAGAGGTTGGCCGACGCCGGGTACGACAGCTACGCCGAGACGCTCTCCCGACCGCCCGCGGGCGTGGTGTTCACCGCCCATCCGACCTTCGCTCTGGATGCGGACCTCTCGCTCGCCCTGGCCGAGCTGGCGGCGGGTGAGGCGGAGGACGGCGCGCCGCTGGATGACGCGGGCCGCGCGGCGCGGCGCGACCTGGCGCGCACGCGCGCGCACCTGCCCCCCGACCCGCTGACGCTGGAGGTCGAGCACGCCTGGTCCACGCGCGCCGTCCGCAACGCCGCGCGGGCGCTGGACGAGGCGCGCCGGATCGCGCTGGAGGTCGGCCGCGCCCGCTTCCCCGAGCGCTGGACCGAGCTCGAGCCGCGGCTCCTGACGCTCGCGACCTGGGTCGGCTTCGACCAGGACGGCCGCACCGACGTCACCTGGGACGTGAGCCTCGCCAAACGGCTGCAACTCAAGGCCGAGGCCCTGCGGTTGAGGCTGAAGGAGGCGCGGCGGTTGGAGGCGACCGCGGCCGTGGCGCTCCTCGCGCGCGCCGAAGGGCTGGTCGAGGCGCAGGCGCAGGCGGCGGGAGCGCTGGCCGGGCTGGAGGGCCCCGCCGCGGCGGAGGCCGTCGCCGCGCTCTCGCGCCGCCTCCTCGCCGAGCGGGAGGACGCGCTGGTCGACCCCGCGCCGCTTCTGCGGGCGCTGGACGCCGCCGCGGCGGAGGCGGACGATCCCGAACGCCGGGTCGAGCTGATGGTGCTGCGCGCGGGCGTCGTCACCCAGGGTTCGGGGCTGGCGCACATCCACGTGCGGTTGAACTCGGCCCAGCTGCACAACGCGGTGCGCGCCGACGTGGGGCTCGACACCTCGCCGGCGGACCCCGCCAATCGCCGCTCCTATTTCGCCGCCATCGCCGAGCGGCTGGCAGGGGCGGAGCCGCGGCCCGTCTCCTTCCGCGACCTCCTGGTCGAGCCCGCCTCGGCGCGCCGTCTCTTCGTCACCATCGCGCAGATGGCCAAGACGGTGGACGCCGCCTCGCCCGTGCGCTTCCTGATCGCCGAGACGGAGAGCGGCTTCACCCTCCTGGCCGCCCTGTACTTCGCCCGGTTGTACGGGGTGGAGCACCTGGTCGAGATCTCGCCCCTGTTCGAGACGCAGGAGGCGCTGCATCGGGGCGAGGCGGTGATCGAGGAGGCGCTGCGCTCCCCGCGGTTCCGCGACTACCTGCGCGCGCGGGGTCGGCTCGCGGTGCAGTTCGGCTTCTCCGACTCGGGACGGTTCATCGGCCAGCTCGCCGCCACCTTCCAAATCGAGCGGCTGCGGCTGCGGCTGGCCGAGCTCCTGGAGCGCGAGGGCCTGGGCGAGCTGGAGGTGATCCTCTTCAACACCCACGGCGAGAGCATGGGGCGCGGCGGCCACCCGGCGAGCCTGCAGGACCGGCTGCGCTATGTCGCGCCGCCGCGGGACCGGGCGGACTGGGCGCGGCGCGGCCTGCGCACGCGGGAGGAGGACAGCTTCCAGGGCGGCGACGGCTACCTGCCGTTCTTCACCCCGGCTCTGGCCGGCGCGACGGTGCGCGGCGTGCTGCAATGGGCCTATGCGCCGCAGCTGGGCGACCCGGAGGCGGACGGGCCCGACCCGATCTACGACGCTCCCGCCTACGCCGCCGAATTCTTCGCCACCGTCGAGCAGCAGTTCGGCGCGCTCTCGGCCGACGGCGACTACCCGGCGCTCCTGGGTCTCTTCGGCCAGCGGCTGGGCGCCAAGACGGGCTCGCGGCCCGACGTCCGCGCGGGCGGCGGGGCCGGTCGGGTGGCGACGCCGTCGCGCGTCTCCGACCTCCGCGCCATCCCCAACAACGCGGTGCTGCAGGGCCTGGGCGAGCTCGCCAATTCCACGGTGGGCGTGGGGGCGGCCGCCGCCAAGGACGCGCGCCGCTTCGCGCGGCTGCGCGAGCGCTCGCCGCGCTTCCGCCGCGCGCTGGGGCTGGCGGAGACCGCGCACGCGCTCGGCGACCTGCAGGCCGCGCGCGCCTACGCGGCGACGGTGAACCCCAGTCTCTGGCTCGACCGCCGCGCGCCGGACGCGGCGGACGACGCGCGGTTGCGCCTCCTGACGGGCCTCGCCGAGCGCGCGGGGTTGACGGGCCGGCTGTCGCGCGTGCTGCGGCGGCTGCGGGCCGAGCCGCGCTTCCCAGCCGCAGCCGCAGCCGTCGCGCCGGAGCGCGCGGAGCGCGTGCGGCTCGTGCATGCGCTGCGCATAGGTCTGATCCAGCAGGCGGCGCTGATCGCCGCGCGCATCCCGCCCTTCGCGCCGCGTCCGGACTTCGACGTCGAGAGCCTGCGCCAGCAGGTGCTGCGGATGGATCTGGAGGGCGCCGCCGCCACCCTCGACCGCGTTTTCCCCCACCACCTCCCCGCCGAGGCGGGCGCGCTCGACTTCGGCGAGTCGGCGGAGCCGCGGGGCGAGGCGCTGGGTTATGCGCGCGAGGCCGCCGCCCTGACCGAGCCGCTGCGCCGCATCCGCGCCCTCCTCGTCCAGCTCACCGCCTGCCTCAACCACGACCTGGGCGCCTGCGGCTGAGCCGCCCCATATGGCGGCCGGCGGTGCGGCGTTAGGCGCGCCAGGACGGGCGCCTCCGCCCGTGCTAACCGCACCGGCGAGAGCGCCGCGAAGAGCGCTCGGGAGACCCGCCGCCTTGGCCAACGACACCTGGAACCACGCGGCCGCCCGCGTGCTCGTGCGCCCGCTTCTGGGCACCCCCGTCAAGCCCGACCACATTACGACGGTGAGGGTGATCACCGGCGCGGCCTCCCTCGTGCTGCTCGCTCGGGCGACGCCCGCAGCGATCCTGTGGGCGGGCGTGCTGTGGATCGTGTCGGGTTTCCTCGACCGCGCGGACGGCGAGCTGGCGCGCATCGGCGACATGCAGAGCCGGCGCGGGCACCTGTATGACTACTACTCGGACGTGGCGCTCAACTCGCTGTTCTTCCTGGCGGCGGGATTCGCGGTGCGCCACTCCTGGTTGCACGCGTGGGCCGTGCCGCTGGGTCTGGTCGGCTGCCTCGCCATGCTGCTCTGCTGCTGGTGGTCGGAGGTCTACGAGGACGCGGCCGGCCCCGGCGTGCGCACCTGGGAGGGCGCCTGGGGCTTTCAGCCCGACGACGCGCTCTACCTCCTCGCGCCGCTTATGTGGCTGGGGTGGCTGGCCCCCGTGGTGCTGGCCGCTGCGGTGTGCACGAGCGTGATGGCGGTGGTGATCCTCGTGCGCCTGATCGGCCTCAAGCGGCGGCTGGCGGCGACGGCGGGGACGGCGCCCGTGGCCTGAGAAGGCCACGCCCCTCCAGCGCATTCCACACGAGAAGCACGGGCGCCCCCACCGCCAGGTCGCGCGCCCGCTTAACGAACGACAGCGCCAGGGCGGTCTCCGCCGGCAGCCCGAAGGCGGGGCCGATCACCGCATAGGCTCCCTCCTGCACCCCCAGCGCGCCGGGGATGGCGAAGCCGAAGCTTTTCACCGCGAGCGTGAGGCTCTCCAGCGTCAGCACCGCCAGGAAGGGCAGGGGCGCGCCCATGAGGCCGAGCGCCAGCCAGGACACGAGCGCGTTGCCGACCCAACCGCCCCCGTGCATCAGCGTGGCCAACGCCACCCGGTCGCGCCGCCGCCAGATGCGGTCGAGGGCGGCGGCCATCTCGTCGGCTCGGCCGGCCGCGCCGGGGAGCACGCGCTCCACCATCGCGCCCACGAGGTTCACGCCGCGCCGCTGCACGACGACGAAGGCGGCGAGGAGCCCCACGCCGGCGACGAACAGCGCCCCCGCCGCCCAGAGCAGCCCCGTCTCCGCCCCGTGGGCGTGGCGGCCGCCGCCCGTCAGCCGCCAGCCGAGTCCCGCCACCCCGCCCAGCGTGTAGACCACCTGCGACGCCATCTCGGTGGTGAGGTCGATCACGAGCGAGGCCCAGACGATCGCCGTCGCCGCGCCCCCGGCCGCCCGCGCCGCCACGCGCGCGCCGAGCACCACCCCCCCGAGCTGCGAGAACGGCAGGAGGTCCGCCGCCCCTTCGCGCACGTACCGCGCCCAGACGTAGCGCCCGGCCTCCCGCGCGGGGAGCCCCGGGGCGCCGGCGAACCAGGCGATGCCCAGCCAGACGAGGAGCGCGCACCAGACCGCCAAGAGGAGGACGAAGCCGCCCGGCCCCACGGAGGCGGCGGCGGCGGCGACCGGACGCACGCCCACGAACAGCGCCACCCCCACCGTGGCGAGGAGCCCGACCGTCAGCGCGCCAAAGGCCCCCCAGCGCCGCGCCGTCGAGCTCGTCCCGGGCGACTGCTCGCTCACGCGACGGCGAAGGGCGCGGGCGCGACCTCGGCCACCGCTTCCACTAGCCGCTGCATGTCGGCCGGCGTCACCGCGCCGATGCAGCCGATGCGGAACGAGGGCTCGGCGGTGAGCTTGCCCGGATAGATCACGAAGCCGCGCCGGTGCAGCCCGTCGTAGAGCGCGTCGAAGTCGAACGCCCGGTCCGGGGCGGGTCGAAAGGTGGCGATGATCGGCGCCTGCAGCGCGCGGGGGAGGTAGAGCGGGAAGCCCTGGCGCTCGAGCCCGTCCACCAGCACGCCCAGGTTGGCGCGGTAGCGCGCGAGCCGCGCGGCGGGGCCACCCTCCAGCTCCAGAAGGCGCAGCGCCTCGACGCAGGCGGCGACCACCTGCACGGGCGGGGTGAAGCGCCACTGTCCGTTCGCCTCTAACCCACGCCACTGGTCGTGGAGGTCGAGCGAGAGCGAGGGCGACAAGCCTTCGCACCTCGCCAGCACGTCCTCGCGCACCAGGGCGAAGCTGAGGCCGGGCGTTCCCTCCAGGCACTTGTTGGACGAGGCCAGCACCGCGTCGATTGGAACGGACCGCAGGTCGAGCGGCTCGGCCCCGAAGCCCGCCATGGCGTCCACGATCAGCCGCCGGCCGGCGCGCGAGACGACCTCGGCCACGGCCTCCACCGGGTTGAGGAGGCCCGTGGTGGTCTCCACCTGCACGAGGGCGACGTGGGTGATCGCGGGTTCGGCGCCGAGCCGCGCCTCCACCGCCGCCGGATCGACGGCGGCGTCCTCCGCCCAGTCCAGCGTCTCCACCGGGCGGCCGAGGCGCCTCGCTATGGCCGCCATCCGCCGGCCATAGGCGCCGTTGACCAAGACGAGGAGCCGGTCGGTCGGGCGCACGAGCGTGGCCGCCGCCGCCTCCAGCACGTAGGTGCCCGCGCCCTGGATCGGCACGGCGACGTGGCTCCCCCCGCCATGGGCGACGGCCAGCAGGCGCGCGCGCAGCTCGGCCGTCAGCGCGATGAAGTCGGCGTCACGCGAGCCCCAGTCGCGCCCCATGGCCGCGCGCACCCGCGGATCGGTGGTGAGCGGCCCCGGCGTCAGGAGGAGCGGCGGGGGCGCGTCCGGGGCGGCGGGCATGGCGCGAGCTATAGGGCGGCGACCGTGGTGTCGCCAGGACCGCGGCGCCTCAGCCCCAAGGCGTCGTCTCGAACACGGGATGAAAGGCGCGCCGCCCGTCGGGCCGCGACATCTCAGTGGCGATCAGCGCAGCCTCGATCGGCTCGCGCGTGGTGTTGAGCGCCCGGTCGCGGGGCGGCGCGTCGCGCGTGGCCGGGTCGGACCGCCACCAAGCCTTGAGCATGGGAGCTTCGCGCGTCGGCACACCGAACCTGCGCGCCAGCGTGGGCAGCTTGTACTCGAGGAAGCCGGGCTCGGGCATACCCGCATCTACATAGGCCTGGAGGAAGGCGCGCGGCAGCACGGCGGTCAAGAACAGGCAGCACCAGAGCGCGTCGTCGTCCGCCGCGAAGCTGTCGGCCAGGAGCGCCTTGAAGGCCGCCAGCTCCATGCGCTGGACGTCTCCGCCAAGCCCGCCCCAACCCCACCAGCTCACGACCTCCGCCATCGGACGCAGGCCGGAGAAGATCGCTTCACCGGGGCGTAAGTCGGGAAGGAGCGCGCTCACAGGCGCCGTCAATAGCATGTCCCACTGGACGACCAGGACCGAGTCCCACGGCAGGTTCCGGCCGCGCCGCGCGTACCAGTCGGCGATAATCTGGTCGCCGTGGATCCACTTCCAGTGGCTGCTCTCGGCGCCTTCGTAGGCGTAGAGGTCGTCGCACGCCGGACCGACGGCGAACGCCGCGCTCTCCGCATCTTCGGCAGGACCGCCATACAGTCCGTAGATGGGGGTGTCGGGATTGAGCCGCCGCAGCGCCTCGACGCGGCGGCGGCACACCTGCGGCTCCTTGAAGAACCAGAACAGGATCGCGACGCGAGGCGGCGCCTCTTGCGCCGTCATGCGTGCTGAGCGTCCCGAGTGGCGAACCAGTGCTCGAAGCCCGAAGACAGTTCGCCTCGGCGAACGGCGGCGTACACCTCCGGATGAGAGCGGAGGTAGGTCATCTCGTGATAGCCCGTCACCGCCTCGGGCGCATCCGGGATGAAGGTCTTGACGAACGCGCGCACTACGCCGCCGACCGTGTCATCTCGCGGATGGATATGATCCTCCACGAAGGAGATCGCATGAGGCGCCAGCGAGACCATTTCGAAGCTGGGGAAATAGTCCACATCGTCGTGACGAGACACGAACTCGTCTGCGACCACCCGCAGCCGGGCTTTCGAGATGACATGCGCCACCGCCGAGTCCCGCCCGGAGAAGGTCGTATCCATCGGCACGGGCGACACAGTGACAACGAGTCTCACGGCGGGGTTCAAAAGCTTCAAGGCGTCGTAGAGCGTCTCCAGCCAGACGCGGTTCTGATCCACCGACGTGCTCTCGAAGGCGTAGCGGCCCGGCGCCGCCTTGAGGGTGCGCAGCGGCGGCGTGCCGTTCAGCCACAGGCCGGTGAGCCGGTCGAACCAGGCTTCGACGAGGCCCAGCGTGACTATAACCACGTCGGCCTGGCGCAGACGCGCGAACACGTCCTGCGACAGGTAACGACGCCGCTCCACCACGCGCTCGAAGCTCGTCGGATGCGCCGCGGGAGACAGCTGCGGGTCCAGCCAACCCTCGGACACTGGGATGAACAGCTCGGGAGCCATCTCGGGCGGCTGGCTGACCCAGGCCACTTCGTTCAGCATGGACGCGATCACGTATTTATTCATGAAGGCGTTGGGCCGGTTCGACCATTCCTCCAGCGGGCTGAAGACGCGCTTACTCAGAACCTTCAGACGGCTGTAGATCAGGTGCTCCTCCACGTTGCGCGCGAAACACGACCCGATGCAAAAGAAGGTGTCTTCGGCCGAGAAGGTGAACTTGGGCGTGTGTTCCACCGGCAGGGGAGACGCCTCGAAGCGGGCGGGGTCGTAGGCCCAGCGCGCCGTCTTGTTGCGGACGGTGACGCTCCAGGCCTCAGCGGCTTCCATTCTGCATCGCTCCCCAGGTCGGCGGCGGTTCGGGAAAGGCCTGCAAGCCCCAGCGGGCGGGCCAGCGTTTCGCGAGCACGTCTGGCCCGATCTGCTGGAAGGCCGTCACGGGCGGCCCCGCCATCGCCGCCAGGGTCACGCGACCGTTGCGCAGCATGTACGGCAGCGGGGCCAGGCACTCCAGGACGGAGCTGAAGCCCACATCCATGAGCGCGTTGACGATGTCGTGCTTGGCAATCCAGAAGCTTCGGTCGTTGTCGATTGAGGCTCCAGCGGCGCGGAGCTTGTCGGCCTCGCTCACGCCGTTGGCATGCTCTTCATAAAAGGAGCCCCTGTACGACCGGCCTTCGAACTCCACCTCCACGTCGGGCGACAGCGAGGTGGAGGTGTCGATGACGCAAAGGCCCGAGGTCACGGCCCTGAGTTGTTTTATGAGGTCGAAAACATCGGGCGTGTCCAGATGGTAGAGGATGCCCGAACAGAGCACGACGTCGAAGCGCCCGAACGTCTCCGGCGTGACCTGGCGCACGTCGCCCTGTACGAAACGCGCGTTGTCCAGCTTCAAAGTGCGGCGGGCGAATTCGGCGCGCGCTAAGTGATAATCGCGCGCCTCGATTCCCAGCGTCTGCGCGCCGTGCTGGGCGAACTCCAGGGCATAGAGCCCCTCGCCGCAGCCCAGATCGAGCAACCGCAAGTCATGTAGGGGCCTGCGCAGGAGGTCCGCCACCAGGCGCACGAACTTGACCGCGCGGTAGTTGTCGCCCGTCGGCTCCGGGCCAAGCGTAAAGACGCCGTAGGGCAGAGCCACATTGTGGGAGTGCCACGGGCCATGCGTCCGCTCGACCTCCTGGAGGTCGGCGAGGAGACTCGCGCGATCCATTCCCTGCCTCACCTCGCGACGCCTGTCCGCGCGGCTCATAGACGCTCGGCGCCGTCGCCCCAAGGTCCTTCGGCCTCAGCCTCCGCCACGGGCTCCTCCCAGAGGCGCGCCGCGCTCAGTTGACCGTGCGACGGGCGTCGGGGAGGTCGAGCGAGAAGGGCGGGATGGCCACGTCGAAACGCCAGCCGCCCTCCGTCACCATGCCGTAGCTGCCCTCCATGGCGCCGGACGGCGTGGGCAGGGGGCAGCCGGAGGTGTAGCGCAGCGCCTCGCCGGGCTTGAGCCGCGGCTGCTCGCCCACCACGCCGTCGCCCCGCACCTCCTCCACCCGGCCGCGCGCATCGGTGATGATCCAGTGGCGGGTCAGGAGCTGCACGGTCTCGGAGCCGTGGTTCTCGACCTCGACGTGGTAGGCCCACACCCACCGGCCCTCGTCGGGCTCCGACTGCTCGGGCAGGTGCTCGGGCCGCACGCGGACCACCACGTCGTGCGTGCGCGCCTCGTAAGCGCTCCGGCGCGGCGAGGGGCGCGGCCGCCCGGCGGGGCTCACCCGCGCGCCCCGTCGAGCGCGCCCATGAGGTCGCGCCGCAGGTCGCGCACGTCCTCCAGCCCGACCGACAGCCGCACGAAGCCGTCGGTGAGCCCGATCGCCGCGCGCTCCTCCGGCGGCACGGCGCGGTGGGTGGTGGTGGCCGGGTGGGTCGCCATGCTCTTGGCGTCGCCCAGGTTGTTGGAGATGACGACGAGCCGCAGCGCGTCGAGGAAGCGGAACGCCGAGGGCTGGTCGCCGAGGTCGAAGGCCACGAGCGAGGAGCCGCCGGTCATCTGCCGTCGCGCGACCTCGTGCTGCGGATGGTCGGCGCGGAAGGGGTAGAGCGTGCGGCGCACGCCCGGATGGTCGGCGATCGCGTCGGCCAGGGCGGCGGCGGTCTCGGTCTGGCGGCGCACACGCACGTCGAGCGTCTCCAGTCCTTTGAGGAGAACCCAGGCGTTGAAGGGCGAGAGCGCCGGCCCCGTGTGGCGCAGGAGGTCGCGGTAGCTCTCGTCGAGGAGCTCGGCCGAGCCCAGGATCGCGCCGCCCAGGACGCGCCCGCCGCCGTCGATGTGCTTGGTGGCCGAGTACACCACCACGTCGGCCCCGAGTTGCAGCGGGCGCTGGTAGAGCGGCGTGGCGAACACGTTGTCGACCACGAGCCGCGCGCCCGCCTCGCGCGCCACCGCCGCCACGCCGGCGATGTCGCAGATCTCCAGGAGCGGGTTGGCGGGGCTCTCCAGGAACAGGCAGCGGGTGTTGGGCCGCACGGCGTCGCGCCAGGCGTCGAGGTCGGGGCCGTCCACGAACGAGACCTCGATCCCGAAGCGCGGCGCCCACTCGCGCAGGATCCAGCGGCAGGAGCCGAACAGCGCGCGCGCCGAGACGATGTGGTCGCCCGCGCGCACCAGCCCCTGCAGGGCGATGGAGACCGCCGCCATGCCCGAGGCGGTGGTGCGGCACGCCTCCGCCCCCTCCAGGAGGGCCAGGCGCGCCTCGAACATGGCGGTCGTGGGGTTGGCGTAGCGCGAGTAGATGAAGCCGGGCGCCTCGCCCTTGAAGCGGGCCTCGGCGGCGGCGGCGTCCTCGTAGACGAAGCCCTGGGTCAGGTAGAGCGCCTCGGCGGTCTCGCCATGGGGACTGCGGGCGAGGCCGCCGTGCACAAGGCGGGTCGCCTCGCCCCAGGCCTCTCGATCGTCGGTCGGTGGGCCGCCCCGGAGGGCGCGGTCGGGCGGGCGGGGAGGGGAGGACACGTCGGCTCCTGTATACAGGCGGTGGTGGCGGGGGCGCTCCGCCGCGTCAAGCCGCCGAGGAGCGGAGCCGTAAGTTCGCGCGTTGAGGCGGGCGATGCGGCCGATGACGGCCGCCCAGCCAGGAGCTTCCCATGATCCGCCTCCGTCTCGCCCTCGTCGCCGCCGGGATCTCGGCCGCTCTCCTGGCCGCCCCCGCCGCGGAGGCCGGCTGCCTCGGAGGCGCGGTGGTCGGCGGCGTCGCCGGCCACTTCGCCGGCCGCCACGCCGGGGTGGGCGCGGTCGGCGGCTGCGTCGTCGGCCACCACATGGCGGTGCAGAAGAAGCGCGAGCGCGCCGCCCGGCGCGCCGCCATCCGCCAGGGCGGCTACGACCGCCGCGGCTGACGCGACAGTCGCATACGCGGCGTTCACCGCTCCCGGGCTAGCGTGCGACCGCGCGCCGGCTCGGGGGAGGCATGACGCAGACCTTCGGCCGGCGCGGCTCCTCGCCCGCTCCCGCCCGCATTCCCTTCCCGCCAACGCCCACGCTCGGACGGGCGGAGGCCGAGCCCGATCCGCGGGTGGCCGCCCTCCTGGCCGCCGCGCGCCATGATCGGGGTCTCGCTCCCGACGAGCTCGAGTTGGGCGAATACCTGGCGCGCCGAGAGCGCGCGATCGGGTTGTGGCGGACGCTGGCGATCGCCGGCGTGTGCGCGCCGCCCGCGGCGGCCTACCTCTTCGGTGTGCGTGGCCCCTGGCTGGCCGCCGTGGGCTCGCTCGGCGCCGTCCTGCCGCCGCTCCTCACCCGCGCGCGCCGGCGCTGGGCGCGCGAGATCGAGGCGGAGGCGCGCTCGGCTCAGGCCTCGACGTCGAACGAATAGCCGGCCGAGCGGACGGTGCGGATGGGATCGGCTTCGTCGTCCTTGTTGAGCGCCTTGCGCAGCCGCCCGACGTGGACGTCCACCGTGCGCGCCTCGACGTAGACGTCCGAGCCCCAGACCGCGTCCAGGAGCTGCTCGCGCGAGAACACCCGTCCCGGGTGCTGCATGAGGTAGTCGAGGAGGCGGAACTCGGTCGGGCCGAGGTGGACCTCCCGTGCGCCGCGGCGCACCCGGTGCGCCACCCGGTCGATGGACACGTCGCCGTGGTGGATGCGGTCCTCGGCCAGCCCCGGGCGGATGCGGCGCAGGACGGCGCGGATGCGCGCGGTGAGCTCCGTCATGGCGAAGGGCTTGGTGAGGTAGTCGTCCGCCCCCGTGTCGAGCCCGCGCACCCGGTCGCTTTCCTCCGCCCGGGCGGTCAGCATGATGATCGGCAGGTTGCGGGTCTCGGAGCGGCCGCGAAGCCGGCGGCACACCTCGATGCCGCTGATCTTGGGCAGCATCCAGTCGAGCACGACGAGGTCGGGCTGGCGCTCGTCGACCATCACCAGCGCCTCCTCGCCGTCGGAGGCGAGGCTGACCCGGTATCCCTCCTTGTCGAGATTATACTGGAGGAGGGTGGACAGCGCGTCCTCGTCCTCCACCACGAGCACGTTGGGCTGAGCCATGAGGATCAGATCTCGGGGGCGACGGGCGCGCGCGTGTCGTCGCCGCGCACGTCGACATCCTGCCACTTCGGCCGGTCGCCGGTCATCTCCTCGCCCGTCACCTCGTAATGCAGGATCTCGGCGATGTTGGTGGCGTGGTCGCCGATGCGCTCCAGGTTCTTGCCTATGAAGAGCAGGTGAGCGCAGGAGGAGATCATCCGCGGGTCGCTCATCATGTAGGTAAGGAGCTCGCGGAACAACGAATTGTATTGCTCGTCGACGTCCTCGTCGGCGGTCCAGACCTCCATCGCCTGATCGAGGTCGCCGGTGGTGTAGGCGTCCAGCGCGGTCTTGAGGCGGCCGGCCACCATGCGGCCCATCCGCTCGATCGAGCGGGTGAGCGGGGTGATCGGCTCGGCCTCCGAGATCACCAGCGCGCGCTTGGCGATGTTCTTGGCGAGGTCGCCGGTGCGCTCCAGGCTCCAGGCCATCTTCAAGGCGGCCACCGTGCGGCGCAGGTCCTGCGCCACGGGCTGGCGCAGGGCGATCATGCGGATCGCCTTCTTCTCTATGTCGGCCTGCATGGCGTCGAGCCGTGCGTCGCGGCCGATCAGCGCCTGGGCGAGCGGGACGTCGCGCCCGGCCACCGCCTCCACGGCGTCGGCGACCTGCGCCTCGGCCAGGCCGCCCATGCGCGCCACCTCGGCCTTGAGCTGGTTCAGCTCCTCGCCGAAGAACTTGAGGGTGTGCTCGTTCATGGGGACGGGACCGACGCGGGCGACGTGCCGCGGTCAGGCGCGGCGGGCATCCGCGTATGCCTGCGAAAAGCTGTCAGGTCGTGACAAGTTCATGACGGTTTTGTCTCAGCCGCGGCCGAAGGGTCGCCGATCGCGGACAGAAGGAGGCTCATGCGCGTGCCGACGCCCGGCGTCGACTCGACCACCAGCCCGCCCCGGTGGCGGCCCACGATGTGCTTGACGATGGCGAGCCCCAGCCCCGTCCCGTTGCGCTCGCCGCTCTTCTGCCCTTCCACCCGGTAGAAGCGCTCCGCCAAGCGCGGCAGGTGCTCGCGCCGTATGCCTGGCCCCGCGTCGACGACCGAGAGGCGCAGAAGGCGTCGCCCCGACTCGCGCTCCGGCGCCACGATCGCGACGCGCGCGCCGCCCGTGGCCGGGCCAGGACCCTCTCCGGCGGCCAGCGCCTCCTCCGCGGGGAGCGGCGGCGACAGCGTGATCTCCACCCGGCCGTCCGGCGGCGAGTATTTAAGCGCGTTGGCGACGAGGTTCTGCACCGCCTGCACCAACTGGTCGCGGTCGCCGACCAGCTCCGCGGCCCCGCCGGGGGCGAGGTGCAGCGAAAGGACCGCCCGACGCTCGGCGGCGACGGGGGCCAGGGCGTCGGCCACGTCGGCGGCGACGAGCGCGAGGTCGCAGCGCCCCTGTGGCGGCACGTGCTCGTTGAGTTCGGCCCGGCTGAGCACGAGGAGGTCCTCGGTCAGCCGTCCCATCCGCTCCGTCTGGGCGGCCATGATGCCCAGGAAGCGTTCGCGCGCGACCGGGTCGTCCTTGGCGTGGCCGCGCAGGGTCTCGATGAAGCCGCCCAGCGAGGCCAGCGGCGTGCGCAGCTCGTGGCTGGCGTTCGCGAGGAAGTCGACGCGCCGCCGCTCCGCTCGCCGCGCTTCCGTCTCGTCGCGGAGGAGGAGGAGGGCGTGCGCCCGCGCGGGTTCGGCTCCGGTGGGGGCGTCGCTCTCCAACGGCAGGGTCCAGGCGGTCAGGTAGCGGTCGGGCCCGGTCCCGGCGGTCTCGAAGGCGGCGCGGCGCGGCAGCCGGCCGTAGAGCGTCTCGTCCAGCGCTTCCAGAACCTCCGGCCGCCGCACCGCCGCCACCACCAGCGCGCCGGAGGCGGGGATGCGGAGAAGCTCGCGAGCGGCGGCGTTGGCGTGGTCGATGCGCCGCGCGGCGTGGTCGTCCGGGTCGCCCGCCGAGATCAGGAGCACGGGGTCGGGCAGGGCTTCGAGCGCCCGGACGGCCGGCAGGACGGGGGCTTCCTCGCCCTGGGCGGCGACAGCCTCCGCGGCGCGCCGCGCGGCTCCCCGGGCGAAGGCCCAGGTCGCCAGCACCACGCACGCCGCCGCCACGCCGGCGGAGACGATGTCGTGTCGGTCGGCCAGCGCCAAGCCCAGCACCGCGGCCACTCCGACCGCCCCCACCGCGAGCACGCGCCCTGCGGACGAGATCGCGTCCTCCCCGGGCGGGGGGGCGACGGGCGACGGCGCTTGGGTCAGCGGCATGGGGAGCGAGCTATAGCGGTCGCCCCGCGACCCCACGATGACAAACCGCCGGGCCCGACGGGCGCGGCCGCGCTTGAAGGGAAACTCGGTCGCCCCTCCACGTTTTGGCGAGTTGGCGAGTTCGCAGGCGACCGTCACGGTCCCGCCATCGAGGGAGCTGAAGCGTAATGACCGCCCAACCCACCCGCCGCGCCACCCTGGCCGCACTCGCGCTCGCGGGAGCGGCGCCCACGCTCGCCCGCGCCCAGCCCAAGGGCGGACCGGTGACGCTCCTCAACGTGAGCTACGATCCCACCCGCGAGCTCTACAAGGCCTACAACGCCCAGTTCGCCGCCGACTGGAAGCGCGACCACGGCCAGGACGTAACGGTCGAGCAGAGCCACGGCGGTTCGGCCAAGCAGGCCCTCTCGGTGCTGAACGGGCTGCAGGCCGACGTGGTCACGCTGGGGATCGAGAGCGATATCGACGTCCTGGCGCAGAAGAGGCGCCTCCTCAGCCCCGACTGGCGCCGCCGGCTGCCGTCGGGCTCGACCCCTTACACGTCCACGGTCGTGTTCCTTGTGCGCAAGGGCAACCCGAAGGGTGTGCGCGACTGGGCCGACCTCGTGAAGCCGGGTGTGCAGGTGATCACGCCCAACCCCAAGACCTCGTCCGGCGGCCGGTGGAACTACGTCGCCGCCTACGCCTGGGCGCTGCGGAGGCCGGGCGGGAACGAGGCGGCCGCGCGCGACTACCTGCGCCGGCTCTACGCCGCCGTGCCCGTGCTCGACACCGGCGCTCGGGGCTCGACGACCACCTTCGCCCAGCGGGGGCTCGGCGACGTGCTCCTGGCTTGGGAGAACGAGGCCTACCTCGCCCAGGCCGAGTTGGGTGCGGGCCAGCTCGAGATCGTCAACCCGTCGGTCTCGATCCTGGCGGAGCCGCCCGTCGCGGTGGTCGATGCGGTCGTGCAGAAGAAGGGCACCGGCGCGGTCGCCGAGGCGTATCTGCGGGGGCTCTACTCGCATCGCGGGCAGGTGATCATCGCTGAAAACCACTACCGCCCACGTCGCCCCGACGTGCTGCGCCAGTACGGCGACCGCTTCCCCAAGATCCCCTTGATCAACGTCCGCGAGCTGGGCGGCTGGGGCAAGCTGCAGCCCGTGCACTTCGCCGACGGCGGCGTGTTCGACACCTTGTCGCGCCCGCGCTGAGGCCGCGGAGGGGAACCGCGCGCGGCGGCGCGCGTCCTCCGTCAGTGGAGCTTGGCCACGCCGGAGGTGGGTTCATGCGTCGGGTGATGTCGATCGGGGGCGCGACGATCGTCGCTCTGGCGCTCGTGGCTTGCGGCGACAACGGATCGGACCGCCGAGCGGCCGCCGACGCCTCCCACGGCGCGAGCCAGGCCGCCGCCGGCGTGGACAAGACGCTGGACGCCGCCGGCCGCTCGCTGGGCGCCGCCGCCGACCGCGCCCAGCCCGCCCTCGACCGCGCCGGGCACAATCTCGACCGCGGCGTCGACAAGCTGCAGGTCGCCGCCGGCAAGGTCGCCGCCAAAGCGGGGGAGGCGATCAACAAGGTGGGCGACCACGCCGAGGCCGCCGCCGACCGCCACGACGACCACTGACGGATCGGTCGCGCACCCACCCATGATCAGTTTCATGTTCTGCACGGGGATCGAGAACTCGATCCCCACCGTCGGCGGCCGCCGGGTCGACGAGCTGGAGAAGTGTGGCTTCTACGAGCACTGGCGCACCGACTTCGCCCTTGTGGAGGAGATCGGGACGCGCTTCCTGCGCTACGGCCCGCCGCTGCACAAGACGTGGCTGGGCCCGGGCAAGTATGACTGGGAGTTCAGCGACCTCACCTTCGCCGAGCTGCAGCGCCGCGACCTCACGCCCATTGTCGATCTCTGCCACTTCGGCGTACCCGACTGGGTGGGCGACTTCCAGAACAACGACTTCTCTGAACTGTTCGCCGTATACGCGCGCGATTTCGCAGCGCGCTATCCCTGGGTGCAGCTCTATACGCCCGTCAACGAGATGTATATCTGCGCCATGTTTTCGGCGCGGTACGGCTGGTGGAACGAGCAGAAGACCGACGACCGTTCTTTCGTCACCGCGCTGAAGCATATCGTGCGGGCCAACGTCCGCGCCATGCAGGAGATCCTGACGATCAGGGCGGACGCCATCTTCATCCAGAGCGAAAGTTCGGAATACTTTCACGCCGCTTCACCTGACGCCATCGGGCCCGCCGAGCTGCTCAATTCCGAACGTTTTTTGTCGCTTGATCTGAACTACGGTCGCCGCGTTGACTCGGAGATGTACGAGTTCCTGACCGACAACGGCATGACCCGCGACGAGTACCACTTCTTCCTCGGCAATAAAATCAAGCAGCACTGCATTCTCGGCAACGACTACTATGTCACCAACGAGCACAGGGTGGAGGCGGACGGCTCGACCGGACCTTCCGGCGAGATTTTTGGCTATTGCGAGATCACCCGGCAGTATCACCGCCGCTACGCCTTGCCGGTGATGCACACCGAGACGAACCTGAACGAGGGCCCGCGCGGCGACGAGCCGACCGCCTGGCTGTTGAAGGAGTGGGCCAACGTCATGCGGGTGCGCAACGACGGCATCCCGATCCTGGGCTTCACCTGGTACTCGCTGACCGACCAGGTGGATTGGGACACCGCCTTGCGCGAGAACAATGGGCGCGTGAACCCGCTCGGCCTCTACGACCTCGACCGCAAGATCCGGCCCGTGGGCGAGGCCTACAAGAAGCTGATCTCCGAGTGGCGCTCGGTCCTGCCCACCCAGAGCGTGTGCCTCGTCGCCCCGATCGTCACCCCCGCCGAACACGCCGCCGGCTCCGACGTCGGCCAGGCGGCCCAGCTGCGCAGCCGCGATGCGGGCCTGCCCCAACGCTTCGCAGACGCCCAGTGAGCGCCGACGTCCGCACCTTCGGCGAGCACGAGGGCCGCGCCGTGCGGGCCGTTCGGCTCGGCGCGCCCGGCGGGCTGCAAGTGGAGGTGATCGAATTCGGCGCCTGCCTCTCGTCGATCGTCGCGCCCACCATGCAGGGACCGCCGATCGAGACGCTCCTGACCTACGGCGACCTGCAAGGCTTCGTCGACGACCGAATGTTCCACGGCCGGCTCGTGGGCCGGGTGGCCAACCGCATCGCCAACGCGCGCTTCGAGCTGGACGGCGAGACGCACCATACCCCCGCCAACCAGGCGCCCAACACCCTGCACGGCGGCGCCATCGGCTGGGGCGGACGGCTCTGGCGTCTGGAGGAGGCGGACGCCCACCGAGCGGTGCTGTCCTACATCTCTCCCGACGACGACGAGGGCTTCCCGGGCCAGGTCGAAGCGGAGGTCGAGCTGGCGGTCTCCGACGACACGCTGGACGTCGTCTGGACCGCGCGGACGGACCGGCCGACGCCGCTGTCCCTCACCTACCACCCGTACTTCAACCTCTCCGGCCGCGCGCGGACGCCCGTGCTCGATCACCTGCTGCAGGTGCGCGCGGCCGCGGTCACGCCGGTGAAGCCCGGGCTCATTCCCACGGGCGAGCTCATGCCGGTGGAGCGCACGCCCTTCGACCTGCGCCGGCCGCGCCGCCTAGGCGACTGCCTCGCCATGCAGCACCAGCAGCTCGTGCTGCCGCGCGGCTTCGACCTGAATTGGGTGCTCGACGGGGAGGGCGACGGTCCCGCCGCCAGCCTGCGCTCGCCCGAGAGCGGCGTCGCCCTGGAGCTCGAGACCGACCAGCCGGGCCTGCAGATCTACTCGGGCCAGGGGCTCGGCCACCCCTTCATCCCGCACGGCGCGGTGGTGCTGGAGCCGCAGGACTTCCCCAACGCAGTCAACACGCCCGCCTTCCCGTCGGTGATCCTGAAGCCCGGCGAGCTCTGGCGCCGCTTCGTGCGCTACCGCTTCAGCGCCGGGGCGCCCGGGGCGGAGTGACAACGGCCGGCGCGGCGGCGCCCGCGCGCCTGCGGGTGATGACCTACAACGTCCACGCCTGCGTCGGTCTCGACCGGCGGCTCGACGTGGGGCGGGTGGCCGAGGTGATCGCGCGCGAGGCCCCCGACCTCGTCGCCCTGCAGGAGCTCGACGTGCACCGCGCCCGGTCGGACGGCGTCGACCAGGCGCACGCGATCGCCGAGCGGCTGGGCATGGCGGTGAGCTTCAACTCCGCCCTGATCCGCGTGCGGGTGGCGGAGGAGCGCTACGGCGACGCCATCCTCTCGCGCCTGCCGATGGCGCCCGTGCGCAGCGGCCCCCTGCCGCGCCCGCCCCGCGTGCCGGGGCTGGAGGACCGCGGCGCGCTCTGGTGCGAGGCGGCGCTCGCGGGCGGGCGGCGGCTGCAGGTGGTCAACACCCACCTGGGGCTCGTGCCGCTTGAGCAACGCCTGCAGGTGGAGGCGCTCCTCGGCCCCGAGTGGATGGCGGCGGCGGCCGCGCGCGGCCCGGCGCTCCTCTTGGGCGACTTCAACGCCACGTCGCGCTACGCCGCCTACCGCAGGTTGGCCGCCGCCTACGCCGACCTGCAGCTCGGCCTCGCGCCCACGACCGTGCCCACCTACCCCGCGCGCCTGCCGGTGCTGCGCATCGACCACCTGTTCGCCACCTCCGGCGTGCGCGCGCTGGACGTATGGGCCCCCAACGGCCGCCTCGCCCGCGCCGCCTCCGACCACCTGCCGCTCGTGGCGGACCTCGAGATCGACTGAGGCGGCCGCCTCACACCGTCTCGTCGCTGAGTGCAGCGGGGGCGGGGGCGGGGAGGCCCGCGTCGGCCAGGCGCTCGCGCATGCGGGCGAGTTCGCGATTGAGCGCGGCGCGGCGCGACCACGGCGCCCAGCTGTCGCGCACGCCCGCGGGATCGCCCAGGTGGTAGCGCGCGACCAGTTCCCAGAAGGGTCCGATCGGGCGCGGCTCGATCGGGCGCAGACGCCGGGTGTCGGGCACCTCCAGCGCGCGGATCGCGCCGCCGACGGAGCCCACCTTGTCGAACTCCGCTTCCCATCGCTCGGGGCTCACCGCCAGCCAGTGCGAGAGGAGTTCGGTGCGCAGGCACGCGATCGCCTTGCGCACGGAGGCGCCCGCCTCGCCCGGCTCGGCCTCGAAGGCGAAGTCGCACTCGGTGTCGAAGCCCATGGAGCGGTTGTTGACGTTGCCCGACCCCACGCGGAGCAGCACGTCGTCGATGATGGCGAGCTTGGCGTGGACGATGATGTTCACCCCGCCCTGCGTCACCGGCGAGAAGGCGTGGAGCTTCCCCCCGCCCGGACGCCCCGCCTCGTCGGCCGTCTTCAGCCGCTTCAGGAACGCCAGCCGCGTGCGATCCATGGTCAGCCGGTCGAAGTAGGACGGGCTGTTGTGGGTGGAGACGAGCACGACCTCCGGCCCGTCCGGCTCCGCCAGCCGCGCGGCCAGCGCCTCGGCCAGGAGCGGCGAGGTGAAATACTGGTTCTCGAGGTAGATGCAGCGACGGGCGCCGGCGATGGCGGCCAAGTGGAGCGCTTCCACCTCCCGGACTTCGGAGCGGCCCCGCCAGCGCGGCCGGGTGCGGGCGAGGCCGACGCGGACGTCGTGCATGTCGGGGCGTTCGCACGCGGGCCACAGGTCGGGTTCGCCGGGCTCGGGCGGGAGTTCGCGCGGACGCTCGCCGGTGGCGTTCTCCCAGCGGTCGCGGAACAAGGCGCCCGCCGCGCGGGCCGCCTCGCCGTCGAACACGCTCATCACCTCGTGACGCGGCTGGTAGTAGCCGTGGCGGCCGCGGCTGTGGCGGTGGGGGTTGTGGTCGAGGTGCTCGGCCGTGTCCCAGCGGTCAGGGGCGATGTCGCCGCCGCCGCCGAAGGCCAGGGCGTCGTCGATCACCAGGAGCTTCTGGTGGTGGCAGGCGCCCAAAGGCACCTTGTCGTCCAGGAGGAAATGGACGGGCGAGCCCGCGAAGCACTTCTTGGCGCGGTGTGGGAAGAAGTTCTGCGACGCGGCGATGGGCAGGGCGGACTTCCAGATCAGCACGCGCACGTCCAGCTCCGGCCGGTCGCAGGCGAGCTGGCGCAGGCGGGGCCCGATGGCGTCACGTGCGGGGCCGCCGCCCTCGAGATCGGGCTCGACGAACGTCGCCGGGTCGAACGACCAGCCGAGGAGGTGCACGGAGCGCCGCGCCTTCACCACCGCCTCGCGCGCCGCCTTGAAGTAGGCGGCCATGTCGACGACGAGCGCGGCCCTGTGCGCCCGCTCGACGCGCCACGCCGTCCGCCCCGGCTGCAGCAGCACGCGCTCCACCCTCCCGTCTTATCAAGCTGAGCAATGCGAGCGAGCGGGGCGGGTTCCGCAGGGCGGATTGTGACACACCGTCCGCCACCGTCACAAAACCATGATGGCGGCGGGGTAAGCAGCCGGAGCGCGAGGGCGGTCCTGGGGGGACGCCCGCCGATCCTGACAGGAGCCCATCCCGTGCTGACCAAGGTGTTCACCGCGGCCCTCGCGGCCACGATGCTGTCGGGAGCCGCCGTCGCGGTCGCGGCCGACATCTCCGGCGCCGGGGCCACAGCGCCCGCGCCCGTGTACCAGAAGTGGGCCGAGGCCTATGGCCAGCAGACCCATGTGCGCCTGAACTACCAGGCGATCGGTTCCGGCGGCGGCATCAAGCAGATCTACGCCAAGACCGTTGAGTTCGGCGCTTCCGACAAGCCCGTGGCCCCGGCCGACCTGCAGGGGCACGGCCTCGTGCAGTTCCCGACGGTGATCCTGGGCGTGGTTCCCGTGGTGAATATCCCCAACGTGGCGGCGGGCCGCCTCCACCTCGACGGCGCGACGCTCGGCGCGATCTACGCCGGCGAGATCAAGAAGTGGAACGATCCGCGGATCGCCGGCATGAACAAGGGCGTGGCGCTGCCGGGCCTGCCGATCACGGTGGTCCACCGCTCCGACGGGTCGGGCACCTCGTTCCTGTTCACCTCCTACCTCGCCGAGGTTTCGCCCTCGTGGAAGGGCAAGGCGGGCGACGCTCCCAACTGGCCGGCCGGCCAGGGCGGCAAGGGCAACGACGGCGTCGCCGCCTTCGTGCGCCAGACGCCCGGCTCGATCGGTTATGTCGAGTACGCCTATGCGGTGATCAACAAGCTGGCCTTCGCCGACATGGTCAACCACGACGGCAAGGTCGTGGCCCCCACCTCCGGCGCCTTCGCCCAGGCCGCCAGCCACTCGCAGTTCACCGCGGCCAACAACTTCGCGCCGTCGCTCCTGAACGCGCCAGGCGCTGGCTCGTGGCCGATCTCCGGCCCGACCTTCATCCTGATGTACAAGGACCAGCCCAACCGCGAGTCGGCGGCCGAGGTGCTGAAGTTCTTCGACTGGGCGTATAAGAACGGCGACGCCGCCGCCAACCAGCTGGCCTACGTGCCCCTGCCCAAGGGGGTGAAGGACGCGGTGCGCAAGCAGGCCTGGTCGCAGATCCGCTCCGGCGGCAAGCCGGTCCTCTAAGGACCACGGACGTTCGGGGGCGGCGTCTGCGCGCCGTCCCCGTCGTCGTTTGAACCGCGCCATGGCCGAGATCGCCGCCCCTTCCGCCCTGCCGGGCCGTCGTGTCCTGCCGCGCGGCTCGCGGTTCGACCCGCTGTTCCGCTATGTGAGCGGGGCGTGTGCGACGGCGCTCCTGTGCGCGATCGGCGGCCTCCTGGTCTCGCTCCTGATCGGCGGCTGGCCCGCGATCTCCAAGTTCGGCCTGGGCTTCGTCACCTCCACGACCTGGGACCCGGTGAACGACATCTACGGCGGGGCGGGGCCGATCGTGGGCACGCTGATCACCTCCGTCCTGAGCCTCGTCTTCGCCCTGCCCATAGCTTTCGGCGTGGCGGTGTTCCTGACGGAGTTCTGCCCGCGCGCCATCCGCCGCCCGATCGGCATCGCGGTGGAGCTCCTCGCGGGCGTGCCGTCGATCGTCTACGGCATGTGGGGGCTGTTCGTGTTCGCGCCCCTGTTCGCCAAGTGGATCGAGATCCCGGCCATGTCGGCGGCGCCGGCGGGCTCCGTCTGGGAGGCGATCGTCTCGGGCGTGCCCAACGGCTCGGGCATTTTGACCGCCTCCATCATCCTAGCGGTGATGATCCTGCCCTTCATGGCCGCGACCATGCGCGAGCTCTTCCTCACCGTGCCCTCCAAGGTGCGCGAGAGCGCCTATGGCGTGGGCGCCACCTCGGTGGAGGTGGTCTGGTCGGTGACCCTGCCCTATGTGCGCCGCTCGGCGGTGGGGGCGGTCATGCTGGGGCTCGGCCGCGCGCTCGGCGAGACGATGGCGGTCACCTTCGTGATCGGCAACACCCACGCCTTCCCCAAGGGGATTTTCGACGCGGGCTCGACCATCTCGTCGACCATCGCCAACGAGTTCGCCGAGGCCGCGCCCGGACTGCACACCTCCGCTCTGGTGGCGCTGGGGCTCGTGCTGTTCGTGATCACCTTCACCGTCTTGGCCATCGCGCGCGCGCTGCTCGGCGAAGTGCGGGAGGGCTGAGCGCCATGGCCGGCTTCGACCGTCGCGCGCGCCGCTCCGCCTACAACGGCGGCTTCATCGGCTTCTGCTGGTTCTCGGCGCTCCTCGCCATCGGGTTCTTGCTGGCGATCCTGGCCTCGCTCGTGGTGCAGGGGATCGGCGGGCTGAACGCCCACGTTTTCACCCTCGACACCCCCGCGCCCGGATCCGACGGCGGCTTGCGCAACGCCATCGTCGGCTCCCTGATGATCTGCGTGCTGGCCATGGTTGTGGCGGTCGTCGTGGGCGTGCTGGCGGGCACCTGGCTCGCCGAATATGGGCGCGAGGGCCGCTATGCGCGCCTGGTCCGCTTCGTGAACGACGTGCTGCTCTCCGCGCCGTCGATCCTGGTGGGCCTGTTTATCTACCAGCTCTTGGTGCGCCCGTTCCACGGCTTCTCGGGCTGGGCGGGTGCGGTGTCGCTCGCCCTGATCGCCGCGCCCGTGGTGACGCGCACCACCGAGGACGTGCTGAAGCTGCAGTCGCGCCAGCTCCGCGAGTCGGGCGTGGCGCTGGGCACGCCGATGTGGACGGTGATCGGCTCCATCCTGTGGCGCGCGGCGGGGGGCGGCATCATCACCGGCGCGCTCCTGGCGTTCGCCCGCATCTCGGGCGAGACGGCGCCCTTGCTCTTCACCTCGCTCAACAACCAATTCTTCTCGCTCAACATGAGCAAGCCCATCGGCGCCCTGCCGGTGGTGATCTTCAACTACGCGCTGTCCGCCTACGACGACTGGCGCCGCCTGGCCTGGGTCGGCGCGCTCCTGATCGCCGGGGCGGTGCTGGCCATCAACATCCTGGTCCGGGCGCTGAGCCGGGAGCCCCAACGCCGATGAGCACCACCGTCACCACCCCGCCGACCCCGGCCAAAGAGCCCGGCGCGCGCGTCGTCTCGAAGGGCGAGGCGCCCGTCACCGACGCCACCCAGTTCGAGACGCACATCGAGACGCTGCCGGCCGAGCAGGTGAAGCTCGAGACGCGCGGGCTCAACTTCTACTACGGCAAGAGCCGCGCCCTGCACGCGGTGACCATCCCGTTCCAGGCCAACGGCGTCACCGCCCTGATGGGGCCGTCCGGCTGCGGGAAGTCCACGCTCCTGCGCGCGCTGAACCGCATCTACGCGCTCTACGCCGGCCAGCGCGCCGAGGGCGAGATCCTGCTGGACGGCCGCAACATCCTGGATGGCCGCGACCTCGCCAGCCTGCGCTCGCGCGTCGGCATGGTGTTCCAGCAGCCGACGCCCTTCCCCATGTCGATCTACGACAACGTGGCCTTCGGCGTGCGCCTCTACGAGAAGCTGTCCAAGTCCGACATGGACGCGCGGGTGGAGGAGAGCCTGCGCCGATCCGCGCTGTGGGACGAGGTGAAGGACAAGCTGAAGAGCTCGGGTCTGGGCCTCTCCGGCGGCCAGCAGCAGCGTCTGTGCGTGGCGCGCGGCGTGGCGGTGCGTCCGGAGGTGCTGCTCCTGGACGAGCCCGCCTCCGCGCTCGACCCGATCTCGACCGCCAAGCTCGAGGAGACGCTGGTCGAGCTGAAGCGCGACATCACGATCGTGATCGTGACCCACAACCTCCAGCAGGCGGCGCGCATCAGCGACCATGCGGCCTTCATGTACCTCGGCCGGCTGATCGAGTACGCGCCCACCGCCCAGCTTTTCGACAATCCCAAGATCTCGCGCACGGCCGACTACATCACCGGCCGCTTCGGCTGAGCCTCCTGGCCGTGGCGAGGGCCGCGGCGACGGTCTGCTGGCGCCCGCGCGGCGGCTGGGCTATGGGGCGTTCAGCGCCGCGCCGCGCCCGAGCTCCGCCGCCGCGCCCTTCCGCCCCCCTCGCCCAGTCGTCCGCGCCTCTTCGCGCGAAGCGCGGTCGTGGAACGGGAGGGATCGGCGGCGCTTGATCGGGGGGGCGAAGCCCGGTCTAGTCCGCCAGCGGCGGCGGGGGCGGGTCGGGCGCGACGGCGGCGGCGAACGGGCCGCGCGGACAAGGACCTGACGAGATGGACGCGCAGGCGCGGCCGCCCTTTTCCATACGCACCGAAGTGCTGGGCCCGCGCGGCGCGCAGGCCCCCACTCTGGTGGTGGCCGTGCCGGTCAAGAACGAGGTCGAACGCATCGGCCTGTGCCTGGACGCCCTAGCCGCCCAGGAGGAGATCGAGCTCCGCGATCTCGCGGTGGTGCTCATGCTCAACAACACCGACGATGGCACCGCCGAGGCGGTGCGCGCCATGGGCTCGCTCGCCCCCTTCGCCCTGCACGTCTGCGAGGTCGAGCTGGACGCCGCCCACGCCAACGCCGGCTGGGCGCGGCGCCTGGCCATGGACGTCGCCGCCGATCTCGCCGCTCCCGGCGGGCTCATCCTCACCACCGACGCCGACACGCTCGTCAACGACGACTGGATCGCCGCCAACCGGCGCGAGGTCGCCCGCGGGGTGGACGCCGTCGCCGGCTACGTCATGGCCGACCCGATGGAGCTGATGCAGCTCGACGCTCAGGTGCTCGATCGCGGGCGGCTGGAGTGGCAGTACCAGCAGCTCGCCGCCGAGCTCGTCGCCCGTGTCGACCGCGAGGCGCACGACCCCTGGCCGCGCCACAACCAGAACTGCGGCGCTTCCGCCGCCATCACCGTGGAGGCCTACCGCCGCATCGGCGGCCTGCCGCCAAAGCCCGTTGGCGAGGATCGCGCCCTGTTCGAGAAGGTGCGCGAGCTCGACGGGCGCGTGCGCCACTCGCTGGACGTGCAGGTGGTCACCTCCGCGCGCACCGACGGTCGCGCCTCCGGCGGCCTCGCCGACGAGATTCGCCTGCGCACCGATCCCGACCACCCCTGCGACGACGCGCTGGAGGTGGCCATGGTCACGCTTCGCCGCGCGCAATGGCGCTGCGAGTTCCGTCACGCCTGGCAGGCGGGCCGCATCGACGCGGACGCCTGGGCGCGCCGCCTGCGCCTGCCCGAGCTTGAGGTGCGCCAGGCCGCCCAGCGCCCGCACTTCGGCCAGGTGTGGGCTGAGCTTGAGGGGCGCAGCCCGCGGCTCCGCCGCCGCCTCGTCACCGGCAACGGCTTGAGGGGCGAGCTGCGCCGCATGCGTCGCCTGGTCGCCACCGTGCGCGGTCGCGAGGCGGTGGCGGCGGCCGCGCCCCGCCGGGTCGCCGTGGCCTGAAGCCGCGGGGTCGAAAGGGCGCTGCGTGGACCCGCTGAACGCGCCCGGACCCCATCCCAGCGTCACCAACGGGCGGCCGCCGCCGCGCGTGATGGGCGTGGTCAACGTCACCCCGGACAGCTTCTCCGATGGCGGGCGCTTCGCCATGCCCGAGGCCGCCGTGGCGCACGGGTTGAAGCTCGTCGGCCAGGGCGCCGCCTGGCTAGACATCGGCGGCGAGTCCACTCGCCCGGGGTCGGAGCCGGTGCCCGAAGCGGAAGAACTGGCGCGCGTCCTGCCCGTGCTCGAACGCCTGAACGCCGAGACCTGGGCGCCGCTCTCCATCGACACGATGAAGCCCGCCGTCGCCCGCGCGGCGGTCGCGGCGGGAGCCTGCATGTGGAACGACGTCAACGCGCTCCGCGCGCCCGGCGCGGTGGAGGCCGCCGCCGAGCTCGAGTGCGAGGTCGTCCTCATGCACATGAAGGGCGAGCCGAAGACCATGCAGGACGCGCCCGACTACCTCGACGTGCTGGGCGAGGTTGAGGGTTTCCTGCTGGAGCGCGCGGACCGCGCGGTGATCGCGGGCGTCGATCCGCGCCGAATCTGGTTCGACCCCGGCATAGGCTTCGGCAAGCGCGTGCAGGACAACCTGGCGCTCCTGGCGGGGCTCGATCGGTTGGCGAGCTATGGCTTCCCCGTGCTCCTGGGCGCCAGCCGCAAGCGCACGGTGCGCGCGCTCGATCCCTCGGCGCGCGATCCGCTGGACCGGCTGGGCGGCTCGCTGGCCATCCACCTCTTCGGCGCGAGCAAGGGCGTGCGCGCCATCCGAACCCACGACGTGCGCGAGACCGTGCAGGCGCTGAAGGTGTGGGGCGCGCTGGAAGCGGCGGACGACGCCACCCACGCGTACGGGCACGGCTGAGGCTCGGCCGGCCGCGCCCCGCAAGCTGCCAGCGGATGATCGCGCCCGGGACGCGTCCGTCCTCAAGCTCTCGAACGCCAGGGTGGGCTCGGCCGGCCAAGGCGGAGCGGCGGCCCTGGGCCAGCATTGAGTTGGCCGGAGCCGAGCCCTAGCATCCTACGAGAGGTTCAGGACTTCCGCTCACGGCTCGCGCCCTGATGCGAAGCCCACGTGAGGCTTGCCGGCCGGGGCGGTCGCACCTCGCTCCACACAGGCTCGGCAGGCTCATGCACGAAGACCTCGGCCGCGTCCTGATCCTCGCGGGCTCGGACTCCGGCGGCGGCGCCGGCGTGCAGGCCGACATCAAGACGGTGACCGCGCTCGGCGGCCACGCCGCAACCGCCATCACTGCGATCACCGTGCAGAACACGCGAGGCGTCCAGGCGGTGCATCCGCTGCCCGTCGACCTCGTGCTCGCCCAGGCGCGCGCGGTCCTGGACGACATCGGCGCCGACGCGCTGAAGACCGGCATGCTGGGAGGCGCCGACATGGTGGCCGCGGTGGCCGACCTCCTCGAGGACGCGGGGCGCCCGGCGGTGGTCGATCCCGTCATGGTCGCCAAGGACGGCTCGCCCCTGCTCGATCCCGACGCGGTGGACGCCGTGCGCGACCGGCTCCTGCCCCACGCCGCCCTCCTCACCCCCAACGCGCCGGAGGCGGCGGCGCTGACCGGGCTGGAGGTCGCGACCGTCGACGACCTGCAGCGCGCGGGCGAGCGGCTCCTGCGCCTCGGGGCCCGCGCCGTCCTGATGAAGGGCGGCCACATCGACGGCGACCGGGTGGTCGACCTCCTGATGACGCCGGTCTCGACCACGCGCTTCGAGAGTGGGCGCATCCGCACGCGCAACACCCACGGCACGGGCTGCACCCTCGCCAGCGGCGTGGCGACGGGGCTGGCGCAGGGTCTGGGGCTGGAGCGCTCGGTCACGCGCGCGCGCGACTACCTCCTGGAGGCGATCCGCCGCGCGCCGCACCTGGGCGCGGGCGCCGGGCCCGTCGACCACGGCTGGCCCATGCGGCCGGGCGGGGCCTCGCGCCTCCTCGCCGGCTCGCGCTAGGAGATCGCCCATGCGCCAGTGGACCGTCGACGCCTTCGCCTCCCAGCCATTCCGGGGCAACCCCGCCTGCGTGGTCGAGCCGTTCGACGCCTGGCCGGAGGACGGCTGGATGCAGGCGCTGGCGCAGGAGAACAACCAGGCCGAGACCGCCTTCCTCGTGCGCGACCCCGCCGATCCGGCGCGGTTCGACCTGCGCTGGTTCACACCGGAGGTGGAGGTGCCGCTGTGCGGCCACGCCACTCTGGCGTCGGCCCACGTGCTCTTCGCCGAGTTGGGGGCGGACGCGCCGGCGCTCGCCTTCGACACGCGGAGTTCGGGGCGCCTGACCGTCGAGCGCGCGGCGGACGGCTACGCCATGGACTTCCCCGCCGACCCGCCGCGTCGCATCCCGGTCCCGTCCGGCTTGGCGCAGGCGCTCGGGGCCGAGCCCGTGGAGGTGTGGTCGGCGGCCTATCTCGTGGCGGTGCTGGCGAGCGAGGCGGAGGTGCGCGCGCTCCGGCCGGACATCGCCGCCCTCCAGCCCATCTCGGCGCAAGCGGGCGGCGGCCGCGGCGACGTGATCGTGGCGGCGACGGCGGACCCGGGCGCGCCCTATGAGGTGGTGGACCGCTTCTTCGCCCCGGGCGCGGGGGTGCCTGAGGACCCGGCCACGGGCTCGGCGCACTGCATCCTCAGTCCCCTCTACGCCGACAAGCTCGCGCGGGCCCGGCTGCGCTTCCACCAGGCCTTTCCCGGGCGGGGCGGCGATCTCGTCTGCGAGGCCCGTGGACCGCGCGTGCGATTGGAGGGCCGGGCGGTGACGGTGCTGGAGGGGCGGCTCAGGCTGTGAGCCGCCCCTCCGCGTCCGCCGTCAGTAAGGGAGGCGGTGGTGGTGGCGGAAGAACGGACGGTGATGGTGGCGGTGGTGATAGCCGTATCCGTGCCGGTAGGGCTGGGCCTGGGCGACGGCGGGCGCCAACGCGGCGACCGCGAGCGCGGCGATCGCGCCTCCGAGAACGAGCTTCATGTATTTCCCTCCAGCCCCCGCCGGCCCGCGGTAAGCAGAGCCGTACGGCGAGCGATCCTTCGAACGCGCGACGGGGCGGGAGGTCGCGCCTCCCGCCCCCCATTTCACTCGTGAAATCAGCGGTAGAAGCAGACCGGGCCACGCGGGCTCGGGCGGCACACGCGCGCGGGATAGCGGTGGTAGCGGCCGTAGTACCCACGGCGCCACGCGTTCCAGCGCGGGCCGTCGGCGCGGTCGCGCCAGCCGCCGCTGTAGTCGTAGCGCGGGCCGTAGCCGTAGGGCTGGGCCGAGGCGACGGTCGGGGCCGTGGCGGCCAGGGCGGCGGCGGCCAGGGCGGCGGCGGTGATCATTGTCTTCATGGGTCGGGTCTCCGGCTCGGGGTTGAAGGTCAGTAGTCGACGCGGCCGTTGTGCTTGGCGCGATAGATGTGCGCGCTGGCGCGGTTCTGGCGGGCGTTCAGCCGGGCGCGCTGGCGCGGGGTGAGGTAGCCGCCGTTGCGATAACGCATGCGCTGTCCGGTCCGGTTGATGCGGCCCTGCTGGCGCTCGACGTGCGCGGCTTCGCCGGGGGTGAGCTGGCCGGAGCGGACGCCCTGGTCGATGCGCTGCTGCTGGCGCGCCTCGCGGGCGTTGACCTGGGCGGCGGCGGGCAGGGCGGTCAGCGCGCTCAGGCCCAGGGCCGCGGCGATGGCGAGGGTCTTCATCGTGTCCTCCATGTTCTCGACGCGCCGGGGAGGCGCTCTCGACCGCGACAGAAAAGCGCGGCGCCGCTGAACCCTGTCTGAACTGAAACGCCGCGGGTCGTTCAGCGCCGATCGGCGGTCGCCAGGGGGCTGCGGGACGGCTATGAGGGCCGTGGGCCACGCCCTCCCAACGGGGCGCAGTCCATCTGCAAGGATGGGAGTACATCGCCATGACCACCACGACCGCCCCGGCGGCGACCGTGACCGCGCGCCCGCACATGCGGCCTGCCCGGTCCGACTTCTCTTCAGGTCCCTGCGCCAAGCGCCCCGGATGGAGCCCCTCCGCCCTGTCCGGCGCGGTGCTCGGCCGCTCGCACCGCTCCAAGGTCGGCAAGGCGCGGCTGAAGCTCGCCATCGATCGCACCCGCGAGGTGCTGGAGGTGCCCTCCACCCACCTGATCGGCATCGTTCCAGGCTCGGACACCGGCGCGGTCGAGATGGCCATGTGGTCTATGCTGGGCGCGCGACCGGTCCAGCTCCTCGCCTTCGAGAGCTTCGGCAAGGACTGGGCGACCGACGCGGTGAAGCAGCTGAAGCTTCCCGAATGCGAGGTCTTGGATGCCCCCTACGGCGAACTTCCCGACCTGACGCGCGTGCGCCCGGGCGCCGACCTCGTCTTCACCTGGAACGGAACCACCTCGGGCGCACGCGTGCCGGAGGGCGCCGTCTTCATAGCCGACGACCGCGCGGGGCTCACGATCTGCGACGCCACCAGCGCCTGCTTCGCCCAGGCGCTGCCGTGGGAGAAGCTCGATGTGGTGACCTTCAGCTGGCAAAAGGCGCTGGGCGGCGAGGCGGCGCACGGCGTCCTGATCCTCGGCCCCCGCGCGGTGGAGCGGCTGGAGAGCTACAGCCCGCCCTGGCCCCTGCCCAAGCTCTTCCGCATGACCAAGGCCGGCAAGCTCAACGCCGAGATCTTCGAGGGCGCGACCATCAACACCCCCTCCATGCTGTGCGTGGAGGACTATCTCGACGCCCTGCGCTGGGCGGGGGAGGCGGGGGGGCTCGCGGAGCTGATCAGACGGGCCGACCGCAACCTCAAGGTCGTGGCCGATTGGGTGGCGCGCACGGCCTGGGTCGACTTCCTGGCCGCCGACCCCGCCACGCGCTCCAACACGAGCGTGTGCCTCAAGGTGGTCTCTCCGGAGGTGACGCGGCTCGATCCCGCCGCCCAGGCCGACTTCGCCAAGCGGCTCGCCGCGCGGCTGGAGAAGGAGGGGGCGGCCTACGACGTCGGCGGCTACCGCGACGCGCCGCCCGGCCTGCGCATCTGGTGCGGAGCGACCGTCGAGCGCGACGACCTCGACGCGCTCACGCCCTGGCTCGACTGGGCCTACGCCGAGACCCTCGCCGAGACCGCCGCGAACACCTGAGTCCGGCCGCCCCGCCCGCCTTCCCGTCCTCACCTGTGCGCGCCGCGACCGGCTGCGCCTTCGGAGTTCCGCCCATGCCCCCCCGCGTGCTCATCGCCGACAAGCTTTCCCCCGCCGCCGTGCAGATCTTCAGCGAACGCGGCGTGGAGGCCGACGTGAAGACCGGCCTCTCCAAGCCCGAGCTCCTGGAGATCGTCGGCGGCTACGACGGCCTGGCGATCCGCTCGGCCACCAAGGTCGACCGCGACGTGATCGCCGCCGCCCCGCGCCTCAAGGTGGTGGGCCGGGCGGGCATCGGCGTCGACAACGTCGACATCCCGGCCGCCACCGCCGCGGGCGTGGTGGTGATGAACACGCCCTTCGGCAACTCGATCACTACCGCCGAGCACGCCATTGCTCTGATCTTCGCCCTGGCGCGAGAACTTCCCGCCGCCGACGGCTCCACCCAGGCCGGCCGCTGGGAAAAGAACCGCTTCATGGGGGTCGAGCTCTACGCCAAGACCCTGGGGCTGATCGGCTGCGGCAACATCGGCTCGATCGTGGCCGACCGCGCCCAGGGGCTGAAGATGCGGGTCGTGGCCTACGATCCCTTTCTGTCGCCCGAGCGCGCGGTCGAGCTGGGCGTCGAGAAGGTCGAGCTGGACGAGCTCCTCCACCGCGCCGACTTCATCAGCCTGCACACGCCCTTGACGGACAAGACGCGCAGCATACTGGGCGCCGAGGCGTTGGCCCGCGCCAAGCGCGGCGTACGGATCGTCAACTGTGCGCGCGGCGGCCTGGTCGACGAGGCGGCGCTGCGCGAGGCGCTCGACAGCGGCCAGGTGGGCGGCGCGGCGTTCGACGTGTTCGTGAGCGAGCCCGCGAAGGAGAACGTGCTCTTCGGCGCGCCCAATTTCATCGCCACCCCCCACCTCGGCGCCTCCACGCTGGAGGCGCAGGAGAACGTGGCGCTGCAGGTGGCCGAGCAGATCTCCGACCACCTCCTCACCGGCGCGATCACCAACGCGCTGAACAGCCCGAGCGTCAGCGCCGAGGAGGCCCCGCGGCTCAAGCCGTTCATCGAGCTCGCGGGCAAGCTTGGCGGGTTCGCGGGGCAGATGGTGGACGAGGGGCTGTCGGCGATCGAGATCGCCTTCGAGGGCGAGGTGGCGGGCTTCAACACCCGCCCGATCACCGCCGCGGCGCTGGCCGGCGTGCTGCGCCCCATGCTGGCGGAGGTGAACATGGTCTCCGCGCCCGAGGTCGCCCGCGCGCGGGGGATCGCGGTGACCGAGAGCCGCAACGCCGCCTCGCCCGTTTACGACAGCCTGGTGCGCGTGACCGTTACCGGGGCGGATGGCGCGCGCGCCTTCGCCGGCGCGGTGGTCGCCGGGGCCCCGCGCGTGACGGAGGTCAAGGGCATGGAGCTGGAGGCGCCGCTCGCGCCCGCCATGCTCTACGTCAACAACACCGACAAGCCGGGCTTCATCGGCGCGGTGGGGGCGGCGCTGGCCGAGCGTGGCGTCAACATCGCCACCTTCAACCTCGGCCGGGTGGAGGCGGGGGGCGACGCCATCTGCCTGATCGGCGTGGACCAGCCGCTCGACGAGGCCCTCCTGGCCCAGGTGCGGACGCTGCCGCAGGTGAAGGAGGCGCGCACGCTGCGCTTCTAGTCCCCTTGGCCGCGCGCCCGGCGCCCGGCATAAGGCGGCTCGCGGCGGCGGGGTCGACGCGTCCCTGGGAGTGCGCGGATGGTCAGGCGTGTGTTGGCGCTCGCGGCGGCGCTCGGCGTCCTGTCGGCGGCTCCGTCCGCGCGGGCCGCCGACATCTTCGGCGGGATCTACGGCCACGGGCTCGGCACCAAGCAGAGCCAGGAGGGCGGCATGGACCTCATGCTGGGCGCCCGCACCGAGCGGATCGACGCGTTGTGGTGGCTGCTGAAGCCTTCCGTCCACGTGATCGTCTCGGCCAACACCCAGGTGCCGACCGACTTCATCGCGGTCGGCTTCAACTGGCCGATCGCCATCCTGCACAGCCCGCACTGGTACCTGCGCCCGGGTATCGGGATCGCCGGCACGACCGGCGAAGCCGACGTCGGCAGCCCCTACCAGGCGGGGATCAGTGCGCAGGAGAGCCAGCGGCGAGCCTACCTCGCCCGCACCCGCATCGATTTCGGCAGCCACGACCTGTTCGAGCCGGAGATCGCGCTCGGCTACCGCATCAACGCGCGCTACAAGATCGAGGCGAGCTACGTGCACCTCTCCAACGGCCAGATCCTGCACTCGGGCAAGAACCAGGGGCTGGACGACGTGGGCGTCCGCCTCGCCTACAAGTTCAACTAGTGGGCGCGGTCACCGTCGTCGGGGCCCAGTGGGGCGACGAGGGCAAGGGCAAGATCGTCGACTGGCTGTCCAACCGCGCCGACGCGGTGGTGCGCTTCCAGGGCGGTCACAACGCGGGCCATACGCTGGTGGTCGACGGCGCCGTCTACAAGCTGTCGCTGCTGCCGTCGGGCGTGGTGCAGGGCAAGCCCAGCGTGATCGGCAACGGCGTGGTGGTCGACCCCCGCGCCCTCCTGGACGAGATCGCGCGGGTGCGCGGACAGGGTCTCGCGATCGGCCCCGACCTCCTGACGCTGGCCGATAGCGCCTGCCTTATCCTGTCGCTGCACCGCGACCTCGACCAGGCGCGCGAGCGCGAGGCGGGAGACGCCAAGATCGGCACCACCGGGCGCGGCATCGGTCCCGCCTACGAGGACAAGGTGGGCCGTCGCGCCATCCGCGTCGCCGACCTCGCCGACGCCGAGGCGCTGCGCGCCAAGATCACCCGCCTCCTCGCCCACCATGGCCCGCTGCGGCGGGGGCTCGGCCTGCCGGAGGCGGCGCCCGAAGCGCTCCTGGACGAGCTCCTTGGCGTCGCGCCGGAGATCCTGCCCTACGCCAAGCCGGCGTGGCGCGTGCTGGATGCGCTGAGGCGCGACAACCGGCAGATCCTGTTCGAGGGGGCGCAGGGCGCGCTCCTGGACGTGGACCACGGCACCTACCCCTACGTCACCTCGTCCAACACGGTGGCGGGGCAGGCGGCGGCGGGCTCGGGCTCCGGCCCGCGCGCTGTGGGCTTCGTCCTGGGCATCATGAAGGCCTACGTCACCCGCGTGGGGGAAGGGCCATTCCCCACCGAGCTGCACGACGACGACGGCCGGCGCATCGGCGAGCGCGGCCGCGAGTTCGGCACCGTCACCGGCCGGGCGCGGCGGTGCGGCTGGTTCGACGCGGTGCTCGCGCGCCAGTCGGTGGCGCTGAACGGTATCGACGGCGTCGCGCTCACCAAGCTCGACGTGCTGGACGGGTTCGAACGCCTTCACGTGTGCACGGGCTACCGCCTGCACGGCCTGCCGCTGGACCACCTTCCCGCGGGCATGGCCGATCAGCGCGCTGTCGAGCCCGTCTACGAGGAGCTGGAGGGGTGGAGCGGCTCCACCGCCGGCGCGCGCTCGGTGCGCGATCTCCCGGCGGAGGCGGTGAAGTACGTGCGCCGGCTGGAGGAGCTGATCGGCGCGCCGGTGGCGCTCCTCTCCACCAGCCCCGAGCGCGACGACACCATCCTCATGCGCGACCCGTTCCAGGGCTGAGGGGTGTGGGCTGAGGGGCCGCGCGCCGCTCAGGGGCGGGCGGGCGCGGCGACCACCAGCGGCTTGCCGCGGCCGAGCGCGATCAGCGCCACGCCCGCGAGCAGGAGGTCCACGCCCACGATCACGCCGACGAGGAGGGTGGAGCCGAGCGGCCCCAGCATGGTGACGAGCACGGCCAGCGCGATGTCGGCCACGCCCGCCGCCAGGAGCCAGCCCCAGCGGTGCGCCGCGCGACGCCGCTGGTCGAGCGACAGCATGATCAGGCTCACCCCGTCAAACAGGAGGTAGGCCGCCACAAGGAGCACCAGCGCACCCGCGCCCGCCACCGGGTTGAAGGCGATCAGGAGCCCGGCCACGAGCGCGATCAGCGAGGAGACGACGCTCCACATGCGGTGGGTGTGGGATTTGCCGGCGAAGGTCGAGACGAGGCCCAAGACGCCCGCTATGGTGATCAGGAAGCCCAAGACGCTCACCGCCGCCACCGCCGCCACAAAGGGCGCGACGAGCGCGAGCAGGCCCAGCACCACGAGCGCCACGCCCTCGATGGTGAACCAGGTGGACGGCTTGGCGGAGGGCGCGGCGGCCGTTGTATCGGCCGTTCCGAACGAGACCATGGGTCGAACCTCCTGCCGGCTGCGGCCACGCTAACGCCGGGCGGGTGCTCGGGCTCCCTTCAGAACCGTTCCAGGAGCGCGTCGGCCACGGCGACGGGGTCGTCCACCTCGCGCTCGACGATGAAGCTCGCGCCATCGCCCGGCACGTTCCTCATGGCGTCGGGCGTCCAATAGGCGCCCGTGCGGACGGTCAGCCCATCGATCAGGGCGAAGTTGGAGTTGAGCCAAGGCGGGGCGAGCATGCAGAACCGGCCCGCCTCGGCCGCGAAAAGCGTCGGGTGGTGGGCCGACGACGCCCAGCCGGAGACGACGGCGCGCGACTGGAGAAAGCGCACGTGCTCCGCGAGGCTCATCGCCTGCGGATGCACGATCTCCACCCCGCGCGCCGCCAGCCGCTCCGCGATCGCCGCCTCGTTGCGCAGGTGGGAGACGCCGCCGACGAGCCGCGTCTTGGCGAAATAGGCCGGTCGCTCGTCGCGGGCGGCGGGCGGCGCGTGGCGGGTGAGCCGCTCGCCCATGCGGCGCGTGAGCCGGCCGAAGGCCGCGTGCGCGCGCGCGCCGGGCAGGAAGCTCTGCCCCGGAACCTGCAGCGCCTCGAACCGCAGGGGCCGGTCGACGTGGAGGAAGCTCGCGGGCGTCAGCCCCAGCGCCTCGAAGGCGGCGCGTGCGTAGGGGGTCGCGAACCAGGCTTCGGGCGACCCGTCGCCGTGGATCACGAGCCGGGTGCGCGGGGGCAGGCCTTCGGCCCAGGGCCAGAGCCGCGACAGCGTCTCCACGAGGAAGTGGCCGAAGTGGTGGACGTAGCGCCCGGCGTAGACGTAGTCGAAGCCCGCCGGAGCCGCCGGAATCCAGGCGCCGGGCTTGAGCGGGCTCTCCGGCACCTGGCGTAGGGGCTGCAACGGGTCGAGCCCGCGCTCGACGGCGAGGTTGACCGGCGCGTCGGAGCCCAGGTGGAACACGCCCCACCGCCCCTCCTCCGCATGAGGGGTGGCGTACACGTCCCGGTGCAGCTCGATCGGCGGGTCGGTGGAGGCGAACTCGGCGCGGCCGCGCAGGTGGGTCGCCGTCCGCAGCGAGAGCGTCATGGGGCCGCGCCCTCGCCCGCGGGGCGGCGCGCCGTCAAGGGGCGGCGCGCCGGAGCGGGGGTCAGCCCTTCTTGGCGGCCGACTTGCAGGCGCTCATCATCTTCTTGCGCGCCTTGCCGTGCACGTTCTGCGCGTCCGCTTGCTTGGAGCACTCCAGCGAGGCCGCGGTGCGCGGCTGGGGCGCGCCCTTCACCGTGGTCTTGGAGGTCGTGGTGCCGGCGGCGGTCTTGGTCGGGGTGGCGACGGCCGTCTTGGCCGCCATGGGCTTGGCGGGCGCGGCCGCGGGCGCCTGGGCGGCGAGCGCGGGGGCGGCGAGAAGGGCTGCGACGGTGGCGCAGATGGCGAGCTTCATAGGGAGGTCCTCCGGTCGGGCCGTTTCAGCCCTGACACGAAGAGCTAGCCCAGCCCGCCTCTCAGCGGCCTCGGCCCCGCCTCACCGCCCTGTGAGGCCTAGGAGCACGCCCGCCAGCAGCCCCGCCGCGCCGAGCGCCAGTCCCGCCCAGCCCGCGGCGCCCAGGCCCTGCGCCGCCGGCGCGACGACCACCGCGGGCGCCGGAGCCTCCAGCCGGCGCTCCAGCGCCTCCAAGACGCGCACGCCGCGCAGCGCGACGTCGCGCGCCCGGGCGGCGGGGCCGAGCTCACGCTCCACCCAGCGCGCGACCACCGGCCGCGCCGCCTCCCAGATGTCGCTGTCCGGATCGAGCCGGCGCGCCACCCCCTCGACCGTCGTCATGGTCTTCTGCAGGAGCACGAGCTCGGGCCGCAGGTGCATGTCGAACAGCGCGGTGATCTCGAATAGCTGGCCCAGCAGCCGCCCCATGGAGACCTCCCGCGCGGGTCGGCCGAAGATGGGCTCGCCCACCGCCCTGAGCGCCTGGGCGAAGTCGTCGACGCCCTGGTGCGCAGGCACGTAGCCCGCCTCGAAGTGCACCTCGGCCACGCGGCGGTAGTCGCGGCGCAGGAAGCCCCAGAGGATTTCCGCCAGGAAGCGCCGCTCGTCGCGGCCGAGCCGGCCCACGATGCCGAAATCGACGGCATGCAGCCAATCGGGAGCCTCCACGAACAAATTGCCCTCGTGCAGGTCGGCGTGGAACGCGCCGTGGTCCAGCGCCTGGTGCAGAAAGCTCTGGATCACGCCTCGCGCCAGCGCCGGCCGATCCAGCGCCGGATCGAGCAGCACGGCGGGGTCGGACAGCGGGGCGCCGCGCACCCACTCCAGCGTCAGCACGCGCCGGCCCACGCCCTCCCAAATCACCGCCGGCGCACTCATCGTCCCGCCCTGCGCCATGATCTCGCCGAGCTCGGACGCGCCCGCCGCCTCCAGCCGAAGGTCGAGCTCCAGTTGGAGTGAGCGCGCCACCGCGGCGGTGAAGGCCAGGGGCTCCAGCCGCCGCGCGGGCGGAACGAAGCGGTCTGCCAGTCGCGCGCCGAGCCGCATGGCCGCCGCGTCGCGCGCGACGGCGCGCTCGATCCCCGGCCGCAGCACTTTCACCGCCACCCGCCGCCCGTCGAGCAGGATGCAATCGTGGGCCTGGGCGACGCTGGCCGCCGCCACCGCCGGGCCGAAACGGGCGTAGAGCGCGTCGAGCGGCCGGCCGAGCGACTGAGCGACGATCGCCTCCGCCTCTTCTTGCCGGAAGGGCGGCAGACGGTCCTTTAGGCGCGACAGGTCGGCGGCGACCTCCTCGCCCAGGACGTCGGCGCGGGTGGAGAGGAGCTGGCCGAGCTTGATCGCCACGGGCCCGAGCGCCTCGAAGGCGCGCGCCGCCCGCTCGCCGGGGCGGCCGGGCGCGCGGCCCCCGCCGCTGACGGCGCGCAGCACGCCCGCGGCGAGGCGCGCGGGGGCGGGCGCGAGCGCCGCGTACTCGCGCGGCAGGAGGGCGTCGTGGCGCGCCAGCGTCCAGCCCGCGCCGACGATGCGCAACCACGCGCTCACGACGGGGCGCTTACGAGTTTGGCGCTCACGGGGGCGGCCTCACGCGGCCGCGCTCACAGCGCCCAGCCGTGGTGCAGGGCCGCGACCCCGCCGGTGAAGTCGGTCCAGCCCGCGCGGGCGAAGCCCGCCTTGCCGATCATGCGCGCGAAGCTCGGCTGGTCGGGGAAGCGGCGGATCGATTCGACCAAGTACTGGTAGCTCGCGCGATCGTGCGCCACCGCCGCGCCGATCGCCGGGATGACGTTGAACGAATAGGCGTCGTAGGCGGCGCGCAGGGCGGCGGCGGGCGGGCGCGAGAACTCCAGGCAGAAGAAGCGCCCGCCGGGCTTGAGCACGCGCCGCGCCTCGTGGAGCGCCGCCTCGATCCTCGTCACGTTGCGGATGCCGAAGGCGATCACATAGGCGTGGGCGCAGGCGTCGGGCAGCGGCAGGGCCTGGGCGTCGCCGACCGCCCAATCGATGTCGCGCTCGAGCCCGCGCGCACGGCCGGCGGCGATCATCTCGGCGTTGTAGTCGACCACCACGACGCGCGCGTCCGCGCCGCCCCGCCGCGCCTGCGCCTTGCGGGCCAGGGTGGTCAGCCGCCGCGCGACGTCGCCCGTGCCCCCCGCGCAGTCGACGACCACCTCGCCGGGCTGGGGGTTGATGCGCGCCACCGTCATGTCCTTCCAGACGCGGTGCACGCCGGCCGACATCAGGTCGTTCATCAGGTCGTAGCGGCCGGCCACGCGGTCGAACACGCCGCGCACGAGGCCGGGCTTCTCCCGCGCGTCCACGTCGCGGAAGCCGAAGGTGGCGCGGCCGCTCTCGCTCATGCGCTGAGGCTCTAGCCGAGACGGGCCGCGCGCGCCACGCGTGCGCCGGGGCCGCGCCGCGCCTATCTCCCCGCCATGCCCGAACTGCCCGAGGTCGAGACCGTGCGCCGCGGCCTCGCCCCCCACCTCGACGGCGCGCGGCTCGCGCACGTCGAGCAGCGCCGCCCCGACCTGCGCTTCCCCCTGCCGCCCCGCTTCGCCGAGCGGCTGACCGGCGCGCGAGTGGGGGCGCTGGCGCGGCGCGCCAAGTACCTGCTCGCCCCACTCGACACGGGCGAGACGCTGGTGGCCCACCTCGGCATGACGGGGCGCTTCACGGTGGCGGAGCCCACCGGCGAGGTCGTGCGGCCCGGCGAGTTCGTCCACGCCGCCGGCGGGTCGGACAAGCACGATCATCTGGTGATCGAGACCGAGGCGGGCGTGCGCGTCACCTTCAACGACGCCCGGCGCTTCGGCTACATGGACCTCCTGCCCAGCGACGGGCTGGAGCGGCACGCCTGGTTCGCAGGGCTGGGCCCGGAGCCACTGGGCGACGGCTTCTCCGCCGCCCACCTCTTGCGGGCCTTCACGGGGCGGAGCCAGAACGTGAAGGCGACGCTCCTGGACCAGCGCGTGGTCGCCGGCCTCGGCAACATCTACGTGTGCGAGGCGCTGCACCGCGCGCGCATCGCGCCGGAGACGCCGGCCGGGCTCCTGGCCCTCCCGCGCCTGCGCCGCCTGGCGGACGCCGTGCGGGCGGTGCTGGAGGAGGCGACCGCGGCGGGCGGCTCCACCCTGCGCGACTACCGCACCGCGGGCGGCGAGCTCGGCTACTTCCAGCACCGTTTCCGCGTGTACGGGCGCGAGGGCGAGCCATGCGCCGCCCCACGCTGCCGGGGGGTGGTGGCGCGAGTGGTGCAGGCGGGGCGTTCCACCTTCCACTGCCCGGCCTGCCAGCGTTGACCCGAGCGCCGCGCCGCCTAGGAAGGGGGCGATGATCCCAGCCCTTCTGGCGGCCGCCTCCCTGGCCGCTGCGTTCACGCCGCCCGCCGCCATGGCTCCGGCCTTCACGGGCACGATCGTCTCGACCTACCCCGACGGCCTGCATGGACGCCTCTATCTGAACGCCGACGGGAGCTGGCGGGCGCTGAGCCGGCACGGCAACCCTTCGCGCGGGCGCTGGAGCGTCAGGGGCGAGCGGCTGTGCATGCGCCAGCAGCGGCCGATCCCGCTGCCGTTCAGCTACTGCACCCCGCTTGTCACCGGCGGGGTGGGCGCGAGCTGGCGCGCCAAGGCCCCGACCGGCGAGCCGATCACCGTGAGCCTGGAAGCCGGGCGCGAGGACGAGCCGCGAAGCTGAGCCCCTGCGCTCCTGTGTGGCGTCGGGAGCGCGCCGCGCCGCGATCCGTCCCACCCTGTCCGGGCGGGCGATTGCGCGCGGGAGCGGGCGACTCCAAGGTCCCCGCCATGTCGATCCGCGCGCCGGCCGGCCTCGGCCTCCTCTTCGCCCTGGCCGTGGCGCTGCCCGCGCGCGCCGACCCGCCGATCTGGCGCGCCCACGGCGCCAACGGATCGGAGATCGTGATGTTCGGCTCCGTCCACCTGCTCGACGAGGGCGCGCACTGGTTCGGCCCGGCGCTGGCCGACGCGCTGAAGGGCGCCGACCGCGTCTGGTTCGAGGTGCCGCTCGACGCGCAGGCGCAGGTGCAGGCGCAGCAGCTCGCGGTGTCGAAGGGGCGCCTGCCCGCGGGCGAGACCCTGCCGGCGCTCCTCTCGCCCGAGGGCCGGATGCGGCTCAAGGCGACCGCCGCCCAGCTCGGCGTGCCGGAGGCGGCGCTCCAGCCCCTGCAGCCGTGGCTCGCCGAGGCGCTTCTGTCGGTCGCCTATTTCATCAAGGCGGGGGCGCGGACCGACCTCGGCGTCGAGCACGAGATCGAGCGCGCCGCCCCACCGACCGCCCAGCGCGGCGCAATGGAGACCGTGGCCGACCAGATCGACGCGCTTTCCGGCGCGAGCCGCCCCGACCAGATCGCCTCTCTGGAACAGGCGCTGAAGGACATTCACGACGAGCCTGAAAGCTTCAAGCGCCTCGTTCACGACTGGGAAACGGGCGACACCGCGGGGCTCGTGCGCGAGGAACTCGAGCCCATGCGGCGCGAAAGCCCGAGCGTGTTCAAGCGGCTCGTCACCGATCGGAACCGGCGCTGGGTGGCCGAGCTCGAGGCGCTGCTCAAGACGGGGCGAGGCCGCACGTTGGTGGTGGTGGGGGTGGGTCACCTCGTGGGCGAGGGGAGCGTCCCGGCGCTCCTGCGCGCCGACGGGGTCAAGGTCGAGGGGCCCTGAGACCCCGGCCCGATCTCAGGCGGCGGCCAGCGAAGGGCCGAACAGCGCTTCGACGTAGGACGACAGCGGCCCGGGCTCGGCGTCGCTGAGCTCGCCCAGCGCGGCGTCCAGCCGCAACCGCATCTCGGCGCGCGCGCCGTCCGGCCCGACGAGCGACACCACCGTGGGCTTGTCGCCGTCCTGGCGCACGTCCTTGCCGGCGGTCTCGGCCGTGGCGGTGGCGTCCAGAAGGTCGTCGAGGATCTGGAAGGCCTCGCCCAGCCGCGCGCCGAACGCGCGTGCGGCGCGCAGGCGCTCCGGCCCGGCCCCGCCCGCGAGCGCGCCCGCTTCGACCGCCGCGACGAACAGGCACCCCGTCTTGAGGCCGTTCAGCTGATGCAGGGCGTAGGGCTCGAGCCCCGAGCCGCGCTCCCGCAGATCGCGGAACTGGCCGGCGACGAGGCCGCGGAAGCCCACGGCCTCCGACAGGCGCTCCACCAGCACGAGCCGGTCGCTGGAGGGCAGGTCGGCGCGCGCCAGGATGGCGAAGCTCTCGGTGAGAAGCGCCACCGCCGTCAGCACCGTCACGTCCTCGCCGAAGCGCCGGTGGTGGGAGGGGCGGCCACGGCGCATCGCCGCGTCGTCCATGCACGGCAGGTCGTCGAGGATCAGGGAGGCGGCGTGCACCAGCTCCACAGCGCAGCCGGCGTCGAGCGCGGCCTCCCGGCCGCGTCCGCCCGGCGCGCCGAAGTGTTCTGCGGCCAGGAGCGACAGCACGGGGCGCAGGCGCTTGGCCGGCCCGTCCACCGCGTCCGCCGCCGCCCGGACCAGGAGCGCGGGCGTCGCGCCCGGGTCGGGCAAGAGGGCTTGGAGGCGCGCGTCCACGTCCGCGCGAAGCGAGGAGAAGCGGCGATGGAAGGAGGCAGGCGCCATGGGCTCCCCGAAAACCCTTCGCACCTAAGCGGACTTCGATGCGCGAGGCGAGCCCGAACATATGTGACCAGGGGTCGCCGCGGCCTCTCCCCGTCACGCGGCGAGGGAATAGTTGAGCTTCCGGCGGTCGAGCCAGCGGTTGAAGTAGGGGTCGTCGCCCGACACCTGCGCGTGCCAGCGGTCGATCAGAAGGGCGCGATCGCCGAAGTCATAGCCTTCCGCCCGGCGCGACAGGCTCTCGTGGTGGAACAGCGTAGGGCGCGAGGCGCACACCACCGACAGGCCGCGCTCGCGTACGCGCAGACACAGGTCCACGTCCTGGTAGTGCCGCGCGTAATCGGTGGAGAAGCCGCCCAGCCCGGCGAAGAGGGCGCGCGGGATCATCAGGCAGGCGCCCGTCACCGCACTCACCTCGCGCGCGGCGGCGAGCGAGCCGGCGTACCCGTCCACATCGGCGGGGAAGCGGCGCATCACATGGTCGGCCGTGCCCCGAGCGCCCAAGACCACGCCCGCGTGCTGCACGGTGCGGTCGGGGTAGAGCAGCACCGGGCCGACGGCGCCCACCCGCGCGTCCTCGAAGTAGAGCTGCAGCCGCTGGAGCCAGTCGCCCTGCAGCACCTCCGTGTCGTTGTTCAGGAAGACGAGGTGGCGCCCGGTCGCCGCCCGCGCGCCGGCGTTGCACGCCGCCGAGAAGTTGAAGGCGCCGTCCTGCCGGATCACGCGCGCGCGGTGGCGGCGCATGGCGGCCAGGGCCGCGGGCTCGCGGGTGCCCGTGTCGACCAGGATCACCTCGAAGGCGGGATGGTCGGTGAGCGCGTGGAGGCTGTCCAGGCAGCGGCCGAGCGCACGCCCTTGGTCGCGGGTCGGAATGACGATGCTGACCGGCTCACGGGCGCGCGGGGCGGCGGCGGGGGCCAGGAGCATGCGGTGGCGCAGGCGCGGCTCGGGATGGGGCTCCACCGTCCACGACCGGCCGATCCGGGCGAAGTGGGCGAGGAGGGCGCGCTTCTGCAACGCCTCGACGCCGGCCTTGGCGTCGGCGTCGGCGGCGAGGCTCGTGGGCGCGGCGCGCCACTTGTAGAGCGGCTCGGCGATGTGGCCGATCGCACCCGTCCGCTCCGAGAGGCGCAGCAGGAACTCGTAGTCCTGGACGCCGTCGAACGCGCCGTCGAAGCCCCCCACCTCGCGCGCCAGCCCCGTCCGCACCGACAGGAGGTGGCCGACGTACATGACGCCCAGGAGGTGGATGGGCGACCAGTCGGGCTTGAACTGATGGTCGACCACCCGGCCGTCGCCGTCGATCTTGAGCTGGTCGGAGTAGACGGCGTCCAGCGTGGGTTCGGAGGTCACCCGCTCGGCGACGGCCAGGAGGGCGTCCGGGGTCAGCTCGTCGTCGTGGTCGAGGAAGGCGGTCCATTCGCCGCGCGCGGCGCGCAGGCCCGTGTTGGTCGCGGCCGAGATGCCGCCATTGCGGAGGCGGGCGATCACCTGCACGCGCGGATCCGCCGCCGCGTACCTCCGCGCCTGCACCAACACGCCGGGGTCGGTCGACCCGTCGTCGACCAGGAGGAGCTCGAAGCGGCGGTAGGGCTGGTCGACCACGGAGCTCACGCAGGCGTGCAGCAGCTGGGCCGGAGTGTCGTGCAGGGGGGTGACGACCGTGAGCAGCGGGCCCGTCGCCTCCAGCCTCGCCGCACGCTCGGCCAGGTGCGCGCGGAGGTCGGGCGCGAGCTCGAAGTAGGGCTGCGCCGCGCGCAAAGCGGTGCGGGCGGGCGGGTCTACGGCGGCGCGCACGCCGGCGAGGAGGCCGGCCGGCCCGCGGCGCGCAAGCCGTCGCGCGGCCACGCCGACGAGCCGTGGACGCGCCCAGGCGAGCCGGGCCGCGCCGACAGCGAGCGCCGCCGCCCCGCTCACGCGGCGATGCTCTCGCCCGGACGAGCACGCGACAGCACCCGCGCGTAGAAACGTTCCAGAGCCGCCGCGCCCCGGTCCCAGTCGAGGTGGCGCAGGGCGAAGGCCCGCCCCGCTGCACCGATCCGCGCGGCGCGCTCCTCGTTTCGGAACAGGGCGTCGACCTTGGCGGCGATCTCCAGCCCGTGCCCGGCGTCGAGCAGCACCGCCTCCTCGCCATCGACCAGACGCAACCCCAGGTTGGCGCGGGGCGTCACGACGGGGCGTCCGCTCGCCAGGAACTCGGGCAGCTTGGAGGGGAGGCGCCGCTGGTTGAAACGGTCGGGCGCGCCGGGCTGAACGAGCACGTCGGCGATCCGCAACAGCGTCAGCATGTCCGCGCGCGGCAGGCGGCCCAGCTCACGGCTCACCTCGCCCCGCAGGTGCTGGAAGGCGACGTCGAGCCCCGGCCCGTAGTCGTCTCCCGTGCGCAAGAGCGTCACCTCCCAGCCGCGCCGGCGCAGCACGTGGACCGCGACGTAGAGGCTGAACACTTCGCGCCGGTTCGCGGCGTGGAGGTTGCCGGGATAGACGAGGATGCGGTGGTGGGGCGGGACGCCCAGCGCCTGCAGGAGCGCGGCGCGCCGGTCGGGTCGGAGCGGCGGGCCGATCTCGTCTGCGTCCACGCCGGGCGCGAGCGTGTGGCGCAGCAGCGCTCCGGGCGCGAGGTCGAACAGCGGATCCACGATGGCGCTGACGCCGTCGGCCGAAGCCAGAAAGGCCGCCATGCGGCGCGGGTGGCTGAGCGAGGGCGGGATGCGCGCATCCAGGTCGGCGTCGGGCAGGGCGGCCAGCCGCTCCCACGCGGCGCCGAGCTGGGCGGCGGTGAGGAGCGTCTCGTCGTCCTCCAGGTGGACCACGAGCCGGGCGTGCGGGGCCTGCCGGCGCAGCGCCTCGGCGGTGACGCGGCTTTGCTCGCGCGGCGTCCAGGCGTGGATGACGACGTCGCGGTCGGTTGAGGGGGCGTGTCGTCCCAGTACGGCCGCGGGGTCGAAGCCGCGGCTACGAGGGACGGTCGGCACGCCCTCGGCGCCCCACTCGGCCGCGTCTTCCGGCCGCCCGTCGGCGACGAGGGCGACGGCGTGACCGCGTCGCTGCAACGCGCGCGCCCAGCGCGCCATGTGGCCGCCACTGTTGGCCGCGAACCGGCCGTAGCTGACGAAGATCACCTGCACGCCGAGGCCCGATGCACAACCTATGCGCGCATCAGGCTCCCGGTCTGGTTTACGCGGGGTCACCGCTGCGGGCGGTTCAGCCCGTCTTGCCGGCCCAGCTCAAGACCTTGAGACCGGGGCGGCCGTAGCTCCACGCCGGGTTGGGTGCGGAGTAGATCACCACGGGCGGCGGCGGCGGCGTGGTCGGCAGGAGGCAGCACACCCGCGCCGGGACGACGCAGCAGGGCGCGTGCGGGCGCAGGTGGATCGGCCGGGGATGCGGGCGCGGGTGGGGCCGCGGATGGTGGCGGTGCGCCGGGCGGCACTCGCACGGGTGCGGATGCGGACGGCGCACGACGCGGTGCGGACGGGGGCAGGGAACGCGCACCCAGCCGTCCACCGCGGGACGCAGCAGCACGGGCGGCCCGCCGGGCTCGGTCACGAAGCACCACGTCGGGCCGGGCTGGCCGGGGCCGGGCGGCGTCAACCGCCAGGCGCCCCGGGGGCCGGGCGGCGGGGCGTAGCGGGCGGCGCGACGCACGTGGGCGTAGCAGGCGCCCACCCGCGCATAGGCCGGAGGGGCCGCGAGCCGGGTATGCGCGGAGGCGGCCGCCGGCGCGAGGAGCCCGGCGGCGGCGGCGAGGGCGGCGAGGACGCCGGTTGCAGCGGTGCGGATCGACATGGCGCCTTCCTGGGACGGTCGGTGGTGCCGTCGCAAAGGGGGCGCCAGCGGCGCGAGCCGGACCCCGTCCATCGTGAATCGTGAGTCGTGGGTCGTGAGCGCAGGGTCAGAGGCGTACTCACGTCTCACAGCTCACGACTCACGAGGCCGCCCCATGTCCAGACCCGAACGCATCGGCGCCGAGGCTGCGCTATGCGAGCTCACCGGCTGGCGCGCGGCCGACGGCCGCGACGCGGTGGAGAAGCGCTTCCGCTTCGCCGACTTCAACACAGCCTTCGGCTGGATGACTCGGGTGGCGCTCATGGCCGACAAGCTCGACCACCATCCCGAATGGTCCAACGTCTACGCCACGGTGGACGTGCTCCTCGCCACCCACGACGCGGACGGCGTGACCGCGCTCGACGTCGAGCTCGCGAAGTTCATGGACGCGGCGGCGGGGGCCGGCGCATCCTCCTCCTGATCGTTGATCATGTGAGGTGAGGCCGATGGCGGGACGGGTGGCGGGCAAGCGCGCCCTGGTGACGGGCGCGGCGCAGGGGCTGGGCGCGGCCATCGCGCGACGCCTGGCGGAGGAGGGCGCGCGCGTGGCGCTGTCCGACCTCAAGGCCGACGCCGCCGCAGCCCTCGCGGCCGAGATCAACGCCCGCCACGGCGACGGAACCGCCTTCGCCTACGCTCACGACGTGGCGGACGAGGCGCAGTGGGCGGAGGTGGTGCGCCGCGCCTCCGCCGACCTCGGCGGGCTGTCGGTGCTGGTCAACAACGCGGGGGTGGGCACGCGCGAGGACATCACCGACATGCCGCTGGAGCGCTGGCGCTGGGTCATGTCGATCAACGTCGACGGCGTGTTCCTGGGCTGCAAGCACGCCATCCCGGTCATGCGTGAGCATGCGCCGGGCTCGATCATCAACATGGCCTCGATCGCGGGCGTCATCGCCCAGGCGGAAAGCCCGTCCTACAACGCCTCCAAGGCGGCGGTGACGCACCTGTCCAAGTCGGTCGGGCTCTACTGCGCCAAGCACGGCTACGACATCCGCTGCAACTCGGTGCACCCGGCCTTCGTCGACACGCCGATCCTCGACCCCATGCGGGCCCTCTACAAGGACGTTGACCAGAAGCTCGCCCGCGCCATCCCGCTGCAGCGGCTTGGCCGGCCGCAGGAGATCGCCGAGGGCGTCTTGTGGCTCGCCTCTGACGAGTCGAGCTTCATGACCGCGGCCGAACTTCGGCTCGACGGGGGCATATCCGCCGCCTGAGCGGGGGTCAGTTGACCAGGAGCGTGCCCAGGAGGAGTCGCGCTCCCGGCCGCCCCAGCACCTGGTCGGTGGCGCGCTGCAGCTTGTCGCCCACCACCTGCGGATCGGGCGCGCTGCCCGCGGGGATGGCGTCGGCGTAGATGACGAGAAAGCGCGCGTAGGCGTCGCGCAGGCGCGGCATCGACTTCTCGGCCCGGGCGCGCAGCGCCGCGTCGGGGATGTCGAGCCCCGCCTCCACCGTGAGCACGCCGTGGCGGCCCGAGCGCCGCAGGATCGAGGCGTTGAGCGAGGGCAGCTGGACGAAGCTCTCGCCGCCGCCCTTCTTGTGCTCGGGCGCGGCGTGGGCGCCGCTCGCCCCCAGCGCGAAGGCGAGGACGGGGAGACACAGGCGGAGGCGAAGGCGCATGGAGGGACCCGGGCGGAGGCGGGAGCGCGGAAGGCTAAGTTGCCGCACCTTTCCGCCCGGTGTAGGCGCTGCCCCGGTCCGGCGGGGCGTCCGGGCGATGAGGATGAGCCATGCGCGTCGCGATGATCGGCACGGGCTATGTGGGCCTGGTGTCTGGGGCGTGCTTCGCCGACTTCGGCCACGTGGTCACCTGCATCGACAAGGATGCGGGTAAGATCGAGCGCCTGCATCAGGGCGTCATGCCGATCTACGAGCCGGGGCTCGACACCCTGGTCGCCGAGAACGTGCGCGCCGGCCGGCTGTTCTTCGCCACCGAGGCCGAGCAGGCGGTGCGCGAGGCGGACGCGGTGTTCATCGCGGTGGGCACGCCGTCCCGCCGCGGCGACGGCCACGCCGACCTGTCCTACGTCTATGCCGCGGCGGAGGAGATCGCGGGCTACGTCGACGGCTTCACGGTCGTGGTGACCAAGTCGACCGTGCCGGTGGGCACGGGCGACGAGGTGGAGGCGATCATCGCCAAGGCGCGGCCCGACGCCCAGGTGGCGGTGGTCTCCAACCCCGAGTTCCTGCGCGAGGGCGCGGCCATCGGCGACTTCAAGCGCCCTGACCGCGTGGTCGTCGGGACCGACGACGAGCGCGCCCAGGAGGTGATGCGCGAGCTTTACCGCCCGCTGAACCTGAACGAGAGCCCGCTGCTGTTCACCAGCCGCCGCACCTCGGAGCTGACCAAGTACGCCGCCAACGCCTTCCTGGCGCTGAAGATCACCTACATCAACGAGATCGCCGACCTCTGCGAGGCGGTGGGGGCCGACGTGCAGCAGGTCGCGCGCGGGATCGGGCTGGACAAGCGCATCGGCGGCAAGTTCCTGCACGCCGGCCCCGGCTACGGCGGCTCCTGCTTCCCGAAGGACACCCTGGCGCTGGTGCGCACCGCCGCGGACGCGGGCACGCCGCTGCGGCTGGTTGAGACCACCGTCCAGGTGAACGACGCGCGCAAGGCCGCCATGGCGGGCAAGATCGCCGCCGTCGCTCCCGACGGCCTGCAGGGCAAGACCGTCGCCCTGCTCGGCCTGACCTTCAAGCCCAACACCGACGACATGCGCGACGCGCCGAGCCTGTCCATCGTGCCCCGCCTGATCGCCGCCGGCGCCCACGTGCGCGCCTTCGACCCCGAGGGCATGGAGGAGGCGGGCCGGCTGCTGCCGGGCGTCGAGTTCGTGGACGGCCCCTACGAGGCGGTCACCGGCGCGGACGTGGCGGTGCTCGTCACCGAATGGGACCAGTTCCGCGCCATGGACCTGGACCGCGTGAAGGCGCTGATGTCCGCCCCGGTGCTGGTGGACCTGCGCAACGTCTACAAGCCCGAGGAGATGAAGCGCCGCGGCTTCGCCTACACCGGCGTCGGCCGCGGCGGCTGAGGCCGCGCGCCGCCTCGCGGGTCAGGTGTTGGTCAGGAGGGTGAGCAGCGAGGAGCTGGTCAGCGTCTGCCACACCTGCGCCGACGCCTGCAGCGCGGTCTGCGCCATCTGCAGGTTGGTGGCGGCCTGGGCGGGGTCGGCGTCGGTGACCCCCGCCAGCATGCCCGTCGCCGCGGTCTGCCGGTCGGTCAGCACGCTCTTCATGGTGTCCACGCGGTTCTGGGTCACGCCGGTGGCCGCGACCTGCGTCTCCACCCCTGAGGCGGCGGCCGCCAGCGGTTGGAGCTGGGACGTGAGGTAGCTGATCTGCGCCTGGCTGAGCGTGCCGGTGAACGGGGTCGCGGCGTTCTGGGCGACGATCCCCTGCAGCACGCTGAAGAACTGGCCGCCCACCTCCGAGGCGGTGAAGCCGGTCTGCACCGTCACGCTGTCGTCCAGCCGGTCGGTCGCCTTGAACGTGCCGTTGGTGAAGTGGCTGGCGGCCCCGCCGGTGGTCAGGTCGCTCATCTGGTCGGTGTCGACCGGCGCGGTGTCGCTGTTGCCGCCCGAGAACAGGTAGCTGCCCTGGTAGTCGGTGTTCAGCGCGTCGCTGGCCTGGGCGTACCAGCCCTGAAGCGCCTGCATCATCGAGGTGCCGTCGCCCGAGGCGAGCGCGTTGAGCACCGACTGGCGCGCGCCGGTGGCCGAGTCCGCCACCGAGTTCAGCGCCGTGTCCTGCGCCGACAGCCGGTCGGCCCGCCGGTCGTTGGTG
>CAXTAO010000011.1:0-84618 GCA_964242625.1 uncultured Caulobacteraceae bacterium | reverse complement strand
CCCCGCGTCCCGACGCCCACGCGTCAGCCGTCGCGCGCAGGGCGGGTCAAGGGCGGAGCGTCAGCGGAGAGCGAAGCGTCCCTTGACGCGACCGAGCACGGCGGCCCCCTCCGCGCGCACAGACCAAAGCGCCGGAGACACCGCGCGCAGCGCCCGCCGCAAGGCGGACCTGCCCGCTCACCACAAGCTCCACCCGTTGCCCCCGCTACGCGGTGCGCGCTAACCCACCCGCCATGCCGCCCAAGCAGCGCCCCATCCCCTTCGACCTCGGCCCCGTGCACTTCATCGGGATCGGCGGCATCGGCATGAGCGGCATCGCCGAGATCCTGCTGGGGCTGGGCTACGCCGTCTCGGGCTCTGACGCCCGCGCTTCGGCCAACACCGAGCGGCTGGAAGCCCTGGGCGCGGCCATTCACGTCGGCCACCAGGCCGGCAACGTCGACGGCGCCTCCGCCGTGGTGGTCTCCACCGCCATCAAGCCCGACAACCCCGAGTACGCCGCCGCGCGCGAGCGCCGCATCCCCGTAGTGCGGCGCGCCGAGATGCTGGCCGAGCTGATGCGGCTGCAGTCGTCGGTGGCCGTCGGCGGCACCCACGGCAAGACCACCACCACCTCCATGATCGCCGCCCTCCTGGACGCGGGCGGCCTCGATCCCACGGTGGTGAACGGCGGCATCATCAACGCCTACGGCACCAACGCCAAGGTGGGCGACGGCGACTGGATCGTGGTGGAGGCGGACGAGAGCGACGGCTCGTTCCTCCGGCTCAAGTCCACCGTGGCGGTGGTCACCAACATCGACCCCGAGCACCTGGACCACTACGGCGACTTCGACGCGGTGCGGCGCGCCTTCTGCGATTTCGTGGAGAACATCCCGTTCTACGGCTTCGCCGCCGTCTGCCTCGACCATCCGGAGGTGCAGGCGCTGGCGGCGCGGGTGCAGAACCGCCGGCTCGTCACATACGGCACGAGCCCCCAGGCCGAGGTGCGCGCCGTGCGCATCGACATGGGGCCGGACGGGGCCGACTTCGACGTGCGCCTCTCGCCGCGCGAAGGCGAGGCCGAGACCTGGGCGGGGCTGCGCCTGCCCATGACCGGGCGCCACAACGTCCTCAACGCCTGCGCGGCGCTCGCCGTGGCGCGCGAGCTGGGGCTCGGCGAGGAGGCGGTCCGGCGTGGGCTCGCGGGCTTCGGCGGGGTGAAGCGGCGCTTCACCACCACGGGCGTCGCGCGGGGCGTGCGCGTGGTCGACGACTACGGCCACCATCCCGTGGAGATCGCCGCCGTGCTGGCCGCCGCGCGCGAGGTGCAGGCCGGGGGCGAGGGGCGGGTGATCGCCGTGGTGCAGCCGCACCGCTACTCGCGCCTGCGCGACCTCCTGCCCGAGTTCTCCGCCGCTTTCCATGACGCCGACACGGTGATCGTGGCCGACGTCTACGCCGCGGGCGAGGCGCCGATCGAGGGGGCCGACCGCGACGCCCTGGTGGAAGGGCTGCGCCGCTACGGCCACCGCCACGTGGTGCCGCTGGAGAGCGTCACCGCCCTTCCGCGCCTCGTCGCCGCCGAGACGAAGCCCGGCGACCTGGTCGTCTGCCTGGGCGCCGGCGACATCACGAGTTGGGCCTACGCGCTTCCCGCCCAGCTGGAGGGGCTGGCGGCGTGACCGCGCTCACCGGCGGCTGCCAGTGCGGCGCGGTGCGCTACGCGCTCGCGGTTACGCCCAAGACCGAGTTCTGCCACTGCCGCATGTGCCAGCGCGCCACCGGCGGCGTGTTCGCCGCCCTGTCCGGCTTGAAGAAGAGCGAGTTGACCTGGACGCGGGGCGCGCCCGCGATCTTCCACAGCTCGACCATCGGCGAGCGCGGCTTCTGCCGCGACTGCGGCACGCCGCTCACCTTCGCCTACGCCAACCGCGACGCCATCGAGGTCACCACCGGAAGCCTCGACCATCCCGAGCAGGCCCCGCTGACGCTGGGCCACTTCGGCGTGGAGAGCCGGCTCTCCTGGTTGCGCCTCGCCGACGGCCTGCCCGAGCGCCGCACGGGGGAGAGCCCGGACTCGGCCGTGCACGATCCCGGCTTCCGCAGCCTGCAGGGCGAGGGGTGAGCTGGCGCGACCGGCTGCCCGCCGTCCGCGGGCGGTTGGCCCTCGACGCGCCGCTGGCCCCCTACACCTGGCTGCGCGTGGGCGGGCCGGCGGACGTGCTGTTCCTGCCCGCCGACGCCGAGGACCTCGCGGGCTTCCTCCGCGGGCTCGATCCCGGCGTGCCCGTGCTGCCGCTTGGCGTCGGCTCCAACACGCTGGTGCGCGACGGCGGGGTGGAGGGCGTGGTGGTGCGCCTCGGCAAGCCCTTCGCCGCGGTGGAGGCGCTGCCCGGCCATCGCGTCCGGGCGGGCGCCGCGGCGCTGGATGCGGCCGTGGCGCGAACGGCGGGGGAGGCGGGGATCGCGGGGCTCGAGTTCTACACCGGCGTGCCGGGCGCGATCGGCGGCGCGATCGTCATGAACGCCGGCTGCTACGGCCAGGAGACGCGCGAGGTGCTGGTCGAGGCCCACGCCCTCACCCGCGCGGGCGAGGCGGTGACCCTCTCCAACGCCGACATGGGCTACAGCTACCGCCATGCCGACGCGTTGGACGTCCGGTGGCTCCTCTTCACCGGCGCGCTGTTCCAGGGCGCGCCCGACGACCCGGCGGCGATGGCGGCGCGCATGGAGGCGATCACCGCCCGGCGCGAGGCGAGCCAGCCCATCCGCGAGAAGACCGGCGGCTCCACCTTCAAGAACCCCGTCGCGCCGGACGGGACCAAGCTCTCCGCCTGGCGGTGCGTGGATCAGGCCGGCTGGCGCGGCCGCCTGCGCCGGGAGACGGGCCGCGGCGCCCTGTTCTCCCCCCAGCACGCCAACTTCCTGATCAACCCCGGCGAGGCTACCGCCGCCGACCTGGAGGCGCTCGGCGAAGCCGTCCGCGCCGACGTGCGGGCGGGGCAGGGGGTGGAACTCGAGTGGGAGGTGAAGCGGGTCGGCCGACGCTGACGGCGGGATCGGAGCGCTGAACGTCCGCTCTCGACCCATGTCGGACGTTCAAGCCGTCGCGCCGAGCCTTTGTTCGTGGGGTCGAGGCGCCCCCTGCATAGCGTCGCTTCAATCCCTGCGCCTGCACGGCCGTGCGGGCCGGCGACGGCCACGGGTGCAGCGCATAGCCGAGAGCGAGCGAGGGGCGCCCGCCTCGCGCAACGAGACCGCCGCGCGACGCTACTGTGGAAACAGGTCGCAAGCGCCTAAGTGTAGACCGTCACCCGATAGCCGCTGCCTGCGGCGATGGGTGGCGTGAAAGGACGTCATGTCCGCCTCCCCTACGCCTACTCGGCCCCTCGGCGTCCTCACCGACCCTCGTTCGACGGGCCCGGCGTTCCGGCCCATCCTTCCTGACCTTCTGGGCTTGCGAGGAACCCTGAGGCGCTAAGCGGTGGTGTCGCTGTGGGGCCGGCTCACCGGCTGGACGCGTGCGCAGTGGATTTCGCCCGCCGAGGTGCGCGCGGAGAGCTGGGCGCTCGGCGATCGCCACCGTGGCGAGGTGCTGGCCGGCGCGCAACGTGAACTGGCGAAGGCTGGCGTGCCCGCGCGACGGGCTGTCCTGCTGCGCGCCGTCATCCGCGCCCGCAAGGCCGCGAAATGACCGACGTCGACGCGGCCCGCCTTCAGCAGGAGAACGGCTACCTCAAAGCGCGCGTCGCCCAGCTGCAGGGCGACGTCAGCGACCTCCAGGCCGAGATCGATCGCCTGCGCGAGCGCCTCGAGCACGATGGGGCGCGCCGTGCGGCGGCTCGAGCCCCCAACCCGCTCGCGGGTGGACAGTAGGTGGCGCTGACCGCGGGCCAGCGCTCCGCGCTCGAGAACCTCGCCCGCAAGGCGTCGGGGGAGGCGGTGGACTGGATCAACATCGCCGACGCGCGCGCGCTCACCGAAAATGGCCTGGCCGTCCGCGACCGTCAGGGTTGGCGCATCACACCGGCCGGAGCTGAGCTCGTAGCCTCGAGAGGACCCAACGATGCAGGATGAGGACGCCGACCACGGCGACGTGCGCGCGCTTGCTCAGGAGCGGCTCCTCGACGCCCTCCTGCGCGCGCTGGCGATCGAGCAACCACGCCTGCTCTCCACGCTACGCGGGATCTTGGTCGACACTGAGTTCACCCATCCAGGCAAGCCCGAGCTGGGCCAGAGCGTACATCAGCAAATCCGCGCTCGGCTCGAAGGGGCGGCGCAGTTCGCGTTCGACCATGGGGTCGAGCCGTCGGCCGAGCCCGCCCGTTAGCCGCGATCGGGTCTGCGCCTCACCGACTCCGACGAGCATCTAAGGACGATGGGCTCGTGATCGGCGGAAGGTCCGCCCACCAGCCATGGCTGACGTCACAAGCGCCCGCTCACGGAAGGTCGCCGTGGCGCGCGGCGACGGCCAGGGGCTGCGGCCTCACGGGTGCCTGGGGGCTGCCAGGAAGTCGTCCAGCTGGTCGAAGGTCTCGCTGAAGCCGCTGGTGGCCTGGGAGGCGATCGCCTCATCGAGCGCCGCCTTGGTGGGGTAGAGTTCGCGCATGACGAGGCGCGTGCCGCCGTCCGCGTCCTCGAAGGTGACGGTGGAGACCTGCCCGTCGTCGCCCGCCTCCTCGTTGGTCCACACCAGGCGCCGGGGCGGCTCGGCCTCCAGGTAGCGGCCGAAGAAGGCCATGGGCTCCGCGTGCGAGGGGTGGCTCATCACGAAGCGGTACGATCCGCCCGGGCGCACGTCGGCCTCGCACGAGACGAACTGCACGCCGAACGACTTGGGCGCCCACCACTTCAAGAGGAGCTCGGGCGTGGTCCACGCGCGCCAGACGTCGGCGGGTGGGCTCGAGAAGCTGCGCGTGATGGTGAGCTCGCGGTCGGAGGTCCGCTCCACCCGCGTCTCGCGGTCGGCGGTGTTCGTGACGCCCATCACATCGTCTCCTTCGGCTTGAGGTCTTCGAGAACGCCGTCCAGGTCGTCGAAGCGGGAAGCCCAGAGCCGGCGGTGGCGCTCCAGCCACGCGGTCTCCTCGGCGAGCGGGCGGGGCCCCAGCGTGCAGGTCCGCACCCGCCCCACCTTGCGGGTGGCGACCAGCCCCGCCGCTTCCAGCACGCCCACGTGCTTCTTCATGCCCGTCAGCGTCATGCGGAAGCTGGAGGCCAGCTCGGTGATGGAGGCGTCCTCGCGGCCCAGCCGCTCCAACACGCCGCGCCGCGTCGCGTCCGACAGGGCGGCGAAGGAGGCGTCAAGCGGACCCGGAGATTGAAGGTGAACCATTCGGTTCAGTGTCTAGCGGAGCCCTGGGCGGCACGCAAGCGCCCGGCTTGCCGACGCGGTGCGTGCGGATATGCGCGGCGCGCGGCCAGCGGGCTTCCGCGCGCCGCGGTCGCCGCGCTAAGCGCTCGCCCTCACCCGCCGGAGCGCGCCCCGCATGACCGACCAACCGCTCAGCGGCCGCCGCATCGCCGTCCTGATGGGAGGCGTGTCGTCCGAGCGCGAGATCAGCCTCTCCACGGGGGCTGGGGTGGCCGACGCGCTCGGGCGGCTGGGCGCGGACGTGCACGCGGTGGACGCCGGGCGCGACCTCGCCGCGGTGCTGGCCGCCCTGCGTCCGGAGGTGGCGTTCAACGCGCTGCACGGCGTCTGGGGCGAGGACGGCTGCGTCCAGGGCGTCCTGGAGACGCTGGAGATCGCCTACACCCACTCGGGCGTCCTGGCCTCGGCGCTGGCGTCGGACAAGACCAAGGCGAAGGCGGTGCTCGCGGCGGCGGGCGTGCGCACGCCCGGCGGCGGGCTGCACCCTCGGCGGGAAGTGGCCGCGCGCCACGTGCTGGAGCCGCCCTACGTGGTCAAGCCCAACGCCGAGGGCTCGTCGGTGGGGGTGTTCATCGTGCGCGAGGGGGCGAACCGCCCGCCCGCCGAGGTGGGCGCCGACGACTGGCGCTACGGCGAAGAGGTGCTGGTCGAACCCTACGTCGCGGGTCGGGAGCTGGCCGTCACGGTCGTCGGCGAGGCGTCCGGCCCCCGCGCGCTGGCGGTGACCGACATCATCTCCGCGGGCGGCTGGTACGACTATGAAGCCAAGTACGGCGAAGGCGGCTCGCGCCACGTGTTGCCCGCCGACCTGCCGCCCGCCGTGACCAAGCGCGCGCTGCGCCAGTCCGAGCGCGCCCATGCAGCCCTGGGTTGCCGCGGAGTGAGCCGCAGCGACCTGCGTTATGACGATCTTAAGGACGATCTCGTCTTGCTGGAGGTCAACACCCAGCCGGGGATGACCCCCACCTCGCTCGCGCCCGAACAGGCCGCCCACGCGGGGTGGAGCTACGACAGGCTGGTGCTCTGGCTCGTGGAGGACGCTTCATGCCGGCGGTGACGCGGGGACGATCGACGGGGGGTCGGCGCAAGCCCGCCGCCCCGCGCCGCCCCGCCGCCGGCAAGGCGCTAGCCGGCCTCGACCCGCGGATCGCGCCGGCGCTGGCGGGAGCGGTGCTGGCGGCGGGTCTCGCGCTGGCGCTCGGCACCGGCGGCCGCATGGGCAAGCTCGAGGCGGCGGCGGGCCGGGGCGTGGCGGGGGCGCTGGGCCGCGCCGGGCTCAGGCTCGAGCGCGTGCGGCTGGAGGGCATCTCCCCTTTCGCCGAGGCCGACGTGCTGCGCGCGGCGGGCGTGGTGCGCGACATGCCCATCGTGGCCCTCGACCTTCCCGCCCTGCGCGAGCGCGTTGAGGGGGTGGGTTGGATACGCTCGGCCCGCATCGCGCGCCTTTATCCCGACACGCTGGTCATCGCGGCGCGCGAGCGCCAACGCCTTGCGGTCTGGCAGGACCGCGGCCTCGCCCGCGTGATCGACATGGACGGTCACGTCATCCCCGAGGCCGACGCCGGCCGCTTTGCCGACCTGCCGCTCGTGGTGGGGGAGGGCGCCCCCGAGGCGGCCGCGGCGGTGATCCCGCTCGTGGCCGCGCGGCCGCGGCTGATGGAACGGCTGGAAGCGCTGGTGCGCGTGGACGCGCGGCGCTGGGACCTCCGGCTGAAGGACGGCGGCATCATCCAGCTGCCGGCGCAGAACGAGGAGGCGGCGCTGATCCAGCTCGACCAGCTGGACGGGCGCTCGCGCCTTCTGGAGCTCGGCTTCGCGCGGGTCGACCTGCGCGACCCCGACCTCGTCACCGTCAGGCCCCGGAGCGGGACGGCGGGCGCGCCTGCGCCCGTCGCGGGGCCGCAGCTCGCGCAGGGGATGTGAACAGGATGCAGGGGCAGGCGGCGACGCGGACGGCGTCGACGGAGCGGGCGGGCGGATCGGCCGAGCGCGCGGATGCGGGCGGGGTAAGGAGCCTCGGGGAGCGCCGCGCGGCGCGCGACGGGTTGAAGGTGCTCACCGGCGGCCGCCAGCCGCTGGTCGCCGCCGTCGACCTCGGAGCCTCCAAGGTCGGCTGCTTCATCATGAAGCCCGAGGGGGCCAACCGCGACACCCGCGAGATCTCCGTCGCGGGCGTCGCTCACGTACGCTCGCGCGGGGTGCGCGGCGCGGGCGTGGTCAGCGTGGACGAGGCCGCCGCGGCGATCGCCCAGGCGGTGGAGCGCGCGGAGGCTATGTCGGGCGCGGCCGTGCAGGGCGTGGTGCTGACCACTGCGGGCGGCGCGCTGCAGAGCTGCCGCATCAACGCGCAGGTGAGCCTGGGCGCGCGACCGATCTGCGACGGCGACCTCGGCCGCGCCTTGCAGATGGCGCTGGCGCAGGCGCACCTGCCCGGACGCCGCGCCATCCACCTCCTGCCGATCGCCTGGTCGGTGGACGGCTCGCGCGGGGTGCGTGACCCCCGCAACATGTTCGGCCGCGTGCTGGCGCTCGACCTCCTGGTCGTGACCGTCGCCGAGACCTTCTACGCCACCCTGTCGCACGCGGTGGAGCTCGCCCACCTTCAGCTGGAGGGGGTGGTGGCGGCCCCTTTCGCCTCCGCGCTCGCCGCGCTCGAGGACGACGAGATGGACCTCGGGTGCATCTGCATCGACATGGGCGGCGGCACGACCTCGACCGCCGTGTTCGGCCAGGGCAGCCTCCTGCACGTCGACAGCCTGCCGGTCGGCGGCCACCACGTCACCCAGGACATCGCGCGCGGCCTCTCCACCACGCTCGCGGGGGCCGAGCGGATCAAGACGCTGCACGGCTCGGCCATCGCGTCGGCCAACGAGGACCGCGAAACGATCGAGGCGCCGCCCCGCGGCGACGACCCGGCCGCGGGCCCCGTCGTCGCCCCGCGCTCCCTCCTCAAGGGGGTGATCGCGCCGCGGGTGGAGGAGACGCTGGAGCTCCTGCGCGAGCGGCTGCGCCAGTCGGGCGCGCCGGTGGACCCTTCCGCCAGCGTCGTGCTGTGCGGGGGCGCCAGCCAGCTCACCGGCGCGGTCGAGGTGGCCCAGCGCGTGTTCGACCGCCCCGTTCGGCTCGGCCGTCCGCGCCGGGCGCCGCACCTGGCCGACGCGGCGGCGGGCGCGGCCTTCTGCTCGGCGGCGGGCGTCCTGCAACGGGCGGCGTTCGGCCCGCGCGAGGCGGCCAGCACGCGCCGCGCCCAGCCCCGCTACGTCGCCCCGCGCGACGGCGACGAGCGCAACGTGGTGGTCCGCGCCGCGGGCTGGCTGCGCGCCAACCTGTGACGGCCGGCCGTTCAGACTGGCGTTAACCCCGTCGTGCCATCATGCTCGCCGTCGAGTTGCGTGGGCGGGGACCGATGACCATGGCTGCGGATGAGGCAGGCGCGTCCACGCTCGCCAACGCGCCTGAGGGCGTGCGCGAGCTGGTCCAGAGCGTGGGGCTGGAGCCGCTCCGCCCGCTCCTCGTCGACCTCGACGCCGAACTGGCGGGACTGATCGCGCGGCCCCCCGCCGACCCGGAGGCGATGGCGGCGCAGGCCCATGGCCTTATCGGCGCTGCGGGCGGCATGGGGTTCGCCGACTTCGCCCACCGCTGCCGCCTCCTCGAGCACGCCTGCCGCGAGCGCGCCGAGTACTTCGCGGAGCTGGGGGCCGCCCAGGCGTCCGCCGAGCGCGTCCGCGCAGTGATCGCCGGGCTGACCGCGCCGGCCGCCGCGGCGGCCTGACGCGCGCCCGCGGGCGCGTTCTCCACAGCTTCGTCCACCGCTCGCGCTGGAGCCCGCAGCGACTCGCCGTAGAGGGTTAACCCGCAGTTAAGGATGACGGGGCCTTAATCGGGGCCGAGTTCCCCCGATAGGACCCCGGAGAAACCGGCGGTCAGGACCCACCCATGGCGATCAATCTCTCGGCGCCCCGCGCCACGGAACTCAAGCCCCGGATCGTGGTGTTCGGGGTCGGCGGGGCCGGCGGCAACGCGGTCAACAACATGATCGAGACGGGGCTGGAGGGCGTCGAGTTCGTCGTCGCCAACACCGACGCCCAGCAACTGCAGTTCGCTAAGACCGACCGCCGCATCCAGCTGGGCGCGACCGTCACGCAAGGTCTGGGCGCGGGCGCCCACCCCGAGGTGGGGATGAGCGCGGCGGAGGAGAGCCTGGGCGAGATCAGCGCCCACCTCGACGGCGCGCACATGGTATTCATCACCGCCGGCATGGGCGGCGGCACCGGCACGGGCGCGGCCCCCGCCATCGCCCGCGCGGCGCGCGAGCGCGGCATCCTGACGGTGGGCGTGGTCACCAAGCCCTTCAGCTTCGAGGGCCGCCACCGCATGCGCCTCGCCGACGCGGGCGTCAGCGAGCTGACGCGCTACGTCGACACCCTGATCGTGATCCCCAACCAGAACCTGTTCCGCATCGCCAACGAGCGCACCACCTTCGCCGAGGCGTTCGGCATGGCCGACCAGGTGCTGCACTCGGGCGTGCGCTCCATCACCGACCTGATGGTGCTGCCGGGCCTGATCAACCTCGACTTCGCCGACGTGCGCGCGGTGATGACCGAGATGGGCAAAGCCATGATGGGCACGGGCGAGGGCTCTGGCGAGGATCGCGCGCTCGTCGCCGCCCAGAACGCCATCCAGAACCCGCTTCTCGACGAGATCTCGCTCAAGGGCGCGAAGGCCGTGCTGGTGAACGTCACCGGCGGTCTGGACATGACGCTCCTCGAGGTGGACGAGGCGGCCAACGCCATCTCGTCGGAGGTCGACCCCGACGCCAACATCATCTTCGGCGCGGCCTTCGACCCGGCGCTCGAGGGCCGTATACGCGTGTCGGTGGTGGCCACCGGCATGGAGTCGGAGGCGGTCCGCGCCGGCGAGCCCGCCGTGCGCGCGCCCGCCCAGCCCGCCCCTGCGCCCGCTCGCACCGCGCCTCCGTTCTCCGGTCGCGGCCCATCCCCGGGCGCCGAAACGTCTTCGCCCGTCTCCGCTTCGCGCCAGCCCTCCATCGTCGAGCCGCGTCGCACCGCCGTGCGGATGGAGGCGGCGGAGCCTGCCCGCGCGCCCGAGTCCACAGCGGACGCGGAGGACGCGCTCTTCCTCGACACCGCGCGGCCGCGGCAGGAGACCTACGCCCAGGGGCCGCGCAGCTACGGCCGTCCCGGCCAGCCGCCGCTGCCCGACCCGCGCCAGCCGCCCGAGCGCAAGGCGGGGCTGCTCAGCCTCTTCGGCGGGCGTCCGCGCAGCGAGCCGGCGGCCCTGGCCCCGCTCCCGTCCGCGCCGCAGCCCGCGGCCCGCACCGTCGGCGGCTCGGCCCAGCCCGCGCCGGAAGCCCAGCCGCTGGATGCGACGGAGGACCTGGACATCCCCTCCTTCCTCCGCCGCCTCGCGAACTGAGCGTCTCCTCCCACCCGACGGCGACACGCCCGGCGCTCCCAGCGCCGGGCGTCTTCGTGTCGGCCCGGTCACGCCGGCGGCGGGCGGCGGTAACGATACGGATACGGTTACAGTCGGTAACGCGACGTGTGTCGAAGCTTGCGATGGCACATCGTAAGGCGAGGCTCGCACCCCGACAGAGATCGACCGCCCGATGAGCTCGGCCGCCTTCCAGCACACCTTCGCCTCCCCGGCCGTGTGTCGGGGCGTGGGCGTGCACAGCGGCCGGCTGGCGACCCTGATCATGCGCGCGGCGGCGGCGGGTGCGGGGCTCGTCTTCGCGCGGACCGACCTAGGCCCCGACGCCCGCGTGCGGGTCTGCGCGGAGGCCGTGGTCGACACCCGCCTGCACACCGTCCTGGCCGACGCCGCGGGCGTGGCGGTCTCGACCGTGGAGCACCTCCTGGCGGCGCTGGCCATCGCGGGCGTCGACAACGCCGTGCTCGAGCTGGACGGGCCCGAGACGCCCATCATGGACGGCTCGGCCCAGCCCTTCCTCCAGGCGATCGACCGCGCGGGCCTGCGCGCCCAGGCCGAACCGCGGCGGGTGGCCGAGATCCTCGCGCCCGTGACGGTCGCCCACGGCGACAAGCGGGCCGCCCTCCTGCCCGCGGCGGACGGCGAGGGCTTCCACCTCGACGTGGAGATCGCCTTCGACGACCCGGCGATCGGTCGCCAGCGGCTGGAGTTGTCTGCGGACGAGGCGACGATGCGGCGCGAGCTCGCCCCCGCGCGCACCTTCGGCTTCCTCCACGAGGTCGAGGCGTTGCGCGCCCAGGGCCTTGCTCAGGGAGCGGGGCTGCACAACGCGGTGGCGGTGGAGGCGGGGCGGGTAGTCAACCTCGAGGGCCTGCGCTTCCCCGACGAGTTCGTGCGCCACAAGATGCTGGACGCGGTGGGCGACCTCTACGTGCTGGGCGCGCCGTTGGTCGGCCGCTACGCCGCGCGCTACCCCGGCCACGCCCTCAACAATGCGCTGGCCCGCGCCCTCCTCGCCCAGCCGCAAGCCTGGCGCTGGCGCACGCTGGAGCCGCGCTTCGCCGAGGCGGGCTGACGGAGCGTCCCGCGCGCAACCGCCGCGTTGAGGCGGGCGAGAAGGCTGGTATAGGGCTCCGGGCTGGGGAGCCGCCGCGCGGACGTCGTGTCCGCGCCGATCGTCTTGAGGTCCGGACTTGCCGCTGCGTTCCGCCCGCCCCGTCGTCCTTCTATCCATCGCCCTCCTCGCGGCCACGCTCGGGGCCTGCGCGCACCGGGGCGGCGCCGCCCGCGCCGCGAAGGGCCCCAAGCAGGACCTCGCCTACGAGGAGCGGCCGGTCGAGCTCCTCTACTCCACCGGCGCGCAGAAGCTCGACCAGCGCCAGTGGAACGACGCCAACCGCTATTTCGACGAGGTGGAGCGCCAGCACCCGTATTCGGAGTGGGCCCGTCGCGCTGTTCTGATGGAGGCCTACGCCAACTATCAGGGCAACAACTACGACGACGCGATCTCCGCGGCGGACCGCTTCATCTCGCTCTACCCCGGCAACCCGTCGACGCCCTACGCCTACTATCTCAAGGCGCAGTGCTGGTTCGAGCAGATCGTCGACGTCGGCCGCGACCAGGCCACCACCGAACAGGCGCTGGCGGCGCTGCGCGAGGTGGAGAAGCGCTATCCGACGAGCGAATACGCCGTCGACGCCAAGCTCAAGATCGACATGGTCAACGACCAGCTGGCGGGCAAGGAGATGAATGTCGGCCGCTGGTACCTGCGCAACAACCAGCCGCTGGCCGCCATGGGCCGGTTCAAGACGGTGATCGACCGCTTCCAGACCACCACCCACACCCCCGAGGCGCTGTACCGGCTCGTCGAGGCCGACCTGTCGCTCGGGCTGATGGACGAGGCCAAGCGCAACGGCGCGGTCCTGGGCTTCAACTTCCCGGGCGACCCCTGGTACGCCGAAGCCTATGGCCTGCTGACGACCAAGGGCCTGCGCCCCATGGTGCAGCCGAAGGGCGCGCCCAAGGGCGTATTCGGTCTGTTCAAGCACGCCTGATCCGCGTCCTCGCGCCAATCGTGGCGGGGCGCTTGACGCGGGCGCGCCAGGCGTCGACCTCCCGCCCATGCTGACCGGCGTGAGCGTCCGCGACGTGGTGCTGATCGACCGGCTGGACCTGCAGCCCGGCCCTGGCCTCACCGTGCTGACCGGCGAGACGGGGGCGGGCAAGTCGATCGTGCTGGACGCGCTGGGGCTGGCGGTCGGCGCGCGGGCGGAGGCGCGGCTCGTGCGCCGGGGGGCCGCCGCCGCCGGCGCCGTCGCCACCTTCGAGGCCGCCACCGACCACCCGGCGATGGATCTCCTGCGCGAGCGGGGGCTGGAGCCCGAGCCCGGCGAGGCGCTCGTGCTGCGCCGGCAGGTGGGGTCGGACGGCCGCTCCCGCGCCTTTGTCAACGACCAGCCCGCCGGGGTGGCGGTGCTGCGCGATCTGGGCGCCCTGCTCCTCGAGGTGCACGGACAGCACGAGACGGTGGGCTTGCTCGACGCGCGCACCCACCGGGGCCTGCTCGACGGCTACGCCGGTCTCCGCGCCGAGGCGCGCGGGGTAGCCCTGGCGTGGGAGGCTTGGCGCGAGGCCAGGCGGCGGGCCGACGCCCTGCGCGCCGACGCCGACCAGGCCGCCGCCGACCGCGAGGAGCTCAGCCTCCGCCTGGCCGAGCTCGATCGGCTGGAGCCGCGGGAGGGCGAGGAGAGCGAGCTCGTCGGCCGCCGAGCCCTCCTCGGCGGCTCCGAGAAGTCGCTGGCTGACGTGGCCGACGCGCGCAAGGCCATGGGCGGCGAGCGCCTCACCCAGAACCTCGCCCAGTCGCTGCGGGCGTTGGAGCGCGCGCGCGACCGCACCGCCCAGAGCCTCGTCGAGACGGAGGACGGCGGCGCCGACGATCCCGCCCTGCGCCGGCTGACGGAGGCCGCCGAGGCGCTCGACCGCACCCTGACCGAGGCGCACGAGGCGCTGGCGGCGCTCGACGGCGCGGCGCTGGCCTTCGACTACGAACCCCAGGCGCTCGAACGCGCAGAGGAGCGGCTGTTCGCGCTCCGCGCCGCCGCCCGCAAGCTCTCCGTGCCGGTGGAGGGCCTCTCCGCCGCGCGAGTGCGCTTCGCCGAGCGACTGCGCGAAGCGGAGGGCGCCGCCGACGCCATCGCCGCCGCCGACCGCGAGGCCGCGCGCGCCGAGGCCGCCTACCGCGACGCCGCCAGCATGCTCTCGGCCGCACGCCTCGCCGCGGGCGCGCGCCTGGGCGCGGCGGTGACAGCCGAGCTCGCGCCCTTGAAGCTCGACAAGGCGCGCTTCCGCGTGGCGGTCGCGGCGCTTCCGCCCGAGCGCGCGGGGCCGGCGGGCGTCGATCGCGTCGAGTTCGAGGTGGCCACCAACCCAGGCGCGGAGTTCGGACCGTTGGGGCTGATCGCGTCCGGCGGCGAGTTGGCGCGCTTCGCCCTGGCCATGAAGGCCGCCTTGGCCGGGCGCGGCGGCGACACGGGCGCGGCCGGACCGGTGCTCGTATTCGACGAGGTGGACCAGGGCGTCGGCGGCGCCGTCGCGGACGCGGTGGGCGTGCGGCTGCGCGCGCTCGCCCGCGCCTCCCAGGTGCTGGCCATCACCCACAGCCCGCAGGTCGCCGCCCGCGCCGACGCGCACTGGCGCGTGAGCAAGCGGGCGAACGCTGATGGCGGCTTCGTCACCACCGTAGAGGCGCTGGGCCCCGCCGCGCGGGAGGAGGAGCTCGCCCGCATGCTGGCCGGGCGCGAGGTGACCGACGCGGCGCGGGCGGCCGCCCGCGCATTGATGGAGGCGTGAGCGCCGCTGCGTGTGCTAGGCGCAGGGGCGGGGAGGGCGCATGGCCGCGGACGACGTCGATGCGCTGAGCGAGGCCGAGGCCGCGGGCGAGCTGGAGCGGCTCGCGCGCGAGCTCGCCGCCCACGACCTCGCCTATCACGGCGCGGACGCGCCCACCGTCAGCGACGCTGAGTACGATGCGCTGAAGCGGCGCAACGCCGCCCTCGAGGCGCGCTTCCCCGCGCTGGTGCGGCCCGATTCGCCGTCGCTGAAGGTGGGGGCGCGGCCTTCCACCCAGTTCGCGCCGGTGACCCATGGCGCGCCCATGCTGAGCCTCGACAACGCCTTCACGCCTGAGGACGTGGCGGAGTTCGCCGCGCGGGTGCGGCGATTCCTCCGGCTGGACGCGGATGCGGAGCTCGCCTTCACCGCCGAACCCAAGATCGACGGGCTCTCCGCCAACATCCGCTACGAGCGTGGCGTGCTGGTGCAGGGCGCCACCCGCGGCGACGGGCGCACCGGCGAGGACGTCACCGCCAACCTCCTCACCCTGCCGGACAGCGAGCTGCCCCGGCGCCTGGCGGGAGAGGGCTGGCCCGAGCGGATCGAGATCCGCGGCGAGGTCTATATCCGCCACGCGGACTTCGCCGCCATGAACGCCGCGGCGGAGGCGGTGGCGGCCGAGGGCCGGACCGGGCGCACCTACGCCAACCCGCGCAACTCCGCGGCCGGGTCGCTGCGCCAGGTCGATCCGGCGGTGACGGCCCAGCGGCCGCTGCGCTTCTTCGCCTACGCCTGGGGAGAGACCTCCGCCGCCTTCGCCCGGACCCAGCGGGAGGCGCTCGACCGGCTGGCGGCCTGGGGCTTCCCGGTGAACCCGCTCGCCCGCCGGGTGGAAGCCGTCGCGGACCTCGACGCGGTCTACGCCGAGCTGATGCGGCTGCGGCCCGACCTCGGCTACGACATCGACGGCGTCGTCTACAAGGTCGACCGGCTGGACTGGCAGGCGCGGCTGGGCGCGGTCGGCCGCCAGCCGCGCTGGGCCACGGCGCACAAGTTCCCCGCCGAGCGCGCGCAGACCGTGCTGGAGGCGATCGACATCCAGGTGGGCCGCACGGGCTCGCTGACGCCGGTCGCCAAGCTGCGCCCGGTGACGGTGGGCGGCGTCGTCGTCCGCAACGCCACCCTGCACAACGCCGACGAGATCGCCCGCAAGGACGTGCGGGTGGGCGACGCTGTCGAGATCCAGCGCGCGGGCGACGTGATCCCCCAGGTGCTGGGCCCCGTCGACCCCGACCGATCGCCCACGGGGCCCGCGCCCTTCGCCTTCCCCGAGCGGTGCCCATGCCCCCTTCACACCGAGGTGGTGCGCGAGCTCACCGCGGGCGGGGTGGAGACGGTGGTGCGCCGCTGCACGGGCGAGCTCGCCTGCCCGCACCAGCGGCTGGAACACCTGAAGCTTTTCGTCGGCCGGCGGGCCTTCGACATCGAGGGGCTGGGCGAGCGCCAGCTGCAGCTGTTCCTCGACGAAGGGCTGATCGAGGGCCCGGCCGACATCTTCCGGCTGGCGCGCGATCCGGCGCGGCTGGAGACCTTGCGCGCGCGCGACGGCTACGGCGAGACCTCGCTCGCCAACCTCGTCGCCGGGATCGAGGCGCGCCGCACGATCGGGCTGGAGCGCTTCGTCTACGCCTTGGGCGTGCGCCACGTGGGCGACCAGACGGCGGCGGTGATCGCGCGCGCCTACGGGAGCTACGCCCGCTTCCGCGACGCGGTCGGGCGTGCGCGACCGGGCGGCGCGGCGGCCTTCGTCTCGCCCCTCCCGTTGAAGCCCGCCCAGTTGGCCGCCCTGGCGGAGGCGGGGACTCGGCTGGAGGCCGGGCTCGATCCCTGGCCCGACGCGCCGCTCCCCGAGAAGATCGCGCACGCCGCGCCCAAACTCCCCGCCACCGTGCGGGCGAGCCTGGCGGAAGAGGTGGAGGACTGGCCGGGCTTCGTCGCGCTCGCCCGCGCCGCCGCCGCCGCCCAGCCGGACGAGGCGTTCCAGGAGCTCGCTGCCATCAGCGCCGTGGGTCCCGTAGCAGCGCGCGAGCTGGCGGCCTTCTACGCCGACCCAGTGGCCGCCGCCTCGGCCGACGACCTCGCCGCCCAACTCGTGATCGAGGACGCCGAGCGGCCGAAGACCGACACCCCCGTGGCCGGCAAGACGGTGGTCTTCACCGGAGCGCTCGAACAGCTGACGCGCGACGAGGCCAAGGCGCAGGCCGAGCGGCTGGGGGCCAAGGTCTCGGGCTCGGTCTCGAAGAAGACCGATCTCGTGGTCGCCGGCCCAGGCGCCGGGTCCAAGCTGAAGACGGCCGCCGAGCTCGGCGTCGAGGTGATCGACGAGCCCGGGTGGCTGGCGCTCGTGGCGCAGGCGGCGGGCGCTTGACGCGCGGGGCGCGGTCGGGCGTCCTCGACGGCGAGCCCGGCGCAAGTCCGGGGCGATGGAGGATGCGGATGCGCAGGGTCTTCGCGATGTCGGCGCTCGGCGCCGTGGCGCTTCTAGCGGCCGCGGGGGTCGCAGCCGCCTCTCCCGCGAGCGGATTGTGGCGAACGGCGGAGAACGGCGGCATCGTCGAGGTGGTCGACTGCGGCGGCGGCATCTGCGGCCGGGTGGTGACGTCCGAGCGGATCAAGGCCGACCCGACGATCAAGGACGCCTACAACAAGGACCCCGCGCTCCGCGGCCGGCCGATCAAGGGGCTGGCGCTGTTCGAGGGCATGACCGGCGGGCCGCAGGTCTGGCGCGGCAAGGTCTACAACCCCGCCGACGGCGGGACCTACTCGGGGACGGTCAAGGTGGTGGACGCCGAGCGATTGAGCCTGCGCGGCTGCATCGTCTTCCCGCTCTGCAAGACGCAGACCTGGACGCGCGCGAAGTAGGCGAGGAGGCTCTGCGCCTCCTCGCCTATCAAATTCAGTCCGGCTTGCGGCGGGCGCCCTGCGAGGCTTCGCCGCCCTTGCGACCCGCGGCGGCGGCGAGACTGCGGTCCTGCGAGAAGGAGCGCTTCTCGTTGGGCACGCTCTCGCCGCCCTTGCGCGCAATCTGGCGCTGCTTCTCGGGATCCATCGACGCGAAGCCGCGGTTGGACTTGGAGGGGGTCGAAGCGGCCTGAGCCATGATGCGTCTCCTGTGCTCGGGGAGGGGGAAGCGTTGGTGGAGTAACCTCTCGGAATCACGAGGGTTCCGGTCCTCAAATGAGGGCGCCGTCAGCTCGGGTCGGCGACGCCGGCGGCCAGCACGGAGCCGTCGACAGGGCGGTCCGCGGGGTCGCTGTCGGGGGCGGGGCCGACGTCTGGCGCCTCCACGGGCGAGCCCGCCGGGTCGATTTCAGGGCCGCCGGGCATTTCGCCGGGGGTGGGCGCGGGGGTGACGAAGGGGTCGGACATCAGGGGTGGCTCCGGGTGGTCACCAGGGCCAACGCCTCTCCGCCACGGAGGTTCGCGCGGCTCGGGCGCGTACGGGAATCGCGATAGGCAGAGGCTCTGGGCGGCGTGCGGCATGCCCCGGAGAAGCGAATGGCGACCCCGGCGGCCAGTCTCGTCCAGCGACGGTGGCGCACCCTCGTCGCGGGCGCGGCGGGCGTGGCGGGGGGCCTGGGGCTGCACGCGGCGGGGGTGCTGCCCGGCGCGTCGTCGCTGGGCGGATGGGACGTAGCCGCGCTCGTCTACCTAGCCCTGACCGGTCCCATCCTGCTCTTCGACAGCGAGGCGGACGTGCGCCACCGCGCCAAGCGGGAGGACGAGAACCGCGCCGTCCTGATGAGCCTGATCCTGGGCTGCGTGGCCTTCAGCTTCGCCGCCATCATCGTCGCCCTGCGTGAGGCCAAGGACCAGCACGCCCACGAGAGCCACGCGCTCCTGGTCGCGGGGTCTGTGGCGACGCTCGTCCTGAGCTGGCTCGTGGTGCAGTCGCTCTTCACCCTCCACTACGCCCACCGCTATTTCGGCGACCGCGACGACGACGGGGAGATCAACGGGGGGATCGAGTTCCAGGGCGACAAGCCCGCCACCTACCGCGACTTCATCTACGTGGCCGTGTGCATAGGCTGCTGCTTCCAGGTGAGCGACTTCGCGATCACCGAAAGGCGATTCCGCAATCTCGTGACCGCTCACGCGCTGATCAGCTTCTCGTTCAACACGCTGGTGCTGGCGCTCGGCATCAACATTGTCAGCAACCTCCTGGGCAGCTGAGCGCGCTGTTTCGTCGCCGCGCGGCGGGCCGGATCCCGTGCGAGAGAGCAGGCCGGAGCCGCGGCCCCGGGAGGAACAGTGCGTAGGCTGGGCCGTTTGACGTCTATCCTCCGCCCGGCCTCACCCACCCAGGGGCGCGCCGCGGAGGTCGCGCCGGCCGGGGAGCCGTTCGAGGACTCCATGGCCGCCAAGCAGATCGCCCGGCAGGCTCCCTACATGCGCAGGTTCGCGCGCGCGCTGACCGGCGCGCAGGCGGAGGGGGACGTCCTCGTGCAGGCGGCGATGGAGCATCTCCTCGCCGACGTCGGGCAACTCCAAGGCGACGTGCCGCTGAGGCTCGCCCTGTTCCGCGCCCTTCACCGGGCCTGGCGCGACGGCCCTCGCCCTGTCGCCTCCGCCGCGGACGGGGTCGCCGTCGACCAGCGCCTGCAGACGCTCTCCGGCGAGCATCGCGCCGCGCTTCTGCTCTGCGCCATGGAGGGCTTCACGCCCGACGAGGCGGCGGTGATCATGGAGCTGCCCGACGCCGTGCTGGCTGGGCGCCTGGAGGAGGCGCAGCGCGAACTCGAGCATCAGCTCGCGACGGACGTCTTGATCATCGAGGACGAGCCGATCATCGCGCTCGACCTCACCCGCGTGGTGCGCGAACTCGGGCACACCGTCACGGGCGTAGCCGCCACGCGCGACGAGGCGGTGCGGATGGCGGAGGAGAAACGGCCGGGCCTCGTCCTCGCCGACGTCCGCCTGGCGGACGGCTCCAATGGGATGGACGCCGCGCGCGACATCCGCCGCGAGGTCGACGTGCCGGTGATCTTCATCACCGCCTTTCCCGAGCACCTCCTGACGGGCGATCGGCCCGAGCCCGCCTTCCTCGTGACCAAGCCCTTCCGGGAGGACACGGTTCGCGCGCTCGTGGGCCAGGCGTTGTTCTTCCACGCGCCCCGCGTGGCCGAGCCCGTCGCCTGAGGCGTCGAGGTCCGGCCGGGAACCCCGCGTAAGCTCGGCGGTTAGGTGGGGTCGCCTGAACGGGAGTCCACGATGACCGACGCCGCCGACAAGGCTGCCGCTGCGGCCGACAAGCTCTCCACGCCCGAGGGGCGCGACCAGGCGGCGTCCGACGCGGCCTCCGCCGCCGCGAGCTTCGCCGAACGCGCCAAGACCACCGCCGAGGACGTGCGCCGGCGAGCCGAGGACGCCTCCCACGCCGCGCGCGATTGGGCGGCCGACCAGTCGGACGTGCTGCGCGACACGGTGCAAACCAAGCCGTTCATCTCCATCGGCGTCTCCGCCGCATCGGCCTTCGCCGCGGGCCTGATCCTGGGCGTGCTCCTCGCGCGCGACTGAGCCGGTTCAGCTCGGCGGCGACTTCCCGGCGTTCGCGGCGCGGGCCGCCCGCGCGGCTTCTCGCGCCCGCCGGCGCTCGAGGAGCTGCTGGGCGTAGGGCTTGGGCAGGTCGGCGAGGGTCAGATAGCCGCGCCCGGTCGGATCGAGGAGCGCGAACCGCCGATCCGTACGCGCCAGCCATTCCGCGCGGCTCACCGAGCCGTCGAAGTCGCCGTCCGCGGCGGTGAGAGGTTCGGGCTCGGCCAGCATCCCGTAGAGTTCGGCGCCCTCCGGATTGCGGTCGCCGGCGGTGACCTTCGCCGGCCGCGAGGGTTGGCCGCCGGCGCCCCGACGCCCGCCCCGGCCGCCCCGACCGCCGCCCTGGCCCCCGCCGCGCTTAAACAGCGAGTCATCCAGGCCCTCGCCCGCGCGCAGGCCGCCGATACGTGGGAGGATCTCCGGCGCGATCGTCGCTTCGTAGTGCTGCACCTCGAACGGATCGATCACGCCGTTCCCGTCGGCGTCGAACAGCGCAAAGGCGCGGAGCGCGTCGGCGCGGAGCTCGGACAGCGTCAGCCGCCCGTCGTGGTCCGTATCGGCGCGGGCGAACCAGGCGGCGGAAGGATACGGGTCCTGCGGGCCGGCGCGGAAAGGCTCTCCCGAAGGGCTCAGGAAGACATTGAGGCGCAACCGGCCGCCGCCCTCGGCTCCGTCCGCATCGGGACCGCCTTCGCCGGGCCGGGCCGACCCGCCGTAGCCGCGCACGTCGGGCGGTGGGCGGTCGCCGCCGTCGCCCGCGCAGGCGGCCAGTCCGAGCGCCAACGCGGCGAGCGCGCAGGCGGCGACCCGAGCGGTCACGCGTCGGCCAGGGGCAGGAGCGCGCGCGCGCGCAGGCCGCCCTCCACCCGGTTGATGAGGTGGGCGTCGCCGCCGTGGGCGCGGGCGATGGAGCGCACGACCGCCAGACCCAGCCCTGCGCCCCCCGTCTCGCGCGAACGCGAGGGTTCGCCCCGGTGGAAGGGCTCGAACACCTGCTCGAGCTCGGCCTCGGGTACGCCCGGGCCGTCGTCGTCGATCTCCACCACCGCCGCGTCCGCCTCCGCGTAGACGCGCGCGCGGGCGCAGCGGCCGAACTTCACGGCGTTGACGAGGAGGTTGGCGACGAGCCGCCGCAGCGCCAGCGCGTCGCCGTCGATCACTACGGGGCGCCCAGGCTCGGCCGCGACGTCGAGCCCCGTCTCCGCCATCTCGTCGGCCACCGCCTCAACGAGCGAGGAGAGCTCCAGCCGCCGCCGCGCCGCCGGCTGGGCGGTGTCGCGCACGAAAGCCATGGTGGCCGCGATCATCCGCTCCATCTCGTCGACGTCGGCCGCCATCTTGTCGCGCAGGGGTTCGGGCGCGGACTCGATGCGGAAGCGCAGGCGCGTCAGCGGCGTGCGCAGGTCGTGGGCGACGGCCCCGATCATGGTGGTGCGGTCGGCGACGTATTTGCGCAGCTGGTGCTGCATGTCGTTGAAGGCCGCGCCCGCGGTCTCGATCTCGGCCGACCCGCTCACCGTCACGGGCTCGGCGCCCGGGTCGCGGCCCAGGCGCTCGGCGGCGGCGGCGAACTGGGCGATCGGCGCGGCCAGGCGACGCGCGAAGAGATAGGCCAGGGGCGCCAGGAGGATGGCGCTGATCGCGAACCAGAGCACCACGCGCTGCTGCCAAGAGGAGAGCACGCCGGCGTCGCGCACCTGCACCACCCACCACCGCCCGTCCGCCGCGCGCCAGTCCGCCTCGAAGGGCGTGATGACGTAGTAGGTCTGGCCCCGGACGAGCGTCGGCTCGGTGAGCTGACGCTGGAGCGTGTGCACGGGGCGCCGCGCGGGATAGCGGTTGGGCTCGAGAAGCTGCAGGCGCACGTCGCCCGGCGCCGCACCCAGCCGCTCGGCGAGGTCGCGCGTGGTGACCACCGCGCGCGGGTTGAAGCGCAGCTGCAGGCCGGGCGTCGGCCCCGGTCTGAGCTCGGCGCGCAGGGTGCGCCCGCTCTGCGCCACGAAGGGCCGGCCCTCCGCCTTCAGCGCGGCGGCGACCTCGCTCGTGCGGAAGAACTCGGGCGGCGGCGGCGGGAGGACGTAGATGATGGCGAGGTTGATCAGCTGGGCGGCGGCGAGGCTCACCACCAGGAAGCCGAACAGCTGCAGGAACAGCGGCGCCGACCACCGCCGTCGCGCGCGGGCGCCCGCGGGCGCGGGGCCGACCGCCGCGAGCGTCACCGGCAGACCGCGGGCGCGGTGAACATGTAGCCCTCGTTGCGCACGGTGCGGATCAGCTCGCCGCCGCCGCCGCCGTCCTCCAGCTTGCGCCGCAGCCGGCTGATCTGCACGTCGATCGCGCGGTCGTACGCGTCGCTGTCCGGCCCGCGCGCGAGGTCGAGGAGCTGGTCGCGGGTCAAGACGCGCTGGGGCCGCTCCACAAACACCCGCAGGAGGGTGAACTCGCCGCCGGAGAGGTTTACGCCCACGCCGGACGGGCTGCGCAGCTCGCGCCGTACGAGGTCGAGCCGCCAGCCCGCAAATTCGCAGGTCGCGCCGCCGCCGGCCTGCGCCTCGCCCCGTTCTCCGCGGCGGCGTAAGACCGCGCGCACCCGCGCCAGGAGTTCGCGGGGGTTGCACGGCTTGGCCAGGTAGTCGTCCGCACCGAGTTCGAGCCCCACGATGCGGTCGATGTCCTCGCCCATGGCCGAGAGCATGATCACCGCGGGGCCGTTCTCCAGCGCGGCGAGGCGGCGGCAGATGGCCAGCCCGTCCTCGCCGGGGAGCATGACGTCGAGCACCACGAGGTCGAACGCGCCTTGGCCGAGCGCGCGGGACAGCCCGGAAGCGTCCGCCGCCGTCTGCACCTCGTAGCCGTGGCGCGCCAGGAACTCGCTGATCGTCTCGCGTATGCCGGGGTCGTCGTCGACCACGACGATGCGCGCGGGCGCCGCGCCTTCCTCCGCCTCGTCCACGACGTCCGCTGTCATGTGCGCGGGCATGGCAGACGATCTTAGCCGCCGTATGACCAAGGCGACATACGCGAGCGCGGCGTCTCGGCGCGGCTCACGGCGAGGGCGCGCCCGCCCCCGGGTCGTCGGAGTCGATCACGCCCCGCCGTACGTTGGAGCGCCAGAAGCCGTAGGAGAAGTAGAGCACGAGCCCCAGGGTGCTCCAGACGAGGAACAGGAGCTTCGACTGGATCGCCAGGCTCAGGAACAGCGTCAGGCACCCTAGCACGGACAGGGGCGCCACCACCCAGAGGAGCGGCGTCCGGAAGGGGCGACGCCGGCTCTTGTCGGTCACGCGCAGGATCATCACCCCCACCGAGACCGCGGCGAAGGCGAACAGCGTGCCGGCGTTGGAATAGTCGACCAGCTGGCCCACCGGGAAGAAGGCGGCGGCCAACGCCACGATCCCGCCCGTCACCGCCGTGATGATCCACGGCGTTTGGAAGCGGGGGTGCACGGTGGAGAACACCGGCGGCAGGAGCCCGTCGCGCGCCATCACGAAGAACACGCGCGTCTGGCCGTACATCATAAGGAGTACGACGGAGGGCAGGGCGATGGTGGCGGCCAGGCCCAGGAGGTTGCCGAAGAAGGGGTGGTTCGCCTCGCGCAGCACATAGGCCAGCGCCTCCTTCGAGCAGACGAGCGGCGCGTGCAGGCCCGTGCAGGCGGCCGAGCCGTAGAGCTCGGGCGAGCCGTCGGCGAAGAAGGCGCCCGACGCGTCGCGCAGGGGCTGCGCCCCGATCGCGCCGATCACCCCGCTGGCGACCAGGAGATAGAAGACGGTGCAGATCGCAAGCGAGGCCAGGAGCCCGATCGGCACGTTGCGCTGCGGGTTCTTGGTCTCCTCCGCCGCGGTGGAGACCGCGTCGAAGCCGACATAGGCGAAGAAGATCGAGGCCGCCGCGCCCAGGACGCCCGTGCCCGACGAGTCGAGCGGGTTGCCCCAGCCCCGCGGGGTGAACGGCTTGAAGTTGGCCATGTGGCCCGTGACCATGGGCAGGGTCAGCACCACGAAGAGGCTGAGCGCGGCCACCTTGATCGCCACCAGCACGGCGTTGACCGAGGCGCTCTCCTTGGTGCCGACCACCAAAAGCAGGGTCACCAGCGCCACGATGATCACCGCGGGCAGGTTGATCAGGCCGCCCGTCTCGCCCCCCTCGAGGAAGCCCAGCGAGATCTTGGGCCCGACCGTAAGGGCGTGCGGCAGGTGCACCCCCACCGCGTCGAGGAAGCCGGATATGTGGCCGGACCAGCCCACCGCCACCGCGCTCGCCCCCAGCGCGTACTCGAGGATCAGCGCCCAGCCGACCAGCCAGGCCACCAGCTCGCCCATCACCGCATAGCTGTAGGTGTAGGCCGACCCCGCCACGGGCACCATCGAGGCTAGCTCGGAGTAGCAGAGCGCCGCCACCGCGCAGACCGCGCCCGCCAGGATGAAGGAGACCATCATCCCCGGGCCCGCCTTCTGGGCGGCCGCGGCGGTCAGCACGAAGATGCCGGTGCCGATCACGGCGCCTATGCCCAGGAGCGTCAGCTGGACCGGCCCCAGCGAGCGGCGAAGCGACTTCTTCTCCGCCGTGGCCACGATCGCGTCCAGCGACTTCACACGCCACATGCGGCGGCTCTCCTAGAGGGCGCTCCGCATCCGGACGGGATCGGCGCAAGGCCGCCACCGTGGCTTGCGCGCGCGCGAGGGGTCAAGCTCTAAGCGGGGGGCGTGACCCTCTCGCCGCCTTCGCCGCCTTCGGGCGCTCCCGCCCTGCCCGGCGCGGACCTGCCGATCGGCGCGGTGCTGAGCCCTCTTCTCGAGGCGTTGCAGGCGGGGCCGAACGCCGTGCTCGTCGCCCCGCCCGGCGCGGGCAAGACAACCGTGGCGCCGCTTGCGCTGCTCGGCGCCCCGTGGCGGGGCGACGGCGCGATCCTCGTGCTGGAGCCGCGCCGCCTCGCCGCCCGCGCCGCCGCGCGCCGCATGGCGCAGCTCCTCGGCGAGGCGGTGGGCGAAACGGTGGGCTACCGGGTGCGGATGGAGGCGCGCGTCTCCGCCCGGACGCGGATCGAGGTGGTGACGGAGGGCGTGTTCACCCGCCGCGTCCTGGGCGATCCGGCGCTGGAGGGGGTGGCGGCCGTGCTTTTCGACGAGGCGCACGAGCGCAGCCTCGACGCCGACCTGGGGCTCGCCTTTGCGCTGGACGCCCAGGCGCTGCTGCGGCCGGACCTCCGGCTCCTGCCCATGTCGGCCACGCTGGACGGCGCGAGGGTGGCCACGCTCCTCGGCGGCTGCCCGGTGATCGAGAGCGCGGGCCGCGCCTTCCCGGTGGAGACCATCTACCTCGGCCGCGACCCCGCCCTCAGGCTGGAGGACGACGTGGCGCGCGCGGTGCGCCGGGCGCTCTCCGAGGGCGAGGGCGGCGTGCTCGTCTTCCTGCCCGGCCAGGCGGAGATCGCGCGCACCGCCGAGCGCCTCGCCAACACCCTGCGCGACCCGGCGGTCGGGGTGCACGCGCTCTACGGCGCGCTCACCCCCGCCGAGCAGGACCGCGTGGTCGCCCCCGCGCCACCTGGCCGCCGCAAGGTGGTGCTGGCCACCGCCATCGCCGAGACGAGCCTGACGTTGGAGGGGGTGCGCGCGGTTGTCGACGCCGGGCTCTCGCGTCGCCCGCGCTTCGATCCGGCGAGCGGGCTGACGCGGCTGGAGACCGTCCGCGTCTCCCGCGCCGCCGCCGACCAGCGCCACGGTCGCGCCGGCCGCACCGCGCCCGGTCGCTGCTACCGGCTGTGGGACGAGCCGCAGACGCGCGGCCTCCTCCCCGCCGATCCGCCGGAGATGGCCGAGGCCGATCTTTCGGGCGTGGCGCTGGCGCTGGCCGCCTGGGGCGCACGCGATCCCGGCGAGCTGCGCTTCCTCGACCCGCCGCCCGCGGGCGCCTTCCGCGAGGCGCGCCGTCTCCTGGGCGAGCTCGGCGCGCTAGGCGAGGAGGGGGCGCTGACCCCGCACGGACGCGCCATGGCCGCCCTGCCGCTCGCGCCGCGGCTCGCGCACATGCTGCTGGAGGGCGCCCGGCGAGGCGCGGGGCCGCGCGCCGCGCGCATCGCCGCCCTTCTCGGCGAGCGCGGGCTGGGCGGCGCGGGCGCGGACCTGTCGCGGCGGCTGGAGTCGCTTGAGCGCGAGCGCGGCGGCCGCGCCGACGACGCCCGCGCCCAGGCGGCTAAATGGGCGCGGGCGGCGCAGTCGGGCGCCCCGCCGCAGGCCGGGGCCGAGCCTCCCGGCGACGGGGCTCTCCTGGCGCTTGCCTATCCCGAGCGGGTCGCGCAGGCGCGGGGGGGCGCCGGCGAGTTCCGGCTGGTGAGCGGGCGTGCGGCCGTGCTCGATCCCGCCGACCCGCTGGCGCGCGAACCCTGGCTCGCGGTCGGCGAGCTCGCCCCCGCCGCGGGCGCGCGCGACCGCATCGTCACCGCCGCCCCCCTCGCGGAGAGCGAGCTGCGCGCCCTGTTCGCCGACCGCATCGCGGCGGAGGAGAGGGTCGAGATCGACGAGGAGGGCCGCGTCGCCGCGCGCAGGGTCGAGCGGCTGGGCGCGCTCGTCTTGGGCGAGCGGCGGCTGGAGCGGCCCGACCCCGAGGCGCTCGCCCGCGCCCTCCTCGCCCGGGTGCGCGAGCGTGGTCTCGCCGCCCTGCCCTGGGGCGAGGGGGCCGCGAGCCTCCGCGCGCGCGTGGCCTTCCTGCGCGGGCTGGAGCCGGACGCCGGCTGGCCCGAGCTCGGCGACGAGGCGCTCATGGAGACGGTCGAGGCCTGGCTCCTTCCCCTGCTGAACGGCCGCACCCGGCTGGAGGCGGTCGCGCCCGGCGACCTGCAGGCGGCGCTGGAAACGCGCCTGCCGTGGGAGCTGCGCGCCCAGCTCGACCGCGACGCGCCGGAGCGGCTCCTCACCCCGGCGGGCGCGACCGCTGTGATCGACTACGCGGGCGAGGGGGCGCCCTCGGCCGAGGTGCGCGTTCAGGAGCTCTTCGGCCTCGACCGCCACCCGACGGTCGCGGGCGGGCGTGCGCCCATAGCGCTCCATCTGCTCTCGCCCGCGCGCCGCCCCGTGCAGGTCACCCGCGACCTTCCGGGCTTCTGGCGCGGCTCATGGCGCGAGGTGCGCACCGAGATGCGCGGCCGCTACCCCCGCCATCCCTGGCCGGAGGATCCGCTGGCCGCTCCCCCCACCACCCGGGCGAAGCCGCGGCGGACGTGACGCCGGCCCATTCCGTCCGCCTTCCGCTCGCGTCATGATGGCGTCGGGCGTCGGGGAGGTCGGGGCATGGGGACGGTGGCGGCGTTGACGGCGGCGATCCTGGCGCAGGCCGCCGCGGCGGCGACGCCCGCCGCGGACGGGCCCCTCCGGCTCCGCTGCGACGGCTCCGGGAGCGTGGAACGGCGCTCGATGAACTGGCTGGCCAGCGGCCGGATCTCCACCAGCTACCGCGAGGGCTCCCAGCGCGAACAGCTGCTCGTCGAGCTGAAGGACGGGGTGGCGCGCGTGCGCCTGCCCGCCGCCCTCGTCACCAGCGTGCACAGCGGCGGCGACGCCGACGGCTGGTGGACGGCCACCGACCTGCAGGTCACCGACGCCGCCATCCGCGGCCGGCTGCGCATCAACCTCGTCAACAAGCCCAGCTTCCGCATCGACCGCTACACCGGCGCCTTCGAGCTCGACGGCCTCATGCCCTTCCACGGCGACTGCGAACGGCTGGAAGCGCAGTCACGCAAGTTCTGACGGCCCGCGGGGCGGTGGTCCGTCAGGTCGGGACTCGGAGCGCCCTCAGGCGAGCGCGACCGGCGCCCGCCCCCGACGCAGCGCCCAACCTGCCGATCCAACGCCCGCCGCCATCAACAGCCAGGTCTGCGGCTCCGGCGCGGCAGGCGCGTCGTTGGCGAGGCTGATGTGGAGATCTGCGGGCGCGACTTGCCGTCCGTGAAGGACGGAGCCGTAGAAGTCACCGAGGGAGAACTGCGTTGATGAGCCTTCGCCGTTGCTGAAGACGACGTCGTCAGCTGTTCCAAACGTGATCAGTGCAAATTCTACACCGGAGTCCTCATATGCATTTGCAATGAAGCCGGCGCCACCCGTGAGATCAAGCTCACCGAGCATGTCGCTGGGAGGCATGCTCTCAAATTGGAAGTTGATATTTTGAAAGTTGGTTTGCTCCGAAGAGCTGTCATAGACGCCGGTAGACGTGTCTATACTGAAGAGGTACTGAGGGTTTGTTGTGCTTTCGCTCAAGTCATAGAAGGCGAAATCGTATACTGCGGCCCTTGAGAGCGCGGGGAGGCCAAGCACCGCCAAGCTCACCAGCATGCAGAGCAGTTTCACCACAGCCTCCGAGTGTCGCTCACCTGCAGGGAGGATGCGTCCTTCCGCGAGAAAAACAAGCTCCAGGTCACCCCGTCGCGGCGTAGATCATCACGCCGGTGGCGACCGCGAGGTTCAGGCTGTCCGCCCGCCCACGCATGGGGATTTTCACCGCGGCGTCGCAGGCGGCGGCCATGTCGGGCGGGAGGCCGTGACTCTCGTTGCCCATGAGGAGGAGGGTAGGGCGGCGGTAGTCGGCGCGGCGGAAGTCGTCGGTGGCGGAGAGCAGGGTGCCGACGACCGACCCCGGCCAGCCCGCGCGCCAGGCGAGGAACTCCGCCTCGGTCGTCGCGAAGATCGGGACGGCGAAGATCGAACCCATGGTGGCGCGCACCGCCTCCACGCTGAAGGGGTCGCAGCAGTCGCCTACCAGCACCACCCCGCCGCAACCCGCGGCGTCGGCGGTGCGCACGATCGTGCCGAGGTTGCCCGGGTCGCGCACCCGGTGCAGCGCCACCCAGACCCCGCCCGCCCCCGACTCCCGATACGCGTCGAGCTCGGCCAGGGGCAGGAGGCGCTGGGCGAAGACCGCGACCACCGTCTGCGGGTTCTCCTTGCGGCTGACCTTCTCGAGGATGTCGCGGCCGACCTGCAGCACATCGCCGCCGTGGGCGCGGGCGTAGGCGCAGAGGCGGTGCAGCAGGGGATGGTCGGCCCCCTCCGGCCCGAACATGACGACGCGGGGCGGGAAGCCCAGCTCCATCGCCTCCACCGCGATCTTCAGCCCCTCCGCCAGGAACAGGCCAGACGCCTCGCGGTCCTTGCGCAGGTGCAGCGCACGGGCGGCCTTCACCTTCTCGTTGGCGAGGCTCGTGATCACCTGCGCGCCGGGCGGGGCGCTCACCGGGCCCCCTCCGCGAAGGTCGGGCTCCAGCGGGCGTAGAACGACAGGCCGGCGGCGCGGGGCTCGGGCGCGGCCTCCTGCAGGACGAGCTCGCCCCAGTCCACGCGGCCGCCGCGCGCGGGCAGGGCGTCGGCCAGCGCCGAGGCCAGCGCCACCCCGGACACCCGCGCGGCGTAGGCGTTGAGGAGGAGAAAGCGCGCCCGCTCGGACAGGAGCTCGGCGCAGCCGGCCAGGAGCTCGGGCAGGTCCTCGAACAGCCGCCACACCTCGCCGGTCGGCCCGCGGCCGTACTTGGGCGGGTCGAGCACGATCCCCTCGTAGCGCGAGCCGCGCTTCACCTCGCGGGCGACGTAGCGGCGCGCGTCCTCCACGATCCAGCGCACGGGCGCATGGTCGAGGCCGGAGAGCGCGGCGTTCTCCCGCGCCCAGCCGACCGACTTCTTGGAGGCGTCCACGTGGGTCACCCGCGCCCCCGCCGAGGCGCAGACGAGGCTCGCCACGCCGGTGTAGCCGAAGAGGTTGAGCACTCGCGGGGCCTCGCCCCCTTCGGCCGCGGCGGCGCGCACGTCGGCGTCCAGCCAGGCCCAGTTCGCCGCCTGCTCGGGGAAGACGGCCAGGTGGCGGAAGCCCGTGAAGCGCGCGGTGAAGCGCGCCGCGCCCCAGGCCATGGGGAAGGGCTCGGTTGGCGCGCCGCGATAGCGCCAGCGCCCCTGGTCGTCGTCGCCCTCGCCTGCGGCCGGGTCAAAGGTGGCGTCCGCCGCCTCCCACCGCGCGGGCGCCAAGCGCTGCGCCCACACGCACTGCGGCTCGGGCCGGGCCACGATGTAGCGGCCGTAGCGCTCGAGCTTCCAGCCCGCGCCGCTGTCGAGGAGGGCGTAGCCGTCCCACCCGGTGGTGGTGAGCGCCTCGGCCGAGGGCGCGAGGGCGGGGCGGCCCGCCATGGGTCGCCCCCCCGTCAGGCCGCGGCCCCCGCAGGCGCGCGCGCCTCGATCAGCCCGCGGTCGTGCAGGAGCTGGGCGATCTGCACCGCGTTCAGCGCCGCGCCCTTGCGCAGGTTGTCGCTCACGCACCAGAACGCCAGCCCGTGCTCTACGGTCGGGTCCTCGCGCAGCCGGCTGACGTAGACGCCGAACTCGCCCACGGTCTCGACCGGGGTGGCGTATCCGCCGTCCACGCGCTTGTCGACGACCACCACGCCCGGAGCCTCCCGCAGCACCTCGCGCGCCTCGTCGGGGGTGAGCTCGGTCTCGAACTCGACGTTGACCGCCTCCGAGTGGCCCACGAACACCGGCACGCGCACGCAGGTGGCGGTGAGCTTGATCGTGGGATCGAGGATTTTCTTGGTCTCCGCCGCCATCTTCCACTCCTCCTTGGTCGAGCCGTCGTCGAGGAAGCTGTCGATGTGGGGGATGACGTTGAAGGCCATCTGCTTGGTGAAGACCTTGGGCTCGGAGGGCCCCAGCACGAAGACGCCCTTGGTCTGCTCCCACAGCTCGTCCATGGCGGCCTTCCCGGCGCCGGAGACCGACTGGTAGGTCGAGACCACTACGCGCTTAATGCGCGCCTCGTCATGCAGCGGCTTCAGCGCCACCACCAGCTGGGCGGTCGAGCAGTTGGGGTTGGCGATGATATTCTTCTTGCGGAAGCCCTCCACCGCGTCGGGGTTCACCTCCGGCACGATCAGCGGCACCTGCGGATGCATGCGCCAAGCCGACGAGTTGTCGACCACGATCGCGCCCGCGCGGCCGATCTTCTCGGCCCAGGCCTTGGAGACCTCGCCGCCCGCGCTCATGAAACAGATGTCCACGCGCGAGAAGTCGAAGGTCTCGAGATCGACGCACTTCAGCGTGCGGTCGCCGAACTCGACCTCGATGCCGCGGGACGTGCGCGAGGCGATGGCGAAGGCCTCGTCGACGGGGAACTGCAGCTCGGACAGGAGCGTCAGCATCTCGCGGCCGACGTTGCCGGTGGCGCCCACGACGGCGACGCGATAGCCCATGACCTGATCTCCGGAGCGAGCGGCGCAGGTAACGCCTGCGCCGCTCCGCTTCAACGCCTGCGGGCGCGCCAGTCGTCGCGGCTCTGCCCCCATACGCCGGTCGGTCGGTTGAACGGCGAGGGCAGCATGGCCTTGCCGCGGTAGCCGGAGCCCAGCCGCTCGGCCACGCGGATCGAGGCGGTGTTGCCGGGCTGGATGGTGTGCACGACCTCCGTCCAGCCCAGCACGTCGAAGGCGTAGTCGATGGCTGCGGCCGCCCCTTCGGTGGCGAGGCCCCGCCCCCAGCGGTCGGGGAGGAGGCTCCAGCCCACCTCCGGCCCCGGCCAGCCTTCCGGGAACCACGGCCCGATGCGGCCGACGATCTCGCCGGTCGCCTTCTCCACCGCCATGAACATTGTGGCGCCCGTCATCGCCCAGGCGCCGGCGTAGGTCATGAAGGTGCGCCAGGCCTGGGCGCGGTCCTGCGGGCCGCCGAGCGGCGCCATGCCGACGGGGTCCGCCAGCATCAGGGCGAAAGCGTCGAAGTCGTCGGGCGTCGGCGGGCGCAAGGTGAGGCGCGGCGTCTCGATCATGCTGGCGCGGCCGTCCATTCGGCGAGCTTGGACACGGTGTTCATGTTGCGCGCCGTGCCCTGCGCGGCCGCGGGGATCTTCAGGCGCGAGTCGGCCATGCCCTCGCCGTAGTGGACGAAGAGCTCGCGGCCGCTGACGGCGATCTCCTCGTCGCGCCGGCCGGTGACGCCGTCCAGCGCGTTGGGGGGCGCAGGCGCGTCGAGGAATATCGCCACCGTGCGGCTGGGAGAGCGGTTGGCGAACGGATTGCGCGTGACGACGCCCGCCAGCTCCTCGCCGGTGCGCACGTGCACGGCGACGGTCGCGCCGGCATGGGCGAGGAGCGCCGCCTCCAGCGCGCGCTTGACCGCCGCGCCGTCCGCGTCGGCCTCGAACACGGCGTTGCCGCTGGCGATGTAGGTGCGGGGCGCGCGGAAGCCCGCCTCGGCGCACAGGCGACGCAGGTCGGCCATGGCGAGCTTGCCCGTCCCGCCCACGTTCACCGCGCGCAGGAGCGCCGCATAAGTGGTCATGGCGCGAAGTTAGCGCGGGGCCCCGGCGGTCGGAAGCCGCTCAGTCGAGCGCGGCGCGGCAGGCGGCGGCCATGGCGAAAGGGCTGAGCGCCGCCACCGCGAGCGCATAGGCCCCCGCGAGCAGGAGCGGCGCGCGCCAGGGCAGGCCCTCGGCGTAGGCGGCGACCGCGCCCGCGCCCAGGATCGTCGGCGGGGCGTAGAGCGGCAGCACGAGCACGGCGAGGAGGAGCCCGCCCCGTCGCGCCCCCAGCGCCAGCGCCGCCCCCACCCCGCCTGTGCAGCTGTAGGCCAGGGCGGCGGCGGCGGCGGCGGGCCACATCACGGGCGCGAGCGCGGGCGAGGCCCCGAGCGCCGTGGCGGCGACGGGCGTCAGCGCCGCGAGCGGCAGACCGACGGCCGCCCACTGCGCCAGCGCCTTGACGAGCGCCACCGCCTCCAGCGGCAGCGGGCCGAGCGCCAGCAGGTCGAGCGCGCCGTCCTCCCAGTCGCGCGCCCACATGCGTTCGAGCGAGAGCAGGGCGGCGAGCGCCAGCGCCGCGAAGGCCACGCCCACCGCGGCCGGACGCAGCCGCGCGGGCTCGGACCCCGCCCCCAGCGGGATCAGGACGGCGGCTCCCACGAGAAAGGCCGCGGCGGAGAGCGCCGCCCCGCCGCCGCCCCAGGCGGTCGCGAGCTCGCGCCGAACAAAGGCTCCGAGCGCGTTCACGCGGGCTGGCGCGCGCCGAGCACCAGCCGCCGCGCCGGGACAGGGAGCGGGTCGTGCGCGGCGGCGAGCACGAGGCCGCCACCCGCGAGGTGCGCCGCCAGGACCTCGCCGAAGCGCGCGCGGGTGGCGGCGTCGAGCGGGGCGAGCGGCTCGTCGAGGAGCCACAGGGGGCGGGGGGCGGCGAGGAGGCGCGCGAGCGACAGCCGCCGCCGCTGGCCCGCCGACAGGCGCCGCACCTCGAGCGGCAGGAGCGGCGCGAGGTCGAATGTGTCCGCCGCGCGGGCGAGGTCATCCGACCCGCCGCCCAGCCAGCGCGCCCAAAAGGCGAGCTCGTCGGCCCCGCGGCGCCCGCCCGCCAGGCCGTCGGCGTGGCCGAGGAGGTGCAGGCCGGCGGTGCGCGCCTCCTCGGGATCAAGCGACGCCCCGTCGGCCCCGTCGAAGGTCACGGCGCCCGCCTCCGGCCGCATGAGGCCCGCCACCGCGCGCAGGAGGCTCGTCTTGCCCGAGCCGTTCGGGCCTTCGACCACCACGGCCTCGCCGGCGGCCAAGTCGAGGTCGAGCCCCTCGACGAGGCGTCGGTCGCCGCGCGCGAGCGCGAGCTCCCGCACGTGCAGCGCCGAGATCACCCGCGCACGGCGCGGGCCGCGCCCGCCCTCTTGCGAATGCTTCTCGCGTGGCGCGGCAAGGCTTCGGGCGCTATGGAACGGTCCGCCGTGCGGTGCGTCCGCCGCGCCTGGCGCGTCCCTGTGCGACCCGCCTCCTGGCGCGCGACCCCGCTCTCCCCGCTGTGGGGCGGCCCATGCAGGAGCGGACACGCCATGCCTTCGATCGACAGCCTCAACACCCGCCGCGAGCTCGTGGTGGGCGAGCGGACCTACACCTATTACAGCCTCCCGGCGGCGCAGGAAGCGGGCCTCCACGGCGTGGACCGCCTGCCGGTGTGCATGAAGGTCCTGCTGGAGAACCTCCTGCGCAACGAGGGGCCGACCGTCGAGCGCGAGGACATCGAGGCGCTGGCCGCCTTCGCCGAGCACCGCGGGAAGATCGAGCACGAGATCGCCTTCCGCCCCGCGCGCGTGCTCATGCAGGACTTCACGGGCGTGCCGGCGGTGGTCGACCTCGCGGCCATGCGCGACGCCATGCACCACCTCGGCGCCGATCCCGCCAAGATAAATCCGCTGAACCCCGTCGACCTCGTGATCGACCACTCGGTGATGGTCGACTTCTTCGCCACCCCGCAGGCGTCGGAGGAGAACAAGGATCGCGAGTACGAGCGCAACGGCGAGCGCTATCGCTTCCTGCGTTGGGGCTCGGGCGCCTTCGACGGCTTCCGCGTGGTGCCGCCCGGCACCGGCATCTGCCACCAGGTCAACCTCGAGTACCTGGCCCAGACCGTATGGACCCAGGCCGACGCCGAAGGTGAGGCCGAGGTCGCCTATCCCGACACGGTGGTGGGCACCGACAGCCACACTACGATGGTCAACGGGCTGAGCGTCCTGGGCTGGGGCGTGGGCGGGATCGAGGCGGAGGCGGCCATGCTGGGCCAGCCCATCCCCATGCTGATCCCGGAGGTCGTGGGCTTCCGCCTGTCCGGCCGCATGCCGGAGGGCGCCACCGCCACCGACCTCGTGCTGACCGTCACCCAGATGCTGCGGCGCAAGGGCGTGGTCGGCAAGTTCGTCGAGTTCCACGGCGACGCCATCCGCCACATGACCGTCGAGGATCAGGCCACCATCGCCAACATGGCCCCGGAGTACGGCGCCACCTGCGGCTTCTTCCCCGTCTCCGAGGCCACGCTGAAGTACCTGCGCGACACCGGCCGCACGCCCGAGCGCGTGGCCCTGGTCGAGGCCTACGCCAAGGCGCAGGGGATGTGGCACGACCCGGAGGCGGCGGAGACCGCCGTCTACTCGGACACGATCGAGCTCGACGTCTCCACCGTCCAGGCCTCGCTCGCCGGGCCGAAGCGCCCGCAGGACCGCGTGCTTCTCGCTGACGCCTGCGCGTCGTTCAGGGAGGCGCTGGCCACCGATTTCGGCAAGGCCGGCCACGAGACCGCGCGCATGCCGGTGAAGGTGGCCGAGGGCGAGGCGCCCTTCGACGTGGGCCACGGCGACGTGGTGATCGCGGCCATCACCTCGTGCACCAACACCTCCAACCCCTCCGTGCTGATCGCCGCCGGCCTTGTCGCCCGCAAGGCGCGCGCGCTGGGGCTCAAGCCCAAGCCGTGGGTGAAGACTTCGCTCGCGCCCGGATCGCAGGTGGTGACCGACTATCTCGTCAAGGCGGGGCTGCAGGACGACCTGGACGCGGTGGGCTTCAACCTCGTGGGCTACGGCTGCACCACCTGCATCGGCAACTCGGGCCCGCTGCCGCAGCCCGTGTCGGACGCCATCAACGCCGACGACCTGGTCGCCTGCTCGGTGCTGTCGGGCAACCGCAACTTCGAGGGTCGAGTGAACCCCGACGTGCGGGCCAACTACCTGGCCTCGCCGCCCTTGGTGGTCGCCTATGCGCTGGCGGGCACGATGATGACGGACCTCGTGCGCGAGCCGATCGGCCGGGGGCCGGACGGGGCGGACGTGTACCTGCGCGACCTCTGGCCCACCAACGAGGAGATCGCCGAGATCCAGCGCCGGGTGGTGACGCAGGACCTCTTCGCCGCCCGCTACTCCGACGTGTTCGAAGGCGACAGCCGCTGGCAAGGCATCGAGGTCTCGGGCGGGCGCACCTACGGCTGGCAGGCCGACAGCACCTACGTGCAGAACCCGCCCTATTTCGAGGGCGTATCGATGCAGCCCCAGCCCGTGCGCGACGTGCAGGGCGCGGCCATCCTGGCCATCTTCGGCGACAGCATCACCACCGACCACATCTCGCCCGCCGGCAACATCCGCAAGACCTCGCCCGCCGGCCAGTACCTGATCGCCAACGGCGTGGACGTGGCCGACTTCAACAGCTACGGCGCGCGCCGCGGCAACCACGAAGTGATGATGCGGGGCACCTTCGCCAACATCCGCATCCGCAACAAGATGACGCCCGAGGTCGAGGGCGGCGTCACCAAGCACTACCCCTCCGGCCAGGTCATGGCGATCTACGACGCGGCGATGAAGTACCAGGGCGAGGGCCGCTCGGCGGTGATCTTCGCCGGCAAGGAGTACGGCACGGGCTCGTCGCGCGACTGGGCCGCCAAAGGCACCAAGCTCCTGGGCATACGCGCGGTGTTCGCGGAGACTTATGAGCGGATCCACCGCTCCAACCTGGTCGGCATGGGCGTCCTGCCGCTGCAGTACCAGATCGAGGGTTGGCAGCGCATGGGGCTGACCGGCGAGGAGCTGGTCACCATCCGTGGGCTGGAGAATCTGCGCCCGCGCAAGACGCTCTACATCGAGCTGTTCCGCCCTTCGGACCACCGGGTGGCGCGCTTCCCCGTCACCTGCCGGATCGATACCGACACCGAGCTCGCCTACTTCCGGGCCGGTGGCGTGATGCCGTACGTGCTGCGCAATCTCGCGCGCGGGGCCAACGATCCGCAGGGCTCCGACGAGACCTCCGCGGTCGCGGCGGAATAGCTGCGCAGCCGGGCCGCCGCTCACGAAAAGGTGAGCGGCGCGGGGCGGGGCTGGTCGCTAGCGTGAACGCGATGAGCATGTGGCGGTTCGGGGGTCGGGCGGCGGCCGCGTTGTCGGTCGTCGCCATTGTTTCCGCCGGGCCGTCGCAGGCCGCCCGTCGCCCGCCGCCCGCGCGCGCGCCCGTGGTGGTCGAGTTGTTCACCGCCCAGGGCTGCCAGGCCTGCCCTCAGGCCAACGCGCTCCTGCAGGAGCTGACCGACAAGCCGGGCGTGCTGGCGCTGACCTTCCCGGTCGACGTGTGGGACTACCTCGGCTGGGCCGACACCCTGGCCAAGCCCGAGTTCACCGCGCGGCAGAAGGCCTATGTCGCGCGCTTCAAGCTGCGCGAGCTCTACACCCCCGAGATGGTCGTCGATGGCCGCCGCGAGACCCTGGGCTTCGACCGCGAGAAGGTGCAGGCGCTGGTCGACCGGGCGCCCCGGTTGCGGACGGGGCGGACGCCGACCGTGCGGATCGCCGACGCGGGCGACCGCGTGAGCGTGTCCGCCGGGCGCGCGCCGGTCGGCGGGGCCGACGTCTGGCTCGTGCGCTACGACCCGCAGGAGCGGACGGTGAAGGTCAAGGCCGGCGACAACAAGGGCAAGACGGTCGTCGAACAGAACGTGGTGCGCGAGCTGCAGCGCCTGGGCGGCTGGACGGGTCGCGCGCGCAGCTGGCGCCTGCCCCCCGCGGTCGGCGGATCTTCCCCGCTCAGGGCCGCGGTGCTTCTACAGGGCGCGAAGGGCGGGTCCGTGCTCGCCGCCGCGGCAGCCCCCGCGGGCTGAGCCGGTCACAGGCAGGGGGCCGTGGGCGTCCGAGGTCCAGACGCGCAAACGCCCGCGCGGGGAGGGGGGAACCGCGCGGGCGTCAGGCGCTCGCCGGAGCGAGCGATGAGTGTCGACCGGCGCGGCGGTCTCGAACCCCAGGGGCTGGGGGGGCTGTTCAGGGTCCAGGGCCCGAACCCGTCCGCTCCGGTCGACGAGGGTGTATGTGCCTGGGCGGTTGGGCGCGCCCGCGTTCGCATTGAGACCATTTCGTGACTCGCTCATTCTGCGTGGATACGAGCGGGTGCGCGACCTGCGCCGGGCGCGTAAGTGGTTACCTGTCATCGGTATTTCAGGAGGAGTGATGAGCCTGGACGGAGTGGCGTCGCCGCCCCCCGCGCGAGGGCAGGTCTTCTTCGACCGGCGCGAGCTGGACGCTCTCCTGCGGGTGTACGGCCGGCAGGTCGCGGCGGGGGAGTGGCGCGACTACGCCATCGATGGGCTGGCGGACGTCGCAGTCTTCTCCGTGTTCCGCCGCACCGCCGAGCAGCCCGCCTACCGGATCGAGAAGCGCCCCGCGCTGGCTCGGCGGCAGGGGGCGTGGGCGGTGTACGGCCAGGGCGGGGTCGTCTTAAAGCGCGGCCACGAACTGGCGCAGGTGCTGCGGGTGTTCGACGGGCGGCGCTTCACCGTCGTGGAGTAAGGGATCCGGCGCAAGGAAAAGCCCCGGCGGTCGCCCGCCGGGGCTTCTGGTCGTCCGTTGCCGCGGGTCTAGCGGCGCGAGGCGCCCATGAACATCAGGAGGAAGCGGAATAGGTTCACGAAGCTGATGTAGAGGTTCAGCGCGCCCATGTTGGTGGCGACCGCCATGCCCTCGCCGTCGCCGCGCACCGCGTAGTAGGTGCCCTTCAACATCTGCGTCTTGAAGGCGACGAGGCCGGCGAACACGAACACGCCGACGGCGCTGATCAGATAGGCCAACGAGGCGCTGCCCAGGAACATGTTGATCACCGAGGCGATCACCAAGCCCCAGACCCCCATGATCAGGAAGGCGCCGAAGCCCGACAGGTCCTTCTTCGTCGTGTAGCCGATCAGGCTCAAGACGCCGAAGGCGGTCGCGGTGGCGAAGAAGGTCGCGGCCACCGAGGTCGCCGTGTAGATCATGAACACGAAGCCCAAGGAGGCGCCGATCAGCGCCACGATGGTCCAGTACAGAATGCCCGACGAACGCGCGGTCATGCTGCGCATCATGAAATTGGAGCCGAGGAGCACCGCCAGAGGCGAGAACGCCAGGATCAGGCCGGGCACGGTCAAGCCCATGCGCACGCCGTACGGCGTCTGCACCTGGTTGTAGAAGATGTCGGCGACCGGGTGGTTGGAAGTGATCAGCGCCAAGACGGCCGAGAGCAGGAGCCCTAGGCCCATCTTGTTGTAGACGCCGAGCATGAAGGCGCGCAGGCCCGCGTCGACCGACGTGTCCGCGCCCGCGCGGGGTAGGCTCTGCCCGAAGCCGCCGCGGTTGAAGTCGCTCATAGGGAGGTAATCCCCTCGGGTTGAAGGCGTCGGGATCGACGCGCTTGGTTCAAAGAATATCGGCGCGTCCAGGGTTCCTCGCAAGGCTGTAAGACCAGCGGCCCGGTGACCTTTTGGAGGCGGCCGTTGAGCCCGTGACCACCGGGCGCGTATGGGTTCGCGCATGTCGTTCCCCGTTTTTAGCAAGGCTCCCTCGCGCCGGCGGTTGCTGGCGGCCGCGCCGGCGCTGGCGCTCCTGCCCGTCACCACCGCCGAGGCCGCGCCATCCCCGCCCGTGGTGACGCTCCTGGGCGACTCGATCACCGCGGGTTATGGCCTTGCCCCCGCCCAGGCGCTTCCGGCCCGGCTGCAGGCGGCGCTCGACCGCCTGCGCGTCCCCGCGCGAGTGCGCGGCGCGGGCGTCTTCGGCGACACGGCCGAGGGCGGAGCCGAGCGGGTGGACCGCGACGTCGCGTCGGACACGGCTGTGGCCGCCGTGCTGCTCGGGGCCAACGACGTGCTGTTCTCCGTGCCGCCCGCGCGGACCGAGCGCGCGCTGCGCCTGATCGTGCGGCGGTTGCGGGCGCGGCGGATCACCGTGGTTCTGGGCGGCGGCCGCAACCCGTTCCGCCCCGACCCGGCCTTCGACGCCGTCTTCCCCCGCGTGGCCGCCGCCGAGCATGTCGCGCTCGCGCCCGACCTGCTGCGCGGGGTGGCGCAGGTCCCGGCCATGCTCCAGGCGGACGGCCTGCATCCCAACGCGCTCGGGGCCGACCGCCTGGCGCAGCGACTGGCTGCTCCCGTGGCGGCGGCGCTGCGCGCCCGGACGCTCGCAGAGGCGGCGCTCGCATGGAGCGCGCACGCGTGATCCGCCTCTTCGCCGCCCTGCCCGTGCCCGAGCTGATCGGTGAGGGGCTCGCGCGCCGCCAGGGCGGCCTGCCGGGCGCGCGCTGGCGGCCGATGGACGCGCTGCACGTCACCCTGCGCTTCTTCGGCGAGGTGGACGGGCGCATCGCGGCTGACCTCGACGCGGCCCTGGCCGAGGTGCGAGGCGAAGGCTTCGAGCTTCAGCTGGAGGGCGCCGGCGCGTTCGGCGACCGCGACCACATGCGCGCGGTCTGGGCGGGAGTGGCGGAGAGCGAGCCCCTGCGCCGGCTCGCCGCCCGTTGCGAGACCGCCGCGCGGCGCGCGGGGCTCAAGCCCGAGGCGCGCGCCTACCGGCCCCACGTCACCCTGGCCTACCTCAACCGCCGCGCCGACGAGCGCCGCACCGCCGCCTGGGTTTCGGGCCACAATCTCCTGCAATCGCCGCCCTGGCGCGCCGATCGCTTCGCCCTCTACTCATCGTGGCAGAGCGCGGAAGGGTCGCGCTACGACGAGGAGCGGTCCTACCCTCTGCGCTGAGGAGGCGCTCCATGGCCGCCGCGGTTCCCGCAACGTCGCGCCCGCGCCGCTCGGCGCTGTACCTGCCCGCCTCCAACCCGCGCGCCGTCCTCAAGGCGCGGAGCCTTCCGTGCGACGTGGTGATCCTCGACCTGGAGGACGCGGTCGCGCCGGAGGCGAAGGCCGAGGCGCGGGCGGCGGCGGTCGCGGCGGCGGGCGAGGGCGGCTGGGGCGGACGCGAGCTCGTAGTGCGCGTCAATGGGCTCGACACGCCGGAAGGGCAGGCCGACTTGGAGGCCGTGCGTGATGCGGGCTTCGACGCCGTGCTCCTGCCCAAGGTGCGCGCCACGGCCGACCTCGACGCCTACGCCCGGCGCCTCGGCGACCAGCCGATCTGGGCCATGGTGGAGACCGCCGCCGCCGTGTTCGCCCTGGAGCCGCTCGCCGCCCGGGCCGCCAGCCTGCCGTTGCAGGCGCTGGTGGTCGGCGGCAACGACCTGGCGCTGGAGACGGGATGGCGCCTCGCGCCCGGCCGCGCGGCCCTCGCCCCGGCGTTGGCGCTGACGGTCGCCGCCGCGCGCCTGCACGGGCTCCTCGCCCTCGATGCGGTGTTCAACGGGCTCGACGACCGCGAGGGGCTGGCGCGAGAGTGCCGCGAGGGCTGCGAGTTCGGCTTCGACGGCAAGACCCTGATCCACCCGACCCAGATCGAGCCCGCCAACCGCGCCTTCCACCCCTCGGAAGGAGAGTTGGCCCACGCCCGCGCGGTGGTAGCCGCTTTCGCCGCGCCGGAGGCCGAGGGGCGCGGCGCCCTGCGCGTGGAGGGCCGCATGGTGGAGCGGCTCCACCTCCTCGCAGCCGGTCGCCTCCTCAGCCGCGCGGGGGAGCGCTAGGCGGAGCCTTCGCGCCCGCCGCGCGGCAGCGGTCCGAGCAGAAGCGCACCTGGTCCCAGTCGCGCGCCCACTTCTTGCGCCAGGAGAACGGGCGCGCGCACGCCGCGCAGGTCTTCTGCGGCAGGTCGGCCTTGTCGACGGTGCGGCCGTCGGCGCGCTTCACGGCGCGGGGCTTTCGTCCTGCGGCGCGATCAGGAAGTGGCCGTGCAGGGCGGCGATGGGCGCGGCGCGGCTGTCCTGCCAGGCCTCGACGCGCACGTTGGCCACCCGCCGGCCCAGCCGCTTGATCTCCGCCCGGGCGTAGGTGGTGCGCGGCCGGCCGGAGCGGAGGTACTCCACCGTCACTCCGATCGGCTTGGGCTGGCGCGCGAGGCCCTGCGCCACCGAGAGCTGCACCACCGCGGCGATCTCCAGAAAGGCGCCGATCACGCCCCCGTGCAGGGCGGGGATCGACGGGTTGCCGATCAGGTGGTCGCTGTAGGGCAGGACCGCGGTCAGCTCGTCGCCCGCGAGCTCCGCCCGCAGGCCGAGGTAGCGGGCGTAGGGGATGGCCTGCACGATCGCGGCGAGCTCGTCGGGCGCGGTCACGTCCGGTCTCCGGCGGCGGAGGTCGCCGCCCTGGCCGAACCGTCGCGGGGCGAGGCGGTCAGCATGAAGGAGGCCTGGGCGGCGGCCACCGGATCGGCGGGGTCGCTCTCGTAGGCGCTGGCGCGCACGAAGGCGATTGAGCAGGTGACCTTGTAGCAGGTGGCGTGACCCAGGAGGTCCTCCCGCGGCCGCGCCGGTCGCATGTAGTCGATCCTGAGGTCGAGGGTGGCGATGGGCTGCAGCGTCTCGAGCGCGGCCCATACCGCCTGGCCGCAGGCGTGGTCCAGAAGGGTGGTGACGGCTCCGCCGGCGATCACCCCCGTCTCGGGGTCGCCCACCAGGTCCTCGCGCCAGGGCAGGCGCATGACGCTCTCCGCCCGGTCGACCCGCACGAGGTCGAGCCCCAGCGCCTTGGCCTGCGGACTGCCGTCCACCGTGCCGCGGCCGAGCGCGCGCAGCATGTCGAGGGTCGAGGTCATGGCCCGCTTATAGCGTCGCAGGATCGCGGCGCGAGCGGCGCCAAAGGGAGAGGGGCGCCGTAGCCGCCGGGCGTCAGCGTCGGCTAGGCTCGCGACGTCGTCGTCCGGAGATCGCTTCCCCATGATCGCGCCGTCCCGCGGAGCCGCCGCCCTGGCCGCCCTGGCCCTGTTCGGCGCCGACGCCGCTCGCGCCCAGGCGCCCGTCCCGGCGAAGGACCCGCAGGCGTCTTCGCTCGCCGCGCGGCCCGCCACCCCGGGCAAAGACGTCGACACCGCGCCGCGCGCGGCCACCGTCGCCGAGCCCAACGACATCCCCCTCGCCAAGGCCGCCGAGGCCGCGCCCGACGCCGACTATGTCCGGCGCGAGGAGATGATCCCCATGCGCGACGGGGTGAAGCTGTTCACGGTGATCTGGATCCCCAAGGCGGCGCACGACGCGCCCATCATCCTGACCCGCACCCCGTACGATGCGGCTAAGCACGTGCGCACCCTGGGCGCCTTGACGCTCCTGGCGGCGCTGCCGCTGGAGTCGGAACCCTACGTCCGCGCGGGCTGGATCCGCGTCTACCAGGACATCCGCGGCAAGTACGGCTCGGAGGGGCCCTATCTCATGACGCGCCTGCCGCGCGGCCCGGGCAATACGACGGCGACCGACGACACCACCGACGCCTACGACACCATCGACTGGCTAGTGCACCATCTGCCCCAGTCCAACGGGCGCGTCGGCATGATCGGCTCCTCCTACGAGGGCTGGACGGTGGTGATGGCGCTCTTGAATCCCCACCCCGCGCTCAGGGCCGCCGCGCCGCAGAGCCCGATGGTCGACGGCTGGATGGGGGACGACTGGTTCCACTACGGAGCGTTCCGCAATCCCAACATCGACTACACGCTGAGCCAGACCGCGCAGAAGGGTGACGGCGAGAGCGTGGTGCGCGACGACTACGACGACTTCACCGCCTTCCTGCGCGCGGGCTCGGCCGGCGACTACGTCCGCGCCCACGGCCTGCAGCGCCTGCCGTGGCTCCAGCGCATGATGGACCATCCCGCCTACGACGCGCTGTGGCAGGAGCAGGCGCTCGACCGGCTCTTGGCCGCCCACCCCTCCACCGTGCCCACCCTGTGGGAGCAGGGGCTCTGGGACCAGGAGGACATGTGGGGCGCGAACCACAGCTTCGCCGCGCTCAAGGCGGCCGGCCATGAGAGCACGAACTGGCTCGTCATGGGGCCGTGGTTCCACAGCCAGGTGAACCGGCCGGGCGACCATCTCGGCCCGTTCAAGTGGAACGGCGACACCGCCGACCAGTACCGCACCGAGATGGTCTACCCCTTCTTCGCCCACTACCTGGCCGGCGGGCCGGACCCGCACCTAGCGCGCGCAACGATCTACAATGACGCGGAGAACCACTGGGACCGTTTCGCCGACTGGCCGCAGGCGTGCGAGCGCGGGTGCAAGACGCCGCTCACCCCGCTCTACCTGCAGGCGGGCATGGGGCTGGCGTTCAGCGCGCCCACCGCCGCGGCACTGGGCGGCGGCGACAGCTACGTCAGCGACCCCGCCAAGCCCTTCACCTACCTACCGCGGCCGGTGCGCTTCTCCGACTCCGACGCCTGGCGCACCTGGCTCGTCAACGACCAGCGCTTCGTGGAGAACCGGCCGGACGTCCTGAGCTACGAGACCGCGCCGCTGACCACGCCCGTGCACGTGGAGGGTGCGCCGACGGTCGACCTCGCGGCCACCACCACGGGCACCGACGGCCACTTCGTGGTCAAGCTGATCGACGTCTACCCCGACGTATACCCGCGCCAGCCCGAGCTCGGCGGCTACGAGCTGCCGATCGGGATCGACATCTTCCGCGGCCGCTACCGCGAGAGCTTCGAGCACCCGTCGGCGATTCCGGCGGGCCGAGTGCAGCACTACCGCTTCGCCCTGCCCAACGCGAACCACGTCTTCCTGCCCGGCCACCGCATCATGGTGCAGGTGCAGTCGACGCTCTTCCCGCTCTACGACCGCAACCCACAGACCTACGTCTCCAACATCTTCAACGCCAAGCCGGCGGACTACCGCCGCGCCACGGTCACGGTGATGCACACGCACGGCGCCGCAAGCGCGGTCTACCTGCCCGTGGTCGCCCAGAGCGGGGCGGAACCGGCGCGGTGAAGCCGATCCAGCTGCGACGGGTCGGTCTGGCGATCGTCGCCGGGCTGGCCTTGCTCGTCGCGGTTCCCCTGGCGGTGTTCCTGGGGCTGAGCGTGATGGTTTCGCTGGGCGACCGGGAGTGGAGCCGGAACTTCGGCGTCAGTAGCGGCTACGAGGCGGCCGTGGAAGGCGCCCTGCTCGCGGCTGACGCGGCTCGGCCCGAGCTGATCCGGCGTGACTTCACCACCTTCAGCTCGGCGTCGAACCAGCCGGCTTATCAACCCTGCCCGCTCTCGGCGGCTGAGCTGGACGCCAAGCTCCGTGACCCGTCCCGGGCGGATCATCTGTGCACCGCCACGGCGGGATTCGGGGTGGCCGAAGCGGTGTGCCCGCTATCGCGTTGCGTGCAGGTGGTGCTCAACGACCAGACGCTGAGCGACGCCGCCACTACGGCCATGCTGGTGCGGGAGCTCCGCTCGCGCCTTGACGTCTGCCGCTACGCGCGCACCTACGGTTGGAACCAGCCCTTGAACGCCGGCTGGCTCGGCTGCTCAGGCGGCTCCGATCTCAGGATGAAGGTCCTCCTGGTCGGTGTGGACCGGGTGGCGCAGCCGTGTGTGACCGTCCCGGTGAAGCAGAGAAACGGCGATATGGGCTCTCGCAACGTGTGCCGGCCGCAAGTTCGGCGCGTCCTGCGGGCGCTCTAGGCCGCGAGCGCCTCGGCGAAGGCGGGGGCGGCGTCGGCGGCGCGGCGGCGGCCGAGGACGGCGGCGGCGCTCAGGCCGCCCTCCAGCACGCGCGCGCCATAGCGGCGCAGGCTCTCGGCGTCGACCGCGTCGATGGCGGCGGCGATCTCGTCGGGCGGGAGAAGGCGACCCAGCATGTGCAGCTGGGCGGCCGACGCCTCCGCGCGGTTTAGCGGCGACTCGCGGCCCATGAAAAGGCCGGAGCGCGCCTGGGCGCGGGCGCGGTGCAGTTCGGCGGGCTCGACGCGGTCGGCCAGGCTGCGCACCTCGGCGGCGACGAGTTCGGCCATGGGCCGCGCCTGGCTGTCCGACACGCCGGCGTAGACGCCGAGGAGCCCCACGTCGGCGTAGGCGTCGGCGTAGGCGTCCACCGCGTAGCAGAGACCCTGCCGCTCGCGCGCTTCCTGGAACAGGCGCGAGGCCATGCCGCCGCCCAGGATCTCCGCGAACAGGCGCTGCGGCCAGTAGAGCGGATCGCGGGCGCCCACTCCGGGAAGGAGCAGCACGAGGTGCGCCTGCTCGAGCGACCGCGCCTCGGCCTTCGCGCCCCCGGCGAAGCGGGCGGGCGTGGGGGCGGCGAGCGGCTCGGCGGGCGCCGTCATGTCGCCGAACGCCGTCTCGGCCAGCGCCAGAAGCGCATCCTCGTCCACCGCGCCCGCGGCGCTGACCACGAGCCGGCCCGGGTCGCCGTAGAGCGCGGCGTGATGGGCGGCGAGCGCCGCGCGGGTCATGGGCGCGAGCGTCGATCCCTGCCCCAGGATCGGACGGCCCAGCGCCTGGCCGGAGAAGGCGCGCGCCTGGGCGAGGTCGAACACCCGGTCGTCCGGCGTGTCGGCCGCTTCGGCGATCTCCTGGCCGACGACGCCCTTCTCGCGCTCCAGCTCCTCGGGATCGAGGGCGGGGCGGCGCACGAGGTCGGCCAGCACCTCCATGGCGAGCGGCAGGCCGCCGGCCAGATGGCGCACCTGGTAGCTCGTGCGCTCATAGCCGGTGGCGGCGTTGATCCAGCCGCCCTCCGCCTCGACCGCCTCCACGATCGCGCGGGACGAGCGCGCGCCCGCGCCCTTGAACACCATGTGCTCGAGGAAGTGGCTCCAGCCGTTGCGGCGCGGCGGCTCCCACCGCGCCCCGCCTTCCACCACCACCGACAGCGCCGCGCTCTCCAGCCCCGGCATGGGGTCGGCGACGATCCGGACGCCGTTGGGGAGGGTGTGCAGGCGGGCGGTCATGCGGCGGGGAGGCTCTCAGGCGGCGCGGCGACGGTCGGCGGCGAAGGCGCGCACATAGGCCTTGGCGGCGGCGACGTCAGCGGGAAGCCGGTCGATGCGCTCGACGCGGGTGTGCAGGTCGGCGGCGCGGGCGTGCAGCTCGGGCGGCTCGCCGGTGGCCGCCTCCACCGCCTCGGGGAACTTGGCGGGGTGGGCGGTGGCCAGCACCACCACGGGCGCGCCGGCGGGAAGCTCCATCCCGCGCGCGGCGGCCAGCGCCACGGCGGTGTGGGGGTCGACGAGCACGCCGGCCCGCTCCCAGGTCTCCTGGATGGCCATGGCGGTCGCCTGTTCGCCCGTGGCGCCCGCGCGAAATAGCCCGAGCTCGGGGGAGGCGGGCAGGGCGATGGCCTCGCCGCGGGCGAAGCCTTCAAAGGCGGCGCGGGTGACAGCGGCTTCGCGGCCCACCAACTCGAAGTAGAGCCGCTCGAAGTTGGAGGCGACCTGGATGTCCATGGCGGGCGACTGAGTGGCCGTCGTTTCCCCCCGGGCGTAGCGGCCGGTGATGAAGGCGCGCGCCAGTATGTCGTTGCCGTTGGTGGCGACGCCCAAGGCGGCGACCGGCGAGCCCAGCCGGTGGGCGGCGTAGCCCGCGAAGGCGTCGCCGAAGTTGCCTGTGGGCACGACGAACGCCGGCGCGCGCCCGAGCGCTGAGGCGGCGGTGACGTAGTAGACGCTCTGCGCCGCGATCCGCGCCCAGTTGATCGAGTTGACGCCCGAGAGGTCGACCCCGTCGCGGAACGTCGCGTCGGCAAACAGCGCCTTCACCACCGCCTGGCAGGCGTCGAAATCGCCCTCGACCGCGACGCAGCGCACGTTGGCGCTGTCGGCCGTGGTCATGAACCGGCGCTGCACTTCGCTGATCCGCCCTTCGGGGAAGAGCACCACGAGGTCGACATGCGTCGCTCCCGCAAACGCGTCCACCGCCGCCCCGCCGGTGTCTCCGGAGGTGGCGACCACGAGCGTCAGCCGCCGCCCGCTCGCGCCCAGCACCTCGTCGTAGAGACGCGCCAGGAGCTGCATCGCCACGTCCTTGAAGGCGAGCGTTGGGCCGTGGAACAGCTCCAGGAGCCAAGTCCCAGCGTCCAGCTGCACCAGGGGCGCGACCGCGGGTCGATCGAAGGTGGCGTAGGCGGCGTGGCAGATCGCGCGCAGGCGCTCGGGCGCGACCGCCTCGCCCGCGAAGACGCCCACCACCTCGGCCGCCACGTCGGCGTAGGCGGCGCCTGCGAAGGCGGCGAAGCGCTCGGGCGCGAGGCTCGGCCAGCGCTCGGGCGTGTAGAGGCCGCCGTCGGGCGCGAGCCCGGCCAGGAGCGCGTCGGTGAAGCTCACGGGGTCGCAGCCGCCGCGGGTGGAGACGTAGCGCATGGCGGCCTCAGCGCTTCCCGAGCGTGCGCACAACGCCCGCGGCGTAGACGCCCGCGAGCGCCAGCGCCATGCCGAACCAGGTGAGGGCGTATTCCAGGTGGTGGTTGGGGATGTCGCTGGGCAGGGGCGAAGGCGTCAGCCCCGGCCCGGCGGCGGGGCTCTCGAGTTCCAGCATGAAGGGGGCGGGGCGGGCGGCGCCCAGCGCGCGCGCCATGCCGGGAAGGTCGCGCCGCAGCCACTGGTCGGTCCCGCCGTCGACCGCGCCCGCGCCGGCCAGGCCGTCGGTCCAGCTCGGCGGGTCGGGCGTGCGCAGGACGCCCACGACCGACGCGCCGCGCGCGGGCAGGACCACGGGCTGCAGCCGCGGCGGGCTCATGGGCGCGCCCCGCTCGAACCCGAGGTCGACGAGGAGGGTGGCGTAGGGGAGGCCGGGCGGAAGACGGCAGGCGGCGATCTGGCGCCAGCCCGGCCCGTCGGTGCGGATGCCATAGAGGTGGACGCCGCGCGCGGGCAGGCCGTCGCAGCTCGCCACCACGCGGGTGAAGTCCAGCGCGCGGGCACCCTCATCGCCGGGGTGGGCGGCGCCCGGCGGGGCGCGGTTCAGCACCACGGCCAGCGGTTCGGGAGGCGCGGTCTGCAGGGCGGCGATGCGCGCGAGCAGCGCCTCCTTCCACGCCTTGCGGTGCAGCTGCCACACGCCCAGCGACATCAGGGCGACGAAGATCAGGGCGAACAGCACGGTCAGCACCGCCGGTCCGATCCAGCGCGGTCTACGGCGCGCCTCAGCCGCCATGACGAGGCTCGGCGGCGCGAGGGCGGAACTGGGCGGCGAGGAGCAGGCCCTTCGCCGGCCGCAGCAAGAGAATGCTCAACGCGGCGGCCGCGGGCAGCCAGACCGCCGCTTCCACCCACACCGCCGGATGCAGGGCGAGCTCCGTGGCGAGGAGGCCGGCGGACGCCAGCGCCCCCGCGATCAGGATCACGAACACCGCCGGGCCGTCGCCGGGGTCCGCGGCGGAAAGGTCGGCCCCGCACGCGCCGCAGGCGGGGGCCACGCGCAGGAAGCCCGCGAAGAGCGCGCCCCGGCCGCATCGCGGGCATCGCCCGAGGAGGCCCGCCGCATACGGCCGCGCCGCCGCGGGCAAGCGCTCAAGGAGGGTCGTTGTCGTCAGCCCGGCTTGCCGACGGCGTGGCCGAACATGACGTAGATGAAGGCGAACAGGAACAGCCATACCACGTCGACGAAGTGCCAGTACCAAGCCGCCGCCTCGAACCCGAAGTGCTTCTTCGGCGTCATCTGGCCGACGTAGAGCCGCAGAAGGCAGATCGCCAGGAAGATGGTGCCGACGATCACGTGGAAGCCGTGGAAGCCTGTCGCCATGAAGAAGGACGAGCCGTAGAGCGAACTGTTGGCCGCACTCTCGTTGAAGAACAGCTTCTCGGTGATGATCTCGCGATACTCGTAGGCCTGCACGCAGGTGAACATCAGGCCCAGGAGCACGGTCAGCCACAGCGCCGCCTTGGCGCCCTTGCGGTCGCCTTCCTGTATGGCGTGGTGCGCCCAGGTTACGGTGGTGCCCGAGGTCAGCAGCGTCAGCGTGTTGATCAGCGGGAAGTGCCAGGGATCGAGCGTCTCCACGCCCTTGGGCGGCCAGGCGCCCCAGGCATTGCGCACCTCCTCGATCGCCGAGAAGGTACGATCGTGATGGAAGAGCGCCATCTCAAAGAAGATCCAGAACCAGGCGACGAAGAACATCACCTCGGACGCGATGAACAGGATCATGCCGTAGCGCAGGCCGATCGAAACCACGGGCGTATGGTCGCCCTCGCGGCTTTCGCGGATCACGTCCGACCACCAGCCGAACATGCAGTAGAGGATGCCCAGCATGCCCGCCGCGGCGAGCCAGGGCGTGCCCTTGGGTATGCCGAACACCCCGCCCTTGACCCAGGCCACGATCCCCAGCGTCAGCGCGATGGCGAACACCGACGACAGGAGCGGCCAGGCGCTGGGCTTGACCAGGTGGTAGTCGTGGCGGACCTCGTCGTCGTGTCCGTGAGCCGTGTCGGTGGTGGCCATGGGCGGCGGGCGATCCCGAAACTTCAAATCACAAGGCCCGCGCGTCGCGCGACGGCGGGTTCGGCGCTGCTAGTGCCAGACGGGGGCGGCTCCGCCAAGGGGGCGAGCGCTCAGCCCCGGACGGCGGGTGCGGCGGGCGCGGCGCGGGGGGCGTCGGGAGAGGGGAAGAAGCTGTAGGAGAGGGTGATCTCCTGAAACGCCCGCGTGTCGGGGTCCTTCGCGAAGGCGGGCTCGACGAAGTAGACCACCGGGAACTCGACCGTCTTGTGCGCCGGCACTCTCTGGTCGGAGAAGCAGAAGCACTGGGTCTTGATGAAGTAGGGGCCCGCCGCCTCAGGGGCGACGTTGTAGGCGGCGCGGCCGGTGATGGCGCGGTCGCTTGTGTTGGTCACGGTGAAATACGCCAGGGTGGAGGCGCCGATGCGCGTGACCTGGCTGCTCTTGTCGGCGGTGAAGCGCCAGGGCAGGCCGCCGCGCACGTTCGTGTCGAACCGCACGACGACGGTGCGGTCGAGCGCGGGGGCGGAGGGCGGGGCCTCGCCGCGGCGCGCGATCCCGTTGAAGCCGGTCACCTGGCAGAACCGGCGGTAGAGCGGCACGGATGCGTAGGCCAGCCCCACCATGCCCACCACCGCGCCCGCGCAGACCACGGGCAGGAGCCAGCGCCGACGGCCGGCGCGCCACCCTGCGACGCCGCGGGGTTCAGCCGGCGGAGCCATGGCCGCTCAGCCGCAGGAGGGAGACAAGGAAAATCAGGAGCACGAACGCGACCAGCGCCACGGCTATGCCGAGCGACCGGCGGCGGCGCGCGCGCGCCGCGTCGACCCCCTCGCGGAACGGGTCGGAACTGCGGTCGCTCACAGCGCCCCCCTCAGCCCGTGCTCGAACAGAAGCGCCGCGAACACGGCGGCGAGGTAGAGAATGGAGAAGGCGAAGAGCGCGCGCGCCTCCCGTGCGCCGGCGCGCAGGGCGGCCCGCCCCTCGGCGCCTGGTCCCGGGTCGTCGCCGGCGTTGGAGCGGGCGAGCCGCCACGCCAGGCCCGCGAACGCCAGCCCGCCGGCGATCGACACCACCGCGTAGAGCGGTCCGCCCAGCCCCGTGAAGGCGGGCAAGACGCCCACGAGCGCCAGCACCAGGCTGTAGCCGAGGATCTGCATTCGCGTCGCGCGCGCGCCCCGCACGACAGGGAGCATCGGCACGCCCGCACGGGCGTAGTCCTCCGACGTGTAGAGCGACAGCGCCCAGAAGTGCGGGGGCGTCCACAGGAAGATGATCGCGAACAGGAGCCAGGCGTTCAGGGGTGCGTGCCCACTCGCCGCGGCCCAGCCCACCACCGGAGGCAGCGCGCCCGCGGCGCCCCCCCAGACGATGTTCTGCGAGGTCCATGGCTTCAGCCAGCGCGTGTAGACAACGGCGTAGAAGCCGATGGTGAAGGCGAGGAGGCCGGCGGCGACCCAGTTCAGCGCCAGCCCCATGACCATGACGGAGAAGACGGAAAGGACGCCGCCCAGGGTGGCGGCCTCGGCCGGGGCGATCAGGCCGCGCGCGGTGGGGCGCCCGCGGGTGCGCCGCATGCGCGAGTCGAGTTGCGCCTCGTAGGCCATGTTGAAGGCCCCGCTGGCGCCTCCGCCCACCGCGATGCACGCGACGGCTATGGTCGCCAGCAGCGGGTCGATCCTGCGGTCGGCGCAGACGAGGCCCGTAAGGCCCGTGAACACGACCAGCGACATCACCCGGGGCTTCAGGAGCGACAGGTAGTCGGCCGGGCCCGCCAAGGCGCGGGCGCGCACAGCGTCTTCCGTCCCGAGGGCGCGCGGGGCGTCGGGACGGGGATCGGCGGCGGCGGGAACGGCGGACAGGGCGGGCTCCGGGAACGATCGAGGCGCGGGACTTAAGGTCCCGCGCCTCGGACGCCTAGACCGGCGCCGTTTTCAGCTGGGCGCGGAGGCGGCGTCGCCGCCACCGCGATGATGGCTCGTCAGTGCGCGTGACCGTCCAACGCGGCCGCCGGGCTCACCTCGTGGGTGTCGTGGATCACCGGCAACTCGTTGAACTGGTGGAAGGGCGGCGGCGAGGACAGCGTCCACTCAAGCGTGGTCGCGCCCGCGCCCCAGGGGTTGGCCACCGCCGGGCGGCGACGCAGCGCCGCCTCCGCGCACATGAGCAGGAAGATGCCCACGCCCGCCGCGGTGATCTCGTAGCCGATCGACGACACCTTGTTCCAGAACGCGAACGCCACCGGATAGTCGACGTAGCGGCGGGGCATCCCCTGCAGCCCGAGGAAGTGCTGCGGGAAGAAGATCACGTTCACGCCGATGAACATCAGGGCGAAGTGGGCGCGGCCGAGCCACTCGTTGTACTTCACGCCCCACATCTTCTCGAACCAGTAGTAGAAGCCCGCGAAGATAGCGAACACCGCGCCCAGACTCAGCACGTAGTGGAAGTGGGCGACCACATAGTAGGTGGCGTGCAGCGAGTAGTCGACGCCGGCGTTGGCCAGGACCACGCCGGTGACGCCGCCCACGGTGAACAGGAAGATGAAGCCGATGGCGAACAGCATGGGCGTCTCGAACGAAAGCGAGCCGCCCCACATGGTGGCGATCCAGCTGAAGATCTTCACGCCGGTAGGTACCGCGATCACCATGGTGGCCGCCACGAAGTAGGCCTGCAGGTTCACGTTCATGCCGACGGTGAACATGTGGTGGGCCCACACCACGAAGCCGACGAAGCCGATCGCCACCATCGCGTAGGCCATCGCGAGGTATCCGAACACGGGCTTGCGCGAGAAGGTCGCCACCACGTGGCTGATGATGCCGAAGCCCGGCAGGATCAGGATGTACACCTCCGGATGGCCGAAGAACCAGAACAGGTGCTGGTACATCATCGGGTCGCCGCCGGCGGTCGCGTCGAAGAAGTGGGTGTGGAAGTTACGGTCGGTGAGCAGCATGGTGATGGCCCCCGCCAGCACCGGCAGCGACAGGAGCAGCAAAAAGGCGGTCACCAGGACAGACCACACGAACAGCGGCATGCGGTGCAGGGTCATGCCCGGCGCGCGCATGTTGAAGATGGTGGTGATGAAATTGATCGCGCCGAGGATCGAACTCGCGCCCGCGAGGTGCAGCGAGAAGATCAGGACGTCCATCGCCGGGCCGGTGTGGCCGGAGGTGGAGAGCGGCGCGTACATAGTCCAGCCGCCGCCGAAGCCCCGACCCGGTCCGCCGTCGACGAACAGCGAGGTCACCAGCAGGCAGAAGGAGGCGACCAAAAGCCAGAACGAGATGTTGTTCATGCGCGGGAACGCCATGTCGGGCGCTCCGATCATGATCGGCACCATCCAGTTGCCGAAGCCGCCGATCATGGCGGGCATGACCATGAAGAAGATCATGATCAGGCCGTGGGCGGTGATCGCGACGTTGTAGCCGTGGTTGGAAGGCTCGAACACGCCGAGTTGGGCCAGGAGCGTGCCCGGCTTGAACACCTGGATGCCGGGTTCCGCCAACTCCCAGCGGATCAGGCCGGAGATCAGCCCACCGACCACCCCCGCCATGATGGCGAAGATAAGGTACAGGGTTCCGATGTCCTTGTGGTTGGTGGACAGGAACCAGCGGGTGAAGAACGGCGGGGTGTGATCATGCGCGCCGTGGGCCACGGCGTGGCCTTGGGTGCGCGGATCGGGGTCGCCGTGGGCGGCGTAGGTGGCCATTGGCGGTCAGTGCCTATTCACGAAGCATACGGGGCGAGGGGCGGGGATCATGCGGGTCAGGCCGACGTGCCGGCCGGCTTGGCGGGGGAAGGCGCGCCGGGCACGCGCGCCTTGCCGCGCGGGCCGGTCTGGGCGGCGGGGGCAGAGCCTGCGGCCGGCGCGGACGGGGTGGAAGCGCCAGTGGACGGGCCCACCGGCTGGCCGCCGGGAGAGGCCGCAGCCGCGGCGGGCGCGCTCGGCGCGGCGGTGTCGGACGGCGGGGAGGGGGCGGCGCCCGAGGGCGTGCGCTCCGCCTTCTTGGTGGAGCGCGCCGCGACCCAGGCCATGTATTCCGGCTGGGTCACCACGTCGATCTCGATGGGCATGAAGGAGTGGTTCACCCCGCAGAGCTCGTTGCACTGGCCGTAGTAGCGGCCGGTCTTCTCCGCGCGGAACCAGGTCTGGTTCACCCGGCCGGGGATGGAGGTGGTCTGGATGCCGAACGCCGGCACGAAGAAGGCGTGCAGCACGTCGGCGCCCGTGGTCAGCACCTGCACCGTCTTGTTCACCGGCACGACCATCGGCTTGTCGACCGCGAGCCGGTAGAGGCCGGGGCCCTGCGCCTCGGCCTGCGCCTGGGGCAGCGGGTTGGAGGTGTACTCGGGCACGCCCGCGTCGGGGTATTCATACGACCAATACCACTGGTTGCCCGTGACCTTCACCGTCACGTCGGGCTTGGGGATGTTGTGGTAGGCGTAGAGCAGGCGGAAGGAGAAGATCGAGAAGAACATCAGGATCAGGACGGGCACCACCGTCCACACGATCTCGATCGGCGTGTTGTGGCTGAAGCGCGCCGGCGTAGGGTTGGCCTTGGCGTTGTACCGGACCACGATCCAGACGAGGAGCCCCAGCACGAACAGGCAGACGAGCCCCAGCGCGGGCATCAATATGATGTTGTGGAAGAACTCTGCGCTCCGCCGCAGTTCGTCGCCCGCAGGCTGCATGCCGACCGCGCCGGGGGTGGGCTGGCCGAGGAGGTCGGCGGCGAAAGCCGGCGCAGCCGCGCCGAGCGCGCTCGCGGCCGCCACGCCGGCCATCGCGGAACGCCGCCGGGCCGCCCCTCCCGAAAACCCGTAGGCCGTACCCATGCTCGCCGTCATCCTCAAAGCTTGCGCGGCGCCGGACAACGACGCCTCAGAGCCGTCGAACCGTGGGTCCGCGGCGGCCGAAGCGCGTCCGCTAAAGCGGCGCAGGCGCCTTCGGCGTTTGAGGGCGAGATAACGTGTCGCCCCGGGCTTGCCAAGGCGCGCAAGCCCGGACGTTTCCGAGATTCAGGCGCGCAGGCGGCGGACTTCCGCTCCGGCGTCGGCGCTCACGGCGTGGGCGGAGGGCGGCGGCGTCTTGCCGCCCTGGCCGGTGGCCACCGCGCCCAGCCCCACGCGCACCTGCACGCGCGACAAGACGTCGTGGCAGGCCGCCGTCTCGGCGCGTGCCGCCGAGAGCGCGGCCAAGGCGGCGGTGGAGCGCTCGAAGGCCTCGCCGCCCACCACCGCCGACAGGTCGAGATCGCCCCGCGCGGTGGCGAGCCGCCCGAGGAGGTCGGCCCCCGCCCGCACGGCCTCGTCGATCGCGCGCTCGGCCGCGCCGAGCCGCGCCGCCACGTCCATCGCGACTTCGGCCCTGTCCATGCCGCATCTCCCTGGTTGTCAATCGGAGCAGGGCACGCCCGAACACTCTCGTCAAGGTAGAGTGCCGCTTCAGTTGACGCTCACGTAAGCGGAGCGTACTTCGCCCCATATGTCCGCTGTCCTGCGCAGGCCCGAGCGTGTGTGGAGCATCCGCCAGCTCTGCGACGAGTTCGGCGTGACGCCGCGCGCGCTGCGCTTCTACGAGGACCGCGCGCTCCTGACGCCTGCGCGCCAGGGCCTGACCCGCGTTTACGACGCGCGCGACCGGGCGCGGCTGCAGCTGATCGTGCGCGGCCGCCGCGTGGGCTTCAGCCTGCAGGAGCTGGGCGAGCTCCTCGACCTCTACGACGAGCGGGACGGCGGTGCGGTGCAGATGGCCGCGTCCCTGCCCAAGTTCCGCGAGAGGATCACGGCCCTGAAAGTTCAGCGGGAGGACATCGACCACTCGATCCAGGTGCTGGAGGAGGGTTGCGCCCGGCTGGAGGACCGGCTGGCGGCGCTGCGCCCCGACCTCCTGCCCGAAGCCCAAGCCTACGAGCGCGTGCTGCGCGCCCGGCTGGACGACGCCCACCCTGACGACGCCCTCGCCGCCCGATCCGACGCCTGACCCGTTCTGGAGACCCGATGCCCTACCGCGCCCCCGTCCGCGACCACGTCTTTCTCCTGCGCGACGTGCTGCGCATCGACGGCTATTCCAACCTGCCGGGCTTCGCGGACGCCTCGTCCGAGACGGTCGAGCAGGTGCTGGAGGAAGCGGCGCGCTTCTGCGAGGGCGTGCTCGCGCCGTTGAACAAGGTGGGCGATACGGAAGGCTGCACCTGGTCGGCCGACGGGGTGAAGACGCCCACGGGGTTCCGCGACGCCTATCGCCAGCTGGCGGAGAGCGGGTGGACCTCGCTCACCTCCGACCCCGACTACGGAGGCCAGGGCCTGCCAGCGGTGGTGGGGGCCGCCTACAGCGAGATGACCTCGGGCGCGAACATGGCCTTCGGCATGTACCCGGGGCTGACCCACGGAGCCTACGCCGCCATCCGGGAGGGCGGGTCGGACGCGCAGAAGGCCATGTACCTGCCCAAGCTCGTTTCCGGCGAGTGGACGGGCACCATGAACCTGACCGAGCCCCAGTGCGGCACCGACCTCGGCATGCTGCGCACCAAGGCGGTGCCCAACGGCGACGGCTCCTACGCGATCACCGGGCAGAAGATCTGGATCTCCGGCGGCGAGCACGACCTGGCCGACAACATCGTCCACCTCGTGCTGGCGCGGATCGAGGGCGCGCCCGCGGGAGTGAAGGGCATCAGTCTGTTCATCGTGCCGAAGTTCATCCCCGACGTCGCGGGCGCACGCGGCGAGCGCAACGCGGTGAGCTGCGCGGGGCTCGAGGAGAAGATGGGCATTCACGGCAACGCCACCTGCGTCATGCAGTACGACGGCGCGCGGGGGTGGCTCGTCGGCGAGGAGAACTCCGGCCTCAAGATCATGTTCGTGATGATGAACGAAGCCCGCCTGGGCGTCGGCGTCCAGGGCCTGGCGCAGGGCGAGGCGGCCTACCAGGCGGCGGTCGACTTCGCGCGCGACCGGCTGCAGGGCCGCTCGCTCACCGGGCCGAAGAACGCGCAGGGCCCCGCCGACCCGATCATCGTGCACCCCGACGTGCGCCGCATGCTGATGGACAGCCGCGCGGTGATCGAGGCGGGGCGGCTTTTCGTGCTGTGGACCGCGCTGCACGGCGACCTGCAGCACAAGGCGCCTGACGCGGAGACGCGCGAGAAGGCGGCCGACGTGATGGGGCTGATGACGCCCATCGTGAAGGCCTACCTCACCGACAAGGGCTTCGACATCTGCTCGGCCGCCATGCAGGTGCACGGCGGCTCGGGCTTCACCGAGCACTTCCCGGCGAGCCAGTACCTGCGCGATGCGCGCATCGCCCAGATCTACGAGGGCACCAACGGCGTGCAGGCGCTCGACCTTGTGGGCCGCAAGCTCGCCGCCAAGGGCGGGCGCGCGGTGATGGCGTTCTTCGCCGAGGTGGACGCGGCGGTCGCCGAGCACGGCGGCGATGACGCCTGCAAGCCGTTCGCCGAAGGTCTGGCCGCGCTCAAGGCTCAGCTGCAGGAGGCGACCTTCTGGCTGATGCAGAACGGCCTGGCCGATCCGGACAACGCGGGCGCGGCCTCCACCGACTACCTGCGCCTGTTCGGCACGACCGCGCTGGCCTTCATGTGGCTGAAGATCGCGGGCGCCGCCCAGGCCAAGGTCACGGGCGGCGAGGCCGACCCGTTCTACGCCGACAAGCTCACGACCGGCCGCTACTTCCTCGACCGCATAGCGCCAGAGGGGGCCATGCACCTCGCCAAGCTGAAGACGGGGGCCGCTTCGATGATGGCGCTGCGGGCGGAGGCGTTCTGATGGAACGGGCCCCCCAGTCGACTTTCGCGCCCGACCTCCTGGCCGGGAAGACCGCCTTCATCGCGGGCGGCACGAGCGGCATCAACCTCGGCATCGCCCATCGCTTCGCGGGGCTGGGAGCCAAGGTCGCCGTCATGGGCCGCAAGCCCGACAAGGCGCAGGCCGCCGCCGAGGAGATCGGCTGTGGCGCGCGCGCCTACACCGCCGACGTGCGCGACTACGCGGCGACCGAGGCGGTGCTCGCCCAGGCGGCGCGCGATCTCGGCGCCTTTGACATCCTGATCGCCGGGCAGGCGGGCAACTTTCCGGCCCCCGCGCTCGGCATGAGCGCCAACGCCTTCAAGGCGGTGGTCGACATCGACCTCCTGGGCACCTTCAACCTGTTCCGCGCGGGGTGGGAGCACCTGGTGCGGCCGGGCGCCTCGCTGATCGCCATCACCGCGGGCCAGGCGGTGAACCCCACCGCCCTGCAGAGCCACGTCTGCGCCGCCAAGGCGGGGGTCAACATGCTGGTGCAGTGCCTGGCGCTCGAATGGGGGCCCATGGGCGTGCGGGTCAACGCCATCACCCCCGGCCCGATCGAGGGCACCGAGGGCATGGCGCGGCTGGCCCCCACTGAGGAGGCGCAGGCCGCCACCAAGGCCAACGTCGCCCTGCGCCGCTACGGTCGGGCCGACGAGATCGGCGACGCGGCCGTGTACCTGTCGAGCCCCGCCGCCGCCTATGTCACCGGCACGATCCTCGACGTGGACGGCGGATCGACGCTGAACGGCTACCGCATGTCGGGCCTTCTGGATGCTCCCGCCCGTGGCTGAGCACACCGCCACCCTCGACTGGCGCGGCCCGGGCGAGGCCGACATGCTGGCCGGCCACTACTCGCGCGAGCACACGGTGGGGTTCGACGGCGGGATCACCCTGCCGGGCTCGGCCTCGCCCTCGGTCGTGCGCGCGCCCTGGAGCGCGGAGGCCGCCGCCGATCCGGAGGAGATGCTGGTCGCCGCCGTCGCCGCCTGCCACATGCTGACCTTCATCGACCTGGCGCGCCACGCGGGCTTCGCGGTGCTCAGCTACCGCGACCGCGCGGGCGGCCGCATGGGCAAGCTCAGCGACGGGCGCTTCGCCGTGACCCGCATCGCGCTGCGCCCCGCCATCGAGTGGCCGCCGGGCAAGGCGCCCGCGCAGAGCCAGCTCGACGACCTGCACCACCGGGCCCACGAGGCCTGCTTCATCGCCAACTCGGTCACGGCCGAGATCACCGTCGAACCGCCCGCGACCACCGAAGTCGCGGCCGCCGGAGGAGCCGCCGCCCATGCCTGAGGCCTTCATCTACGACGCGGTGCGCACCCCGCGCGGCAAGGGCAAGAAGGATGGCTCGCTGCACGAGATCACCGCGCTGAGCCTCGCCACCCAGGTTCTGCAGGCGCTGCGCGACCGCAACCACCTCGACACCTCGAAGGTCGACGACGTCGTGCTGGGCTGCGTCACCCCCGTGGGCGAGCAGGGGGCCGACATCGCGCGCACCGCCGTGCTCAACGCCGGCTACGCTCAGACCACCGCGGGCGTGCAGATCAACCGCTTCTGCGCCTCGGGGCTGGAGGCGGTGAATATGGCGGCGGCCAAGGTGATGAGCGGCGAGGCCGACATGGCGATCGGCGGCGGGGTGGAAGCGATGAGCCGCGTGCCCATGGCGTCGGACGGCGGGGCCTGGCCCACCGACCCCGACCCCGCCTTCAAGACCTACTTCGTGCCCCAGGGCGTCTCGGCCGACGCCATCGCGACCGTCTACGGCTTCTCGCGCGACGACTGCGACGCCTACGCCGTCGAGAGCCAGCGTCGCGCGGCGAAGAGCTGGGAGGAGGGGCGCTTCAAGGGCTCGATCGCGCCGGTGCGCAACCAGCTCGGCCTCGTCCAGCTCGACCACGACGAGACCGTGCGCGGCCAGGCCACCATGCAGACGCTGGGCGCGCTCAACCCCTCGTTCCAGGTCCCGGGCGAGATGGGCTTCGACGCGGTGATCACCCAGCGCTATCCGCAGATGGAGCGGGTGAACCACGTGCACCACGCGGGCAATTCGTCGGGCATCGTCGACGGGGCGGCGGGCGTGCTCGTGGGCTCGCGCGAGGCGGGCGAGGCGCTGGGGCTGAAGCCTCGCGCGCGGATCAAGGGTATGGCCTCCATCGGCTCGGAGCCCTCGATCATGCTGACGGGGCCCGAGCCCGTGACCCGCAAGCTTCTTGGGCGCCTGGGCATGCAGCCGGGCGACATCGACCTGTACGAGCTGAACGAGGCCTTCGCCGCGGTGGTGCTGCGCTACATGCAGGCGCTCGATATCGCCCACGACAGGATCAACGTCTGCGGCGGGGCCATCGCCATGGGTCACCCGCTGGGCGCCACCGGGGCCATGATCCTCGGCACGGTGCTCGACGAGCTGGAGCGCACCGGCAAGTCCACCGCGCTGGCGACCCTCTGCATCGGCGGCGGCATGGGCACCGCCACCGTGATCGAGCGCGTGTGAACCCGGCCTTGAAGGAGATCGTCATGGACAACTTCAAGATCGACATCGACGCCGACGGGATCGCGCTGGTCGTCTTCGACGCGCCCGGCCGCTCGATGAACACGCTGACCGCCGCTGTGCTGCGTGAGCTGGGCGAGGTGGTCGAGCGCATCCGCTCCGACGCCGCGATCAAGGGCGCGGTGATCGCGTCGGGCAAGGAGTCGGGCTTCTGCGCGGGGGCCGACCTGGCCGAGCTGGGCGGTAGCCTGAGGTCGGGCGGCTCCGGCGACGGCGACGGCGAGACGGAGCTCAAGGCCGTGTTCGACCAGGTCTACGGCATCAACCAGGTGTTCCGCGCGCTGGAGACCTGCGGCAAGCCGGTGGCGGCCGCCGTCTCCGGCCTGGCGCTGGGCGGCGGGCTGGAGCTGGCGCTGGCCTGCCACCATCGGGTCGTGGTCGACGACGCCAAGATCAAGCTCGGCCTGCCAGAGTCGAAGGTGGGCCTCCTGCCCGGCGGCGGCGGCACCCAACGCCTGCCGCGCCTCGTGGGCTTGATGGCGGCCGCGCCGCTTCTCCTCGAAGGCAAGGAGGTGCGCCCGGCGGAGGCCAAGTCGATGGGCTTCGTCGATCAGCTCGTCCCGCGCGGGGAGGAGATCGAGGCGGCCAAGGCGTGGGTGAAGACCGGCGACCCCGTCGCGCGGTGGGATAAGTCGGGCTTCAAGGTCCCGGGCGGCGGCCCCTATCACCCGCAGGGCATGCAGATGTTCGTGATGGGCAACGCCATGCTGCACGGCAAGACCTACGGCAACTACCCCGCCCAGGAGAACATCCTGCGCTGTGCCTACGAGGGTCTGCAGCTGCCGATGGACGCGGCGCTGCGTGTCGAGAGCCGCTACTTCACCCGCACGCTGATGACGCCGCAGGCGCGAGCGATGATCCGCACGCTGTTCCTGTCGATGCAGGCGCTGAACAAGGGCGCGGCGCGGCCGGCGGGTCAGCCCAAGAGCGAGGCCAGGAAGGTGGCGGTCTTGGGCGCCGGCATGATGGGCGCGGGCATCGCCTACGTGCAGGCGATGGCGGGCATCGAGACCGTGCTGATCGACCAGACGCAGGAGGCGGCCGACAAGGGCCGTGTCCACGCCGCCGACCTCCTCGCCAAGGCGGTCAAGCGCGGGCGCATCACGCAGGAGAAGGCGGACGGCGTCCTGGGCCTGATCACCGCCACCACCGACTACGAGCACATCACGGGCTCCGACCTCGTGATCGAGGCGGTGTTCGAGACGCGCGAGATCAAGGCGGACGTGACGCGTCGGGCGGAGGCGAAGCTCGCCCCCGGCGCGGTGTTCGGCTCGAACACCTCCACCCTGCCGATCACGGGCTTGGCTGAGGTGAGCGTGCGCCCGGCCGACTTCATCGGCATCCACTTCTTTTCGCCGGTCGACAAGATGGGGCTGGTCGAGATCATCCTGGGCGAGCACACCGGCGAAGCCGCGCTCGCCAAGGCGGTCGACTATGTGCTGAAGATCAGGAAGACGCCGGTCGTGGTCAACGACGCGCGCGGCTTCTACACCTCGCGCTGTTTCTCCACCTTCCTGCAGGAAGGCATGGAGATGCTGTCGGAAGGCTATGCGCCCGCGATTATCGACAACGTGGGCCGCATGACGGGCATGCCGCGCGGCCCCTTGGAGATGCACGACGACGTCGCGCTCGACCTCTCCTACAAGATCGGCCAGCAGACGGCCAAGGACCTGGGCGACCGCTATTCGCCGCCGCCGTATGCCGGCCTGCTCGAGAAGATGGTCACCGAGCTCCACCGCTACGGCCGTAAGAACGGGAAGGGTTTCTACGACTACCCGGCCGAGCGCGGGGCCAAGAAGACGCTGTGGCCGGGCCTCGCCGAGCTGCAGCCCGTGTCCAAGCCCTCCGCCGAGCCCGACGTCGTGGCCGAGCTCAAGACGCGGCTCCTCGCCCGCCAGGCGGTGGAGGCGGCGCGCTGTTTCGAGGAGGGCGTGATCACCGATGCGCGCCAGGCCGACGTGGGCTCCATTCTCGGCTGGGGCTTCGCGCCCTGGACGGGCGGGGTGGTCAGCCACATGGACGCGATGGGCCCGAAGGCGTTCGCCGAGCTTCTCGACCGGCTGGCCGCGACCTACGGCGAGCGGTTCCGCGCCCCCGACCTCCTGCGCGACATGGCGGCCAAGGGCGAGACGTTCTACGACCGCTTCGGCGCGGCCGCCGCGCCGGAGCGCGCCGCCGCCTGACGCGTCCGGCTGCCCGGCGGCGTCGCTGTCGCCGGGGAGGGCCGCCATGAGCCGGGGAGTCATCGCCGCCCTCGTCCTGATTGTCGCGGTGGCGGCGGGGCTCGTGGGTTTTGGCGCCTGGGCTTCGGCCAGCCTGCCGGGGAGCTTCGGCGGCACCCCGTGGATCTGGGTGGCGATGATCGGCGGCGCGCTGACCGTGGCGGCGCTGACCGCCGGCCTGATGTGGCTCGCCTTCTTCTCCGCCCGCCGCGGCTACGACGAGGCCGCCGCCACTCACGAGCCCGAGGAGGAGGGGCTCTACGACGACTAGTCCGCGCCCTCGTCGCGCAAAAAGGCGGCGACCGTCGCCCGATCTACGCCCTTGGCCACGAATGCCTCGCCGATCGCGCGCACGAGCACCAGCACGAGCGCGCCGCCCTCGGCCTTCTTGTCCTGCGCCATATGGTGAAGGAGGCGTCCGGCCTCGAAGCGGCCAGCCTGCTCCAGCCGGGTGGGCAGACCCGCGGCGGCGATCACCGCCTCCGCCCGGCGCGCGTCCGCCTCCGGGCAGAGCCCCTGGGCGACCGAGAAGCGGCCAGCCAGCGCGCAGCCCAGCCCCACCGCCTCGCCATGGCTCAGCCCTGCGCCGAAGCCCGTCTCCGCTTCCAGCGCGTGGCCGAAGGTGTGGCCGAGATTGAGGAGGGCGCGCCGCCCGCCTTCCCGCTCGTCGGCGGCGACCACCTCCGCCTTGATCTCCACCGAGCGCGCCACCGCGCGGGCGAGCGCCTCGGGCTCGCGAGCGAGGAGGGCGGGGAGGTCGGCCGCCACCGCATCGAAATAGGCGCGGTCGCCCAGGAGCCCGTGCTTGATCACCTCGGCCAGGCCCCCGGCCACCTCGCGCGGCGGCAGGGTCGAGAGCACGTCGAGGTCGGCCAGGACGAGCCGCGGCTGGTGGAAGGCGCCCACGAGGTTCTTGCCGCGGGGCGTGTCGATGGCGGTCTTGCCGCCGACGGAGCTGTCGACCTGGGCCAGGAGCGTGGTCGGGACCTGCACGAAGTCGAGCCCGCGCTTGGTCACCGCCGCCGCGAAGCCCGCGAGGTCGCCCACCACACCGCCGCCGAAGGCCAGGACTAGTTCGTTGCGGTCCAGTTCGAGCTCCAGGAGCGCGTCGCACACCCGGGCGAGCTCGCCCCAGCTCTTGGACGCCTCGCCCGGCGGCACTTCGATCCAGGCGCCCTCCACCCCCGCCGACGCCAGGGAGGCGCGCAGCGTGGCGCCGTGCAGGGCGGCCGCGGTCGCGTCGGCGACGACCGCCACACGGGGGCGTCGCAGGAGCGGTGCGATCGCCGCCCCCGCGCTCTCCAGCACCCCACGCCCGATCCGCACGGGATAGGCGAGGGCGCCGAGCTCGACGCGGATCTCGCGCACGGGTGCCCCGCTCACCGCGCCCCGCCCTCCAGGTGCGCCTGCACCGCCGCGTGCACCGCCTCCACCGCCATCTGGTGGGGGCCCTCGCCCGTCTCCACCACGAGGTGCGCCTCGCGGTAGAGCGGATCGCGCCGGGCGGACTGCTCCATCAGCACCTCCAGCGGATCGCGCCCGCGCAGGAGCGGGCGGGTGTCGCGCCGGCCGACGCGCCGCGCCAGGACCGGCAGCTCGGCGCGCAGCCACACCACGAGCGCGCCTTCGCGGAGGAGCGCTCGCGTCTCCGCCTGGGCGAAGGCGCCGCCGCCGGTGGCCAGCACCTGCGGACCCTCGTCCAGGAGGCGCGCGATCACCCGCCGCTCGCCGTCGCGGAAGGCGCCCTCGCCCAGCTCGGCGAAGATGTCGCTGACCGTGCGCCCCGCGGCGCGCTCCACCTCGGCGTCGGCGTCGCGGAACGGCACGCCCCAGCGCGCGGCAAGCCGGCGGCCGACCGTGGTCTTGCCCACGCCCATCAGCCCCACCAGCGCCACGGGCCGGTCGAGGGAGAAGGCGGGCGTCGGGTGGGGGAGGGCGGCCATGGCGAAGCGAAAAGCGTTAGCATGCGTGCACCGCCTGTTCACCCGCACCGCGCCTCATGGGCGAATGGACGCCGCGCGCATCGAGGCCTTCCTGGAGATGATGGCCGCCGAGCGCGGCGCGGCGCGCAACACGCTCCTGGCCTACGGGCGCGACCTGAGGGACGCGGCGGGCTGGCTTGCGCGTGACAGGGCGGGGTTGCTCGGCGCCTCGACAGAGGCGGTGGAGCGCTACTTCGCCGACCTCGGCCGCCAGGGCCTCAGCGCCGCCACCGCCGCCCGCCGTCGCGCCGCCCTACGCCAGTTCTACCGCTTCGCCGTCGAGGAGGGCTGGGTCGAGGCCGACCCCTCGCGCCGGGTGGAGGCCCCGCGCGCCGGCCGCCCGCTGCCCAAGGTGCTCGACCGCGAGGAAGTGAAGCGCCTGCTCGCCGGCGCCGCCGACCTCTACGCCCAGGGCTCACCGGAGGGCCTGCGGCTCGTCTGCGCGGTGGAGCTGCTGTACGCGGCGGGCCTGCGCGTGAGCGAGTTGGCGTCGCTCCCCGCCGCGCCGTTCGCGCGCGACCCCGACCACCTGATCGTGCGCGGCAAGGGCGGCAAGGAGAGGCTGGCGCTCCTCGGCGCGCCTGCCCGGGCGGCGGTCGCCGCCTACCTGCCCGTACGAGGCGCCTTCGTTCCGGCGGGGGTGAAGGCCAGCCCCTGGCTCTTTCCCTCGCGCACGGGGGCGGCCGCGCGTCTCACCCCGCGCCGGCTGCAGCAGCTCCTCAACCGGGCGGCGGCGCTGGGCGGGCTAGACCCCGCCCGGGTGAGCCCGCACGTGCTGCGCCACGCTTTTGCGACGCATCTCCTGGAGGGCGGGGCGGACCTGCGCACGGTGCAGACGCTGCTCGGCCACGCCGACATCGCCACCACCCAGATCTACACCCACGTCACCCAGGACCGCCTGCGCGAAACCGTGCTGCGCGCCCACCCGCTGGCGCGCGCGCCAGCGGGTGACTGACCTTCTTTAGGCTGGCGCCAGCGCCCGGCGCCTGATGCGCAGAGCCGCGCCGGCCAGCGCGACGCCGGCGAACATCAGCGCCCAGGTCCCGGGCTCGGGCGCGGCCGACATGGGCCCGGTCGACACGCCCGTGAGATCGATCCGGTAGGCTCCCGGATCGTTGGTGTAGTATTGGAAACCGTCGAAGTCCGCGAGCGTGGTGGGGTTCAGCCCGCCCGCCGCGCCGCGCACGGTGGTGGTGTCGGCGGCCATCTCGAACAGGAGTTGGTTGTTCAGGTTCGCCGGGTCGTTTCCGGAGATGCTGACGCCCAGGATGTATTCGCCCGCCGCCAGCCCCGCGTAGTGGCTGTCGCCCACGGGCAGGGTCGAGTCGAGCGACAGCCCGCCCTGGTCATCGTCGTTCGCGGCGACGGCATGGCCCGCCGAGTCGAACAGGAAGATCTCGGTGTCGAGCGCCGCGTCGTCGGTGCCGCCGTTGAAGGTGGTGGCCGAGAAGCTCGACGGGTCGGAGATGTAGATGCGGAACAGGTCGGCGTCGTTGGTCTCGAGCCGGCCGGATATGCTGGCGAGCGCCGCGCCGCCGCCCGTCATCGCCGAGGCCGCGGACGCGAGCGTCTGCCCCGCGTCGCCCGTCTCGGTGTAGGTCGCGGCGTGCGCCGCGCCCGCCAAGAGGGCCGTCGCCAACCCGATCGCCATCGCGCGCATGATCGCTCTCCCCCGGAGCGGTCCCCTCGCCCCGCGGAGAGGGGGCGGTGGAACCCGGGCGCGTGTCAAGCGGACGCCCGCCTCGCGCGAGCGCCTACGCCCGGGCGAAGCGCTGGAACTTGATGCGCTTGGGAATGAGGCTGTCGGCGCCCAGGCGGCGCTTCTTGTCCTCTTCGTAGGCTTCGAAGTTGCCCTCGAACCACTCGACGTGGCTATCGCCCTCGAAGGCCAGGATGTGGGTGGCCAGGCGGTCGAGGAACCAGCGGTCGTGGCTGATCACCACCGCGCAGCCGGCGAAGCCTTCCAGCGCCTCCTCCAGGTTCTGCAGCGTCTCGATGTCGAGGTCGTTGGTCGGCTCGTCCAGGAGGATGAGGTTGCCGCCCTCGGCCAAGGTCTTGGCCAGGTGCACGCGGTTGCGCTCCCCGCCGGAGAGCAGCCCCACCTTCTTCTGTTGGTCGCCGCCCTTGAAGTTGAACGAGCCGACGTAGGAGCGCGTGTTCACCTCGCGCTTGCCCACCATCATCACGTCGAGCCCGCCCGAGATCTCCTGCCAGATCGTCTTGTTGGGGTCGAGGCTGTCGCGCGACTGGTCGACGTAGGCGAGCTTCACCGTGTCGCCCAGGCGGATCTTGCCGCCGTCGGGCGTCTCCTGGCCGGTGATCATCTTGAAGAGCGTCGACTTTCCGGCGCCGTTGGGGCCGATCACGCCGACGATGCCGTTGGGTGGCAGGCGGAACGTCAGGTCCTTGAACAGGACCTTCTCGCCGAACTCCTTCTCCAGCCCCTCCACCTCCAAGACGATGTTGCCGAGGCGCGGGCCGGGCGGAATGGCGATGTGAGCGTAGGTCTGAGCGCCGCGGGCGTTCTCCTGCTCGCGCATCATCTCATCGTAGGCCGCCAGCCGCGCCTTGGACTTGGATTGGCGCGCCTTGGCGTTGGAGCGCACCCATTCCAGCTCCTTAGTCATGGCGCGCTGGCGCGCCTCGCTCTCCGACTGCTCCTGCACGATCCGCTTGGTCTTCTGCTCGAGCCAGCCCGAGTAGTTGCCCTCGAACGGAAGGCCGCGCCCGCGGTCCAGTTCCAGCGTCCACTTGGTCACCTGGTCGAGGAAGTAGCGGTCGTGGGTGACCAGGATCACGCAGCCGGGGAAGGTCTCCAGGTGATGCTGCAGCCAGGCGACGCTCTCGGCGTCCAGATGGTTGGTCGGCTCGTCCAGGAGAAGCATGTCGGGCTTGGAGAGGAGGAGGCGCGCCAGCGCCACGCGACGCTTCTCGCCCCCTGAGAGGTTGTCGACCGGCATGTCGGCGGGCGGGCAGCGCAGGGCGTCCATCGCCTGTTCAATGCGGCTGTCGATGTCCCACAGGTCGCCCGCGTCGATCTTCTCCTGAAGCGCGTTCATCTCCTCCATCAGCGCGTCGGAGTAGTCTTCCGCCATCTGGAGCGCGATCTCGTTGTAGCGATCGAAGACCTTCTTCTCCTCGCACGCCGAGATCACGTTGCCCCACACGTCAAGCGCCTCGTCGATGTGCGGCTCCTGCTCGAGGTAGCCCATCTTCACGCCGTCGGCGGCCTTGGCCTCGCCGGCGAACTCGGTATCGATACCGGCGATGATCTTCAGCAGCGTCGACTTGCCGGAGCCGTTGACGCCGACCACGCCGATCTTGGCGTCGGAGTAGAACGACAGCCAGATGTTCTCGAACACCTTCTTGCCGCCGGGGTAGGCCTTGGTCAGGCCCTGCATCTGGTAGATGTACTGCTGCGCCATAGGCCCGATCGCCTGCGCGGGGCGCGGGCGCTCATCTGATGAGGGGAGGGAGTGGCGCTCCGTCTACGCGGGGCGGGGGCGCCGGGCAACCTTGCGGGCGGGGTGGGAGGGCGCGCCTCGCACGCGCCCGCCCGCCCGGTGGCTCAGCCCTTGCCGAACGGCTCCAGCATCTCGGCCACGTGACGCAGCTTTTCGGCGACCTTCTCGTCGTCCACACGGCCGGCGATGCGGCCCGTCTCCGCACCGATCTTGCCGAGCAGGGGACCGACCGCGTCGGCCTTGGACTCCCCGGCCTCCAGGTGCTTCTTCAGCGTCTCCAGGTCGTGGGACAGGCCCTTGGCGCCCGAGACCTCGACCGACTTCAGCTCTTCGATCCAATAGTCGACCTGCTTGGCACCGGCGGCGGGCGTGACTTTGTCTAGGCCCTTCTTGAACTCGTTCTCAAGCGTGGTGAAGCGTGCGGGCATGGGTGGCTCCAGAGGCGGGTGACGAGGCCGGGCGGCCCCGGCGCGATAAAGACGCCGCGCCGGGCGCCGTTCCCTCAGCGGCGATAGCCGCCGAAGCGCGCGCCGGAGACGGAGATGGCCACCACGCCGCGGCAGTGCATGATCGGCTGCACCACCGTGCCGTAGCCGCCGTAGCTCGTGCCCGTGTGCGAGCCGCCGCCGACGCTCACGCCCACCTCGCCGTGCGGGGTCTCGTCGCAGGGCGGGGGCTCGCCCTCGCCGGGGCGCGCGGGCGGCACGGGGCCGTTGATGAAGGCGTCGATGCGCCGGCCCTCGTCGTCGTCGTCGAACACGTGGGCGGGCGCGGTGGCGGCGACCAACATCTTCTCCGGCGGCGAGGGCTTGGGCCGGGGCGCGTTGACGCGCACCTGGTCGCGCGGCGCCGGCGCGGTCGCCGCGGCGAAGGCGTCGTCCTGGTCGGCGGCGGCGGCGGGCACGGGGCCGGAAGCGAGGGCCGCGGGATCGCCCGCACGCGCCGCGCCGCCCAGGAGGGCGATGGCGACGCCGGCGGCGAGGAGGCGGGATGGACGCATGGAACTCACTCCGGAGCCTGCACTGTCTACGAGCTTTGCGGCGCGGGGAAGACGCCGGTGTATCGCGCGAGGCGCCCGCCCGTTCCGCTTGACGCGCAGGCCGCGAACGCCGACGCTTCTGCCCGTTCTCCGGGGAGCCGTCGACCAGGCGGCTGAGAGGCGGGTTTGGCCCGCGACCCGCCGAACCTGATCCGGGTCATGCCGGCGAAGGGAGGGGACAGGTCGTCGCGACGTCGGCGGCGCGTCGTCCTATCCCTAGCCGTCGCGGCCGCCGACCGAGGCTTGACCGATGAACGCGCTCACCCCCACAGCCCCCATCCCGACCGGGACTGTCGACACCGGGGCCTTTCCCGGCTCGCGCAAGGTGTACGTCGCGGGCGAGCGGTTCCCCGACATCCGCGTGCCGTTCCGCGAGGTGGCGCTGCACCCCAGCGCCAACGAGCCGCCGGTGACGCTCTACGACTCGAGCGGCCCCTACACCGACCCGCTGGCCACGATCGACATCGAGCGCGGCCTCGCCCGCCCCCGCGACGCCTGGGTGCGCGCCCGCGGCGGGGTCGAGGACGTCGAGGGCCGGGCGGTGAAGCCGGAGGACAACGGCCGCGTCGCCGCCCGCCACGCCGTGCCCCAGTTCCCCCACCTCCCGCGCGTGCTGCGCGGCCGCGCCGGCGCCCGCGTCACCCAGCTGGAGCACGCCCGCGCGGGCGAGGTCACCGCCGAGATGGAGTTCATCGCCATCCGCGAGAACCTCCGCCGCGAGCTCCAGCGCGAAACGATCCGCGACGGCGAGGATTTCGGCGCCTCCATCCCCGACGTCGTCACGCCCGAGTTCGTGATGAGCGAGGTGGCGCGCGGCCGCGCGGTGATCCCCGCCAACATCAACCACGGCGAGCTGGAGCCGATGGCGATCGGCCGCAACTTCCTGGTCAAGATCAACGCCAACATCGGCAACTCGGCCGTCACCTCGTCCATGGCGGAGGAGGTGGAGAAGATGGTCTGGGCCATTCGCTGGGGGGCCGACAACGTGATGGACCTCTCCACCGGCCGCAACATCCACAACATCCGCGAGTGGATCGTGCGCAACTCGCCCGCGCCGATCGGCACCGTGCCGATCTACCAAGCGCTGGAGAAGGTCGAGGGCGTGGCCGAGGACCTGACCTGGGAGGTCTACCGCGACACGCTGATCGAGCAGTGCGAGCAGGGGGTGGACTATTTCACCATCCACGCCGGCGTGCGCCTGCCCTACATCCCGCTGACCGCCAAGCGCGTCACCGGCATCGTGTCGCGCGGCGGCTCGATCATGGCCAAGTGGTGCCTGGCGCACCACCGGGAGAGCTTCCTCTACGAGCGCTTCCCCGAGATCTGCGAGATCATGCGCGCCTACGACGTGACCTTCAGCCTGGGCGACGGCCTGCGCCCCGGCTCCATCGCCGACGCCAACGACCGCGCCCAATTCGCCGAGCTGGAGACCCTGGGCGAGCTCACCCGCGTGGCCTGGGACCACGGCTGCCAGGTGATGATCGAGGGACCGGGCCACGTGCCGCTGCACAAGATCAAGGCCAACATGGACAAGCAGCTGGCCACCTGCGGCGAGGCCCCGTTCTATACGCTGGGGCCGCTCACCACCGACATCGCGCCCGGATACGACCACATCACCTCGGCCATCGGGGCGGCCATGATCGGCTGGTTCGGCACCGCCATGCTCTGCTACGTCACCCCCAAGGAGCACCTGGGCCTGCCCGACAAGAAGGACGTCAAGGACGGGGTGATCGCCTACAAGATCGCCGCCCACGCCGCCGACCTCGCCAAGGGTCACCCCGCCGCCCGCGCCTGGGACGATGCGCTGAGCCGCGCCCGCTTCGAGTTCCGCTGGGAGGACCAGTTCAACCTCGGCCTCGACCCCGAGACCGCCCGCGCCTTCCACGACGAGACCCTCCCCAAGGACGCCCACAAGACCGCCCACTTCTGCTCCATGTGCGGCCCCAAGTTCTGCTCCATGAAGATCAGCCAGGAGATCCGCGACAGCGCCGCCGCGCAGAACGACGTGGAGGGCACGAGCGGGAGCGCCGACGCCGAGGCCGGCATGGCGGCGATGAGCGAGCGCTTCCGGGAGGGTGGTGGAGAGATTTACATCCCGCCGAGTGAGGGAGAGATCAATGGATGTTCAGAAGTCGATTAATGTCGGACCTGGTCACTCAATCGAACTAGGCGTCTCGACATGGGACGATCGTTGTCGATCAATCCGTGATCGCTGGGTCACGGCTTCGGGCGGTTTCAGTCCGAGGAGTTCGAGCGAGGTGCCGATGGAGTCGCTCGTACCTATGTTGACCTTCGCGGCACAGCACGACGAGCTTAGCGCGGCTGAGTGTGCGCAGATCATCGCTGCACTCGCCGCCTCCGTTCAGCGGCAACATCCCTGATCCGCGCCGCTGACGAGCGCGTGGCCGACGTGCGCTTCGACGCCGACCGGCTGATCGTCGACCTGATGGACGGCCGCACCATCGCCGCCCCGCTGGCCTGGTACCCCCGCCTCCTCGCCGCCACCCCCGACCAGCGCGCCCGCTGGGAACGCGCCGGCGGCGGCTACGGCGTGCACTGGCCGGAGGTGGATGAGGACTTGAGCACTGAGGGGCTGTTGCGCGGCGAACCGGCGGTCGCCGACCAAAGCTGAACACACTGCTGACAAAGACATAAGCCTGCGGTGATGGAAGGATAATCAGCTGACACGTCTGCTGAAGTATAAAACGCTGCCGACGATCGTTCTGTCGAAGGATGGAGCAGTAACGTGGCTGAAGTAACAACAATTGCTGTCGAGCAGATACTTGACGAGATGGACAATATCGGAATTGACAAAGTTATTGTTGGTCGGTTTCCAAACCTTCGAAATTCTCTCAAGTACTGGGTCTGGAGCCCCTATTCTTTACGAGGACCTTACCCATCAAAGCCCGTCGCGGCTGGAGCGTTAGGCGGCACCCCAGCTGGCTGGTCGAACATAAATGGAGGGTACAGCAGGCACGACTCCGCTTGCCGAGTGTTGGAACGCGCCGGATATGTCATCTGTGACCAAGCCGCAATCCCTGTGCGGCCGGAGTTGGAAAATCAACTAAAGGAAGTCCAAGGCCAATCAAGCCTCCGGCGAACTGAAGCATTACGCCAAGTTCTTGCGCGACTCGGCCAAGGAGGATTCCGTGAGGCACTACTGAACCGCTGGGGTACTTGTCAGGTTACCGGGGTCGCTCAGCCGGAGTTACTTAGGGCTTCTCACATCGTCGCCTGGGCTGAACTCGCATCGGACGATCCTCTTCGCGTGAATCCCGACAATGGCCTTCTTCTAGTTGCGCACTGGGACGCAGCATTCGACGCGGGTCTGATCAGTTTCGAAGATGATGGAACTCCGATCGCATCAGGCTCCCTATCAGCAGAGGCCAAGTTGATATTGGGCTTTGATCATGCAAGGTTGAGACTTCATCCGGAACAGACAAGATATCTCCAGCAACATCGTATAAAACACGATCTGAACTGGTAGATAGTTGTCATCGCAAGTTGAATGCGTGCTTATTTGCCGGCAGCTCATTGTGCTGAAGCGACCTGCTGTGCAAGAGACGCGTGCCGCGTCTGCGCTGACATTACTGCCCATAGTAGCATACGCGAGGGCTTCGCAACTTTCGACAACGCCTCCGGCGGCGGGCAAGGAGTCGGCGGCTATCCCCGCCCACCCCACACCGCCGCGCCCGCCTCCGCCGCCGTCGCGCCGTCGAGGTGGACCGCGCTCCAGAGGGCGGTGAAGGTGAGGGGCCACCAGTGCTTGGCGGCGCGGGGGTCGGCGAAGAGGCGGCGGACCTCCTCGGGGTCGCAGGCGGCGCGGACGGCGCGGGCTTGGGCGACGCGGGGGCCGATCTCGGCGGCGCGGGGGGCGATCCAGCGGGCGACGGGGACGGTGAAGCCCTGCTTCTTGGCCCAGGGCTCGGCGGCGGGGCAGGCGCGCTCCAGCCAGCGGCGCAGGAGCCACTTGCCGTGGCGGCCACGCACCTTCAGGCCGTCGGGCAGGCTCCAGGCGAAGGCCGCCACCTCCCGGTCGAGGAAGGGGGTGCGCCCCTCCAGCCCGTGCGCCATCAGGGTGCGGTCGAGCTTCAGGAGGAGGTCGCGCGGCAGCCAGGTGGCGATGTCGGCCCACTGCGCCCGCTGCAGGGGGGTGAGGCCGGGCGGGCGGCCCTGCGCCGCCGCCGCGCGCCAGGTCGCGAGCGCGGCGGCCCCGCCATCGGGGAGGTAGGGCGCGTCCACCCGCGGCTCGGCGGGGCGGCCGCCCAGCCAGCGGGGGCGCAGCGCCCGGCGGTAGCGGCCGTAGCCGGCGAAGAGCTCGTCACCCCCCTCGCCGGAGAGGACCACGGTCAGGCTATCCTTGGCCGCCTCCGCGAGCTTCCAGGTGGGTAGGCAGGCGTAGTCGGTGGTGGGGTCGTCGAGCGCGGCGGCGACCTGTGGCGCGATGCGCAGGAAGTCCTGTTCGTCGAACGTCGTCTCGCGCCAGTCGAGATCGAGCGCGCGGGCGATGCGCTCGGCCCCGCGCCGCTCGTCGGCCGCGCCCGGAGCGTCGGGGAAGCCGCAGGTGTAGGCGACCACCGGGCGCGTGTTCAGCCGCGCCATCAGGGTGGCGATGGCGGCCGAGTCGATCCCGCCGGAGAGGAAGAGGCCGTAGGGCACGTCCGACCGCTGGTGCACGCGCACGCTGTCTTCCAAGACGGCGTCGAGCCGGCGGAGCGCCTCGGCCTCGTCGCGCGGCGGCGGCGGCGGGTCGGCGGGGACGGGGGCGGTGACCGAACGCAGCCGGGGTTCGCCGCCCGTCACCTCAACCACCGCCCCGGGCGGAACGGCGGGGCTCGCCAGCACGTCCCGGGCCTCGACGGTATAGCCCAGCGCCAGGAGCTCGCGGAGCTCGGCCTCGGGCAGGGCGCGGGCGGGGCCGGGCGACTCAAGCGAGCGGAGTTCGGAGGCGAAGCGCAGGCGGCCTCCGCTCCGGTCGGTGTAGAGCGGCTTGATGCCGAAGGGGTCGCGCACGAGCCAGCTACGGCCGTCGTGGCCGATGAGGCAGAAGGCGTACATGCCGCGCAGCTTCTCGAAGGCGCGCGGGCCCTCCCGGGCGTAGATGTGGAGCAGGGGCTCGAAGTCGCTGCCGGTCTTGAGTTGATTCCTGAGGCCGTACTCCTCGATCAGCTCGAGGTAGTTGTAGATCTCGCCGTTTCCGATAACCGTCGAGCCGGCGGCGTGCAGCGGTTGCCAGCCGCACTCGAGATCGATGATCGACAGGCGCGCGTGGGCCAGCGCCGCGTCAGCCAGCTGCTCCACCCGCACGCCGTCGGGCCCGCGGTGGGTGAGGGGGGCGATCAGCGCCTCCGCCCCCGCCGCGTTCGCGCCCGGCCCGATCACGCCCGCGATCCCGCACACCGCGCTCAGCCCTCCCGCCGGGCGAGTTCGGCGAAGAGCTCGCGCCAGCGTGCGACCACCGCCGGGCGCCCGAAGCGCATGCGCGCGGCCTCGCGTCCCGCCTGCGACAGCCGCGTGCGCAGCGCCGCGTCGGCCAGGAGGCGAGCCGTGGCGGCGGCCAGGGCGTCGGCGTCGTCGACGGGGACCAGGAGGCCCGTCTCTCCGTCGTCGATCAGGGCCGCGGGCCCAAGCGCTGCGGCGGCGACCACCGGCAGGCCGTGCGCCCAGGCCTGGATCACGACGTTGCCCAAGGGCTCGTGGCGCGAGGGGAAGACGCACACGTCCGCCGCGCGGTAGAGCGCCGATGCGTCGTCGCGCCAACCCAGCCAGCGCACGCGATCGGCCACGCCCAGGCGCTCCGCCAGCGCGCGGAGCTCGCCCTCGAGCGGGCCGGAGCCCGCCACCCACAGCCAGGCGTCCGGCAGCTGCGCCAGCGCGTGGAGGAGGACGTCGTGCGCCTTGACGGGGTGCAGCCGGCCAAGGGCCAGGAGCAGCGGCGCATCCTCCGGCGTGTCGACTTGGGCGCGGGGCAGCGCGAGGTCCGGCCCCGGCTCGGCGAAGTTCGGGACGTGGACGACGCGGTCGGCGGGCCAGCCCTGCGCCGTGATCCAGCGTGCGATGTCGGCGGTGTTGGCGACCAGCATGCGGCAGCCACGGTAGTACTTCAGGTCGTAGTAGCCGCCGAGCCGACCCACGCGCGCCCACGGCCCCGGCGGGATGAAGCGGCCGGCGCGGTTCATCCACTGCACGGCCACCTCCGCCGCTTGCGCCCGCAGGACGCGGCCGACGGCGGGAGCGGTGCGCAGGTCGAGGAGGCCGCCGAAGGGGGCCGTGGCCGCGGGCACGCCCGCCGCCGACAGGGCGCGCTCGCGTCCGGGGTGGGGGCGGATCACCGCCGCCTGGTCGCGCCCGTCGGCCGCGAGCGCGGTGACGAGGTCAGTGAAATAACGCTCCGCCCCGCCGTCGGCGGCCGAGCCCAGGAGGTGGACGACGCTCACGGGAAAAGGACTTTCGCCGGCCGGGGGAACGGCGCAGGGCCGCGCCCGCCGGGGTCATAGGCGCCGCGCCCCGCGCGCGCAACGCGCCGGTCGGCGCTCCAGGTCGGCTCGGCGTGGCGGCGCAGGAGGTTAGGCTCGGGAACGCCGGGCGCCCTTGGGGGCGAAGCGGGGGTGGCCGCGGGCGGCTCACGCCTTGCCTCCAACATCGGAAGCGGCCGCCGAACGGGTGGTCATCTCGGGGGCGACCCGTTCGCCGGCGCGACTTGGCGGCCCGCTTGGCGCGCCGGCGCCGGCTGCGAACTCACGACGGCGCTGCAGCCCACGAACCGGCCTCTCTCGTGGGCGAGGACATGAACAGATCGACACTCAACATCGGCCCGGCGATCTGCGACTGACCCTGACATTATCGGGGACTCGCGAATGGCAAACGGATGGCGGTCGCCTCGGAGTTGGCTCGCGCTGCTCCTGCTTGTCGTCGCGTGGTTTGGGCTTCCTCACCTGGAAGACGCCTTGCGCGGACCGCCCGCCCGCTGGCTGCACCTCCATACTGTCCAGAACGGCGTCCTGGTGCTCGGGCCGTTCGCATGGGAAATGACGGTCCGGCTCGCGCTCGACATCGGCCTCTTCGCTGCGATCCTGATGGTGCTGGGCGTCCTTTCGCCGGCTTCCCGATCGCAGACCGGAGAGGGATTGAACGGCTGTCGCTCGGGTCGGCGACCGGATTGACCGTAATGGTCGTGGCGATCCTCGCCATCGTGGCTTGCGGCGCCGCTAAGGTCTCCTACTCGGCTCAATCGGGCGGGTCGGCGGCGCTGCACGGGCTTGGATGGTTCGCGGTCGATCTCCTGGGCGCGGCGGGCGAAGAGCTCTTCGGTCGCGGCTCGGTGCTCCTGGTCGCCGCGGCCTTCCTCGGGTGGCGCGGCGCGCTCATCGTCTCGGGAGCGCTCTTCCTGCTCATCCACTTGGATAATCCAGGCGCCAGTCCGGTTTGGCTTCTCCGACTGTTCTTCCAGGGCGTCCTTCTCGCCTACGACGTCTTCAGAACCGGGTCCCTCTGGTGGCCGGTGGGCTATCATACGGGCTGGAACTGGGCGAGCGCACCGCTCTTCGGAGCGGCTGGCAGCGGCTATCTGGACAAGGGCCACATCTTCGACTTCGTGCCCATCGGTCCTTCGCTTGTCACCGGCGGAGCTGTGGGTCCGGAAGGTAGTATCTTCGCCTTCGCCGCCGTGCTCGGCGCCGCGGTCCTCCTGGTGCTCACGACCAGCAGAGATGACGAGGGTGGACGCTATCGTCGCTGACGCGCCTCCCGTGCGATCCTAACGTCGTGAGTTCGCATCCGATCACGCCAGACGGGCGCTATTTCGTTGTCGGAGGACGGCTCTGGCGGTGCAGCGATCCCAGCCTGCCTGCGTCCGAGCGCCAGACGCTTGTGAACGCCTTAATGGCTGCTCGCCGCGCCGTGCGGGCGGCTCTGACGACCGGCGACACAAAAGCGGTGGCCGTCGCGCGGGCGCAGGTCGACGCGGCTAAGCGTAGCCTGGGCGAGCGCGGTCCGGTCTGGTGGGTGGACGGAGCGCCGGACCTGAACCGTCGCTTGGTGGCGCAAACACCCTACGCCGAATGGTTCAATGAGCTCGGGGCCGCCAGCTGAGGCGGCCGATGTGCACCAGAGGCCCACATCCGCGCCTTTCCGACCTTCAGATGATCACGCCGACCTTGCTCAACTCTCAAGTAAGCGCGCGACGTTACGCGTGGCGCCGCCACTCGGTGCTGGAGCGCGAGCCCGCCCTGACGCTGTACACCGTCGTAGTCGGAGCGACCGCGGCTTCATCCATGATACAGGTCTGCTTGACCCGTCTCAGGGAAGCCGCAAGCTCGGTGGCGGAGCGGAGCTTCCAGCGTGGGCGCTCTGCTCCGCTGCGAGGGCGAGGAACATGAAGTTGGTCTCACCCCCACCCATCACGTATTCACGCTGTTGCCAGAAGTACGGCCACTCCTTCAACTCCGGCAGGTCCGGCCGGATCAACGCCGTGCCCGAGATCACTCCGCCTGGGATGTACGACCAATCGGCTCGATTGTTGCCGTAGGCGATGGTTGCTGAATGTGAACCGACGCCCGACGCGAACGATTCAGTGTTCTCGCCCGGGTGTACACCCAGTACGAAGTTGAGCGCGTTCTCTTGGGCATCAGATGTGGTCGCCTGAGGCCAACCCTTGCGGAAGAAGTACTGGTGCACACCGAACTCCTGGATGCCCCAGCCCGCGCCCCAGATATCGGGCTTGTAAGGTACGCCGTACGGGCTTTCTTTCCCTGCGTCCCTGATGCGGGCTTGGTAGGCGGCCACCGCCACCGCCATGTCGCGTTTGAAGGTCTCGTCTGGCACGCGCGCGATCACCTGACCGACCGCCCAGCCTGAGTGCTCGACGTCTGCGACCACCTGGGATCGCATCGCGACGAGTTCGGTCATGAAAGCCTGGTCGCCGGTCGCAAGGATCAGTTCGACAAGGGCGGTGATATGGGCCGTCGGCGCGTGTTCCCGACCGCGAGCCTTGGCGAAAATTGCGCGCCCGGCAGCCAGCGCTTCGGCGGAGAGGGCGGCGTCGTAGCCGCGCAGAGCGACGGAGGCGGCGGCGAGTTGGCCGGCCACCTCGAGTTCGCGGTCGGGATTATCTTCCGTGAACACCCATCGATCGTCGTCCAGCCCATAGGTGTGGCCGTGCAGGAGGTCTCGCTTCCGCCCGGGCTCGTAGGGCTGGTTGTCGGTCGCGTTCGTCACGTCGCCGAGAAGCGGGTATTGCTCCAGGTGCGCGTCCTGGATGCCGCGATACAGACGCCCCATCGCGCGATAGCCGCCGAGCACGCTCAATAGACCATGCTCGATCTGCTGCTGGGCGTCGTTCCTGCCGTCCGGCTTATGGATGTCGACCGTGTGGGTCTGCTGATCGATCGCCGTGGCATCGTAGTTCAGGCCGAACTCGGTGACCATCTTCGAGAGCAGGAAGACCGTGCCCATCTGGCTCTCGACCCGTAGGTCGTAATCACCCGCGTCGTGCCACCCTCCGGCATCCAGCCCCGGCACGTGGTCGCCGCCCTTGAACCGCGTCAGGGTGGAAGGACCTTGAGCGTAGCCGTCAAAATGATTGTGAATCGTGGGCGCCATACGGGCGTCGTCCAAGTGGTCGAGGCCGTGCCAGATCCGGTAGTTTTCGCGCACCAGCATGTGACACATCTGGTTAGGCAGAAATACTTCCAACGTTGGCTGCCAGACGTCACGATCGTAGACGTCCGCGCTGATCTTGAACGGGCGACTTACATTGTCGCGGTAGACGATCTCGTACATGCCCGGGTGGGTCACGTCTGAGAAGTCGAATGTGGAGTACTGATAGCGCAGCCAGGGCCCGAACGGCTTCGGCTTTCCGCGCCGAACCAGTTCCCGGCCCGTGTCCGTCAGGCGGAAGAGCGCCATGGCGTCTTCACGGGTGTCGAGCGGGTCCCTCTCCAGCACCGCCCGTTTCGGCTGGCCGGGAGCATAGCCCACCTGGCTGACCTGGATCACAGGAGCTGAGCGCCAACCGTCCACGACGTTGGGCGTGACCACCCATTCGATCGCCGCTTTCGTGGCCCCCTTCGGCACGAGGCTGCGCACGATGTACCAACCGTTGTTGCGGTTGCCCCGGCCGTCGAGCAGCTCGAGTTCGCCCGTCAGGCTCTCGATCTGCAGACGCTGAAGGTCCTGGTCGGGCGCGACGATCAGTCGGCGGCCGTGGGCGAGCGGAGCTGTGATCTCCTCGGTCCCGTCGCTCACCATCGGACCGTTGGCCTGGCGCGGAAATATGCCGCCATGCCCGTCGAGCAGCCACGCCTTGCCGAACAGCGGCGTCGGAAAGAGCTCGAAGTTGAAGCCGACCTTGCCGATCCACGAGGCGGGCAGAGGTTTGTCGAGGTCGACCGTGATCTTGAAACTGTTTCCCGCCATCGGCGTGACACTGACGCGGTAAGTCAGATCAAGATCCGGGTACTCGATCGGATTGAACCCCGTGCGGTTCTTAGAAGGATCCGGGTACGCCAGAGTCTGGCTGATGGTCTGACTCGCCCGGTCGACGGTGCGCTTGACGGTCATCGGCATGGGCGACCACTGCCCAGGCGACGCCTCCAGACGCAGGTCCCCATTGGCGGCCACCCGCGCGCCGTGCTGGATCACCGTCACCCCGGTCTGGTGCCCGTCCGGATAGTAGTCGCTGAAGACCGTTACGTTCAGCCCCTGGCGGGCGAAGTAATCGCGATCGTTGATCCGCAGCGCTGCGACGAAGCGCGGCGAGACCGACGCGGCGCGCGGTGTCGTCTGGCCCTCGGCGGCGCCGGTGAGCAGCGTGAGGCCAACCGCGCCGACGACGAGCCGTGAGATCATGAGCACCCCGCGCTGCGCTCGGCGTCATTCGAAGCCGAGGGCGCAAGCACGCTAGCAGGGGCGCGTGCGGCCGCAAGCACGGCCTGCCGCCTCATGCATCTCTGGTGACTGACTGACGTCCGAAGCGCTGGCGGTGAGCCTGCGGTCCTACGCCCTGCACGCGCAGGAAGCCTCGGCGCATGGTCTCCTCCGTCCCGAACCCACATCGGGCTGCGATACGCTTCAGCGGCAAGCCGGTCTCGGTGAGGAGCTGACGCGCCGCTTCAACTCGTAGCCGCTCGACCGCACGTCCTGGCGTAAGTCCGGTCGCCGCTCGATACCGCCGCATGAAGCTTCGCTCGCTCATGCCGACCTCCGCCGCCAACTGCGCGGCTGACAAGGGCGCCTCGAGATGACCGGCGATCCAGGCGTGCAAGGCGGCGAAGCGGTCGTCCCCAGACTGCAGGGTGAGCGCCTCGCTAAACTGCGCTTGTCCTCCGGGACGCTTCAGAAACACGACGAGGTGGCGCGCCACGGACAGCGCCAGGGCGCGGCCGTGGTCCTCCTCGACAAGCGCCAGCGTCAGATCGATGCCCGCAGTGACGCCCGCTGACGTCCACACTGCGCAGTCGCGGATGAAGATCGGGTCGGGATCGATCTCGGCGCGCGGATGGCGGCGCTGAAGCTCGGAGCAGAACTCCCAGTGCGTCACCGCCCGCCGACCGTCGAGCAGGCCTGCGGCTCCGAACAGAAAGGCGCCCGTACAGACGGAGGCCACACGTCGCGCCGCGCGGGCGTGACCGGCGAGCCAGTCGACCAGGACCGGATCCTCCGCCGCGCGCTGCACTCCCCGCCCTCCCGCAACGATCAGTGTGTCCACCGCAGCCTCGGCCGTGGGCAAGTGCGACGCTGCAAAGACAAGTCCCGCGGTGGCGCCGACCTGCGCCTGCGGGGCGATCACGTGGATGTCGTAGAGCGGCGGTCGGCCCTGTTCGGCCGCGCGCTCGTTGGCCGAACTGAACACCTGCAGCGGCCCGGCCACGTCCAGAAGCTGGACGGCCGGGAAAGCGAGCACCTCCACGCGCCGGGGCCCGCTTGGCGGGATCAGAGGGCTGTTTGGCGACATCGCCAACGCATGGCGAGGGACACAGGCGCTGTCGAGAGCGGACGCGAGGTCCGCCAACCGGAGACGCGCCGGTGACCACCCGGACCTTCGAGAAGACGCCGGCCCCACCGTGGCTCCTGGCCATGTGGAAGGAGATCGACGACAAGACCTTCGGCGCTGGGTTCGATTGCTTCGCCGAGGACGCAGTCTGCAACCTGGGTGTGGCCGACTGGCACGGTCGCGAGGCGATCAGGGCCAACCTGAAAGCCTTCATCGACACGGGCTTCACCGCTCTGCACGAGGTGGAGGAGTTCTGGGACGGCGGCGACCTGAAGGTGTTCCGCGGCACGGTCACCATGACGCCGGACGACGGCGGGCCGGTCGTCCGGCCCACCATGACGCACTTCTTCTACATGGATGCGCGCGAACCCACCCAGGTGAAGCGCTGGTGCGGCGCCGTCGGCCCCGTCGCGTTCGGCTGAGCTCGGTCTCTCCCTGGAGGCCAGCGGCTTCCGGGCGGGCGTTCAAGCGCGTGCGCAGTCTCGAGCCCGATCCGGGGGCGGTTACGACCAAACAGGTGCTGGCGACCACCCCGAGCTCAGGCTAGCGTCACGTGTCCTTAGAAGGAGGATCACATGGAACGCTTGTTCGTCGCACAGAAGGTGGCGACGCGCTTGACCTCGGCTGAAACGGCGCTGGAGGGGGCCATCGAGCAGGCCGCCCATCTCCTGGCGGAGATGCACGCTGCGCGAAGTGAGCTAGGCCTGGCCTCGACCACCGGGGCCGACGAGACGGCACGCGTGGGCCGCGCCGTCGCGGCTCTCCAGGACGCGCATAGCGAACTGGTCGGCGCTCACCACGGCCTGAACGTGCTCGGGCGTGCGCTGAACTTGCGCACGCGTATGGGGGGCTGGAAGCCGGCGCAGACGGCTCACGCCGACTCAGCGGCGGCGGCTTAACCCTTCCGCAGGACGCCGCCGTCAACCTCCCTACGCTACGGCGCGAGGGGGCGTTCGATGTCGGCGTCCTGGTTTCTCTATTACGCCATGCTCGCCGCCCACATCGTGGGCGGCGGCTACGCCATGATATACGGCCGCAACCTCCACAGGGTGGCGGTTGGCGTGATCGTTGTCGGCGTCGTGCTGCAGTTTGCGCTTTGCGCGCTGGCCTCCACGCTTGGCCACTCCATCGACTCCGCGTGCGTGGTGATCGACATGGTCGATAACGGAGTGATGTGCTCAGCTTTTCTCGGGATGGCCCTTTTGAACCCCAAGGCTTCGTGGCTCCTTGTGATTATCTTGTTGCAAGCCGCTGAACTCGCTCTTGATGGCCTTGTGTTCGGGTCCGAGCCGGCCCCGCTTCGAAGCGGGTTTGCCGACGCCGCAAACGCGCTCAACATCCTGGTACTTATTGTAATCGCCGTCGCCGCTGCATTGAGGCGAGGACGAGGGTCTGCGACACCGTCGACTTCACCTGCTGAATGAACGAAACGGTCGGCCTGCGTGGCCCCGGCCCAGGGCTGACCTTCAAGCCCTGATGCTGCAGCCGCGGAGGTCACTGCAGGGGCGCGACGGCGCCGAGGGGCTGCGGCCTGAACTCGCCGACCCTACCTCCGCTGCATGCCGAACTTCGAGCCCCTTAGCCGCGCCGCCGGCCTCACGCGCCTGGCCGCGTTCAGCCCCGCCGCGGGCGGCCGCTACGCCGCGGGGCGCAACACCGACCGCGGCCCCGATCGGGAGCCGAACACCTCGGCGCTGTCGCCCTACCTGCGCCGCCGCCTGCTCACGGAGCCGGAGGTGGTCGCTGCGGCGGTGGAGGCGCACGGGCGTCGCGGAGCGGAACGCTTCGTCGAAGAAGTGGTCTGGCGCAGCTACTTCAAGGGCCACCTGGAGACGCGGCCGTCGATCTGGACGGACTACAAGCGCCAGGTCGCCGATGGGCGCGAAGCGATGGAGCGCAACGCCGGCCTGCGCCGCGCCTACGCCGAAGCGGTGGAGGGTCGCACGGGGATCGAGGGCTTCGACGACTGGGCGCGGGAGCTGATCGAGCACGGCTGGCTCCACAACCACGTGCGCATGTGGTTCGCCTCCATCTGGATCTTCACCCTGCGCCTGCCCTGGGCGTTGGGCGCAGACCTCTTCATGCGCCACCTCCTGGACGGCGACCCGGCCAGCAACACGCTGTCGTGGCGCTGGGTGGCGGGCCTGCACACGCGCGGAAAGGCCTACGCCGCCCGTGCAGAGAACATCGCGCGCCACACTGAAGGCCGGTACCGGCCGACCGGCTTGAACGAGGACGTGCGAGCCCTGACCGAGGATCAGCCCCATCCGCTCATCCCGCTGGCGGACTCGGACGCACCGCCCGCTGGCGAGGTGGCCCTGCTGATCCACCTGGACGACCTCCACCCGGAGAGCCTGGAGCTGGGCTCCGCGCGCGTCGCAAAGGTCGGGGCCGTGCTGGCGCACGCCGAAGGCGCCTCCGACCGGGTCCGCGCCGCCGACCGGGAGGCCATGGCCGACGCGCTGGGAAGGGCTCGCGCGCAATTCGGATGCGAGGCCGGCGAGGCGAAGCCGGGATGGGAGGACGGCCTGCCCGTCATCGCGGCTTGGGCGCCCGTCGGGCCGTCGGCGGACGTGTCGCCGTCTCACCTCAACCTGCGGCGTGAGTGGGACGAGCGGGCCTGGCCCAGGTCGACGAAGGGCTACTTCCAGCTCCGCGCGGCCATCCCACAGCTGCTCCAGCTGGCGGGCATGGCCGACTAGCCCCAGGGGGGGGAGGCGTAGGCTCGCCTCCGGAACCCCGACCTTCCTGGGACGGCCAAGGGGTTGTGCAAGCTCGCCTTCAGCGCCGTCTCGTCGCGAGGCTTACAATGGCGAAGCCCGCCGCCACGATGAGAGCGTCCTCGACCACGCCGCTGCGGGTCTGTCCGAAACGGCGGATGGCGCGCTTGCGGGCTGCAAGGGTGAGATAGGCCAGAGGAACGGCCGTCGCGATCGCGACACCGGCTCCAACGGGTTCCCGGCCCCGTGGGGCCAACGCCGCCCCCGCCACGCCTGCGCTCATCGTGCGGGCGAGCAAACCCAGAGCCACCGTCCTGTCGGGGGCCGACTTCATCTTGTCCCCGAGCAGCTCTCCCAATCCCATCGCCAAGGCGCCGGCTTGGAACAGCGGCCGGTCCAGGAGGATCAGCCGTCCCGGCGTGCGACGGCGCGCCAAGCGCATCGTGGCCAAGGCAGCCATGGGCGTCATTGACCGCGCGCTCGCCACAGCGCCGATGAGAGCAGAAGGGACCAGTCCAGACATCGCCATGCGGGCTCAACCCTGAGCCCGAGCCGATGGTTCAGCCGAGGGCGATGGCCCATTTGCTCATCGGGGGTCGGCTCCTGAGCGCCCCAGCGCGAGCTTTGCGCCGGGAGCGACATGGCGTCGCTCCGCGAAGCGGACGTACGCGGGCTCGTCCTGGAAGTCCGCTTAGCGCCCTCGCTTCAGCGTCCGCTTTCGACCCTTGTCGGACATTGACCGAGCTTGGTCATGCGCCGCAGACTCGACCTTG
>CAXTAO010000010.1:0-86249 GCA_964242625.1 uncultured Caulobacteraceae bacterium | reverse complement strand
CGCGTGCTGTTCGGCGTCTCGGCCTCGCAGCTGTCGCCCTTCGAGGCGGCGCAGCTGGCGTCGGCGCTGGCAGGGCTGGCCACGGGCGGCGGCTTCGACATCCTGTCGAACCTGCGCCAATTCGCGGGGCTCGACCGGCTGGCGCTGGGCGGCGGCGCCTCGGGCGCCACCATCTCCGGCGGCAAGTACGTCACCAACAACATCTACATCGAGCTGACTGGAGCCGCGCAGGGCCGCTCGCAGACCGCCCAGACCGCCGCCCAGATCGCGCGCACCGGACCGTCGGCGCAAGTCGAGTGGCAGGTGCGTCGGGATCTCTCGCTGATCAGCCAGGCGTGGACGGGCGGCGACGCGCGGCTCTCCGTCCGCTTCCGAAAAAGCTGGTGACCTGATTGCCGTCCCGCGCGGCGGGTGGTGCAATGGCGGTCGCGGGCGCTGCGCCGTGCGGAGGACAGCGCCCATGCGGTTCAGGGTCGGCCTAGGTCTCGCCGTCGTAGTGGCGGCGCTCGTCGCGGCGAGCGCTGCACGCGCGCAGGAGGTGCTCGACCCCGATCCCAACACCCTGCCGGCCAGCCAGGACCTCAAGCGCACGGCCAACGGCCTCGCCCTCACGCCGCCGATGGGTTGGAACAGCTGGAACCGCTTCGCCTGCAACGTGAGCGAGGCCACTATCCGCGGCGCCGCCGACGCCATGGCCACGAACGGCATGAAGGCGGCGGGCTACCAGTACGTCGTCATCGACGACTGCTGGCATGGCCCGCGCGACGCCCAGGGCTTCATCACGGCCGACCGGCAGCGTTTCCCCTCGGGAATGGGGGCGCTGGCCGATTACGTGCACGCGCGCGGGCTGAAGTTCGGCATCTACTCGGACGCAGGGTCCAAGACCTGCGGCGGCCGGCCGGGCAGCCAGGGCCATGAGTACCAGGACGCGATCCAGTACGCGCGCTGGGGCGTCGACTACCTGAAGTACGACTGGTGCTCGACTGGCACGCGCAACGCCGAGGAGGCGTACGCGCTGATGGCGGACGCGCTGCGCGCCAGCGGGCGGCCGATCGTCTTCTCCATGTGCGAGTGGGGCACGGCCAAGCCGTGGCTGTGGGCGTCCAAGATCGGCAATCTGTGGCGCACGACCGGCGACATCACCGACAGATGGACGGGCAAGCACGGCTACAGTCTGGGCGTGGCGACCATCGTCGACCTCAACGCGCCGCTCTGGCCCTACGCCGGGCCCGGCCACTGGAACGATCCCGACATGCTGGAGGTCGGCAACGGCGGCATGTCCGACGCCGAGTACCGCGCGCATTTCTCCCTGTGGGCGATGATGGCCGCACCCTTGATCGCGGGAAACGACCTCGCGGCCATGACGCCCGCCGTCCGGGACATACTGCTGAACCGCGAGGTGGTCGCCGTCGACCAGGACGCGCTCGGTCGCCAGGGCCGTCGCGTGTGGAAGGACGGCGATCGCGAGGTCTGGGTGAAGCCGCTGGCGGGCGGGGAGCGGGCCGTGCTTCTATGGAACCGCGGCGCGGCGCCGGCGGAGATCGCGGCCGACTGGAGCCAGCTGGATCTGCCGTCGTCGCTGCGCCTGCGCGTGCGCGACCTTTGGCGACATGAGGATGTGGGCCGGCTCGCCGGCCGCTGGACGGCGACGGTGCCCGCCCACGGCGTCGTGATGGCGCGACTGTCCGGCTAGTCGTCCGTTAGACGGGGGCCTTGCCCGGGCGGCTCCGCGCATACGCCTGCGTGCCGCGGGTGAGCGCCCTGTCGCCCGGCGTGACGGCGTCGATGGGGACGTCCTCCGCGCCCGCGAGCCGCGCGTAGATCGGGCCGAAGTCCTCCTGCGTCACCCGCTGCAGCTCGGCGATCGAGGGGATGACGAAGTAGACCTGCTGGAAGTCGTCGATCCGGTAGGGGGTGCGCATCACCCGCTCGAGATCGAGCGCGAGCCGGTTGGGGGAGGGGTCCTCCAGGGCGAACACCGACTCGGCCCGGGAGGAGACGATGCCCGCGCCGTAGATGCGCAGGCCGTCGGCTTCCTGCACGAGGCCGAACTCCACGGTGTACCAGTACAGCCGCGCGAGGTTGGGCAGCTGACCGAGCTGCAGGGCCCGCGCTCCGCCGCGGCCGTAGGCGGCCATGTAGTCGGCGAAGCCGGGATCGGTCAGCATGGGCACGTGGCCGAACACGTCGTGGAAGACGTCGGGCTCCTCCAGATAGTCGAGCTGGTCGGCCCGGCGGATGAAGTTGCCGGCTGGGAATCGCCGGTTGGCCAGGTGGTCGAAGAACACGTCGTCGGGCACGAGCCCCGGCACCGCCACCACGCTCCAGCCGGTGAGGCCGCGCAGCGTCTCGCTCATTCGCTCGAAGTCGGGGATGCCTTCGCCGTGCAGGTCGAGCGCGTCGAGCCCGCGGAGGAAAGCCGCGCACGCGCGCCCGGGCAGGACGGCGGCCTGGCGCTCGTAGAGCGTGACCCACGTCCTATGCTCCTCGGCCGTGTAGCGCTCGAAACCCTGCGGAATGGTCCAGTCCGCCGCCGCCTCCGCGGGTCGGATCAGGGTGTCGCCGTCCGCACTCATCCCGCCGATCTCCGCACGCTGAACCGGCGTCACCCTAGCGCGCGGGGCGCCCGGCCGGCCAGTACGGGGTTTCCTCCCCCGCCGGCGGCGCCTAGGGTCGCTTTCGACCGAGCGGGATCGGGGTGGACGGGGATCACGGCGCGGATGCCCGAGACGCTCGCCACCGCGCCCGCTCGACGTTCGCGGCCCGCGCCCTGCTACGCCGCGATCGACCTCGGCACCAATAACTGCCGACTCCTGGTGGCGTCGCCGGCGCGGGGCGGGCTGCGCGTGGTCGACTCGTTCTCGCGCATCGTGCGGCTGGGCGAGGGGCTGTCGCGGACAGGGCGCCTCGACGCCGCCGCGCAGGATCGCGCGGTGGCCGCGCTCGCCGTCTGCGCCGAAAAGATCCGGCGACGACGCCCCGTGCAGGTCAGGGCCGTGGCCACCCAGGCCTGCCGCATGGCCGAAGACGGTGCGGTGTTCGTGGCCCGCGTCGAGGCCGAGACCGGCCTCGCGCTCGACATCATCGCGCCCGACGAGGAGGCGCGGCTCTCCGTCGCCGGATGCCGCGACCTGTTCGATCCCGCTGCGCGCGCGGTGCTCGTGCTGGACGTCGGCGGCGGCTCGACCGAGCTGTCCTGGTTCGAGCCGGACGGGCGAGGGCGGGGCGGGGGGCGGCTGCGCGCCTGGCTCTCCCTGCCGATCGGCGTGGTGGGGCTGGCGGAGCGCTTCCCCGAGCCCGAGCCGGCTACGGCCGAATGGTTCGACGCCATGGTCGTGTACGTCCGAGAGCGACTGGCGGCCTTCCCCGAACGCGAGGCGCTCGCCACCGCGCTGGCGGATGGCGGCCATCTCGTCGGCACCTCCGGCGCGATCACGAGCCTGGCGGGCCTGCATCTCGACCTCGCCCGCTACGACCGGGCGAGGGTCGACGGCCTGTGGCTGTCGCCGCAGGACTGCTCCGCCGCGGTGCGCCGGCTCATGGCCACCTCTCCGGAGAGCCGGGCGCGCGCGCCCTGCATAGGCCCGGACCGCGCCGATCTCGTGCTGGCCGGCGCCGCCATCCTGCAGGCCGTCCAGGACGCCTGGCCCTGCGCGCGGGTGCGCGTCGCCGATCGCGGGCTGAGGGAAGGGCTCCTCCTCGAGATGATGGCCGAGCGCGACGGCGGCCGCGGCCCCCGGCGCGGCTAGGGGTCGATGGCGTCGGCTCGCCGGCCGCGGTAAGCGCACGCATGGCCGACGATCCCGCCGACCCTCCACGCCGGCGCATGGTGCGGCCGCCCACCCGGGGCGACGCGGCCGGGCGCGCGATGGGCGCGCGGCTCAAGACCGCCGACCAGCGCTCGCTCTCGTCGCAGCAGTGGCTGCAGCGTCAGATCAACGACCCCTACGCACAACGCGCTCGAGCCGAAGGATGGCGCTCGCGCGCGGCGTTCAAGCTCCTGGAGATCGACGACAAGCTGAGGCTCGTGAAGCGCGGCGCCGCGGTGATCGACCTGGGCTGCGCGCCGGGGGGCTGGATCGAGGCGGCGCTGGCGCGCGGCGCGGGGGCGGTGGTGGGGGTGGACCTCCTGCCCGTCGACCCGATCCCCGGGGCCGACATCGTGCAAGGCGACTTCACCGACCCGGCGACCGGGCCCGACCTCCTGCGGCGCCTCGGTCGCCCGCCCGACCTCGTGCTCTCCGACATGGCCCCGAACACCATGGGTCACGCCGCCACCGACCACCTTCGCATCATCGCCCTCGTCGAAGCGGCGGCCGATTTCGCCGTCGCGAACCTCAAGCCCGGCGGGGCCTTCGTCACCAAGTCGTTCCAGGGCGGGGCGGAAGGCGCGCTCCTCGCCCGGCTCAAGGCCGCCTTCGCCGAGGTCCGCCACTTCAAGCCCGACTCGAGCCGCAAGGAGTCGAGCGAGGTCTACCTGATCGGCGCCGGACTGAAGCCGTAGACCGCACGCCCTTGTGCGCTGCGGTGAACGCCCCCTATACCGCGCCCGCAAGACGGAGGCTCCGCATGGAGATACGCGAAGGGCTCACCTTCGACGACGTTTTGCTCGAACCCGGCCCGTCGGAGGTGATGCCCGCTCAGGCGTCCACCGCGACCCAGTTCACGCGCGAGCTGAAGCTGAACGTGCCGCTGGTCTCGTCGGCCATGGACACGGTCACGGAGAGCCGGCTGGCCATCGCCATGGCGCAGGCGGGCGGGCTGGGCGTGATCCACCGCAACCTGTCGCCCGCCGAGCAGGCCGACCAAGTGCGCGAGGTGAAGCGCTACGAGAGCGGCATGGTGATCAACCCGATCACCATCCACCCTGACACGACGCTGGCCGAGGTTCGCGAGATCAAGGCGCGCCGGCGCGTCTCGGGCTTCCCCGTGGTGGAGCGTGAGGGCGGCCGGCTGGTCGGCATCCTCACCAACCGCGACATGCGCTTCGAGGACGACCCGTCGAAGACCGCGGGCGAGCTGATGACGCGCGAGAACCTCGCCACGGTGCGCGAGGGGGTCGACCCGTCCGAAGCGCGCGCCACCATGCAGCGCCGCCGCATCGAGCGCATCGTGGTGGTGGACGACGCGGGTCGTGCGGTCGGCCTCGTCACCGTCAAGGACATCGAGAAGAGCGAGGCCTTCCCGCTCGCCGCCAAGGACGACAAGGGCCGGCTCCTGGTGGGCGCGGCGTCGTCGGTGGGCGACTCCGGCTTCGAGCGCTCCATGGCGCTGGTGGAGGCCGGGGTGGACGTGGTGGTGATCGACACCGCCCACGGCCACAGCGTGCACGTGGCCGAGGCGGTACGCCGCGTGAAGCGCGAGTCTAACCGCGTTCAGGTGGTGGCCGGCAACGTCGCCACCTACGACGGTGCGCGCGCGCTGATCGACGCGGGGGCGGACGCGGTGAAGGTGGGCATCGGCCCGGGCTCGATCTGCACCACCCGCATCGTGGCGGGGGTGGGCGTGCCGCAGCTGACGGCGGTCAGCGAGGCGGCGCGAGCGGCGCGGGACTCGGGCGCGCCCGTGATCGCCGACGGCGGCATCAAGTTCTCCGGCGATTTGGCCAAGGCGCTGGCCGCGGGCGCGCACTGCGCCATGCTGGGCTCGATGTTCGCCGGCACCGAGGAGGCGCCCGGCGAGGTGTTCCTCTACCAGGGGCGCTCGTTCAAGTCGTACCGCGGCATGGGGTCGGTGGGCGCCATGGCTTCGGGTTCGGCCGACCGGTACTTCCAGAAGGAGGTCTCCGACACGATGAAGTTCGTGCCGGAGGGGATCGAGGGCCAAGTCGCCTACAAGGGCCCGATCGCGGCCATCGTGCACCAGCTCGTGGGGGGCTTGCGCGCGGCCATGGGCTATGTCGGCGCTGCGACCATCGACGAGCTGCAGAGCCGCGCGCGCTTCGTGCGCATCTCCTCGGCCGGCCTGCGCGAGAGCCACGTCCACGACGTGCAGATCGTGCGCGAGGCGCCCAACTACCCGACGCGAGGGTGAGCGGCATGTCGACCGAGCTGCAAGCCCTGGCATGGACGGTGGTGCTGGCCATCGTGCAGCTGTTCCTGCCCGCGGGCTTCCGCAACCGCGAGACGGGGGCGGCCTTCAACGCGGGGCCGCGGGACGAGCCGGGGCCGCCCGTGGGCGTGGTCACGGGCCGTCTGCAACGCGCGCAGAAGAACCTCTACGAGAGCCTGCCGCTGTTCGCCGCGCTCGTGCTCATGGCCCATGTCGCCGGGCGGGAAGGGGCGGCGACCGCCTATGCCGCCTGGGGGTTCCTGGTCCTGCGCGTGATATACGTGCCGCTCTACGGTTTCGGCGTGCCCTACGTCCGCAGCCTCGTGTGGGGGCTCTCGCTGGCCTGTCTCGTCGTCTACCTCGGCGCGGTCCTCCGCTGACGCCGGGCGCGCGACTGGCCGCGGCCGCCGAGGTGCTGGACGCGCTCGCCGCCGAGCGCACGCCGGCCGACGAGGCGCTGCGCGCCTGGGGTCGCGCCCACCGCTTCGCCGGCTCCAAGGACCGCCGCGCCATCGCCGAGCGCGTGTACGCAGCGCTGCGCCACCGCGCCCGCATCGCCTGGCGCATGGGGGCGGACGACGGCCGTGCGCTGGTCGCGGGCTCGCTGGTGGAGGCCGACGCTCTTGCGCCGGACGAGGTCGCCGCCCTGCACACGGGCGAGGGGCACGCGCCCGCACCTCTGTCCCCCGAGGAGGCCGAGCGCCTCGCCAACGCGCCACCGGCTTCGCCGCCGCATGTGCGCGCGGGCGTGCCGCAGTTCGTGGCGGAGGACCTCGAACGCTGTTTCGGCGACGGCTGGGAGGCCGAAGCGGAGGCGCTGATCGGCGCGCGGGCGCCGCTCGACCTCCGGCTCAACACGTTGCGGGGCGGGCGGGAGGCGGCGCTGCGCCTCCTCGCGCACGACGGGCTGGAGCCCCTCGCCACACCCTGGTCCACGCTCGGCCTGCGCCTGCCGGCCGAGCTCGCGCCCGACATCCCGCGCACGCGCGCGTGGCTGGATGGGTGGGTGGAGGTGCAGGACGAGGCGAGCCAGATCGCCGCCGCCCTCGCCGGCGCGCGGCCCGGCATGACCGTCGTCGATTACTGCGCGGGCGGCGGCGGCAAGACGCTGGCGCTCGCCGCGGCCCTGCGGCGCGAGGGTCGGCTGGTCGCCTGCGACGTGAACGGCCGCCGGCTCGACGCCCTGCGGCCCCGACTGGCGCGGGCGGGGGCCGATGCCGAGGTGCGGAGGATCGGGCCTGAGGGGGAGGGGACCGAGGACCTCGAAGGCTGCGCCGACCTCGTCTTCGTCGACGCGCCCTGCTCCGGCTCGGGCACGTGGCGGCGCCATCCCGAAGCCGCCTGGCGGTTGACGCCCGAGACCGTCGAGCGCTTGGCGGCGCTGCAGGCGGCGATCCTCGCCCGCGCCGCGCGCCTGCTCAGCCCCGGCGGACGGCTCGTCTACGCCACCTGCTCGGTCCTAGAGGCGGAGAACCGCGCCGTGGCCGCCGCCTTCGCTCAGGCGCGGCCCGACCTGCGGTCGGTCCCGATCGCCTCGGCCGCCGAGACGCCGCTCCTCTCCGACGCGGCCCGCGAGCGCCTCGCCGCCCTGGCCGACCCGCCCCATATGCTGCAGCTGACGCCGCGCCGCACCGGCACGGACGGCTTCTTCGCCGCCCTGTTCGAGAGACCCTGAATGAACGTCGAGATCCCGCCCGCCCCGGCGCCCGAGGGCGAGCGCCATCAGCGCGTCCTGATCGTCGACTTCGGCAGCCAGGTGACCCAGTTGATCGCCCGGCGTGTGCGCGAGGACGGCGTCTACTCCGAGGTCCACCCCTGCCAGAACGTCGACGCCGCCTTCCTGCGCGACTTCGGCCCTGCGGCGGTGATCCTCTCCGGCGGGCCGGAGAGCGTGACCCACGCGGACAGCCCGCTGCCGCCGCAGGAGGTCTACGAGCTCGGCGTGCCGGTGCTGGGCGTCTGCTACGGCGAGCAGGCCATGTGCAAGCAGCTGGGCGGCGACGTGGCCCAGGGCTCCGCCGAGTACGGGCGCGCCGACATCGAGATCACCCGCGAGACCCCGCTCCTAGAGGGGCTGGGCGACCCCGGCGCGCGCGAGCCCGTGTGGATGAGCCACGGCGACTGCGTCACCGCCATCCCGACCGGCTTCCATGTCGTCGCCACGAGCGAGGGCGCGCCCTACGCCGCCATCGCCGACGAGGGGCGCCGCTTCTACGGCGTGCAGTTCCACCCGGAGGTGCACCACACGCCGCGGGGCGACCTGATCCTGCGCAACTTCACCCGCCGCATCTGCGGGCTGAAGGGCGACTGGACCATGGCCGCCTTCCGCCAGGAGCAGGTGCGCCGCATCCGCGAGCAGGTGGGCGCCGCCCGGGTGATCTGCGGCCTGTCCGGCGGCGTCGACTCGTCGGTGGCGGCCGTCCTGATCCACGAGGCGATCGGCGACCAGCTCACCTGCGTCTTCGTCGACACGGGCCTGCTCCGCGGGGGCGAGGCCAAGGAGGTGGTCGAGCTCTTCCGCAATCACTATAACATACCGCTCGTGCACGTGGACGCGCAGGACGAGTTCCTGGACGCCCTGGCCGGCGTCAGCGACCCCGAGACCAAGCGCAAGACCATCGGCCGGCTGTTCATCGACGTCTTCGATCGGGAGTCGGCGAAGATCGATGGGGTGGAGTTCCTGGCCCAGGGCACGCTCTACCCGGACGTGATCGAAAGCGTGTCGGTGCACGGCGGCCCGAGCCACGTCATCAAGAGCCACCATAACGTAGGCGGCCTGCCCGAGCGCATGAAGCTGAAGCTGGTCGAGCCGCTCCGCGAGCTCTTCAAGGACGAGGTGCGCGCGCTCGGACGCGAGCTGGGTCTGCCGCCGGCCTTCGTGGGGCGCCATCCCTTCCCCGGCCCGGGTCTGGCCATCCGCATCCCCGGCGACGTGACGCGCGACAAGGTGAGGACGCTCCAGGCGGCGGACCTGATCTGGCTCGACGAAATCCACAAGGCGGGCCTCTACGACGCCATTTGGCAGGCGTTCAGCGTGCTGCTGCCCGTGCGCACGGTCGGCGTGATGGGCGACGCGCGCACCTATGAGGAGGTGCTGGCGCTGCGGGCGGTGACCTCCGTCGACGGCATGACCGCCGAGGTGTTCCGCTTCCCGTGGGAGGTGCTGGAGCGCGCCGCGACCCGCATCGTCAATGAGGTGCGGGGCGTCAACCGGGTGGTCTACGACGTCACCTCCAAGCCCCCCGGCACCATCGAGTGGGAATGAGCGCGCGGGTTACGGAGATTTCACCCGCCCCTTCGCATCCGAACGCGGCCGTGAAAGCCTCTTCCTGACGAATCCCGCCGCGTGCGGGTCCCGAACGGAGGAGCCCGATGATGGGCGCGCTTATATTCTTCAGCTTCCTGGCAGCGGTGATCATCGTGCCGCAGGTGCTCAAGTCCCAGGACCGGCGGCGCATGTACGAGACCATGCGTGCGGCCTACGAACGCGGCCAGCCCGTGCCGCCCGAGATGGTCGACGCCATGACGCGCCGGGCGAGGATGGATCCCGCCGACGTCATGGAGGCGGTGGACCCGAGCTATGGGATCAACCGCGACCTGCGCCGCGGCGTGATCCTGGTCGCCGTGGGTCTGGGGGTGCTCCTGATCGGCGTCGCGCTCTACGCGGGCCTCTACAACACCGGCGGTTCGGTCGAGACGCTGGCCTCGTGCGCGGCGGGAGGCGCGGTGCCCTTCTGCATCGGCCTGGCCTACCTCGGCCTGTGGTGGTTCGGCCGCCGTAAGCTGAAGGCCTGAGCCCATCGGGAGGGGCGGGCATGCCCCCGCCGTCCGCAGCGCCCGCGCTGCAGGCCCTTACCGACATGGACCTCGCGGCCCTGGCCGCGGCGGGGGACCGGCGCGCCTTCGGCGAGCTGGCCCGTCGCCACGTCGCCGCCGTGCGCGCCCTCCTGCGCCGCATGGGCGCCGACGCCGCGGGGGCCGACGACCTTGCGCAGGACGCCTTCCTGGTCGCCTTCGAGCGGATGGGGGATTTCCGCGGGGAGGGGCCGTTCGCCGGCTGGGTCAAGCGGATCGCCGCGCGGCTCTACCTGCGGCGGCGCAAGTCAGCCTGGAAGGTCGAGGATGGTCTGGCCGAAGACGACGCGCGCTGGGGCGTGCACCCGGGGGGCGACGCGGCCGGCAAGGTCGATCTCGAGGACGCGCTCAAGGCGCTCGCCGCGGTGGAGCGGGTGTGCGTCACCTTGTGCTTCGGCGCGGGGCTGACGCACGCGGAGGCGGCGGAAGCGACCGGGCTGCCGCTCGGCACGGTGAAGTCCCACGTCAAGCGGGGGCTGGACAAGCTGCGGCGCAGGATGGGCGTGGTCGCGCCCTCAGCGCCCGATCTCGCGGGAGAGGCCGCCCATGGCTGACGCCGACTTCGAACACAGGCTCCTGCAGCTGTTCGCGGAAACGCCGCCCGCGCGCGACGCCGCCCTCTTCTCGCGGCGGATAGAACAGCGCCTGGAGTACCAGTGGCTGCTGCGGCGAGGGGTGATCGGCCTCGCCGCCGCGGGCAGCGCGCTGCTCGCCGCCTGGCAGCTCGCCGGGTCCGCCGTGGCCTCCCGCGTCATGGATGTGGCGCGCGCGCCGCTGCTCCTGCTGGAGCGCCGTTCGCACCTTCTGACCGCCGAGGCGGCCGTCGTGCGCGCCCTGCCCGCGCCGGGCGAGATCGGCTGGCTCCTCGCGGGGCTCCTCCTGCTCGCGGTGGGGCTTGCGGCGACGCGGCTGGTGGACGAGGTCTGAGCGCGCGCCTATGGGCCGGCGCGTCGCCACGCGCCCAGGGAGCCGCCGTCCATGTCCGCCCAGCGCGAGGTCGCCGTCCGCCGTCTCGCCGCGCCGGACGTGGCGGCCCGCAAGGGCGGCGAGCCGCTGGTGTGCCTGACCGCCTACACCGCACCCATGGCGGAAATCCTCGACCCGCTGTGCGAGGTGCTGCTCGTGGGCGACTCGGTCGGGATGGTGATGCATGGCCTGCCCAACACGGTCGGCGTGACGCTCGAGATGATGATCCTGCACGCCCAGGCGGTGATGCGGGGCTCGCGCCGCGCCATGGTCGTCGTCGACATGCCGTTCGGCTCCTACGAGGGCGACCCGCACGAGGCCTACCGCAACGCCGCGCGCGTTATGAAGGAGACGGGCGCTCAGGGGGTGAAGGTCGAGAGCGGGCCGACGGTGCCCGACACCATCCGTCACCTCGTCGAGCGCGGCATACCCGTGATGGGTCACGTGGGACTTCGCCCTCAGGCGGTGCTGACCGACGGCGTGTTCAAGGCCAAGGGGCGCGACGAGGCCGGGCGCGCCCGGGTGCTGGCCGAGGCGCGTGCGGCGGAGGCGGCGGGCGCCTTCGCCATTGTGGTCGAGGGCGTCGCCGAGCCCCTGGCGCGCGAGATCACGGCGGAACTGCGCACGCCCACCATCGGCATAGGCGCCAGCGCCGCCTGCGACGGCCAAATTCTCGTCACCGACGACATGCTTGGTATGTTCGACTGGACGCCCAAGTTCGTGCGTCGCTACGCCGGCCTGCGCGCCGGGATCGCCGAGGCCGTGGCGGCCTACGCCGAGGACGTCCGCGCCCGCCGCTTCCCGGCGGAGGCGGAGACCTACTTCGGGCGCTCCGCCGCAGGTTCGCCGGCGCCCGCGCGCGTTGCGGGGGGTGCGGCGGCCGACTAGGGTCGCCCGCCGCCCGCTTCGGGCGTCCTCTCTGTCCGTTCCCGGATCGGCCCACGCCGTCCGGCCCTCTGTCGCGGAGCCCGCGTGGCCGACGTCTTCAACCAGGTCGACAGCGATTACCGAGCCGCGCGCATGCGCAACCTCGTGGCCCGGGGCTGGCCCTACGCCGCGGCCGCGCTCGTGGCGCTGATCGCGGTGATCCTGGGCTTCGTGGCCTGGAACCGCCACGCCGACGCCCAGGCGGCCAAGGCCTCGCAAAGCTACGCCCAGGGATTCGCGGCCGCCCAGGCAGGTCGGCTCGACGAGGCGCGCGGCGACTTCCAGGCCGTCGTGGGCGCAGGCGCGCCCCCGGCGTACCGCACGCTCGCGCTGATGCAGCAGGCGGGCCTGAGCCTCAAAGCGGACAAGCCGTCCGACGCGCTTCGCCTGTTGGACGAGGCCGCCCGCACCGCGCCCGACCGGATCCTGGGCGACGCGGCGGCGCTCCAGGCCGGCTACGTCGCCATGGACACGCGCCCGCTGTCGGAAGTGGAGAACCGGCTCACGCCGCTGCTCGACCCCAAGCGCCCCTACCGCGACATGGCGCGCGAGGCGCTGGCGGTCGCCAAGCTCGCCGCGGGCAGGCCCTTGGAGGCGCGACGCGACCTGCAGCTCCTCGTGCTGTCGCAGGACGTATCGGACGCCGCTCGCCAGCGGTCCCAGGCCGCGTTGGCGATGATCGACTCGGGCGCGGCCGCGGGCCTGCCCGCCGCGGCGCGCGCGCTCGCCGCCCTTCCCGCACCCCAAGGCCCCGCGATCCCCGACGCGGCGACCGGAGCCCAGTGAGCATGTCGAGCGTCGTGTCCAACCCCCGCCGTCCGGCGGGCGCCGCCCGCGTGGCCCGCGCGGCGGCGGCCGTGCTCGCGGTCGCCTCGCTCGGCGCCTGCGCGGGCATGAAGACGCCCAGCCTGTTCCATTTGGGGCGCGGCGGCGACAAGGCCCCAAAGTCGAAGCTGAAAGGCGAGCGCATCCCCGTGCTGGCGCTCAACGATCGGCTGGAGCCCGCGCCCGCGCTGAAGGGCGTCGACTTCTCCATCCCCGCAGCCCAGCCGCAGCCCGACTGGCCGCAGGCCGGCGGGCCGCCGACCCATGCGGTCGAGAACGTCACGGCCGCGCCCGCCATGAAAGAGCTGTGGCGGCGGCCCATCGGCGCCGCGTCCGGCATATCGGGCCACATCACCGCCTCGCCCATCCTGGCCGACGGCAAGCTGTTCGTGATGGACGCCTCGGCCACGATCAGCGCGCTCGATCCCGCCACCGGGCGCGAGCTGTGGCGCTCCTCGTTCCAGCCGCGCCGCGGCCACGACCGGGAGGAGTTCGGCGGCGGCCTCGCCTACGCCGACGGCGCGCTGTTCGTGACCTCGGGCTACCGCTTTGTGGCGGCCATGAACCCGGCGGACGGCACGGTGAAGTGGCGGCGCGACACCCAGATCCCCATCCACGGCGCCCCGACGGTCGCGGACGGCCGCCTGTTCGTGGTCGACGTCGAGGACGAGCTGCAGACCTACGCCCTGGCCGACGGCGCGCCCGGCTGGACGTTCCAGGGGCTGGACGAGCCGGCGCGGGTGCTGCGCGCCTCCTCGCCGGCGGTGGACGGACAGGTGGTGGTCTCTGGCTTCGCCTCCGGCGAGCTCACCGCGCTCTCCGCGGTCAACGGCAGCCAGCTGTGGTCCAACGTCCTCTCGCTCACCAACCGAAACAACGCGTTGTCGGAGATCCGCGACATCGCGGGGCGGCCGGTGATCTACCGGGGCGACGTGGTGGCGGGGTCGCACGCGGGCGTCTTGGCGGCTGTGGACATGCGAACGGGCCAGCCGCGCTGGTCGCTGCCCGTCACCACCTCGACCACGCCTTGGCCCGCCGGCGACGTGATCTACGTCATGACCCAGGCGGGCGAGCTCGTCTGCGTCAGCCGCGAGGCGGGTCAGGTGTACTGGATCCAGGACCTCAACGCCGGGGTCGTTCGCAAGAAGCGCGCGACCTGGACGGGGCCGGTGATGGCCTCTGACCGGCTCGTCACTGTGTCGAACCAGGGCGAGCTGCTCGTGCTGGACGCGCACACGGGCAAGCTGCAGCGCTCCATCAACCTCAAGGTCAAGCGTGGCGCCTCGCTCTCGCCCGTGCCCGTCGACGGCCGGCTCTACGTGCTGACCGACGCGGCCGAGCTGATCGCGTTCGGTTGAGGCCCCGCCCGTGCTGACGCTCGCCATCGTGGGGCGGCCGAACGTCGGCAAGTCGACGCTGTTCAACCGGCTCGCCGGCCGCAAGCTCGCCATCGTCAACGACCAGCCGGGGGTGACGCGCGACCGGCGCACCGCGTCCGGCCGCCTGGGCGACCTCGACCTGCAGCTGATCGACACCGCCGGGTTCGAGGACCTCACGGACGAAAGCCTGGAGGCGCGCATGCGCCAGCAGACCGAGCGCGCGCTGGACGACTGCGACCTCGCGCTCTTCGTGACGGACGCGCGCGAGGGGATCACGCCCTTGGACCGCATCTTCGCCGACCTCGTGCGCCGTCGCGGCCGCCCGGTGATCGTGGTCGCCAACAAGGCGGAGAGCCGCGGTTCCACCGGCGGCGCGGCGGAGGCGAACGCGCTGGGGCTGGGCGAGCCGATCGAGATCTCCGCCGAGCACGGCGAGGGGCTGTCCGAGCTCTACGCCGCCGTCCTGGTCTACGCCGAAGCGGCGGGCGAGGGCGGGCCGGACGGGGCCGACGCCGTGGACGAGGACGCCTCGCGCCCCGTGCGCATCGCCATCGTCGGCCGCCCGAACGCCGGCAAGTCCACCCTGGTCAACCGGCTGATCGGCGAGGACCGCCTGCTCGTCGGCCCGGAGGCGGGCATCACCCGCGACGCCATCCCGGTGGATTGGGAGTACGACGGTCGCCCCGTCCGCTTGGTCGACACCGCCGGCCTGCGGCGCAAGGCGCGCGTGGTGGAGGGGCTCGAGAAGCTCTCCACCGGCGACACCATCCGCGCCATCACCTTCGCCGAGGTGGTGATCCTCGTCATGGACGCGGCCAACGCCTTCGAGACGCAGGACCTGCAGATCGCGGATCTCGTCGAGCGCGAGGGTCGCGCGCTCGTCTACTGCCTGGCCAAGTGGGACCTCGTGGAGGACGGCGGCGAACGTCTGGCCGAGCTGCGCGAGACCGCCGAGCGCGCCCTGCCGCAGCTGCGCGGCGCGCCGCTTGTCGCGCTCTCGGCCGAGACGGGTCGCGGGGTCGACCGGCTGATGCCGGCGGTGTTCACCGCGCACCGCAACTGGTCGACCAAGGTCAAGACGCGCGACCTCAACGACTGGCTGGCGATGGCGGTGCAGCGCCACCCGCCGCCCGCGGTCAACGGCAAGCGGATCAAACCCAAGTACATGGCGCAGACCAAGGCTCGGCCGCCGACCTTCGTCCTGTTCGCCTCGCGCGCCGACCAGCTGCCGGAAAGCTATCGCCGCTACCTGATCAACAGCTTGCGCGAGAGCTTCGACCTGCCGGGCGTGCCCATGCGCGTGACGATCAAGTCGGGCTCGAACCCCTATGTCGCGCCCGACGACAATCGCGCGCCCGACGTCAAGAAATACGGCCGGGGCGGCCCGGCCAAGACCTACGGCCCCGCCAAGACCGCCAAGCCCGTGGTGCGTCCCCGTGGCCTGCCGGGCCAGCGCGGTCGGCCCACCGGCGGGGCCGGCCGGCCGAGGCGCCCCTGATGACCGATGCGCCTGTCCCTGAGGCCTGCCGCAGCATGGCCGAGGTGCGCGCGGGCGTCGACGCGCTCGACCGCGAGCTCGTGACGCTGCTCAGCATCCGCCAGCGCTATATGGACGCCGCAGCCCGGCTCAAGCCTCGTCGCGACGCCGTGCACGACGCCGCGCGGATCGAGGACGTGGTGGCCAAGGTGTTGGCTTCCGCTCGGGAAGCGGGGCTGTCCGCGGCGATCGCCGAGCCGGTGTGGCGTCTCCTCATCGACCGCTGCATCGCCTACGAGTTCGAGGCCTTCGACCGGCGGCGCGGGGCTGGCGGCTAGCCCGCGGACCACTCGCGCAGGCGCGCCACCGCGGGCGGATCGCGGTCCGTGCGCAGGACGTCCATGAGTATGGGCAAGACCGCCTCGGGCGGCTGCAGGTCGGCCGGGTTCTCGCCCGGGAAGGCCGCCGCGCGCATGCGGGTGCGCAGGGGGCCGGGGTCGAGCAGGGTGCAGCGGACGGGCGTGTGGGCGCACTCGTCGGCGTAGACGCGCACCAAGGCCTCCAGCCCCGCCTTGGTGGCGGCGTAGGCGCCCCAGAAGGCGCGCGGCTCGGCGGCGACCCGGCTCGTCATGAAGACGGCGCGGCCCGCCTCCGCCCTGCGCAGCAGGGGGTCCATGGAGCGGATCAGCCGATAGGCGGCCGTCATGTTGACCGCGACCGCACGGTCCCAGGTCTTGGGATCGAGGTGGGCCACCGGGGTGACGAGGCCCAGCTCGCCCGCGTTGGACAGGAGGATGTCGAGCCGTCCCCAGCGCTCGAACAGCGCCGCGCCCAGCCGGTCCAGCCCGTCGCCGTCGAGGAGGTCGCCGGGCACGAGGGTGGCCGCCTCGCCCGTCTCCGCCTGGATGGTGTCGTCCAGCGCCTCCAGCGCGCCCTGGGTGCGCGCCATGGCGATCACGTGCGCGCCCGCCCGCGCGAGCCCCAGGGCGCACGCCTGGCCTATGCCGCGCGAGGCGCCCGTCACGAGCGCGACGCGTCCGGCCAGCGGACGCTCGAAGGAGGGGCGGGGGTCGGCCATGGCGCTGCGGCTTAGCGGCTGGGGCCGCGCGCGTCACCGCCCGCGCGCTGCGCCCGTCAGCGCTTCTGGGCCTCGTATGCGGCGAGCGCGCGGTCGCGCCCGATCTCGTGCTCGACGATTGGCTTGGGGTAGGTCTCGCCCAGGCGCACGCCGGCCGCGGCAAGCACATTGGCCGGCGCTTCCCATGGAGCGTGGATGTGGCGGGCGTCGAGCTTGGCCAACTCGGGAACCCAGCGGCGGATGTAGTTCCCGTCCGCGTCGAACTTGCGGCTCTGCAGGAGCGGGTTGAACACGCGGTAGAAGGGCGAGGCGTCCGGGCCCGTGCCCGCCACCCACTGCCAGTTGATGCCGTTGTTGGCCTCGTCGGCGTCGACGAGGCAGTCCCAGAACCAGCGCTCGCCCTCGCGCCAGTCGAGCAGAAGGTCCTTCACCAGGAAGGAGCCCACGATCATGCGCACGCGGTTGTGCATCCAGCCGGAGAGCCACAGCTCCCGCATGCCCGCGTCCACTATGGGATAGCCGGTCAGCCCGCGCCGCCACGCCTTGAGCCCGACGGGGTCGTCGCGCCAGCGCAGGCGGTCCAGCCGGCCGAGGTAGTTCTCCGAGGCGAGCTGCGGGTGCGCCGCCAGCACCGTGTGGCTGAAGTCGCGCCAGGCGAGCTCGGACAGGAACTTCTCGCGCTGCGCCTCGTGGCCGCGCGCCTCCGCCGCCCGGCAGGCGGCCGCCCAGACCTGGCGCGAGCTGATCTCCCCCCAGTGCAGATGCGGCGACAGGCGCGAGGTGGCCGCCTCCGCGGGCTGGGCGCGCTCCAGTTCGTAGCGAGGGAGCGCACCGTGCGTGAAGGCGTCGAGCGTCGCCCGCGCGCCCGTTTCGCCCGGCTCGCCGACGAAGGCGCTCGACCAGTCGGGATGGGTAGGACGGAGCGCCCAGTCGTCGATCGCGTCGCTCAGCGGCGGCCGGGCCGGGGCGCGCAGGCGGCGCACGGCGGAAACGGTCTCCACCTCGCGCAGCTGCGAACGCAGCGCGCGCCAGAAAGGGCCGTAGACCTTGAAGGCTTCGCCCGCGCCCGTCTTCACTTCGCCGGGCTCCGTCAGGAGCGAGCCTTGGTGGGAGTGGACGTCGACGCCGGCGTCGCCCAGCGCCGCCGCGAACTCCGCTTCCAGCGCCGCGTCCTCGCCCTCGTAGAGGCGCCCGTGGTGGAGCGCTTCGGCCCCGCACTCCACCGCCAGCGCCCGCAGCGTCTCGACCATCGGACCCCGGCGCAGCACAAGCGGCGATCCCACCGCGGCCAGTGCGTCGGCGAGCGCCCGGAGCGACTTGTCGAGCCACCACAGCCCGGCCGCGCCAGGCGCGCGCGGGCGCTCGGCGTCCATCACGAACACCGGCACGACCGGTCGGCCCGAGTCAGCGGCGGCGCGCAGGGCCGGGTTGTCGTCCAGCCGCAGATCGCGGCGGAACCACATCAGGACAGGGGCCTCAGGTCCGGCTTCGGGGGGCAAGATCGTCTCCAGCTTGCGCGCGCGCGGCCTCTGCGCCACCTCTGCGCCGTCCCGGAGAGCCCGTCAGTGAACGCCCCCAGCCCCGTCGCCGTCGCCCCCAACGCCGTGGTGGAGCTGTCCGCTCCCGGCGGCGCGGCCGTGCGTATCGGACAGACCGAGCGGCTGGCGGTGATCGCCGGCCCCTGCCAGATGGAGAGCCGCGCCCACGCGCTGGAGACGGCGGTAGCGCTGAAGGAGATCGCCGGGCGCCTCGGGATCGGCCTCGTCTACAAGACGAGCTTCGACAAGGCGAACCGCACCAGCGCTGGGGCGGCGCGGGGCCTCGGGCTCGGCCAGGCGCTGCCCGTCTTCGCCGAGATCCGCGAGACGCTGGGCGTGCCCACCCTGACCGACGTGCACGAGATCAACCAGTGCGCGCCGGTGGCCGAGGCGGTGGACGTGCTGCAGATCCCGGCCTTCCTCTGCCGCCAGACCGACCTCCTCGTCGCCGCCGCGCGGACGGGCGCCGCGGTCAACATCAAGAAGGGCCAGTTCCTGGCGCCCTGGGACATGAAGAACGTCGTCGCCAAGGTGCTGAGCGCCGGCAACCCCAACGTCATGGCCTGCGAGCGGGGCGCGTCCTTCGGCTACAACACGCTGGTCAGCGACATGCGCGCCCTGCCCGAGCTGGCGCGGATCGGCTGCCCCGTGGTGTTCGACGCGACCCACAGCGTGCAGCAGCCGGGCGGGCAGGGAACCTCGTCGGGCGGTCAGCGCGAGTACGTGCCGGTGCTGGCGCGCGCGGCCGTGGCGGTGGGCGTGGCGGCGGTATTCATCGAGACGCACCCCGACCCCGACCACGCCCCCTCAGACGGCCCCAACATGGTGCCGCTCGCGCACTTCGAGGCGCTGATGGCCGAGCTCCTGGCCTTCGACGCCCTGGCCAAGCGGCGCCCGGCGTAGCGCCCCGCGCCGCGCTCGCCTACACCGCCCGCCATGGACCTGTCCGCGCTCCAGGCCTTGCTCGACCGCGCCGCGGGCGTGCGGGTCGCCTGCGTGGGCGACCTGATGCTGGACCGCTACGTATACGGCGAGGTGGCGCGCATCTCGCCCGAGGCGCCGGTGCCCGTACTGCGCGAGGCGCGGCGAGCGTCCATGCTGGGCGGCGTCGGCAATGTGGCGCGCAACGTGACCGCGCTCGGCGCGCGGGCGACGCTCGCGGGCGCGCTCGGGCGCGACGCGGCGGGCGAGGAGGTCGCGCGGCTCGTGGCTGACGATCCGCGACTGGAGCCTCGCCTCACGTGGGATGAGGGCGCGCGCACGACCGAGAAGGTGCGCTATGTCGCGGGTGGCCAGCAGCTCCTGCGCGTGGACGTGGACTGCGCATCCGGCTCCGTGTCCGCGCAGCTCGGGGAGGCGCTGGACGGGGCGGACGCGCTCTGCGTCTCCGACTACGCCAAGGGGGTGGTCACCCCGGAGCTTCTGGACGCGGTGCACGCGGCGCGGGCGCGCTCGGGCGCGCCGGCGATCATCGATCCCAAGCGCGCCGACTTCGCCGCCTACGGCCCCGTGGACTTGCTCAAGCCCAACGCCTCCGAACTCGCCGCCGCGACGGGCGCGGCGGTCGGCGACGACGCGCAGACAGGGGCCGCCCTTCTTGCAGCGCTGGCCGGCTGCGAAGCGCGCGCCATCCTGGTCACACGCGCGGCCGCGGGGATGAGCTGGCTGGAGCGGGGCGGGGAGGTGCGCCACATCCGGGGCCGCGCGCGTGAGGTGTTCGACGTGTCGGGCGCGGGCGACACGAGCCTGGCCGCCCTGGCCGTCGCCCTCGCCGCCGGCGCTCCGCTCGCCACGGCGGTCGAGTTTGCGGTCTTGGCGTCGGGCGTCGTCGTCGGCAAGGCGGGCACCGCGGTCGCCACGCCCGAGGACCTCGTGGGGGCCGAGATCTCCGAGCGCGCCGGCTCGGCGGAAGGCAAGATCGTCGGCCACGAGGGCGCCGCCGCCCGCGCCGCCCGCTGGCGCGCCGAAGGATTGAGGGTGGGCTTCACCAACGGCTGCTTCGACGTGCTCCACCGCGGGCACGTCGGCTATCTCGCCCAGGCGCGGGGCTGGTGCGACCGGCTGATCGTCGGGTTGAACAGCGACCGGAGCGTGCGGGCGCTGAAGGGCGAGGGCCGCCCGGTCAACGACCTGGAAGGCCGCGCGCTCGTGCTGGCGGGGCTCGCCAGCGTCGACCTCGTCGCGCCCTTCGACGCGGACACGCCGCTGGCGCTGATCGAGGCGGTGCGGCCCGACGTGCTGGTCAAGGGCGCCGACTACACGGAGGCGCTGGTCGTGGGCGCGGCGTTCGTGCGCGGCTACGGCGGAGAGGTGCGGCTGGCGCCCTTAGTCGACGGCCAGTCCACCACCGCGACTCTGGCGCGGATCCGCGCGTGAGCCGCCGCGCCCTCGTCACCGGCGCCGCGGGCTTCATCGGCTCCAACATCTGCGCCGACCTCGCCGGGGCGGGCTGGGACGTCGTCGCCTGCGACCGGCTGCGCGCCGCCGAGAGCGGCAAGTGGCGCAACCTCCTCAAGACTCCCCTGGCCGACTTCGTCGCGCCCGAGGCCATGTGGGACTGGCTGGCGGCCCACGGCGAGGGGCTGGACGCGATCGTCCACATGGGCGCCGTCTCGGCCACGACCGAGCCCGACGCCGACCTCATCGTCCACACCAACTTCACCCTGTCGCGCGACCTCTGGCTCTGGTGCGCGAAGGCGGGCGCGCCGCTTATCTACGCGAGCTCAGCCGCGACCTACGGCGACGGCGAGGCGGGCTTCGCCGACCGCGACGACCTCGCCTCGCTGCAGGCGCTGCGGCCGCTGAACGCTTACGGCTGGTCCAAGGCGCTGTTCGACCAATGGGCGCGGCGTGAAGCCGACGCGGGTCGCGCGCCGCCGCAGTGGGCCGGGCTCAAGTTCTTCAACGTCTACGGGCCCAACGAGGCGCACAAGGGCGCCATGCGCTCGGTCGTGCACCAACTGTGGCCGCGCGCGGCGGCGGGGGAGACGATCGAGCTCTTCCAGAGCCACCGCGAGGGGATAGCCGACGGCGGCCAGAGCCGCGACTTCGTCTACGTGCGCGACTGCGCGGCGGTGGTGCTCTGGCTCCTCGACCACCCCGAGGTCTCGGGCGTGTTCAACCTGGGCACGGGCGAAGCGCGCAGCTTCCGCGACCTGGCCCAGGCGGTGTTCGCCGCCGCAGGGCGCGAGCCGCGCATTGCTTTTGTGCCGACGCCCGAGCTGATCCGCGACAAGTACCAGTACTTCACCGAGGCGGACATGAGCCGGCTGAAGGCGGCCGGCTACGCCGCCCCGTTCACCGGGCTGGAGGCGGGGGTCGGAGACTACGTTCGTCGCTTCCTCTCGCAAGCGGACCCGTACCGCTGATCCCGCGGCTTGCACCGGGCTGGCGATGGCGGTGGCTGGCGGTCGTGACGGGCGCTCTCGCCCTGGCGCTGGCGGGGGCGGTCTGGTGGTGGCGCGACGCCATTCTGCAGACCGCGCTTGATCCGCGCGTGCCGTTCCAGACCTACCGCCCGCCGCCCGCGCCCGACAACGCGCGCCCGCAGAGCTGGGCGCTCGCCCCCGCGACGCCGCCCGGCCCGGGCGCGCCGGCGGCCGACGTCTTCTTCGTGCACCCGACCACCTTCGAGGGCGGGCGCGACTGGAACGGGGCGACCGACGACCCCCGCGCCGCGCGCCTCCTCGCCGAGGCCATGCTGCCCAACTACGCGGCGCCATTCGCCCGGGCGGGGCGCGTCTGGGCGCCACGCTACCGCCAAGCCAGCCTCTACGCCGAACTGACGTTGCGCGACGACGCGCGCGAGGCGCGCAGCTTCGTTTATGGCGATGTGCAGCGCGCCTTCGCCGCCATGCTGGCGCGTACGGACGGCGGTCGGCCCCTGATCATCGTCGGGGTCGAACAGGGCGCGCTCCTGGCCGAGCGACTGGCGCTGGAAGCCGCGAGCGAGCCCGAGCTCCGGTCGCGGCTGGCGGCCGTCTACCTGATCGGCGCGCCAGTCCCCGTGGACGCCCACGCTCCCGGATCGGCCCTGCCGCCCTGCCGCGTGCGCGACCAGGCCGGATGCGTCGTCGCCTACACCCAGGCCGCCTTCGCTCTGGACGGGCCCGACCACGTGCTCGACCGTGCGCTTGCCTGGACGAACGGCGGCGAACTCGAGCCGTTGGGCCGTCGCCCGGCGCTGTGCGTCAACCCGCTGACGGGCGCCGTGGGCCAACCGGCCGCGCCCGAGCGCGCCAACCTCGGCGCAGCCAACGCCACCCGGCTGGAGTGGGGAACCCGGCCGGCGCTTCTGCCGCATCAAGTCGAGGCGCGGTGCGTCGCCGGCCTCCTGCGCACTTCGCGGCCGCGGGCGCCCTCCCTGCGCCGAACAGGCGGGTGGGCGCAGAGGCTGGAGGCGCCCGCGTTCAACCTGTTCTGGGCCGACCTCGAGGTCGACAGCCTCGCGCGGGTCGCCGCCTGGTCGCGGGGCGGGCGGCCGCTCGCGCCCATCACGCGCACCGTGACCGTCGAGCCCGCGCCGCTCGTCCCGCCACGCTAGGGTCAGCCCGCCGCCGACCAGCCGTCGTCCGCCGCGTCCCACGGGAACAGCGCACTGAGGAGGCGCAGGCGCTGGCCGCGCTCGCCGGCGAGCGTCGGGTCCCGCGCCAGCACGAGGCGCGCGTCGTCGGCCGCCGCCGGGATGAGATCACGGTGCCGGGCGGGGTCGGCGAAACGGTAGGCGGGCAGGCCGCTCTGCTTCAGCCCCATGAGGTCGCCGCCGCCCCTGAGCTCCAGGTCGCGCTCGGCGATGACGAAGCCGTCCTCCGTGTCGCGCAGGATCGCGAGCCGCGCCTGGGCGGCGGCGGAGAGCGGCGGGTCGTAGAGGAGGAGGCAGCTGGACTGCGCCTCGCCCCGACCCACGCGCCCGCGCAGCTGGTGCAGCTGGGCCAAGCCGAAGCGCTCGGCGTGCTCAATCACCATGATGGTGGCGCGGGGCACGTTGACGCCGACCTCCACGACGGTAGTGGCCACCAGCACCTGCAGCGCGCCGTCGGCGAAGGCGGCCATCACCGCATCCTTCTCCGGCCCCGGCAGGCGACCGTGCGCGAGGCCCACCACCGGGCCCAGCACCGCCCTGAGCTCGGCCGCCCGCGCCGTCGCCGCCGCGGCCTCGGTGAACTCGCTCTCCTCGACCAGCGGGCAGATCCAGAAGGCCTGGGCCCCGCCGGCGACCGCGCGCTTCAGCCGGGCCACCACCTCGGGCAGGCGCGTGGTGGGGGTGGCGACGGTCTGCACGGGCTTGCGGCCGGGTGGCTTCTCGTCGAGCCGCGACACGTCGAGGTCGCCGAACACCGTCAGCTCCAGGGTGCGCGGGATGGGGGTGGCCGAGAGTGCGAGAAGGTGCACGGCCTCGCCCTTGGCCTGCAACCGCCGCCGCTCGCCCACACCGAAGCGGTGCTGTTCGTCCACGATGGCGAGCCGCAGGTCGCGGAAGGCGACCTCGGTCTGGAACAGCGCGTGGGTGCCCACCGCCACCGACGCGCCGCCCATCCGCAGGCTCGCCAGCTTCTCCGCGCGGGCGACGCCCTTGTCGCGGCCGGTGAGGAGCTCCGTGCGCACGCCCGCCGCCAGGAGCGGGCCGGCGATCGTCTCGTAGTGCTGGCGCGCCAGGATCTCGGTGGGGGCCATCAGCGCGGTCTGGCCCCCGGCCGCGGCCACGTCGCAGGCGGCCAGCATGGCGACGACCGTCTTGCCGGAACCTACGTCGCCCTGCACGAGCCGCGTCATGCGACGGCCGGAGGCGAGGTCGCCGCCGATCTCCGCAAGGGTGCGCCGCTGCGCGCCGGTGAGCCGATAGGGGAGAGCCGCCTCGACCTCGCGGGAAAGCACGCTGGCGGCGATGGGCGGCGCCGGCTCGTCGCCGCGCTCGCGCTTGCGCCCGGCCATGGCGAGCTGGTGAGCCAGGAGCTCGTCGAAGGCGAGCCGCGCGCGGGCGGGGGCGCCCGCGTCGAGGTCGGCGTCCTCCTTGGGCGCGTGCAGGGCTTCCAAGGCCTCGCGCCACGAGGGCCAGCCCTGGCGCGCGAGCCAGGCGGCGTCCTGCCACTCCGGCAACTCGGGCGCGCGCGCCAGCGCCTCGCCCACGAAGCGGCGGAGCGTGCGCGCGGGCAGGCCCGCCGTGGTCGGGTAGACCGCCTCCACCGCCGGGAAGGCGTCGAGCGCCTCCTCCGCCCGCGCCTGCTGCGGCTGGCGCAGCTGCAGCTCGCCGCCGAAGCGCTGCGCCTCGCCGGAGACGGCGCGCACCTCGCCCACGGGCCAGCTTTTAAGGAGGTGCGGGCCGCCCGAGCCGCCGAAGAAGGTGGCGAACACCCAGCCCGTCTCGTCCGAGCAGCGGATGCGGTAGGGCCGCCCCATGCCGCCGGCCCCGAGGTGGGCCTCGATCCGCACCACGAGCGTGACGAGCTCGCCCTCCTGAGCCTCCGCCGACGTGGTCAGCCGTCGCCGCAAGAGGCTCTGCGGAGTCAGGAACAGCAGGTCGCGCACGAGCGAGCCGCCCGCCGCGCGCTCCACCAGGGGCGCGAGCTTGGGTCCCAGCCCCTCCAGCGAGGTGGCCGGCGCGTACAGCGGGAAGAGCACCTCGGGGCGCATGGACCGCCGTCTAGCCTGCCTCGCCGTCGGCGTCAGTCCGGCGCGCGCGCGGCGAACGTGGCGTCGCGTCGCCCAGCCCTCTATATCGGCCGCATGGTCGATGAGGTGCGCCTGAGGCGGCTCAAGTTCCGGGCGTGGCGACGCGGCTTCCGCGAGGCCGACCTGATCCTCGGACCCTTCGCCGACGCGCATTCGGCGGCGATGGACGACGACGACCTGCAGCGGTTCGAAGCGCTGCTGGACGTGCCCGACCAGCACCTCTACGCCTGGATCATCGGCACCGAGCCGCCCGAGCCCCTGCACGACACTTCCGTGCTGCACGCCGTGCAGCGCTTCCGCGACACCGTCTACGCCGCGGGCCCGCACGTGGGCGGCGGCTGAGCCCACCACCGGAGCCTCGACGTTTGGATTTCAAGAGCCTCGCCAGCGGCAAGGGCCGGCGCGATCTCGTAGGCGCGCCGGAGGGGTTCGACGCGCTCGTCGCGGCCGACCTCGCGCGCGCCCACGGCGGCCTCGTCATGTTCGTAGCGCGTGACGGCGCGCGGGCCGAGCAGTTCGCGGGCGCCTTCGGCTTCTTCGCGCCTGAGATCGCCGTCCAGACGCTGCCGTCGTGGGACTGTCTCCCCTACGACCGCGTGGGCCCCTCGGGCGGCGTCGCCGCCCAGCGCACGGCGGTGCTGGCCGCGCTCGCGCGCCGCAAGCCCGCGGATGGCCCGCTTGTTCTGATCGTGACTGCCGCCGCGCTGCTGCAGCGCACGCCGCCGCGCGATGCGCTCCTCGGCGCGGCCTTCAGCGCCCGCAAGGGACAGGACGTCGAGACCGCCGCGCTGGAGCGCTACTTCGCCGTCAACGGCTACTCGCGCGCGTCCACCGTGTCGGAGCGGGGCGAGTTCGCGGTGCGAGGCGGCGTCATCGACGTCTTCCCGCCCGGAGCGGATGAGCCGGTGCGCCTCGACCTCTTCGGCGACACGCTGGAGGCCATCCGCGGCTTCGATCCCGAGACCCAGCGCTCCACCGACACCCACGACCGGGTGGACCTCCTGCCCGTGTCGGAGGCGCTCCTGGACGACGCGTCGGTGTCGCGCTTCCGGCGCGGCTATCTTGCCCGCTTCGGCGCGGCGGGCGACGACCCGCTCTACGCCACGGTCAGCCAGGGCGGGCGGCGCGCGGGCATGGAGCACTGGCTGCCGCTGTTCTACGACCGGCTGGAGACGGTGTTCGACTATGTGGGGGACGGGGCGCTCGTGCTCCTCGACCACCTCGCCCCCGACGCCCGCGACGAGCGGCTGGCGCTGATCGCCGACGCCTACGAAGCGCGGGCGGAGGCGTCCAAGGTCCGCGGCGGCTCCAACTACAAGCCGATCGGGCCGACGGAGCTCTACCTCGCCGCCGACGAGTGGGACGCGGCCGTCAACGCGCGCGCCAGCCGCCGCTTCTCGCCGGAAGTGCGCGAGGACGGCCCGGTCACCTTCGACCTCGGCGCGCGTCCGGGCCGCATCTTCGCGCCCGAGCGGCAGCAGGACAGCGTGCACCTGTTCGAGAGCGTGTGCGAGCACGCCGCCGCGCTCAGCAAGGCGGGCAAGCGCGTGCTCTTTGCTTCGTGGAGCGAGGGCGCCTCCGACCGGCTGCAGTCCATGCTGGGCGACCACGGCCTGAAGGGGGTGCGCTTCGCCAAGGATTGGGCGGACGTGCTGGGCTTCGGCGTGCAGGGGACGAGGCAGAAGCCGCCCCAGCGCGTGGTGCTCACCGTCGACCACGGCTTCGAGACGCAGAGCCTGGCCGTGCTCACCGAGGCCGACATCCTGGGCGATCGGCTGGCGCGCCCGCGCAAGAAGCGCCGCGCCGCCAACTTCCTGGCCGAGGCCACCTCGCTCACCCCCGGCGATCTCGTGGTGCACATCGACCACGGCATCGGGCGCTACGACGGGCTGAAGACGCTGGACGTGGCGGGCGCGCCGCACGACTGCCTCGACCTGCAGTACGGCGGGGAGGCGAAGCTCTACCTGCCGGTCGAGAACCTCGACCTCCTGACGCGCTACGGCTCCGAGAGCGAGGGGGTGCAACTCGACCGGCTGGGCTCGGCCTCCTGGCAGACGCGCAAGGAGAAGGCGCGCGCGCGGCTGCGGATCATGGCCGACGGGCTGATCGCGCTCGCCGCCCAGCGCGAGCTCAACCGCTCCGACCCGATCGCATCGCCCGCCGGGCTCTTCGAGGAGTTCTGCGCGCGCTTCCCCTACGAGGAGACGGACGACCAGCTGAACGCGATCTCGGACGTCCTCACCGACCTGCAGCACGGCAAGCCGATGGACCGGCTGATCTGCGGCGACGTGGGGTTCGGCAAGACGGAGGTGGCGCTGCGCGCGGCCTTCGTGGTGGCCATGGGCGGCAAGCAGGTGGCGGTGGTGGCGCCCACGACGCTCCTCGCGCGCCAGCACTTCAAGACCTTCTCCGAGCGCTTCGCCGGCTGGCCGATCAAGGTGCGCCAGCTGTCGCGCATGGTGCCCGCCAAGGAGGCCGCCCAGACGCGCGACCAGCTGAAGACCGGCGAGATCGAGGTGGTGGTGGGCACCCACGCCCTCCTCTCCAGCCAGGTCGGCTTCAAGGACCTCGGCATGGTGATCGTGGACGAGGAGCAGCACTTCGGCGTCAAGCACAAGGAGCGGCTGAAGGAGTTCCGCGCCGACGTGCACATGCTGACGCTGACCGCCACGCCGATCCCGCGCACCCTGCAGATGGCGCTTTCCGGCATCCGCGAGATGTCGATCATCGCCACGCCGCCGGTCGATCGCCTGGCGGTGCGGACCTACGTGATGGAGGAGGAGCCCATCACCATCCGCGAGGCCCTGCTGCGCGAGAAGTACCGCGGCGGCCAGGCTTATGTGGTGGTTCCCCGCATCAAGGACCTGCCCGCGATGGAGAAGCTCCTGCGAGAGCAGGCGCCCGAGGTCTCCTTCGTGGTGGGCCACGGCCAGATGAGCCCGACCCAGCTCGAGGAGGTGATGACCGCCTTCTACGAAGGGCGCTACGACGTGCTCCTGGCCACCACCATCGTGGAGTCCGGGCTCGACATCCCCGCGGCCAACACGCTCGTGGTGCACCGCGCCGACATGTTCGGTCTGTCGCAGCTCTACCAGCTGCGCGGGCGCGTGGGCCGCTCCAAGGCGCGCGCCTACGCCTATTTGACCACGCCGGTCGACAAGGCGCTGACGCCCGCAGCGGAGAAGCGGCTTGGCGTGCTGCAGAGCCTCGACAGCCTGGGCGCGGGCTTCCAGCTCGCTTCCCACGACCTCGACATCCGCGGCGGCGGCAACCTCCTGGGCGACGAGCAGTCGGGCCACATCCGCGACGTCGGCGTCGAGCTCTACCAGCAGATGCTGGAGGACGCGGTGAACGCGAGGAAGGAAGGCGCCGAAGGCCGCCGCGCAGCCGAGGCGCGCGCCTGGTCGCCGCAGATCAACGCGGGCGCGGCCGTGCTCATCCCCGACGACTACGTGCCCGACCTGGGCGTCAGGCTCTCCATCTACCGGCGCCTCTCCGAGGCCGAGCGCCCGGAGGATCGCGAGGCGCTGGCGGCCGAGCTGATCGACCGCTTCGGACCGCTGCCGTCCGAGGCCGACCAGCTTCTCAAGGTGGTGGGCATCAAGGGGCTGTGCCGCCAAGCGGGCATCGCCAAGATTGACGCGGGGCCGAAGGGCGTGGTGGTCGCCTTCCGCAACGACGCCTTCGCCAACCCCGCGGGCCTGGTGCAGTTCGTCCAGAAGCGCTCGAGCGACTGGCGCGTGCGGCCGGACCACAAGGTCGTGGTCAAGGGCGAGTTCGAGACGCCGGAGACGCGGCTGGCCGCGGCGGAGAAGATCGCCGGCCAGCTCGCCAAGGTGGCGCTCGCGGCCTGAACGGCGCGCCCCGCCTGCGGCTGAGGCGCCGATGCGCGGAGGCGGGGCGCGTCCGCGGCCCTTGGCCGCCCTCCAGCCGTTCCGCTTGAACCTCCTGTGACAGGGGCCAAATATCGCTCCGAACCCAGCGCCGCCTGCCGAATCTCGGGGGCGGCCCGGGCGAGACGCCACCCCGCAGGCAGAAGGCGGCGGGGAGGGCGGAGCGTCCACCCGGAGGCGGTCGTGCAACCGGCGCCTCCCAGGAGAGTCCGTTATGAGTGAAGTCCGCACCCTGCCCGTGCTGCCGCTGCGGGACATCGTGGTGTTCCCCCACATGGTCGTGCCGCTGTTCGTCGGGCGCGAGAAGAGCGTCAAGGCGCTCGAGGAAGGGATGCGCGGCGACAAGCAGATCCTCCTCGCCACCCAGAAGAACTCCGCCGACGACGAGCCCGTGCCGGGCGACATCTACGACGTGGGCGTGGTCGCCAAGGTGCTGCAGCTCCTGAAGCTACCCGACGGCACGGTGAAGGTCCTGGTCGAGGGCGAGAGCCGGGCGGCGCTCTTGCGCTTCACCGGCGAGAGCGACTTCTTCCAAGCCGAATGCGCCACGCTGGAAGAGGAAGGCGACGGGGCCGAGGAAGCCGCCGCGCTGAGCCGCGCGGTCGTCGAGCACTTCGAAAACTATGTGAAGCTCAACAAGAAGGTGCCGCCCGAGGCTCTGGCGTCGATCCCGCAGATCGCCGAGCCCGGCAAGCTCGCCGACTCGATCGCCGCCCACCTCTCGGTGAAGATCAGCGACAAGCAGCAGCTCCTCGAGATCTTCAACGTCGCGAAGCGGCTGGAGCGAGTCTACGCCCTGATGGAGGGCGAGATCAGCGTGCTGCAGGTGGAGAAAAAGATCCGCTCGCGCGTGAAGCGCCAGATGGAGAAGACGCAGCGCGAGTACTACCTCAACGAGCAGATGAAGGCAATCCAGCGCGAGCTGGGCGAACAGGACGACCAGCGCGACGAGATGATCGAGCTGGAGAAGCGAATCAAGAAGACCAAGCTCTCCAAGGAGGCCCGCACGAAGGCCGAGGGTGAGCTGAAGAAGCTCAAGAACATGAGCCCGATGTCGGCCGAATCGACGGTCGTGCGAAACTACCTCGACTGGCTGCTGTCGATCCCGTGGGGCAAGGCCAAGGCCAAGCCGATCGACCTGGCCGAGGCCGAGCGCATCCTCGACGAGGACCACTATGGCCTGGAGAAGGTGAAGGAGCGCATCCTCGAGTACCTCGCGGTGCAGGCGCGCACGGGGAACAACAAGGGGCCGATCCTGTGCCTCGTGGGGCCGCCCGGCGTCGGCAAGACCTCGCTCGGCCGCTCGATCGCCAAGGCTACGGGTCGCGAGTTCGCGCGCCTGTCGCTCGGCGGCGTGCGCGACGAGGCCGAGATCCGCGGCCACCGGCGCACCTACATCGGCTCCATGCCCGGCAAGGTGATCCAGTCGATGAAGAAGGTGAAGGCGACCAACCCCTTCTTCCTCTTGGACGAGATCGACAAGCTGGGGGCCGACTGGCGCGGCGACCCGTCGTCGGCGCTGCTGGAGGTGCTCGACCCGGCGCAGAACAACACCTTCGGCGACCACTATCTCGAGGTCGACTACGACCTGTCGAGCGTGATGTTTGTGACCACGGCCAACTCGCTCAACATGCCCCAGCCGCTCTTGGACCGCATGGAGGTGATCCGCATCGCCGGCTACACCGAAGACGAAAAGGTCGAGATCGCCAAGCGCCACGTCCTGCCCAAGGTGATCAAGGACAACGGGCTCAAGGAGGGCGAACTCGACGTTCCGGACGCCGCCATCCGCGACCTGATCCGCTACTACACGCGTGAGGCTGGCGTGCGGAATCTGGAGCGCGAGCTCGGGAATCTCGCCCGCAAGGCCGTGCGCGACCTCGCGCGCGAACAGGTCGCGTCGTTCACCGTCGATGAGGAGCGGCTCGCCAAGTACGCCGGCGTTCGCAAGTACCGCTACGGCGAGACCGACGAGGAGGACCAGAAGGGCATCGTTACGGGCCTGGCCTGGACCGAGTTCGGTGGCGACATCCTGACCATCGAGGCGGTGAAGATGCCGGGCAAGGGTCGCATGACCGTGACCGGCAACCTCAAGGAGGTGATGAAGGAGTCGATCTCGGCCGCGCACTCCTACGTGCGGGCGCGTTCGCCGGCCTTTGGCATCAAGCCCACCCTGTTCGATCGCACCGACGTGCACGTCCACGTGCCGGACGGCGCAACCCCCAAGGACGGCCCTTCGGCCGGTGCGGCCATGGCTACGGCCATCGTGTCGGTACTGACGGGCGTCCCGATCCGCAAGGAGCTCGCCATGACCGGCGAGGTCACCCTGCGCGGCCGCGTCACCGCGATTGGGGGCTTGAAGGAGAAGCTCCTCGCCGCGCTCCGCTCGGGCGTGACCACGGTGCTCATCCCGCAGGAGAACGAGAAGGACTTGGCCGATGTGCCGGAGACGGTGAAGGCGCATCTGAAGATCGTGCCGGTCAGCCACATGGACGAGGTGCTAAAGTGGGCCCTGACCGGCCCCCTGACCCCCATCGCGTGGACGGAGGAGGACGACGCCGAACGCGCCGCGACACTTCCCGCCGCCTCGGTGGACGACCTCGACGAGGGGACCTCGCCCACCCGCGCGCACTGATCTGACGGAGTAACGCAAGTTAAGGCGGCGCGGGGGCGACCCCGCGCCGCCTTGGCTTTGACGGCATGCGCGAGCCGGTCCACAGTGCCGCTCCAGGGGGTAGGGGGCCGTACGGAATGGCCGCCCCCACAAGAACGATCAGGAGATGGCGCCCATGACGAAGGCCGAGCTGGTGCAGGCGATCGCCGAGAAGTCCGACCTGGAGAAGAAGCAGGCCGGCAAGGCGCTTGACGCTTTCATCGAGACCGTCACCGAATCCCTGAAGTCGGGGACTGACGTGCGGATCGTAGGCTTCGGCAACTTCGTCGCGGTGGACCGGCCGGCAGGTACGGCGCGCAACCCCCGCACGGGCGAGACGGTCGAACGCGCCGCGTCCAAGGCGGTCAAGTTCCGCCCCGGCGAAGGGCTGAAATCCGCGGTCCAGTAAGGTCCTGAGCCGCGGGCCGGCCCCGGCGGGCGGCTACGGGCGGCTAGCTCAGCGGTAGAGCGGCTCCTTTACACGGAGCGGGTCGGGGGTTCGATCCCCTCGCCGCCCACCAGATTGAAGGCGGAGCCGCTCCAGGACGCCCGGGGCGGCTCCATCTTCTTACGCCTGGGTGCGGAGCGGCGGGCGCCCTCGCGCCAGCGCCTCGAGACTTCGCACCGCGACATCCCCCTCGGCCGCGACCTCCGCCCGAATGGCCGCACCCCAGCTCTTGGCGGCATGTCGGAAGCCGGGCTCGGAGACGAGGCGCATCACGGCCGCGCTGAGGCTCTCCACCGAAGCGTCGGCCGCGAGCCGCAGGCCCGCGCCGCGGGCGACGATCCGCGCCGCATTGTCGGGCTGGTCGCGACCCATGGGCACGCACAGCAGCGGCACGCCGTGCAGCACGGGGCGGATCGCCGAGCCGTGTCCCGCGTGGGTCACCATGGCGGCCAGTTCCGGCATCAGCGCGTCGTGACTGGCGCTCGCGATCACATGCACGTTCTCAGCCGGATTTTCGAACTCGGCAGGATCGAGCTGTGGGCCGAGCGTCACCACGCCGCGGACGGGCAAGGAGGCGATCGCGGCGATCACGCGCCGAATCACCGGCTCCTGCGCCTGGTAGAGCGTCGAGAAGGAGACGAGCACCAGCGGGCGCGGGTCGCCCGGCGCCCAGGGCGAGCGCCAGGGCGCAGCCCACGCCGGCACGCGCGCCTGCGGCCCAGCGTAGACGAAGGGTGTGGGCAGGCCCCCCGCGGGCGCGAAGTCGTAGGCCTGCGCGGCCGACAGCAGGATGAGGTCGGCGGCATCGATCTGGTCGAGCGTGTGCGCGAGCGGAGCCAAGTCGTTCGACGCTCGCGCGGCGTTGAGGGCGGGCAGCCCGCCGTCGTAGAGCGACCGGCTGGCGACCCTGATGAGGTCCTGGAACGCGCGCTCCTCTTCCGTCACCGGCGGGGCGAGCCCTGGACCGAACGGCGGCACCCCGTCCAACGTCGGCAGCGGCCAGACGTTGGCGGTGTGAAGCGCCAGCCGCGCGCCCTGCGCCTCGGCGGCCATCATGCAGCCGAGCAGGAGCTCCTGGCTCACCACCACCGCCTGTGGACGGTCGCGCAGAAGATGGCGGGTGTCGGCGGCGTAGGCGGCGGCGCGTCCCGTCATGAGGCGCTCCAGCAGCATGGCGACGACCTCGGCCGGGGTCTCGGCCTCCCAGTCCCGCAGCGGCTCGTTCTCCAGGCGCTTGTCGGGGCGGTTGGGCGCGGTGCGCCAGGGCTGGAAGGGCAGGCCGAAGCCCTGCGCCTCCGGACGGGTGGCCTCGTCGCTCACCACCAGGACGTCGTGCCCGCGCGCCTGCAGGCGACTGGCGGTGGCCAGCGCCGGGGTGACGTGGCCGCCGAATTCGAAAGTGGTGAAGACGAAGTCGGCCATCTAAACTCCGCAACGATCCCGGCTCTAGCCGGGGCGGACGGAGAACGGCAACACCGAAAGATGGCGCGAGTGACGGGGCTCGAACCCGCGACCTCCGGCGTGACAGGCCGGCGCTCTAACCAACTGAGCTACACCCGCGTGGGCTCCGCCGCGGAGACCGGAGCCCGGCGCGGCGAGGAGCGTGGAATAGGCGGGGTGAGGGGGCCCGTCAAGCGAGCGGACATCGCCCGGAAAAGCGCGTCCGAGCACCTTTCGCCTCACGGCCGCGCTGGGTAAAAGCCGCCGATTCCCATATGAGCGTGGCATGACCGCCTTCCTGCTGGACTACCTACCGATCATCATCTTCCTGGGCGTGGCGGTGGTTCTCGGCCTCGTCTTCATCGGGCTCGCCTGGGTTCTTGCGCCCAGCCATCCCGATCCGGAGAAGATCTCGGCATACGAATGCGGCTTCAACGCCTTTGACGACGCGCGTATGAAGTTCGATGTGCGCTTCTACCTGGTGTCGATCCTGTTCATTATCTTCGATCTCGAGGTGGCCTTCCTGTTTCCTTGGGGAGTGGCGCTCCTGAAGCTCCCGCATGAGACGCAGGTGTTCGCGTTCTGGTCGATGATGGTCTTCCTCGGCGTACTGACGGTCGGCTTCATCTACGAATGGAAGAAGGGAGCGCTCGAATGGGAGTGACCTCGCCCATACTGACGCGCCCCGCCGAGGGGCTCACGCCCACCACGGGAGACGCTATGCCGTTCGGCACGGCCGCCCGTGTCAGCGTCGAAGGTTACGACCCGCGCGTGCACGACCCGGCCTTCGACCGGCTGTCGGCGGACGTGACGGACAAGGGCTTCATCACGACCGCGCTCGACGACGCGATCGGCTGGGCGCGCACGGGCTCGCTCATGTGGATGACCTTCGGCCTGGCTTGCTGCGCGGTGGAGATGATGCACACCTCAATGCCGCGCTACGACGCCGAGCGCTTCGGCATGGCGCCGCGCGCCTCGCCGCGGCAGAGCGACCTGATGATCGTTGCCGGCACACTGACCAACAAGATGGCTCCGGCGCTGCGCAAGGTCTACGACCAGATGCCCGAGCCGCGCTACGTGCTCTCCATGGGTTCGTGCGCCAACGGGGGCGGGTACTACCACTACAGCTACAGCGTGGTGCGCGGCTGCGACCGGGTGGTGCCGGTCGACGTCTACGTGCCGGGCTGCCCGCCGACGGCGGAGGCGTTGTTGTACGGCCTCTTGCTCCTGCAGAAAAAGATCCGCCGCACGAGCACCATCGACCGATGAGCCAGCCGATCGACACGCCGCAGGTCGCCCCGGGCGGGGCGGGCGAAACGGCGGTGCGCCCGCCGCTCCTGCCTGTAGAGCGGCTGAACGCGCTCGCGCAGGGCGTGGTGGCCGACGCCGCGGGGGCGATCGTCTCCGCCCACGTGGCCTTCGACGAGCTGACGGTGGTGGTGTCCCCCCCGCGCATCGTCGAGCTGCTGACCACCCTGCGCGACAACGCCAACTACCGCTTCGTCCAGCTGATCGACCTGTGCGGGGCCGACTATCCCGAGCGCGATCGGCGTTTCGACGTGGTCTACCACCTTCTGTCGCTCAAGCTGAATGCGCGCATCCGGGTGAAGATCCTGACCGACGAGGACACGCCCGTGCCGTCCGTCACCTCGGTCTTCCCGAACGCCGACTGGTACGAACGCGAGGCGTTCGACATGTTCGGAATCTTCTTTGACGGACATCCTGACCTGCGCCGCATCCTCACCGACTACGGCTTCCACGGCCATCCGCTGCGGAAGGACTTCCCGATGACCGGCTACACCGAGGTCCGCTACGACGAGGCGCTGAAGCGGGTCGTCTACGAGCCGGTCAAGCTGCCGCAGGAGTTCCGCGCATTCGACTTCCTTTCTCCCTGGGAAGGCGACCACCTGAACAAGCCCGGCACGGGCTACGCCTACGTGCTGCCCGGCGATGAGCGCGGCGACACGCCCGACGCCAAGCCGCCCGTGATCGATCGCGACGAGAAGGTGTCCCATGGCTGACGACGCGTCCGCGGGCGGGCTGGCCACCATTGCGCCGCCCGGCGAGGAGAAGGAGGTCCGCCCCTTCTCCATCAACTTCGGCCCCCAGCACCCGGCCGCGCACGGCGTGCTGCGCCTCGTCTTGGAGCTCGACGGCGAGGTGGTGGAGCGGGTGGACCCGCACATCGGCCTCCTGCACCGCGGCACCGAGAAGCTCATGGAGTCGCGCACCTACCTCCAGACGATCCCGTATTTCGATCGCCTCGACTACGTGGCGCCGATGAACCAGGAGCACGCCTATGTGCTCGCCCTCGAGAAGCTCCTGGGCCTGGACGTGCCCATCCGCGGCCAGCTGATTCGCACGCTCTACTGCGAGATCGGCCGCATCCTTTCCCACCTCCTCAACGTGACTACCCAGGCGATGGACGTGGGCGCGCTCACCCCGCCGCTGTGGGGGTTCGAGGAGCGCGAGAAGCTGATGATCTTCTACGAGCGCGCGTCCGGCGCGCGGCTCCACGCCAACTACTTCCGACCGGGCGGCGTGCACCAGGACCTGCCGGAAGACCTGGTCCGCGACCTGGTGGACTGGTGCAAGCAGTTCCCCGGCAAGCTGGACGACATCGAGACGCTGATCACCGGCAACCGCATCTTCAAGGCTCGCAACGTCGACATCGGCGTTGTTTCGAAGGAGGAGGCTGTGGCGCGCGGCTTCACCGGCGTGATGTTGCGCGGCTCTGACGTAGCGTGGGACCTGCGCAAATCGCAGCCCTACGACTGCTATGCTGAGATGGACTTCGACATCCCCGTCGGCAAGAACGGCGACTGCTACGACCGCTACCTCTGCCGCGTGGAGGAGATGCGCCAGTCGATCCGCATCATGGAGCAGTGTCTGGAGCGCATCCAGAAGACGCCGGGTCCGGTGCTAACGGAAAATGGCAAGGCCGCGCCGCCGCGCCGCGCCGACATGAAGCGCTCGATGGAGGCGCTCATCCACCACTTCAAGCTTTATACAGAAGGCTTCCACACGCCGCCCGGCGAGGTCTACGCCTGCGTGGAGGCGCCCAAGGGCGAGTTCGGCGTCTATCTCGTGAGCGACGGTACGAACAAGCCGTACCGCTGCAAGATCCGCGCGCCGGGCTTCCCACACCTTGAGGCGATGGACTGGATGAACCGCGGCCACATGCTGGCCGACGTCTCCGCCATTCTAGGCTCGCTCGACATCGTCTTCGGAGAGATTGACCGTTGAGCGTCCGTCGTCTCGCGCCGCCCGAGGTCCAGCCTGCGTCCTTCGCCTTCACGCCGGAGACGCGCGCGCAGGTGGACTGGTGGATCTCGAAATATCCGCCCGGACGCCAGCAGTCCGCCTCCATCCCGGCGCTGTGGCTCGTGCAGAAGCAGGAGGGCTGGATCAGCGAGCCCGCGGTGCGCGCCGTGGCCGAGCTCCTCGCCATGCCTGTCATCCGGGTGCTGGAGGTCGCGACGTTCTACACCATGTTCATGCTGGAGCCGGTGGGCCGTGCGGCGCTCGTACAGGTGTGCGGCACGACGCCCTGCATGATCCGCGGCGCGGGTGAACTGATGGACCTCTGCCGCGAGGTGATCGGGCCGAAGGATCACCTGTCGAAGGACGGCCTCTTCACCTGGCAGGAGGTCGAGTGCCTGGGCGCCTGCTGCAATGCGCCCATGGCCCAGATCAACGACCTCTACTACGAGGACCTGACGCCCGACTCGCTCGCGCGGATCCTGCAGGACTTCCGCGCGGGCAAGACGCCCGCCCCGGGAAGCCAGGTCGGCCGGCGCAGCTCTGAGCCCCAGGGGGGGGTGCTGACGCTTTCCGATCCCGCGCTCTACGACGGCAGCCGCGCAAAGCCGTTCACCATTCCAAACCTGCCCCAGCCCGAACCGGAGCCGGCGGCTTGATACACCCCCATTGCGTGGCGTTCGCACTCGCCCCGGCGGCGGCGCTGGCGTATGCGCTCAAGCGCCCCAAGGCCTGACCATGCCCGGAATTCTCGAAGACAAGGACCGTATCTTCACCAACCTCTACGGCTTCCACGACTGGAGGCTGGAGGGGGCCCGTGCGCGCGGCTGCTGGAACGGCGTGGGCGACATCCTGGGCGCCGGGCGGCCGTGGATCATCGACCAGATGAAGGCGTCGGGCATGCGCGGCCGCGGCGGCGCGGGCTTCAACACCGGGCTGAAGTGGAGCTTCATGCCCAAGGAAGTGAAGGACCGGCCGCACTACCTCGTGGTCAACGCCGACGAGAGCGAGCCTGGCACCTGCAAGGATCGGGAGATCATGCGGCACGATCCGCATCTCCTGATCGAAGGCTGCCTCATCGCGTCCTTCGCCATGCAGGCGCACGCCTGCTACATCTACCTGCGCGGTGAGTACGTCCACGAGCGCGACGTCATGGAGGCCGCCGTCAAGGAGGCCTACGAGGCTCGCCTGATCGGGCGCGACAACGTCCACGGCTGGGATTTCGACGTCTTCATCCACCATGGCGCCGGCGCCTACATATGCGGCGAGGAGACTGCGCTCCTGGAGAGCCTGGAGGGCAAGAAGGGCCAGCCGCGGCTGAAGCCGCCGTTCCCCGCGGGCTCGGGGCTCTATGGCTGCCCCACGACGGTCAACAACGTCGAGTCGATCGCGGCGGTGGGCACGATCTTTCGCCGGGGCGCCGGTTGGTTCGCGGGCTTCGGCCGGCCAAACAACGCCGGCACCAAGCTGATGTGCGTCTCCGGCCACGTCGAGAAGCCCTGCAACGTCGAGGAGGTGATGAGCATCCCTCTGCGCCAGTTGATCGAGGATCACTGCGGCGGCGTGCGCGGCGGCTGGGGTGAGCTCAAGGCGATCATCCCCGGCGGCTCGTCGGTGCCGATGATCCCGGCCGAGCAGTGCGAGACCGCGCTGATGGACTTCGACTCCTTACGCGACCTGAAGTCGGGCCTGGGCACCGCGGCGGTGATGGTGATGGACAAGTCCACCGACCTCGTGCGCGCCATCGCTCGCATTTCCTATTTCTACAAGCACGAGAGCTGCGGCCAGTGCACGCCCTGCCGCGAAGGCACGGGCTGGATGTGGCGGGTGATGGAGCGCATGGCCCGCGGCGAGGCCGAGGCGCGTGAAATCGACACGCTCCTCAACGTCACGACCCAGGTCGAGGGCCACACCATCTGCGCGCTGGGCGATGCGGCCGCCTGGCCAATCCAGGGCCTCTTCCGCCACTTCCGCCACGAGGTGGAGGAGCGCATCGCCAGCTACCGCACCGGCCCGCTCCACGTGCAAGGCGCCGCGCTCATGGCGGCGGAGTAAGCGTCCATGCCTTCAGCCAAGGTCAACGGCGTCGCCGTCGAGTTCGAGCCCGGCATGACGGTGCTGCAGGTGGCGGAGCGCGCGGGGGAGGAGATCCCGCGCTTCTGCTATCACGAGCGGCTGTCCATCGCCGGCAACTGCCGCATGTGCCTGGTCGAAGTGAAGCCCGGTCCGCCCAAGCCGCAGGCCAGCTGCGCGCTCCCGGCCGCCGACGGCCAGGAGATCTTCACCAACACCGCCATGGTGAAGAAGGCGCGCGAGGGGGTGATGGAGTTCCTCCTCATCAACCACCCGCTCGACTGCCCGATCTGCGACCAGGGCGGCGAGTGCGACCTGCAGGACCAGGCGCTGGGCTTCGGCCGCGACGACACGCGCTATCTCGAGAACAAGCGCGCCGTCGAAGAGAAGTACATGGGCCCGCTGATCAAGACGGTGATGACGCGGTGCATCCAATGCACGCGCTGCGTCCGCTTCGCCCAGGAGGTCGCGGGCGTGCCGCAGATCGGCATGATCAGCCGCGGCGAGGACGCCGAGATCACCACCTATCTCGAGCACGCGGTGACGAGCGAGCTTTCCGGCAACTTGGTCGACGTCTGCCCCGTGGGCGCGCTCACCTCGCGGCCCTACGCCTTCAACGCGCGGCCCTGGGAGCTAAAGAAGACCGAGAGCGTGGACGTGCACGACGCGCTGGGCTCGGCGATCCGCGTGGACGCCAAGGGCCCGGAGGTGATGCGCATCCAGCCCCGGCTTAACGAGGCGATCAACGAGGAGTGGCTGGCCGACAAGAGCCGCCACGCCGTCGACGGCCTCCTGCGCCAGCGGCTCGACCGGCCCTACATCCGGGTCGACGGGCGCCTTCAGCCCGCGACCTGGGCGCAGGCGCTGGCGGCCACAGCCGAGCGCCTGCGCGCCACCGCGCCGGAGCGCATGGGCGTGATCGCGGGCGACCTCGTCGACGTCGAGCAGATGAAGGCCGCGCTCGACCTCTTCACGGGCCTGGGCGTGAAGAGTCTCGACTGCCGGCAGGACGGGATGAAGCTGGGTGCCGGCCCTCGCGAGAGCTGGCTATTCAACTCGACGCTCGCGGGCGTGGAGCAGGCGGACGCGCTCCTGATCGTGGGGAGCAATCCGCGGCGCGAAGCCCCTATCCTCAACCAGCGCATCCGCAAGAGCTGGGCGCAGAACAAGCTGCGCGTGGGCCTGGTGGGCGAGGCGGCGGAGCTGACCTACGGCTACGACCACCTGGGCGCGGGCGCGCCCTCGCTGCGGCGCCTGGGCGAGACCGACTTCGGCCGCGCTTTCGCCGCCGCCGAGCGGCCGATGGTCCTGGTGGGCGCGGGCGCGCTGGCCCGGCCCGACGGCGCCGCGGTCGCGGCCTTGGCCGCCGGACTGCACCCGGGCCTCGTCCGCGACGGCTGGAACGGGTGGAACGTGCTGCACACCGCCGCCAGCCGCGTGGGCGGCCTCGACCTCGGCTTCACGCCGCGGGCGGGCGGCCGCGACGTCGAGGGCATGCTGGCGGGCGCCGCGGCGGGCGAGCTCGACCTCGTGGTCCTGATGGGCGCCGATGAGATCGACACGCGCCGGCTCGGCCGCGCCTTCGTGATCTACCTCGGCCACCATGGTGACGCGGGCGCCAACCGGGCGGACCTCATCCTGCCGGGCGCCGCCTACACCGAGAAGCCTGGGCTCTACGTCAACACCGAGGGGCGGGTGCAGCGCGCGCAGCGGTCGATCTTCCCGAAGGGCGAGGCCAAGGAGGACTGGGCGGTGTTCCGCGCGCTCTCCGCCGAGCTCGGCGGTACCCTGCCCTATGACACCATCGACGAACTGCGCGAGCGGCTGATCACTGAGCACCCGAGCTTCGGCCAATTCGGCTATGCCCCGGGCGCTTCCACCGCCGCGGGCTTCGACCTGCGCGCCGCCTTCCCGGCCGGCGGCGAGCTCCTGGACGCGCCGTTCACAAGCCCGGTGACCGATTACTACCTGACCAACCCGATCGCCCGCGCAAGCGTGACCATGGCCGAGTGCTCGGCGGTGGTCGCCAACGCCGGCCGGCCGCTCATGGCGGCGGAGTGAGCGCGTGAACCCCTGGAGCACACCCGTCGGCTGGACGTTGCTGACGATCGGCCAGATCCTCCTGATCGTGGTCGGCGTGCTCGTCAGCCTCGCCTTCCTGCTCCTGGCGGACCGCAAGATTTGGGCGGGCGTTCAGATGCGCAAGGGCCCCAACGTGGTGGGCCCGTTCGGGCTGATGCAGTCCTTTGCGGACTTCGGCAAGTTCATGCTGAAGGAGATCACCATTCCTGCGGGGGCGGACAAGTTCGTCTTCCTCCTGGCGCCGATGATGAGCTTCGTCCTGGCCTTCATCGGCTGGGCGGTGGTGCCGGTGGCGCCGGGCTGGGTGGTGTCGAACATCAACGTCGGCATCCTGTACCTCCTCGGCGTGAGTTCGCTCGGTGTCTACGGCATCATCATGGGCGGCTGGGCGTCGAACTCGAAGTACCCGTTCCTGGGCGGGCTCCGCTCGGCGGCGCAGATGGTGAGCTACGAGGTCTCGATCGGGCTCGTGATCATCAACGTCGTCTTGCTGTGCGGATCGATGAACCTGCAGACCATCGTGGCGCACCAGGGCGGCGGCTTCTGGAACTGGAACGTCTTGGGGGGAGGGGGCCTGCGCAATCTGCCGCTGGCGCTGGTCATGATCCCGATGATGTGGGTATTCTATATCTCGGCGCTCGCCGAGACGAACCGCCCGCCATTCGACTTGCCGGAGGCGGAGAGCGAGCTCGTGGCGGGCTACCAGGTCGAGTACAGCTCGACGCCGTACCTCCTCTTCATGATTGGCGAGTACGCCAACATCGTTCTGATGTGTGCGATGATCTCGATCCTCTTCTTCGGAGGCTGGCAGGCGCCTTACCCGACCGGCTTCCTCGACCACGCACCCTCGTTCATCCGCAGCTTCCACGGCTTCCTGTGGTTCGCGATCAAGGTCGTGTTCTGGTTCTTCATGATCGCCATGGCCAAGGCGATCGTTCCCCGCTACCGCTACGACCAGCTGATGCGGCTGGGCTGGAAGATCTTCCTGCCCACCTCGCTGATCTGCGTCGTCATCGTCGCCGGCTGGCGCGTGTTCGTCGGCTAAGGCGCTAGGAGTTCGTCATGGCTCTCGGAGCCCGTATCGCACAGGCCGCCAAGGGCGCGGCGCTGCTGGACTTCGCCGGAGCCTTCGGGCTCGCGATGAAGTACATGCTGAAGCCCAAGGCGACGATCAACTATCCCTACGAGAAGGGCCCGCTCAGCCCGCGCTTCCGCGGCGAGCACGCGTTGCGCCGATATCCCAACGGCGAGGAGCGCTGCATCGCCTGCAAGCTGTGCGAGGCGGTCTGCCCAGCCTGGGCCATCACCATCGACGCCGAGCCGCGCGCCGACGGCAGCCGCCGCACCACGCGCTACGACATCGACATGACCAAGTGCATCTACTGCGGCTACTGCCAGGAGGCCTGCCCGGTGGACGCGATCGTGGAGGGGCCGAACTTCGAGTTCTCTACCGAGACCCGCGAGGAGCTCTTCTACGACAAGGAGCGCCTGCTCGCGAACGGCGACCGGTGGGAGCGCGAGATTGCCAAGAACCTGGAACTGGACGCGCCCTACCGCTAAGGGAGCGGGCGCGTCGATTCCCGCCGGGAACGGCGACCTCCGGCGGGGCGGCGCAGCTCGCCGCGCCAAGATCACGGGATCCGAAAACAGTCGATGCAGGCGTTCGCCTTCTATCTCCTGAGCGTGGTGATGATCGGCTCCGCCGCCTCGGTGGTGACGCAGCGCAACCCCGTGCACTCGGTGCTGTTTCTGATCCTGACCTTCTTCACCGCGGCCGGCCTGTTCGTGCTCCTGGGGGCCGAGTTCCTCGCCATGCTCTTGGTGGTGGTCTACGTCGGCGCGGTCGCCGTCCTGTTCCTGTTCGTCGTAATGATGCTGGACGTCGACTTCGGTCGGCTGCGATCGGGCTTCGCGCGCTATCTCCCCATCGGGGGCGCGATCGCGGCCTTCCTGCTGGCCGAGATGATCCTGGTGGCGACCGCGGTGGCTGATCGCGGCCGGCGGCTGCAGCCCCACCCCGGCGGTCCCAACGGCGTGCAGCACGGCGTCACCAACGCCGAGGCGATCGGGCGCGTGCTCTACACCGACTACGTGTACTTCTTCCAGGCGGCGGGGCTCGTGCTGCTGGTCGCCATGATCGGCGCGATCGTGCTGACGCTGCGCCACCAGCCGGGGCAGAAGCGCCAGACCATGGCGGCCCAGGTCGCGCGTACGCCGCAGACGGGCATGGCGATCGTCAAGGTCAACGTGGGCGAGGGGATCGACGCATGACGGACGGATACGGCGTCGGCCTGCCCCACTACCTGACGGTGGCGGCCATACTGTTCACCATTGGCGTGCTGGGCATTTTCGTGAACCGACGCAACATCATCGTGATCTTGATGGCGATCGAGCTGATCCTCTTGGCCGTGAACATCAACCTTGTCGCTTTCTCCGTGTTCCTGCACGACGTGGTGGGTCAGATCTTCGCCATGTTCGTGCTGACCGTCGCTGCTGCGGAAGCCGCGGTGGGCCTCGCTATCCTCGTGACCTTCTTTCGCAACCGGGGCGATATCTCGGTTGACGAAGCCGACCTGCTCAAGGGCTGAGCCGCACCTTGGAACTCCCCCTCGCTATTCTGATCTTCGCGCCGCTCCTGGGTGCGGCTGTCGCCGGCCTCGTCGGCCGGCGCATCGGCGACTTCGCCAGCCAGTGCCTGACCACGGGGCTCCTGATCACCTCGTGCGGTCTCGCCTGGGGCACGTTCGCGCTGACGGCGTTCGGCGGCCCCTGGTCCGGCCACCACGTGGTCGAGTTCCTGCCCTTCATCGACGTTGGCGGCTTCCGCTCCGCCTGGTCGGCGCGGCTCGACACTCTGTCGGCGGTGATGCTGATCGTGGTGACGACGGTGTCGTCGCTCGTCCACGTGTACTCGTGGGGCTACATGGCCGAGGACGACAGCCGCCCGCGGTTCTTCGCCTACCTGTCGCTGTTCACCTTCGCCATGCTGATGCTGGTGACGGCGGCCGACTTCATGCAACTGTTTTTCGGCTGGGAGGGGGTGGGGCTGGCGAGCTATCTCCTGATCGGCTTCTGGTTCAAGAAGCCGACCGCCAACGCCGCCTCCATCAAGGCGTTCGTGGTCAACCGGGTGGGCGATTTCGGCTTCGCGCTAGGCATCATGACGGTGTTCTGGATGTTTGGCAGCATCCGCTTCGCCGAGGTCTTCCCCATGTTCGCCGCCAAGGCGGGGACGACCTGGGGCTTCGCCGGCGGGCGGTGGAGCGCGCTCGACCTCGCGGGCGTGCTCCTGTTTATCGGCGCCATGGGCAAGTCGGCCCAATTCTTCCTGCACACCTGGCTGCCGGACGCCATGGAGGGCCCGACCCCCGTCTCGGCGCTGATCCACGCGGCCACCATGGTGACGGCGGGCGTCTACATGGTGTGCCTGCTGTCGCCGCTCTACGAGCACGCGCCGGTCGCGCGCGCGATGATCACGCTGATCGGCGCGATCACCGCGCTGTTCGCGGCGACGGTCGGGCTCGCGCAGAACGACATCAAGCGGGTGATCGCGTATTCGACCTGCTCGCAGCTCGGCTACATGTTCTTCGCGGCGGGCATAGGCGCCTATCAGGCCGCCATGTTCCACCTGTTCACCCACGCTTTCTTCAAGGCGCTGCTGTTCCTGGGAGCGGGAAGCGTGATCCACGGCATGCACCACGAGCAGGACATGCGTCGCATGGGTGCGGTCGCCAAGTGGATGCCCGTCACCACCGCGGTGATGTGGATCGGCACGATCGCCATCACGGGGCTGGGCGTGCCGGGGCTGAACGTGGGGTTCGCGGGCTTCTACTCGAAGGATGCGATCATCGAGACCGCCTACGCCGCGGGCGGCACGCAGGCTTTCGGCTATTTCGCCTTCTTCATCGGCGTGTTGGCGGCGGCGTTGACCAGCTTCTACTCCTTCCGCCTGCTGTTCATGACCTTCAACGGCGCGGCGCACTGGGGAGACGCCCACGCCGACCAGACGCAGGCGCAGTCGGCGCACGCCACCGCCGACCACGCCACCTCCGCGCAGAAGGAGACGCACACCGAGCCGGACGTCAGCGCCCACCCGCACGACGACCACCCGCACGACGATCACGGGCACGCCTGGACGCACCCGCACGAGAGCCCGCTCGTCATGACGATCCCGCTCCTGGTGCTCTCGCTGGGCGCGATCGCCGCCGGCTTCGCCTTCGCGCCCTGGTTCATCGGCGAGCATCAGGCGGCGTTCTGGAACGGCTCGATCTTCACCGCCCCCGCCAACCACGTGCTCGCCCAACGCGAGGAGCTGCCCGCCTGGGTCGGCCTGTCGCCGCTCGTGGTCACGGTGGCGGGGCTGGCGTTCGCCGCCTGGCTCTACCTGCTTAAGCCCGGCCTCGCGGCGGCGTGGGCGGCGCGCCGCGGGCCGCTCTACGAGTTCATCTACAACAAGTGGTTTTTCGACGAGCTCTACCAGGCCGTCTTCGTGCGCGGCGCCAAGGCCCTGGGCGACCTCTTCTGGATACGCGGAGACCGCGACACCATCGACAAGCTCGGACCCAACGGCTTCGCCTGGCTCTCGGCCATGACCGGCAAGGGGCTGTCGCGGCTGCAGACGGGTTACCTCTATCACTACGCCTTCGTCATGCTGATCGGCGTGGCGGGCCTGCTCTCCTTCGCCCTCTGGGCCTGGGCGCACTGAGGAGCGGCGACCCATGACCGGCATCCTCAGCCTCATCACCTTTCTGCCGACGCTGGGCGCGCTGGTGATCCTGGCCATGCGCCAGCTCGCCGGGCGCGAGAGCGCGGCGGTGGGCGCCAACGCGCGCTGGGTGGCGCTCTTCACGACACTGGCGACGCTCGCCGTCTCCATAGTGATGGTGGCGGGCTTCAACCCGTCGAACCCCGGCTTCCAATTCAACGAGCACCTGCCGTGGTTCTCGGGCGCGAGCTGGCGGATGGGGGTGGACGGCATATCCGTGCTGTTCGTGCTCCTCACCGCCTTCTTGATGCCGATCTGCATCGCGGCCAGCTGGAACTCGATCCAAGACCGCGTGGTCGAGTACATGATCGCATTTCTAATCCTGGAGACGCTGATGATCGGCGTCTTCTGCGCGCTCGACCTTCTCCTTTTCTACGCTTTCTTCGAGTTCGGCCTGATTCCGATGTTTATCATTATCGGGGTCTGGGGCGGCAAGAACCGGGTGTACGCGGCCTACAAGTTCTTCCTCTACACGCTCCTGGGGAGCGTGCTGATGCTGGCGGCGATCCTGACCATGGCGGGCCTGTCGGGCACGACGTCGATCCCCGAGCTCATGCACTATAAGTTTGCCCCGCAGCTGCAGGTGTTCCTGTGGCTGGCCTTCTTCGCCTCGTTCGCGGTCAAGATGCCCATGTGGCCGGTGCACACCTGGCTGCCCGACGCCCACGTGGAGGCGCCGACCGCGGGATCGGTGATCCTGGCGGGCGTGCTCCTCAAGATGGGCGGCTACGGCTTCCTGCGCTTCTCCATCCCCATGTTCCCCAACGCCAGCCAGCTGTTCACGCCGCTCGTCTTCGCGCTGAGCGTGACCGCGATCATTTACACTTCGCTGGTCGCCTTCCGGCAGACCGACATCAAGAAGCTGATCGCCTACTCGTCGGTCGCGCACATGGGTTTCGTGACCATGGGCATCTTCTCCGGCAACATACAGGGCGAGCAGGGGGCGGTGTTCCAGATGCTCAGCCACGGGCTGATCTCGGGCGCGCTCTTCCTGTGCGTGGGCGTGGTCTACGACCGCATGCACACGCGCGAGATCGCCTTCTACGGCGGCCTGGTGAACCGCATGCCTTGGTACGCGGCGACCTTCCTCCTCTTCACCATGGGCAACGTCGGCCTGCCCGGCACTTCGGGCTTCGTGGGCGAGATGCTGACCATGACCGGAGCCTACGGCGCCTCGACCTGGACGGCGGTCTTGGCCACGACGGGCATCATCCTGTCGGCGGTGTACGCGCTGTCGCTCTACCGACGGGTCGTCCTCGGCGAACTGACCAACCCCAAGCTCGGCGCCATCACCGACATGGACTGGCGCGAGACGTCGCTCTTCGCCCCCCTCATCCTCGGCACGCTGGCGCTCGGCGTGTACCCCCGTTTCGTGACCGACGTCACCGCCGCCTCGCTGGGCCGGCTGGTCGACGGCTGGCGCGCGGCGACCGGCCATTGACCAGGACCGCCTGAGCCCATGTTCCCCGCCGGCGCGATCGCGCTCGCCTATCCCGAGATCATCCTGACCGTGGGGGCGCTGTCGCTTCTGGTCGCGGGCGCCTTCCTGTCCGACAAGGCCACGCGGCTCGTGGCCAACGCCGCGGCGCTCCTCCTCGTCATCGCGGGTGCGCTGGCGTGGACCGGACCGCGCGGCATCGCCTTCAACGGCGGCTACGTCGCCGACAGCGCCGCCGCCTACGCCAAGGTGGTGGTCTACCTCCTGAGCGCGGCGACGCTCGTCCTGGGCGAGCGCTGGCTGACGCGCCTGAAGGGCGCGCGCTTCGAGTATCCCGTGCTGATCCTCCTGGCGGCGGTGGGCATGGGCATGATGGTCTCCGCCGGAGACCTGATCTCGCTCTATGTCGGCGTGGAGCTATTCTCGCTGCCGACCTACGTCTTGGCCGCCTTCCGCCGCGACGACGCGCGCGCCTCGGAGGCGGGGCTGAAGTACTTCGTGCTGGGCGCGCTCTCCTCGGGGCTCCTGCTCTACGGCGCGAGCCTCATCTACGGCTTCGCGGGCTCCACGCGCTTCGCCGACATCGCGCTGGCGGTGCACCAGGGCGGCATGGGCGCGGGCGGGACGGGGACGATCTTCGGCTTGGTGTTCCTGATCTGCGGCCTGGCCTTCAAGGTGGCGGCCGCGCCCTTCCACATGTGGACGCCCGACGTCTACGAGGGCGCGCCGACGCCGGTGGTGGCCTTCATCGCCGCCGCGCCCAAGGTGGCGGCCATGGTGCTGTTCGCCCGCGCGACCGCCCAGGCCTTCCCCGGCGCGACGTTCCAGTGGGGTCAGGTGGTGGTCGCCATAGCGGTGATCTCGACCGCGGTGGGCGCCTTCGCCGGCCTCGCGCAGACCAATCTGAAGCGACTTCTCGCCTACTCGTCGATCGCCAACGTGGGCTATGCGCTCGTGGGCCTCGCGGCGGGCACCCAGCAGGGGGTGGAGAGCCTCTTGGTCTTCATGACGCTCTACGCCATCGACGTGACGGGGTTCTTCGCCATCCTCACCGCGCTCTCGCGCGACGGGCGACCGATCGAGAAGCTGTCTGACTTCGCCGGGCTCGTGCGCGAGCGGCCGGGCATGGCGCTCTCGCTGACGGCGCTCTCGCTTTCGACGCTGGGGCTGCCGCCGTTCTCCGGCTTCTGGGGCAAGGTGTTCGTGTTCAAGGCCGCGCTGGCCACGCCCATGTGGCCGGCGGCGGTGTTCGCGCTGGTGATGAGCGTGGTCGCGGCCTTCTACTACCTGCGGCTGATCAAGACGATGTGGTTCGACCCCGCGCCCGGCGGCGTGGTGGATGCGCCTCCGAAGGATGCGGCCGGCATCGGCTATGCGGCGGCGAGCTTCTCCTTCCTCCTCGTCAACCTGTTCCTGCCGGTGCTCGAGCCCGCGGCGCGGCTCGCGGCCGCCTCGTTTGGCCAGCTCGCCCCGTAAGTGGAGCGCGCGCCCCTCCAGCTCTTCGACACGCTCGACTCGACCAACGCCGAGGCGCGTCGCCGGGCGGAGGCGGGAGAGGCGGGACCGCTGTGGATCGTGGCGCGCCGGCAGACGGCCGGACGCGGGCGCCGCGGCCGCGCCTGGTCGACCGAGACCGGCAACTTGGCCGCGACCTGCCTCCTCGTCACGGAGCGCGCCCCCGCGGACGCCGCGCGTATCGCCTTCACCGCCGCGCTCGCGGTCTTCGACGCCGCGGCCGCCTTCGTCTCCGAGGACCGTCTCGCGCTCAAGTGGCCGAACGACCTCCTGCTGGACGGGCGCAAGGCGGCGGGCGTGCTGGTCGAGTCGGGCGCGCGTCCCGAAGGGCGGCTGTGGCTGGCGGTGGGGATCGGGATCAACCTCGCCCATGCGCCCGAGGCCGAGCGGCCCACCGCGGCGCTGGCCCCGCACCTGCGTCCAGGCGTGGCCGCACCCACGGTCGAGAGCGCGGCCGAACTCCTGGCCGAGGCGTTCGCACGGCGCATGACGCTGTGGGACCACGACGGATTCGAGGCGGTGGCCCGGGCCTGGACCGCGCGCGCCGCCTACCTCGGCGAGCCCTGCGAGGCGCGCCTGCCCCACGAGACGGTGCGTGGCGTGGCGGAAGGGCTCGATCCCGACGGAGCCCTGCGGCTGCGTCTTGCCGACGGCGGCGTGCGCCGCATCACGGCGGGTGACGTGTTCCCTCTTGGGCGCGCGACCGCGCCGGCGAGCGAGGGGAGGGCGGCCTGATGCTCCTCGCCATCGAACAGGGCAACACCAACACGCTCTTCGCCGTGCACGACGGCGAGCGATGGATCGCTCAATGGCGCAGCGCCACGGAGAGCTCGCGCACCGCCGACGAGTACGCGGTGTGGCTGTCGCAGCTCCTGGCCATGAGCGGGCTGCAGCTCGGCGCGCTCAGCGCCTGCATCGTCTCGAGCGTGGTGCCCCAGTCGATCTTCAACCTGCGCAACCTGGCGCGACGCTACCTGCACGTGGAGCCGCTCGTCATCGGCGAGAACGCCGAGCTCGGCATACCCGTGCGCATCGACAAGCCGAGCGAGGCGGGGGCCGACCGGCTGGTCAACGCCATCGGCGCCCACGCCGCCTACGAGGGTGACCTCATCGTCGTCGACAGCGGCACGGCCACCACCTTCGACGTGGTGGCGGCCGACGGCGGCTTCGAGGGAGGCGTGATCGCGCCGGGCATCAACCTCTCCATGCAGGCGCTACACGAAGCGGCCGCGCGTCTGCCGCGCATCGCCATCCGCCGCCCCGACGCGGGCCGGGTGATCGGGCGCGGCACGGTGGAAGCCATGCAGTCGGGCGTGTTCTGGGGCTACATCGGCCTGATCGAGGGGTTGATCGGCCGCATCCGCGGCGAATGGGGCCGCCCCATGCGCGTGATCGGCACGGGCGGGGTCGCCTCGCTCTTCGAGGGCGCGACGCCGGCGATCGACACCTTCGACGGCGACCTCACCCTGCGCGGCCTGCTCGAAATCCACCGACGAAACTCCCATCTAGCGAGCCGATGAACGCACACCCCAACGACGAACTCGTCTTCCTGCCGCTCGGCGGCTCGGGCGAGGTCGGAATGAACTTCAACATGTACGGCTACGGCCCGCCGCAGAAGCGGCGCTGGATCATCGTGGACATGGGCGTGACCTTCGGCGACCAGACCACGCCGGGCGTCGAGATCATCCTGCCCGATCCACGCTTCGCCGAGGAGCACGCCGGCGAGATCGAGGGCATACTCCTCACCCATGCGCACGAGGATCACATCGGCGCGGTGGCGTGGCTCTGGCCACAGATCAAGGCGCCCATCTACGCCACGCCGTTCACCGCCTTTCTCGTGCGCGAGAAGCTGCGCGAGGCGGGCATCCTCGACGACGTGACGATCAGGATCGTGCCGCTGGGCGGCCACGTTAAGCTCGGCCCCTTCGACGTGGAGCTGGTGTCGATGACGCACTCCACCGCGGAGCCGAACGCACTCGCCATCCGCACGCCGCTGGGCGTCGTCCTGCACACGGGCGACTGGAAGATCGATCCCGATCCCGTCATCGGCGCACCCACCGACGCGGGGGCGCTTCGCCGCCTTGGCGACGAAGGGGTGCTCGCCATGGTTTGTGATTCAACGAATGTCTTCGTGGACGGGACCGCGGGCTCGGAGGCCAGCGTGCGCGACGCGCTCTCCAAGGTGATCGCGCCCTTGAAGGGCAAGGTGGCGGTAGGCTGCTTCGCCTCCAACGTCGCGCGCATGGACAGCGTGATCCGCGCGGCGGAGGCGAACGACCGGCGCGTGTGCCTCCTCGGCCGCTCCATGCACCGCATGTCGGCCGCGGCGCGCTCGGTGGGGCTGCTCACCGATGTGCAGCCGTTCGTCAGCGACGCGGAAGCCGGCTACTTCCCGGACGACAAGGTGCTCTACCTCTGCACCGGCAGCCAAGGCGAGCCCCGCGCGGCGCTCGCCCGCATCGCCGAGGGAACGCACCCACACGTGAGCCTGGGCCAGGGCGATGCGGTCGTCTTCTCCTCCCGTGTGATCCCGGGCAACGAGGTGCCGATCCGCACCCTGCAGAACAAGCTCGCCGACCGCGGTGTGCGCCTGCACACCGAGCGCGAGCATCCGGGCATCCACGTCTCCGGCCACCCGTGCCGCGACGAGCTGCGCGAGATGTACCAGTGGGTGCGCCCGGAGATCGCGGTGCCGACCCACGGAGAGCGGCGCCACCTCCTGGAGCACGTCGCCTTCGCGCGCGACCTGCAGACGCCGCAGGCGGTGGCCCCGCGCAACGGCGAGGTGGTGCGCCTGGCCCCCGGCCGCGCCGAGGTGATCGACGAGGCGCCCTCGGGCCTCCTCTACGTCGACGGCGGCATGATGACGCCCGCCAACTCCGAGCCGCTGCGGGAGCGCCGCCACGCGGCTTCCAACGGCGCCTTGATGGTGGCGGTCACTCTCGACAAACGCGGCCGCCTGGCCGCCGACGTCTCCGTGCGCTCCATCGGCCTGCCGGGCGACGAGGAGTATCCGCTGGACGACGCGCTCGACGACCTCGCCGACGACGCGGAGAACGCGGTGCGCCGGCTCGATGGCGGGGCCCGCGACGACGACCGGCTCGTCGAGCAGGCGGTCGCGCGCACGCTGAAGAAGTCGGCTCAGCGCATCTGGGAGCGCCGCCCCGTGGTCGAGACGCTCGTGACGCGTCTGAGCTGACGTGATCGGCCGTCTGAACCACGTGGGCGTGGCCGTTCCCACCATCGAGGAAGGGCAGACGCTCTACCGCGATCTGTTCGGGGCGACGGCGATCAGCGACAAACGCGCCTTGCCGGAGCAGGGCGTGTGGGTGAGCTTCGTCTCCCTGCCCAACGCCGAGATCGAGCTGATCGCGCCGATCGACGACGCGAGCCCGATCGCGGCCTTCCTGCTCAAGAACCCGCGCGGCGGTCAGCACCACACCTGTTTCGAGGTGGACGACCTCCTGGTCGCTCGCGACGAACTGGTGCGCCGGGGGGCGCAGGTGATCGGGTCGGGCGAGCCGCGCATCGGCGCCCACGGCGAGCCTGTGCTCTTCCTGCATCCCCGCACGACGGGCGGGATGCTGGTCGAGTTGATGCAGGCGCCCCCCGCGTCGCACTGACGCTCGCCGCCACGGCCCTGTCACGCGGCGGCGATAAGGCCCGCTGATGCCGATCGCCCTCGCGCTCGCCCTTGCCGCCCCGGCTGGCGGCCCGACGGCGGCCGCGGCCGTGGCTGTCGCGCCGGCGCCCGACCGGCCGCCCGTGATCCTGGTGTCGATCGACGGCTTTCGCGCCGACTATCTGGGCCGGGGCCTCACCCCCACCCTGTCCGACCTGGCGCGCGACGGCGTTCGCGCGACGGCCATGCACCCGTCGTTCCCGAGCGTGACCTTCCCGAACCACTACACGCTCGTCACGGGGCTGAGGCCCGACCACCACGGCATCGTCCACAACACCATGGTCGACCCCGCCATCCAGCCCGACAGCCGCTTCAACCTCGGCGACTACGCGGCGGTCTCGGACGGGCGCTGGTGGGCGGGGGGCGAGCCGATCTGGGCGACCGCCAAGCGCGCGGGCCTCCGCACCGCCACCCTGTTCTGGCCGGGCTCGGAGGCCGAGATCGGGGGGCTGCGCCCGGACCACTGGGCCCACTACGACGGCGCGGTCACCCCCGACCAGCGGGTCGACCTCCTCTTGGACTGGCTCGACCTGCCCGCCGGCAAGCGCCCGCACTTCCTGACCCTCTACTTCGACGCGGTGGACCACGCAGGCCACGAGCACGGCCCCGACGCGCCCGAGGTCGACCGCGCGCTGGCAGAGACGGACGCGGCGCTGGCGCGCCTTGTCGCCGGGCTGCGCGCCCGCGGCCTGTCCGAGAGCGCCGAACTCGTGATCGTGGCCGACCACGGCATGGCGGCCACCTCCGCCTCGCGCCTCCTCTACCTAGAAGACGCGGCGCCCGCGGGCGACCTCGCGGCGGTGACGCTGGGACCCGTGGCCGAGATCGCGCCGCACGGTCCGGGCGGCCCCGCCGCGCTCCTGCGCCTTCTCGCCTGGCGCACGCCGCACGGAAAATGCTGGCGCAAGGCGGATCTGCCCGCGCACCTGCACTACGGCGCCCATCCTCGCATACCGCCGGTGGTGTGCGTGGCGCAGAGCGGATGGATGTACGCCCGCCGCCCGCAACCGGGTCAGCCGCCCCGCGAAGTTCCCGCCGGCGAGCACGGCTACGATCCCGCCGATCCGCACATGGACGCGCTCTTCGTCGCGCATGGGCCAGCCTTCCGGCGCGGTTACGTCCAGCCCGCCTTCGACAACGTCGACGTGGCGCCGCTCCTTGCGCGCCTGCTGCGGATCTCGCCCGCCCCGGGCGATGGACGGCTGGACGAGGTCTCGGGCATGCTCGCGGCGGGCCAGCCTGCGCGCTGAGCCCTGGCGCGGCCGCCCGGCCGGGCGGTAAGACGAGGCCGGGCGGGGGCGGAGCATGGACGACGAGACGGCCCGCGCGGCCGAGACCACCCTTCCCGGCGCGCCGCTCGACCCCTCCCAGCTCGCCGCCGGCCAGGGGCCGCGGGCCGCGGCGCCCACCGCGCCCGCGCGCAAGGCGGCGGTCGCCTTCATCCTAGCGACCGCGCTGATCGACATCGTCTCGATCGGGATCATCATCCCGGTCCTACCGCCGCTTGTGGTCGGCTTTGTCGGGAACGAGGCGAAGGGCGCGCAGGTTTACGGCTACTTCGGCGCGGCCTTCGCGCTGATGCAGTTCATCTTCTCGCCTTTCCAGGGCGCGCTCTCGGACCGGTTCGGGCGGCGGCCGGTGCTCCTCGCCTCGATCTTCGGCCTGGGCTGCGACTTCGTCTTTATGGCGCTCGCCCCCTCGCTCGGCTGGCTGTTCGTGGGGCGGATCATCAGCGGCATGACGGCCGCCTCCTTCTCCACCGCCAACGCGTATATCGCCGACCTCAACGCCGACGAGCCGGACGACAGCAAGCGCGCGGCCGCCTTCGGCCTGATGGGCACGGTGTTCAGCGTCGGCTTCATCATCGGCCCGGGGCTCGGCGGCCTCCTGGCGCACCTGGGGCCGCGGGCGCCGTTCTGGGGTGCGGCCTGCTTCTCGCTCCTCAACGCCGTGTACGGCTTCTTCGTCTTGCCCGAGTCGCTGCCGCTCGACCGACGCGCGCCGTTCCAGCTGAGGAACGCCAACCCGATCAGCTCCATGAAGGTCTACGGCTCGCATCCGCAATTGCCGCGGTTCGCGCTGATCCTGCTCCTCTTCTACCTGGCGGTGCAGGTCTTCATCTCGTCGTTCGTGCTGTACGTCGGCTACAGGTATCACTGGGGACCGACGCTGGTCGGCGCGGCGCTGATGGCGTCTGGCGGGGCCTCGATGATCGTGCAGTGGACCGTGATCAAACCGTTCGTGAAGCGCTTCGGCGAACGCACCGCGATCTACACGGGCTTTGCCTTCGGCACCGCCGCCTTCATAATCTACGGCGCGGCGCCGGTGGGGTGGATCTACTGGCTCGGCGTGCCTTTCTCGGCCATGTCGGGCCTCATCATGCCGGGGCTGCAGGGCGTGATGACAAGGCGCGTCCCGCGCACCATGCAGGGGCGGCTGCAGGGTGCGAACGCCGGCGTCATGGCGCTGACCGGGCTGGTTGGACCGATCTTCTTCACGAGTCTCTTCGCCTGGTCGATATCGGGCGGACGCCAGCTGCCGGGGGTGGCGCTCTTCGTGGCGGCCGGGCTCTACGTGGCGGCGGCGCTGATCACCGTGGGCGCACCCCACCTCGACACCGCCGCCGCGCCATAGTTGCGCCCGCTTGGGCGGGCATCGGCGACGCGCTCTCCCGAGCTTCACAGGACGCCCTCCAGCACCCGATGCGCCGTTCCCGCCTCGCCATCTCCCTGTCGATCCTGGCGCTGGTCGCCGCCTGCTCGCGGCCGGAGCCGGGCGCTGCGCAGACACCGCAGAGCCGCGCCGCCGCGGGCCTCGTCCAGCCCAACCGCCAGCCGCCGCGCGACCTCGCGACGATGAAGCTGAGCTTCGCGCCGGTGGTGCGCAACGCGGCGCCGGCGGTGGTCAACATCTCCTCCAAGCGCATCGTGCGCACCCAGGTGGACCCGTTCTTCGAGTTCTTCGGCGGCGGCATGGGCCTTCCGCGCGAGCAGGTGCAGGGCTCCCTCGGCTCGGGCGCCATCGTGCGCGCCGACGGGCTCGTGATCACCAACCACCACGTGATCGAGGGCGGGCAGGAGATCACGGTAGCCCTCGCCGACCGGCGCGAGTTCACAGCCAAGGTGCTGCTGGACGATCCGCGCTCCGATCTCGCCGTCCTCAAGATCGACACCCACGGCGAGCGCCTGCCCGTGCTGCCCATCGCCGACCGTTCGGACATCGAGGTGGGCGACCTCGTGCTGGCGATCGGCGACCCCTTCGGCGTGGGCCAGACCGTCACCAACGGCATCATCTCGGCCTTGGGCCGTACGGCGGGCGGAGGCGCGGGGGACTTCGGCAGCTACATCCAGACCGACGCCCCCATCAACCCGGGCAACTCGGGCGGCCCGCTCGTCGACATGAGCGGCAACCTCGTGGGGGTGAACACCTTCATCGTGTCCCGCTCGGGCGGCTCCACGGGCGTGGGCTTCGCCATACCCGCGCCCTTGGTGCGGCGCGTGGTTGAGAGCGCGGTGGGCGGGGCCACCCGCGTGCGCCGCGCCTGGCTCGGCCTCAAGCTGCAGGCGGTGGACGCCGAGACCGCGCGCTCCTTGGGTCTCGACCGGCCGCAGGGCGTCTTGGCCGCCGCGGTCTACCCGGGCGGGCCGGCCGACGCGGTCGGGGTGCGCGCGGGCGACATCATCACCACCGTCGACGGCCAGGCGGTCAACGACGAGGCCAGCGTCAACTACGCCGCCGCCACCCACAGCGCCGGCGATCAGCTGAGCCTCGGGATTACCCGCGCGGGCGTGGCCCGCACCGTGCGCGTGCGCCTGTCAAACCCGCCCGCCGAGCCCGCCGCAGATCCGCGCCGGCTGTCGGGCCGCCAGCCCCTTTCGGGCGCGCAGGTGGTGAGCCTATCGCCCGCCAGCGCCGACCAGTACGACGCCGACCCGTTCCAGCCGGGCGTGCTGATCACTGCGGTCGGCGGGATCGCCGCCCAGCAGGGCTTCCGCCCGGGCGATGTGGTCACCGCGGTGAACGGCCGTCGGATCTCCACCACGGCGGGGCTGGCCGCGGCGCTCGACCAGCCCAATGGCTGGGCGGTGACGCTCCAGCGCGCCGGTCGCGAGATCCAGGCGCAGTTCTAGCTGGGCGCTCGCCTGCCGGTCAGCCCGGCTTGGCGAGCGCGTGAGCGATCGACCAAGTGTGGCCGAAGGGGTCCTTCACCTGGCCGTAGCGATCGCCCCAGAACTGGTCCGCGAGCGGCATCAGCGCCGTACAGCCGGCGTCGACGGCGCGCGCGTACCAGCGGTCGGCGTCGTCCACCTGCAGGTGCAGCACCACGCCCGAGGGCGGCGGCTGGTTGGCCCCGCCGTGGAACTCGGTGAAGTGGTCGCTCAGCATGACCGAGCCGCCGTTGATCCCGAGGTGGCTGTTCATCACCCGCACGCCGTCGTCGGCCATATGCCGCGCGAACTCGGTCGCCCCGAACGCGCGCGTGTAGAACTCGATCGCCTGCAGTCCCCCGGTGACGGACAGGTAGGGCATGACGCCCCCGATCGCGGGCTCGGACATGAAGGACCCTCCTTGAGCGTCTAGCTGCGGGGCGGGCTGACGAAGGCCCACACGTGGCCGAACGGGTCGCGCACCTTGGCTTGGCGGCCGTAGAACTGGTCGGAGGGCGCGTTCACCGGGTGCGCGCCCGCTTCGGTCGCGCGGGTGAACCAGCGATCCACGTCGTCCACGCTCATGTTGACGATCACCGAGGAGCCGCCGAGCCGGGCGGGAGGCGAGACGCCGATCTGCTCGGCGTACTCTTCCGACCAGTCGGAGAGCATCACGTCGCCGCCATTGATGCTCAGGTGGGCGTGGCCGACCTTGCCCTGCCACTCCACCACCTCGCCCACGGTCTCCGCCCCGAAGGCGCGGGCGTAGAAGTCGAGCGCCGCGCGCCCGTCGTCCACGCTGAGGTAAGGGGCCGTCCTGGGATACTGCGTCGCTTCGGCCATAGAGCCCGCTCCCGCCGGATGCGGCCGCAGCCGCCTCGCGCTATCTAGCACGGATGGCCGATCTGTTCGAAGCCGCGGGCGTCGCGCCGGCCGCTCCACCCGTCGAGGCGCCTCCGCCCGACGCGCCGCTCGCCGAGCGGTTGAGGCCGCGCGTCCTGTCGGAGGTCGTGGGGCAGGCGCATCTCCTCGGCCCCGAGGGCCCGATCGGGCGCATGGCGGCGGCGCACCGGCTCTCGTCCATGATCCTCTGGGGGCCGCCCGGGGTGGGCAAGACCACCATCGCGCGCCTGCTCGCGCGCGAGGCCGGCTACGCCTTCCACCAGCTCTCGGCGGTGTTCTCGGGCGTGGCCGACCTGAAGCGCGCCTTCGAGGAGGCTAGGCGGCGGCGGGCGGCGGGGCAGCCGACGCTCCTCTTCGTGGACGAGATCCATCGCTTCAACCGCGCCCAGCAGGACGGCTTCCTGCCCTTCGTCGAGGAGGGTGTGGTGACGCTCGTGGGGGCGACCACCGAGAACCCCTCGTTCGAACTCAACGGCGCGCTCCTGTCGCGCTGCCAGGTCTTCGTCCTGCAGCGGCTGGACTCAGGCGCGCTGGGCGAACTCCTCGCCCGGGCCGAAGCCGAGGCCGGGCGCCCCCTGCCGTTGACGCCGCCCGCGCGCGAGGCGCTCGTCGCCATGGCCGACGGCGACGGCCGTTACGCCCTGACGCTCGCCGAGGCGCTGCTGAACCTCGGGCCCGACGCCGCGCCGCTCGATCCCGCGGGTCTCGCCCAGGCGCTGCAGCGGCGCGCCACGGCCTACGACAAGGATCGCGAGCAGCACTACGACCTGATCTCGGCCCTGCACAAATCGATCCGCGGCTCCGATCCGGACGCGGCGCTCTATTGGTTCGCGCGCATGGTGGAGGGCGGCGAGGAGCCTCTGTTCCTGGCGCGGCGCCTGGTGCGCGCCGCTTCGGAGGACGTGGGCGCGGCGGACCCCACCGCCCTGATCTTCGCGGCCGCCGCCAAGGACGCCTACGACTTCCTGGGTTCGCCGGAGGGCGAGCTCGCGCTGGCCCAGCTCGTCGTCCACCTCGCCGCCGCGCCCAAGTCGAACGCGGTATACGCAGGATTCAAGGCGGCGCGCGCGGCGGCGCGGCAGACGGGCTCGCTGCCCCCGCCGCATCACATCCGGAACGCCCCCACCCGGATGATGCGCGAGCTGGGTTACGGCCAGGGCTATCGCTACGATCACGACGAGACGGAGGGCTTCAGCGGCCAGAGCTACTGGCCGGAGGAGATGGAGCCGCAGCGCTTCTACCGCCCGCGCGGCGAGGGCGCGGAGGCGCGCGTTCGCGAGCGGCTGGAGCGCTGGGACGCGCTCCGCGCCGAACGTGGAGCCGAGCGGGCGAGGGAGGGCGGATGAGCGCGCCGCCGCGCCGGGCGCCGGGCGTCAAGCGCGAGCGTCTCGCCCCCGAGCTCAGCGCCGAGGAGATCGCCCAGGTGCGCGCCATGGTCGTGTGGCAGGACTCCCACGCCATGGCCTTCGACAAGCCCGCGGGCCTCTCCTCCCAAGGCGGGCGGGGCCAGGCCAACACGCTGGACGAGCTCCTGTGGGCGTTCCGCCGCTCGAGCGGGGCCCGGCCCGTGCTTGTGCATCGGCTGGACCGCGACACCTCGGGCGTGATCCTCGCCGCCAAGACGCGCCCGGCCGCCGCCGCTCTGGGCAAGGCCTGGATGGCGCGCCAGGTGCGCAAGACCTACCTCGCCCTTCTGCCGCCCGGGGCCGCGGCGTCGGGCGTCGTCGACACGCCCCTGCGGCGCGTGGAGGCGGGGCGCGAGGCCTGGACGGAGGTCGCCTCCGACGGCGCGCCCGGCGCGGAGGCGGCGCTTACGCGCTATCGCACCCTGGCCGCGAGCGCGGGCGGTGCGCTGGCGGAGGTGCGCCCGGAGACGGGGCGCATGCACCAGATCCGCGTGCACATGGCCCACCTCGGCCGTCCGCTCATCGGCGACGCACGCTACGGCGGCGCGCTGACGGCGGGGGGCGCCCCCGCGCCGCGACTGATGCTGCACGCCTTCGCCCTCGACTTTCCCCATCCCGAAGGCGGCCGCCGGCGGGTGAGCGCGCCCCCGCCGGCCGACTTCGCGCAGCTGGCGGCGACGCTCGGGCTCGATCTCGCCGGCGCGCTGGAACGGCTGGCCGATCGCCGGGTTGAGGCGGCATGAGCCCTCGCGCGACCCCCCGGCTGGCCGCCGTCGCGGCCGCGGCCGCCGTTACCTCGGCCTGCGCTTCCGTTCCGCCGTCGGCGGCGCCGCCCCAGGCGCTCCAGCTCTCCCCGGGCGTGTGGCGGCTGAGCTCCGCCGCGGCGTGGCGGCCGGCGGCGACGCTGGACGCGCTGCGCCGCGCCGCCGACCTCACCCTGGCCCAGGGCGGCGACTGGTTCCGCGTGCGAGACCGCCAGCGCGGGCCTGACGGCGACGGCTGGGGCTTCGGCGAGGGGGTCGGCGATGCGGGCGACACGCTCTCCGACCCCGGTCCGCTCGCCGTCTCGACGCTGGAGATCGAGATCGGGCGAGGCCCCAAGCCCACCGCCGACCCCGACGCCTACGACGCGCGCTCCGTCGAGGCGGGCACGCGCGGCGTGCGTCCCGGGCCGCCGCCGCCCACGGGCGCCTCCCGCGCTTGAGCGCCGGTCGCGTGACGCGGCCCCGCGCGGCGTATACAGCCGGCGCATGATAGAGTTCGGCCTTGTCGCCGTGGGCGGCGCCACGGGGGCGTGCGCCCGCTATCTCACCGGCGTCGCCTGGGCGAGCGCAGGCGGCGCGGCGCGCGGCTACCTCGCCACCGCCGGGATCAACGTTCTGGGCTCTCTCCTCATGGGGTTGCTTGTGGGCTGGCTGGCGCACCGCGGCGCGGGCGGCGCGTCCGACCGGCTGCGGCTCCTCCTGGGGACGGGCGCCCTGGGCGGCTTCACCACCTTCTCATCCTTCTCGCTGGAGGCCGTGCTCCTCCTCGAGCGGCGCGCCTATGCGGCTGCGGCGGGGTACGTGAGCGGATCGGTGGCTCTGGGACTCGTGGCGCTCCTCGTTGGCCTCCTCGTCGCGCGACGCGTGTTCGCGTGAGGGAGGTGCGCACCCTCTTCGTCGACTCGGGCGAGGACGGCGTCAGGCTCGACCGCTGGTTCAAGCGCCGCTGGCCGCACCTGAACCACATCGCGATCAACAAGCTCGTGCGCTCCGGCCAGATCCGGGTGGACGGCGCCCGCGCCAAGGTCGACACGCGCCTGCCCGCGGGTGCGCAGGTGCGCGTGCCGCCCCTGCCCGATGCGCCGCCCGAGGGGGAGCGCCCCGCGCTCTCGCCGCGCGACGCCGACTTCGTGCGAAGCCTCGTGATCTACGAGGACGAGGAGGTGCTGGCGCTGAACAAGCCCTCGGGGCTGGCGGTGCAGGGCGGCACCAAGACGACCAAGCACGTCGACCGGCTGCTCTCCGCCTGGGGCGAGGGGTTGGAGCGGCCGCGCCTCGTCCACCGGCTCGACCGCGACACCTCCGGCGTGCTCGTGCTCGGCAAGACGCCGGCCGCCGCCGCCCGGCTCTCGGGCGCCTTTGCGAAACGGCGCGCCAAGAAGACCTATTGGGCGCTGGTGGCGGGCGAGCTGCGCCCATCGGAGGGCGTGGTCGAGCTGCCGCTCGTCAAGAAGGGCGTGGGCGACCGCGAGATCGTGGTGCCCGCCGACCCCAAGGAGTTCGGCGCCGAGCCGGCCGAGACCGAGTACGTCACCATCAGCCGGGCGGGCGGGCGCGTGGCCTGGATGGGCCTGCGCCCCTACACCGGCCGCACCCACCAGCTGCGCGCGCACATGAAGGCGCTTGGCCACCCGATCCTCGGCGACCCCAAGTACGGAGACGAGACCTCGGCCGCGCTCTCGGGCAGCCTCAAGCTCCAGCTGCACGCCCAGCGGATCGAGCTGCCGCACCCCTCGCGCGGCGCGCTGATCCTCGAGGCGCCGCCGAGCCCCGAGCTCCTGGCGGGCTTCGCGCGCTTCGGCTTCGACCCGCACGAGGCGGCGGCGGATCCGTTCGAGGGGCGGCGAGGGGGCGGAGGGCGGCGGCGTTGAGCGGGCCGCGCGCGCCGGTTTCCACCCGCGACGGCCTCGACCCGCGTCATCTCGCGGCGGCCCACGCCGGCCTGCAGCTCCTCGCGGCCGGCCGCTTCCTCGACGCCTGCGCCCAGCTCGCGCCGCTGGTCGCCTTTGCGCCCGGCGAGTCCGAACTGCGCCGCGCCTACGCCGACGCGCTCAGCGGCGCCGGCGACCTCCCTCGGGCGGAAGCGGAGGCGCGCGCGGCGCTCGCGGCCGACAAGAAGCGCCCCGCGGCGCACCTGACGCTGGGCTCGGTGCTCGCCCGGGCGGGACGTCCGCGCGAGGCCGAGAAGGCCTGGCGCGCCGCCCTGGCGCTCGACCGGCGCTTCGCCCCCGCCGCGCTGAGGCTGCACGCCCTCCTCATGGCGGAGGGTCGCGCGGGCGAGGCCGCGCAGGCGATCGCCCCGCTGGCGGCCTTGAGCTCCGCCGACGCCGCCGTGCTCGCGGCGGCGGGCGAGTCGTTCAAGACGCTGGGCCGCAAGGCCGAGGCGCTCGAGGCCTACCGGCGCGCCCAGGCGGCCGACCCCGGAAGCGGGCTCGCCGAGCACAACCTCGCCGCCGCCCTGGCCGACCTGCGTAGAGATGCCGAGGCGCTGGACGCCGCCGACCGCGCCCGCGCCAAGGGGCTCCGCGCGCCCGAGACCGACATCGTTCGCGCCCACGCCCTGCAGGGGCTCGGCCGATACGACGAAGCGGAGGCCGCCTACCGCGAGGCGCTGGCGCTCCGTCCTGGCCTGCCCGAGGTGGTGCGCGACCTCGCCCATCTCATCTGGGCGCGCACGGGCGAGGTCGAGGCGGCGCGCGCGCCCTTCGACGCCGCCCTGCGCACGCCGGGAGCGGCCGCGGACGTGCTGGCGGTCGATCGGGCGCGCCTCCTGGACCATGCCGGCCGCCCGGAGGAGGCGCTGCGCTCGCTGGAGCCCCTGGCCACGGGCGCGGCGCCGTCGCCGCGCGCGCTGTCCGCCGCGAGCCACCTCGCGCTGGCGCACGATCCCGACCGCGCGGCGGCGCTGGCCGAGCGGGCGCTGGCGCTGGCGGCGGCGGACACGGGCGTGCGGCTCACGCTCGCGGAGGCGCGGCTGGCGCAGGGGCGCCCGGCCGAAGCCTCCGCGCTCGCCGACGAGGTGCTGGCGCTCGCGCCCGCCGACCAGCACGCCCTGGCGGTCGCCACCACCGCCTGGCGGCTGACGAGCGACGCGCGTCTGCCCGCCCTCTACGACTTCGACGCTGTGGTCGGCGCCTATGCGATCGAGACGCCGCCGGGCTGGGCGGACGTGCCGGCCTACCTCTCCGACCTGGCCGCGGCGCTGACGCGGCTGCACGACCTCCAGGCGCATCCGATCGGCCAGTCGCTGCGGGACGGCACCCAGACCGCGGGCGAGCTGCGCCAGTCGAAGGAGCCCGCGATCGCCGCCTTCTTCCGCGCGATCGAGGCGCCCATCCGTGCGCACATGGCCCGTCTCGGGCGCGGGCGCGACGCCCTGCGCGGCCGCAACACGGGCCGCCACGCGCTGGCCGGGGCGTGGTCGGTGCGGCTCCGCCCCGGCGGCCGCCACGTCGACCACATCCACACGGAGGGCTGGCTTTCCTCCGCCTTCTACGTCGACCTTCCGCCCGCGGTGGCGGCGGGCGGGCGCGAGGGCTGGATCAAGTTCGGCGAGCCGCCCTGGCCAGTTGCGGGGCTCGGCCCCGAGCACTGGGTGCGGCCCGAGCCGGGGCGGCTCGTGCTCTTCCCCTCCTACATGTGGCACGGCACCGCCCCCTTCGGCGGCGACACGCCCCGGCTGACGCTGGCCTTCGACGTGATCCCGGCGTGAGCGGGCCGCTCGCGGTGTGGGACGTGGACGGCACGCTGGTGGACAGCCGCGCCTCCATCCAGGAAGCCATGACGCGCGCCTTTGAGGCCGCGGGCCTCGCGCCGCCGCCGTATGACGCCACCCGGCGCATCGTGGGGCTGAGCCTGCGTCCGGCCCTGGCCGAGCTGGCGCCGCGGCTGGACGACGCCGCGCTCGACCAGCTCGCCGACGCCTACCGCCAGGCCTGGCTAGACATGCACGAGCAGCCGGGCTTCGCCGAGCCGCTCTATCCGGGCGCGCAGGCCTGCCTGGAGCGGCTGCGGCGCGAGGGCTGGCGGCTCGCCATGGCCACCGGCAAGTCGCGCCGGGGCGTGGAGCGCGCGCTCGCCGTCCACGGCTGGGGCGAGCTCTTCCTGTCGACCCACTGCGCTGACGACGGTCCGGGCAAGCCCGATCCCGCCATGCTCAACGCCGCGCTGGCGGCGGCGGGCGCGTCGCCGGGGGCCGCGGTGATGATCGGTGACACGGGCTTCGACATGGCCATGGCGCGGGCCGCGGGCGTGCGTGCGCTGGGCGTGAGCTGGGGATTCCACACCGCCGACGAGGTGCTGGCGGGCGGAGCCGAGACGGTGGTCGCCGACTTCCGCGCGCTCCGTGCAGCGCTCGACGCTCTGCGTCCCTCGCTGGCCGCGGCCGCGGCGCCTACCTAGCCGCCATGTCGATGTCGCACGCCGACCGGGTGACGCCCCGGCCCCGCCGTTTCTGGACCGAGGTCCATGTCGAACCCGAGGGCGCGGGATGGGCCGTCAAGCTGGACGGGCGCTCGCCGCGCTCGCCGCTCGGCGCGCCCCTGGTCGCGCCTACGCGCGCCCTGGCCGAGGCCATGGCCGCGGAATGGGCGGGGCAGGGGGCCGAGGTCGATCCCGCCGGCCTGCCGCTGTCGCGCCTCGCCTTCACCACGCTCGACCGGGGGGCCGCGGCGCACGAAGCGCTGGCGGACGAGCTGGCGCGCTATGCGGGCTCGGACACCCTGGCCTATCACGACGACGCGCCGGAGCTGGCCCGCGAGCAGGCGGAGCGGTGGGGGCCCTGGCTGGCCTGGGCCGCGCGCGAATTCGGCGCCGAGCTCGCGCCGGCGGCGGGGGTCATGCCCCAGCCGCAATCGGCCGAAGCGCTGGCGCGGGTGCGCGCGCTGGCGCTGGGGGAGGACGACTTCGCCCTGACGGGGCTGGCCTACGCCGCCGCCCTGTTCGGGTCGGCGGTGCTGGCTTTTGCGCTCAGGCGCGGCGCGCTCGGCGCGGACGAGGCGCACGACCTCGCCCGGCTCGAGCAGGCTTGGCAGGAGCGCCGTTGGGGCGAGGACGCCGAGGCGGCGGAGCGCACCGCCGCCCGGCACGAGGAGGCGCGCCAGGCCGAGCGCTGGTTCAGGGCGCTCGACCCGGTCGCCTGACCGGTTCACCAGCCGCGGTGGTCGTCGCCGTAGCCGTACCCGCCGCGGTCGTAGCCGTAGCCCCGGTCGTAGCCGTACCCGCCGCGATCGCCGGCGTAGCCCCGGTCATAGCCGTAGCCGCCGCGACTGTAGTCGTAGCTCGTGCGGTAGGCGCGATAGCCGTCGCCCCGCCCGTAGCCGCCCTGGTCCCAGCCGCTGTAGCCGTCGTATCGGTTGCCGTAGCCGTAGCCGGAGTGGTGGTCGCGGGTGGTGGCCGCGCCCAGGAGCGCGCCCGCGCCGGCCCCGACCAGGGCGCCGGTGGCGTCGCCGCCGATCAGCCCGCCGGCCAAGGCGCCCAGCGCGCCACCGAGGAGGGCGTGCTCGGTCCTGCGGTCCGCCGCCTGCGCGGCGACCGGGGCCAGGGTCGACAGGCCGACCGCGGCCGTGGCGGCGAGGGCGAGGAGCTTGGTGGTCATGTCTTGGTCTCCCTGTCGAGGGAGGCGGCCCAGCCCGTCCCGCATCGACAGGACGGTTATCGCGCCGCGCCGCTGAACGCGTGCGGAGGGGGCGCGTCGGCGTTCGTTCATGTTGGCGGGGCGGGCGAAGACGATCAACGCCCGTGGGCGCATCCGTCACCAAGCAACGTGCGCCGGATCGGCCGCGAACACGCCCGTCCCGCCGCCGGTGGGCGTCTGCCTCAGTCCCCGTGCGCCGCGCCGAGGTCAGCCTCGCCGCGGCCGAGCGGGTCGGGGAAGGGCTCGCCCTCGGCGGTGAAGGTGAGCGAGACCGAGTTGATGCAGTAGCGCAGGCCGGTGGGCGGCGGCCCGTCGGGGAAGACGTGGCCCTGGTGGCTGTCACAGCGCGAGCAGCGGACCTCGGTGCGCACCATGCCGTAGGCGCGGTCCTGCACGAACTTCATGTGCGTCTGGTCATAGGGCGCGGTGAACGAGGGCCAGCCCGTGCCGCTCTCAAATTTCTCGCCCGAGCGGAACAGCGGCAGGCCGCACAGGCGGCAATCGTAGGCGCCGGGCGTCTTGTTCTCGAGAAGCAGCCCGCAGAACGGCGCCTCGGTGCCGTGGCGAAGAAGAACGTCCGCCTCCTCGCGGGTCAGCCCCGCCTCCAGCGCGCGTCGCTCGTCCGACGAGGGCGGGGTGAGGTCGAAGCCCGAGGGAGACAGGCTGGACTGGACGGCGGGGGCGTCGGTCATGAGTGAACTCCTTGGGCAGGGTCGGACAGGCGCTTCGCGGGGCCAGCCTGCCATGTAGTAAGGCCGGCGCCTGCTCGCCCCACCCGTCAGGCGCGCGCGCCGCCCGGATGACCCCGGCGGCACACCTTAACGGCCGAGCACGCGCTTGACGGCGTCGGCGACGCGCGTCTGGGTCGGGGCGTCGAGGTCCGGGTGCATGGGAAGGCTCACGACGCGGTCGGCGGCGGCGTCGGTGGCGGGCAGGCCGCCGGGCGCGAGCGGGAAGCGCGCGTACGCGCTCTGCCGATGGATCGGGCGGGGATAGTAGGCGGCCGTGGGCACGCCTTGCGTCTTGAGATCGGCCATAAGGCGGTCGCGCGCAGCCGCGCCGCCCTCGACCTTCACCGTGAACTGCGCCCAGGTGGAGACGCCGCCAGCGATCACGGTGGGCGTGCGCACGACGCCGGCGAGAAGCTCGGCGTAGCGGTCCGCCGCGGCGTTGCGCGCCTCGATCTCGGCGGGGAAGGCGGCCAGCTTTTCCAGCAGGATCGCGGCCTGGATCGTGTCCAGCCGGCTGTTCATGCCGATGCGCACGTTGTCGTACTTGTCGGCCCCGGAGCCGTGGTTGCGCAAGGACACCATCACCGCATGCAGCTCGGCGTCGTCGGTGAGCACGGCGCCGCCGTCGCCGTATGCGCCGAGCGGCTTGGCGGGGAAGAAGGAGGTGGTCGCCGCATCCGACCACGACAGTGGGTGGCGGCCATGGAGCGTGCAGCCGAAGCCTTGCGCCGAGTCGGCGAGCAGCTTCATCCCGTGCTCCCGCGCGACCGCTGAGATCGCCGGGTAGTCGGCGGGCTGGCCGAAGAGGTCCACCGCGATCACGGCCCTGGGCCGCAGCCGCCCCTCCGCCTTCACCTGGGCCACGGCCGCCTCCAGGCTGGCCGGATCCATGCCGTAGGTGTCGGAGCGCACGTCCACGAAGACGGGGACCGCGCCCGTCCAGGGCACGACCTCGGCGGTCGCGGCGAAGGAGAACGAGGGGCAGAAGACCGCGTCCCCCGGGCCGATCCCCCAGGCGATCAAGGGCAGCACGAGCGCGTCCGTCCCGTTGGCGCACGACAGCACGTGGCGGGCCTGGCCGAACGCGCCCAGCGCTTCCTCGAACTGGCGGACCTCCGGCCCCATGATGAACTGACCGTGGTCGAGCACGCGGGCGACCGCGGCGTCGATGCGCGCGCCGAGACGCCGACGCTGCGCCATGAGGTCGATGAAGACGAGAGGCGGGGCGGCGGTGTCGCTCATGGGCCGAGCGTCTAGCAGGGCGGCCCGCGATCGCGCGAGACACGTGCGGTTTCCCCCTGTTTCCCGCCGGAAACCGGGTGGCGCTTGCCTCCTGCAGCGATCCCCGCGCTAAGTCCGCGCTCCCCGTCCCGGAGTTCTCGACACCGCATGCTCAGCCTCCTCGCCCTCGCCGCCGCCGCTTCGAACGTGCAGGCGCCCGCGCTCCACAGCTACGCGGGACTGGCGATCTCGCCCGCGGGCGACCGGGTGGCGTCCGTCGAGGAGACGCGCCCGCTCGCCGGGGCCGTCGCGCCGGCGGGTGAGGGCGCGCCGAAGCCGCCGGCGAGGCACGGCGTCGTGGTGGTCCGCTCCGCGAAGGACGGGCGGCCGGTCGCCACGATCGACCCGTGTGCGACTTGCAGCTACGCCGGCCTGGCCTTCTCGCCGGACGGGCGTTCGCTGGCGCTGGTCGCCACCGACGCTGCAGCGGGGCAAGCGCGCCTCCTCGTGGTGAACGGGGCTGACACCGCGACTGTGGCCACGGTCAAGGGCACGGCGTCCACCCCCCGATGGTCGCCGGACGGGCGCACCCTGGCGCTCCTGGCGACGCCGGGCGCGCGCAAGGCCGCCGGGGCGACCCAGGCGGGCGTTCCCCAAGTCGGCGAGATCGGCGCGGCCTCCGACGAGCAGCGGCTGGCCGTGGCGCCGAGCTCCGGCGGCGAGCTGCGCTTCGTGTCCCCCGCCGACACCTACGTCTACGAGTACGGCTGGGCGCCCGATGGCCGGAGTTTCGTCGCGACCGCCGCCAAGGGCGACGGCGACGACAACTGGTGGGTCGCCCGCCTCGTCGCCTACACGACCGACGGCTCGCCCGAGCGGGTGCTGGCGGCGCCCAAGCTGCAGATGAACTACCCCCGCGTATCGCCCGACGGGCGCTCCGTGGTCTTCATCGGCGGGCTGATGAGCGACTTCGGTTCGGTCGGCGGCGACCTCTACGCCGTCCCGTTTTCGGGCGGCGCGCCCCGCGACCTGACGCCCGGGTTCCGCGGCTCCTTCACCTCCGTGAGCTGGACGGGCGCGCGGCCGATGGCCACCGCGCTCGTGGGCGACCGCGAGACGCTGGTGAGCGTGGATTCGGCCGCCGTGACGCCGCGCGCGCTGTGGTCGGCCCCGGTCAGCGTCTCCGCCGGAGACGGGCGCGCGGTCTTCAGCGCCGACGCCGCGCGCGTCGCCACCGTGGCCACCGACTACGAGCGCGCCCCCCGCATCCTTGCCGGACCGGTCGCCGCGCCCGTGCCGATCACCCACGAGAACGACGCGCTCGCGGCGCACGTGAAGGCGCGATCCCTGACCTGGAGGTCGGACGGCTACGCCGTGCAGGGCTGGCTGCTCACGCCCGTGAACCCCGTCGCCGGCCGCAGCCCGCGCCTGATCGTGCAAGTGCACGGCGGCCCCTCGGCGGCGGCCACGCCCGGCTATGTGTCGGAAGGGCTCGTGCGGAGGCTGCTGGACGCGGGCTACGCCGTGCTCGAGCCCAACCCGCGCGGGTCCTACGGACAGGGCGAGGCTTTCACCCGCGCGAACGTGCGCGACTTCGGCGGCGGCGACCTGCGCGACATCCTGGCCGGGGTCGACGCCGCGCTCGCGGCCGAACCCACGCTCTCGCCGGCCAAGGTCGGCATCACGGGGGTGAGCTACGGCGGGTTCATGAGCCTGTACGCCGCAACTCATAGTCAGCGCTTCTCCGCCAGCGTCGCGGGCGCGGGCATAGCCGATTGGTACAGCTATTACGGCCAGAACGGCATCCACCAGTGGATGCTGCCTTTCTTCGGCGCCTCGGCCTATGACGACCATCCGCTGTACGACAAGTTGTCGCCGCTCGACACCATTCACCAGGCGCGTACGCCGACGTTCATCTGGGTGGGCGAGCGCGACATCGAGTGCCCGCCGGCGCAGTCCGTCGAGATGTTCAACGCCCTTCGCGAGATGAACGTGCCGAGTTCACTCGTGATCTACCCCGGCGAGGGGCACGGCGTGCGCGAGCCCGACCATGTGCAGGACGTTTCGGACCGCACCCTCGCCTGGTTCGACAGCCACCTGCGCTGAGCGGGCGGGCAACGGCCCGTTCACGTCTGCGCCCTAGGGTTCTCGCTTGCGGCCAAGCTGGCGGGCGGGGACCATCACGGATGCAAGCTGCGGCCACCACCCTCGAGCGCCCCGCCGACGCGCCCCTGGGCTCGAAGCTCGATGCGCTGACCGCGCTCGCGTCGGAGCCGTCGTCCTCGCGACGGCGCGAGCTCCTGCGCGAGGTGACCGACCTCTTCTTCGCCCCGACCCCGCCGCCGGCCCAGGTGCTCGACCTGTTCGACAGCGCGCTCGATCGCATGGCCGACGCCATGGAGGTGGAGCTGCGCACCGACCTCGCGCGGCGTCTCGCGCCGGCGGCGACCGCCCCCGTCCGCCTGGTGTCGCGGCTGATCGGCGATCCCGAGGATGCGGTCGCCGCACCCATCATCGAGCACGCCCCCGCGCTCGCCGAACGTGATCTGATCGCCGCGGCCGCCGCGGGCGGGCAGGGGCGCCTGCGCCTCCTCTCCCGCCGCGAGGACCTGACGGAGGCGGTCAGCGACCGCATCGTGGCGCGCGGCGACGACGAGACCGTGGGGGTGCTCGTCGCCAACGAGAACGCGCCGCTCTCGCGCGCGGCGTCGGAGGCGGTGGTCGACCGGGCGCTCGTCAATCCCGACCTGCATGAGGCGGTGGTCGGGCGCGAAAACCTGCCCGTCGATCTCCTGAACGAAATGTACTTCACCGTCGAAGCCCGGCTGCGCGAGCGGATCGCCTCCCGCAACGCCCGGCTGGATCCCGCCGTGCTGGACGCGGCGCTGCGGTCGTCGCGCACGCGCATGGCGTCCCGTTCGGGCGCCCTGCCGCCCGACTACGAGGAGGCGGTCGCCTCGGTGGAGCGGCTGGGCGGCCACGGCCCGATCGCGGCGCAGACGCTGGTGGGCTTCCTGCGCGCGGGCGAGGAGACGCGCTTCCTCGTGGCGTTCGCCCGCAGCGCCGAGCTGGAGTTCGAGACGGTGCGCCGCGTCATCGCGCGGCGCGACTTTGACGCGCTGATTCTGATCTGCCGCGCCGCCGGCTATGACGCCGCCCTCCTGCGGACGCTGGCGCTCCTCCTCGGGGCCGACGCGCAGGTGCCGGTGGTGACGCTCGTGGCGCGCTTCGGCGAGCTGGACCGCGAGACGGCTCAGCGCGTGCTGCGGTTCTGGAAGGTCCGCCGGGCGGGCGCGCTGGCCGCGTGAACGCGACGGGCGGTGGTGGACGCGGCAGGGATTGAACCTGCGACCCTTCGCGTGTGAAGCGAATGCTCTCCCGCTGAGCTACGCGTCCGGCGCCGGGGAGGGGCGCGTATAGCGGAGGCTCAGGAGCCGGGCAAGGCGGGCGCGAGGAGCGTGCGCGCCAGCGTCGGCAGCGCGTCGAAATGATCGAACACCGCGTCCGCGCCGAGCTCGGCCGCGGGAGTCTCGGTGTAGCCGAAGCTCGTCACCACGACGGGCGCGCCCGCGCCGCGCGCGGCCGCCACGTCCGGCAGGCTGTCGCCCACCATGAGCGCTCGCGACGGGTCGCCTCCCGCGTCGCGCACGGCATGCAGGAAGTGGCGGGCGTCGGGTTTGCGGGCGGGGGTGTCGTCAGCGCCGACCACGGCGGCGAAGCGCGGGGAGAGGCCCAGCTCGTCGAAGAGGAGCCGCGCATAGGCCCCGGGCTTGTTGGTGCAGACGGCCAGCACCGCCCCATCGCGTACCAGGCAGTCGAGCGCCTTCTCCACGCCGGGGTAGGGGCGGCTCTCGTCGGCGATGCACGCCCGGTAGGCGTCGAGAAAGCGCGCGAACAGGGGCTCGACCTGCGCCTCCGGGAGCTCGACGCCCGCATCGGCGAAGCCGCGCTGCATCAAAACCTTGCCGCCGCGGCCGACGAGGTGGCGCGCGGCCGAGACCGGCACGGGGGGCAGGCCCTCCTCGCCGAGCACCACGTTCAGCGCGCCGATCAGGTCGGGCGCGGTGTCCACCAGCGTGCCGTCGAGATCGAAGACGATCGTCGCCCCGGCGAGGCGGGACGCGCGGTCGGGAGATGAAGGCATGACGGTCTCTGCGCCCGTTCGGTCGAGCGCGGGGTTGGGCGGGAGCGCCCGTTTCGGCTAGATCGCGCCCGAGCGCAACGCGGCCGCCCGCGGCCGGCGCATCCCGCCCGGAGCTCTCCGCCCGTGACCGACCGCGCCGCCGTGATCCTCGCCGCCGGACAGGGCACGCGCATGCGCTCGCCCCTGCCCAAGGTGCTGCACGAGGTGGGGCGGCGCACGCTCCTGGACCGCGCGATCGACGCGGCGCAGGCGGCGGGCTGCGCGCGGGTGGTGGTGGTGTGCGGCCCCCACGCGCCGGAGGTGGCCCGCCACGTCGAGCGCCGGCTCGGGCCGGGCTCCGTGGCGATCCAGCACCAGCCGCTCGGCACCGCCCACGCCGTGCGCGCAGCGGAGACGGCGCTGGAGGGCTTCGACGGCGACGTGCTCGTCACCACCGCCGACGCCCCGCTCCTCGACGCCGAGGCGGTCGCGCCGCTCGCGCAGGCGCGTGCGGAAGGCGCCGACCTCGCCATCCTCGGCTTCGAGGCGGCCGACCCCGGCGCCTACGGCCGGCTGGTGGTGGGCGACGACGGCCTCCTTGAGCGGATCGTCGAGGCGAAGGACGCCACGGTCGAGGAGCTCATGATTCGGCTGTGCAACTCGGGCGTCCTGCTGTCGCCCGGGCCGCTCCTGTTCGAGCTCCTGCGCGAGGTGCGCGACGACAACAAGAAGCGCGAGTTCTACCTGACCGACGTGGTCGGCCTGGCGCGTGGGCGCGCCCTGCGCGTCGCCGCGCCCACCGCGCCCGAACTCAAGGTCATGGGCGTGAACAGCCAGGCGGAGTTGGCGGCGGCCGAGCACGCGTTCCAGCGCGGCCGCCGCGCCGAGCTGATGGCGGCGGGCGTCGCCATGCCTGCGCCGGACACTGTGATGCTGGCGTGGGACACCGCGCTCGCGCCAGGGGTGCGGGTCGAGCCTCATGTCGTGTTCGGCCCGGGCGTGCGGGTGGAGGCGGGCGCGGTGGTCGCCGCCTTCTCCTCGCTGGAGGGCGCGCACGTGGGCCCCGACGCGCGGATCGGGCCCTACGCCCGGCTGCGGCCAGGGGCGCAGGTCGGCGCCCGCGCGCACGTCGGCAATTTCGTGGAGCTCAAGGCCATGCGGCTGGGCGAGGGCGCCAAGGCCAACCACCTGGCCTATCTCGGAGACGGCGAGGTGGGCGCGGGCGCGAACATCGGCGCGGGCGTGATCTTCTGCAACTACGACGGCTTCGCCAAGCATCGCACCACGGTCGGCGCGCACGCCTTCGTGGGCTCCAACAGCGCCTTGGTGGCGCCGGTGACGGTGGGGGAGGGCGCCTACATAGGCTCGGGCTCGGTGGTGACCGCCGACGTGCCCGCGGACGCGCTCGCGCTCGAGCGGGGGCCGCTCACGCTGAAGCCCGGCTGGGCGGCCGCCTTTCGTCGCCGCATGGGAGCCGCCTCGTGACCGCCGCGGCCGACGACGGCAAGCGCGAGGTGGGCGAGGCCGCCGCGGCGCTCGTGCAGGGCGGGACCACCGTGGGGCTCGGCACCGGCTCCACCGCCGCCTTTTTCGTGCGGGCGCTCGGCGCGCGAGCCAAGGCCGAGGCGCTCGAGCTCACCTGCGTGTCCACCTCGCGCGCCACCGCCGCGCTGGCGGAGGAGTGCGGGCTCCACGTCGTCGACCTGGACGCGGCCCCGGGCGGCATCGACCTCACCATCGACGGGGCGGACGAGCTCGCGCCCGACCTCGCCATCATCAAGGGCGGCGGCGCGGCGCTGCTGCGCGAGAAGCTCGTGTGGGAGGCGTCGCGGCGGTGCGTCGCCATCGTGGACGCGTCCAAGGCCGTCGCGCGCCTGGGCGCCTTCCCCCTGCCAGTCGAGGTGGTCGCCTTCGGTCACGCCACGACGGCCAAACGGATCGCCTCGGCCGTGCGCGCGCTGGGCTACGACGCTCAGCCCCGCCTGCGCATGGCCGCCGGCGCTCCCTTGCAGACGGACGGCGGCGGGCTGATCTACTACCTGCCGCTCGGCGCCATCAGCGACGCTCCCGCGCTCGCGGCGGCGTTGAAGCGGCTGACAGGCGTGGTCGAGCACGGCCTCTTCCTGGGCCTCGCCGCCGAGGCGCTGGTTGGAGGGCCGGACGGCGTGCGTCGCCTTGCGCCGGGCGGGTCGCAGGCCCAGTAAGCGCGCCGCGGCGAGGAGGGCCGTCCATGGCCGAGTTCGACTACGACCTCTTCGTCATCGGCGCGGGCTCGGGCGGGGTGCGCGCCGCGCGCCTGGCCGCCACCGCCGGCGCGCGCGTGGCCATCGCCGAGGAGAGCCGGGTCGGCGGCACCTGCGTGATCCGCGGCTGCGTGCCCAAGAAGTTCATGGTCTACGCCTCGGAGTATGCGCGCGAGTTCGAGCTCGCGCGCGGCTACGGCTGGGACATCGGCGAGCCCAGCTTCGACTGGGGCGAGTTCCGCGCGCGGCGCGACATGGAGGTGGCGCGCCTCTCGGGGATCTACGAGGCCAACCTCGCCAAGGCAGGGTGCGACCTCTTGCGGGGGCGGGCCACCTTCGTCGACCCGCACACGCTGGAGGTGAGCGACGAAGACGGCGCGCCCAAGCGCGTCACCGCCGCCCAGGTGCTCATCGCCGCGGGTGGGCGACCCAAGCTGCCGACCGACGTGCCCGGCGTCGAGCACGCCATCACCTCCGACGAGGTGTTTGACTTGCCGGAGCTGCCGCGCCGCATGCTGATCGTGGGCGGCGGCTACATCGCCATCGAGTTCGCCTGCATCTTCCATGGCCTGGGCGTCGGCGTGACGCTGGCCTACCGCGGCTCCAATCTCCTGCGCGGCTTCGACGAGGACGTGCGCGCCCACCTGGCCGACGAGTTCCACAAGCGTGGTCTGCGGGTCGCGCTCGCCTGCGAGCACGAGCGGCTTGAGCGCCGCCCCGACGGGGTGATCGTCAGCCACGTGCTGCGCGCCAAGCCGATCGAGACGGACGTCGTCCTGTTCGCCACGGGCCGCGAGCCGCACGTGAAAGGGCTCGGGCTCGATGCGGCGGGTGTGCGGCTGAACGACCGCGGGGCGGTGGCGGTGGACAGCTTCTCACGCACCAACGTCCCCCACATCTGGGCGGTGGGCGACGTCACCGACCGGCTGAACCTCACGCCCGTGGCCATCCGCGAGGCGCAAGCCTTTGTGGAGACGGCCTTCCACGGCCGCCCCACCCAGTTCGACCACGCCGACGTGCCCACCTCCGTCTTCTCACAGCCGCCTGTGGGCGTGGTGGGGCTGACGGAGGCCGAGGCGCGCCACAAGCTCGGCAAGGTCGACGTCTATCTGGCGCGCTTCCGGCCGATGAAGACCATCTTCGCCGGCCGCGAGGACCGTGTGCTGATGAAACTCGTCGTCGAGGCCTCCAGCGACCGGGTGGTCGGCTGCCACATCGTGGGGCCGGAGGGCCCCGAGCTGGTCCAGCTGGCGGCGATCGCGGTCAAGGCGGGGCTGACCAAGGCGCAGTGGGACGCGACCTGTGCGCTGCATCCCACCGTGGCGGAAGAGCTTGTGACCATGCGCGAGCGCTATGTGCCCAGCGAATTGATGGCGGCCGAGTGAGCCTCACCGCGCTGCACGCCGCGCCGGAGACGCGTCCCGCCTCCGTCGCTGACGACGACACGCCGGACTGGATCGCGGGGCTGGCGGGCGGCGTCATGCTGGCCGCTTTCGCCCTGACGCCGATCGTCGCCTACGTCGGCAATCTTGGGTTCGCGCCGCTGGTGGCGCTGGCGGGGATCGTCGCCTTGCCGGCGGCGGTGCGGCGCCGCGGCGCGCGGTTCGGACCGTTGATCCTGGTCGCGCTCCTCGCCTGGGCGCTGACATCCCTCGCCTGGTCGCCGTGGAGGCCGCGCAGCCTCGCTCGGCCGAAAGACCTGATGGCCTTCACGGGGCTGAAGCTCGTGTTCGAGCTCGCCTTCTACTCCACCTTCGTCGCCGCCGCCGCGCGGGTGCGGTCGGATCGAGCGAAGCTATGCCTCCTCATCCTCGGCGTGGGCCTGACGGCGGTGGTGCTGCTGCTGCTGGTGGAGGCCGCCAGCGGGGCGGCGATCTACCAGGCGATCAAGCGCGCGATCCACTCCTTCACCCGGCCCGACCTCGCCCAGCGCAACGTGGCGCGGGCGGCCTATCCGCTGGCGCTCCTGATCTGGCCCGCCGCGCTCATGCTGCACGAGCGCGGCTGGCGCACGGCGGCGCTCCTGGCGGGGTTCGGCGGCGGGGCGGCGGCGCTGGCGCTCAACGTGGACGCGCCCGTGGCGGCGCTCGCCGCCGGCGGTCTCACCTATCTGGCGGTGATTGGGGGCGGGCGCCTCGGGCTCTGGGCGGCGCTCGCCTGCGCCATCGCCTATTTCGCGCTCGCGCCCGTCGCCATCCTCTTGGTCGAGCACCTCCTGCCGGGGCACGCCGGCGCGGGCGCGGACGCGGTGAAGCTGTCCTGGGGCGCGCGTCTCGACATCTGGCGGTTCGTGACCGACCGCATCGTCGAGCACCCGCTGCGCGGCTGGGGACTGGACGCGAGCCGCGCCTGGCCGGGGGTCATCCCGCTCCACCCCCACGACGGCGCGCTTCAGTTGTGGCTGGAGCTCGGCGCGCCCGGAGCCCTCCTCGCGGCGCTGACCTTCGCCTGGATCTTTTCCTGGCTGGCCGCCGAGCGGGAACGCGACCGCGAGCTCGCGGCCGCGGGCGCCGCCAGCGCAGCGGCCTACCTCGCCATCGGCGCGCTCAGCTTCGGCATCTGGCAGGAGTGGTGGCTGGCGCTGGGGGCGGTGAGCTGGGCGGCGATCCTGCTCGCCAAGCGCGCCCGCGCCGCGGAGCACCCGGACCTGGCGCCCGTCGTGGGTTCGCCCGCAGCGGGCCGGCCTGATATGATGGCGCTGTGAACGGCCCACCGACATCCGCCCGCTCGCCCGAACGGTGGGCCCCGTCCAGCTGGCGTCGTCGGCCCGTGCGTCAGATGCCGACCGAATACCCCGAGCCCGCTGTGCTGCGCCGGGTGGAGGAAGAGCTCTCCACCATGCCGCCGCTCGTCTTCGCGGGCGAGGCGCGGCGGCTCAAGGCGCTCCTGGGCGAGGCGGCGCAGGGTCGCGCCTTCCTGCTGCAGGGGGGCGACTGCGCGGAAAGCTTCAAGGAGTTCCGCGCCGACAACATCCGCGACTTCTTCCGGCTCCTCCTGCAGATGGCGGTGGTGATGACCTTCGCCGGGGCCAAGCCCGTGGTGAAGGTGGGCCGTATCGCCGGCCAGTTCGCCAAGCCCCGCTCCGAGCCCGTGGAGACGCAGGACGGGGTGACGCTGCCCTCCTACCGCGGCGACAACATCAACGGGTCGGATTTCACGCCCGAGGCGCGCGCCCCCGACCCCGAGCGCCTGCTGCGCGCCTACGGCCAGTCTTCGGCCACGCTGAACCTCCTGCGCGCTTACGCGGGGGGCGGCTTCGCCGACCTGAACAACATTCACGCCTGGACCTCGTCCTTCGTCGACGGCAGCCCCAACGGCGCGCGTTACCGCGAGCTGGCCGACAAGATCTCGGAGGCGCTGACCTTCATGGCGGCGGTGGGCGTCACCGCCGACACCCATCCCGACCTCGCGCGGGTGGAGGTCTTCACCTCGCACGAGGCGCTTCTCCTCAACTTCGAAGAGGCGCTGACCCGGATCGACCCGACCACGGGCGAGTGGTGCGACACCTCGGCCCACATGCTGTGGATCGGCGAACGCACCCGCCAGCTCGACGGCGCGCACGTGGAGTACGCGCGCGGGATCGCCAACCCCCTCGGGCTGAAGTGCGGCCCGACCATGGAGCCGGACGACCTCCTGCCGCTGATCGACGCGCTGAGCCCCGCCAACGAGCCCGGTCGCCTCACCCTGATCGGCCGCTTCGGCGCGGACAAGGTGGGCGACCGGCTGCCCCGCCTGATGCGGGCTGTGCGGCGCGAGGGGCGGAGCGTCGTGTGGGCGTGCGACCCCATGCACGGCAATACGCTTAAGGCGGCCAACGGCTACAAGACGCGACCGTTCGAGCGCATCCTCGGCGAGGCGAGGGGCTTCCTTGACGTGGCGGCGGCGGAGGGCGTGACCCCCGGCGGCGTGCACCTGGAGATGACCGGGCAGAACGTGACCGAATGCACCGGCGGCGCGCGCGCCGTCGGCGAGGACGACCTCAGCCGCCGCTATCACACCCACTGCGACCCGCGCCTCAATGGCGACCAGGCGCTGGAGCTGGCCTTCCTCGTCGGCGAACGCCTCCGCGCGGCGCGGGATTCGCCTGGAAGGCGAGTTGTTGCGGGGTAAGTGGCCTTGCTGGAGCGCCGTAACTGTTAAGCTCAGCTAGTTGGCGTCGTCTGTGTAAGAACGTCACACGCCCCTTCAGCAACGCTCGTCATTTCTCTTGTGGAGCAAGGCGGGCGCTGCACGTTTCCCGGTAGCAACATATGCTTCCTCAGGGGAACATAGTTGACGTAAGGTGAAACTCCCTTCTAGGGGGCGGCCAGCGGCCATGTGCAGCCGTACGAGGGGAAACACCTATGAAGTTCGCCATTCTCGCGGCCGCCGCCGCGCTCGTCGCCGCACCCGCGGCGCACGCCGTCACCGTCGACGGCACGCTTGACGCCGCTTACGGCGCGGCCAAGTCGACCGTCACCTATGTCCCGGGCGCTCCGGAGTCGAACTTCCAGACCCCGACGCCTTTCACCGATGCGATCGGCTACTCGATCTACCTGACGTCCGACGCCAACTACGTCTACGGCTTCCTGCAGGCGAGCGGCGATGGCCACGCGGTCGCCACCTTCGCCAACATCTACTGGGACCTCGATCCCGCCAACGGAAACGGCTCGGACATCGGCTTCGAGCTCAGCCCCAACCACGCGGACGCCTTCGTGGCGGGCGTGTCGGGCAGCGTCGACACGCCGGACGTGATGACCGCCGCCAGCGCCGACGGTCTGGGGATCGAGTTCGCCATCCCGACCGCCGACTTCACCGGCGCGATCGCCGGGCTCGACTACCAGGGCTTCAACGCCTTCGCCGCCAACGGTTCGAACATCGTCCTGCGCCTGTCGCAGAGCTTCGGCTACTCGGTGGCCGGCGGCCCCAGCTACGGCGACGACCGCCTGGGTGCGGTGCAGGTGGGCATGCCCACTTCGGCCGCGCCTGAGCCCGCCACCTGGGCGCTGATGATGGCGGGCGTCGGTCTGGCGGGTGCGGCTCTGCGCCGACGCCGCGCGGCCGGCCTCGCCGCCGCCTGACGGGCGCGACGGGGGCGGTCGCAGCCGCCCCCGTCAGCTCCGCTCGACGAAGCTGTCGAGCACGCGCTTTTCGCCGGCCTTGTCGAACACCACTGTGAGCTTGGCGCCCTCCACGGCGGTGACCGTTCCCGGGCCGAACTTCTGGTGGAAAACCCGGTCGCCCGCCCCAAACGCGCCCGACGAGGCCGCCGGGTCGCTGGAGGCGATCAGCCGGCCCTCGCCCTCGATCACCATCTGCCGCGCGCGGGCGCGGTTCACGCCGAAGCGGTCGGAGGGGGGCGTCGAGGGCGTCATCCCCGCGCGCGCCTGGGCGCGCTTCCAGCCGGGCGAGTCGTAGCCGCCGTCGGCCCGGCCGAAGCTGCCCTCGTCGTCGAACCGGCTTTTAGCCTCCTGCATGCCGGGGCCGCCGCCGTAGTAGCCCGTGTCGGACGCCGCATCGACGTGGGCGGGGGGCAGCTCGTCGACGAAGCGCGACGGAAGCTGCGAGGTCCAGCGGCCGTACACCTGCCGGTTGGCGGCGAACGAGACCTGCGCCCGCTCCCGCGCACGGGTCACGCCGACGTAGGCGAGGCGCCGCTCCTCCTCGAGCCCCTTCTCCCCCGACTCGTCCATCGATCGCTGGGAGGGGAAGACGCCTTCCTCCCAGCCGGGCAGGAACACCTGCGGGAACTCAAGCCCTTTGGCCGAGTGCAGGGTCATGATCCACACCGCGTCGCCCGACGAGCGGTTGTCGAGGTCCATGACCAGCGACACGTGCTCGAGATAGGCCTCCAGCGTCTCGAACTGCTGCATCGACTGCACCAGCTCCTTGAGGTTCTCCAGCCGGCCCGCGCTCTGCGGCCCGCGGTCGGCGCGCAGCATGTCGGTGTAGCCGCTCTCCTCCAAGACGGTCTCCAGCAGCTCCCAGTGGCGCACCTGGCCTTTGAGCTGGCGCCAGCGGTCGGTGTCGCGGATGAAGGTGGCGAGCTGGGTGCGGGTGCGCGCGGGCAGCTCATCGGTCTGGGCGAGGCCGCGGGCGGCGAGGCTGGCGGAGAGGTCGTGGCGGCGCGCGAGCACGAGGAGCTTCTGCACGCTCGTCTCGCCCACGCCGCGCTTGGGCTGGTTGACGATGCGCTCGAACGCCAGGTCGTCGTCCTCCGACTGGATCAGCCGCAGGTAGGCGTGGGCGTCGCGGATCTCGGCGCGCTCGAAGAAGCGCGGGCCGCCGACGACCGTGTAGGGCACCTGCAAGAGCACGAAGCGCTCCTCGAAGGCGCGCATCTGGAACGACGCGCGCACGAGGACGGCGCACTCGGCGTAGCGCCGGCCCGAGCGCTTCCACCGCTCGATCTCCTCGGCCACCTGGCGCGCCTCGGCCTCGCCGTCCCACACGCCGCGAACCGCCACCTTGTCGCCGCCCGCGGCCTCCGTGCGCAGCGTCTTGCCGAGCCGCGCCTTGTTGGAGGCGATCAGCCCGTTGGCGGCCGACAGGATGTGGCTGGTCGAGCGGTAGTTCCGCTCCAGCCGCACCACCTTGGCGCCCGGGAAGTCGCGCTCGAAGCGCAGGATGTTGTCGACCTCGGCCCCGCGCCAGCCGTAGATCGACTGGTCGTCATCACCCACGCAGCAGATGTTGCGATGCGCCTGCGCCAGGAGCCGCAGCCACAGGTACTGGGCGCTGTTGGTGTCCTGGTACTCGTCGACGAGGATGTAGCGGAACCGCTGGTGATATTCGGCCAGCACATCCGGGTGGCGCTGGAAGATGGTCAGGTTGTGCAGCAGGAGGTCGCCGAAGTCGCAGGCGTTGAGGATGCGCAGGCGCTCCTGGTACTGCGCGTAGAGCTTGGCGCCCCGGTCGGCCCCGCGCGCGTCGGGGGCGAAGCCGTCGCTCTCGGGCGGCACGCGGTCGGGCGTCAGCCCCTTGTTCTTCCAGCCGTCGATCAGGCTGGAGAGATGACGCGCGCTCCACCGCTTGGGATCGATGTCGGCGGCCGTGATCAGCTGCTTCAGCAGGCGCTCCACGTCGTCGGTGTCGAGGATGGTGTAATTCGACCTGAGCCCGACGAGCTCGGCGTGGCGGCGTAGGATCTGCGCCGATACCGAGTGGAAGGTGCCGAGCCAGCGCAGCCCCTCGCCCTCGCCGAGGAGGTGCGCCACCCGCTCGCGCATCTCGCGCGCCGCCTTGTTGGTGAAGGTGACCGCGAGGAGCTCCCACGGCCGGGCGCGGCGCATCTCGAGGATGTGCGCGAGCCGCGTGGTGAGCACGCGCGTCTTGCCCGTGCCGGCGCCGGCCAGCACGAGCACGGGGCCGTCCGTCGTCTCCACGGCTTCGCGCTGTTCGGGGTTGAGGCCGTGGAGGAGGTCGCGTGGACCCGCGCCGGCGGGAGGCGAGGGCCGGGCGAGGTCGCTAATGCGGGGCTGAATCACGACGTCCGGCATGGGAACAGATGTAGCACGCGCCCGCCGGATTTTCAGGGGAGGGCGCCCGAGCCCCGCGCGTGGAGGAGGACCGCCACTCGGCAGGCGGAGGCGAGCGGGCGCGCCGCGCGCCCGGCGTCCAGCTCGCGCAGAACGACCGCCAGCGCCACCCCGCGCGCGGCGGCCATTGCGTCGAGCCCGTCCCAGAACTCCGGCTCCAGCGCCAGCGAAGTGGCGTGGCCGCTGAGCGAGATCGACCGTTTGCGCAGCCAGCGCGCGCTCACGCCCTGCTTCCCGTACGGCTTGCGGCGGGCGGGCGGGCCCTCCACTGTGACAGGGTCGCGGGGCGTAGCGCTTGTCCGCGCGGAGTGCGCATGGCCCCGACCGCCCCCGTCCAGCTGCTCGGCCTCGCCACCGCCGCGCCCCCCCACGTCATCCACCAGGACGAGGCCGCCGCCGCCGCCGCCGCCGTGTTCGGCGGCAAGGTTTTCCGCACGCCCGACCTCCTGCAGCTGTTCGCCAACACCGGCATCCGCACCCGCCGCACCGTGCGGCCGATGGCTTGGTACGCGCAACCGCGTGACTGGCGCGAGCGCAACGAGGCCTACATCGAGGGCGCCGAGGCGCTCTACATGGAGGCGGCGCAGGCGGCGCTGGCGCGCGCGGGGCTACGCGCCGACGAAGTCGGAACGGTGGTGACCGTCTCGTCGACCGGGATCGCCACGCCGAGCCTGGAGGCCCGTCTGCACGGCCGGCTGGGGCTGAACCCCGCGGTGAGACGCGCGCCCGTGTTCGGCCTCGGCTGCGCGGGCGGCGTCTCGGGCCTGGCGCTGGCGACGCGGTTGGCCCGCGCCGAGCCGGGGCGGCCCGTGCTGCTCGTCGTGGTCGAGCTGTGCTCGCTCGCCTGCCGCGCCGACGAGCCTTCGAAGGCGAACGTGGTCGCCACCGCCCTCTTCGGCGATGGCGCCGCGGCGGTCGTGCTGCAGGCCGGCCCGCCCACGCCGGGCGGTCGCGCGCTCGGCGTCGACAGCCAGCACCTGTGGCCCGACACGCTCGACATCATGGGCTGGACGATCGACCCCGTGGGCTTCGGCATCGTCCTCGCCTCCACCCTGCCGACCTTCGTACAGCAGCGCTTCGGCGAGGCGGTGGCGGGCTTCAACGCCGAGCGCGGGTGCGAGCCCGTCGGCCGCTACGTCTGCCACCCGGGCGGCGCGCGCGTGCTGCCCGCGCTGGAGCACGTGCTCGGCCTGCGGGAGGGCGCGCTGGATGTCGAGCGCGAGGTGCTGGCCGAGTTCGGCAACATGAGTGCGCCGACCGTGCTCTTCGTGCTGGAGCGCGTGCTCGCGCGGGCGAGGGCCACGGGCGAGGATCCCGGCGCGCTCGTTCTGGGCGCGCTAGGGCCGGGCTTTACCGCGAGCTTCATCGCCATGTCGGCCGAGGCGCCCGCCGCCGCGCCGGCGGTCGAGCGTGAGCCCGCCGAGGCCTGGGCGTGAACGTCTACGCCGTCGTCCTCCTGGGACTCGTCACCGCCCAGCGGCTGGGTGAGCTCGTCTACGCGCGCGCCAACGAGCGGCGGCTGCGCGCGGCGGGAGCGGTGGAGGTGGGGGCCGCGCACTATCCGGTGATCGTCGCCCTGCACGCCGCCTGGCTCGTCGCGCTCTGGGCCTGGGGGTCGCGCAACCCGCTCTCGCCGACGTGGACGGGCGTGTACGTCCTCCTGCAGGTGGCGCGCGGATGGGTGCTGGGCTCCATCGGCCGGCGCTGGACGACCCGCGTGCTGGTGGTCCCCGGCGAGACGCTGGTTCGCCGCGGGGCCTATCGCTGGATCAGCCACCCGAACTACGCGGTGGTCGCCAGCGAGATGTTCGTCCTGCCGCTGGCGGTGGGCCTGCCCTGGGCGTCGGCGCTGTTCGGCGGGCTGGACCTCCTCGTGCTCGCCTGGCGCATCCGGGTGGAGAGCCGCGCGCTGGGCGAGACGGCCGCGCCCCGTCCGCGCTCCTGGCGCGCAGGCGGTGTCTGACGACATCTCGCGACATCATGCGACAGGGCGGTTGAGGCTCACGCCCACCCGGAGTCTTGGTGGCCGCGCGGCGGGCAGCCGCGAGGGACGAAACGATGAATAACTTGACAGCCGCCGCGCTGGCCATGGCCTTGACCACCGGCGCGAGCGGTTATGCGACAGCGGCGACCGCGCCCGCGCCCGCGCAGGAGGTGTTCACCTTCCGCGGCGACTGCTCCGACTGCTATGACGGTTCAGGATCGGTAAGCGCCACGCTGACGCTTCAAAACTACACACCCGGCGACGCCATCGACGCGTCCGAGTTCGTCAGCTTCTCCTACGGAGGATCCGACCTCTTCCCGGCCTACAGCATCACCGATCTGGGCGACCTCGGCGATATCGAAGGCTCGCTGGGCTCCAGCCCAGGCTTCTACAACGTCAACCTGTTCGGTCGCGTCTCCGGCGGCGAGACCTTTGATTACGACTACTTCAACACCGACGACATGGGCGGCTGGAACACCGGCGTGGTTCAGTCGGCTGACATCGGCGTTAATGGCGTGTGGAACGAGACAACGACCTCCGCGGCGCCCGAGCCGGCGGCGTGGGCGCTGACCGCCCTCGGCGTGGGCTTCGCCGGGGCGGCGCTGCGACGCCGCCGAGCCGTCGCTCTCGCCTGAGGACGGAGACGGCTGGCGGCGTGCGCTCAGCCGCGCGTCGCCAACCGCGCGATCGCCTCGCCGAGCGGCCGCGCCGCCTCGTCATAGCCGGCCCAGGCCTTGTTGCGCTTGAGTAGGCCGGGCGCCGTGCGGATCGTGTAGGCGAGGGGGTCGAGGCCGCGCTTGACCTGTGTCCAACTCACCGGCCAGCTCACCGGCGCGCCCGGCCGGCCCCGCGGCGAGTAGGGCGCGACCGCGGTGGAGAGCCGGTCGTTGCGTAGGTAGTCGAGGAAGATGCGCCCGGTGCGCTTGGCCTTCGACATGTTGACGAGGAATCGATCGGGCGCGTCGGCGGCGATGGCCTCGCACACGCCCCGCGCGAAGGCCTTCGCCTGCGGCCATTCGATCGCGCGGTCGCCGGAGACGTCGAGCGGGGTCACTACGTGCAGCCCCTTGCCGCCGGTGGTCTTGCAAAAGGCGACGAGGCCCAGCGCCTCCAAGCGCGCGCGCACCTCCTTGGCGGCGGCGATCACGGTCTCGAACGCCACGTCGGGCGCAGGGTCGAGGTCGAACACGAGCCGGCCGGCCACCTCCGGGCGCCCCGGCGCGCAGTTCCAGGGGTGGAGCTCGACGCCGCCGCTCTGCGCCACCGCCGCCAGCGCCTCGGGCCGGTCGACTTGTACGTAGGGCTTCTTGTCGCCGCGCACCTCGACCAGCGTCAGGAGCGACGACGAACCCGCCCCGGCGTGGCGCTGGAAGAAGCTCTGGCCGCCGATCCCGTCCGGCTGGCGGATGATCGAGCAAGGCCGGCCCGTCAGGTGGGGCATGATCGCGGCCGCCACCGCCTCGTAGTAGACGGCCAAGTCCAGCTTGCTGACGGGTGCGGCGTCGCTCTCGGCGGGCCATAGCGCCTTCTCCGGGTGGGAGAGGGTGACGCCCATGACCATGGGCGCGCGGCGGGCGGCCGCCGCGGTCTGCACGGGCGTGGCGGAGGAGGAGGAGGCCACCGCCTCGATGGGCGCGGGCGTCTCCTGCACCACGTCGTCGGCCGCCTTGTCCTCGCGCAGGCCCTTGAAGCTCGCCTGGCGCAGCGCGCCCGCTCCCGTCCAGCCCGCCGACTCGATCTCCGCCACCAGCACGGGCCTGGCCCAGTGCACCTCGGCGCCGGCCTTGGGCGTGTCCTCCGGCGCGAACGGCGAGACCGGGCTCGCCACCTTGCGTAGGCGCGGCAGGAGGTCGCCGGCGACCTTGGCGCCGAACCCCGTGCCGACACGGCCGACGTACACGAGCCGGTTCTCGCGCCGGACCGCCGCCAGGAGCGAGCGGAACGGCTTGCCCTCGCCGGAAGTCCAGCCGGCGACGATGACCTCCTGACCGCCGCGGCACTTGCTCTTCAGCCAGTCGTCCGACCGCCCCGACCGGTAGGGCGTGCTCAACCGCTTGGAGACCACCCCCTCGAGTTGCATGGAGCAGGCCGAGCGCAGCACCGCCTCGCCCGCCGCCTCGAAGTGGGCGACGAAGCGCAGCCGCCCGCCCGCAGGCGCGCCTTCCAGCAACGCCTCGAGCCGGGACTTGCGTTCGGAGAGCGGTCGCGCGCGCCAGTCCTCGCCATCGGCGTAGAGGAGGTCGAAGGCGAAGAACAGGAGCCCGTCCGTGCGACTGTCGGAGAGCGCCGCCTGCAGGCCCGCGAAATCTGGGGCCCCGTGGGTGTCCAGCGCGACGGCCTCGCCGTCGAGGATCGCGTCGGGGAGGCGCGCGCCGTCGGCGACGATCTCGGGGAAGCGCTCCGACCAGTCGAGCCCCGAGCGCGTCTTCACCGTGGCGCGGCCGCCCGCGACCCGCAGTTGCAGCCGATAGCCGTCGAACTTGATCTCGTGCGCCCAGCCAGCGCCGGCGGGTGGGCGATCAACCGAGCTCGCCAACGCGGGCGCGATGAAGGCGGGCGGAGCGGGAGCGGCCTCGGCCGTCGCCCTGCGCGCAGTGCTGGATCGGGGCGGCTTCGCGCGAGGTGCGGGCCGGGCCGGCTCAGGACGCGAGGGCGGCTCTTCCGCCACCGCCTCGGCGCTGGCCTCGGGATCGCCTCTGTTGGAGTTCCACACACGGCGCGCCGGAGCTTGGCCCACACCTGTCATGAAGCGCGTGGGGCCGGGCGCCGCCCCCGAAGCGATTTCCGGCAGGTCGCGCCCAGACGCGACGGAGCGGTCGGCAGACTGCAACAGGCGGTCGCCGTCCCCGGGCTCTTCCGTCCCGTCGCGATGCTTGATGAGGAGCCAGTTGGTGCGCCCAGGCTTGCCGCCTCGCGCCGCCCGGTCGTGGGCCATGCGCACGAGCACCCAGCCGCCGTGCAGCTTCTCGCCCTCTAGCACGAGCTTGAGGTCGCCCTTGGCCAGTCCCTGCTCGACGGTGGTCCCCGGCTCCGGCGCCCAGAAGCCGCGGTCCCACAGCATCACCACGCCGCCGCCGTACTGGCCCTTGGGGATGACCCCCTCGAAATCCCCGTAGTCGAGCGGGTGGTCCTCCACCTCCACCGCCAAGCGCTTATCGGCGGGATCGAGCGAGGGCCCGCGCGTGATCGCCCAGCTTTTGAACACGCCCTCGTGCTCGAGCCGGAAGTCGTAGTGAAGGCGCGTCGCGTCGTGCTTCTGGATGACGAAGCGCAGGCGTTCGGCGGGCAATACTGCGTCCGCGCCTGAGGGCTCGGCCGTCTGGGTGAAGTCGCGCTTCTGGCGGTAGGGGGAGAGCGCGTCGGCCATGGATCAGCCTCCCATACACGGCGCGGGGGTAAGCGTGGCCGAGCGGGGCCGTTCCCGCCCCTAGCCTCGACGCGCTTCGCCCGCCATAAGCGCCGCCGACGCTCAGGGACGGGTGGCCGAGCGGTTTAAGGCAGCGGTCTTGAAAACCGCCGTGCGTGAGAGCGCACCGTGGGTTCGAATCCCACCCCGTCCGCC
>CAXTAO010000009.1:0-91505 GCA_964242625.1 uncultured Caulobacteraceae bacterium | reverse complement strand
CAGCCGTGCTCGCAGCCGCGATAGGTGTTGATCGCCTGGTCGAAGCCGAGGTCGGGGCTCGTGTTGCGGCTGATGATCGCCCTTGCGCGCTCCGCGGTCAGCGTGGTGGCGAGCTTGGGCGCGGGCGCGTCGTCGTCGGTCCAGCCGTCGTCGAAGCTCTCGACGACCTGGGGTTCATAGCGGCCCGAGCGGTTGGAGACCGCGCCCCGGCCGCGCACGGCGGTGACCGGCGGCATGGTCTCACCCTGCGCCGCCCACTAGAACATTACAAGAACGAGGGCGCGCGATCGCTCGCGCGGATCAGTCGTCCAGCGAAGCCAAAACCAGCTTGCCGCCCGACGCCGCGGCGTCCAGTGAGGGGGAGGAGGCGGCCCCGAACGCCCGGCGGTAGGTCCAGTAGTTCAGCATCACCTTCTGCACGAAGTCGCGGGTGGTGGCGCCCGGCAGGCTCTCCAGCGCCATCAGCGAGTCGCCGCCCTGGGTGCCGGGCGCGCGCGTCAGCATGCCCGGGCCGGCGTTGTAGGCCGCGAGCCCGCGGAGGAGGTCGCCGCCCACCATGGAGAGCAGCTTGGCGACATAGGTCTGCCCGACGCGCAGGTTCACCGATGCGTCGTGGAGGCGAGCGGGGTTGGAGGCGAAGTGGCGGTCGCCGGTGACGCGCGCCGCGGTATCGGGCGTCAGCTGCATCAGGCCGTAGGCCGACCCGCCGCGCGCCTGGGCGTTGAACCGGCTTTCGCGCAGCACGATGGCGTAGACCAGCGACTTGGCGATGGTGAAGCCGCCGGCGGGGGCCAACTCGGGACGGGGCAGGGCGCCCAGCACAGAGGCCGCCCCTTCCGTCGCCTTCGCCATGCCGCCCTGCAGCGCGAGGCGCCGCTCGGCGATCAGCCCGTAGAAGGTGCGGGGGAAGGCGGCGGCGAGCTTGAGGTAGTCGGCGCCCTTGGAGGCGTCGCCCGCCTTTTCGGCGGCGCGCGACGCCCAGTAGCCGGCGGCGGCGCGGGCGCCGTCGCTCCTGGAGCGGTCGTCGGCCACCGCCGCGAAGTGCTGCATGGCGACCGTGAAGTTCTGCAGGCGGAAGGCGGCGAGACCGCCGACCCAGCTATCGTGCGCGGCGCTGGCGAGCGACTCGGCGCGCGCCACGTCCCCATGAGTGAAGGCGTCCCGCGCCGCATCCGACCCTCCGGCCGCTCCCGCCACCGCGCCCGTATGGGCGCCGAACGTGGCCACCAGAACCGCCGCGACGCCAAACAGGGCGGTCCGCAAACGGGGAGCGAGGGGTCGGAAACGGGGACGCATGGAGCTCGGTCGCGGTGACGCCCGCACTTCGGGCTGCCGGAGCCGAACCGTTACGGGCCTGAAACGGGAGAGTCGATGCGCGCCAGGAGTGTCAGGATGTCGCGCCACGCGCGAGCCTTGAGCACGGGCTGGCCCAGGAGCGCGGCCGGCGCGAAGGTCGGCAGCACGGGCAGGGCGACGCCGAAATGCGCGCCGGTCCACGGCCGCAGGCGTCCGTGCGCCTTGAGGATCGGCTCGTCCGAACCGGTGACGGCGCGGAGCGCGCCCGACCCCGCCAGCACCAACGCCAAGGGCGCCGCGAGCTCGAGCGCGCGTTCCAGGAAGGGCGCATGGAGGGTGGCGGCGGCGACGTCCGGTCCGGCGCCGGGCTGGCCGCGGCGGGGCGAGGCGACGAGGTGGAGCACCCGCCCCTCCAGGCCCGCGGCCGCCGTCATGCGCTGCAGAAGGCGCCCGGCCGGACCCGCGAAAGGGCGCCCCGCCGCCTCGTCCTCCGCATCGGGCGCTTCGGTCACCCAGGCGACCAAGGGCGCGGCGGAGCCGTGGATCAGGAGCGACGGCGGGGCCGCCCGGCCGTGCGCCGCCGCGGCAAAGGCCGCCGCCGCCTCCACCAGCGCCGCTAGATCGGTCGCGGCGGACGCGCGCGCGACCGCGCTCTCCAGCGAAGCCGTCGCGTCCGCGTTCGCGGCGTGGATGGGGCGGGAGGGCGGCTCGACGGTTCTAGCGGGCGCCGTCGGGTCGGCGCTCGTCCGCGCGGGCGTCGCAGCCAGCCGGTCGACCGGCGCATCGGCCAGGGCCGCATCCACGCCCGCGTCGGCCCAGAAGCCCAGGAGGCTCCGCGCCGCACGGCGCGCCTCGTCGGTCGCGGGAGGCTCGGAAGAAGCCGGAGGGGTCACGGGGCGATCGCCATGCCGGCGACACTCTAGCGGGGGAGCCGCGGCCGCGCACCGCCGGCGTCCGCGCCTTGACCCTGTGGCGCCCCCGCCCCGATATGAAGGCCGTTCACCCAGCACCCGCTCAAGCCGGAAAGGGCCGATATGGCCGAGGAGATCGTCGCGGAAGAGCTCGGCCCGGAGGCCGATCCGCGCGAGAGCATGGAGTACGACGTGGTGATCGTCGGCGCGGGCCCCGCGGGCCTGGGCGCCGCCATCCGGCTGAAGCAGCGCGCGGCGGCGGCGGGGGCCGAGATCAGCGTGGCGGTCCTCGAGAAGGGGTCGGAAGTCGGCGCGCACATCCTTTCGGGCGCGGTAGTCGATCCCGCCGGCTTGGCCGAGCTCTTCCCCGACTGGAAGGCGCGGGGCGCGCCCCTGGAGACGCCCGTCACGCGCGACCAGTTCCTCTACCTGGGCCCGCAGGGATCGGTCGACATCTCCTGGCTGCCCATGCCCAAGTTCATGAAGAACCACGGCAACTACGTCACCTCCCTCGCCAACCTGTGCCGGTGGCTGGGCGGGGAGGCTGAGGGGCTGGGCGTCGAGATCTATCCCGGCATGTCCGCCAGCGAACTCGTGTTCGGCGAGGCGGACGCGCAGGGCGTGCGGCCGGTGGTGGGCGTGGTCGCGGGTGTCTTCGGCACCAGCCGCTCCGGCGAGCGCAAGCCCGACTACCAACCCGGCATCGAGCTCAGGGGGCGCTACGTCTTCCTGGCCGAAGGGGTGCGCGGGTCGCTCTCCAAGATCGTGCAGGGCGAGTACGGCCTGTGCGCGGAGAGCGACGTCCAGAAGTACGGCCTGGGCATCAAGGAACTGTGGCAGGTGCCGGATGCGGCCTTCCAGCCCGGCTTCGTCCAGCACTCCTTCGGCTGGCCGCTGAAGGACGATACGGGCGGCGGCTCGTGGATGTACCACTTCGGCGAGAACTACGTCTCGATCGGGTACGTCGTGCACCTGAACTACAAGAACCCGTTCCTGTCGCCCTTCGACGAGTTCCAGCGCTTCAAGACGCACCCGGCGATCCGGCCCTATCTCGAAGGCGGCAAGCGGATCGCCTACGGCGCCCGCGCGATCAGCGAGGGCGGGTTCCAGAGCGTGCCGAAGCTCGCCTTCCCCGGCGGGGTGCAGCTGGGCGACAGCGCGGGCTTGCTCAACGTCCCGCGCATCAAGGGCAGCCACAACGCCATGCGCTCGGGCGTGCTCGCCGCCGACTGCGCGTTCGAGGCGCTCCAGGCCGGGCGCGGCGGGGATGTGCTGCCGCTGGACGCCGCCTACGCCAAGAGCGCGATCCACAAGGAGCTGCGCGGCGTGCGCAATGTGAAGCCGCTGTGGTCGCGCTTCGGCACGGTCAAGGGCGTGCCGCTCGGCGGGATCGACATGTGGGTGAACCAGCTCACCGGCGGCTGGTCGCCCTTCGGCACGCTGCGCCACGGCAAGACGGACGCGGCCTCCACTGAAACCGTCGCCCAGCACAAGCCGATCGCCTACCCGAAGCCCGACGGCGTCTTCACCTTCGACAAGCTCTCCTCGGTGTTCCTGTCCAACACCAACCACGAGGAGGACCAGCCGAGCCACCTGAAGCTGCGCGATCCCTCGATCCCGATCGCGGTGAACCTGCCCAAGTACGGCGAGCCTGCGCGGCTGTACTGCCCGGCGGCGGTGTACGAGGTGGTTTACGCTGACGAGGCGGCGAAGAGCGACCCGCGCTTCGTGATCAACGCGCAGAACTGCGTCCACTGCAAAACCTGCGACATCAAGGATCCGTCGCACAACATCGTGTGGACCACGCCCGAGGGCGGGGGCGGGCCGAACTACCCGAACATGTGAGGGCGCGTGACGGGCCCGCGCGGTTGCGCGGCCGCGCCGGCGGTGGGAAGGAGCGGAATGCGTCTCCTGTCGCGCCGCCCCGCCCTCGCCGCCTGCATCGCCGCGGCGACGGCGCTTGCGCTGGCGGCCTGCGCCACCGCCTCCCCGCCGCCCGGCCCGACCGCCGAAGCCGCCCCTGCGCTGCGCTCGGCGACCGACGACGGCGACGCCTCCACCTACGGCCTCTACCTCGCGGGCGAGACGGCGCTCAACCTCGGCGCGGGCGACGAGGCGGCGGCCTATCTCGCGCGCGCCAGCCGCTCGGACCCGGACGACACCGCGCTGCGCGACCGCGCCTTCACCGCCAACCTCCTGGCCGGCCGGGTGGACGAGGCGGTCCCCTTCGCCACGCCCGCCGTCGCCAACGGCGACGGGTTGGCCTCCATGGGGGCCCTGGCCACCGGCGTGTCTGAGATGGCGCGCGGCCATGCGCGCGCGGCGCGCACGGCGCTGGCCGCCGCGTCCACGGGGCCTCACGCGGGCGGCGCCCAGGCGCTCCTGCCCTGGGCCGAGCTCCTGGCGGGGGCGACGCCCGTCCTGCCCGAAGGGGCGGCCAAGCCCGGCGACCTCCTGGCCGAGCGCGGGCAGGCGCTCAACCGCGCCCGCCTCTTGGAGCGGCTGGGCCGGCGCGGCGAGGCCGAGGCCGCCTACCGCTCCGCCTTCGAGCGGGGCGGGGCGGTGCTCGCCTGGGGCGGGTTCCTGGAGCGGCGCGACCGACGCCCCGAGGCGCTGAAGATCTACGCCGCGGCGCTGGCCAAGGCCCCGTCCGACCCGGCGCTCCTGCAGGCCTTGTCGCGCGTGGCCGCCAACGGCGCAGCCCCGCCGCAGCCGACGCCGCTGCAGGCGGCGGCCGAGGCGCTGGTCGCCCCGGCCGAGGGCTTCGCCGCCCACCGCCAGCCCGAGGTCGGCGTCATCTACCTGCGCCTGGCGCTGCGGCTCGACCCGGCGCTCGCCTCCGCCTGGCTGGCGGTCGGCGACGCCCTGCAGTCGGGCGGCGACGCGCCCGACGCCGAATGGGCTTGGCGCCAGGTCCGCGCCGACCAGCCCGAGCACGCCGGCGCGGCCGGACGCTTGGCGGTCGCGCTGAACGCGCGGGGCGACAAGGCGGGGGCGCTGCAGCTCGCCGGCGAGGCGGCCCGCGCGGCTCCGGCCGATCCTGCGATCCAAGAGGTCTATGCCGAGCTGCTGCGCGACGCGGGCCGCTACGACGAGGCGGTGGCCTCGGCCGATCGGCTGGTGCGCGGCCTCGCCCCCGACGCCAAGAACTCCGACTCGGCGCGGCTGGTCTTCCTGCGCGGCACGCTCCTCGAACGCGCGGGCCGCTGGCCCGAGGCCGAGGCCGATCTCCGGCGCGCGGTCGCCCTGCAGCCCGACAACGCCGAGATGCTGAACTATCTGGGCTTCGCCTGGGCCGACCGCGGCGAGCACCTGACCGAGGCCCTGGCGCTCCTCGAAAAGGCGGCCGCCGTCCAGCCGGAGGACGGGGCCATCGCCGACTCGGTGGGTTGGGCGCGCTATCGGCTGGGCGACACCCGCGGCGCCGTGCGCGACCTGGAGCGCGCAGTCGGGCTCGCCCCCGCCGACCCCGACGTCAACGACCACCTGGGCGACGCCTACGCCCGCGCGGGCCGCCGCACGGAGGCCGCCTATCAGTGGCGGCGCGTGCTGTCGCTCGACCCCGACGCCAAGCTGCGCGCGGCGGTGGAGCGCAAGCTGCGCACGGCGACCGGACCCGCCACCTCCACGTGAGCGCCGCCGTCGAGGGCTGGGCGTTCGCGCCCGCCAAGGTGAACCTCTATCTGCACGTCGGCGCGCCCACGCCCGACGGCTACCATCCGCTGTCCTCGCTCATGGTGTTCGCCGATGTGGGCGACCGCGTGCGGCTGGAGCCGGGCGCGCCGGGCTCGGGGCTGACGCTCGACGTCGCGGGCGAGTTCGCCGGCGCGCTCGCGGGCGAGGATGCGGCCGACAACCTCGTGCTGCGCGGCGTGCGCCTGTTGTTGCGCCGTGCGGGAGTGCCGGTCGAGCCAGACGCGCGCTTCGTGCTCGACAAGGCCCTGCCCGTCGCGGCGGGCCTGGGGGGCGGCTCCTCCGACGCGGGCGCGGCGTTGCGGCTGGCGCGCGGGGCCCGGGCGCCCGACGTCGCCGACGCTGAGCTGGAGCAGGTCGCCGCGGAGCTCGGGGCGGACGGCCCCGCCTGCCTGCGCGCGCGCCCGGTGCTCGGCACGGGGCGTGGCGACCTGCTGGCCGAGCCGCCGCGCCTGCCGACGCTCCATGCGGTGCTGGTCAACCCGCGGCGGCCGTGTTCGACCGGCGCGGTCTACCGCGCCTACGACGCCGCGGGCGCGCGGGGGTCGCCCGCGCCCGCCCCGCTCCCGCCGGGCCTGGATCTTGAGGCGTGGGTGGACGCGCTCGGTAGGGCGCGCAACGACCTCGAAGCCCCCGCGGCGGGGGTGCAGCCCGCGGTCCGCGAGGTGCTGGAGGCGCTGCGCGCCCGCCCTGAGATTGCGCTCGCGCGCTTGTCGGGCTCGGGCGCGACCGCCTGGGGGCTGACGGCGAGCGCCGAGGACGCGCGACGCGCCGCCGCGGCGCTCGCGGACGGGCCCGGCCTCGGCTGGTGGGTGCGCGCCTGCCGCCTCGGCGGACCCTGGGAGCGGCCGGGCGAAGGGGAACCTCGGCCGTAGCTCGGGCGCTTGCCAACTCGACGCCGCACCTTTCGCGCGCCAGTTCGGAGAGAACCAATGCACCTGACCCGTACCCTGCTCGCCTCCGCGGCGTGCGCCTTCGTCGCCGGGGCGGCCCTCGCCCAGACCACGACCGCCACCCCCACGGGCGCGGCGCAGACCGGGTCGGCCTCGGGCGCCATGTCGGCGGGCGCGACCCAGCCCGGCGCGACCCCCGACCAGACCGGGGCCACCGGCATGTCGGGCATGTCCAACGGCACGGGCGCCATGACCAACTCGACCGGGACCATGGCTCAGCCGGGCTCCACGACGAGCACCACGACGACCACCACCGCCACCACGGGGGCCTCCGCCGGCGCGCCATTCCGCCAGATCACCGCCGCGCCGGGCCAGACCCTCGTCGCCGTGCTGCAGGCGAGCGGCCAGTTCACCACCCTCCTCAAGGCGGTCACCGCCACCAACCTGACCAGCGTCCTCCAGCGCCCGGGCGCCTTGACGGTGTTCGCGCCCACGGACGCCGCCTTCGCGGCCCTGCCGCCCGAGCAGCTGCAGACGCTGATGCAGCCCGCCAACGCCAGCCAGCTACAGCAGCTCGTGCTGCTGCACGTGGTGAACACGCCGATCACCTCGGCCCAGCTCCTGAACCACTCGGCCACCAACGTGGCGACGGTGGCCACGGGCAAGCAGGTGCACCTCGACGGCTCGTCGGGCTCCATCAAGGTCGACGGCGCGAGCGTGCTGCAGCCCGACGTCAAGGCGTCCAACGGCACGGTGTTCGTGATCGACCAGGTGCTGTCGCCGTCCTACACGCCGCCGCCCGTGACCGCCGCGGCCGCGACGACTACAGACGCAACGGCCGCCACCAGCTCGACCACCACGAGCACCAAGGCGACGGCCTCCAAGTCGAAGAAGAAGCGCAGCGGCGGCTGATCGCCGACGCAGGGCCGGCCCTCTGCGGAGGGCGGGGCCGTTCTTGAAGGGGCGGGCGGCGGGGCGTAGGGTCTCGCTCCCGCCCTCTTCGCATCTGCACAACGAGCCCGTTCCCAGCCGATGCCCGCCGGCGAGCCTCCCGCGTCCCTGTCGTTTCAGGACCTGATACTCTCCCTGCAGCGTTACTGGGGCGCTCAGGGGTGCGCCCTCCTGCAGCCCTACGACGTGGAGGTGGGGGCGGGCACGCTCCATCCGGCGACCGTCTTGCGGGCGCTGGGATGCAAGCCCTGGCGCGCCGCCTACGTGCAGCCGTCGCGCCGGCCGGGGGACGGGCGCTATGGCGAGAACCCCAACCGGCTGCAGCACTACTACCAGTTCCAGGTCATCCTGAAGCCCAACCCGCCGGACTTGCAGGACCTCTATCTCCGCTCGCTGGAGGCCATCGGCATCGACCCCGGCGTGCACGACATCCGCTTCGTGGAGGACGATTGGGAGAACCCCACCGTCGGCGCCTGGGGTCTCGGCTGGGAGGTGTGGTGCGACGGCATGGAGGTGACGCAGTACACCTACTTCCAGGGCGTCGGCGGGCTGGATGTCGGCACGGTGTCGGGCGAACTGACCTACGGGCTGGAGCGGCTCGCCATGTACGTCCAGGGTGTCGATCGAGTGTACGACCTGCGCTTCAACGACGCCGGCCTGACCTACGGCGAGGTGTTCCTCGAGAACGAGCGCGAGAACTCGGCCTACAACTTCGAGGTCGCCGACGTCGACATGCTCCGCCGCCAGTTCGAGGACATGGAGCGCGAGTCGGCCCGCGCGCTCGCCGCCACCGGGCCGCAGGGCCAGCCCTTGGTGCTGCCGGCCTACGATCGGGCGCTCAAGGCCAGCCACTTGTTCAACCTTCTCGACGCGCGCGGCGCGATCGCGGTGGCCGAGCGCGCCAGCTATATCGGCCGCATCCGCACGCTCGTGAAGGCGTGCGCCGAGGCCCAGGTCGCGCTCGACGCGGCCGCCTGACATGCCCGAACTCCTCCTCGAGCTCCTGTCGGAGGAGATCCCCGCGCGCATGCAGGCGGGCGCGGCGCGCGACCTCCTGCGGCTGATGGGCGAGCGGCTGCGGGCGGCGGGGCTGCCGGCGGACGGGCTCGCGGCCTACGCCGGGCCGCGCCGGCTGACGCTGCACGCAGCCGACCTGCCCGTCGCCACGCCCGACCGCACCGACGAGCTGAAGGGCCCCAAGGCCACGGCCCCGCCCCAGGCGATGGAGGGCTTCCTTCGCAAAACGGGGCTCGCGCGCGAGGCGCTGAGCGAGCGCGACGGCGTGCTCTACGCGGTGCAGCACACCCCCGGCCGCCCCACGCCGGAGATCGCCGCCGAGGCGCTGGGCGAGGTGATGCGCGCCTTCCCGTGGCCCAAGTCCATGCGCTCGGGCGAGAGCGCCTTCCGCTGGGTGCGCCCGCTGAAGAGCGTGCTGTTCCTGTTCAACGGGCGGGTGGTCCCTTTCGAGGTCGACGGGATCACCGCTGCCGACTGCACGCGCGGGCATCGCTTCATGGGCGCGCGCGGGCGGCCCTTCGCGGTGACAGGCTTCGACGACTATCGCACGGCGCTTCTCCACGAATTCGTGGTGCTGGACGCCGCCGACCGCCGCGCCCGCATCCTTGACGGCGCCCGCGCCCTCTGCGCCGAACACGGGCTCGAGCTCGTGGATGACGAGAGCCTGCTGGACGAGGTGGCGGGGCTTGCTGAATGGCCCGTCCCCGTGCTGGGCGCCATGGACGCAGGCTTCCTCGACCTGCCGCCCGAGGTGATCCGCACCTCCATGCGCAGCCACCAGAAGTATTTCGCCGTGCGCCGCCCGGGTAAGGCAGGGCTCGCGCCGCACTTCGTGGTGGTGGCCAACGTCGAGGCGGCCGACGGCGGAGCCCAGCTCGCCGCCGGCAATGCGCGGGTGCTGTCGGCCCGCCTCAACGACGCGCGCTTCTTCTGGGACGAGGACCGCAAGCCCGGCGCGTTCGAGCGGTGGAACGAGAAGCTGCGCGGGGTGACCTTCCACGCCAAGCTGGGCTCCCTGGCCGAGCGGGTGGAGCGGATCGCCGCGCTCGCGCGCGAGCTGGCTCCCGCGGTCGGCGCCGACCCCGACCTCGCCGAGCGTGCCGCCCGTCTCGCCAAGGCCGACCTCGCCTCGGCCATGGTGGGCGAGTTCCCCGAGCTGCAGGGGATCATGGGCGGCTATTACGCGCAGGCCGCGGGCGAGCCCGAAGCGGTGTGGCGCGCCGTGCGCGATCACTACAAGCCCGTAGGCCCGAGCGACGCCGTGCCCACTGACCCGGTGACGGTCGCCGTGGCCCTCGCCGACAAGCTCGATACGCTGGTCGCCTTCTTCGCCATCGACGAGAAGCCGACCGGCTCGAAGGACCCGTACGCGCTGCGACGGGCGGCGCTGGGGGTGATCCGGCTAGTCTTAGCTACAGGGCGGCGTCGCAGGCTAGGGCCGTACCTAAACCGGGCGCACATTCGCATTCTGATTGACGAAGGTGAGAGGCTTCGAAGCCGACAGATCAAGGGATCCGCGAGGTCGATTGTTGCTGCCGACCTTGGCCCTTTGCGAGATCAGATCGATCGATCAGTGAGGGTGGACGAAGAGGCGCGAGCTAATATTGCTAAGCAGTACGAGAATGTGCTGCCTTCGGCATCATCGAAAGAGATACTCGGATTTCTTGCGGACCGCCTGAAGGTCCTGCTTAGCGACGAAGGTCGCCGCTACGACCTCGTGGACGCGGTTTTCGCGCAGGGTGACGACGACCTCGTGCGCGTGGTGGCGCGTGTCGAGGCGCTCTCCGACTTCCTGACCACCGAGGACGGGGCGAACCTTCTCGCCGGCTACACCCGCGCGGCCAACATCCTGCGCGCGGAGGAGAAGAAGGGCGCGGCCCTGCCGGCGCCGGGCGAAGCGCCGTCCGAGCGCGCCGACGCGCCGCCCGAAGAGGTCGCGCTGCAACAAGGCTTGCGGACAGCGTTGTCAGAGGTCCAGCAGGCGCTGGGGACCGAGGACTTCGCCCGCGCGATGACCGCGCTCGCCGCGCTGCGCAGGCCGGTGGACGCCTTCTTCGACCGCGTGCTGGTCAACGATCCCGATCCGGAGGTGCGGCTCGACCGGCTGCGCCTCTTGATAGAGTTCCGCGCGGCGGCCGATCGGGTGGCCGACTTCTCGCGCATCCAGGGATGAACGGAGTCACCTAGACCATGGCCGACGGCGCCCAACCCCTCTCCCCAGGCGCCTCCGCCGTCACGCGGTGGGTGTACGCCTTCGGGGGCGGCGCGGCCGAGGGCGAGGCCTCCATGAAGGACCTCCTCGGCGGCAAGGGCGCGAACCTGGCCGAGATGGCGCGGCTGGGCCTTCCCGTGCCGCCGGGCTTCACCATCACCACCGAGGCCTGCAACGCCTACTACCGCGAGGGGCGCAGCTACCCCGCAGGGCTCGACGCCGAGGTGGCGCGCCACCTCGCCCAGGTGGAGGCGCACACCGGCAAGCGCTTCGGCGACCCCTCAGCGCCGCTCCTGGTCTCCGTGCGGTCGGGCGCGCGCGCGTCCATGCCCGGCATGATGGATACGGTGCTGAACCTCGGCCTGAACGACGCGACGGTCGAGGGCCTGGCCGAACTCTCGGGCGACCGGCGCTTCGCCTTCGACAGCTACCGCCGCTTCATCCAGATGTACGCCAACGTGGTCCTGGGCCTCGAGCACGGCGTCTTCGAGGAGGTGCTCGACGACCACAAGGCGCGGCTGGACGTGACGGTCGACACGGCGCTCGAGGCCCGCGACTGGGAGGCGGTGGTCGCCGACTACAAGCGCGCGGTCGAGAGCGCGCTGGGCCAGCCCTTCCCGCAGGACCCGCAGGCGCAGCTGTGGGGCGCGGTGGGCGCGGTGTTCGCCAGCTGGATGAACGACCGCGCCAAGTTCTACCGCCGCATGCATGACATTCCGGAGAGCTGGGGCACGGCGGTGAACGTGCAATCCATGGTGTTCGGCAACATGGGAGAGACCTCGGCGACCGGAGTGGCGTTCACGCGCAATCCTTCCACCGGCGAGCGCGCGCTCTACGGAGAGTTCCTAATCAACGCCCAGGGCGAGGACGTGGTGGCGGGCATCCGCACGCCGCAGTCGCTGACCAAGGCCTCGCGCGAGGAGATGGGCGAGACCACGCCATCGATGGAAGAGGCGATGCCCGAAGTGTTCGCCCAGTTCAAGGCGGTGGTCGAACGGCTCGAACAACGCTATCGCGATATGCAGGATATCGAGTTCACGGTCGAACAGGGCCGGCTCTACATGCTGCAGACGCGCAACGGCAAGCGCACCGCCAAGGCCGCTTTGAAGATTGCGGTCGACCTCGTGGCCGAGGGCGTGATCGACGAGCGGGAGGCGGTGATGCGGGTGGAGCCCGCCTCCCTCGACCAGCTCTTGCACCCCACGCTCGATCCGGCGGCGGCGCGCGAGGTGGTGGCGCAGGGCCTGCCCGCCTCGCCAGGCGCGGCGGTGGGCGAGATCGCCTTCGACGCCGACGAGGCGGAGCGCTTGGCCGAGCTGGGCCGCCCGGTGATCCTGGTGCGCGAGGAGACCTCGCCGGAGGACATCCACGGCATGCACGCCGCCCGGGGCGTGGTCACCGCGCGCGGCGGCATGACGAGCCACGCCGCGGTGGTGGCGCGCGGCATGGGGCGCCCCTGCGTATCCGGCGCGGGCGAGCTGCGCATCGACGTGCGCGCCAAGACGTTCACTGCCCGCGGCCGCACCTTCCGCGCGGGCGAGACGGTGACCATCGACGGCTCCACCGGCGAGGTGATGGCCGGCGCGGTCGCCATGGTGCAGCCCGAGCTTTCGGGCGACTTCGCCCAGCTCATGGGTTGGGCCGACGCGGCGCGGCGCATGAGGGTGCGCGCCAACGCCGAGACCCCGCTCGACGCGCGCACCGCCCGCGGCTTCGGGGCGGAGGGCATCGGCCTCTGCCGCACCGAGCACATGTTCTTCGACGAGACGCGGATCGCGGCGGTGCGCGAGATGATCCTGGCCGACGACGAGGCTGGTCGACGCGCGGCGCTGAAGAAGATCCTGCCGTTCCAGCGGTCGGACTTCACCGAACTCTTCGCCATCATGGCGGGGCTGCCCGTCACCATTCGCCTCCTCGACCCGCCGTTGCATGAATTTCTGCCGCACACCGATGCCGAGATCGACGAGCTGGCGGCGCAGGCGGGCCTGGACGCCCAGAAGCTCAAGCACCGCCGCGCCGAACTCTCGGAGACCAACCCGATGCTGGGCTGGCGCGGGTGCCGGCTGGGCGTGGCCTTCCCCGAGATCTACGAGATGCAGGTGCGCGCGATCTTCGAGGCGGCCTGCGCCCACGCCGCCGAAGGCGAGCCGCCGCTGGTCGAAGTCATGCATCCTCTCGTATGCAAGCGCGAAGAGATGAAGATCCTGCGCGAGCTGACCGACCGCACGGCGCGCGAAGTCATGGCCGAGCACGGCCGCGAGCTGGACTACAAGGTCGGCTGCATGATCGAGTTACCGCGCGCGGCGTTGCGGGCCGACGAACTGGCGGAGGCGGCGGAGTTCTTCTCCTTCGGCACCAACGACCTGACACAGACCACCTTCGGCATCAGCCGCGACGACAGCGGCCGCTTCCTCGACGCCTACCTCAAGAAGGGCGTGTTCGAGCGCGATCCCTTCGTCTCGCTCGATCCCGACGGCGTGGGCGAGCTCGTCAAGATCGCGGTGGAGCGCGGGCGCGCCACCCGGCCCGACGTCAAGCTCGGCATCTGCGGCGAGCACGGGGGCGACACCGCCTCCATCCGCTTCTGCGAGGAGGCGGGGCTCGACTACGTCTCCTGCAGTCCCTACCGCGTGCCGATCGCGAGGCTGGCCGCCGCCCAGGCGGCGCTCGCCGGGAAGGGCTAGGCCGCCTTCGGCGGGCGGGACGAAGCGGGACGGATCCGCGGGATTTCGGCGGGACAAGGCGGGACACGACCGGGACATGAGCGAAAACGCCGCCCTGGAGGCGCACGAGCACCGCGAACACGCCGAGCACGCGGCGCACGAGCACGATCCGTTCGTCAGCCGCGTGTCGGTGACCATCGCGGTGCTGGCGGTGGTGACCGCGATCGTGGGCTCGCTCGAGATCACCCAGAGCGGCGGCGCCATCGTGGAGGCGAGCCGGGCGGTCCTGGCCCAGGACCAGGCGACCGACAGCTGGAACGCGTATCAGGCCGCCAGCCTGAAGAAGCACCTGTACGACCTGGCGGGAGATGCGGCCCCCGTGCGCGCGCCCGGCTACAAGGGGCAGTCCGCCAAGTACGCCCACGACCAGGCGGGGTACCAGGCGGCGGCGAAGAAGGCCGAGACCGCCCGCGAGGAGGCCATGACCGCCAGCGAGGGGCACGAGCGGCGCCACCACCGGCTGACGATCGCCGCCACCCTGCTGCAGATCGGCATCGCGCTCTGCACGGTCGCCATCATCACGCGCCGGCGGCCGTTCTGGTGGGCGTCGATCGCGCTGGGCCTCGTCGGCGCGCTGATCGCGGGAAGCGCCTGGCTCGGCTGACGGCGCTCGCGCGTCAGGCCCCCGCGGGCGCGTCGGCGTCCGGCACGCCCAGCGCCGCGCGCAGGCGCCGCGTCAGCGCCGGCTCGTCGCGCAGTTCGCACTCCCAGACGACGAGCGCGCGCCACCCCAGCTCCGCGAGGCGGGCCTGCGCCTCGGAGTCGCGGGCGCGGTTGCGGGCGATCTTGGCGCGCCAGTAGTCCGCGTTCGCCTTGGGCTCGCGCGCGCCGCGGCGGCAGTCGTGGCCGTGCCAGAAGCAGCCGTGCACGAAGAGCGCCGTGCGCCGGCCCGCGAAGGCGATGTCCGGCGAGCCCGGCAGGTCGCGCCGCTGGAGCCGATAGCGCAGGCCGAGGCCGGTGAGGAGGCGGCGCACCGCCCGCTCCGGCCCGGTGTCGCGGCCGCGCACCGCGCGCATGACGGCGGAGCGCTGGGCGGGGGTGAAGGGGTCGTGAGCCGTGAGGGGTGAACCGTGAGCGCTGAAGTCGCCGTCACGACTCACGATCTACGACTCACGCAGATCACAGTCCCTCGAACAGCGCCGTCGACAGATACCGCTCGGCGAACGAAGGGATGATCACCACGATCTGCTTGCCCGCGTAGGCGTCCTCCGCGGCGATGCGGAAGGCGGCGGAGAGCGCGCCGCCCGACGAGATGCCGACCGGCAGGCCCTCGGTGCGCGCGGCGCGGCGCGCCATGTCGAAGCTCTCCTCGTTGGTGATCTGCACCACCTCGTCGATCACGCCACGGTCGAGGATGGCGGGGATGAAGCCCGCGCCGATCCCCTGGATCTTGTGCGGGCCGGGCGCGCCGCCGGAGAGCACGGGGCTGGCCTCGGGCTCAACGGCCACCATGCGCAAGGACGGCTTGCGCGCCTTGAGCACCTCGCCGACGCCGGTGATCGTGCCGCCGGTGCCGACGCCGCAGACCACCGCGTCCACCGCGCCCGCCGTGTCGTTCCAGATCTCCTCGGCGGTCGAAATGCGGTGCACCTCGGGGTTGGCCTCGTTCTCGAACTGCTGGGGCATGACGGCGCCCTCGATCTCGGCCAGGAGCTCCTGCGCGCGGCCGACCGCGCCGCGCATGCCCTTCTCCGCCGGGGTGAGCTCCAGCCGCGCGCCCAGGAGCGCCAGCATCTTGCGCCGCTCCACGCTCATGCTCTCGGGCATGACGAGCACGATCTTGTAGCCCTTGGCCGCCGCCACGAAGGCGAGCGCTATGCCGGTGTTGCCGCTGGTGGGCTCGATGATGGTCGAGCCGGGCTTCAGCCGCCCCTGCGCCTCCAAGGCCTCGATCATGGCCACGCCGATGCGGTCCTTCACCGACGAAAGCGGGTTGAAGTACTCGAGCTTGGCCAGGACCTCGCCCTTGGGCTTCAGCTCGGCCGAGAGCCGCGGCAGGCGCACCAGCGGCGTGTCGCCCACGAGGTCGAGCGGGCTGTCGTAGATGCGCCCGCGGCCCTGGCGAGCCAGGTTGTCGATCGCGGCGAGCGGGTTCAGGGCGTCCATGGCGGTCCTCCGGCAGGGCCGAAGATAGGCGCTCGAACGCCGGCCGTCCGCCCCGAAAGCCGTGAAGTGCTGTCAGGCGGCCTGACGGGTCAGAGGCACAGGCCGTAGAGCCCGCAGTCCGCGGCGAGGGCGAAGAGCAGTAGGGCTGGCCCGAGGAGCACGGCCCAGATCACGCCGACGACCCAGCGCAGGCGTATCGACAGGGGCGCCAACGCGACACCGCCGCACCCGGCCGCCCAGTACGACGCCAGGATCGCGAGGCCTACGGGCGACGGCCAAGGCGGCGTCGCGTGCGCCAGCCACACCGCAGCCAGCACGAGCACGAAAGGCGTAGGCAGCGCCAGCAGGAGCGCCAGCGCCGCGCGCAGGCTCGGCTCGCCGGCCGCCGCGTGGCGCTCAGGCCGCCTCACGGCCCGCGCCAGCGCCCTGCGCCAGCGGCTCCAGAAGGTGCGCCGCCAGCCAGCGCACGGCGGGGGCGCTGACGCCGTCGCCCAGGAGCTGGAGGGCGGCGGTGTCGCCCGTCGGCAGGGGATGGTCGTCGGCCAGGCCCATCAGCCGGGCGGCCTCGCGCGGGCGCAGGCGCCGGGTGCGCACCGCCCCGGCTTCCACCCCGACGACCACCTGGCGCGAGGAGCCGCCCCCCGGCGTGCGCAGGCACCCCGCCAGGCCGTCGAAGCGCAGCTCCGCCCGCTGCACGCGCTGGCCGTCCTCCACGCGCGTGCGGCGGTAGAGGGCGCCCGCGCGCAGGCCGGGGTGAAGGGCGCTCGCGCGCCGCTCCACCTCCAGCCGCGCCGCGTGAAGAGGGCCCAGGAGCGCTGTGAGGCGCGCGGTGCGCTCGGCGGCGTCCCAGGGCGCGTCGGGCTCCAGCACGTCGACGAGCGCTGTGTTGCGCGCGGCCGGCGGGGGCAGGCGCCACCACGCCCAGGCGGCCTGGAGTTCTGGCGGGAGCGCAGCGTGCGCCTCGCGGACCCGCCGGGTGTGGAAGGGTTCGGCCGGGCCGGCGCCGGCGAGGGGAGAGGGGCCGCCCCGCGCGGCGATGAGGAAGAGGCGCGGGCGCGACTGCGGCGTCCACCCCGCGGCGTCCACCTCCAGCGCGCCGATGCGGCGGCCCTGGCGCGCCAGTTCGGCGAGAAGCGCGCGGAGGTCGGCGCCGCCCGACGAGGTGAGGAGGCCGGTCACGTTCTCCAGCACCAGCACAGCGGGGGCGCGGCCTTCGCGGTCGAGGGCGTTCATCAGCTCGAGCCAGCGCCACACCGCGCCCGAGCGTGCCCCCGCGAGCCCTCGGCGCGCGCCGGCCAGGCTCACGTCCTGGCAGGGCGAGGACGCCCAGGCGAGGTCGGCGCGCCCCGGCAGGTCGGCGGGCAGGAGCGCGCCGATGTCTCCCACCGCCAGGTGGTCGCCGCCCCAGGCCAAGCGGTAGGCGGCGGCCTTGGCGGGGTCGAAGTCGTTGGCGAAGTCGCAGCGCCAGCCCGCGCCCAGCCCCGCGCGCGCGAGCCCGCCGCCCGCGAAGAACTCGTAGAAGCTGAACGACCCGGCCACGGCGCGCCAAGCTGGCGTGATTTGCGCGCCCGCCCAAGCCGCCGCTCGGCGCTCAACCGGTGCCGGCGACGCTGGCGCCAGCGCCCCGGGCGCCTAGCTGATGGCGGTGTCAGGGGAGGCGGCGGCGTGAACAAGACGGCTCTGGTGGTGGGGGCGAGCGGGATCGTGGGCGGGGCCGCGGCCCGGCTCCTCGCCGAGCGGGGATGGACGGTCCACGGCCTGGCGCGCCGCCCCGTGGTGATGGAGGGCGTGAGCCCGGTGGCCGCCGACCTCCTCGACCGCGACACCACCGCGGCGGCGCTGAGGGAGGTCCGTCCGGACGCGGTCTTCATCACCACCTGGCTGCGCCAGGACAGCGAGGCGGAGAACATCCGCGTCAACTCCGCCATGGTGCGCAACCTCTTGGACGGCCTGCCCCCGGCCGAGGGGCCGCGCCACGTGGCGCTCGTGACCGGGCTGAAGCACTACCTCGGGCCGTTCGAGGCCTACGGCCGCGGCTCGCTGCCGCAGACGCCGTTCCGCGAGGACCAGCCGCGGCTCGACGTCCCCAACTTCTACTACGCCCAGGAGGACGCCGTGTTCGCCGCAGCCGAGCGCGACGGCTTCGGCTGGAGCGTGCACCGGCCGCACACGGTGATCGGCCGGGCGGTCGGCAACGCCATGAACATGGGCTCGACGCTGGCGGTCTACGCCACGCTCTGCCGCGAGCTCGGGCGGCCGTTCCGCTTCCCCGGCTCGCCGGCGCAGTGGGAGGGGCTGACCGACATGACCGACGCCGACCTCCTCGCGCGCCACCTCCTGTGGGCGGCGACGACGCCTGCGGCGCGCGACCAGGCGTTCAACGTGGTCGACGGCGACGTCTTCCGCTGGCGTTGGATGTGGGGCCGCATCGCCGAGGCGTTCGGGCTGGAGCCCGCCCCCTTCGACGGCGAGGTGATCCCGCTGGAGCGGCAGATGGCCGAGGACGCGCCCGTGTGGCGGCGCATCGCCGAGCGCGAGGGCTTGGCCGAGCCCGACCTCGCCCGGCTGGCCTCGCCCTGGCACACCGACGCCGACCTCGGCCGCCCCATCGAGGTGGTGACCGACATGGGGAAGAGCCGGCGGCTGGGCTTCCTCGACTATCAGCCCACCGACGACGCCTTCCTGGCTCTGTTCGACCGCATGCGCGCCGACCGGCTGATCCCCTGAGGTCGCCAGGGGGAGGGGCCGCCGCGCCGGGCGCTCAGTAGATCTCCAGGAGCCCCGCCGCACCCATGCCGCCGCCGACGCACATGGTCACGACCGCCCACTTGGCCTTGCGGCGACGGCCTTCGAGGAGGGCGTGGCCCGCCACCCGCGCGCCCGTCATGCCGTAGGGGTGGCCGATGGCGATCGAGCCGCCGTTCACGTTGTAGCGCTCGGGGTCGATCCCTAGCCGGTCGCGGCAGTAGAGGCACTGGCTGGCGAAGGCCTCGTTCAGCTCCCACAGGTCGATGTCGCCCACCTTGAGGCCGTGGCGTTCGAGGAGGCGCGGCACAGCGAACACGGGGCCGATCCCCATCTCGTCGGGCTCGCAGCCCGCCGTGGCGAAGCCCGCGAACCGGCCGAGCGGCTCGAGCCCGCGGCGCCGGGCCTCCGCGCCCTCCATGACCACAACCGCCGCCGCGCCGTCCGACAGCTGGGAGGCGTTGCCGGCGGTGACGAAGCGGCCTTCGCCCTTGACCGGCTTGAGCGCGGCGAGCGCCTCCAGCGTGGTGTCGGGGCGGTTGCACTCGTCCTTGGCGACGGTCACCTCGCGGCGGCTGGTCTCGCCGGTCGTCTTGTCGACGACGTTCATGGTGGCGGTCATGGGCGCGATCTCGTCGTCGAACAGGCCGTTCGCCTGGGCCTGGGCGATCCGCTGCTGCGAGCGCAGGCTGTACTCGTCCTGCGCCTCGCGGCTGACGCCATAGCGCTCGGCCACGATGTCGGCGGTGTCGATCATCGGCATGTAGAGCGCGGGGTGCGTCTCCATCAGCCGGTCGTCGACGAAGTGGTGCGTGTTGGCGTGGCCGCCGAACTGGACGAGCGAGATCGACTCGACCCCCCCGCCGACCGCCACCTCGACGCCGTCGGCGCGCACGGCGTTGGCGGCAACCGCGATCGCGTTCAGCCCGGAGGAGCAGAAGCGGTTCACCGTGGCGCCCGCGGTGGTGACGGGGCACCCCGCCCACAGCGCGGCGTCGCGGCCGATGTTGTGGCCGGTCGCGCCCTCGGGGTAGCCGCAGCCGACCACCGCCTCCTCCACCTGCGCGGGCTCGACGCCGGCGCGGGCCAGGGCGTGGCGGATCGCATGGCCCGCGAGCGCCGCGCCGTGGGTGTCGTTGAAGCCGCCGCGCACCGACTTGGCGAGCCCCGTGCGGGCGTAGCCCACGATCACCGCCTCGCGCGCCATGGTGGCCTCCCTGTCAGATTATCGCTGATCAGGAGGGTTGTAGGCGGGGGTGGGGGCGGGCTCAAGACGGGGGTGTTGTCCGCCTGGCGGCGGGCGCTGCGCGCGGTGGTTCTGGCGGTTCGTTCTGTGAGCGGGGAGATGCCGCCGTGCTCGGTCGCGTCAAGGCGACCTGCTTTCGCAGGAGCGGCTGCGCCGCTGCCTTGACCCGCCCTGCGCGCGACGGCTGACGCATGGGCGTCGGGACGCGGGGCGTCCCTTCCTGATAGTTCGACAACGCCTCCGGCGGGTCGAACACAGGGCTGATGCTTGGATAAGCCCGCCACTCCGGTCGAGCCTTCCTCTTCCTTCGTCATCCTCGGGCTTGACCCGAGGATCGGGCGTGGGCCCGACGGTCGCGTTGCCGCCTCGCACCGAGCGGAGCCGCAGGCTCGGCCCTCGGGTCGAACCCGAGGGCGGCGGGGAGAAGGATGAGCGCCGCTCGCCGATGCGGGCTATGGCAAGCGTCAGCCCTGTGTTCGACGCGGGCCGCAGGCCTAAGTCGAACTTGTTGAGAAGGACGCCCCGCGTCCCGACCCCTCCGGTCAGCCGTCGCGCGCAGGGCGGGTCAAGGGCGGAGAGCGAAGCGTCCCTTGACGCGCTCGAGCACGGCGGCACGCGCGCAGCGCCCGCCGCAAGGCGGACAACGCCGCTCACCCCCCGCAGCTCTCCCGCACGATCAGCTCCGTCGGCAGGCGTTCGGAGCGGATGTCCGCCCCGTCTCTCGCGGTGAGGAGCTTGGCCACCAGGAGCCGTCCGGCCTTGCCGGTGTCCTGGGCGACGGTGGTCAGCGCCGGGCGGCTGAAGCGGGCGAAGGGCGAGTTGTCGTAGCCGACCACCGACACGTCGTCCGGCACGCGCCGTCCCGCCACGTGGAGCGCGCGGGTGGCGCCTAGCGCCAGCTGGTCGCTGGCCGCGACCACGCCGTCGAAGGGGATGCGCCGGTCGAGGAGGGCGTCGATGGCGGTCTCGGCCGCTTCCAGGTCGTAGTGGGCGGGCACGATCAGGTCGGGGTCGGCGGCCACCCCCGCCGCATGCAACGCCTGGAGGTAGCCGCGCTGGCGCTGACCGGGCTCGGGCGTGTCGACGTCGCCCAGGAAAACGATCCGCCGCCGCCCCAGCCGAAGGAGGTGCGAGGTCGCGCGCCGCCCGCCCGCCAGGTTGTCGGTGCCGATACAGCAGTAGTTCTGGTCGGGGAGCTCGGCCCCCCACACGACAAAGCGGCTCTCGCGCTCGGCCAGCCGGTTGAAGTCGGCGTGGAGCGAGCTCTGGCCGAGGAAGATCACCCCGTCAGCCCGGCTGGTCGACATCAACACTTGCAGGTCGTTGGCCGAACTCGGCGCGACGTAGGAGACCAGCACGTCGCAGTCGCGTTCGCGCGCGGCGTCCACCACCCCGGCCAGGAGCTCCAGCAGGAAGGCGTTGAGGAGGCTGCCGGCCGCCACATAGCGCGGCACGACGGCCACCAGCGTCGCCGCCGCGCCAATGGGGCCCGCAGGCATGTGCGCCTTGAAGGCGTAGCCGTGCTCGCGCGCGAGGCGCCACACGGCGAGCTTGGTCGGGCGCGCGACGGCGGGGCTGTCGTTCAGCGCGCGCGAGGCGGTGGCGGTGGAGACGCCCGCCATGGCGGCGATGTCCTCCAGCCGCACGCGCGACTTGGCGGTGGGCTCGCGCGGCGTGTCGCTCATCGGCGGGCGCTCATCGGAAGCGGATCACCACGAGCGCGGTGAGCACGAGGAGCGCCGCCCCCAGCACGCGGTAGTTCTGCCAGAACGGCCGCGCGCGCAGCGCGACCGTCTCGGCGCGGAACACCGCGGGCGTCCACACGAGGTTCTCCGTCTTCTCCGGCGGATCGGCCGGCGTGGCGAGGCTGACGCCGACCAGCACCGCGGCCGAGAGCGCGAAGAGGATGGGCGCGACGTAGAGGAAGTGCAGCGGCACGACGTGCAGCAGCGCGTCCAGCACGAAGAGCGCCACGCCCGCGACCAGGCCCGTGACGATGGCCGCCGTCGCCCCTGCGCCGTTCGCGCGCGGCCAGAACACCCCCACGACGTAGAGCGCGACGATCGGCGGGGCGGCGTAGGCGAGGACGGCCTGCAGGTACTGCCAGAGGCTGCCGAAGCGCCCGATCTGCGGGGCCCACAGCACGGCCAGGACCGCGAAGGTCAACGTCGCCAACCGCCCGATACGCACCAGCGCCGCGTTGGAGAGGTCGGGCCGGGCGCGGCGCACGAAGTCCATGGTGAAGAGGGTGGAGGCCGAGTTGAAGGTGGACGCGATCGAACTCATCAGCGCCGCCAGGAACCCCGCGACGGCAAGCCCCAGGAGCCCCGCGGGCAGGAGGTCGAACATCAGCGTCGGGTAGACGAGGTCGGGCCGCGGCAGGTGCGGGTAGATCAGGATCGCCGCCGCGCCCGGCAGCACCATCAGGAAGAGCACCGGCAGCTTGAGGAGGCCCGCCAGGAGCGCGCCCCAGCGCCCGTTGTCTTCGTCCTTGGCCGACAGGATGCGCTGGACCATGAACTGGTTGGTGCACCAGAAGTAGAAGCCGAGGAGCGGCACGCCGGTGAGGAGGCCCAGCCAGGGCACGCCCGGATCGTCCAGCGGGCGGATCAGCGACAGCTTGGCGGGATCGACGTGGGTCATCACCGCGTGCCAGCCGCCCGCGCGGGCGAAGGCGCTGGTCGAGATCAGGGCGGCCGCGCCCAGGAGCAGCACCGCCTGCACCACCTCGGTGTAGATCACCGCCTTCAGCCCACCCGCGATCGTGTAGACGCCCGCGAAGGTCGCCAGCGCGGCCACCACCAGCGCCAGCGGCACGTGCGGGAAGATCAGGCTCAGCATCAGGGAACCGCCGTAGAGCGCGCTGGCGGTGTCGACCACGATGTTGAGGAACAGCGTCAGGCCAGAGAAGTAGGTGCGGCAGAAGCCGTTGTACCGCCGCTGCAGGAACTCCGGCATGGTGTAGAGCCGCGCGCGCAACAGGAACGGCAGGAAGAAGACGCAGAAGAACACCAGGATCACCGCGGTGATCCACTCGTAGTTGTAAACCGATATGCCCGTGGCGTAGGCCGCGCCGGCCAGGCCCACGAGCGTGGTCGACGAGATGTTCGACGCCAGGAGCGCCAGCCCGATCACAGGCCAGGTGGAGTGGCGGCCGGCCAGGAAGAAGTCCTCGCTCGTCGCCTTGCGGCGCGACAGGACGATCCCGAAGGCGATGATGCCGAGGAGATAGGCGAGGATGATCGCCCCGTCCCAGGCCGTCAGGTGTGCGGTCGGTGTCGCCGGCACGGCGGTCTCCCCCGGGGCCGCGACGTCTGGCGCGCCGCGTGCCCGTCCATCATGCGCGCCGGGCCAAGAGGCCGCCAAGCGGCGGCAGGGTCGCGGGCGGCGCGGCTCCCCCGTCGATCCCGTAGGTGGCCAGCGCCGTCCGCCATTCGCCGGGCGGCGGGGCGAGGGGAGCGGGGGTCTCGCCGAGGTTGAAGGCGCAGAGGAGCGCGTCGGCCCCCTCGCCGCGGGTGAAGGCCAGCACTTCGCCCGCGGGCGGCAGGAGCGTCAGCGTGCCCGTCCGCAAGGCCGCGCTGTCGCGGCGGAAGCGCAGCACCCGGCGGGCGAAGTTGAGCGTCGAGCCGGGGTCGGCGTCCTGCGCGTCCACCGCCAGCGCCTGGTGGCGCGGATCGACGGGCAGCCAGGGCTCGGCGGCGGAGAAGCCGGCGTGGGGGGCGTCGGCGCGCCAGGGCATGGGGGTGCGGGCGCCGTCGCGGCCGAGCGTCTTGGGCCAGTTCTTGATCGCCTCGGGATCGACCAGCCGGTCGAACGGCACGTGGGCCTGGGGCAGGCCCAGCTCCTCGCCCTGGTAGATGAAGACGTTCCCGCGCAGGGCGGCGAGGAGGAGGAGGGTGAGCGGCGCGGTCTCAGCCGTCGGCCGGTCGGGCCACCAGCGGCTGATCGCGCGGGGTGCGTCGTGGTTGGAGAAGGCCCACGAGGGCCAGCCGCCGGGCGAGGCCTCGGGCGTCCAGTCGAGGAGCGCCTCGCGCACGAGCGCGGGCGTCAGCCGGTCGGCGTAGAGGAAGGTGAAGGCGTAGGCGGTGTCGAGCCGCGCGGGCCCAAGTGTGTACTCGCGCATCTCCTCCAGCGCGCGCTCGCCGCCGATCTCGGCCACGGTGAAGCGACCCGGCCGCTCGGCCACCACCGCCTGCAGCCGCTCGATGAAGCGGGGGATGCTTGGGTGCGACTGGTTGTGGAGGTGGCGCTGGAAGTCGAACGGCCGGGTGCGTGGGCCGGGCGGCGCGGGCGGGTTGTCGCGCAGCGCGGGGTCGTGCTCGAGGAAGTTCAGCGCGTCCAGCCGGAAGCCGTCCACCCCGCGGTCCAGCCAGAAGCGCGCCACGTGGAGGAGCGCGTCCTGCACCTCGGGGTTGTGCACGTTCAGCTGCGGCTGCTCGGGCAGGAAGTTGTGCATGTAATACTGGCCGCGCCGCGCGTCCCAGGTCCAGGCGGGGCCGTGGAACACCGACTGCCAGTTGGTGGGCGGCGAGCCGTCGGGGCGGGCGTCGGCCCAGACGAACCAGTCGGCCCGGGGGTTGGTGCGCGAAGCGCGGCTCTCGGCGAACCAGGCCGAGCGGTCCGACAGGTGGCAGTACACCTGGTCGACGATCAGCTTCAGCCCGAGCGCGTGGGCGCGCGCCACCAGGGCGTCGAAGTCGGCGAGCGTGCCGAAGATCGGGTCGATGTCGTAGGGATCGGAGATGTCGTAGCCGAAGTCGGCCATGGGCGAGGTGAAGACCGGCGAGAGCCACACCGCATCCACGCCGAGCGAGGCGACGTAGTCGAGCTGCTGCGTGATCCCGCGCAGGTCGCCCACCCCGTCGCCGTCGGCGTCGGCGAAGGAGCGGGGGTAGATCTGGTAGATCGCGGCGCCTGCGCGCCAGTCGTCGCCTCCGCTCACGCGCCGCCCCCGGCGGAAGGGGCGGTGCGGCACACGATCCAGCCCAGGGCCGGCACGTCGACGCGATAGGCGCCGGGCGCGGACGAAGCGGGCGCGCAGGCGCCGTGCAGGGCGGTCCAGCGCGTGGCGAGCGGGTCCACGGTCACGCCCGCGCCGCGGGGCTCGAGACTGGTGTTCAAGGCGATCACGTACTGTCCGTCCTGCGGGTCGGTGCGCGTCCAGACGTACAGGCCGGGCTTCTGATCGGCCAGCCGCACCTCCTGCACGCCGCGCCGCAGCCCCGGGTGGGCGTTGCGGATCGCCGCCATGCCCGCGATGGCGCGGAACAGCGGCGCGTCCTCGTCCCAGCCGGGCGCGCCGGTGCGCGAGGTCCCGAGGCGGGCCTCGCCGGCGTAGGCGGGGCTCGGGAACAGCGTCTGGCGCGAGTCCTGGCCGTCGCCCGCCCCCTCCAGCCCCTGCTCGTCGCCGTAGTAGATCGCCGGCGCGCCGCGGCTGAACAGGAGGAGCGCGTGGCCGAGCTCCACCCGCCGCAGGAGCTCGTCGCGGCCCATGGCGGGGTTGTCGCGGTGCAGGAGCCAACTGAAGCGGCCCATGTCGTGGTTGTCGAGGAAGGTCGGCAGCTGGTCGGCGCCGCCGTGCTCGGGGGCGAAGTCGGGGTCGGCGAAGAAGGTGTGGGCCAGGCGCGCCGGTCCCTCCTTGCCGCCGATCACCGCTTGGGCCGACGCCTGGAAGGCGAAGTCGAGCACGGCGGGATAGCCGTCCACCCGGGTGTGGCGCGCGAGCACGCCCGTGTCGGGGTCGTACACCTCGCCGAAGATGTGGAAGTTGGGCCGGCCGTGAGCGCGCGCCACCTGCAGCATCGCCGGGATGAAGCGGCGCCAGAAGCCCGGGTTGACGTGGCGCGCGGTGTCGATGCGGAAGCCGTCCACGCCGAAGTCGGCGATCCAGCGGCCGTAGATGTCGATAAAGCCGTCGACCACGCGCGGGTTCTCGGTCATCAGGTCGTCCAGCCCGCTGAAGTCGCCGTGGGTGATCTGGTCGACCGCGCCCGAACCCTCGAAGTCGCCGCGGTTGTGGTAGTAGATCGGGTCGTTCAGCCAGTCGGGCTTCTTCACGTGCGCCTCGGCCGGCGGCGTGAAGGGCGTGTAGGCGTAGTCCGGCCGGGTGAGGCGGGCGAAGTTCTCGGCCGTTAGGTGCGCCTCGTCGTCGCCGAGGAAGCCCGCGTTGATGGGCTGACCGTCCGGCCCGCCGCGGCGGGTGTAGGGATAGTCGCCCTCCGACCGATAGGGGCAGCGCCGCACGCCCTGGCACTCGCGGTACTGGATCACGTCGGCCGTGTGGTTGGCCACGATGTCCATGATCACCTTCATGCCGCGCGCGTGGGCGGCGTCGACCAGCCGCTTGAAGTCGGCGCGCGTGCCGAAGTGCGGGTCGACGTCGGTGAAGTCGGTGATCCAGTAGCCGTGGTAGCCCGCGCTCTGGTGGCCAGGCGGGCCTTGCACCCATTTGTTGCGGAACACGGGCGCGACCCACACCGCTGTCGCCCCCAGGTCGCGGATGTAGTCGAGGTGGGCGAGCACGCCGCGGAGGTCGCCGCCCTGGTAGAAGCCCTTGCGCGCGGGGTCGAAGCCGTCGCGGGACGCGCCAAGCGCGGGGCCGCCGTGGTCGTTGGAGGCGTCGCCGTTGGCGAAGCGGTCGGGCAGAAGGAAGTAGATCAGCTCGTCCTGCGGCAGGCGCGCGGCGAAGTCGGCGGCGGGCGAGGGCAGGGGCGGCGGGGCCGCGGCGGCGGACGGCGTCGCGCCGGCCAGCACGGACGCGGCCAAGGCCGCCGTGAGCGTCGTGCGTAACGTCATGTCCGCCCTCCCTTGCATTGTTTTGCAGGAAGGGTGCGCACAGTCGGCGCCCCGGCGGAAGCCCTAACGGCGTCGCAGGCGCGGCGCGGGCGGGATCAGCGCTTGAAGGACCGGGGCGATCCAGGCCTCGCGCGCGTGGTCCCAGGCGGCGAAGTCGCTGTCGAACTGCCAGTCGGCCCAGGGGAAGCCCTGGCGCTCCGCCTCGCGCGCGACCGCGGCGAGGTAGGCGGTGCGGCTCGCCATGTCCGCCCGCTCGTACACGCCGAACTCGCCCACGAAGACGGGCCGGCGGTTCGCTCGCGACCAGGCCTTGGCCGCGGCGAAGTCGGCGCGCACGCGCGCCCGGTCCGCCGCCGAGCCCCAGCGCACGCCCGAGAGGTCCCTCGTCGCCGGCTCCCAGGGCGCGCCCTGGTGGGTGAAGGTGTGCGGGTCGTAGTAGTGGAAGCTCGCGATCAGGTGGCGGTCGCCGGCGGGCAGCTGGAGCTTCGGCAGGTTGGCGACGTTGGCCCAGCCGACCGCGTCGACCACCACGTCGCGCGTCGGGTTCGTTTCCCGGATGGCCGCAAGGATCTCGGCCAGCCGGTCGTTCCACACCGCGTCCAGCGCGCCGTTGGGCTCGTTCAGAGGCTCGAACAGCACCTGATGCGAGGCCCCGCGGTAGCGCTCGGCGAGCTGGCGCCACACCGCCAGGAGCTTGGGGCGGCAGCCGTCGACGTCCTCGGCGCAGGCTTTCATGTCCTGCACCTCCAGCACGAGGTTCAGGCCCTCCGCCACGCCCGCCTGCACGACCGAGTCCAGCGTCAGGAGCCAGTTCGGGTCGAGCCGGTTCTCGGCGTCCAGGTGGGGGAAGGTGAACAGGTTGACCCGCACGGTCGAGAAGTCCGCCGCGCGGATGGCGCGCAGGTGGCGCAGGCCGAACCGCGCCTTCTTGGGGTCGCTCCACAGCGGGTCGAAGCCCAGGGCGTTGATGCCGCGGCCGAGGCGGGCGGCGTCGGCGGGGTCGGACGCGCGCGTCGCCGCGCGGGCCGCCGGCGCGGCGACCAGGAGGAGGCCGGTGAGCGCCGCGGTCAGAAGCGAGCGGGGCGTGGTCTGCGGGCGCATGGCTGGACTCCGGGCGGCGACCCGACCCTGCCATTGCGCGGCGCGTGCGGGAACGCACGGCTGTGGCGACGGTGCCCTTGTTTCGCCGCGCGGGCTGGCGCCTCCTGCCGCAGGCCGGCCAGGAAGCGCGGCGGAGCGGACGTGACCCAGCCTCACCGCATCGCCTCGGGCGAGCGCATCTACGCGATCGGCGATCCCCACGGGCGGCTCGACCTCTTCACCGCGCTGATGGCGCGCATCCGGGCCGACGGCGCGGCGCGGCGCGCGCTCCTCACCCGCATCGTCGTCTTGGGCGACGTCATCGACCGTGGCCCCCAGTCGGCCGAGCTCGTGGCGCGGCTGATGGCCTACACGGGCGGCAGCGACCGCTTCGTGGTGCTGAAGGGGAACCACGAGGCGATGATGGAGGCGGCGCTCGACAGCGGCGACGAGGCGCCGCTCCAGGCTTGGCTGCGCTTCGGCGGCTTCGAGACGCTTACGAGCTGGGGCGTGCCGGAGGCGGTGATCCGCGCCGGCCCGGCCTCGGCCGTGGTGCGCGCCGCGCGCGCGGCGATCGGGCCGGAGGCGGCCGCGTGGATCGACGCCCGGCCGCTCACCTATCGCTCGGGCGCGGTGGTCTTCACCCATGCGGGGGTCAGACCCGATGTGGCTTGGGAGGCGCAGACGCCCGAAGATCTGCTGTGGATCCGCGATGACTTCCTTTCAAAAGATCACGGGCTGCCGCTGCGGATTGTCCACGGCCACACTGTATGCGAGCATGGGCCAGAAATTCTTGCACACCGCATCGGCGTCGATACAGGGGCGTATCGAACGGATCGCTTGAGCGCGGTGGGGCTGGAGGGGACCAGGGCTTGGGCGCTCAGCACCTAGACGCCGCGGCGTGGAGCGGGGAAGGCGGCGCCTCGCCGCTCGACGACGACGTGGCGGCGGTGTTGGGCGTTGATCCGCGCGCCTTCCAGCGCACGCCGGCCGCCGCCCCGCGCGCGCGACCCGCGCCTCGCCACCTCGCGCGGGGCGTGTGGATCCCGGTCGCGCTGGCGGTGACGGCGGGGGCGTCGGCCCTGCTCGTGCTCCTGCCCGCCCGCCCCCCTGCGACACCCCAGGGGCCGCTCGCGCTGGCGCCCGTCCCGGCCCGCCCCATGGCGCAGATGCTCGTGGACGCGCCCGCGCCGCGGGCCACCCTCCCCGCCGCGGCGCCCGCCCCCGCCACACCGGCCGCCGTCGCCCCGCCCGTCGCGGCTCCGACCGACGTCGCCCCGACCGACGTCGCCTCGAACGGCGCGCCCGATGCGGACGCCGTCGCGCGCCGCCGCAGCACCTCTCCCCGCCCCGCCTCTTCCCGCCGCACCGCGGGCGTGCAGCTCGCCAGCCGCACGGTCCGGGGCGTCGAGCGGCGCCACACGCCCGGAGCGGGCGACCGCGCCTGGTCGCCCCACGACCACTTCGCCAGCGACGCGGACGCCGCCTATTCGCCCGGCCGCCCGTTCCCCGTCGCGCCGGCGCTCCGCTCGGGCGGCGCCCGCGACGTCGAGCTGGCCGACCTCGGCCGCGCCGAGGGCGCGCGCAGGTCCTTGGTGATCACGCCCGACGGCGGCCGCGAGCGCGTGGCCGGTCTGCATGGCCTGCGCGCCGACAGGCTCGACCGCCTGCAGTCCCCCGAGGTGGTGCGCTCCGTCCGGATCGACGCGGTCGACGCGATCCGCCTCCTCCGGCAGAAGTAGACGGGCGGATGCGCGGGATGAATGTGGGGCTGGCCTGCGGCGCGGTCTTCCTGGCTGCGGCCGCCGCTGCCCCGGCCATGGCGCAGGTGGGGCCCATGGGCGCGCCGGTGCAGACCACCGTGATGGTCGACCCCGCCGCGGCGACGCCCCCGCCCGAACAGCTCGCGCTGGTCGACGCCGCCGACGCGCGCGGCGCGCGATCCATCGCCACCGCCGCCGCCGTCACCGGGGCCGCGCCGCCGGCGCAGGCCGCCCCCGTCGAGGGTTCCCTCTCCATCCTGCGCCCGATCAGCGACGCTGAGGGGCCGCTCACCGTGTCGGCCGGCGGCTCGGCGTGGAGCGGCGACTTCGGCGCGCCCACCGATACGACGATCAGCGCGGCGCTCCTCAGCGCGCGCTACCGGCTCGGCAACTGGCGGCTGAGCGCGAGCTTGCCCTACATGCGCATCGACAGCGCGGGCGCGGTCTTCACCGGCATCGACGGCGCGCCCGTGATCGTGGCGCCTTTCCCGAGCACGCCGGCCGCCAAGCACGTGCGCGAGGGGGTGGGCGACCTCACGCTGGGCGCCGCCTACCTCCTGCCCACCGCGCCCAAGTGGGGCTTCGACCTCGAGCTGATCGGCAAGGTGAAGCTGCCCACCGGCCCCCACTCGCTGGAGAGCGGCGTCTCCACCGGCCGCGCCGACTACGCCTTCGGCGCCGAGGTTTCCAAGCCGATCGGGCGCTGGATCCCCTTCGCCTCGGCCACCTACCGAGACTTCGGCTCCAACAGCCAATGGAAGCTGCGCGACGGATACGCCGCTTCAACGGGCGTCAGCTACGTCTTCAACGACCGCATCGTCGGGCTCGTGTCCTATGACTTCGCCCAGAGCGCCAGCCGCTACATTGGCGACAGCCACGAGATCTCCGCCTCCGCTTCGGCGCGGCTGACGCGCACGGGCCTGCGGCTGACGGGCTTCGCCTCGGCCGGCCTGTCGCGCGGCGCGGCGGATGTAACGGGCGGGCTGTCGCTCTCGTTCAGCCTCTAGCGGGAGCGCCGTCGAGGAGGCGCGCGGGCTCGCCCGCGTGCGCCGCCTCGCCCGTGAAGTCGATCACCCGCAGGCCCGGCGTGCGCTCGGTCTCCAGCGCCGGGCCGAAGTAGGCGGGGGCGTTCGGGGCCCAGCGCACGGAGACGTCGCGCAGGGTCAGCCGCTCCACGTCCCGCGCGTACACCCCCGCGATGCGGTGCGCGTAGAGGCCGCGCCCGGGATACTCGTTGGGTCGCAGGTCGTACTGGCCGCCGGGGTAGGGCGTCGTCTTCTCGAGCGTGAGCTGCACGCCGGAGATCTCGATGTCCGAGAGCGTCGAGCCGGGCCAGCCGTGGATGAAGATCCCGCTCTCGCCGCGGCAGATCAGGTTGTGGAGCTGCAGGTTGCGCATCACGCACGGCCCGATCGCCGGGCGGCGCGGCAGGTTGGAGATGTTCACCGCCTCCGCCTTGCCCCACCACATGTCGTGATGCAGCCGGGTGGTGATGACGAGGTCGGAGAAGATCAGGTTCTCCACCACCGCGCCGTCGCGGTTGAAGATCGCCAGCCCGCGGTTGCTCTCGGTGATGGTCAGGCCGCGGAAGATGCAGTTGCGCAAGGTTCCGGGCCCCTCGGGCTCGACCTTCACGCCCGCCGAGCTGGAGCGCAGGGTGCAGTTGTCGACGACCACGCCGTCGAGGTCGCCGAACTGGGGGAAGTTGCGCGACGTCTTGACGATGATGCAGTCGTCGCCAGCGGTGATGGCGCAGTCCGACACCCGCACGCGCCGGCAGCGGTCGATGTCGATGCCGTCGCAGTTCGGCACGAGGAGGCTGTTGTCGATGGTGAGGCCACGGATGGTGAGGTCCTCGCAGCCGATCGGGTGGATCGTCCAGGTGGGCGCGTCGTGGATGCGCAAGCCCTCCAGCCGCACGTTGCGGCAGCCCACCAGGATGATCATCCGCGGCCGCCCGTCGGCGTGGAACTGGCCGGGGCTCTCGTCCAGCGGATTCCACGGCCCGAGGAAGGCGTGCGGGACCTCGTAGGCGCCTTCGGTGAGGGTGGGGAAGTAGGCGGCGCCGTTCCCCTCGATCGTCCCCTGGCCGGTGACGGCGATCGCCTCGGCGTCGTGGGCGAAGATCAGCGAGCCGTACTCGCGGTACCACTCGCGCGTGGTGGAGGCCTTCAGGGTCGAGCCGGCGGCGAGGTCGAGGGTCACGCGCGAGCGCAGGACGACCGTCGAGCTCAGATAGGTGCGGCCGGGCCTCAGCCGCACCGCGCCGCCCCCCGCTCGGGCGGCCGCCTCGATCGCGCGGTTGATCGCCGGCCCGTCGTCGGCCGCGCCGTCGCCGCGCGCGCCGTAGCTCTCCGCCTCCCACACGACGAGGGGCGCGGCGCGCGCGCGTAGGGCGGGGGCGAGCCCGGCCCCGGCGACGGCGGCGAACAGCGAGCGGCGCGAAAGGGCGGTCATGGGCGGATCAGGCCAAAAAAGAAGGGCGTGGCGCAAGGCGCCACGCCCAAGGTGAGGGACGATTGGGCGTCGCGGCCCGCGCTCAGTTGCGCAGGCGGACGCCGAAGAACACGCGCTGCTCGAAGATGCTCTGGCTGTAGAACAAATCCGGGTACGACAGATAACGGTCCAGGAAAGCGTTCGTCAGGTTCGTGCCCTGGGCGAACACCGTCACATGCGGGTTGATGTCGTAGCTGACCGAAGCATCCAGGAAGCCGACGGGCTTGGTGAAGACACTGTAGTTGTAGGGCCCGGCCGAGAATTGCTGGTTGTACTGCTCGCTGCGCCAGTTGTAGGCGATGCGGCCCTGCAGCGGACCCTTTTGGTAGAACAAGACGCCGTTGACCTGGTGGGCCGAGTTGTCGGGGATCGGCAGGCTCTCGCCGTTGTCGTCCTTGTTGTCGGTCACGCTGTCCGAATAGGTGTAGTTCACCTGGGCGCCGAAGCCGGACAGCCAGCCGGGCAGGAAGTCGAACGCCTGCTGGTAGCCGAACTCGATGCCCTTCACGCTGCCCGAGCCGCCGTTGAGCGTGGTCGAGACGTTGCCGCCCGCCCGCACCACGCCGTCGCCGTCGGGGATGGGCTGGATGGTCGAAGACGAGACGTTGAAGCTGTCCACGTCGATGTAGAACGCCGCCAGGCTGAGCAGCGACGAGCGGTGGAAGTACCACTCGTACGAGGCCTGGAAGTTGGTGGAGCGGAACGGGTCGAGGTCCGGGTTGCCTGACGATCCGCTGGAGAACAGCTGCAGGTCGGTCGGCAGGCTCGGGTTGCGCGTGCCGTTGGCGAGGTAGAACGCCTTGAAGCCCGGGCCGATGGCGCCGAGGTCCTGGCGGGCCACCGCGCGGTTCACCGCGAAGCGCAGCTTCTGGGTGTCGGTGAGGTCGACCGCGAAGTTCAGCTCGGGCAGCGGATCGATGAAGTCCTTCTCGGTTTCCACGGCGCCGAGGTTCACGAGAACGCCGTTATACGAGCCGGACGAGCCGATGTATTCGTTGCCGTTGGTGGCGTAGTTGCGGATGCCGATCTGGGTGCCGACCACGCGCAGGCCGACGTTGCCCGACCAGGGCAGGCCGAATATCGGGAGCGAGCCGCCCGAGAAGTCGGCCTGGATGTAGCCGGAGGTCTCCTTCTCGGTCACGCGGTAGGCCGCGGCCGGATCGGTGTAGGCGACCGCGCCGCCGAACAGGCTGTTCAGGAAGCCCTTGGCGTCGTTCATCGCCGCCGTGTTCACGAACGGCAGGCCCTTGGAGGCGATCGGGCCGTAGGGGCCGATGTCGGTGACGCTGGTGACGTAGCCCTGGGGCAGCTTGGTGAACGGGTACTGCGGCACGATCGACAGGTTGACGTTCTGCGGGCCGCTCGGGCCGTTGTAGACGGCCGGATAGTTGGCGTCGCCGATCAGCGAGTCGTTGTAGTAGTAAAGGTTGTTGGTGCCGGTGCCGCCGTGCGGCGTCTCGTAGTTGAACGGGTCGAACTTCAGGATGCGCTGGCCGTAGCGCACGCCCGCCTCGATCGTCTTCAGGTTGCCGAAGCGGATGTCGTAGGCCACGTCGCCGCGCGCGACGTTGAGGTTGGCGTTGAGGTCGCTGCCGTTGGCCCAGATTGACTGCGCCTGCCAATTCGCCGGATTCGACACGTCGGTGATGAAGTTCACCGAGGGGTGGTCGCCCGCGAAGTTGATGGTCGAGGTGACCGAGGGCAGGCCGTTGGCGTTGGCGGGCTGGGCCACCACTGCGCCCGCGGCGTTCTGCCGGTAGATGGTCTCGCGCTGGTTCACCAGGCTGTCGACGTCGGCCGAGCTGAAGGTCTGCTCGGCCACGCCGCCGACGTAGCGGATCGAGGCGCGCAGGTTGGAGTGGTTGTCGTAGGCCAGCTGCAGCGAGACGTTCTCGGCGTCCGACTTGGTCAGGCCGTTGTAGCTGTGGTCCTGCACAAAGCCGTTCGGGCCGAGCGTGGTCGTCACGTTCTTGAACGAGCCGTCGGGGTTGAAGGTCGAGCCGGGGTTAATCTCGTTGCCGGTCTCGTGATACAGGAGTTCGGTCTCGTAGTCGGTGTCGCGGTTCTGGAAGTGCAGGTAGGCGAAGTCGGCGGTGGCAGTCCAGTTGTCGTTGAATTTGTACTGGAACGAGCCGTTGATGCCGAGGCGCTGGCGATCGCTCAGCTGGCGGTTCAGCCCGTAGAACACCGGTTGGTAGATGAAGTCCTTGGAGCTGTTGGCGCCCACGATCTTGCCGTTGGAGTCGGTGAACTGCGGGTTGCCGATGTTCCCGTCGCCGCGCAGGTCGAGCCCGCCCGAAGGGTAGCCAGCGTTCTGGTCGGTGATCAGGTCGTACTGGTAGCCCGAGCTCGGGTGGTCGTTCTCCAGCGTCTCGTCGGTGTAGGAGAAGGCCAGGAGCCCGCCCCACTTGCCGTCGTGGTTGTACGACAGGAGGGCGTCGTAGTTCTGGCCGCCCTTGTCGGACGAGAAGCCGTACTGGCCCTGCAGGCTGGCGGTGGCGGTCAGCCCCTGCGCGAGGTCGAGCGGGCGGCGCGTCTTCAGCGCCAGGATGCCCGAGATGCCGCCCGAGAGCTCGTTGGCGGTGGGCGACTTGATCACGTCCACCCCGGCGAAGAGGCCGGCCGGGATGTCGCCGAAGTTGGGCTGGGCCGAGGCGAGGGCGCCCGCCGAGGTCGACTGGCCGGAGCCTTCCGCCGGGGCGCCCGCGGTCAGGAACAGCTCTCCGTTGAGCGTGGTCAAGACCTGCGGCACGCCGCGGATGTTCACTCCCGCGCCCTCGCCGGCTGAGCGGGTGATCTGCACGCCGGGCACGCGTTGCAGCGAGTCGGCGATGGTGGTGTCGGGCAGCTTGCCGATGTCCTCGGCCACGATCGAGTCGACGATCTGGGGCGCGTTGCGCTTCACGCTGATCGCGCGCTGCTGGGCGCCGCGTACGCCGAGCACGACGATCCCCTGGTCCTGGGCGGGGCCGTTGGTGGCCAGCGGCGCGTCAGCCTGGGCGGCGGGCTGGGCTTCGCCGGCGGGCGCCACGCCCGGAACGCGCTGCTGGGTCGAGCCGTTAGTGGGCGACGAGCCTGCGGTGGTGGGCTGTTGCGCCCCCACGCCGCTGTTGGTCTGGGCCAGGGCGGGCGCGGCGGACAGCGCCACGGCCGAAGCGGCGGCGAACAAGGTCGTGCGAATACGTGCGGCGTCGGTCACGGACGTCCCCTTCGAAGCGGACGCAGCGCCGCCCCGGCTATGGCCAGGGTAGGGTCGCGCAGTCCGGCGTTCCTCCAGGGCGGCCAGACCTCTTCAGGGTCCCAACCGCCAGGACGCGATCCATGACGGCGCGAAACGGGCCGGTCAAGTTTCTTATTTGAAGTTTCAATATTGAAGCGCTGTGGGTCGGCTCAGCCCTCGGCCGTCTTCATCAGGGTGGAGCGCGACGGCAGGAGCTGGCTCAGGAACGGCAGGATCGCCGCTCCCATGGCGGGCGCGTCCTCCGCCGCGATCGCCCGCAGCACGGGCGTGGGTTGGGCGACCTGGGCCCTGCGCGAGAGCCGTTGCGTCAGTCGCTCGGCGAGCGCATCGAGCCGACGCCCGGGCAGGCGGCCGCCGAGCAGTATGGCGGCGGGATTTATCAGCCAGTTCACCGCCATGAGCGGCTCGGTCAGCGTGTCGGCCGCATGATCCAGCCAGCCGTCCACGACCGCGCTCTGCGCCGGCACGAGCGCCTCCAGCGCCGCGGGATGGTCGACCGCGACGCCCCGCTCGGCGAGGTGGGCGTAGAGCGCCGACAGCGAGACCGCCTCCTGCAGCGTGCGCGCGGGCGCCCCGTCCTCGTGGAGCGGGAGAAAGCCGATCTCGCCGCTGCGGCCCGTGGCGCCGCGGAAATATTCGCCCTCGACGACGAGGCCGCCGCCCAGCCCGGCGGTGATCAGGATGTAGAAGAAGCTCGGGAACTGCAGGCCGTGGCCGAACTGCAACTCCCCGATGGCGGCGGCGGCGGCGTCGTTCTCCACGAGGACGCTCACGCCGAGCTCGGCCCCCAGAAGCTCGCCGAGATCGACCGCGCCCCAAGCGTCCTGGTGGTGCAGCGACGGCAGGTCGACGCTGTCGAGGTCGTCGGGGATGGCCAGGCCCGCGCCGATCAGCCGGGCGCGGCCGTTGGGCGCCTGGCCCAGGAGCTCGTGGGCGAGTTCGCGCACGCGCGCCGCGGCGGCCGCCGGCGCCATCAGCGGCGTTTCACGGCTCACCCGCGCCCGCACGCCGCCCTTCAGATCCAGGAGCACGACGGTGATGTGGTCGCGGTCGATGTTGACGCCGAGCGAGAGCCGCCCGTCGGGGTTGACGTCGATCCGGGTGGCGGGCTGCCCCCTTCCGCCCCGGCGCTGGCCCGCGTCGATCACGAGGTCGTCGGCCATGAGCCTGCGGGTGATGTTGGCGATGGCGGGCGGCGTCAGCCCGCTGAGTTCGGCCAGCTCGCTGCGGGTGATCGGGCCGTGGATGCGGATGGCCTGCAGCACCACGCGCTGGTTGTAGTCGCCCGCCCGCGCGAGGTTGGTGCCGGAAAGCTCGACCCCCGCGCCCGCGGAGCCGTTGAGCGAGCGTGGGCGGGCGTCTGAGGAAGGAGATCGGGTCAACGGTCGGCCTGCGGGCAGCGTCTGGGCGCCCGCGCGAAGCAGGCTCGCGCGGCAGCATATACGACCTTGGCCGCGTGAACCCCGCCTTCCCTCGATGCGTGCGCTCGGGGCATGGTCGCCGGGCGCCGCACCTTCGCGCGCGACGGGGTGGCGTGCGCATGGCGGCGAGGGGCATGGCGGCCGGGGGCGTCCTGGCGCGCGGCGTCGCGGTGGCGGCGCTGGCGGGGCTTCTGTTCGGCTTCGACACCGCGGTGATCGCGGGCGCCACCGGCGACCTGCGGCGGGTCTACGGGCTGGACGCGGCGGGGCTGGGCTTCACCGTGTCCGTCGCGCTGTGGGGCACGCTGGCGGGGGCCTTGGGGGCGGGTCGCGTGGGCGGCCGCTTCGGCGGGCGCAACGCCCTGCAGGTCACGGGAGTGCTCTACCTCCTCTCCAGCCTGGGCTGCGCCTTCGCCCCGAGCTGGGGGGTGTTCGTGGCGGCGCGTCTCCTAGGCGGGATCGGGATCGGCGCCTCGTCGGTCCTGGCGCCCGTCTACATCTCGGAAATCGCGCCGGCGCGGCGACGGGGCGCCATGGTCGGGGCCTTCCAGCTGGCGATCGTGTCGGGGATCCTCCTGGCCTATCTGTCCAACGCGCTCGTGGGGGAGGCGGTGGGCGGCGCGGGGGCGTGGCGGTGGAAGTTCGGCGTCGCCGCGGCCCCGGCGCTCGTCTTCCTCGTCCTCCTGCGCACCATCCCGCAGAGCCCGCGGTGGCTCCTGGCCCGCGGGCGCGAGGCGGAGGCGCGCGCCGCGCTCGCCCGGCTCTCGCCGGGGGACGCCGCCGCCGAGTTCGACGCCATCCGCGCCGGCCTGGCGCGCGAGGGGGCGGCGGCCGTGGGAGGGGGGCGGCTCTCCTGGCGCGAGCACCGCCGGCCCATCGTGCTGGCGGTGACGCTGGCGGCGTTTAACCAGCTCGCCGGCATCAACGCCATCCTCTACTACCTGAACGACATCTTCGCCGCCGCCGGCTACGGCCGCGTGTCGTCCGACGTGCAGGCGGTGATCATCGGGGCGACAAACCTCGCCTTCACCGCGCTGGCGATGACGGTGATCGACCGGGTGGGGCGCAAGACGCTCTTGCTCGTGGGCGGCGCGGGCATGGCGGTGTGCCTCGCCGCCGCCTCCGCCATCCTGTCGGGCTTCTTGCCGGCCGGGCTCCTTCTGTGGGTGCTCGTCGCCTTCATCGGCTTCTTCGCGGCGAGCCAGGGCGCGGTGATCTGGGTCTACATCTCCGAGATCTTCCCCAACGGCGTGCGCGCGGAGGGGCAGTCGCTGGGCGCGGGCGCGCACTGGCTCATGAACGCGCTGATCGCCGCCGCCTTCCCGGTGGTCGCGGCTTGGTCGCGGGGCGGCCCCTTCGCGGTGTTCGCGCTCCTCATGGTGGCGCAGGTGTTCGTGGTGGCGCGCTGGTTCCCGGAGACCAAGGGGCTCGAGCTCGAGGCGCTGCAGGCGAGGCTCGCGCGGCCGCGGGCGTGAGCGCGCCCGCTCAGCCGGCCGGGGCGGGGGCCGCGGACCAGAGCCACGCCGCCCCGCGCACGCCCGACGCGTCGCCGTGGCGGTTGCGCACGACCTTCGCCACCGGCCGGTCGGTGAAGACGTAGGGAGCTATGGCGTCGGGCAGGCGCGGGTAGAGCGCGTCGACGTTGCTCATTCCGCCGCCCAGCACGATGACCGCCGGATCGATGACGTTGCAGATCACCGCCAGCCCGCGGCCGAGCCGCGACACATAGGCGTCGAGCGCCGCCTCGGCGGCCGCGTCGCCCTCTTCGGCGCGCGCCACGATGGCGGGCGCGCGCAGGCCGGGCTCGGCGCCGGGCGCGCGCGCGTAGTCCTCCTCGAAGCCCGTGCCGGACGCCCAGCGCTCCATGCAACCATGCAGACCGCACCAGCACTTCGGCCCGGGGCTCTCCTCCGGGGAGGCCCAGGGCAGGGGGATGTGGCCCCACTCGCCGGCGATGCCGCTCGCGCCTGGAATTAGCGCGCCGTCCACCGTCACGCCGCCGCCGACCCCGGTGCCCAGGATCACGCCGAAGGCGACGCGCGCGCCCGCCGCTGCGCCGTCCACCGCCTCGGAGAGCGCGAAGCAGTCGGCGTCGTTGGCGATGCGCACGCGGCGGCCGCAGGCCGCCTGCAGGTCGCCGGCCAGGTCGTGCCCGTTGACGTAGGTGAGGTTGGCGTTGCGCACCCGGCCGGTGGAGGGCGAGACCGAGCCGGGTATGCCTATGCCTAGCGGCGTCTCGCGCGAGGGCGCCAGCGCATCGGCGAATTCGGCGATCGCCCGCACGAGCTCGTCATAGCTCCGGGGCGTGGCCATGCGCCGGTGCGCGCCGACCGAGCCGTCCGGCAGGAGCAGCGCGCCGGCGATCTTGGTGCCGCCGAGGTCGATCCCCAGGCGCACGGCGGAGGCGGCGTGCGATCCGAACGGCGCGTTCATCGGACGGCGATCTCCTCCGCGCGGGCGTTCCAGCCCCGCACGGCCACGACGGCCGGGCTGGCCGCGGTGGCGGGATAGCGCACGCGCACCGTCCGCGTCTCCCCCGGGAGCAGCGAGACGTAGTTGTCGCTGTAGTACGCCGGGAGGACGCGCGCGCCCGCCGCGTCCTTGAGCGTGAGCTTGACGGCCAGGACGGGCGTGGTCGCCGGGTTGCGCAGGGTGACCGCCAGCGCGTGCTCGCCCGCGGCGTCGGCCTCTCGCCGCGCCTCGGCCACGACCGCCACGGGCGCGAGCGCGTTCAGCCCGCGGTAGTCGCCGTCGGTGCGCGCGCGCCAGTAGACGTTGCGCGAGATCTCCGCCCCCCGCGCGTCGGCCAGCTCCAGCGACACCAGCACCGGCCCGTGGTCGAGATAGCGGTCCAGCGGCACCGTCCCGGCGGCGACCGGGCCGTCGCTCCCGGCGCTCACCGTGCGGGTGTCGGACCACAGCTCGCGCCCGTCCAGCCCCAGGATCCGCGCCCGCAGCCGCGCGCCGCGCACGGGCTCGAGCGTGGTGTTGATCACCGCCACCGCGTCGTCGGCGAGGTTCATCTGCACGTGCACGGGCTCCGCGGCGTGCATGGCGCCGTAGTAGCTGGCGGCGGTGTCGTAGTCCCACCCGTAGATCTGCCAGACGTTGGAGGGCCAGGCGGGCTGGGTCATCCACAGCATCCGCCCGCTCGTGTCGCGCCAGAGGCCCGCGTTCAGCCCCTCGAAGACGGCGCGGTGGCCGTCGTAGTTCATCATCTGCGCCTTGCGCTCGAAGTCCTCGAGCGAGGTGGGCGCGCCGAAACGAGCGGTCAGCACAGCCATGAACGGATGCATGTCGCCGTTCCCGGTCTGGTGCCAGTCGTGGTAGGCCCAGGCGTCTGAGATCGGCCACTGGTCGGCGGGCGCGACCGCGGCCTTGAAGCCCTCCAGCGTCGAGAACGACGACAGCCCCACCTCCACCGCATAGCCCTTGGAGAGCTTGGTGAAGTAGTCCTCCTCCGGCTGGAACTTGTAGGGGCCGGAGTTCTGCAGGTTCACCCGGTTGGACGAGCCGGCATAGTAGCGCGTGCCGTCCAGTTCGCGGGTCAGCTGCTCGAGCCCGTCGTTGAGTATGGGCTGCGGCACGCCCTCGTTGCGGCCGATCCAGACCATGATCGAGGGGTGCGTCTGGAAGCGGCTCACCACGTCGGCGGCGTTCTTCAGGAAGAGCTGCGGGTCCTGCGCCTCGATGTTGTAGTCCTGGGTCGACTCCCAGAAGTCGTTCCACACGAGGATGCCGTACTGGTCGGCGAGGTCGTAGAGCGCCTCCTCGGTGTCCTGGCCGACCCAGTTGCGCAGGATGTTCATGTGGGCGTCGCGGTTGAGCCGGAAGTAGGGCTCCAGCCGATCGCGGCCGACGCGCTTCATGAAGTCGTCCATGCCCCACGCCCCGCCGCGGATGGCGATGCGCTCGCCGTTCACCCGTACGACCAGGAAGGGCGAGAGCGGGTCGTCGGGCAGGGCCCTCAGCCCCGGCGCGCCCTGCGCCCCCGGCGCCAGCGACACGGCGTAAGCCTTCCCAGCGTCGTGGATGCCCTCGTGGCTGCCGTCGACCAGCCGGCGGCCGCCCGCCTTGGACGGGTCGAACTCGACGCGCTGCAGCTTCCCGTCGCCGTCGAAGGCGGAGAGCTCGTAGGTGATCTCGCGGATGCCGAAGCGCAGCCGCCGCTCGTCCGACGACGCGCCGCTGCTCGTGGCGGTGAGCGTGAGGTCGTGCAGCGCGGCCTCGCCGTAGCCGTTGGGCCACCACAGCTTCGGGTTCCTCACCCGCAGCGCCGGGAACTCGGTCGGCGAGAGCGTCACGGCGTTGACGCCCGGCTGCAGCGTCACGCGCTTAACGACCCGCACGCCGTCGAACGCGGCCGCGACCTCGCCCTGCACCGGCCCGGCCGTGAGGTTCTCCGCCGCGACCGTGATCGCCACGTCGGCGCGCGAGCGGTCGGGCAGGGGGAGGGTGGTCACCACCTTGGGATCCCCCAGCCGCACGGGGCCGGTGGCGTGCAACTCCACGTCCTGCCAGACGCCGGTGTTGCGGTCGCGCACGCCGGGAATCCAGTCCCACCCCTCGGTCGCGCCGAACGTTGGGCCGTCCAGCATCATCATGCCGCCGTTCTCGCCCACCCCCGCCTTGATGGACTGCTCGTGCGGTATGCCGGGGTGGGGCGGAGGCGAGACGCGCACGGCCAAGACGTTGCGCGCGCCGGGCTTGAGCCGGCCCGTCACGTCGAAGCGGCCGCGGATGAAGGCGCCGGTGGTGGCGCCCAGGCGCTCGCCGTTGAGCCACACCTCGGAGGCGTAGTTGATCCCGTTGAACACGAGCTCGGCGCGGCGGCCCGCCAGCGTGGCGGGGGCGTCGAGCTCGGTGCGGTACCACCAGTCGTGGCGCGCCATGCTCTCGGGGATGTGCAGGTTGTTCAGCCCGTAGGCGGGATCGGGGTAGACGCCGCGGTCGACCAGGGTGGTCAAGACGGTGCCGGGCACCGTCGCCGCCAGCCACACGGGGGCGCCGGCGGCCTTGGCGGCGGCCGGGTCGTAGCTTGTCCGGGAGAGGGCGGCGCCGTCCGCGCGCGGGAGGTCCAGCGCCGAGGCGAGGCGCCAGCCGCCCGCCAGCGTCCAGCGGCCCGGGGCGGTCTGCGGCAGGGCCGGGCCGGCGTAGGCGGGCTTGGCCACGGGCGCGGTCGGCCCCGCGCCCTGCGGCAGGGTGGAGGGCGGCTGCGGCGCGCTGTAGCCGAGCGACTGGCGCACCTGCACGGGCCAGGGCTTGGCGGTCTCCTCGTAGCCCAGCGGCGGTGAGGGCGGGCGCGACGCCCCAAGCTCCGCCGGCGAGAGCGCGCGATCGCGCAGCTGCACGCCGAGAAGCAGGCCCGCGAAGTGCTGGTTGGCGGCGGCGTCGGCCGGGCGTGGCGTGATCTCGAAGCGCGGCTTGAGGTCGTGCTGCCACTCGTTCTCGGGTGTAGGCGGGGACACGGCGGGCGTCTGCAGCCTGGCCTCGGCCACCACCTGCCCGTCCTGCACGAGGCGCAGCACCGCGCCGTCGTAGCTCGCCGCGACCAGGTGGCCGCCGGACGCCGGCACCGGCGTGCGCGCGACCGCCACGGCCCGGCCGCCGATGTCGAACGCCAGCCGGCGCTGGGCGTCGAGTCCGAGCCGCCGCGCCTCCGGCTGCGTCTGCGCGCCGAGGCTGGCGAGGAGCACGGGGCCGGGCGCGCCCGAGGCGCCCTCGATCCAGGCGGAAAGGGTGAAGGGGGCGGAGGCGCCCAACACCGCGGCGCCCGGCTGCATCTCCTTCACGAGCCCCGAGGAGCCCGCGACCGAGCGCACGTCGTAGGGGCCCATGCCGCTCGTCGCGTCCGCGCCCGACTGGGCCCGCGCCACGCCGCCTGCGGCCGCGAGCGCGCACGCCGCAGCCGCTCCCATCCATCGATTTGACGCCACCCCGACCTCCCCGACGGGCGTGCCGCCCGCAAACCGAAACGGTTTTTGTTTATACGGCCTGCGTCGAGGTCGTCGTGTCAACCGCGCGATCGCCTCGGGGTGGGGGCGGCGGCGAAGATAGCCGGGGCGGAGCGTGGCTCCGCCCCGGATCGGAAGCGTCAGACCCTACGGCGCACGATCGCGTGGTAGACGAGGAGCACGACGACCGCTCCGACCACGGCCACGACCAGGCTATAGATGTTGAGGCCCGTCACGCCCGTCGCGCCGAACAGGCTGAACAGGTAGCCGCCCACCACGGCGCCGACGACGCCGAGGATGATGTCGAGCACGAGGCCCTCACCCGTCTTGTTGACGAGCTTGCTGCCGATGAAGCCGGCGATCAGCCCGAGGATGATCCAGGATAGAATGCCCATGTTCGTATGCGTCCTTTATTTGCGCACGTAGACGGTCTTGCCGCCACGTAGGAGGAAGCCGAAGGCGAGGCCCACGGCCAGGGTGACGGCCAGCGCCGCCAAAGGCTGCTCGCGCACATAGCTCTCGACTTCGGCGTACACGTCCTCGGCGCTCTCGCGCGCCTTGCCCGTGGCGTCCTGCACCGCGCCGGCGGCTTGGTTGAGCTTGCCGCGAGCCTGGACGCCGGCGTCGCCTGTCAGCCCGCCGAAGGCGTCCTGCAGTTTCCCGCCCACGTTGCGCGTTGCGCCCTCGATCCGGTCGTCCACCATGGCTGCCGCTCCTGACGAGCCCATCGAGGGACTCGGGCGGGGTAACGCGACCGGCCCCGCTTCGATCCGTCCACTTACGCAAAACTGCACGGTTGAACCCGGAGGGCGCTCACCCACTTTACACTGAAGTACACGCCCCCCGCACGCAGGTGCCGCTCCATGTCCGACCTCGTCTATCCCGCCGTCCTCCGCGCCGAGCCGGACGCCCTCGCGGCGCGGTGCCTCGACTTCCCCGGACTGGAGGTCCGCGGCGCGGATCCGGCGTCGGTGCTGCGCGCCGCGCGCGAGGCGGTGAGCACGCGCCTGTCGGAGCTGGAGGGCGCGGGAGAGGGCTGGCCCGAGCCCACCGCGCTGCAGGCGATCGGGCCGCTGGAGGTTGGGAGCTCGCTCCTTTGGATCGACATCCCCGTGGAGGACCGGCCCGTTCGCGTCACCATCTCGCTGGGCGAGCGGCTCCTGGCCCGCATCGATGCGGCGGCGGAGAGCTTCGCCCTCACCCGCTCGGGGTTCCTCGCCGCGGCCGCACGCCGGCAGCTCGGCGCGGGCACTTCGCCGCTCGAGCCCGACCTCGGGCGCAAGCTCTACGAGGAGGTCGCGGTCGCAGGTCGCCGTATCCAGGACACGCTGGGGCCCGAGTCCCCCTTCGGCCGCACGCTGGCCGAGCTGGACGGCGTCGCCATGGACGGCTTGCGCCGGCTGGCCGGGGAGGTGACGGGCGCCGTGCGCCGTCGCCGCGCGCCGGGCGAGCCCTCTCCCGCACCCGAAGCGCCCGCGTCCGCTCCGCCGACGTCGGAGCCGTCGCGCGAAGGCTGAGCCGTGCGCTCCCTCGCCGCAGCAGGCGGCGAGCGGACGCGCTGTGCATCAGGCGGCGAGCGGCCGCCGACGTCGGCGCAAGGCGCTTCCCGCGAGCGCGACGCCCAGGCTCAACATGAGCCAGGTGCTCGGCTCCGGAGCCGCGTCGGTCGGACCGGGGCCGCCCCCACCGCCTACGCCACCACCACCTCCGGACGCGCCGCCGCCGCCGCCCGGTCCGCCGCCGGAGCCGCCGTCGCCGCCCGAGCCGGTGGCGTACCCGCCGTAGCCGCCTCCCAGCACGTCAGGCTCTCCGGCGGGAGGCGCCGCGCTGACCAGCGATACGGGCGCGAGGTCGCCGGACTCCGGGCCGGCGCCGCCCGGTCCGCCCAGCCGGCTCTGGCGCATCACCTCGCAATGCTCCGGAGGCTTGGCGGCGCGTCGCCGGACGGGATTGCGGCGAGCGTAGGTGCGCGGATGGGCTCGCGCCCGGACGATCGACGCCACGGCGCGGCGCCCTTTCCGCTTCGGGGCGGGAGCGTGGCTCGGGCAGGGCGCAGGCTCGCTCCAGCGCACCACCCGCAAGGGGTCGCTGGGCGCGAGCGGATCGGCGAGGACGGAGGCGGCTGTCGCTTCGGCCACCGACGTGTGCACGGCGCCCTGAGCCGGCGCGAGCGCGAGGCTTCCCGCCGCTAGCAGGGCCGACGCCACGCCGACCGTCCGTGTCCGCACCTTCCGCATCCGCGCTCCCCCGGCCGGGCTCTTCGGCCAAGCTGGACAGTGCAACCTCATGTGGAGCCGAGCGGTTCCAAGCGCGCCCCGGCTGTCGAAAACCTTGGGCGTGGCCGCGATCTTGCAGGCCGATCGGATACCATGGCCCGCTTCCAGCTCGATCTCCGTTCCCCCCGCGTGCAGGCCGGCGCCGCCGCCGTCGCCGCCGCCGCGACGGTGCTCTTGCTGATCGTGACCGCCGTGCGGATGCATCCGGCGCCCGGGCGCGCCCGTCACGCCATCCCCGTCTTCGCGCCGACAGCGCTCGCGCCCGCACCCGCCGGACCGCCCGTCGCGATCGAGGCGCCGCCGCCGCTGGAGTTTCAGGCGCTCACGCCGCAGCAGGCCCAGGCGATCAACGCGGCCGCTCCCTTCGCCGCCGAGCCGATCCGCCCTGCGCGCCCCTTCACGCTCAAGGGCGCGAGCGAACTGGACCAGGCTCGGGCCGAGCGCTGCCTGACGCAGGCGGTCTATTACGAGGCGGGCTTCGAGCCGCTGCAGGGCCGCCGCGCGGTGGCGCAGGTCGTGCTCAACCGGCTGCGCCACCCGATCTTTCCCAAGACGATCTGCGGCGTGGTGTACCAGGGCGCGGAGAAGCCGACCGGCTGCCAGTTCACCTTCACCTGCGACGGCGCGCTCCTGCGCCCGCCCGCGCCGGCCGCCTGGGCCGAGGCGGAGAAGGTGGCGCACGCCGCGCTGAACGGCGCGGTGGAGCCGAGCGTCGGCTGGGCCACGCACTACCACACCGCCTTCGTCGTGCCGTACTGGATGCCGACGCTGACCAAGCTCACTCAGGTGGGCGCGCACATCTTCTATCGCTGGCCTCAGGGCATGGGGCTGCCGGCCGCCTTCACGGGGGTCTACGCCGGCGGCGAGGCGCCTATCCCCGGCGACCCGCCGGAGGTGACCGACGACGCCGTCGCCGCCCTTCTCGCGGCATCCGCCGCCGGCGCGGACAGCGCGCCCGAAGCCGGCGTCGCCGCCGCGCCGCTTGCGGTCTCGCCCAAGCTCGACGTGCCGACGCCCGCGGCCACGGCGGACCCCGCCACCACGCCGGGGTCGGCGCCCGCACCTGCGGCCGCGCCCAAGCCCGCGGCTCCGGCGACGCCTCCCGCGCCCTCGACGCCCGACTGGTTCGGCGCGCGTCACGCCCGTGAGCGCGTTCGGCCCCCCGTGGTCGCGCAGCCCTTCGGGCACTGATGGCCGACGCAGACGCGGTCCACTTCTACGAGCCGGCGGAGGGTCACGGCCTGCCGCATGACCCGTTCAACGCCATCGTGGCTCCGCGGCCGATCGGCTGGATCGGCACGGTGGACGGGGAAGGGCGCCGCAACCTCGCGCCCTACTCATTCTTCAACGCCTTCAACTACCAGCCGCCGATCGTGGGCTTCGCCTCGACGGGCTGGAAGGACAGCGTGCGCAACGTGGAGGCGACGGGCGTCTTCACCTGGAGCCTCGTGACGCGCCCGCAGGCCGAGGCGATGAACGCGACCTCCGCCCCTGTCGGACGCGAGGTCGACGAGTTCGCCCTGGCCGGCCTTGCGGCCGCGCCGTCGCGGGTGATCGCGGCGCCCGGGGTGGCGGGCAGCCCCGTCGTGTTCGAATGCCGCCGAACCCAGACGCTGCGCCTCGCCGACGCCCGCGGCCGCGAGGTCGAGACCTGGCTCGTGCTGGGCGAGGTGGTGGGCGTGCACATCGCGCGCTCGGCGCTGAACGACGGCGTGTTCGACACGGCCGCCGCCCGGCCTGTGCTGCGCGGCGGCGGCGCGGCGGACTATTTCGCGATCGAGCCCGAGGCGCGCTTCCTCATGCGCCGCCCCGGCTGACGCTCAGCCGCGGCTTCGGCCGAGGAAGGCTTGGAAGGCGGCGCGCGCTTCCGGGCTCTGCAGTTGGCGGCCGAACACCTCGTTCTCGGCTTCGAGGCGCGCGCGGGCGGCGGGGGCGTCGCGCAGGAGCGCCTTGGTGGCGCGGATGGCGGCCCGGGGCTTGGCCGCCAGCGTGCGGGCCAGCGCCTCGGCGGTCGCGCGCAGCTCGGCTGTGGGGACGACGTGGTCGGCCAGCCCCCACGCCAGCGCCTCGCGCGCGGGGATGCGCTCGGCCATGCCCAATAGCCGGAAGGCGCGCCCGTAGCCGATCCGCGCGGGCATGAGGAGGCTGGACGCCGCCTCGGGCGTCAGCCCCAGGTCGACGAACGGCGTGGAGAGCACCGCATCCTCCGCAAGCACCACCTGGTCGCAGTGGAGGAGCATGGTCGTCCCCACCCCCACCGCCACGCCCGAGGCGGCGGCCACGATCGGCGCGGCGGCCGAGGCCAGGGCGTGGAGGAAGCGCCCCACCTGCCGGTCGGCCTGGCGCGCCCCGCCCTGCGCCACCGCCATGAAGTCGGCGAGGTCGTTGCCCGCGGTGAAGGCGCCGCCCTCCCCGGTGATCAGGACGGCGCCGACCGCCGCGTCGGTCTCGGCCCGCTCGAGCCCGTCGGCCAGCGCGCCGTACATGGCGTCGGTCAGCGCGTTCTTCTTGGCCGGCCGGTCCAAGACGAGGGTGAGGACGCCGCCCTCAAGCGTTGTGCGCACGTGCTCGGTCATGGCCGTCCTCCCGCCCAAAGCCGGGCCGCCCGCCACCGGGCCCGCCGACTTGTCCCCGCGCGACGTGGCGGAAGGCAAGCCGGCGAAGGCGCGCGGTCAGAAGCTCGCGCGCACCCCGGCGTAGGCGGCCCGCCCCGGGGCCTCGTAGCCAGCCACCTCCTGGTAGCGATCGTCCAGAAGGTTCTCGAGGCGGCCGTAGAGCTGCAGGCGCGGGGTGAGGCGGTAGTCGGCCCCGAGCGTCAGGAGCGTGAAGCTCGCCAGCCGCACCGTCTCGAAGGTGGCGAAGTTGGTGTCGAACTGGTCGCCGTTGTAGCGCGCCGACAGGTGGGCCCCCGCGCGGTCGTCGGGCGAGCGCCAGTCGAGGTTGACGCTGGCGATGTTGCGCGGCCGTCGGATCTCCGGCGCGCCCTCCTGCCGAGCGTCGAGGTAGGTGTAGGCGAGCGTCCCGCTGAAGCCCGCGCCCAGCGCCGCGCGCGCCGCCACCTCGACGCCGCGCCGGGTGGACGAGCCCGGGAGGTTGATCGGCGTGTTGGGCGAGACCGAGAAGTCGGTCGCGATCTCGTCGTGCAGCCGGCTGGAGAAGTAGGTCAGGTCCACCCGCGCGCGCCCGCCCGCCAGCGGCTCTTCGGCCCCCGCCTCCCAGCCGCGCTGGGTCTCCGGCTTCAGCGCCGGGTTCCCGACGAAGTTGCTGGTGGGCGCGTAGCCGAACAGCTCGAACACGCCTGGGTTCTTGACGCCCGAGCCGCCGGCCGCATGCAGCCGCAGCCCGCCGCCCAGCCGGTACGACGCCTGGGCGTGGTAGGTGTCGTCGTCGCGGAAGCGGCTGTTGCCGTCGTGGCGCAGCGCCCCGCCCAGCGCCAGCCGGCCGCCGAACACGACGTCGTACTGGCCGACCACGCCCCAGAACTCCTGGGCGCGGAGCGAGGTGTCGGCGAAGCCGAACGGATCGATGGTGCGGTACTCGTCGCGCTCGCCGTCGGCGGCGACCGTCAGCGTCTGGGCGACGGCGGTCGTGCCGAACTGCAGGGTGGAGACGCCCGACGCGCGGTAGCGGCGCCCCACGCTGCCGAACTGGAGCTCGCCGCCGTACTCGTAGCTCTTGCGGTCGACATCGGCCGCCTGGGCGTCCACCGACCCCCGCCAGCGGCCGCCGAGCCCGGTCGCGTCCAGCCCGACGAGGCCATAGGCGCCGCGCGAGCGGTAGTGGGCGTCGCTGTCGATGGCGTTCCCCGTCACGGCGTAGTCCTGGTCGTCGGTGTCGGCGCGGGTGTCGGTCCAGCGGCCGACGGCGCGCAGGCTCAGCGCCGGGGTGAGCGCATAGCTCACCTTCGCTGAGGCGGACTCGATGTCGGCCCCCACCGGGCGCGAGCCGTCGGGGGCCACCACCGTGCCGTCGGTGTGGTACGCCTGGCCCGACACCGCCACGTCCAGCCCGTGCGAGGCGCCGGCGAGGCGCCCGCTGAACTCGCCCGTGCCGAACGAGCCGCCTTCCAGCCTGATCTGGCCGCCCGGCCGCTCGGCCCCGGAGGCGGTGATGTAGTTGATCACGCCCCCCACCGCGTCGGAGCCGTAGAGCGCGCTCTGTTCGCCCCGCAGCACCTCCACCCGCGCCGCCTCGTCGGCGAGGAGGGCGGCGAAGTCGAAGCTGTCCTGGTAGGGGTCGCTCGCCTTGATCCCGTCGATCAAGACCAGCGTGTGGTTCGCCTCGGCCCCGCGGATGCGCACGTCGGTCAGCCCGCCCACCGCGCCCGTGCGGTTGACCTCCACGCCGGGCACGTCGCGCAGGACGTCCGACACGAGCTGGACCTGGCGCACGGCGAGCTCGGGCGCGGTGAGGACGGTGATGGACGAGCCCACGAGCGCGCGGTCGACACCGGCGATGTCGCGGGTGGCGGTGACGACGATCGTGGGGTCTGAGGGCGAGAGGCCGTCGGGCGGCGCTGTCTGAGCGGAGGCGCGGCCCGCGAGGAGGGCGGACGGGAACAGCGCGGCCGCAAGCGCGGCGCGGGAGACGGGGAACGGCATGGCGCAATGGCCTTCGGAGCGCGCGCGACGGAAGGCGGGCGCCTCCCGCGGCCGGACCTGTCGGTCCGTCCCCAAGCGACACGGCGCCGCCGCGCGGGCGCTCACGCCGCACGTTGGACCCGTCGAGCGGCGCCCGCCGCTCAGTCGCTCAAGCGGAGTTCCGTGCCTGGACCATCCCCTGGATCCGGGCGGAGCGACCACGCGTCGGCCGGTCTCCTGGCTCGCGGGTCATAGCGCGGCGGACGCCTTCCCAGCGCGCCGAGGCGCCCCAGTGGCCGCGAGCCGCCCCCGCAAGGGGGCCGCCCACCTGTCCGCCACGCTCTCCGCTTACAGTTGCAGGGACAGCCTCGGCCTCGCCGCCCGAGAGCGACCCACCGATGTTCCCGTGAAGCCCTCGCGGGCGCCGGCGCGTGATCCGCCAGCCATGGCGGCGCCCGCGCCGGCTGGCAAGCGGCGACGCAGGGTCGATCCGAAAAACAGGCGGCGGTTAACATAGAACTCTAGGTCGCCCGCCCGCCGGGGCTTAGATGCTGCGCCGCAGCGGCGATGCGTCGCGCGGGAAGGAGAAGCGTCGCAATGTCGCAGGTCGTCGCGCCGCTCCGCCGCCTGTCGGCGATCGCGCCCGCCGTGCTGCTGGCGGGCTGCTCGGGCGGCGTGCTCACTCCCGCGGGGCCGGTTGGCGCCTCCGAGCGGCTGATCCTGTTCGACTCGCTGGCCATAATGCTGGCCATCGTCGTGCCGACCATCGTGGCCACCCTGGCGTTCGCCTGGTGGTGGCGCGAGGGCAACACGAAGGCGCGACGCCGCCCGGACTTCGCCTACTCGGGGCGTGTCGAACTCCTGGTGTGGTCGATCCCGGCGCTGACCATCCTGTTCCTGGGCGGCATCGCCTGGATCTCTTCGCACGAGCTCGACCCCGGCAAGCCGCTCGCCAGCGCGCGGGGGCAGAAGCCGCTGGAAGTGCAGGTCGTCTCGCTCGACTGGAAGTGGCTGTTCATCTACCCGCAGCAGGGGGTGGCGAGCATCAACCGGCTGGTGATTCCCACCGGCGCGCCCGTGCACTTCACGCTGACGTCGGCCAGCGTGATGAACGCCTTCATGGCCCCGAGCCTCGGCTCGCAGATCTACACCATGAGCGGCATGGCCACTCAGCTGAACCTGCAGGCCGACCGGCCGGGCAGCTACGAGGGTCTCTCCGCCCACCTGTCGGGGGACGGCTTCTCCGACATGCGCTTCATCGTGGACGCCATGCCGCGCGACCGCTTCGCCGCGTGGGTGAACGGCGCGCGCGCCACAGGCCCCGCGCTGGACGACGTGGCCTATCGCGGCCTCCTCAAGCAGTACGTGCCCAAGGGGCCCTACACCTACCGCGACGTGCGTCCCGGCCTGTTCGACGCCGTGGTGCGCCTCGAACTGCCGCCCGGGGAGGGGCCGCCGCAGGGCGTGCCCCATCCGACCCCCAAGATCGCGGCCTCCAAGATCGCCGCCCCCAAGATCGCCTCCAACGGGAGCTGACATGTTCGGCAAGCTGACCTGGTCCGCCATCCCCTGGGACCAGCCCATCCCGCTCGCGACCGCCGCGCTGATCGGCTTCGTGCTGGTCGGCGTGATTGGCTTCGTGACGATCAAGGGCTGGGTGCCGTATCTCTGGCGCGAGTGGATCACGAGCGTCGATCACAAGCGCATCGGGGTGATGTACTGCATCCTCGCGCTCGTCATGCTCATGCGCGGCTTCGTCGACGCCCTGATGATGCGGACCCAGCAGGCGATGGCGTATCACGCGCCGGGGTTCCTGCCGCCCGAGCACTACAACCAGATCTTCTCGGCCCACGGCACGCTGATGATCTTCTTCGTGTCCATGCCGTTCATGATCGGCCTGATGAACTTCGCCGTGCCGTTGCAGCTCGGCGTGCGCGACGTAGCCTTTCCGACGCTGAACTCGGTCAGCTTCTGGCTAACGGCGGCGGGCGCGCTTCTCGTCAACGTGTCGCTGGTCATCGGCGAGTTCGCGCGGACGGGGTGGCTGCCCTACCCGCCGTTGTCGGAGCTGGCGTACTCGCCGGGCGTGGGCGTCGACTACTACATCTGGGCGCTGCAGATATCCGGGGTGGGCACGCTGCTATCAGGGGTGAACCTTGTCACCACCATACTCAAGATGCGCGCGCCGGGCATGACCTATACGCGCATGCCGATGTTCTGCTGGACCTCGCTGGCGTCCAACCTCCTGATCGTGGCCGCCTTCCCGATCCTGACCGCGACCTTGGCGATGTTGGCGCTGGACCGGTATCTCGGCTTCCACTTCTTCACCGACACCGCCGGTGGCAACCCGATGATGTTCATGAACCTCATCTGGGCCTGGGGCCACCCGGAGGTCTACATCCTGATCCTGCCGGCGTTCGGCGTCTTCTCCGAGGTGGTCTCGACCTTCTCGGGCAAGCCTCTGTTCGGCTATCGCTCGATGATCGCGGCGACCATGGTGATCTGCATCCTGTCGTTCATGGTTTGGCTGCACCACTTCTTCACCATGGGCGCGGGCGGAGACGTCAACGGCTTCTTCGGCGTGACCACCATGATCATCGCGGTGCCGACCGGGGTGAAGGTGTTCAATTGGCTCTTCACCATGTACGGCGGCAAGATCCGCTTCGAGACGCCCATGCTGTGGGCGTTGGGCTTCATGGTCACCTTCGTCATCGGCGGCATGACGGGCGTGCTCTTGGCCGTGCCGCCAGCTGACTTCCTCTTGCACAACAGCCTGTTCCTGGTGGCGCACTTCCACAACGTGGTGATCGGCGGCGTGCTGTTCGGCGCCTTCGCCGGCTACACTTACTGGTTTCCCAAGGCCTTCGGCTTCAAGCTCAGCGAGAAGTGGGGCAAGGCGGCGTTCGGGTTCTGGATCACCGGCTTCTACTTCGCCTTCATGCCGCTCTATGTGCTGGGCCTCCTCGGCATGACGCGGCGGATGCAGCATTACGACGTGGCGGCGTGGCGGCCCTGGCTCCTCGTCGCGGCGTTCGGCGCCGTCCTGATCCTGTGCGGCATCATCTGCCTCGTGATCCAGCTCGTGGTCTCCATCCGCACCCGCGAGCGCCGCGGCGAGGAGCTGGGCGACCCGTGGGACGGCCGCACGTTGGAATGGGCCACCGCCTCGCCGCCGCCGGAGTTCAACTTCGCCGTCCTGCCCGACGTGCATGACGAGGAGCCGTACTGGGGCCGCAAGCAGAAGGCCTTCGCCACGGGATCGCTCTCGAGCGAGGAGCCCGACTATCAGGCCGTCCACATGCCGCTGAACACGCCCACGGGGGTGGTGGTCGCCTTCTTCGCCACCTTCATCGGCTTCGCCCTGATCTGGCACATCTGGTGGATGGCGGCCGCGAGCTTCGTCGGGGCCTACGCCACCTTCGTCTGGTTCGCTTGGCTGGACCGCCGCGACCACGACATCCCCGCCGAGGAGGTCGCGCGCATCGACCGCGCCAACCGCGCGCGCCGGCTGAAGCGGCTCCGCGCCGAGGAGCGGGCGGAGCGCCACGCCGAAGCGGAGGCGGTGCGATGAGCGCGGCCGCCGCGGCGCACGATCCCCACCGGATCGGCCACGCGCATCCGAAGGGATCGCACGGCCACCCGCCGGGCGAGGGGGCGGAGGCTCCCGGCCGCGGCGGCGGCGGCCCCGCGCCGGTGCGGGTGGTGATCGGCTACGGCTTCTGGATCTTCCTCCTCTCCGACATCATCATGTTCTCCGCCTTCTTCGCCGGCTACGCCGTGCTGAGGGGGGCGACCGCGGGCGGCCCGGGCCCGCGCGAGATCTTTGACCTCAAAAACGTGGCGATCGAGACGGGGTGCCTGCTCGCCTCGTCCTTCGCCTGCGGGCTGGCGGGGCTGGCCGTGCAGGCGCGCTCGCAGCTGTGGACGCAGGTCGCGCTCTTGGCGACGGGGCTTCTCGGCCTCGTCTTCGTGGGGCTGGAGGTGAAGGAGTTCGCCGACCTGATCGCGCGCGGCTTCGGCCCGCAGCGCAGCGCTTTCCTGTCCGGCTTCTTCGCCCTGGTGGGCTGCCACGGCCTGCACGTGACGGTGGGCGGGCTGTGGCTCGGCACCACCATGGCGCAATTCTGGTTCAAGGGCTTCCGCCGCTCGATGCGCTATCGCTTCCTGTGCTTCAGCCTGTTCTGGCACGCGCTGGACATCGTGTGGGTGGCGATCTTCTCGCTGGTCTATCTCCTGGGAGCGACGACATGAGCGACGACGAAGGCGTGGCCGACCACCACCGCGGCGACTTCGCGCCGGGCGAGGACGAGGCGCACGACCTCGGCGCGGGCCTGCGCGGGTATCTGATCGGGCTGGCGCTGGCGACGGGGCTCACCGCGGCGTCTTTCTGGGCCGCTTCGACCCACCTGATCTATGGGCCGGGTGTGCCGGTGGCGCTGGTGACCTTCGCGGTCGCGCAGATGGGCGTGCACCTCGTCTTCTTCCTGCACATCACCACCGACCCCGACAACACCAACAACGTGCTGGCCTTGGCGTTCGGCGTGTTAATCGTGCTCCTGGTTGTGATCGGCTCGATCTGGATCATGGATCACCTCAACCACAACATGATGCCCATGGATCAGATGATGCGGATGCAGCGCTGACCCGACGCCCGAGGAACCGGGGCGCTCGGCTCGCGGGATGACGCGGCCATGAGCGTCGTGTTGATTCGGCGCACGATTGCGTGGTCCGGCGATTGCAGCTGACGCAGAGTCGGCGGCACACTGCGCCGCCTCCTCCTTCCCGAGCCACCCGCCATGACCGTCCAGAATCCCACCGGATCGGACACGCCCCGCCCCTCCGGCGCCGAGCTCTACCGGCTCGACCGCGAGCCGGAGACGACCCACGAGCGGGTGCGCCGACTGCAGCACGAGGCGCGCCTCCTCGCCCGCGAGGAGGTTCAGGCGCTGGAGACGCGCATCTCGGAGGCGGCCGTCCAGGCGCGCGCCATCGCCGAAGGCGGCGAGGCCTACCCCGCCGGGGTGAGAGAGCTCTGCGAGCGCATGGCCGCCGAACTCGATGGGCGGCTGCAGACCCTGTCGGCCATCGCCAACCGCACCTTCGAGGGCTGACGCCCGCCCGCGCGCCTACAGCTGGTTGTAGGGCCCGCTGAAGGTGTCGCACTGCTCCATGTCGCCCGACTGGAAGCCGCGCTTGAACCACCGCACCCGCTGCTCGGACGAGCCGTGGGTGAAGCTGTCGGGCACGACGCGCCCCTGCGTCTCCTTTTGCAGCGTGTCGTCGCCGACCGCGGTGGCCGCCGCCAGCGCCTGGTCCACGTCGCCGGGATCGAGGAAGTGCGTCGCCGCCTGGGTCTGGTTGGCCCACACGCCCGCGTAGCAGTCCGCCTGCAGCTCAGTGCGCACCGACAGCGGGTTGCCGCCGCGCCCGCCCGACGCGCCGCGCTGGGCGTCGACCTTGGCCATGGTGCCCAGGAGCGTCTGCACGTGGTGGCCCACCTCGTGGGCGATGACATAGGCCTCGGCGAAGCGGCCGGGCGCGCCGAAGCGGCCCGACAGCTCCTGGAAGAACGACAGGTCGAGGTACACGCGGTGGTCGGCCGGGCAGTAGAACGGCCCCATCGCCGCCTGACCCGCGCCGCAGCCGGTGGTGACGCCGCGCGTGTACACCGTCACCCGCGGCGGCTGATAGGTGCGGCCCTGCGCCTGGAAGATGCGGCCCCAGGTGTCCTCCGTATAGGCGGTCACGGCGCGGACGAAGCGGATGTCCTCGTCCTGGCCGCCGGGCGCCGACCCTTGCGCCTGCGGCTGGGCGTAGCCGGGGGCCCCCTGTGTGGGCGCGCCCGCTCCGCCGCCCGCGAGGAGGCGCGGCCCGAAGATCACCGCGCCGATGATCAGGAGGACGACGAGCCCGCCGCCGCCGCCGCGACCGAGCAGCGGCAGAAGCGCGAACAGCATGCCGAGGCCGCCGCCGCCCCCGCCGAAGCCGCCGCCGCCGCCGCCGCCCGTGTCCTGGCCGCGCAGGTCGTCGACGTTGGTGGACTGTCGCTCGTCGTCCCAGCGCATGGCGCGTCCGCTCCCCGGCTCCGCTTGCAGGCGTGAGCGCGCGGGCGTCGGGCGTGTTCCCGACGCCGCCTCGCCGGCCTAGACGTGGGCGATCCTATGAGGCCCGCCATGGACGACCCGCAACGCACGCTCAACAGCGCGATGGGCGAGCCCTGGTTCACCCGTGGCGGCGGCGGCCGAGCGCGCCTGGCCGTGTACGAGGCGGGTCCGCACGTGGGCGGCGCGCCGCCCGTCGTGCTGCTGCACGGCTTCCCCGAGCTCGCCTACTCCTGGCGCCACCAGTTCGGGGCGCTGGCGGCGGCCGGCCGCCGCGTGCTCGTGCCCGACCAGCGCGGCTACGGCCTGTCCGAGCGCCCCGCCGCCGTCTCGGGCTACAGCCTGGTCGAGCTCTGCGCCGACCTCGTCGCCCTCTTGGACGAGGCGGGGATCGCGCGCGCCGTCTGGGTGGGCCACGACTGGGGCGGCGCGGTCGCCTGGGCCCTGCCGCTCCTGCATCCAGAGCGCACCGCGGGGGTGGTCGGCCTCAACACGCCCTTCCAGCCGCGCGGGCGGCGGCCGCCGCTGGAAGCGCTGGAGGCGCGCTACGGCCCCGAGATGTACATGCTGTTCTTCCAGGCTCCCGACCGCGCCGACGCCCTGTTCGAGGCCGACATCGAGCGGAGCCTGCGCTGGTTCCTGCGCCGCCCCGCGCCGGGCGAGGGCGGGGCGGGGTGGAGCCGCGACGGCGCGCTCGCCCTGCAGAAGAGCTTCCCCGGCTGGGACCCGGCCGCCGACCGCCACCCGCCGCTCCTCGCCTCCGACGAGCTCGCCGTCTTCGTCGACGCCTATCGGCGCACGGGCTTCACCGGCGGGCTCAACTGGTACCGCAACCTCCACCGCAACTGGGAGGACATGGCGGGCGTCGCGCAGGAGGTGCGCGCGCCCGCGCTGATGCTCACCGCCGAGCTCGACGCGGTGCTGCCGCCGGCGCTGGCGCAGGGCATGGAGCGCTTCGTCCCGGACCTCGAGACGCACATGGTCGCGGGCTCCGGCCACTGGACGCAGCAGGAGAAGCCCGCCGAGGTGAACGCGCGTCTCCTCGACTGGCTGGACCGCCGCTTCCCGCTCTCGTAAGCGATGGGGCGCATGCCCAGCGCCCTCCAGCCCGCCGCGGCGCCCCAGGGGCGGCGGACGCTGCATCCCGAGATCGAACCCTTCGCCTTCGGCTGGATGCCGACCGGCACGGCGCACGAGGTCTATTACGAGGAGGTGGGCGCGCCCCAGGGCCGCCCGGCGGTGATCCTGCACGGCGGCCCCGGCGGGGCCGTGAACCCCACCATGCGGCGCTTCTTCGACGCCTCGCGCTGGCGCATGATGCTGTTCGACCAACGCGGCTGCGGCCGCTCGCGCCCCAACGCGGTCCTGGAGGACAACGACACCTGGCGGCTCGTCGAAGATATAGAGCGTCTGCGCGAGCGCGCAGGCGTGGAGAGCTGGACGGTGTTCGGCGGCTCCTGGGGCTCCACCCTGGCGCTGGCCTACGCCGTGACCCATCCCGAGCGGGTGGACGCCCTGATCCTGCGCGGCGTCTTCCTGCTGACGCGCCGCGAGCTCGCCTGGTTCTACCAGGACGGCGCCTCCATGCTCTTCCCCGACGCTTGGGAGCGCTTCCTCGCGCCTATCCCGGAGGAGGAGCGCGGCGACCTCCTCACCGCCTACCACCGCCGGCTGACCGAGCCCGACCGCGCCGAGCGCGTGCGCGCGGCCTCGGCCTGGAGCCGGTGGGAGGGCGACACGCTCTCCATCCGCGGGCCGGAGGCCAGGCCGCAGAAGTTCAACGAGGAGGACTTCGCCACCGCCTTCGCCCGCATCGAGAGCCACTACTTCGTCAACGGCGGCTTCTTCCCGCAGGACGGCTGGCTCCTCACCCAGACGCACCGGCTCGAGGGCATCCCGGGCTTCATCGTGCAGGGCCGCTTCGACGTGGTGACGCCCATGTCGGGCGCCTGGGCGCTGCACAAAGCCTGGCCGCAGGCGCGGTTCGAGGTGGTGTGGGACGCGGGGCACGCTTCCACCGAGCCGGGCGTGATCGACGCACTGGTGCGCGCGACCGAGACGGTGGCCGGCCTGCCGCGGCGCGGCTGAGTGACGCTCAACCCTCCAGCGCGATCGCGCTGACCAGCCGGCCGTAGTCGCCCTCGCCCGCCAGCACCGCCCGGCGGTTGGAGAAGAAGAGGCCGGTCTCGGCGCAGGTGTCGCGCCCAAGCGCCTCGGCTTGCTCCACTCCGGCGGCATGGACGCGACCCAGCACGAAGCCCTCCAGGTCGAAGCGTCGGCGACCCGGCGCGTGCTCGGGCGTGAAGAAGCGCTCGGCGCCCGGATGCGCGAGGAGGACGGCGTCGCGCAGGTCGTCGCCGACCTCGTAGCTCGCCTGGCCGATGCAGGGGCCCACCGCCGCGACGACTCGATCGGGGCGGGCTCCGAGCTCCACCATCCGCGCGACGGTCGCCTCCACGATCCCCGCCACCGCGCCGCGCCAGCCTGCATGGGCGGCGGCGACCACCCGCGCGTGGGCATCGGCCAGGAGCACCGGGGCGCAGTCGGCGTGCAGGGCGCCGCACACGAGGCCGGGCCGGGCGGTGACGACGGCGTCGCCGCGCGGTCGCTCGCCCGCGGCCCAGGGCTGCTTCACCACGATCGCGTCGGCGGAATGGATCTGCCAGGCGGTGTGCAGGCTCCCGGCCGGGCGGCCGAACCAGCGTTCGACGCGGCCGCGGTTCTCCGCCACCGCCGCCGGTTCGTCGTTCGAGCCCTGGCCCGTGTTGAGGCTGGCGTAGAGCCCCCGCGAGACGCCGCCCGCGCGCGTGAAGAAGCCGTGGCGCACGCCGGGCAGCGCGTCGAGGCGCGCGGAACGAAGCGGGGCGGGGGCGTCGGTCATGCAGGAGGGTCCGGGAAGCCGGGCGCGGCGAGCCCCGATGCGGCGAACTGGGGCGAGGTGATCGCCAGCGCCTTGAACAAGGCGCCCATCTCGTCGGGCGCGACCAGCCGGCGGAGCTGGCGACCGAGCGTGTCGGTGCGGTCGGGCCGCGCCCGCGCCAGGGCCGAGAAGCGCGCCTCGATCCCCAGGGCGCGGAGGAGGTCGCCCTGCGTCGTCATCGCGGTCGCGGCCCCCGCCGCCCGCGCGGCCGCCGCCACGGCGGGAAAGTCGACGTGGACGGTCAGGTCGGCCTCGCCCGGCGAGGCGAGCGGATCGACCTTCTCGTGGCGCCGCAGCGCCTGCAGCGTGTCGCCCCCTTCCGGCCGATCACGCCCGTAATCGATGAGGAGCGCCGCCCCGCCGTCGCGCGCGATCCGGCCGCCGATCGCTGCGCCCACCGCCGCCTGGGCGGGCGAGACCTCGACCACAATGCCCGGCGCTGCGTCCTCCAGCCCCGGAGGCGGCCGGAAGTCGGCGGGCGGCGGGGCGAGGCCGAACGCCAGCGCCTCGCCGTCCGGCGCGAGCCCGACGCGCCGCTCGGCCCAGCGCCCCGCCGCGTCGCGCAGGAACTGGCGCGCGGGCAGGCAGTCGAGGAGCTCGTTGGCCACGAGGATCACGGGCGCCCCGCCCCCGACCGCGTCCAGCGTCTCCACCCAGCGCGCGGGCGATCCCACCAGCCGCTCGGCCTGGATCTCCCGAAGCGGCGCGCTGCGCTCCACGAGCACCGAGTCCGCGGCGGCGAGGAAGTCGGGCGCGGCGCGGAGGAGGGCGCGGCGCATGTCGAGCTGCAGCGTTCCGTCGCCGGGGCCCATCTCCACCCAGCGCACCGGCGTGGGACGGCCGAGCCGCGCCCACGCCTCTGCGCACCAGAGGCCGAGGAGCTCGCCGAACATCTGGCTGACCAGGGGCGCGGTCACGAAGTCGCCCTCGCCCCCGAGCGCTGGGCGGGTGGTGTAATAACCGCCCTGCGGGTCGTGGAGGCAGGCGTCCATGTAGCGCGCGACGGTCAGAGGCCCGTCGGCGGCGATCTCAGCCGCGAGGCGACGCCGAAGGCTCATCGGCGCCGAGGAAGCTGGCGGGCTGGGCGGCCTCGTCGTCGAGCGCGGAGAAGGCGTCGGCCGGCGTCTCGGGCGGGAGCGGATCGGCGTCGTCGTCGGGCGTGATCGCGATCTCGGCGGGGGGCTCGGCCGCGGGCGCCGCGAGCGCTCCGGGCTGGCGCGACTGCACGAGGAGCCACGCGCCCCCGAGCACGAGCGGCAGGGAGAGGATCATCCCCATGCTCAAGCCGAGCGGGAACATCGGCATGCCGCGGTCGGGCTCGCGCACCCACTCCAGGGAGAAGCGCGCCACGCCGTAGCCCAGAAGGAAGAGCCCCGTCACCGCGCCGCGCCGGGGCAGGAGCCGCCAACGGTGTGTGGCCAGCCGCAGCAGCAGGAACAGCGCCACGCCCTCCAGAGACGCCTCGTAGAGCTGGCTGGGGTGGCGGGGCAGGGGGCCGCCGTCGGGGAAGACCACGCCCCACGGCACGGTGGTCGGGCGCCCCCACAGCTCGCCGTTTACGAAGTTGGCGAGGCGCCCGAAGAAGAGGCCGATCGGCACGCACGGCGCGGTAAGGTCCGCCAGGCGTACGATGTCGATCCTGTTGCGCCAGGCGAACAGGATGATGGCGGTGGTGACGCCGATCAGCCCCCCGTGGAAGGACATGCCGCCCTCCCAGGTCTTGAACACGACCAGGGGATCGGCGAGCAGCTGCTCGGGCTGCTGCAGGAGCATATAGAAGACGACGTATCCGAGCCGTCCGCCCAGGATGATGCCGGCCGTCACCCACAGCACGAAGTCGTCGACCTGCCGGTCGGTGGCGGTGCGCGCGCGACCCACCCACACCCGCGCGTCGCGCACGAGGCTGACGCCGTAGCGCCAGCCGAGGAGGATGCCCGCTACATAAGCCAGGGCGTACCAGCGGATGGGCAGGGCCCGCCCGCCGGGCAACGGGATGCTGAAGAAGACGGGCTTCAGCGCGGCGGGGAACTGCAGGGCCAAGGCGGCGGGGCTCCGAAGCGGGGCGGCGCGCGGTCTCTAGCAGCGCCCGCGCCCGCCGTCGCGGGGCTCAGCCCGGCGCGAGCGCGTACACCACACACGCCTCGCGGCCGATCCGCTGCAGGGGCGGCTGCAGCGGCAGCTCGACAGGGCGCGGGAGCGAGGACGCGGGGCCCGGGGTCGGCGGGATGGGGAGCGGGGGCGGGGGCGGCGCGTCCGGCGCGGGCGATGAGTTCGACATCCGCGACCCGGTCACCACCACGTCCGACACGTCCGTCCCGCCTCCCGGGAAGCCGTAGGAGCGCGGCGCCCCCGCGACCAGCACGTCCTGCTGGCAGGCGCGGCCGGTGGGGTCGATCAGCTTCACCGCCCCCAGCCGCGCCCCCGCGTCGGCCGCCGCCGCCCGCGCACGCCGGGCCGCGTCGCGCACCGCCTCGGCGAACAGGGCGTCGTTGACGGCGTTGGAGGGCTCCAGCCGGAAATAGACGGGCGCGATCGAGCTCGGGCGCGCCGCGGCGACGAGGCCGTAAACCTGCTCGGCCTTGGTCATGTCGCGCACCTCGATCGAGACGTTGGCGCTCACGGCGTAGCGCTCGATGCGGTCCTCGCGCGCGTTGGTCTGCAGCTGGCCGTCCTTGTCGCGGTACTGGGCGTAGAGCGGACGGGTCGAGAAGGTGGTCTCCACCCGCACCGCCTCCGGCCCGAAGGCGCGCAGGGCGCGGGCGAGGTCGCGCACCTGTTCGCCCGCACGGCGCGTCGCCTCCGCCACTTGGGCGTCCACCGTCTCGAAGCCCGCGCTGAAGCTCGCCCGATTGGCGCGCAGCTCGGCGTAGACGCTGCCGGGGCTGGCGATCACCGGCTCGCGCATCCACCAGGGGGCGGGGTCATAGAGGCGGGGCGCGACGGCGAGCGTCTGCGCAGCCGCCGGCGGCGCGGCCGCCGCGAGCTGGGCGGCCAGGAGGACGAGGACAGCGCGCACGGCGGACTCCCTGCAGGTGCGCCTCGACGCTCGCGCGCTTCGCCGGCCGCGCCAAGGCCCGCGCTTTGTGTGCGCCGCAGCGAACGCCTATATGACCGCCGCCCGCGGCCGCACGCGCCGCCCCCAGCCCTCAAGAGCCCGCCCGCCATGCTCCTCACCCTGATGCGCGCCAAGCTGCACCGGGCGACGGTCACCCAGGCCGACCTGGAGTACGAGGGCTCCATCGCCATCGACCGCGACCTTCTGGACGCCTCCACCCTCCTGCCGCACGAGCAGGTGGACGTGCTCAACATCACCACGGGCGCGCGCTTCACCACCTATGTGATCGAGGCCCCGCGCGGCTCGCGCGTGATCGGCGTCAACGGCGCGGCGGCGCGGCTCGTGCAGGCGGGCGACAAGGTGATCGTCGTCGCCTACGCGCGCATGGAGCCCGCCGAGGCGAAGTCGCACGCGCCGACCGTGGTGCTGTGCGACGACCACAACCGGCCCAAGGCGCCCGCGCTCGCCGCCGTCGCCTGACGCACCGGGCTAGCGCGCCGCGAGTTCCCAGGTGGCGCGCACCTGCACGCGCACGTCGAGCTCGCCCGCCTCGACCGGCGTGGAGACATCCGCCGCCTTGGCGCGCATGGCCATCATCGGCCGGGGAGGCTGGGGGGCGTAGCTACCCGTCTCGGCGAGGTTGACGAGCCGCACGAGCCTCAGCCCCGCCGCGTCGGCGTAGAGCTTCGCCTGCGCCTGCAGCCGACGCACGGCGTCGCGCCGCGCCGCGTCCTCCGGGCCTTGCGGGTCCTGCAAGCCGAAGCTGACGCCGCCCAATTCGTCCGCGCCCGCGGCGGCCGCCGCATCCACCGCCTCGGCCAGCCGGCGCAGGTCGCGCACGCGCACGGTCACGCCGTTGGACGCGCGATAGCCGGTGAGCCGCGGCGGCTGTCCGTCGGCGTAGGCGTACTGCGGCGAGAGACTGAGGCCGGACGTCTGCACGTCGCGGCCGGCGAGCCCCGCCCGCGCCAGGGCGGCGACCACGTCCGTCATGCGCTTGGCGTTGCGCGCCTGGGCGTCGGCCGCGCGCGGCGCGTCGGTCGAGACGCCGAGCGTCATGGTCGCCATGTCGGGCGCCACGTGGCTCACCCCCTCCGCCTGCACGTCCAGCGTGGTGGCGCGGAAAGCGGCGTCGGCCGCCCGAGCGGGGGCGTCCTGCGCGCGCACGGCCGCCGGCGAGGCGGCCCAGATCAGCGCGACGCTCAGCGCGGTGGCGAGCGATGCGGGGGCGCGGTGGGGCGACATGGCGGGCTCCGGGACGGGACGGCCACGCTCGACCCCGGCCCTTGAACCCCGGCTGAACGGCGGCCCATCTTTGCCGCCGCCCTCGCCCGTGCTAGCCGGAGCGCCCCCGGCGGGGCCTGTAGCTCAATGGTTAGAGCCGGCCGCTCATAACGGTCTGGTTGCAGGTTCGAGTCCTGCCGGGCCCACTCCCCCTCCTCAATCCCTTACAGCGCCAGAAACCCTTGACGGGAGAGGGTTTGTTTCCGACCATCTACCCCTAAGCTACCCCTAAAAGCGGGCGGCGATGGCGGGCGAGAGCATCGGTAAAGGGGTCTACCGACACTCCCTCAAGGGTGGTGGATGGTCGCGCATATTCCGCTGCAAGCGGACCGTGCCTGAGGACGTGAGGGCAATCCTGGGGCGTCGGGAGTACGACGTCAGCCTGGGGACGGACAGCGCAACAGAGGCCCGAGCGCGGGCGCTGGACGTGCAAGCCGGGTGGGCGCGGGAGATTGCCAAGGCACGGGCGGGCCTAAAGCATCCTCCCCTCGACATCACAGCGGTCGAGGCCGCCTTCGCGAAATGGGAGAGCTACAGCACGCTCGTCGACCTCGCCCAGAACGAGGGGCGGCCCTGGATGGTCGCCGACGATGCCCGCCCGGCGGCATGGAAGCGAGATCGGTCCAAGCCGTGGGGTCATGACCTCACGACCCCACCCGACACCGCCCAGCGCATCGCGTCGCTGTCTGCGGCGATCGAGAGCCGACGCTACGACGGCGTCCCTCTCTATGAGGAGACGCTCCGGGCGGCGCTGGCGTCGCTGAAGCTCGATATCGGTCCCGAGCATCCCGCCATGAGCAACGTGCGAGACGCGTTCGCCCGTGCGCTATTGCGTCACACCCTTCGGGTTGAGCAAGGGCGCCTGGAGTACGCCGCTCAGGAGCGCGCGAAGGCGCTGCGCTACGGGGAGCCCGCCACGCTTCTCCCGGCCATCACCGCAGCCGCGGACCGGCCGACGATCAAGCGGCTCATCGAGGGCTATCGCGGCGACCGGGAGGCTCAGCACGGCGTCGAGTCGACCAATCGAAAGTACGGCCACATCTTCCGCGCACTGGCGGAAGCGCTCGGTGACGACACGCCCGTTGAGACGTTGAAGCGGGAGGATTGCCGCAAGGTCCGCGACCTCCTGCGCTCGCTTCCGTCCAATGCGTCGAAGAAGTACCCCGGCCTCACGCTCGTGGAAGCGGTGGAGGCGGCGGACGCGAGTGACGACGACGTCCCGCGCCTCGCGCCCAACACGTTGAACTCTTACCTCTCCAACCTGATCGCAATGTTGCATTGGGCGGTGCGGGAGGAGTGGATCGAGCGCAACCCCGCGTCGGGGCTCGTCATGCGGGACATGCCGTCGGTTAAGCGGCGTGGCTTCAGCGTTGACGAACTCCGCACGATCTTCGCGGCGCTCCAGGGTGAGCGCGATACATGGAGATGGTGGGTCCCCGCGGTGGCGCTCTACACCGGCGCCCGTGCGACGGAGATATGCCAGCTTCGTCGCGACGACGTCCGGAGTGAGGGTGGGGTGCTCTACTTCGCGATCTCGCCCTACGACGCTGGGGGCCAGCGCGCGAACGGGAAGCGGGTGAAGACGGATGGGAGCGAGCGCAACGTCCCCGTCCACGCCGCTCTGATCGACGCTGGGCTCAGCCGTTTCGTCGAGCGATCGGGCGAACGGCTCTTCGATGTCCCGACCTCATCGGGCAAAGCGGTCTCGCACGAAGTGTCGAGGTGGTGGGCGGCGACCCTCGATGGGTTGAAGCTCAGCGACCCCGCCCTGACGTTCCACTCGTTCCGCCATGGCTTCCGTGACGCCGCCGAGACGGCCGGGATCAGCGACCGTATCGTTCGCGCCCTGGGGGGATGGGCGACCAAGGATGTGTCAGAGCGCTACGGCAACCGCGGCCATATCCCGCTCCTGAAGCGCGAGATCGACCGGATCGACTATGGCTTCAACCTCGCTCCCGCACCCGTAGCGCCGCTCGCTTGATCTCGACGTCCGCCAGCTCGACGCGGCTCCGGACAAGCTCCAGATGAGCGCGATACCAATCCGCCTGCGCGGGGTCTGGCTCGCGCGCGTCCGGCTCCGCTCCGTCGATCATCCTCTTTAACGCCGAGAGGGCGGTGGAGAGGAGTTCCTGAACGTCTGAGAGGGCCTGAAGGCGTGGGCGGATGGAGGGATGGTCCATGCGGAAGCGGGAAACACGCGCCGCTTTGCGTGTCAACGGGACGGCGGGCGATTACCTCGGCTTGCGTGGAGATGAGAGGTTCGAGAACGGTCCCGTGCCTCTAACAAACATCGTGACTTCCCGCTGGAGCGCAAGATAGTCTCGCCAGTCAGGGTTGCGGAGATCATGGGTCCGAACGACGGGTTCCTTGGACAGCACTTCGAGTATCCCGTCAGAAGTCTTCATCTCCGGAAATCTACACGATCTCGCGACCATTGTATATTGCGGCGAGAAGTCGAGTCCTGCTACAAAGGTGCATAGGTCGCGTCCACGATCGCATCGGTCCCTCCTCCGAGTAGGATGGAGAAGCCCGGTACTGTGGACGCAGTACCGGGCTGCTTTGTGTAGAAGAAGCGATACCGTCCAGAGAGTATAGCGGTCCTCTCGCCGCAAACAGTGGAAAAGCCTGGGACTTAGACCGGGACACGGGCAGGGCGGCCAAGCAGGCGGATTTCTAGTAGTTGTCTCAACTGACCCCGGAAGGCAGGCCCATCACCGAAAGGCGGGCGGACACTAGGAAGACGGTCCCTGTGGAGCACATCGCTCCGAAAGACATCATACCAACGAGGATGACGCACGTCATCCGCTCGGGGAGGTTCGTCAAGATTGCCGACCCCGAGAGAGACCTTCAGGCATGAAGGTCGACCGTTTTGATCTTTACGATCAGAGATAGGGCTTCAGAGCAGGTACAGGGAAACCGCCTGCCGTGGATGAAACCACAACGAAGCTTATTGAACCCTTGCAGGCGACGATTATACGCGCAGCATTGACTTTCTCCTCCTTGATCCGTTGGAGCGCACCCTCTTGGGTGCTTCATTGCTCCTTTGGATCAGGGGGGAGAAAGCACATGAAGCTCAGAAGGCCGCGACGAGTGAGATACAATCATTATTCAAACGAGGTCCAGCGAAGGTCAGAAGAAGGGGTTCGGAACGAACACCGCACGTCTGACCGAGATGGATCGTCGGGTGAGCGCGAAGTCGCTCGCACGGCGACCCATATCTCTCAGAAATATTGGACCAAGTCAGTCGCACTCGCTATGTGTTCGTCGAGGTCAATGAGGACCGAACGAACGGAAGACATGGCGAAGAAAGATCACACGAAGACAAACGCACAACGACTCAGGGGCAAACGCGGCACGATCTGTGTCCGTGAGGAACAAATCCCGTCTGTCGACAACAGAGAGGCCGAGATCGCGCAAGCGAAGCGAAGACTTCATCGACGCAGTCTCGTTTGCGGACTCGATAAGATCAAAGCCGTCCCGAAAGGCGGATTGATCGGTTCGGCTGCGAAGGGGAAGAGCCGCGAATGGTTACAAGTCAACTACGCGGAAGGGAAACGTCCGAATGGCAACGCGGGTGGCAAATAATCGCCAACTACTTCTGCCAGATTGCGATTGACCAGAACTTGCAAGACTGCACTAAGGTCCTGGCGCGTGCATATGAGCTTCACGAAAGGCTGATCGACCTCGCCCACTTCATAGTCGGCGAGGGTCGACTTTTATTAGGACACGCGCGCGACGATATCGATGAAGTTGGCCGGACGGCCCTTCGTCTCCACGCTCCGTTGCTCGAAATCACGTACTTCCGTCGCCAACTCACGCGCCCGCTCAATGGCCGACATGACGCTTCTCCAGAAAGCTACGGTAAGACTTCACCATGTCGTCACGCTCCATGTCGAGAGTCGTGACGGTCCGGAGATCAGTCGTGCAAACAGCATCGCGCATCGCCGCCATCTTTGTATCGGGCACGATGGGTTGCGTATCCGTGTTCGCGTAAGAGAGGACCGGCCCCGGAGTTGAGAGCAGATAGAAAACGTTCTGCAAACTCACGTAAGTGTCCGCCGTGCAATCAACCCGGTTCATCAATACCGCCATGTCAGCGGAGAGGTTCGCTATAGGCTTAGGGTGCGGCCAATATATCTCCGCCCAGAAGGTCACGACATCACCCGATCGCTTGACCGTAGCGGTATCGAGCACCCATTGCGAGGACGTGTCAGTGCTCACGACGTAGACGACACTCGCTTGAGCAACCGCTGGAAGGGAGAGGGCGAGAGCACAAAGTAGGGAGCGCATCACTTCCTCAGGAGCGACTTACGAGTGCGATTTGACGCCTCCTCCCGACGCTTCGCACTCGCCTTGAGCTTCAGCCTCCCACGAGGCTTAGAGACGGCCGCAAAAGCCTCAGGAGCGGCCTTGACCTCCGAGGGAGGGAGATCGTCGAGGCGACGCTGGAGGGCGTTCTCCAGCGCCCCTGTGGGGCTCATGGAGAGACGCTCCGCTAGAGCGTAGATGAGGCCGATCGAGCGTTGGCTAAAGACGAGCGCCGGTGGAGCGTGGGCGGCCGCCTCCTGCCGAGCCTCAGAGACTTTGGCGGCGAGCGCTGCACGGGTATCGGCCATCTAGCTCGACTACCTTCTTGCGGGAGCGGGAACAACGGTACACGCGGCGCCGCGAGGGGACGAACTCACCTCAGCTTACTGGCCGAAGAGCGGATCGTCCCATCTACAAGGTGTATGGTCTTAAGCGCCCGGAAACCACGCTCCTTTGAGACCGTATCTTGAAGGCGATCCCATTTTGCGCCTAACTGCCCCACGTCGATTACGACATAGTGGCCTCGGTTAGTCTGCTCAGCAGCCATGTAGGCCTGGAGCTGCTTTGTGAAGCCTTTAACGACATTGGGATTAGTAGACAGCTTTATCTCGACTACCACCTTGTCTGTGCCATTTGAGAACTTGAAGTCGACCGGCCCCGCGCCTCCGTCTGACTCGGGAGAGATATCTAGATCATTTGCGGCACAGTAGCTCTTAGCGATTGCGTAGAAAAGAAGCTGTGCAAAGCGCTCAGGCCGCGGCTCTTGATCTACGTAAAAGACCCGCCACAATCGTTCATTCTCGACCGCTTCAGTAAAGCGTTGGATAACCTGAACACAAACTGAGTCGATCCGATCCAGACGTGGAAGCTTCCTGTCGTCCTTAATCTCAAACTTGTGAGCCGCCGTGAAGTCGGCAGCTGCGCTACTCCACTGTAGAAACCCTTGCGGGTCTTTGTATACGTTGTAGGGATGCTTCTCTACCTGCTTCAACAGGTCAAGGAAGGTCTGGAAGGAGGGTGCGTCGGTAAGGGCGCGTTTGGCAATCGACTCCCGTTCGTGTTTGAATCGAACTTTGAAGATTTCGCCGATATGGTCATTCACGCGATCTCGTAGCTCTTGGTTATGCTCCGCGACACTGGCCGCACCTCGCGGATCGTCGAATAAGGGCAGATACTTTAGAATATCGTCGGCCAGAAGGATGATCGGCGCCCCCGGCGTAAGCGGATTCTCGGCTAGTATAGCGGGCTTACCTCTGAGACGAAACTCTGAACGTGGGATGTCAGCGCCTCGCTCTTCGTCAGCGGCTTCTAAAATCCGGGAGTTGAAATCTAGTATGCACGGAAGCGTAATGTGAGTGACCATATCGCTGATGAGGTCCGGTCCGATCCCGTCCTCAAACAGGGGCATTGTGGAGAACATCTCCGGGTCCTTCACTCCCAGCTTGACCACCGCCTGCGCCCAACGCAACGCTCTGGCTGACTTGCCGGGGCCGAACGATCGACCATTGTTGGTGGCGCTTGAGCTGTAGCCCAGGCACGTTCCACCCATCCCGCGAGCTTCGCTGAACTGGAACCTGCGCAACGCACCCTGCCAAGCCTTGTCGCCGATCTCCTCAGAGTTAAGGAGAAGACGGAGGATTTCGGCAAAATGCGCCTCGTAGCGATCGAAGGCGCAGTCTGAAAACTCGTGGTGCTTGCTGCCTGGAAGTAGAAAGGGATCGATGAAAAGGGGAGAGTCGATGTCCAGCGTTGGGTTAAACACCCCATGGTCACGCATCCACTCATCGCTGAGCTCGAACTGGTCAGCGAAAGTCACGCCGAAGCTCTTGCCCACGAAGCGATCCCAGACGAGCGGCACCGGCCGCGGTACGGCGAGTATGATCGCCCTTTACCGACTGTCGAGTCCTCTCACGGTCGAGAGAATCAATCTGCGCATGGCCTGGAAGGGCCGTTTAGAAGGGAGGCGTAATCGTTTGACCCCCTTTCAGAGCCCCTGAAACCGCCGTGATACCGTCTCACACGGGCAAGCCCTCGTGACACGTGGCTCAAGACGCGAGTTCCTGTCTCACACACGTTGACTTCGCAACGTGAGGCATACATTCTCACGACGTTGTCTCAGGAGGACGCGATGTCAGCCATCGTGGGTTACGCTCGCACGAGCACGGCCGATCAGACCGCAGGGCTCGCCGATCAAGTGGCGAAGCTCCAGGCCGCGGGCTGCACAAAGATATTCAGTGAGCATGTCTCAGGAGTCGACGCGAAGCGCGAGGAACTCAAGGCCGCTATGAGCTATCTGCGCGACGGAGATGCCTTTATCATAACGAAAGCTGACCGTCTCGCACGCTCAACACGCGACCTTTTGAACATCGTCGGCGACCTGACTGAGCGCGGTGTTACGGTCCGCATCTTGGATATCGGAGTAGATACGAGCACACCTAACGGGAAGCTCATGCTCACGATGCTCGCCGCTATCGCTGAGTTTGAACTCGCCATCATGCGAGAGCGCCAGCGTATCGGGATCGCGGACGCCAAAGCGGCCGGACGATACAAGGGCCGCGCCTCCACGGCTCGCGCCCAGGCGGAACGCGTGCTGGAGCTGAAGGCGGAGGGCAAGCGACCCGCTGACATCGTTAAAGCGGTCAAGATCAGCCGTGCGAGCTACTACCGGATCATCGGCGAGAGCGTGACGTGATGTGACACGGAAGAGAGACCCCCCCCCACCCCCCTTGAAGCATTCCGACCGGTCACCACCCCCCACCCTTCTCTTTTCACGGCACATCGGCCGAGCCGAAATCGACATATCCCCAGCCGCGCGCATTTCCAGTTTCAGATTGGTCTACTTGACCTTACCCTCGACGATCAGCTTCCGATACACAGTCATGAGCTGTTCCCGCGTCCCCACGAAGACCTTCCCGGTTCCATCCTCAACAGGTAGCGGTTGAGCGCAGACGCCCGCCTTCGCCAGTGCGGCGACCGACTCGGGTATGATCGGCAGACTGTCGACGTGCATATCGCCAGACTCGACCGGGGTGTTTGAGCCCAGTGCATACGTGACGACATAGAGGTTCGTCACCATGTCGGCCCGACAATCCATGCGGGCCTTCGTCAGCATCTCGTCGTACCGATCTCGACCCTTAGATTGAGCGATGGGATAGAACGTTGTGCTCCAGAACGTCACAGCGTCACCGGAGCGTTGCAGCGTCTCTAGGTCGATCGCGACAAGCTCCTCCTTGGAGGCGGATGCGAGGAAGAAGCTCCCCGCCTGCGCCACGCTCCCCACCACGCCCGCCAGCAGGATCCCTAGCACGCGCGCCCTCATTGCTTCTTCCTCGTTGGAAAGCCGCTGAACGGCTCCCTGTGACACCTGAACTCCCCACGTACAACGGGCGCCTTGGGGTCGTGCGGTCGAGCAATGGTGCTCTCGATCAGGGTCATGCGATCGAGAACGCTCTCGTCAAACTCACTGGAGCTATCCCGTCGCGCTACGACTACCCGAGCGGGGGTAACTTCGACAACTGGTGTGACGAATGCACATACGCCCAAGCAGCCAACTCTAGCCTTCAGATCGAGTCGATAGTGGTGGGGGAAGTCGTAGCCCATTGGCTTTGTCTTACGTCCGAACGTGTACATCCAAGACATCCGCCCTTTACAATCAAGGTCGAATCGATCCGGCGGAAGAGGGGCGGCGGCACCCAGCGCGGTCATCGCCACGATCCCCAACACCGCCGCCCGCATGCCTTCCCCCTAAGCTGTCCCAAGCGTAGCTTGAGCTTTTGGGAGAGGCGAGGGGGCGAGCTTGGGTGACGTGCCAACGTGGATATCGACCGCCACCGCTGGGGCGACAACGATGGGAACGCTCGTGCTCGGCGTGTTCACTGGCCTCAACGCCCGTCTGTCTACGCGAGCCGCAGAGGCTCAAGCGGAGATCGCCAGCAGGAAGCTCAACCTCGATCTCTACGATCGTCGCTTTGCCATTTGGCGGCAGGTTCGCCTAGAGTGTAAGAAGCTGATCGCCTGGAGCTTGGACACCGAGCGCAGGGTTGTATCGAGTGGAGAGGTAGCAAATACCTTCGAGGACTTCACTGACTCGATTGATGAGCTGATACAAACAAGTGAGTTCCTTTTCAATGGACACGTAAAGCAAGCGATCATTCGTACCGCGAAGGCAGCGGAAGCCGTCGCTGGAGCAACGCTCTCGCCAAAGACGCACGGAACGGACGCGGGAGAGCAATATCGGAGAGCAGTGGTTGCGCTTACTCTGAGCTTAAAAGACTATCTCGATTTCGAAAATATCGGCATGCAACGTGAGCTGTCTGAGTTCATTGATAATCCCCCAGAATAGCTGTCATACCCAAATAGTCCGCATGTCGGACGATCGCCCTCGGAACGCCTCGCCGTCCATCTCTTCGCCAGTATGGCGCAGTTCGAGCATGAGCAGGTCAGGGCTCGATGCGAAGCGGGCCGAGCCGCCGCTCGGGCGAGGGGCGGGGTAGGGGGGGGGGGGCGCCCGCGGTCGCTCTGCGATCAGAAGCCTACCGTGGCGAAGGCGCTGATGGCTGACGGCTCTCTCACTATGGCAGAGATCGCGAAGCATTTGGGCGTCGCGTCGAGCACGCTCTACCGAACGCTACCGGGCGGCCGTGCAGGCTTTCGAGCTGTTGCTTGAGCGGCGGGTGACGAACCCGCCTGCGCCTGATGGTGCCGCAAGCCTTCAAAAACGGGTATCGCGCCTACTGCACCAAAAATCAGGCTGAGAAGTGTCGCTGCTACTATAAATATCCAGTTGGCCGCGACCGCCTGTCCAACACTTGATATTGACGTTAGATAGACATCTCGCCACACATTGCTTTCAGTTTTCAGGCGCTGCTTGGCAGCTAAGTAGGCAATCTCACTTAGCCCCTGAACTTTAACCAGTGTCGACTGGTGCATTGCAACGAAGTTTCCCGTAGAGAATGCTTCTGCTTCTTGCGCGCCCGTTAGAAAGGCCTTTCTGAATATGTCATTGCGCTTGAAGAGCCACTCGATACGGGGATGGCCCGTGTACTTCTTGCCATAGATGTCGATTAGCGTGGGCGAAAGGTCAAGCTTCCGTTCGTCTGCAATCTCTACAGGATTGCCGCCGAGGACGCGATGCCTGTGGACGATAGCTTCAAACCCATAGTTCGCATCACGCATGTTCCAGTGAAGCCAAGTGTAGGCCCTAAGATGCTCACGCGCGAATGCGTCAAAATCTTCCAACATCAAACATTCGCATCTATCAAGGTGCTCGGCCACGGTTTCCAAAAGTCCAAGTCGCTCTGCAGCTTGATGAATAGAAAAGGATTTCGTCTGTGAAGAATCGGCAAACCGTACTGCTATTGATGTGATGCGGCGAGACCCAGGCTTACTGTAATCGTAGAAGCTCTCGCATGAATAGTGGATTAGCAGCGCAGGACCGTTTAGGGCGGCTCTCAGCCTTGTTAGCGAGTCTCGACGCGATTTAAAGTCAGCCATTGTTGTGCTTGGCTATTCTTTGTCGTCTGACTCTCGAAGCAAGAAGGATGGTGCTCATACCCGCTTCCGTCGCTGAGGCTATCGCCCTTCTGGATCGATAGCATGCATGCGGAGCCTTTCAAGACCACAACTTTCGCACGACATTTCTTTACAATCAGGAGACCCAAGACGATGTCAAGAAACAAAGAGCCCACGGGATCGTTTCCGAAGTTTAACACTGGTGACCCTGCAAGTGCGGTTTCGATCAGCAAGCGGCATGTTATCAAATCGGAACTCGAAACCGCTTGTGTCCTCTTCTACGAGCATGCCGATGTGGTGCCGATTCACGTTCTAGCCTCTGCAGCTTGGGAGATCATTCAGCCTATTGCCAAGGCAAGAGGTGTTAGGACTACACGGCAGGAGCTAGAGTCTATTGTTGAACCGCACACGGACGTGGAAGCATTTCGTAGCTACTTGGCGCACCCATATAACTTTATGAAGCACGGTAGGCGAGACGCCGATGCCGTCCTAGATGATTTTCAGCCAGAGTATGTTCAGTTCACTCTTTTCGCAGCTGTAATGGATTATCAGCGTATTTTTGAGGAGTACCTACCCGCAATGCTAGTCTACCGCGTATGGTTTATGCTTCAACACCCGAATATTGTGCTTTCTCCCAACCTCCGCTTTCAGCGATTAGGTTCTCAGTTGTTTCAAACGATGGAGCCTATGCGCCTCATTCAGCTGCTTAGAGAGCATCCTGAGATAATCGAAAGCCTGCATGCGTGAAGCCTGTCCACAGAGCCGACTGAGCTGGCGGAGGCTGAAGCGGAGGTGATGGGACGTTTGACTCGATCCGCGTTCCCGCGCGCAGACTGGCCTCCTGCCACCTAAATCTCATCGAAGTCGTCCTGCCAGACGTCCCAGCACATATCCCTCAGCTGATCTAGGGTACCGTGATCCGGCTCACCGCCGACGGTCGGAAAGCCAGCTTCCGCGAGCCGCGTCAGTGTGTCCACACGTTGAGAAGCAGGAACTTCAGCGTTCTGCGCGGCATAGAGTCGAGTGACACACCAGCTGTCGCCGAGAGCCCGCATGACAGCAATGACCTCGGGGTCACCGAGAACGACATACGCCGCGCGTCCAAACATCACTTCGATGCAGTGCCGCGGTTGCCCGAGACAGTTTCGCAAGTGACGACCGCCCCCCCTGAGCTTATCGCCAGTGTCGAGCAACCGAGCGTCGGGCAGGGCTTCGAGACAGGGTTGCCGAGCAGAGAGCGTGAAGCCCGTTAGCAGGCTATCGATCCACTTCGTCGGGCTCGTCTTCGCCGAGAGGTCGGAGAGCGACTTGTAGATCGACCCAGGCGTCGCGCCGGAGAACCGCATCGCGGCATCCACGGCCGCAGCGATTTCCTCCGCCTCCTCGACGTGCCGGGCGAGCTGGAGCGTCTTTTGATGGAGGGCGCACTCCGGAAGGGCTTCGACGACACCGAGGCGCTGCTCAGTCATCTTCGTCACGGAGCTCAGGAGACGCTGGCGACGGGTCTGGGTCGGATCGCTGTAGAGGGCGTGTAGGCGGCCGTAGACGGCCTGCGGCAGCGGATCGGGACCACAGCGGCCCAGGGCACCGATCAAGCCGTCAGGCACACTGCCGAAGGAGACCTGGAGCAGATCGCGCGGACGGGCGGTCAGGAGAGCTTCGGCCAGGAGGGCGGGCCAGATCGCGCCGTGCCAGCCTCGGCCGTCTCCGAGAAGGTCGGCATAGCTTCGCGGACGGTCGATCGCCTTCGCGGAAAGACAGGCGTAGATCGTCTGGTGCCGTTTAGGCCCGGCACGCATGAGCTGCGCAAGCAGACCCGGTCGAGCCTCGTCGAGCACGACGAGTTGCTCCAGCGCCCAGCCGGAGAGGGGCAGCGTGGACGCGGGGCTGATAACCGCCGCGTCCGCACTGACTTCGGTTTCTTCAATCATGCCCGCATCCAACGCGGCGGGCGAAAGTGCCTCAGCCGCGTGTTCGCGACGACGTCGATGCATTGCGGATCATGGCAGCATTCTACCCTGGATCGAGCTTTTGTCGATCCATCTCGCCCACTGCCGCACGAGACTCTACGTGTGGACACACTGGGCCGTTGCAGGAGCGTCGGCGCGGATAGCCTCGTTTAAAAGCCGGGACAGGGGGCGACGATGCACGCCCGGCGGCCGGGGAGCCCGGCCGTGCCGATCAACTCAGAGGGATCAGCAAGCTACTCAGAAGTCCGCGCTCTCACGAGAATGTGCGTGCATTGCGGGCGACCGCCGCACGGGTAGCCCCTCAAAACGGAAATGGCCCGGAACCGACATCAGCGCTCGGGGTTTGAACACTTGGCCCTCCAGCGCGTGGAGTATCCTCAGTGGACCTGAGGGGACGGCCGGTAACTAGTTTCCAGGCCATGATGCGACGTGGCCCTGTAATACTGAGCATCCCTCCTTCCTGGGTCGACGCGCCGACCATTTGGACCTGCGACGGTGACGCCGTCGAGGCTGGCGGTGTTCGATGTTCCTCATTATTACTACAACCATGTTCGCGCTCGTGTTCTCCACGATGCTGCTCGTTTATGACTGGATGCGGGTCATCAAGGGCGAAATCATCGACTCCCTGAGAGATGCTGCGGCCTTCAGCCTTATATGGGTTCCCGCGCTGGTCGCTGCGGGATACAGCGCGGCCGCGGCAGGTATGGGAGCCACCGGTGTCGCAGCGCTAGCGGTCAAGCTCTTGCCTCCGAAGAATGGCGAGTGAGCTACCCCTAAACTACTCCTAGATCGCCGCGATCCGCCTCGGCTAAGTCGGGGAAAGTGCAGTTCTTTCCGGATCGCGTGGTGGGCCCTGCTCGCATCCTGCCGGGCCCACCATCTCCTCGCGACGCCGTCGGGGAGGGGACTCCTGACGAAGGCGACCTGAAGCTGTTTGGGGCGACGCTGGCCCGGGGGCGCTGTCAGTCGTCCTTGATCGTTCGGGTGCAGCGGCCTCGGGGCTGCGCTTGCCGCTCTTCTTCGAGACCGGGCTCGTGCTCCTCCCTATCGTGGCCGCGGCGGCTGAGCCGCGATGGCTGACCCAGAAGCGAGCGGCTTCGGGCTCGCCGCGACGGGCGATGGCGCCTGTCAGCGCAGCGATGCCCTGACGATTTTCCGCGTCGATCCCCACGGGGGCGCGCCGACCTTCACCGGCGCGTTCACCCCGGTCGGGAGCCACGCCGCGGTGGTGTTCGCGGCCGCGCCCGGTCCATAGTCCTTCAGGCCCATCACCTCTGCGGGAGGCGTCATGACCGGTCCCACGCTCACCAAGCGAAGCCTCGTGACGGCCGCCGCCGGACTGGCCACGGCCAGCCTGGGAGGTCGAGGCTGGGCCGCGGAGGATCCGGGGCGCAAGGTCGGCTGGGCCATCGTGGGGCTGGGCTCCTACGCCACGCGCCAGATCATGCCCGCTTTCGCGCAGTGTCGCCGCTCGAGGATCACCGCCCTCGTCAGCGGCGACCCCGCCAAGGCGCAGAGCTACGCCGCCCAGTATGGGGTGCCCAGCCGCGGGCTCTACGACTACAAGACGTTCGAACGCCTGGCGGACAATCCCGACGTCGACGTCGTCTACGTCATCCTGCCCAACAGCCTGCACTGCGAGTACACGGTCCGCGCCGCCCGCGCGGGCAAGCATGTCGTGTCCGAGAAACCCATGGCGGTGTCGGTCGACGAAGGGCGGCAGATGATCGACGCCTGCCGGCGCGCAGGCCGCAAGCTGATGATCGGCTACCGCAGCCGCTTCGAGCCGTACAATCGCGAGGCCATCCGGATCTGTCGGTCGGGCGAACTCGGACGGCTCCGCACCATCACCGCCGATCACGGCTTAAGCGCGCGCCCGGGCATCTGGCGGCTGCAGCGGGCGCTCTCGGGCGGCGGGTCGTTGATGGACATCGGCATCTACAGCCTCAACGCCGCGCGCTATCTCAGCGGGGAGGAGCCCGTGGAGGTCGCGGCGGTGGAGCACAGCGATCGGAGCGATCCGCGCTTTCGCGAGGTCGAAGACACCCTGGCCTTCAGCCTGCGCTTCCCCTCGGGCGTCGTGGCGGAGTGCCTCTCCACCTACAGCTCCGCACACAACCGCTACCGCGCGGTGGGCGAGGCGGGCTGGCTCGATATGGAGCCCGCGACGTCCTACGAGGGGCAGACGATGCGCGTGAAGCTGGGCGGCCCCGCTCAGCCCCGGACCGTGCCGGGGTCGACGTCCGACCAGTTCGCCGCCCAGCTCGACCACATGAGCGCCTGCGTCCTCTCGGGCGAGGAGCCGCTGACGCCCGGCGAGGAGGGCCTGCGCGACCTGCGGGTCATGGCCGCGATCTACGAAGCCGCGCGGGAGGGCCGAACCGTCCGCCTGGCGTGAGCCCCTCAGGAGGGCCCACCAAGGCCGGCCAAGCCGACTCTCTCGCGATCAGGCGACGGCGACCGACCGGCGGCGAGCCCGCAACGCGGCGCCCGCCAGGCCGACGCCCGCCAGCATCAGCGCCCATGTCGACGGCTCGGGCGCGGAGGAGGTGCGGTAGAGCTGGAAGGTGTCGTAGGCTCCGCCGTCCTCGTAGTCGACTTGCTGGAAGCGGGTCGTCCAATATCCGGCGTCGACCGAGGTGAGGTCGCGGATCAAGAGGCTCAGCGGCGGCGGCGAGTCGTTGACGTACGGCACCGACACGATCGGATCGGCGGTGAGGTCGACGTAGCCGTAGTCCTCGACCTCAAAGAGGTCCTGACCCTGGAAGGTCACGTACATGAACACGCCTTCGGCGACGTTCGGATCGTCCAGCGTGCCTTTCTCGGCCGCCGTGATGGTGATGGGCGCGTCATAGCTCGCGCCGACTGTTCCGAAGAGGCCGGCGACGTCGACCCCCTTGGCGAAGCCGGTGAACGTGTAGGACGGCAGGTCGGCGCGTGCGGCTCCCGCCGTCGCGCACGCGACAGCCAACGCGGCGAGCGCGATCTTCATCATGGCCTTGTTCCCCCTAAGGCGAGGGGAGAGTGATACGCTCAAGCGTGGCCGTCAACGTTCGGCGGCGTGCGAACCATCCCGCAGGCGCGACGTTGCGGATGCGCCTAGCGAGGACGGACCATGGCCCAATTGAGGACGACCGACGGCACGCACCTCCACTACACCGACTGGGGGTCGGGGCCGCCGGTGGTCCTGATCCACGGCTGGCCGCTCGACGGCGACATGTGGTCGAGCCAGTCGAACTTCCTCGCGGAGAACGGCTGCCGGGTGGTGACCTACGACCGGCGCGGCTTCGGGCGCTCGTCGCAGCCGTGGAGCGGCTACGACTACGACACGCTGGCGAGCGACGTCGACGCCCTGATGCGCGAGCTCGACCTGCGCGGCGCGACGCTCGTGGGCTTCTCCATGGGTGGGGGCGAGGTGGCGCGCTACCTCGGCCGCTATGGGACCGAACGCGTGGCCCGCGCCGCGCTGGTGTCGGCGGTCACGCCCTACCTCACCCAGACGCCCGACAACCCCGACGGCGTCGACCCCAAGACCTTCGCGCCGATCATGGAGGGGCTGCACAAGGACCGGGCGCACTTCCTGGCCGGTTTCGCCAAGGATTTTTTCGGCGTGAGCCTCCTCGACAAGAAGGTGTCGGACGAGACGCTGCAGTGGTCGCTGCAGATGGCGATGATGGGCTCGCTCCGCGCCACGTTGGAGTGCGCCAAGTCGTTCGCGGGCACGGACTTCCGCCCCGACATGGCGGCCTTCACCGTGCCCACGCTGATCATCCACGGCACGGCCGACAAGACCGTGCCGATCGACAAGTCGGCGCGAGTGGCCGCCCGCATGATCCCCGGCGCGCGCTTGGTCGAGTACGAAGGCGAGCCGCACGGGCTGCAGGCCACCGCCCAGGACCGGCTGAACCAGGACCTGCTGCGGTTCGTGCAAGAAGGAAGCTGAGGGCGGATCGAGCGCGGGGCGCGGCGCGCGGTCGACGCGTCGCCGCCGCTCGCGCCTACCCCGGCAGCCGCACGGTGGCGCAGAGGCCGCCCAGCGCACTGTCGCCGAGGGTGAGCTCGCCGCCGTGGCCGCGGGCGACGTCGCGCGCGATGGCCAGCCCCAGGCCCACGCCCTGGCGGTTGGGGTTGCGCGCCTCGTCCAGCCGCGCGAACGGGCGAAGGGCGTCTTCACGCCGCTCCGGCGGGATGCCGGGGCCGTCGTCGTCCACCTGGATTTCCAGCCCGCCGAACGGGCTACGCCGCGCCTGGACCGCGACGTGGGCGCCGTGGTCGGCCGCATTGGCCACGAGGTTGGCGACCGCGCGGCGCAGCGCCAGCGGCCGCACCCGCGCGATCATGGGCGCCGCGGCGTCCACCGTCACCCGCGCGCCCGTGCGCGCGGCGCCGTCGCCCACCTCGTGCAGCAGGGCCGCCACGTCCAGCTCCTCCACGGCCTCCGTCCCCTGTCCGCGGGCGAAGTCGAGATAGTCGGCGATCATATGCTCCATGTCGGCGAGGTCGCGGCGGATGCGGTCCATCTGCGGCGAGGGCTCGGCCAGGGCCACTTCCAGCTTCAGCCGGGTCAGCGGCGTGCGCAGGTCGTGGCTGACCGCCGCCAGGAGCGTCGTGCGTTGCTCGATGTGGCGGGCGATGCGCGCCTTCATCGCCAGGAAGGCCTCCGCCGCCTGGCGCACCTCGCGCGCGCCGTGGGGCTTGAAAGCGGGAGCCTCGGCCCCCCGGCCGAAGGCGTCCGCCGCCGCCGCCAGGCGCTCGATCGCGCGCACCTGGTTCCTGATGAAGCCCACCGCCACCGCGGTGAGGAGGAGCGTCGCCCCTGTGAGCCACAGGAGGAAGGCGAGGCCGCGGGTGGAGAAGGCGCGCTCGCGCGGAGCCAGGACGCGGAGCACGCCGCCCCTGACCGCCACGCGGATATCGACAAAGGCGGGATAGCGCGTGGTGTCGACCCAGACGGGCTGCTCCAGCTTGTCGTCCAGGGCGGCGCGCAGCGGGGCGTCGAAGGTGGGCAGGAGGCTCGGCCGCCGCCCGGTCGGCAGGGCGCGCCCCGGCTGGAAGGCCACCGACAAGGAGGCGTCGCGCTCGGCGCGGGCGGCGATGCGGGCGAAGCGCGCGGGGTCGGCGTTGGCGTCGACGAGGGACGCGATCCACGCCACGTCGCCCGCCAGGCTCTCGCTCAGCTGGCGCGACACCGCGCTCTCGTGGCGCTCGAAGAAGGCCCAGCCCACCGCCGCCTGCATGATCACGACCGGCAGGATGATGATGAGCACGCTGCGCCCGTAGAGCGAGCGCGGCAGCCACTGCTTGGCGGCGCGGCGCAGAAGTCGCGGCGACAGGAGAGGGCGGGGGGGCAAGGGCGCCGCGCTCAGTCCGGGGCCAGCATGTAGCCGACGCCCCGCACGGTCTGGAGATAGCGGGGGGCCTTGGCGTCCGGCTCGATCTTGCGGCGCAGGCGGGTGACCGCGACGTCCACCCCGCGGCCCGCCCCGTCGTCGTCGGCTCGCATCAGCTCGGCCCGGTCGACGGGGGTGTCGGGGGTAAGGGCGAGGCGTTTCAGGAGGGAGGTCTCGCCCTCCGTCAGCCGCACGGGCAAGCCTCCCCGGGTCAGCTCGCCCCGGGCGAGGTCGAAGGCGCAGTCGCCGAGGCGCAGCGGGCCGGCCGCGCCCGCCGCGGGCCCGCTCGCCGCGCGACGCAGGATCGCCTCGATCCGCAGCACGAGCTCCTCCGGCTCGAACGGCTTGGCGAGATAGTCGTCGACGCCCAGCTGCAGGCCGCGGATGCGGTCGGCGGGCTCGCCCCGCGCGGTCAGCATGAGCACGGGGGCGCCGCCGCGGCCCCGCACCCAGCCCAGGAGGCTGAAGCCGTCCTCGCCCGGCATCATCACGTCCATGACCAGGAGGTCGAAGCGCAAGACCTCGATCAGCCGCCGCGCGCAGGCGGCGTCGCGCGCGGCGGTCACGCGGAAGCCGTGGCGCGCCAGATAGGCCTTGAGGAGCTCGCGCAGCCGGTCGTCGTCGTCGATCACGAGGAGGTGACGGTCGGGGCCGGGCCCGGTGGCGGGCCCCATGGCGGGCTCGGCGGCGCTCACGGGAGCCGCCGGGGGCGGAGCGGCGTTGACGCCCCGCTCGGCCGAGGGTCTATTCCGCCCCCTTCGCCGCGCGGCACGGGTAGGATTTCACCATGGCTCTGGTTCCGTTCGACGATCGTGACGGTTCGATCTGGTTCGACGGCCATTTCGTGCCTTGGCGGGAGGCGAAGGTCCACGTGCTCACCCACGGCCTACACTACGGCTCGTGCGTGTTCGAGGGCCAGCGGCTCTACAACAGGCGCGTGTTCAAGCTGGAGGACCACACCGAGCGGCTGTTCCGCTCGGCCGAGATCCTCGACATGCGCATCCCCTTCACCCCCGACGAGGTGAACGCCGCCTGCCGGCTGGCCGGCGAGCGCAGCGGCATGGCCGACGCCTACATGCGCCCGCTGGTGTGGCGCGGGTCCGAGCAGATCGGCGTCTCGGCGCCGCTCACCACCATCCACCTAGCGATCGCGGTCTGGGCCTGGCCGTCGTACTTCGACGCGGAGGAGAAGAAGAAGGGCGTGCGGCTCTCCCACGCCATCTATCGCCGCCCCGCGCCCGACACCGCGCCCTTCCGCGCCAAGGCGGCGGGGCTCTACATGATCGCCACCCTCTCCAAGCACGCGGCGGAGGCGGCGGGCTACGCCGACGCGCTGATGCTCGACTATCGGGGGCTGGTGGCGGAGGCGACGGGGGCGAACGTGTTCTTCGTCCTCGACGGCAAGCTGCACACGCCCACCCCCGACTGCTTCCTCGACGGCATCACGCGCCGCACGGTGATCGACCTTGCGCGACAGCGCGGCATCGAGGTGGTCGAGCGCCACATCACGCCGGAAGAGCTGCCGAGCTTCAGCGAGTGCTTCCTGACCGGCTCGGCCGCGGAGGTGACGCCGGTGAGCGAGATCGGCGAGCACCGTTACATCCCCGGCCAGATCTCGCTGGGGCTGATGGACGCCTACTCGGCCCTGGTGCGCGGCGCGTAGGCGCGGCGAGCGAGGGGCGGGCGCAGGCCCGCCCCCGATGCCCGATCGGCGCTAGGCGGCGACCTTGCGGGGGACAAGGCGCTCGCTCTTCAGCGCCTCCTGCGCGCCGGAGTAGCCGCTCTCGGTGTACTCGGCGTCCTCGTTGACCGCCCACACGTCGTAGCGCCGCTCGCCCGCCAGTATGTTCTCCGCCGTCAGCATGGCGGTCATCATGGCGTGATCCTGGTTGTTGTACTTGTGCATGCCGTTACGGCCGACGAGGTGCAGGGTGGGGAAGCGCGCCTCCACCTCCGCCCGCACGCGCTCGACGTTGGCGGCGTAGGTGTCGTCGTACACGGGGTAGGCCTTGGGCTGGCGCACCACGTGGGCGTCGACCACCTTGTCGGGCGCGATTAGCCCGATCTGGCCTATCTCGCGCTTGGCGAGTTCGACCAGCTCAGCGTCCGGCGCGGTCCACAGCCCGTCACCCTCGAAGCAGAAGTACTCGAGGCCGAGGCACGCGTAGCCTTCCGGCGCCATGAACGGCGACCAGGACAGGAAGTTCTGGATGCGGCCGACCTTCACGCTCGGGTCGTGGATGTAGATCCAGTTGTCGGGGAAGCTCTGCGTGTCTTCCACCTTGGTGATGAGCGCCACGGTGATGAAGTCGCGGTACTTGAGGCTGAGGTCGGCGTGGGCGTCGAGCTTGGGCGCCAGCGAATGCGACAGTTCGGTGATCGGCGCGGACGAAATGACGTGGCGCGCGGTGACCGTCTCCACGCGGCCGTCGCCGGTCTTGAACGTGCCGGTCCACAGCGCGCGCGCGTCGTCCCAGGCGAGCTGGACGAGGTCGCGGCTCATGCGCACCTCACCGCCCTGGGCGGTGATCTTGTCGCGGGCGGCTTCCCACATCATGCCGGGGCCGAGGCGCGGATAGCGGAAGCTCTCGATCAGGCTCTTCACCCCGCCCTGCTGGCCGAGCGCGGCGGCGGGCTTCTTCTTCAGGCCCAGCGAGCGGATGATCCCGTCGGCGACGGCGGCGGAGAGCGACAGCCCCTTGATCCGCTGCGCCGCCCAGTCCGACGAGATGTCGTCGCAGCTCATCCCCCACACCTTCTCGGTGTAGGTCTTGAAGAAGATGGAGAAGAGCTTCTCGCCGAACTGGTTGCGCACCCATTGGTGGAAGGTCTTAGCCGGCTTGATCGGCGTGACGCGAGCCCAGCCGTAGCTGGCCATGCAGATGGCCGAGGTGATCAGGCCCAGGTTGCGCAACGCCTCGAAGGCGCGCAACGGATAGGCATAGTACTTGCCGCGGTAGTAGATGCGGGAAAGGCGCGGCCGGTCGATGAAGTCGTCCGGCAGGATCTCGTTCCAGAGGTCGACAACCTCCTTCGACTTGGAGAAGAAGCGGTGGCCGCCGATGTCGAAGCGGAAGTCCTTGTAGCGCACGGTGCGGCTGATGCCGCCCACGTACTCGGGGTCGCGCTCCATCACCGTGACGCGTCGGCCCGCCTTGGTGAGAAGATAGCCCGCGGTCAGGCCGGCGGGGCCGGCGCCCACGATCAGGACGTCGGTGTCGGCCGGGTTGGGCGCCATGTCGGTGTACACCTCGGGGAAGACCTCAGTTCGCCTCGCGCCCGGCCCCGCGGGATGCGTCCGCGAAGGTGAACCAGCGCTGGCCCGTGTAGGAGAAGAGCGTCGCGATCACCGCACCGCAGAAGGCGGCGAGGAGGTCCAGCACATGGGGCAGGTGCGGGGCGGCCGCCAGCACCACCACCGCCAGGTGCGGCGCGCCCTTGAGCACGCTGGCGATCGCCAGCGCCGCGACATAGTTCACGCTCTGCGCCGCGAGCGCCACCGCGCCGTAGCGCAGCGCCTCGTGGTGGGCGCGGCGGCCGCTGCGAGCGAAGGTGAGGCGTCGGTTGAGGAGCCAGGTCACCAGCGTCGCCACGGGCAGGGACACCGCGCGCGCGCCGGCCAGCGGCAGGCCCGCCCGCTCCAGCCCCCAGACGATGCCGAGGTCGACCACGAGGCCGACCACGCCCACCAGGAGGAACGCCGCCAGCCCGCGCGGCGCAGCCATCCGAAGGCGGCCCGTATCCGCGGAAGCGCTATCGGTGAAGGACATGCGGACCGTGAACCACAGGCGCCGAGGGAGGACGGCGCGTCTTGGCCTGCGTAAACACGAAATCGTGACCAACGCCTAGAGCCGCGGCTAAAAGACCGCCGCCGCGGCCGCGCGCGCGTCCTCCTCGTCCCCAGGTGCTCCGTATGCGGCTGCCCCCCGTCCCCGACCTGCAACGGCCCGGCCGCCTCGCCCTCACAGCGATCGCCGTGGGCGCGATCGTGGCGGCGACGCTGTGGAGCCTGGATGCGCATCGGCTCGGCCCCAACCTCGGCGACACCGACGACGCGACGCGCCTCGTGCTCGTGCGCGAGCTCCTCGCCGGCCGCGGCTGGTTCGACCAGCGCGTGGTGCGGCTGCAGCCGCCGGAGGGCGTGTGGCTGCACTGGTCGCGCCTCCTGGACGGCGCCATCGCCGGCTGGGAACTCCTGTGGCGCGCGGCCCTGCCGCCCGCGCGCGCCGAGTGGATGACCCGCGCGACCTGGCCGCTCCTGTGGGTCTTCGCCGCCGTCGCGGGGGCGCTCTGGCAGGTGCGTTCGCTGGCCGGGGCGGCGCGCGTGCGGGGGGCGCCGCTGGCTTCGGCGGCGGTGCTCGCGGGCGGGGTGATCTGCATCCTCGACCTCGGGCTCTACTGGGCGCAGTTCCAGCCGGGGCGGATCGACCACCACGACGTGCAGATCACCCTGGCGCTCCTCGCCGCCGCCGGCGCGCTGGCGGGCTCCGTGCGGGGCGCGGCGCTGGCGGGGGCGGCGACGGGGCTCGGGCTCGCCGTCGGGCTCGAGGCGCTCGTGTTCGAGGCGGTGGTGGCGGCCGCCTTCGGCGTGCGGATGTGGGCCGACCGGCAGGCCGCGCGCTCGGTCGGGGCCTACGGCCTGGCGCTCGCGGGGGCGACGACCCTGGCCTTCGTGGCGCAGACGCCGCCTGCGCGCTGGGGCGTCCCCGCCTGCGACGCCCTCGGCGTCAACCTCCTGGCGGGGGCTGTCGTCGGCGGGCTGGCGCTCTGGGCGGCGGCGCGGCTCGGCGCGCGGCGGGGCTGGCCCGCCCGGCTGGCGCTCCTGGCGGCGGGCGGCGGGGCCACGCTCGCGGCCTATGTCCTCCTTGACCCGCACTGCCTGCGCGGACCCTTCGCCGACGTCGATCCGCGCATGCGGCCCTTCTGGCTCGACCACGTGCAGGAGATGCGGTCGTGGCCCGTGCTGTGGCGGCAGGATCGCGCGGACGCGGTCGCCGGTGCGGTGTTCGCCGCCATGGGCCTCCTTGCCTGGGCGCTCTTGGGGTTCCGGCGCGAGCGGCGGCGCGGGCACGCCTGGCGGCTGTCGGGCGCGCTCCTTCTCGTGGCGGTGGCGGCGGGCTGGGGAGCCTTCCGCATGCAGGCCTACACCCTGTGGTTCTCCGTGCCGCCGCTGGCCGTCCTGGCGGGGGAGCTCGGCGGGCGCGCCCCGCGGCGACTGGGACTCGTCGGCGTGCTGCTGGCGGCCGCCGCCCTCTCGCCCGTGGCGGCGACGGGCGGCGTGCTCGCGGCCATGCGCCTTGCGCCCTGGCAAAAGCGCCCGGCAGCGCGCGGCGGCGGTCCGCCCGACCGCTGCTATGACGCGGCGAGCTACGCTCTCCTCGCGCGCCTGCCCGCGGGCGTCACGCTGAGCGAGATCGACCTCGGGCCCTTCGTGCTGGCGCACACGCCGAGCGCCAGCCTCAGCGCGCCCTACCACCGGATGAGCCGGGGCGTGATGACCGCCCGCGGCGTGCTGGTCGCGCCGGCGGAGGCGGCCGCCGCCCCGGCCCGCGCGGCGGGGGCGACCTACCTTCTGGAGTGCCGCGTCCACGCCCGCCACTTCGACCGCGACCACCTCGCGCCCGACAGCCTGCAGCGCCGGCTCGACGCCGACCGGCCGCCCGCCTGGCTCGAGCGCCTGTCGCCACCCGGCGCGCCGCTGGGCGTCTTCCGCGTGCGCCCGGCGGAGCCCGCCCGGGGAGAGGGGCGATGAGGGGGCGGCGAGCGGAGCTCTGGCTCTGGGCGGCCTCGGCGGCAGCGCTGGCGACGCTGGCGATCTACTTCGCCCACGGCCGCGGCCGGCTCGACTTCGCCGACCACGCGCGCGGGCGCGACTTCGTCAACCTGTGGACCGCCAGCCGCCTCATGCGCGCGGGCCGCGTGGTCGAGGTGTTCGATCCCAAGCCCTTCCTCGCCGCCGCCCACCACTGGTTCAGCCCGCGCCTGCCGTTCCACTTCTGGTCCTACCCGCCGCCCGCCCTGTGGCTCGCGGCGCCGCTGACGCTGTTCGGCGGCTATTTCAGCGCGCTGGCCGCCTGGACCGCGGCGGGGCTCGTCGCCCTGGCCGCCGCGCTCCGCCCGGCCTTGCGGCGGATGGACGGCCTGCGCTTACCCGCCGGCGCGCTGTGGCTGGCGCTCCTGTCGCCGGCGGTGGCGACCAACGTGGCGCTGGGGCAGAACGGCGCGGTCACCGCGGCGCTCCTCCTCGGCGGGCTGGCGCTGGTCGACGAGCGGCCGGCGCTGGCCGGCGCGCTCCTCGGCGCGCTCGTGTTCAAGCCGCAGATCGCGCTCCTCCTCCCCGTTGTGGTGATCGCCGGGCGGCGATGGCGGCTGATGGGCGGCGCCGCGGCGAGCGTGGCGGCGATCCTCGCCCTGACCCTCCTCGTCTGGGGGTGGGCGCCCTGGCGCGCCTTCCTCGACCACACCCTGCCCATGCAGGCGCAGATGCTGAGCCACGGGCGCGGGCCGTTCCTGTGGATGATGACCTCGACCTTCGCCTCCCTGCGCCTCCTGGGCGCGCCGGCGGCCTGGGCGAGCGCGGCGCAGGCGCCGTTCGCCCTCCTCGGCGCGGCGCTCGTGTGGCGGGTGTGGCGCACGCCCGCCGCCCCCGTCGGGCTGCGGATCGCGACCACGGTGGCGGCGACGTTCGTGGCGACGCCCCAGGGCTTCAACTACGACCTCGTGGCGACCGTCGTGGCCGCCCTGGCGCTGTGGGCCGCCTCGCCGCGTCCCGCCGACCAGGCGCTGTCGCTGGCGCTGTGGGCGCTGCCGCCGGTGATGATCGTCTTGGGCTTCTGGCGGCTGCCGGTCGCGCCGCTCGTGCTGTCCGCCGCGGCGTGGCGTCTCGCTCAGCTGGCGGTCGGGGCCAGCCCCACGCGCGCGGCGAGCGCGTCGGCGGCGGCGGAGGCGGCCTCGAACACGTAGTCCGGCCGGCCCACCGTCAGCGGGCCGACGCCGGCCCCGGCCAGCGCCTCCGCCACGTCGAACAGCTCGCCGCCGGGAACGAGCAGGCCGTGGGGTCGCGCGTGGCCGCCGTGGGCCCGCGCCTGCGCCGTCGTCATCTGCGCCGCCGCGTCGTGCTCCGCGGGCCACCCCAGGAGCGAGGAGGCCCGCGCCCGCGCCCGCGCCTCCACCACGAGGAGCAGCCGCCGCACGCAGGCCAGCCGACCCGGCGTCCACTCCGCCCGGAGCCCGGCGGCGAGGCGCGCCTGGCTCCGCAGGATCACGCCGTCGCCCACCACCTTGAGGTTGTTGGCGGCGAGCGTCGCGCCGGTGGTGGTGATGTCGACGACGAGCTCGGCCACGCCCGCCGCCGGTGCGCCTTCGGTCGCGCCCAGGCTCTCCACGATGCGATAGTCGCCCACGCCGTGGCGCGCGAAGAAGGCGCGGGTCTGCGCCGCGTACTTGGTGGTCACCCGCAGCCGGCGGCCCGTGCGCGCCAGGAGGTCGTGCGCCACGTCCGCCACGTCGGCCATGCCGTCCACGTCGAGCCAGCTCTGCGGCGCAGCGACCACGAGGTCGGCGCGGCCGAAGCCGAGCGCGCGCAGGAGGTGGACGCGGCGCTCCAGCTCGGGGCCGCGCTCGCGCAAGAGGTCCTCGCCCGTGACGCCCAGGTGCAGCTCGCCCGCGTCGAGCCCCGCGGCGATGTCGGCGGCGGAGAGGAGCCGCACCTCCGCCCCCGGCAGGCCGTCCAGCGACGCGCGATAGCCCCGCTCGCCGCCCTCGACCTCCAGGCGGAAGCCGCAGTCGAACAGCCACTCCTCGCACTGGGCCTTCAGCCGCCCCTTGGAGGGCAGGCCGATCACGAGCGGCGCCTCGACCGTCATGCGCGGCCTCCGACCCATGCGCGGCCCGGCCGCACCGCGCAGCCCACCGACGGCGCGGGCGCGCCGCCCAGCCGGCCCAGGAGGCCGTCGCAGCGGCCGCCCCCCGCCACGGGCGCGTCGTCGGGCAGGGCGGCGCTGCGCACCTCGAACAAGGCGCCGTCGTAATAGCCGAACGGCCGCGCCAGCCCGCACGCCAGGACGGCCGCCTCGACCGGAGCGCCGCCCGCGCGCGCGGCGTCCAGCCGGCGCGACCACGCCTCCAGCGCCCTGTCGAGCGCGCCGCCGGCCTCGCGGGCGAGCGACGCCGCCGCCTCGAGCGCGCGCGCCGGAGCCGCCTCGATCGCCAGGAAGCGGCGGAGGAGGTCGGCCTCGGCGCGCGACAGTCGCGGCGCGCGGTCGGAGCGGGCCCGCTCCGCCAGCCGGTGCACGATCTCCGCCGGGCCGCGGCCGCCCACGGGCTGGATGCCCGCGAGCCGCCACACTTCCTCCAGCGCCTGCGCGGCCTCCGCTTCGGGCAGGTCGCCCAGGAGGCGCGCCAGCCGCCCGGAGCTTCCGGACGCCGCGGTGGGCGCTTCCAGCCGCTCGATCTCGCGCTGCGCCGAGCGGCCCGCGGTGAACACGACGAGGAGGCGCGCGCGCGGCCCCTCGGGCAGGCCGATCGCGCTGCAGAAGGCGGCGAACAGGCCGACGTCGCCGAAATGCAGGGTGAGGTCTTCCCGTCCCCCGGCGCGTGCGGCGGCCCAGGCCAGGGCGGCGATCTCGCCGTCGAGCTCTACGGCGTCGCCGGCGGGTCCGAACACCTCTACCCCCAGCTGCGGGAACTCGCCCGCCCGGTCCGCGCCCGCGGGCGGCAGGCGGAACACCTCGCCGTCGTACAGCCGCCGCGCCGCCGCGGAGGCGCCAGAGGCGATGTGGTCGCGGGCGAGCGCGATGGTGAAGTCGGGCCTCAGCGCCAGCTCCTCGCCGCCCTCGCCCGCCACGACGAACAGGCGCGCGCGCATAGCCTCCCCCGCCAGGTCCAAGAGGGTGGAGAGCGGCTGCAGGACCGAGGTCCCGGTCCACGCGCCGCCACAGCGTTCGGCGAAGGCCGCGAACGGCGCGCGGATGGCCGCCGCGACCTCGGGCGGGACCGGCGGCTCGCGGCGGGGCGCGGTCACGCGAGGGGAGAGCCGCCGACGATGCGGCGCACGGCCTCCACCAGCTCGTCGCGGGCCACGGTGACCTGCCCGGGCCGTTCGGCGCGCCAGGCGGCGTTGTCGGAGACGCCGGCGGCGAGCGCGCGCCCGACGTCGAGGTCCTTCAGCGTGACTTGGCCCGCGGCGATCTCGTCGTCGCCGAGGATCACCGCCACGGGGGCGCTGCGCCGGTCGGCGTACTTCATCTGCGCCTTCATGCCCGAGGCGCCGAGGTACACCTCGGCGGCGATCCCCCCCGTGCGCAGCTCGGCGGCGGCTTCGAGGTAGTCGGGCATGCGGTCGGGCGAAAAGGCGATCACCACCACCGGCCCGCGCGCGGCCGCGGCGTCGGCGCGGCCCGCCGCCTGCAGCGCCGCCGCGAGCCGCGACACGCCGAAGGAGAAGCCCGTCGCGGGCGTGCGCTCGCCGGTGAAGCGCGCCACGAGGTCGTCGTAGCGCCCGCCGCCGCCGACCGAGCCGAAGCGCACGGGCCGTCCCTGCTCGTCGGTGGTGGGGAGGAGGAGGTCCGCCTCAAACACCGCGCCGGTGTAGTACTCGAGCCCGCGCACCACGGTGGTGTCGAACATCGCCCGCTCGGCGCCCACGCCGAGGGCGGTCAGCGCCACGTCGATTCCGGCGAGCTCAGCCAGGCCCTCGTCGCCTTCCTTCGAGCCGCCGATCACGCCCGCGATGGCGTCGATCTGCGCCGACCGGCTCACGTCCTGCGGAGGCGACAGGTCCTTCGCCACGCGCATGAAGGCGGCGATGGTGGAGGCCTGCACGTCGGTCAGGCCCACCCCCTTGGTGAAGTCGCCCGACTCGTCGAGGCGGCCGACGGTGAGGAGCTTGTGCACCTCCTCCGTCCCCAGCCGGTCGAGCTTGTCGATGGCGCGCAGCGCGCCGAGGAGCAGCCCCTCGGAGGTGACGCCCACCGCGGCGAGGAGTCCGTTCAGGAGCTTGCGGTTGTTGATCTTCACGACCGCCTGGCCGGGCTCCAGCCCCGCCGCCTCCAGCCCCGCGACGGCCATGGCGATGATCTCGGCGTCGGCCTCCGGCCGGGCGGAGCCCACCGTGTCGGCGTCGCACTGGGTGAACTCGCGGTAGCGACCCGGGCCGGGCTTCTCGTTGCGCCAGACGGGGCCGTAGGTGTAGCGGCGGAAGGGCTTGGGCAGGCCCGCGGCGTGCTGCGCCACGAAGCGGGCCAGGGGGGCTGTGTGGTCGTAACGCAGCGCCATCCACTCGCCGTCGTCCCCGTCCTGCAGGGCGAAGACGCCCTCGTTGGGGCGGTCGCTGTCGGGCAGGAACTTGCCGAGAGCGTCGGCGTACTCGAACGCCGAGGTGTCCAGCGGCTCGAAGCCGTGCGCCTCGTACACCTTGGAGACCGCCTTCAGTATGGCGCGCTCCCGGCGCAGGACGGGCGCACGTCGGTCGGCGAAGCCGCGCGGGGTGCGCGCTTCGGGACGGAACGCCCCGGGGGCGGTGTCGGTCATGGCGCCCGCGCCTAGCGGATCGACCCCGGAGCGGCAAGGCGGCTCGGCCGCGTCGGGGATAGCCCCAGGTCGCGCCCGGGGCGGCGGTGCTGGTAAGCTCCAGCGATTCGTCGGCCCGGGGAGCGGTCCATGTCGTGCGACGCGGCCGCCGCGGCCGTCCTTCTGCGCTACGCCGCGCTGGTACACGCCGGCCCGCCCGGCCTGGAGCGGCTGACGCTCGCCGCCGCAGCGCCGGGGCCCAACCCTCTGGCGCGCGAGCCGCTGTTCCAGTCGATCGTGAGCTCGGCCTTGGCGCTGCAGGCCGACGCCGACGCGCTCCGCCGGTCCGGCGGCTTCGGGCGCGACGGCTGGCGCACGCCCGACTGGGAGGGCTTCAAGGGCCGGGCGTCGCGCCTGGCCGACCTCGACGGGCGCGGCCACGACGAACTGGAGCGGCGGGGCACCGACGGCGACCTCAAGTGCATACTGCGCGGCATCGGCCAGGACCTGCCGCGCAAGCTGGCCGCGGTGGAGGCGGCCGACACTCCCGAGTCGCGACTGTCGGCGCTGGACGAGCTCTTCTTCCTGCTGCGCGACAACGCCGAGGTGATCACCACCCCGCCGCGCGACACCTCGACGGACGTGGCGCGCCCGGGCTGAGGCTGTCCGATCAGGTCCGGGCGGCGGCCGAGACGGCGTCGACCACGGCGCCTTCCGTCAGGAGCTGCGGGAGCACGCGCGGCGACCCCGAGCCCGGGCCGTAGACGAGGTAGAGCGGCACGCCCTCGCGGCCCTGGGCGGCCAGGGTGCGGGCGATCACCGGGTCGCGCCGCGTCCAGTCGGCCTTGAGGTAGACGGCGTTGGCGCGTCGGAAGGCGTCGGCCACCCGCGGGGTGGAGAGCGCGCCGCGCTCGTTGACCTGGCAGGTGATGCACCAGGCGGCGGTGAAGTCCACGAACACCGGGCGGCCCGCCGCGGTCAGCTCGGCCACCCGCGCGGGCGACCAAGGCTCGGCGGCGAGGCCGGCGACGGGCGCGGCGCCCGCCCCGACGGCGGCC
>CAXTAO010000008.1:0-93320 GCA_964242625.1 uncultured Caulobacteraceae bacterium | reverse complement strand
GCCCCGCGTCCCGACCCCTCCGATCAGCCGTCGCGCGCAGGGCGGGTCAAGGGCGGAGAGCGAAGCGTCCCTTGACGCGACCGAGCACGGCGGCCCCTCCGCCCTCACAGAACGAAGCGCGTGTTGCACCCGCGCGCCGCCCCTGCGCCACCCCTCAAGCCGCCTCGCTCTCCTCCAGCGTGCGGCCGAGCGCCGCCGTCCACAGGGCGTCGCTCTTCAGGACGGCGTGGAGCCAGGCGGCGTGGCGCGCACGCTCTACCGGGGTGGAGCGCTGCGCCAGCGCGCGCGGGCGAGGCGCATAGCTGGGTCGCACGGCGGCGAGGGCGCCCGCCGATCCCGGGGCGGCGGCGAACTCGAGCCCGCGCTCCTTGCCGCCCTGCAGCTCGAGGTAGACGAGCGCCAGGAGACGCGTATCGACAAGCGCGCCGTGCTTCTCGCGCTCGGCCAGGCTGATCTTGTAGCGCTTGCATAGCGCCTCCAGCGAGTTCCACATGCCGGGGAAGCGGCTCTGCGCCAGCTGGTAGGTGCAGCGCCAGCGATCCTCCGGCAGGGCGGCGCGGCCGCAGCGCTCCAGCTCCATGTTGAGGAAGCTGCGGTCGAAGGCCGCGTTGTGAGCGACGAGCCGCGCGTCGCCCACGAAGTCGAGGAACTGGTCGACCACCTCGCCCTCGTGGAAGCGCGGCTTGGCCGTCAGCGACTGCAGGCTGATGCCGTGCACCTTCTGCGCCTCGGGATCGATGTCGCGGTCGGGGTGGATATAGCGGTGAAGGTGCGCGCCGGTCGGCAGCAGGTCGTCGACCTCGATGCAGGCGAGCTCGATGACCCGGTGGCCGGTCAGGGGATCGAGGCCGGTGGTCTCGGTGTCGAGGACGATCTCGCGCGCCATCGCGTTGGAGTGGGGCGGTTCGGCCGTCGCTTCAAGAGTCGCCGAGGTCGCGGCGGGCGTCGAGGCCGCCGCGGCGACGCCGCGACCGGAATGACGGGTCGGCCAGGGTCGCCAGCACCGCCGCCACCTGCCGGCGCGCAGGCTCGATCCCCTCACCCGTCTCGATCACGAAGTCGGCGCGGGCGCGCTTCTCCGCATCTGGCGATTGGCGCGCGAGGAGGGCGTCCAGCCGCTCTGCCGTCATGCCGGGGCGCGCCAGCACGCGCGCGCGCTGCATGGCCGCCGGCGCGCTCGCCACCGCCACCGCGTCCACCTCCGCGTCGCCGCCGGTCTCGAACAGGAGCGGCACGTCGAGGACAATCACCGGCGCGTCGCGCAGGTCGCCAAAGGCGCGGGCGCGGTGGGCGGCGACCAGCGGGTGCACCACCGCCTCAAGCCGCCGCAGCGCCTCCGGGTCGCTCACGACCCGGGCGAAGAGGCGCGCGCGGTCGACCGCGCCGTCGGCGCCCACGACGCCCGGGAACAGCCGCTCGACTTCCGCCACGGCCGCGCCGCCCGCGGCGTACAGCGCGTGCACCGCGGCGTCCGCGTCGTACACGGGCGCGCCCGCCTCGGCGAAGAGCCCGGCCGTCGTGGTCTTGCCCATGCCGATGGAGCCGGTCAGCCCGAGGAGGATCACGCGGGGGCCTCGCCCAGCGCCCGCAGGCACAGGGCGCGCACGTCGACCTCCGCCGGCGGCTGGACGCCGTAGAACGCGGCGAACGAGGGTCGCGCCTGGCCGAGCAGCATGGCGAGCCCGTCGACCGTCGCCAGCCCCCGCGCCTCCGCGGCGCGCAGGAAGGGCGTGCGGAGCGGCGCGTAGACCATGTCCATGGCCGCCGCCCCGGGCGCCAGCCGATCCCAGGGCAGCGGAATGGCGCCGTCGCCCTCCAGCCCCGCGCGGGTCGCGTTGACGACGAGCGCCGCGCCGTCCGCAGCCGCGTCCAGCGCCTCCCAGCCGAAAGCGCGCAGGGCGGGCAGACCGTCGGCCAGCGCCTCGGCACGCGCGCGTGTGCGGTTGGCGACGCGCACCTCCATCCCCCGCAGGAGGAGCGCGGCGACCGCGCCGCGCGCCGCCCCGCCCGCGCCCAGCACGAGCGCCGGGCCACGCAGGGCGTCCGCCGCCTCCAGCGCGCCCACGAGCCCCGCCCCGTCGGTGTTGTCGGCCGCGACCGAGCCGTCGGGCTCGAACAGGAGGAGGTTGGCCGCCCCCGCCGCCTCCGCCGCCCCCGAACGCCGGTCGGCCAGCGCGAAGGCGGCCTCTTTGTGCGGCAGGGTGACGTTGAGGCCGCGCACCGCCCCGCCGCGCAGCCCCTCGACGAAGGCCGCGAAGCGCCCGGGCGGGACGGCGAAGGGGACGTAGGCGCCGTCCACGCCGGCATCGGCGAGCCAGGCCGCGTGGATCAGCGGCGAGAGCGAGTGGCGCACCGGCCAGCCCGCGACCCCCGCCACCGTCGCCGCCCCGCTGGGCGTCACGCCAGGAGCTCGCCTTCGCGGCGCAGGAGGTCCAAGAGGCCGTAGAGCGGCAGGCCCATGACGGTGAAGGTGTCGCCCTCCACCGCCGCGAACAGCTGCGCCCCCGGCCCCTCGATCCGGTAGCCGCCGACGCTTTCCAACACCGCGCCGTCCTCGCGGGCGAGGTAGTCGTCGAGCCAAGCGTCGGAGAAGGCGCGCACCTGCATCCGCGCGGTCTTCAGCTCGCGCCAGATCGGCGCGCCCCCGCGCGCGGCGACCACCGCGCTGTGCAGCCGGTGCGGTCGGCCCCTCAGTGCGAAGATCTGCTCGCGCGCGGCGGCCCGGTCCGCGGGCTTGGAGAGAAGCGCGCCTTTGAGCTCGAGCGTCTGGTCCGCGCCGATCACCAGCGCGTCCGGCACGGCTTGGGAAACGCGCACCGCCTTCAGCTCGGCCAGGGCGTCGGCCACCTCGCGCGCGCCCAGCCCCTCTGCCAGGAGCGCGGCCTTGGCGGCGTCCTCGTCCACCCCCGGGCGGCGCGCCTCGAAAGGCACCCCCGCCGCCGTGAGGATCGATGCGCGCGCGACGCTGCCCGAGGCCAGTATGACGCTCACGGCGGCGCGATCCCCTCGGCCGCGGTCGAGGCGCGGGTCGCCGCGCGGCGCGTGGACAGGAGAGCCATGACCTGGGCCGCCGTCTCCTCCACCGAGCGGCGCGACACGTCGATCACGGGCCAGCCCTGGCGCTCGAACAGCCGCCGGGCGCGCACGGTCTCGTCGCGCACCGCGTCCGCGTCGATGTAGGCGGTCTCGCGCTCCTCGCGCAGCGTCAGGAGCCGGTTGCGCCGGATCTGCACCAGCCGGTCGGGCGAGACCACGAGCCCCACCACGAGCGCCGCCTTGACCCCCTCCAGCGCGGGCGGAAGCGGCGCGCCGGGCACCAGGGGCACGTTGGCCGCGCGCACGCCGCGATGCGCGAGGTAGATGCAGGTCGGCGTCTTGGAGGTGCGGCTCACCCCCACCAGCACCACGTCCGCCCGATCGAGGTCGACGCCGCCGTGACCGTCGTCGTGGGCGATGGCGTAGTCGAGCGCCTCGATCCGCTCGAAATAGCTGGCGTCCAACGCATGCTGGCCGCCGACGCGGTTGGTGAGCTGCGCGCCGACATAGCGCCCCATGGCGACAGTCAATGGATCAAGCGCGGCGATGCACGGCGTCTCCAGCTCGCGGCAGCCGCGCTCCAGTTCGGCGCGCAGTTCGCGGTCGACGATGGTGTGGATCACCATGCCGGGCGCGGCCTCGACCTCGCGCATCACCTGCTCGAGGTGGCGGGGCGTGCGGGTCAGCGGATAGGCGTGCTCCAGCGCCACCACCTCGTCGAAGCGCGCGACCACCGCCTTGGCCATGGCCGCCAGCGTGTCGCCCGTCGAGTCGGAGACGAGGTGGACGTGGAGATAGGCCGCAAGCCTAGCCCGCCCGCCTGCGGCGCCCGGCCGCTGCGACGTTCCGGCTGAGGAGGAAAGGTCGGACATCCCGGGGCGCCGCGCCGCTCCGCGGTGTGGAGGGCCGCGCACAGAACACGAGAACGCCGCGGCGGGGAAGCCGCCCGTGGATCACCGCCTACCCAACGGGGTCGCTCCTCCCGCCTGTGCGGCGACGACTGCGACGGCGGGGCGCATGCGCCGATCGTGGCGCCTGCGCATCCCTGCGGCGCCTCGTGCGGAGATCCCTGAGCCCTGTTCACGATTAAACGCTTGTTAACGCCGTCCACAGGCGCGCGACCGTCCGGGGTCGGACCGTTAAGAAAGTGTGAAGATTGCGGGGGAGGCCTGCGGGTAGCGCTGGGTCTGCCCCCGTCGCCCAAAGCCTTTCTTTCCTGTTCCAGAGAGTCAGAGATTCAAGAGAGAAGGGGAGGGAAGATGGGCCGCGGCGAGCGGGCTTGAGCCGGGGCGAGCGGGCGGGCTAAGTCGCCGCCATGGCCTCCGACGCTCCGGCGCTCACCCGTCCCTCGCCGGGCTCGGCGTCCACGCCGCTCTTCCTCCAGGCGCTCGCCGGGCGTCGGACCGCGCGTCCGCCGGTGTGGTTCATGCGCCAGGCGGGGCGCTATCTGCCGGAGTACCGCGCGCTCCGAGCCACCACGCCCGACTTCGTGAGCTTCTGCCTCGACCCGGTGAAGGCCGCGGAGGCGACGCTGCAGCCCATGCGACGCCTGCCGTTCGATGCGGCCATCGTGTTCGCCGACATCCTCCTCATCCCCCGCGCGCTCGGGCAGGAGGTGAGGTTCGAGGCGGGGGAGGGCCCCCGGCTCGGCCCGATGCCGCCGGTCGCGGCGATGGCGGCGAGGGCGGAGGGCGCGGGCCGCGCGCTCGACGCGGTGGGCGAGACGCTCTCGCGGGTGCGCACAGCGCTCGAGCCCGACCGCGCGCTGATCGGCTTCGCCGGCGCGCCGTGGACAGTCGCCACCTATATGCTTCAGGGCGCGGGCGGCGAGCGCGCCGAGGCGATCGCCGCCGCCTACGCGCGCCCCGCCGAGATCGACGCCCTCATCGACGTTCTCGTCGAGGCCACCGCGCACTACCTCGTCATGCAGGCCGACGCTGGGGCGCAGGCGTTGCAGCTGTTCGAGAGCTGGGCGGAGGGGCTGGCCGAGCCCCTGTTCGAGCGGCTGGTCACGCGGCCGCACGGCCGGCTCGTCGCCCGCCTGCGTGAACTCGGCGTCAAACTTCCGTTGATCGGTTTCCCTCGTGGGGCGGGCGCGCTCGTCGAGGCCTACGCCGAGGCGGTGCCGGTGGAGGCGGTCGCGCTCGACACCCAGGCGCCCGCCGCGCTCGGCAGGGCGCTGCAGGCGCGGGACCGCTGCATCCAGGGCGCGCTCGACCCGTTGCTGCTGCGCGCGGGCGGCCCGGCGCTCCTGGCGCGGGTGGACCAGCTCCTCGCGCAGTGGGGCGAGGGACCCTACGTGTTCAACCTGGGCCACGGCATCCTGCCCGACACGCCCATCGTGCACGTGGAGGCGGTGCTGGAGCGCATCACCGGCGTTCGATGAGCCCTCGCCGCATCGCCATCGTCCTTTTCAACCTGGGCGGCCCCGACAGTCTGAAGGCGGTGCGCCCCTTCCTGTTCAACCTCTTTAAAGACCCGGCGATCATCGGCCTGCCCGTGGCCGCGCGCCTGCCCCTGGCGGCGCTGATCGCCACCACCCGCCGCAAGGAGGCCAGCGCCAACTACGCCCACATGGGCGGGGCTTCACCGCTCCTGCGCGAGACCCAGGCGCAGGCCGACGCGCTCACCTCGGCACTGGCGGCCGACGGCGACGAGGTCCGGGCGTTCCTCGCCATGCGCTACTGGAAGCCCTTCACCGAGACCGCGGCGCGCGAGGTGGCCGCGTTCGCGCCGGACGAGGTCGTGCTCCTGCCGCTCTATCCGCAGTTCTCGACCACCACGAGCGCGTCTTCGTTGGCGGCGTGGACGCGGGCGTACAAGGGGCCGGGCCGGGTGCGCACCGTATGCTGCTGGCCGGTGCTCGACGGTCTCGTCCAGGCGCACGCCGACCACATCGTGCGCGTGTGGGAGGACGCGGGCTCGCCCGACGGCGTGCGGCTCCTGTTCTCCGCCCATGGACTGCCGGAGAAGATCATCAAGGACGGCGACCCCTACCAATGGCAGGTCGAGCAGACCTGCCAGGCGGTGGTGGAGCGCGTCACCGGCCGGCTCGGCGGCGCGGGCGGGGTGGTCGACTGGCGGGTCTGCTATCAGAGCCGCGTGGGCCCGCTCGCCTGGATCGGCCCCTCCACCCCCGAGGCGATCGAAGCCGCCTGCACCGACGGCATGGGGGTGATCATCACGCCCATCGCCTTCGTGTCCGAGCACGTGGAGACGCTGGTGGAGCTCGACCGCGACTACGCCGAATTGGCCGAGGGGCTGGGCTGCGCGCACTACCTGCGGGTCCCGGCGGTGGGCGTCACCGAGACCTTCATCGCCGGCCTCGCGGGGGCGGTGCGCCGTGCTTTGGCGCGGCCGGCCGACGTGGAGAGCGACGGGAGCCCACGCATCTGCCCCGCCGCCTTCGGGCGCTGCCCCGCCACCCGCTCGGCCGCGCCGGCCGAGGCGCGGATTTAGGAGAGCGCGCGCGGTGGGCTCGCTCTACGACTGGCTGCGCGGCCTGCACATACTGGCCGACATCGCCTGGATGGCGGGGCTGCTCTACCTGCCGCGGCTGTTCGTCTACCACACCACCGTCGCACCCGGCGGCGAGGCCGACGAGACCTTCAAGGTGATGGAGCGCCGGCTCCTGCGGGGCATCATGAATCCCGCCATGATCGTCGCTTGGGCGCTGGGGCTCGGGCTGATCTGGTACGACGCCACCTACCGCTTCGAGGGGAACTGGGCCAAGTTCCTGGGCGAGCCGTGGATGAGCGCCAAGCTCGGCGGGGTCGTGCTCCTGACCGGCTTCCACATGTTCCTGGCGGGCGCGCGCCGCCGCTTCGCCGAAGGCCGCAACGCGCGCTCCGAGAAGTTCTGGCGGCGAGCGAACGAGGTTCCGTTCGTGCTGGCGATCGCGATGGTGCTGTCGGTCACACTCGAGTGGGGTGCGCGCTGAGACGGCCGGCCCGGTTGCCCTCGCCCGCGACGCCCCTCACCCTCGGCCCATGACCGCCGCCGCTTCCGGGGACGCCGCGCCCGCCCGCCGCCGCCGCTCGGCGCGGGAGGTCGCGCGCGCGCTGCGCCGTCCGAAGGTCGGGCTGATGTTGGCGCTGGGCTTCTCGTCCGGCCTGCCCTTCATGCTGGTGGGCAACACCTTCAACTACTGGCTGGCCGACGTGCGGGTGGACCTCGCGCTGATCGGCTTCGCCTCCTGGGTGGGGCTGGCCTACACGCTCCAGTTCCTGCTGGCGGGCGTGGTCGACAACCTCCCCGTGCCCTGGCTCGGGAGGCTGGGCCGGCGGCGGAGCTGGATGCTGCTCGCCCAGGCGGTCGTGGCCGCCGGCCTGTTCGGCATGGCGGCCACCGACCCGCGCACGCACCTGGCGCAGTCGGTCGCCTTCGCCGTCCTCGCCGCCTTCGGCGCCGCGACCCAGGACGTGGCGATGAACGCCTGGCGGATCGAGTCGGCGAACGACGGGGCGGAACTCGACCTCCTGACCGCGGCCTACAGCCTCGGCTACCGGATCGCCTTGATCCTGACCCAGGCGGTGATCCTGGTCATGGCCGCGTCCTTCGGCTGGCCCGCCTCCTACGCCGTTTTCGCCGCCTGCGTGGGCGTGGGCGTGGCCGCGACGCTCGCCGCGCGCGAGCCTGCCCGAGGGGACGCGGCGCTGGTCGTCCGCGGCCGCGCGTTCGCGCCCTTGCAGCTGTGGGACGCGGTCGCCGGCCCGTTCGTCGCGTTCTTCCGCACCTACCGCTGGACGGCGCTCCTGATGCTCCTGACGGTGTCCGCCTACCACCTGTGCGACTACCTGCGCGGGCCGATGATCAGCCCGTTCTACGTCCAGCTGGGACTGTCCAAGGCGCTCGTGGGCGAACTGCGGACGGTGGTGGGCATACCCACGGTCATGCTGGGGATCGCGGCGGGCGGGCTCTTCGCCGCGCGCTTCGGGCATCTGAGCGCGATGATCGTCGGCGGCGTGCTGCAGCCGCTCGCGGTAGCCTCGTTCAGCCTTCTCGTGCTCACCGGGCCGAACCCGGTCGCCTTTGGGCTGGTGCTCGGGTGGGACGACTTCTGCACGGGCTTCGCCGGCGTGGTGCTGATCGCCTACATGTCGACCCTGACGAGCCTCGGCTACACCGCGACGCAGTACGCGCTCCTGGTCTCGGCGGTGAATTTCGTCGGCAAGACGCTGAAGGGCTTCAGCGGCGCCTGGGTCAAGGCGCTGGCGAGCGGCGGGCTCGACCTCCTGCATGCCTACGCCGCCTACTTCGTCGGCTGCGCGGCGGTGGCCGCCCCCGCGCTGGGGCTCGTCCTGTGGCTGGCGGCGCTCGACCGGCGGGCCCGACGGGCGGACGGGGCCGCGGCGACGGCGGGCGGCCCCGCTTGAGGCGCGGGCGCGCTTCGCGCAGCCTGCCCCGCCCATGAGCGTCACCGCGCCCGACCTGACCAAGCCGCTGGAGCCGGGGCTCTACGTGGTCTCCACCCCGATCGGGAACCTGCGCGACATCACGCTCCGCGCGGTGGACGTGCTCGCCGCCTGCGACCTGGTGCTGGCAGAGGACACGCGTTCGGCCCAGCGCCTCCTCAGGGCCTACGGGCTCAAGGCCAAGGTCGAGCGCTACGACGACCATGTGGGTGAGGCGCGCCGGCCGGAGGTGTTGCGCCGCCTCGCCGAAGGCGCGCGGGTCGCGCTGACCACCGACGCGGGCACGCCGCTCGTCTCCGACCCCGGCTACCGCCTCGTGCGCGAGGCGGCTGACGCGGGGGCGCGGGTGATCCCCGTCCCGGGCGCGTCCGCCGCGCTGGCGGCGCTGGCGGTCGCCGGATTGCCGACCGACCGCTTCCTGTTCGCGGGTTTCCTGCCGCCCAAGTCCGCAGGCCGCCGCACGGCGCTGGAGGCGCTGGCCCCCGTCGCCGCCACCCTCGTGCTGTACGAGAGCGGCCCCCGTCTGTGCGAGGCGCTGGGCGACATGGCCGCCGTCCTGGGCCCGCGCGAGGCGGTCGTGGCGCGCGAACTCACCAAGCTCCACGAGACGCTCTACCGCGGCCCTCTCGACGTACTCGCCGCTGATCCCGCGCTGGAGGCGCCCCGGGGCGAGATCGTGGTCTTGGTGGCGCCCGGGGCGGAGACCGAGGCCACCGACGCCGAGGTCGACGCCGCGCTCATCGCCGCCCTCGCGCGAGGCGGCCCCGCCGAGGCGGCCGGGGAGGTGGCGCGCGCGCTCGGCCGCCCGCGCCGCGCGCTCTACCGCCGCGCGCTCGAGCTGCAGGGCGGGGCGGCGTGAGCGCCGCCCGTCAGGCCGCCCGGACCGCCCGGGGCGCGACCGCCCGGCGCTCGGGCCGCTGGGCCGAGCTTCACGCCGCGCTGTGGCTCACCCTGCGCGGCTGGCGGGTGATCGGCTGGCGGCTGCGCACGCCACGGGCGGAGATCGACCTCCTGGTGCGGCGCGGCGGTGTGGTGGCGGCGGTGGAGGTCAAGCGCCGTCGCACGCTGGACGAGGCGCTCGACGCGCTGCGTCCCGCCCAGGCCGACCGGCTGCGCGCGGCGGTGGCCGACCTCGCCGCGCGCCGGCGCGCGCTCAGGTCGCTGCAGCCGCGCCTCGACCTCCTGGCCATGGCTCCGGGTCGGCGCCCCCGCCGGGTGTGCGGGCTGTGAGCGGGCGCGCCACCGCCGCGGCCATCCTGAGCGCCGCCGGCGCCGCGCCCGACACGCGCTTCCCGCTGATGGACGCGGCCCTGGCCTGCGCCCTGCACGAGGAGCCCGGCCGCTCGCCCGATGCGGCGCGCGCTCTGTGCGAGGAGGGGGTCGAGCGCCTGCGCGAGCGGCTGGCGCAGTCGCCGCCGGACGAGGCTGTATGCGAGGCGCTGGGTCACGACCTGGGGCTCGGCGGCGACCTCTTCACCGCCGAAGATCCGCGCAACTCCGACCTGCTCCACGTGGCGTCACGGCGGCGCGGCCTGCCCGTGGCGCTCGTGGTGCTCTTCCTGGAGGTCGCGCGCCGCTGCGAGCTGCAGGTGGCGGGCGTCGACTTCCCGGCGCACTTCCTCCTGCGCATCGAGACGTCGGACGGGCCCGTGGCGCTGGACCCGTTCCTGGGCGGCCAGGTGGTGATGCCGTCGGACCTCGTGAGGCGCGCGCTGCGGGCGGGGCTGACGCCGGGGGCCGCCGACGACCTCGACCACCTGATGACCCCCGTCAGCGACCGGCAGGTGGTGCTGAGGCTGCAGAACGTCGTCTTCGCGCGCGCCACCCGCGCGGGCGACCACGCGCGCGCCGAGCGCTCCGCGATCCGCCGCGCCTTCCTCGATCCCGGCGACCACCGCCCTTGGCTCGACGTCGCCGCCGCGCGGGAGGCGCAGGGGCGCCTTGCGGGCGCGCTCGAAGCCCTGTCCAAGGCGCAGGCCCTGGACGGCGGGGCCGCGCTGGCCGCCCGGGTGCAGCGCGAGCGCGTGCGGCTGCAGCTCAACTAGACGCGGACGGAGACGCCCATGGCCCTGCGGGTCGCCATCCAGATGGACCCGATTGGGGCCGTCGACCTGTCGGTGGACACGACCGTTCTGATGGCGGCGAACGCGCTGGAGCGCGGCGCCGCGGTGTGGACCTACCCTCCGGACAGCCTGGCGCTGGAGGGCGGCCGCCTCCACTGCCGCGCGCGTCCGCTGCACGAGGTGGGCGCGTCCACCGTGCGCGAGGGCGAGGCCGAGCGGCTCGACCTGGCGGAGATCGACGTGGTGCTGCTGCGGCAGGACCCGCCCTTCGACATGGCCTATATAACCTCGACCCACCTCCTTGAGGCGGTCCACCCCGCGACGCTCGTCGTCAACGACCCGCGGGAGGTGCGCAACGCCCCGGAGAAGCTGTTCGTCACGACCTTCGCCGGCGTGCAGCCGCCTACCCTGATCACCCGCGACCCGCAGGCGATCGCCGAGTTCCGCGCGCGGGAGGGCGACGTCATCGTCAAGCCGCTCTACGGCGCGGGCGGCTCGGGGGTGTTCCGGCTGCGGGCCGACGACCCGAACCTTCCGTCGCTCCTGGAGCTCTTCTTCGCCGCCTCGCGCGAGCCCGTGATCGTGCAGCGCTTCCTCCCGGCCGTCTCCGCCGGCGACAAGCGCATCCTCCTCGTCGACGGAGAGCCCGTGGGCGCGATCAACCGCGTGCCTGAGAAGGGGGCGGTGCGCTCCAACCTCCACGTCGGCGGGCGCGCGGAGGCGGTGGAGCTTAACCGTCGCGACCGGGAGCTGTGCGCTTCGATCGGCCCCGAGCTGAAGCGGCGCGGCCTCGTCTTCGTGGGGGTGGACGTGATCGGCGACTACCTCACCGAGATCAACGTCACCTCGCCCACCGGGGCCCAGCAGCTCAAACGGTTCACCGGCGTCGACGCCTGCGCGTTGATGTGGGACGCGGTGGAGGCGCGCCTTTCCGCCCGCTGACGGTTCACATGGGTCAACGCTTTGCCGGGCAAGGCATTCACGCCGGGCGGGCGCGCTGCAACTGGGCTATGCTGCTGATTCGCTAGCCCCGGGGGGCGCGCGCACGAGGCCCCTTCCATGGCCCTGGACCCCGCCGTCGTCGCCAACGCGGGCGCCGTGAGCCTCGCGCTCGCGGCGGGGCTGTGGGCGCTGGCCCAGCGCCGCGCGTGCGACCGGCGGGTGGGCGAGCTCACCGCCGCGCTCCGGGCCGAGGGCGGACGCGCCCAGGGCGGCGACGCCTCGGTGGAGGCCTTCGACAGCGCCGTCCTCGTGCTGGAAGCCGCCGGCCCGCGTCTCGTCTCCGGCGGGGAGAGCCTGAGGGCCTGCGCCCGGGCGCTGGGGCTCGAGCCCGGGGCCGAGGCTGTGGCGGTGGTGGACGCGCTGCGCCGCTCCGATCCCGACCACGCGCGCCGGCTCGAAGCTCTCCTCGCGCGCGGCGAGCCCTGCGACTTCGAGGCGGCGGACGGGGCGGCAGGCGCCGCCGCCGCCGGGGCGGTGGTGGCGGTCGAGGGGCGCGCGTCGGGCGCCTTCGCCTGGCTGCGGCTGTCGGTGCACGCGGGCGAGGGCCTGCCCAGCGCCGCGCGGCTGGCCGCCTTCCTAGACGCCCAGGACCAGCCCGCCTGGCTCGTCGACGGGCGCGGCCGGCTCCTCTGGGCCAACCGCGCCTGGCTCGCCGGCGCGGACGCGCCCTCGGTCGAGGCGGCGCTCGCCGACGGTCGGGTCTACGACCGGGGCCTGCAAGGGGTGGCGGAGGAGGCCGCGAGCGCGGGTGCACGGCGCGAGGGCCTGCGCTGGGCGGCGGTGGGCGGCCGTCGCCGCGCCTACCAGGTCGTGGCCCAGCCGCTGGAGGGCGGCGGCGCGGGGGCCATAGCACTCGACGTCACGGAGGCGGAGGACACGCGCGAGGCGTTGCGCAAGCACGTCGCCTCCCACGACGAGACGCTGAACCGGCTCGCCGACGCGGTGGCGATCTTCGCGCCCGACCGGCGCCTCGCCTTTCACAACACCGCCTTCGCCGAGCTGTGGCAGCTGGAGCCCGCTTGGCTGGCCGAGAGCCCCAGCCACGGCGAGGTCTTGGACCGCCTGCGCCAGCGCCGCCGCCTGCCGGAGAGCGCCGACTACCGCGGCTGGCGTGAACGCGAGCTGGGCTTCTACGAGGCGCTGGAGCCCGCGCCCGACGAGCTGTGGAGCCTGCCGGACGGCCGTACCCTGCGCGTGGTGCGCCAGACCCACCCGTTTGGCGGGCTCCTGCTTCTGTTCAGCGACATCACCGGCGAGCTGCGCCTGCGCGCCCAGTACAACGCGCTCGTGCTCGTGCAGCAGGCCACGCTCGACAAGCTCAACGACGCGGTGGCGGTGTTCGGCTCCGACGGTCGGCTGCGCCTGCACAACGAGGCGTTTGAGCGCTTCTGGTCGATCACCCCCCAGGCGCTGGCCGAGGCGGTCGACTTCGACGGGGTGGTCGAGCTCTGCCTGCCCTTGGTGCACGACCGCGGCTTCTGGCGCGAGCTCAAGGCGCGGGTGGCCGACCCCGACCCGCAGGCGCGCGCGCCCGTCGCCGGCGAGATCCGCACCTCCGACCGGCGCACCGTGGTGTTCCAGACGCGGCCCCTACCCGACGGCGCCACGCTGATCGCTTTCGACGACGTGACCGCCACCCGCGAGCTCGAGCAGGCGGTGGTCGACCGCGAGCAGGCGCTGGCCGAGGCGACCCGGCTGAAGCGCGACTTCGTCGGCAACGTCTCCTACGAGCTGCGCACGCCGCTGACGACCATCATCGGCTACTCGGAACTCCTCGACCACCTGGGCGACGCCATGCCCGAGCGTTCCCGCGGCCACGTGGGTGCCGTGCGCCAGGCCGCCGCCCAGCTCGCGCGCTCGATCGACGACGTGCTCGACATGGCGCAGATCGACGCGGGGGAGATGGCGCTGTCGCTCGGCGACGTCAGCGTGGCGCGCCTGCTGCACGACGCGGCCGACCGCAACGAGCGCGTGGCGGAGGCGGGAGGCGTGCGGCTGATCGTCGAGACAGAGCCCGATCCCGGCGTGATCCGCGCCGACGCCAAACGGCTCGCCCAGGTGCTCGACCACCTCGTCGCCAACGCTCTGCGCACCACGCCCCGCGACGGCGAGGTGCGGCTCGACGCGCGGCGGGCCTTCGGGGAGGTGCAGGTGCGCGTGCGCGACACCGGGCGCGGCATTCCCTTCCACGTGCAGGCGCACATCTTCGACCGCTTCGTCGGCCGCGACCGCGGCGGCCCGGGCCTGGCGCTGGCGCTTGTCAAGGCGCTGACCGAACTGCATGGCGGCTGGGTGGCGTTGGAGAGCGAGCCGGGCGCGGGCGCCACCTTCACCTGCCACCTGCCCGAGACCGCCTACGCCGGCGCCGCCGCCCCCGAGCTCGCGCTCTAGGTCAGCGCGTCCCGCACTAGCCGCGGCGGTCCTGGTTGCCCGTGCCGGCGTTCTGGATGTGAGGCGGCGCGCCCTTGGGGTCGGCCAAGGTCCAGACCAAGGTGTTGCCCGTGCCGCTGAGCTCGACCCGCGCACCCGGGGCGAGCCGCACGCGCACCGTGTTGCGCGAGCCGCTGATCGCGACCTCGCGGCAGGGACCGGCGACGCGCAGGTCAGCGCGCGTTCCCGAAACCTCCAGACGACCGTCCGGACAGCTCGCGCTCCCCGCCCCGCGCGCGCCCGGCCGGGTGGTGGTGACGGAGCTGTGGCGGACCGTGACGACCCGGCCGCTGGCCTCGTGGACGTCCACCCCGCCGGGGCCGAGGCGGACGGTGCTCCCGTCCGCGTTGGTGACCTGCACCTGGGCGGACGCGCCGGCGGCCAGCGCCATCCAGCCCCCCGCCGCTGCTGCGACCAATCCGATCATCTTCATGGCCTGGCTCCCTGAACCCCGACACAATCGGCGAAGCTCGGCCGCAGTTCCGCGAGCGTCAGGCGGCCGGCGCGTCGGGCTGGGCCTCGGGCCGGGTGTCCAACACGGCGGAGAGCTCCAGGCAGCGCGCCTCGATCTCGCGCAGGCGCGGGCTCGCATCCACCCCGAAGCGGCGCACGGCGATCATCTGGGTGACGAGGTGCACGTCGGCGAGGGTGAAGACGTCGCCGTGGAGGAAGCGCCCGCCGCCCAGCTCCGCCTGGCGCTCCAGCTCGGCCGCGCCGCGCGCGATGAAGTGGTGGTTCCAGGCGACCACCGCCGCGTCGTCGGCCCCGAACTGCTCGCGCAGGCGACGGCCCGTGCTGAGGTTCTGCAGGGGCGCCATGTCGGTCGCCACCAGCGCCGAGAGCGCGCGGACGCGAGCGCGTCCGGCGGGATCGGCGGGGAGGAGCGGCGCGAGCGGCTGCGTCTCCTCCAGGAACTCCAGTATCGCCGGGGCCTGCACGAGCCGCAGTCCGTTGATCTCGAGCGTCGGCACGCGTGCTTCGGGGTTAAGCGCGCGGTAGACCGCCCCGTCCTGCTCGCCCGCGAGTATGTCCACGGGCGCGGTTTCGAAGGCCACGCCCTTCCAGGCGAGTGCGATGCGCACGCGCCAACTCGAGCCCGAGCGCCAGTAGCCGTGGAGGACGACCGCCATGTGTCGGTACGGGGAGGCGACGGACGCCGCTTCCCCATCCGTCCTCAGCGCATGTGCGACTGGAGGTCGTGGAATATGTCGAGATGCTGCTGCACCACGGGCACGATCTCGCCGGCGGTGCGGCGAAGCTCGGGGGCGTCGCCGTGGTCGGCGTAGCCGCGGTGCAGGTCGAGCGCCTGCTGATGCGACTGCAGCTGCTGGTCGACATAGGTGCGGTCGAACTCGCGGCCGCGCGCGTGGCGCAGGTCGGCGACCATGCTCCGCTGGTCGGAGGTCAGCATGGGCGGCGGCGGGTTGTGGCCCATGCCGTGGCGCACCGCGGCCTTGATCATGGCCGTCGACTTCGTGTGGTCGCGCACCATCATGCGCGCGGCGTGCAGCACCTGCGGGTTACGCGAGCGCTGCTCGGCCAGCTGCGCCTCGGTGATCTCGAATTTATCGGAGGCGCCTGCCATGCGGACGTAGTCCGGCGCGGGCTGGGCGAAGGCGGGCAGGGCGGCGGCGACCGCCAGGGCGGCGACGCCGGCGGCGAGGACGGGCTTCATCGAGCGGAACTCCCAGGATTGGAGGGCGGGGTCTTGACGCCCCGCCGACCAAACCCTCCGCACCGGCGGCCGTTCCCCGCCTCTCGCGCGCCGGAACGTGGCTGTTAAGCGGAGCGTTGGCCTGCAAATCTTCAGGAGGTCGTCATGCTCGGTTGGGCTATCGTGTTCGCGATCCTGGCGGTGGTCGCCTTCTATCTGGGGTTCTCCGCCCTGGCAGGCGTGGCCGCCCTGATCGCCAAGGTGCTGTTCGTGGTCTTCCTCGCGCTCCTCGTGCTGGGCTTCGTCATGCGCGCGGTGCGGGGCCAATCGGTCGTCTAAGCGCGCGGGGGCGGGACGACCCGCCCCCCCCCCAGCGCACGTTACTGATTGACGCCGGGCTGCTTCACTGAGCCCGGCTCGGTCGAGGGCGTGTTGGGCGGCGATTGCTTGGGCCCGACCTGCGGCGTGTTGAACACGGTGGCCGCGGGGGCGCTCGCCCCCGACTGCCCGCCTGACGTGCCGCCCTTGGCCAGGCCGGGGGCGTGCAGCGCGAACATGCCGAACAAGGCCAGCACCACCAGCACGAGCGAGGCGATCAGGATCACAAAGGCGCGCGAGCCCGTGCGACCCTGGGCGGCCCGGGCGCCGCTGATCTGCACGCCGTCGCCCGCCGCGTTGGTCGCCCCCGGCGCGGCGGTCTCGTCGGTGCGGAAGGTGGAATTGGGGTCGCTCACGGGGCGGGCTCTCCGGCGCACAGGCCGCGAGTGCCGGCCGGCGAAGCTCAACGCCCGCGCCGAGAGCCCCGTTCCGGCGAAGGCGGTGGCTGCCGTCCTACCAGCCACGAGCGTCGTCAGCCGTGGGCGAAGTGCAGGAACACCTGGGCGGCGTGCCGCATGGGGGCCAGGTCGCCGCCGGGGCTCGTCGCTCCCGTCTCGCCTCCCGCCTTGAGGGTGAGCGCGGGGCCGGGGACGCCCGCCGACGCCAACGCTTCGGCCACCCGCACCGCGCGGCGCTGCGACAGCGCGTCGGCCCCCGCCGCGGGACCGCCCGCCGACGCCAGGCCGACGATCTCGCCCGAGCGGATCCGGCACCCGCGCACCCGCCCCGCCGCGCTCCGCAGCACCGCCTGGGCGGGCGGGGTCAGCTGGTCCGAGCCGTCGGTGAAGTAGACGGGGAAGTCGAGATCGCCGCACCGGCCCGCAGGCGCGCTCGCCAGCGCCGGCGGAGGCGCGGGCGGCGCGCCCATCTGCGTGCAGGCGCCGAGTGTCGCGCCCAGGAGCGACAGGGCGGCGGCCGAGCGTGCGCTGGCTGTGTGGATCACGACTTGGGTTCCCCGTTCGCCCAGAAGTACTGCTTCTTCACCGGATCGAAGTAGTAGTAGCGCCGTCGCCGCTCGTCGAAATATTGGTGGTGCGCGGCGTCGTAGCCCGCCTTGCAGCCCGCGCCGTGGCACACCCCGTTGTAGGCCGCCTCCGGCCCCTGGTCGAAGGCCGGCAGGGCGGGCATGCGCATGTGCGGCGTGGCGCAGGCGGCCTGCCCCGCCAAGAGCCCGCCCGCCGCCAACCGCTTCCAGCTCCGCATCGCCGCTCCGACCCCACGGCCGCCCCTACGCGACGGCTGCGGCCATGGATCGCCCATCCGCGGACGCCGTCAAGGGCGCGGCGCGACCCGCCCGCGCCTCGTCAGAAGCTGAGCCGCGCCCCCGCCGAGAGCACCACGCCCTCGCCCGACACGTCGCCCTGCATGTTCACCGGCGTATAGGCCAGCGTGCCCGCGAAGGCGTCGGCGCGGCTGTTCACGTGCGCGCCCTCGAAGTCGATGTAGCCGGCCGACAGGTCGAGCGCGAGGTGGGCGCTCGGCCGCACCGTCGTGCCCGCGGTGAACAGGAAGCGGTCGGAGTCGGGGACGCGGACGCTGCGGCCGACGTCGGGGGTGGGGGTCGGGTCGTACTGCACGCCCGCGCGCACCGTCCACCGGCGCGTGACGTCGAAGTCGGCGCCCACGCCCACGCTCGTGGTGTCGCGGTAGCTCTGCGGCACGACGGTGGAGACCGTGCCGTAGCCCACGTTGATGGTGTCGAAGTCGCTCCAGCCGAAATGCTGCACCTGGGCGCTGACCGCCAGCCGGTCGGTGGCGCGCCAGCGGCCGCCGATCGTGGCGATCCACGGCGTGCGGAAGGAGGCGGAGGCCTTGCTGTTGATGGCGATGTCGGCGCCCGTGCCCTGCAGGGCGCTGACCTGGATCGTGCCGTCGAGGTCGTGCTTGATGCCCGAGCGGTACGACAGGCCGAAGGTCAGCCGGTCGGTTGGGTGCAGCTGGGCCCCCACGATGAAGCCATAATCCCACCCGTCGCCGGTGAGCACCTGCTGGCCATCCGGCAGGAGCGGGGACAGGTTGGGCAGGGCGTTGGAGAGCGTGGCCGCGGTGTACTGGGCGTCGAAGCCCGCGCCCAGGTCGATGAAGCGGTTCACGTGCACCGCGATCGTGGGCTGGATGTCGAGGTTGAAGAGCAGCGACTTCTCGCCCTCGTAGCGCGCCCAGCTCGAGTCCGGGTTCTTGGTGATGAAGTTGAACGGCGAGGAGATCGCCAGGCCCACGCTCAGGTGGTCGTTGATGCGCCAGGCCACGTCGCCGTTGGGCACCACGCCGAAGAGCACCGGGTTGGAGATGCGCGGATCGCCGCCGACGCCCGCCGGCGCCTGGCCCGGGCGGGAAATCGTGGAGCCGTCGTCCGTCGACTTGACGCTGGTCAGGATGGCGTGGGCGCCGTTGACGATCTCCACCCCGTCCACCTGGGCGATGGCCGCGGGGTTCCACCACAGCGACTCGGCCCCGGTGTCGGAGGCCTCGCCCGAGTAGGCGCGGCCCAACCCCTTCACCGACTGCTCCTGCAGGTAGAAGCCGCCCGCGAGGGCGGGAGCCGCGGCGAGGAGGACGCTTGCGGCGACGCCGAGGAGGAGGGGTGAACGCATCGGGAGCTCCCTGGAGCTTCTTCGGGCGCCTCCGAGTGGCGCCTCCGTCTCAAGTGAACGGCGCTCATGGCGCATGGACGCCGGGGGCGGAAGCCTGAGGAACCTGAGCCTTGGGCGGTCGTTGGGCGCCCATGGCCGAAACGCCACAGTCCGTGGGACAGGAAGGCGAGCGGCCGCGACTCTCCCGGGTGCGCGCGGTGATCAACCGCGCTTCCGGCAGCGTGGGCCGTGACGCGGAGGAGGTGCTGAGCCGCCTCCTCAACGACTGCGCGGGCGACGTGGAGGTCGCCGCGGTCGACCCCGCCGGGGTGGAGGAGGCGGTGCGCCGGGCCGCCGACGCGGGCCCCGACCTCCTCGTCGTGCTGGCGGGCGACGGCACGGCGCGCTTCGCCGGCGAAGTGTGCGGGGCCGCCGGGCCGCTGGTCGCGCCCCTGGCGGGCGGCACCATGAACATGCTCCCCCACGCGCTCTACGGCGCCAAGCCTTGGCGCGCGGCGCTGGAGGAGACGCTGGAGGTCGGCGTGATCCGCCCCGTGCCCGGTGGCGAGGTGGGCGGGCGGCCGTTCTACGTCGCCGCGATCCTGGGATCGCCGGCATTGTGGGCTTCAGCGCGCGAGGCGCTGCGGCACGGCAAGCTGCGCCTCGCCTGGCTCCGGGCCGAGCGCGCGCTGCGCCGCGCCTTTGGGGGCCGGCTGCGCTTCTCGCTCGATGGGGCGGCACGCGAGCACGCCGAGGCGTTGACGTTGATGTGCCCGCTCGTGGCGCAGGGCGCGGCGGCGGCCGACGCGCTGGAGGCCAGCGCGCTCGACCCGCGCGGGGCGGCCGACGCCTTCCGCCTGGGCGCGCGCACGCTCCTGCCCGGGGTCGACTGGCGCGCCGATCCGTCCGTCACCGTGCGCACCTGTCGCGAGGGCCGCGCCTGGGCGCACGGGCGCATCCCGCTCGTGCTGGACGGCGAGCCTCATCGCCTCCCCGCGGAGGCGATCTTCCGTTATCTGCCGGTGGGGTTCCGCGCCTTTGCGCCGCCGTCCGCGGGAGGATCTGGCGGAGCAAAAGGCGAACCGGAGCCGGCGGCGGCCGGGGCGGCGGCGGACGAGGCGGCGCGCGGTCTGACCGGCTGATGCGGCTCGTCCAGCTCAGCGACGTGCACTTCGGCGCGGTGTGCCGGCCGGCGGCCGAGGCGGCGGTGGAGCGCGCGCGTGCGCTGGCCCCCGAACTCACCCTCGTCACCGGCGACGTGACGCTGAACGGCCTGCCGCGCGAGTTCGAGGAAGGGCGCGCCTGGATCGACGCCCTGCCGCAGCCCTGGCTGTGCACGCCGGGCAACCACGACACGCCCTACTGGAACATCCCGCTGCGGGCGTTCAACCCGTTCGGGCGTTATAGTCGCTACATTGGGCCGCCGTTCGGGGGGAGCTTCCGCTCGGGCGACCTTGCGGTGGAGATGATCAACACCTCGCGCGGGGCGCAGCCGCGGCCCGACTGGTCCAAGGGGGCCATCAGCCTCGAGCGGTGCGAGGCGGCGGCGGCGGCGCTGCGGGAGGCCGCGCCCGGCGCCTTGCGGATCGTGGGGTGCCACCACCCCCTGCTCGACATGCCGGGCGCCCCCGTCTCCGGGGGGGTGCACCGCGGCGCGCGCGCGGCCGAGATGCTGGCGCTGGGCGGGGTCGACCTCGTGCTCACCGGCCACGTCCACGTGCCGTTCGCCGCCCCGCTGGGCTACGGCGACGGCCGCACCTATGCGATCGGCGCCTCCACGCTCTCGACCCGCCTGCGGGGCGCTCCGCCGGGGTTCAACGTGGTGGAGTGGGACGCGGCCGAAGTGCGCGTGACCGCGCTTGGCTGGGACGCCGACGCGCGCGACTGGACAACTTGGCGGGAATGGTCGCTGCCGCGACGGGGTGCGACGGGGTAGGCGGGCGCTTGTCCGCCTTGCGGCGGGCGCTGCGCGCGCGCCGCCGGGCTGTGGCGCTTCGTTCTGTGAGCGTGGAGGGTGCCGCCGTGCTCGGTCGCGTCAAGGGACGCTTCGCTCTCCGCTGCGCTCCGCCCTTGACCCGCCCTGCGCGCGACGGCTGACCGGAGGGGTCGGGACGCGGGGCGTCCCTTCCCAACAAGTTCGACTTAGGCCTGCGGCCCGCGTCGAACACAGGGCTATAGCTTGCCACAGCCCGCCACCGGAGGGCGGCGCTTCCCCTTCTCCCCGCCGCCCTCGGGCTCGACCCGAGGGCCGAGCCTGCGGCGCTACTCGGCGCGAGGCTTCAGCGCGACCGCCGGGCTCACTCCGATCCTCGGGTCAAGCCCGAGGATGACGGAGGGGAGGAGGGCTCGCCCGAGGTGGCGGGCTCACCCAAGTCACAGCCCTGTGTTCGACCCGCCAGAGGCGTTGTCGAACGTGTTGGAAGGGACGCCCCGCGTCCCGACGCCCACGCGTCAGCCGTCGCGCGCAGGGCGGGTCAAGGGCGAAGAGCCGAAGGGCGCCCCTTGACGCGACCGAGCACGGCGGCCCCCTCCGCGCTCACAGAACTAAGCGCTACGGACGCCCGCCGCACCTCACGCCGTCACGCCCGCGTATCGACCGTAGCCCCCGCCTCGCCGGCCGCCGCTCCGGCGTACCCGTCGCTCCCGGTCTGCGGGGCCGGCGCGGCGGCCGCGCGCGGCGTCACCGCCACCATGGCGGGGCGCAGCACCCGGCCGAAGAGCTCGTAGCCGGGCTGCATCACCGCGGTCACCGCGCCGGGGCCGACGCCCTCCGCGGGCTGTTCCAGCATCGCCTGGTGCACGTGGGGATCGAAGCGGTCGCCGCGCTCGGGCTCCAGCCGCTTCAATCCGTTGCGCTCGAACGCCTGCTGCAGCGCGCGGCTCGTCATCTCCACGCCGGCGAAGAGTTGCCGCAGGGCGGGGTCGGCGTCCGCCGCCGGGCGCGCGAGGAGAGCGCGCGACAGGTTGTCGGCGGGGTCCAGGAGGTCGCGCGCGAAGCGCTGGATGGCGAAGGCGCGGGCGTCCGCCGCCTCCTTCTCGGCGCGGCGGCGTGCGTTGTCGGCGTCGGCCGCCACGCGAAGCACTTGCTCCTTCAAAGCGGCGTTCTCCGCCACGAGGCGCGCGGTCTCGTCGGCCGCGGGACCCGGCGCTTCGGCCGTGGGCTCGGCGCCGTCGGCGGGGGAGGGGTCGTTGAGGGTGTCGGTCACGGTGGGGAGGGGCTCCGGCAGGGGCGAGCGTTTTTAACGTGGGGCTCAGCCGTCCATCAGCCGGCCCAGCACCCGGGCGGTGTAGTCGACCAAGGGGATCACCCTCGCATAGTTGAGGCGCGCGGGGCCGATCACGCCGATGGCGCCGACCACGCGCTGGCGGCCGGTCATATAGGGCGCCGCGATCACGGCGGAACCCGACAACGAGAACAGCTGGCTCTCGGCGCCCAGGAAGATGCGCACCCCCTCGGCGGCGCGCACGTCGTCCAGGAGGCCGATCAGCCGCTCCTTCTGCTCCAGGTCGTCGAACAGCTGGCGCACGCGCTCGAGGTCCTGGGCGGCGGCGGCGTCGGAGAGGAGGTTGGCGCGACCGCGCACGATCAACGCCCGGTCGTTCGTGCCGGTCGACGCACCGCCCCAGGCAGCGAGCCCGCCCTCCACCAAGCGCGCGGCGGCGGCGTCGAGCTCGCGGCGGGCGGCGGCGACCTCCGTCCCCATCTCGCCCTTGGTCTCGCCCAGGGTGCGGCCGCGCAGGCGCGCGTTGAGGAAATTGGACGCCTCGCGCAGCGCCGAGGGCGGCAGGCCCGGCGGCAGAGGCATCAGCCGGTTCTCGACCTGGCCGTCGTCGAACACCAGGACGGCCAGCGCCTGATCGGGCCCCAGCGCCACGAATTCGACGTGCTTGACGCCGGCGTCGCGCGTGGGGGCGACCACCACCCCCGCCCCGCCCGCGAGGCCGGACAGGAGGTCGCTCGCGCGCTCCAGCGCCGCCTCGAACGACTGGCCACGGCCGCCCACCCGCGCCTCGATCTCGCGCCGTTCCTCGGGGCTGAGGTCGCCCACCTCCAGGAGGCCGTCGACGAAGAGACGCAAGCCCGCGTGGGTGGGGAGCCGCCCCGCCGAGGTGTGCGGCGCGGCCAGGAGGCCGGCCGCCGTCAGGTCCTGCATGGTGTTGCGGATGGAGGCGGGGGAGAGCTGCAGCCCCCCGCGCGACACGGTGCGCGACCCCACGGGCTCGCCCGTCGCCAGATAGGTCTCGACCACGCGGCGGAACACGTCGCGCGCGCGGGCGTCGAGCGCGGTCCGCCCCGCGCCGGCCATCAGCGCCGCGGACGAGGTCGCGGCGGCCCCAGGCGAAGGCGCATTCATTGGGCGGAAGGAGCGGCGATCATGGACGCGGGACCACGGGTGAGGATAAGCCCCACGCCCCGGGGCGCAAGCGCGCCTCTCTGCCTTCCGAGCGCGCCATGCCCCCCTCCGCCCCGGCCGACACGCCCCGCCCGAGCGGCCGCGCGCTCGACGCGCTGCGTCCCGTCACCCTTGAGTGCGGCGTCAACCGATACGCTGAGGGGTCGTGCCTGGTCGGCTTCGGCCACACCCGCGTCCTGTGCACGGCGAGCCTGGACGAGGGCGTCCCGTCGTTCCTGCGCGGCAAGGGGCAGGGCTGGGTGACCGCCGAATACGGCATGCTTCCCCGCGCCACCCACACCCGCGGCCGGCGCGAGGCGGCGGCGGGCAAGCAGAGCGGGCGCACCCAGGAGATCCAGCGGCTGATCGGCCGCTCTCTCCGCGCCGTGGTCGACCTGCCCGCGCTCGGCGAGCGGCAGATCACGCTCGACTGCGACGTGCTGCAGGCCGACGGCGGAACGCGCACCGCCGCGGTCACCGGGGCGTGGACGGCGCTGGCGCTGTGCTGCGGCTGGCTGCGCGCCGAGGGCGTACTCAAGCGCGACCCGCTGCGCGACCAGGTGGCGGCGGTCTCCTGCGGGGTGGTTGCGGGCCGCCCCGTGCTCGACCTCGACTACGAGGAGGACTCCACGGCCGAGGCCGACGGCAACTTCGTGCTGACCGGCGCGGGCGAGGTGGTGGAGGTGCAGGCCACCGGCGAGAAGCGCGGCGTCTCCCGCGCCGAGTTCGACGCCATGTTCGCTCTGGCCGAGCGGGGGACCGCCGAGCTCCACGCCCTGCAGCGCGCGGCGGTGGAGGCCGCGCGGCGCTAGCGGCCGCCCAGCGTGTCCTCCATGCCGTAGAGGCCGGGCGCGCGTCCCGGCGCGGCCAGCCACAAGGCCGCGTGCAGCGCGCCCCGGGCGAACAGGCCGCGGTCGAGCGCGGAGTGGCCCAGCGTGATCACCTCGTCGTCGCCCGCGAACATCACACTGTGCTCGCCCACGATGGCGCCCCCGCGGAGAGAGGCGAAGCCGATCGCCCCCGGCGTGCGTGGGCCGACGATCCCGTCTCGCCCGCGCTCGGCCGCGGCGGCGAATTCCACGCCCCGCCCGGCGGCGGCGGCCTCGCCCAGCATGAGCGCCGTTCCGGAGGGGGCGTCGGCCTTGCCGCGGTGGTGCGCTTCCAGGATCTCGATGTCGTAGTCGGGGCCGAGCGCCGCAGCCGCCTCGCGCACGAGCCGCGCCAGGAGCGCCACTCCCGGTGAGAAATTGCCGGCGCGCAGGACGGGGATGCGCTCGGCCGCCCGCTCCAGCGCCCGCGACTCCGCGTCCGAGAACCCCGTGGCGCCTGCCACCAGCGCGGGGCCGCCCCGTTGCGCGAGCTCGGTCGCCAGCGCCGCGCACGCCGCGGCCGTGCTGACGTCGATCACGACCTGGGCCTGCGCCAGCGCTCCCTCACGCATGTGATCGCCTGCGCGGCCCCAGGCCCCCGAGAGCGCCACGCGCGGCTCCACGCCGGCGGCCTCCACGACGGCGCGCCCCATGCGGCCGGACGCGCCGGCCACGGCGATGCGAACGGGTCCGCTCATGGCCAGGAGCCTATCAGCCCCGGGGCGCGCGTCGACCGCACGCGCTCGCTTACACGCGCGCGTCGGGTTCGGGGTGGGTCAGGGCGCCCCAGAAGCGGCGGGCCTTGGCGAAAAAGCCGGCGTGCTGGGGATGGTGGTGGTCCGCCTCCTCGCCGCAGGCAGCGAGCTCGCGCATGAGCTCCTTCTGCCGCGCATTCAGCCGCGTGGGGGTCTCGACGTAGAGCTCGACCACGAGGTCGCCGCGCTCGCGCCCGCGCAGAGCGGGCATCCCGCGGCCGCGCAGCTTGATCTGGCGACCGGTCTGGGCGCCCTCGGGGATCTTGATCTGCACCCGATGCGCGCCCTCGCCCGCCTCGGTGGAAAGGCAGGGCGCCTCCACCTCGCCGCCCAGCGCCGCCATCCACATGGGCACGGGCGCGGTGACGTGGAGGTCGAGCCCGTCGCGCTCGAAAAGCTCGTGGGGCGCCACGGAGAGGAAGATGTAGAGGTCGCCGCGCGGGCCGCCGCGGGCGCCCGCGTCGCCTTCGCCCGCCAGCCGGATGCGCGCGCCGTCGTCCACCCCCGCGGGGATGCGGACCTGCAGGGTGCGCTCGCGCCGCACCTGGCCCGCGCCGTGGCAGGTGCGGCAGGGCTCGGTGATGACCTTGCCCGCCCCGCCGCATCGGGGGCAGGTGCGCTCCACCGCGAAGAAGCCCTGGGTGGCGCGCACGCGGCCCGCGCCGCCGCAGGTCTGGCAGGTGTGGGGCTGGGTGCCGGGCTTGGCCCCCGAGCCGTCACAGGTCTCGCAGGTCACAGCGGTCGCGGCCTTGACCTCGACCTCGGCGCCCGCGAACGCCTGTTCGAGCGTGATCTCGAGGTCGTAGCGCAGGTCCTGACCGCGCTGGGGGCCGCTCGACCCCCGCCGGCCCTGGCCGAACATCTCGCCGAAGACGTCGCCGAACACCGACGAGAAGATATCGCCCGCATCGGCCCCCGCGCCCGGCCCGCCGCCGCCGCCGCCCGTGCCGTTCTGGAAGGCGGCGTGGCCGAAGCGGTCGTAGGCGGCGCGCTTCTGCGGGTCGGCGAGAATCGAATAGGCCTCGTTGCACTCCTTGAAACGCACCTCGGCCGCGTGGTCGCCGGGGTTGCGGTCGGGGTGGTGCTTCATCGCCGCACGGCGGAAGGCGGACTTGAGCTCGACCTCCGTGCAGGTCCGCTCCACCTCGAGCACTTCGTAATAGTCGCGCGCCATCCGGCGTCACACCTTTGCAGGGCCGCCCGCGAAGCGGGACGGTCCGTTCACAGATGGGGGGAGAGGCCCCACGCCGCTCGGCGACGCGAGGCCCCGCACCGGCCTTAGGCCGACTTCTTCTGGTCGCCGACCTCTTCGAACTCAGCGTCGACGACGCCCGGGTCGGAGGCGCCCTGGTCGGCCTCGCCACCGGCCTCGCCACCCTGGTGGGCGGCGTACATCGCCTCGCCGAGCTTCATGGAGGCCTGCACCAGCGTCTGGGTCTTGGCGCGGATGTCCTCCAGGTTCTCGCCGTCCTTGGCGGACTTGAGGTCGGCGAGCGCGGTCTCGATCGCGCCCTTCTCGCCCGCGCCCACCTTGTCGCCGAACTCGGCCACGCTCTTCTCGGTCTGGTGGATCATGGCGTCGGCCTGGTTGCGGGCCTCGACCAGCTCGCGGCGTTCCTTGTCGGCGACCGCGTTGGCCTCCGCGTCCTTGACCATCTTGTCGATGTCGGCGTCGGAGAGGCCGCCGTTGGCCTGGATGCGGATCGACTGCTCCTTGCCCGTAGCCTTGTCCTTCGCCGTCACGTGCACGATGCCGTTGGCGTCGATGTCGAAGGTGACCTCCACCTGGGGCATGCCGCGCGGTGCGGGCGGGATGCCCATGAGGTCGAACTGGCCCAGCATCTTGTTGTCGTGAGCCATGGGCCGCTCGCCCTGGAAGGTCCGGATGGTCACGGCCGACTGGTTGTCGTCGGCGGTGGAGAAAACCTGGGAGCGCTTGGTCGGGATCGTCGTATTGCGCTCGATGAGCGGCGTGAACACGCCGCCCAGCGTCTCGATGCCGAGCGTCAGCGGTGTGACGTCGAGGAGGAGCACGTCCTTGACGTCGCCCTGGAGCACGCCCGCCTGCACCGCCGCGCCCAGCGCCACCACCTCGTCGGGGTTGACGCCCTTGTGCGGCTCGCGGCCGAAGAAGTCCTGCACGGCCTTCTGCACCGCGGGCATGCGCGTCATGCCGCCGACCAGCACCACCTCGTCGATGTCGCTCTTCTTGTAGCCGCTATCCTTCAGCGCCGCCTCGCACGGCCCGATGGTCTTCTTGACCAGGTCCTCGACCAGACTTTCCAGCTTGGCGCGGGTGACCTTGATGTTGAGGTGCAGCGGACCCGAGGCGTTCATGGTTATGAACGGCAGGTTCACGTCGTACTGGGCGGTGGCCGAGAGCTCCTTCTTGGCCTTCTCGGCCTCTTCCTTCAGGCGCTGAAGCGCGAGCTTGTCCTGGCGAAGGTCGACGCCGGACTCCTTCTTGAACTCGTCCGCCAGGTAGTCGACCACGCGGTTGTCGAAATCCTCGCCGCCCAGGAAGGTGTCGCCGTTGGTCGCCTTCACCTCGAACACGCCGTCGCCGATCTCGAGGATGGAGACGTCGAAGGTGCCGCCGCCCAGGTCGTAGACGGCGATCTTCTTGCCGTCGTTCTTCTCGAGGCCATAGGCCAGCGCCGCGGCGGTCGGTTCGTTGATGATGCGCAGCACCTCAAGGCCGGCGATCTTGCCGGCGTCCTTGGTGGCCTGGCGCTGGGCGTCGTTGAAATAGGCGGGCACGGTGATCACCGCCTGGGTGACCTTCTCTCCGAGCGAAGCTTCCGCCGCTTCCTTGAGACGCTGCAGGATGAAGGCGGAGATCTGCTGGGGCGAATAGTCCTTGCCGTGGCTCTTCACCCAGGCGTCGCCGCCGGGGCCGCGCACGACCTCGAACGGGCTGAGGCCCTTGTCCTTCTGCACCACCGGGTCGTCGAAGGTGCGGCCGATCAGGCGCTTGATGGCGTAGAAGGTGTTGGACGGGTTGGTCACCGCCTGGCGCTTGGCCGGCTGGCCGACGAGGCGCTCGCCGTCGTCGAGGATGGCCACGATGGAGGGGGTGGTGCGCGCGCCCTCCTGGTTTTCGAGCACCTTCGGGCTCTTGCCGTCCATGACGGCGACGCACGAATTGGTGGTGCCGAGGTCGATGCCGATGATCTTGGCCATGGGTGGGCTCTCTGTCCTCTCGTTCTCGCGGCGGGCGACGCCGGGTGGGCCTTCGATCGAAGCGCCCGTCTAGGGGCTCGCCCCCTGTCGGAGTTGGGGTGCGAAGGCGCCCTCACGCACGCCCCGCATCGGGCGCCGCGCAGTAGCGGGGCGGGCCGACGCCTGCGGATATGGGCGTGGGCGCCGCCGCCGCAAGGCGGTCACCTATGCGACCGAGCGGCGCCTCAGCCGGGGTGGGAGGCGAGCCAGGCGGCCACCTGCGGACGCACGCGCGCCCGTCGCTCGGCCGCCGCCCGGATGGCGCTGCGGGCCCGCACCACGTCGCCCTGGGCGCTCGGCGGGATGTGCGCGGCGGCGTAGGCGTCCAGCACCGGCAGGACGGCGAGGTCGTCGTCCTCTTGAGCGACGCGCGGGATGAAGGCCGCCCGGCTGTCGGGCTCCAGCACCACGTTGATCCGATCGATGTGGGCTATGGCGAAGTCTAGCGCCATGCGCGGGTGCTCCAGCCCCACGTCGGTGATGATGCTGGGGGTGGTCGTGGCGTCGGGTTCGTCGGTCAGCGCGAGCTCCAGCGCGCGCCTGGCGAGCGCCGGATCGCGGGCGCGGCCCAGGCGGAAGTAGGCGTCGGCCTTCTCAAGCGCTGTGGGCGCGCGGCGGGCGAGCGCGTGCAGCGCGTCCCACTCGGCCGGGGTGGCGTGCAGCGCCACGATGGCCAGGACGGTGCGGCGGGTGGCGGGATCGAGCCCGCCCTCGCGCCCTGCGTCGGCGAAGCGGGCGCGCGCCTCTGCGATCACCTGGGCGTCGTCCACCTCGCTCAGCGCGCGCAGCACGGCCTGGCGCAGGAGGGCGGTGTTGTCGCTCTCGCCGGCCCGCGGCGCCCAGCCCAGCTTGGCGTGCAGGGGGCGCAGGAGCTCGCGGGCGCGGCCGCGCCAGGCGGCGAGCTCCGGCGCGTCGCGCATGATCTCGTCGACGGCGGTGATGCGGTCGACCGCCTCCTGCGCCACCACCGGGTCGGCATCGACGGGCAGGGCCGCCACGAGGTCAAGTGTGTCGGCGTACGGCTGGTAGCCCGCCCCGCCGAGCGCCGCCGCGTCGTTCAGGACGCCCAGCTGGTCGTAAGGGTCGAGCCGCGCGTACGCCGCCTTGATCGGCGCGAAGGCGGCGGGCGCGTACTCCGTGCGGAAGTAGCCGGTCTGCCCGGCGTTGACGACGGCGGACGTGCAGCCGCCGAGCCGGAAGGCGCCCTCCTGCGGGGTCACCACCGTCTCGTTGGCGCTGCGCCCGTCCAGCGCCTTGACCGCCACCGGGATGCGCCAGCTCAACGGCGCCTTCGACGGCTGGTCCAGCCCGAAGCGGCTTTCCGCCAACCGGCCCATCGTCGCCGTCGCGCCGTCGCAGCCCGAGGTGACGGTCACCAGCGGCACGCCGGGCTGGAGGGTGAAGTCGTGGGCGATGTCCGTGATCTTGCGCGGCGAGACCGCGTCCACCTCGCGCCACAGGTCGTCGGTGGTCGTGTTGCCGTAGGCGTGGGCGCGGATGTAGCGGCGCACGCCGTCGCGCCAGTTGTCCGGCCCCACGTACTGCTCGAGCATGCGGATCACCGCCTCGCCCTTCTGGTAGGTGATGGCGTCGAAGGCCTGCTGCGCCTGCAAGACGTCCTTGATCGGCTGGATGATCGGGTGGGTGCCCGTGCGCGCGTCCAGCGCCATGGCCCCCTCTTTGGAGGCGGCCGCCTGCAGCCATAGCTTCCACTCGGGGTGGAAGTGGTCGACCGCCTTGTTCTCCATCCACGAGGCGAAACCCTCGTTGAGCCAGAGGTCGTCCCACCAGTCCATGGTGACGAGGTCGCCGAACCACTGGTGCGCCATCTCGTGCGCCACGACGATGTAGACGTTCTGGCGATCGCCCTGCGTCGAAAGCTTTGGGTCAATCAGGACATCGCGGTCGAAGTAGAAGATCGCACCCCAGTTCTCCATGGCGCCGAAGAACTGGCTTTGGCCCGAACCCGCGATCATGTCGAGCTTGGGCAGCGGGTACTTCACGCCGAAATAGTCGTTGTAGTACCGCAGGATGTTGGCCGCCGCGTCGAGTGCGTAGCGGCCCTGCTCGCCTGCGCCGCGCTTGACCACAACGCCCACGTCCACGCCGTCGACCTCGCGGTGGATGCGCTCGAAGTCGCCCAGGCCGAAGAACAGGAGATAGCTCGACATCTTCGGCGTGCGCTGGAACGTCACGCGCTGCAGCCCCGCCCTGGCCGGCGCTGTGGAAGCGACGGGCATGTTGGAAACCGCCATCTGATCGGTCGGGACCACGACCGTCAGCTGGAAGGTCGCCTTCCTGTTGGGCTCGTCCCACGAGGGGACGAAGCGGCGCGCGTCCGAGTTCTCGAACTGGGTAAAGAGCGCGCGCCGTCGCCCGCCGCCGACCGAGGCGGGCGCATCATAGTCGAGCGCGAACAGCCCCGCGGCGTGCTGGTTGATCTTGCCCGTGTAGCGGATGAGGAGCCGGTGGCGGCCGGGCGCGATCGCGTGGGCGAAGCTCAGCGTCGCGGTCTGCTGTTCGGCGTCGAAGCGCACCGCGCTCGCGGGCGCGCCATCCAGCGAGGTGTTTTGGAAGGTCAGGTCGGCGGCGTTGATCTCCAGCATGCGCGTGGCGCGGCGCACCTCGATCTCGATCGCGACTTCGCCCGCAAAGGTCATCGCGCGCGCGTCGGGGGCGACGGTCAGCGCATAGGCGAGCGGGACGGCGTCGGCGGGCAGCACCACCCGGTCGGCGCGGGAGGCGGCGGGCGATGCGACCGGGGCGGCGAGGACGGCGGGGGCGGCCAGGAGAAGCGCGCTCGCCAGGGCGAGGGTCGAAGGGGAAAAACGCATGCACAGACCCGGCTGATCGGAAAATAAGCGCCCCTTTGCCACGCGATCGTGGGCCGGCGCCATGCCTCCTCCACGCATTCCGGGGTCGTGCGCACCCCGAGCCGGCGCGCCGGGCATGAGGCCAGACGGCCCCGCGCGTCACCCGACCGTCGCGATGCGCGCGCGTCGGTCGACCCGCAGGACGCTCTGCTGTCCGTCGGCGTGCGACATCCGCAGCTCGAAACCCGGGAGGTCGGGGTCGGTCCAACGCTCGGGGGTGAGGGGATCGCCCCACAGATCGCGCCAGCTCCAGCCCAGGAGCCCGGCGTGCTCCAGAAACGCCGCACCGACGAGCTCGGGGCGCGCCGCGCGGGCGGCCGCCAGCTCGCCGACGAAGCGCTCCAGCGCCGCGTCCCGGTTACCCCAATCCAGGACGACGGCCTCGTCCTGGGCGTAGGCGTTGTTGTTGCCGCCCTGGGTCCGGCCGAACTCGTCGCCCGCGGCCAGCATGATCGTCGCGCGGGAGGCGAAAAGGAGCGCCAGGAGGAAGCGCACGTCGGCGTCGCGCCGCGCCTGCACCGCCGGATCAGGGGACGGCCCCTCGACGCCGCCGTTCCACGACACCTCGCCCGCGTGGCCGTCGCGGCCCTCCTCGCCGTTGGCGAGGTTGTGCCGGTGCGCGTGGGAGACGAGGTCGCGCAGGGTGAAGCCGTCGTGGGCGGCGACGAAGTCGACCGAGCGGGTCGTGGCCGCGCCCTCGCCCCCGAACACGTCGGCCGATCCCATCAGCCGCGTGGCGAGCGCGGCGGCGGAGCCGTCGCCGCGCACGAAGCGGCGCACGTCGTCGCGGCTCCGGTCATTCCATTCCAGCCAGGGCGGGGGGAAGGCGCCCAGCCGATAGCCGCCGGGACCCGGGTCCCACGGCTCGGCGATCAGCACGCGGTCGCACAGGCGCGGGTCCGCGGCGATCTCGGCGAAAATATCCGCATGCGGATCGAAACCGTCCGGGCCCCGCGCGAGCACCGGGGCAAGGTCGAAGCGGAAGCCGTCCACGCCGAGGTCGGCGAAGTCGCGCAGGACGTCCAGCACGAGCGCGCGCACAAACGGGCGCCACACGGCCAGGGTGTTTCCGCAGCCGGTGTCGTTGACGAGCTCCCCCGGCCGGCCGGGCGGGTGGGCATAGGCTTGCGGGCCGAGCCCGCGCAGGGACAGGGTCGGTCCCGCCAGGTCCGCTTCGCCCGTGTGGTTGAAGACGAGATCGAGGATCACCCCGATCCCCGCCGCGCGCAGGGCGGCGACGGTGTCGGCCAGCTCCGCGCGTCCGCCGGGGCACAGGCCGGGATCGAGCGCGCCGAGCGCCACGGGGTTGTAGCCCCAGGCGTTGCGGAGCCCCAGCGGCGGCAGGTGGCGTTCGTCGATCCAGGCTATGACCGGCATCAGCTCGACGGCGGAGACGCGCAGCGCCTGCAGGTGGGCGATCACCGCCGGTTGAGCCAGCGCCGCCACCGTGCCGCGCAGCGCCTCGGGCACGCCCGGATGACGCCGGGTGAAGCCACGCACGTTGAGTTCGTAGATCAGCCCTCCCGGCCGGAAGAGCGGCGGCGCGGGCGGCGCCGGCGCGCGGGGCGGCTCGACCACGGCCTTGGGAACGAGGGCCGCGGTGTCCACCGCCGTCTCGCGCGGCAGGGCCAGGCGGGGGTCCTGCACGAAGCGGCGGTCGAGCCGTCGCGCGCAGGGATCGATCAGGAGCTTCTCGGGGTCGAACCAAAGCCCGCGTTCGGGGGCCCACGGCCCGTCGGCGCGCAGGCCGTAGCGCAGGCCCGCCCCCTCGCCGGCGATCTCGCCCACCCAGAGGTCGCCGTCGCGCGTCAGGGGATGGCGCGTCTCGCGTTCGGCGGCCTCGAACACGCACAGCCAAACGGCCTCGGCCAAGGGCGCGCGCACCGCCACGCGCACGCCACCCGCCGTAAGGTGCACGCCGAGCCGCGCGGCGGCGCTCACTTGGCGCTCACGCGGGGCTCAGGTGATCACGTCGGGGGCGTCGCGGCCCGTGTGGGCGCGGATGGAGGCCAGCGCCTCGGCCGCATCCACCAGGGGCGCCAGCGCCGCGCCCACCTCCTGGTCGAGAACACCCTCCGGCGGCTCGTACCGCTCGATGTAGACGCGCAGCGTCGCCCCGGCGGTGCCCGTGCCCGACAGGCGGAACACCACGCGCGAGCCGCCCCGGAACAGCACCCGCACGCCCTGGCGCGCGCTGGTCGAGCCGTCGACCGGGTCGTGGTAGCTGAAATCGTCCGCCGCCTCGACGACAAGCGGGCCTAAGCGCTCGGCCGGCAGGGCCGAGAGGCGCTCGCGCAGGGCGGCCATCAGCGCGTCGGCCCCCGCCTGGTCGACGCCCTCGTAGTCGTGGCGGGCGTAGTAGTTGCGGCCGTACCGCGCCCAGTGATCCTGCACGATGGCGTCCACGCCCTCGCCGCGCACCGCCAGGATGTTGAGCCAGAGGAGCACCGCCCACAGCCCGTCCTTCTCGCGCACGTGGTCCGAGCCCGTGCCTGCGCTTTCTTCGCCGCACATGGTGGCGAGGCCCGCGTCCAGGAGGTTGCCGAAGAACTTCCAGCCGGTGGGCGTCTCGTAGGCTTCGATCCCCAGCGCCTCGGCCACCCGGTCGACCGCAGCGCTCGTCGGCATGGAACGCGCCACGCCCTTGAGGCCCGCGCGGTAGGCGGGAGCGAGGTGGGCGTTGGCGGCCAGGATCGCCAGCGAGTCCGACGGCGTGACGAAGCGGCCGCGGCCGATGATCAGGTTGCGGTCGCCGTCGCCGTCCGACGCCGCGCCGAAGTCGGGCGCGGCCTCGCCCATCATGCGGTCGTACAGCGCGCGGGCGTGCACGAGGTTGGGGTCGGGATGGTGGCCGCCGAAGTCGGGCAGGGGCTCTCCGTTCACGACCGCGCCTGCGGAAAAGCCGAGGCGCCGCTCCAGAATGTCGTGGGCGTAGGGGCCGGTGATCGCGCTCATGGCGTCGAAGCTCAGGGTGAGGCCGCCCCGCACCGCCGCCCGGATCGCGTCGAAGTCGAACAGCGTCTCCATCAGCGCGGCGTAGTCGGCCACGGGGTCGACCACCTCGACGGTGAGCGGGCCGACACGGGTCTCGCCCAGCGTGTCGAGGTCGACGTCGGGGGCGTCCACGATCAGGTAGCGCGCGATGGACTGGGTGTTGGCGTAGATGCGGTCGGTCACCTTCTCGGGCGCAGGGCCGCCATTCGCGGTGTTGTACTTGATGCCGAAGTCCTCCTCCGGCCCGCCCGGGTTGTGGGAGGCGGAAAGGATCAGCCCGCCGATCGCGCCCGAGAGGCGGATCAGGTGGCTGGCGGCGGGAGTGGAGAGGAGGCCGCCCCGCCCCACCTTCACACGCGCGAAGCCGTTGGCCGCCGCCATGCGGATGGCCACGCCGATCACCTCGCGGTTGAGGAAGCGCCCATCGCCGCCGATCACGAGGAGGGCGCCGGCGCGGTCGTCGACGGCGTCGAACACCGACTGAATGAACGCCTGGGCGTAGCCGGGCTCTTGGAACACCCGGACCTTCTTGCGCAGGCCCGAGGTGCCGGGCTTCTGCCCTTCAAAGGGCGTGACTGTCACGGTGCGGACGGCGGCTTCCGTTGCGGCTTCTGTGGTCGTGGTCGTCATGCGGCCCCCGCCAGCGCGGCGTAGAGCTCGGCGTAGGCCCGCCCGCTCCGCGCCCATGAATAGTCGCCCTTCATGCCCTCGCGCTGCATCGCCCGCCACTCTCGCGGCCGCGCGAAGAGGTCGAAGACGCGGCGCAGCGCGCCACCCAGCGCGTCGGGCGTCACGCCGTCGAACTGCACGCCGGTGGCGACGCCCGCGGCCAGGGCGGCGGTGTTGGCGTCGATGACCGTGTCGGCCAAGCCTCCGGTGCGCGCCACCACGGGCACGCAGCCGTAGCGCAGGCCGTAGAGCTGGGTCAGGCCGCACGGCTCGAATCGCGAGGGGATCAGTATGGCGTCGGCCCCGCCCTGCAGCCGGTGCGACAGCGCTTCGTCATAGCCGATCAGGGCGCCCACCCGCCCGGGATGGCGCGCCGCCGCCGCGTGGAAGGCGCCCTCCAGCGCCGCGTCGCCCGCGCCGAGGAGGGCGAGCCGCCCGCCCGCGGCGACGAGGCCGTCGACCGCCTCGGCCAGCGCGTCCATGCCCTTCTGCCAGGTCAGCCGGCTGACGACGCAGAGCAGCGGCCCCGGCCCCGGTTCGAGACCGAACGCCCCTTCCACCGCGGCCTTGTTGTGGGCGCGACGGTCCAGCGTGCGGGCGGTGTAGGTGGCGGCTAGGTGCGGGTCGGTAGCGGGGTTCCACACGTCGGGGTCGATGCCGTTGACCACGCCGTGCACCTCGGCGCGGCGCGCCTGGATCAGCCCCTCCAGCCCCATGCCGAAGGCGGGCAGGCGGATCTCCTCGGCGTAGGTGGGGCTGACCGTTGTGATCGCGCTCGCCGCCTGCAGCCCGGCCTTGAGGAAGCCCACCCCGCCCCAGTACTCGACGCCGTCCACGCTCCACGCCTCGGGCGGGAGGTCGAGTTCGGGGAACAGGCTCGCCGGGAAGCGGCCCTGGAAGGCGATGTTGTGGATGGTGACGACGCTCGGCGGCGGCGGCCGCGCGCCCGCGGGGGCGAAGCGCAGGTACGCGGGGGCAAGGGCGGCCTGCCAGTCGTGCGCGTGCAGGATGTCGAAGCCGCCCTCGCCCGCGAAATCGGCGGCGGCGCGGGACAGGGCGGCGAAGCGGCGCCAGCCGTCCGGCCACTCGCGCCCGGCCGCGTCGGCGTAGGGGCCGCCCGGCCGGTCGAAAAGGAGGGGTGCGTCGAGGGCGAGCAGAACGAGCCCGCCCGCCGCCCCCGCCACCAGCTGGGCCGGCGCGCCGAGAAGGTCGACCCACCGCCGCAGCACGCGCGGCCGCTCCAGCGCCGCCATCACCGCGGGGTAGCCGGGCAGGAGCGTCGTCGCCTCCACCCCGTGCGGGGCGAGCGCGGCGGGCAGCGCCCCCACCACGTCCGCCAGCCCCCCGGTCTTGACCAGCGGATAGGCCTCGGACGCGACCGACAGGACGCGCAGCGTCACGCGCCGAGCCGGTCGATCATGCCCTGGGTGATCAGGCACACGCCGCGTTCGGTCCGGCGGAAGCGCTGGGCGTCCAGCTCCGGATCCTCGCCGACCACGAGGCCGGGCGGGATCTGCACGCCGCGGTCCAGCACCACCTTCGACAGGCGCGCGTTGCGGCCGATCACGCAGCGCGGCAGCACCACCGCCTCGTCCAGCGAGGAGAAGCTGTTGGCGCGCACGCCGGTGAAGATCAGCGAGCGCCGGAGCGACGCCCCCGAGATGATGCAGTCGCCCGACACCAGGGACGACACCGCTTGGCCGCGCCGGCCCTCGCTGTCGTGCACGAACTTGGCGGGGGGCGTCACCTCCGAATAGGTCCACAGCGGCCAGGCGTGGTCATAGAGGTCGAGCTGGGGCACCACGTCGGTCAAGTCCACGTTGGCCTCCCAGTAGGCGTCGACCGTGCCCACGTCGCGCCAATAGGCCTGCGGCTCCTCCGCGCCACGTACGCAACTCTCGGAGAAGCGGTGCGCCACCGCCTTCCCGCCGCGAACCAGGTGCGGAATGATGTCCTTGCCGAAGTCGCGCGACGACCCGGGCGTGGCCGCGTCGCGCCGGAGCTCATCGAACAGTAGCTTCGTGTGGAAGACGTACACCCCCATCGAGACGAGCGAGACGTCGGGGCGCCCCGGCATGGGCGGCGGGTCCTTCGGCTTCTCTACGAAGTCGGTGATGCGGCCGGTCTCGTCGACCGCCATCACGCCGAAGCCCGAGGCCTCCGCGCGGGGCGCCTCCATGCAGGCCACGGTGACGTCGGCCCCGCTCTCGCAGTGCTGCTGGAGCATGAGCTCGTAGTCCATCTTGTAGATGTGGTCGCCCGCCAGGATGACCATGAACTCGGGGCCGTAGCTCTCGATGATGTCGATGTTCTGGAACACCGCGTCGGCGGTGCCGTCGTACCACTGCGTTTCGCTCACCCGTTGCGAGGCGGGCAGGATGTCGAAGCTCTCGTTGCGTTCGGGGCGGAAGAAGTTCCAGCCGCGCTGCAGGTGGCGGATCAGCGAGTGCGCCTTGTACTGGGTGGCCACTCCGATCCGGCGGATGCCCGAGTTGACCGCATTGGAGAGCGCGAAGTCGATAATGCGCGCCTTGCCGCCGAAATAGACCGCGGGCTTGGCGCGGGTGTCGGTGAGGTCGAGTAGGCGGCTGCCGCGCCCCCCCGCCAGCACATAGGCCATGGCGTCGCGCGCGAGCGGCCCGCGTCGGTGCAGGGCCTCGCGCAGGGGCGAGTGGGCGTCGGAGGTCATGGCGTCTCTCCCGGTCGGGCCCGCGCTCGCGTCATGGCGCAGGCTCCAGCATCAGAACGGCGAGCGGCGGCAGGCTGAGCTCGGCCCAGCCGTCGCGCACGACGGGCGCGGCGACGGTCGGGAAGCCCGAACCGCCCCAGCGGCGCGCGTCGGTGTTGAGGATCTCGCGCCACGGGCCCTCGACAGGCAGGCGCAGGCGGTAGCCCTCGCGCGGCGCGGGGGTGAGGTTGGCGATCACCGCCACCGGTGGCGCTTCGGCCGCGTGGCGCGTCCAGGCGAACACCGACTGGTCGCGGTCGTCGACCACCGACCAGCGGAACCCCTCCCCCTCGCAGTCGCGCGCGTGCAGCGCCGGCCGCTCGCGGTGGAGGCCGTTGAGCTCGCGCACGAGGTCGCGCACTCCCGCGTGCGCCGGCGCGCCCAGGAGCTCCCAGTCGAGCGCGCGCGCCTCCGACCACTCGCGGCGCTGGGCGAACTCTTGACCCATGAAGAGGAGCTTCTTGCCGGGAAAGCCCCACATCAGGCCGTAGAGCGCGCGCAGGTTGGCGAACTGACCCCAGTCGTCGCCGCTCATCTTGGCGAGGAGCGAGCCCTTGCCGTGCACCACCTCGTCGTGGCTCAGCGGCAGGACGAAGTTCTCGGAGAAGGCGTAGCTCGGGCCGAAGGTGATCTCGTCGTGGTGGTGGCGGCGGTGCACGGCGTCGCGGCTGAAATAGCTCAGCGTATCGTGCATCCAGCCCATGTTCCACTTGAAGCCGAAGCCCAGGCCGCCCTCGTGCGCGGGGCGGGTGACGCCTGGCCAGGCGGTCGACTCCTCGGCGACGGTGAAGACGCCCGGATGCGCGCCGTAGACCTCGCGGTTGGCGGCCTGGAGGAACTCCACCGCTTCCCAGTTCTCGCGCCCGCCTTCGGCGTTGGGGGCCCACTCGCCCGCCTTGCGCGAGTAGTCGCGGTAGAGCATGGACGCCACCGCATCCACCCGCAGCCCGTCGATGTGGAAGCGCTCGGGCCAGTAGAGCGCGTTGTTGACGAGGAAGCTCTTCACCTCGCTGCGGCCGAAGTTGTAGATCGCGGTGTTCCAGTCGGGGTGGAAGCCCTGGCGCGGGTCCTCGTGCTCGTAGAGCGCGGTGCCGTCGAACTGCGCCAGGCCGTGGGCGTCGGTCGGGAAGTGGGCGGGCACCCAGTCCAGGATCACGCCCACCCCCGCGCGGTGCGCGCCGTCGACGAAGCGCATCAGCCCTTCCGGCTCGCCGAAGCGGGCGGTCGGCGCATACAGGCCCAGCGTCTGGTACCCCCAGCTCGGGTCGTAAGGGTGCTCGGAGACGGGCAGGAACTCGATGTGGGTGAAGCCCAGGTCGACCACATAGGGGATCAGCTCGGCCGCCATCTCGTCCCAGCTCTGGAACGACCCGTCGAGCCGGCGGCGCCACGAGCCCGGGTGCACCTCGTAGATCGACATGGGCTGGCGTCGCGGGTCCACGCTCGCCCAGTGCGCTCGGTGCGCCGCGTCGCCCCACTGGTGGCGGGTGGGCGCTTCGACCACAGAGGCGGTGGACGGGCGCAGTTCGGAGCGGCGGGCGAAGGGGTCGGCCTTCAGCGGTAGGGGCGCGCCGCCGGGGCCAAGGAGCTCGAACTTGTAGGGGGTGAGCGGCGTCACCTCGGGCAGGAAGATCTCCCACACTCCCACGTCGGAGCGGCGGCGCATCACGTGGCGGCGACCATCCCAGTCGTTGAAGGGGCCGACCACCGACACGCGCTCCGCGTCCGGCGCCCAGACGGCGAAATGCACGCCGTGCGCGCCCTCGTGCTCCAGCGCGTGAGCCCCCAGCTTGTCGAACAGGCGATTGTGCGTGCCCTCCGCAAGCAGCAAGTCGTCGACCGGGCCCAGCACGGGGCCGAAGCTGTAGGGATCGGTGGTCCACCACTCCGCCCCGCCGCCGCGCGCGCGCAGCCGCAAGGGCTCGGGCGCGTCCAGCCCGGGCAGCACGCCCTCGAACAGCCCGGGGTGGTCCGCCACGGGCGCGAGCTCGCCCACCGCCTGGCCGCCCAGCGTGTGGGCGGTCACCTGCTCCGCGCCCGGAACCAGCGTGCGCGCGAACACGCCGGCCGGCCCCGCGTGGGGGCCGAGCAGGCGGAAGGGGTCGGCGTGGCGGCCGGCGGTGAGCGCCTCGAGCTCGCCGGCCGCGGGCTTCACATCACGCCCCAGATGTCGCGGGCGTACTCGCCGATCGTCCGGTCCGACGAGAACCAGCCCATGTTGGCGGTGTTGCGGATGGCCATGGCGCGCCAGCGCCCCGGGTCGCGCCACACCGCATCCGCCGCGCGCTGGGCCGAGTGGTAGCCGTCGAAGTCCGCCGCGGTCATGAACCAGTCGTGGTCGTAGAGCCCGCCCATCAGCTCGGCGTAGCGGCCACGGTCGTCGGGGGAGAACACGCCGGACGCGATCGCGGCGATCGCTTGGCCCAGTTCCTTGGAGCCCGCGATCACCTCGCGCGGCGTATAGCCGCCGGCGCGCTTGGCGGCGACCTCATCGGCGGTGAGGCCGAAGATGAACATGTTGTCCGCCCCCACCCGGTCGCGGATCTCGATGTTGGCTCCGTCCAGCGTGCCAATCGTCAGCGCGCCGTTGAGGGCAAGCTTCATATTGCCCGTGCCCGACGCCTCCATCCCCGCGGTCGAGATCTGCTCGGAGAGGTCGGCGGCGGGCACGATCAGCTCGGCCAGCGAGACGTTGTAGTTGGGAGCGAACACCACCTTCAGGCAGCCGCCGATCGCCGGGTCGGCGTTGACCTTCTTGGCGATGTCGTTCGCCAGCTTGATGATCAGCTTGGCGTTGTGATAGCTCGACGCCGCCTTTCCGGCGAAGATCTTCACCCTAGGCGTCCAGTCCCGCTCGGGGTGCGAGCGCATCTGATCGTATAGCGCGACGGTCTCGACGAGGTTCAAGAGCTGGCGCTTGTATTCGTGGATGCGCTTGATCTGCACGTCGTAGAGCGCGTCGGGGTCGAGCCGGACGCCCAGCTCGCGCCGCAGATGGTCGGAGAGCTCGGCCTTGTTGGCGCGCTTCACCGCGGCGTACCGCTCCTGGAAGGCGGCGTCGTCGGCATGGGCGTTCAGCGCCTGTAACTGGCCGATGTCGTCCAGGAAGCCATCGCCGATGGTCTCACGCAGGAGGGAGGTGAGCCCGGGATTGCATTCGAGGAGCCAGCGCCTGGGCGTGATGCCATTGGTCTTGTTGTTGATCCGCTCGGGGTAGAGGGCGTGCAGGTCCTTGAAGACGGTGGTCTTCATCAGTTCGGTGTGGAGCGCGGCCACTCCGTTCACGCTGTGCGAGCCTGCGAAGGCGAGGTTGGCCATGCGCACCCGACGCTCGCCGCCCTCGTCGATCAGGGACACCGCTGAGAGCTCGCCGTCGGACAGTCCTGCCTGGCGCGCCGTCTTCAAGAGCTTGGCGTTGATGGCGTAGACCAGCTGCATGTGCCGCGGCAGCAGTCGCTCGAAAAGCGGCAGGGGCCAGCTCTCCAGCGCTTCGGGCAGGAGGGTGTGGTTGGTGTAGCCGAAGGTGGCTTGGCAGAGGCTCCACGCCTCGTCGAAGCCGATGTCGTGCTGGTCGACGAGGAGGCGCATCAACTCGGCGACCGACACGGCCGGATGCGTGTCGTTGAGCTGGATCGCCGCCTTGTCGGGCAGGGTACGGATGTCGCCGAAGTACTGCAGGTGGCGGCGCACGATGTCCTGCAGCGACGCCGACGAGAAGAAGTACTCCTGGCGCAGCCTGAGCTCCTGGCCCGCAGGCGTCGAGTCTGCGGGGTAGAGCACGCGCGTCAGCGTCTCGGCTCGGGCGGCGTCGGCCAGGGCGCCCAGGTGGTCGCCGGCGTTGAAGCGGTCGAGCTTGATGGGATCGAGCGCGCGCGCGTTCCACAGCCTGAGCGTGTTCACCCGGGCGCCGCGCCAGCCCACCACCGGCGTGTCGAAAGCCTCCGCGATCAGCCGCTCGGCCGGCTCCCACTTGGAAAGGCCCGCCTCGTCGGCGCGCACCTCGCCGCCGAAGCCTATGGGATAGCTGCTCTCGCGTCGCTGGAACTCCCACGGATTGCCGTAGGCCAGCCAGGTCTCGGGCAGCTCGACCTGCCAGCCGTCGTCGATGCGCTGGCGGAACATGCCGTTGGCGTAGCGGATACCGTAGCCGTAGGCGGGGAGGTCCAGCGAGGCCAGGCTCTCCATGAAGCAGGCGGCGAGGCGCCCGAGGCCGCCGTTGCCGAGCGCGGCGTCCGGCTCGATCTCCTCGATCACTTCCAGCTCGACGCCGAGCGAGGCCAGCGCGGCGCGCGCCTCCTCGATCACGCCCAGATTGGAGAGCGCGTCGCGCAGGAGGCGGCCGATCAGGAACTCGAGGCTGAGGTAATAGACGCGCTTGGCCCCCGCGGCGTGGGCGGCGCGGGTGGAGGCCATCCACCGCTCGATCACATCGTCACGCACGGCGAAGATGGTGGCGGCCAGCCAGTCGTGCGGGCGCGCGGCGCGCGCGTCCTTGCCGATGCGGTGCACCAGCGCCTCGCTGATGCGCGCGGCGAAGGGCGGCAGATCGTCGGGCGCGGCGGCGGGGCGGCGGAGCAGGGTGGGCGCGGTCAGGGGAAGCGGTTCCAGCGGAGTTGACGGGACTGTAGGCGGGGCGGCGCGCGCTTGTCATGCGCGCGCGCCTCCCTGGCGAGCCGGGCGGCGACGGTCAGCGCGGGAACGACCGGCTGAGGCACGGCGATCCCGCCCAGCCGAACCGCCACGGCGTGCCGGCGCCCTTGGTCACCCCGATGCGCGGGCCCACGCTCACCTCCGGCGGCGGCGGCCCGCGCCGGAGGGTGAAGGGCGGCTGGTCGAGCGGCAGGCCGTCGTGCACGCGATCAACGCCCAGCGCCTGGCAGAGCCGCCCCGGCCCGGCGCACAGGCGCCGCGCATCGTCCCCGCCGCGGCGCGTCCGCATGAGGTCGAGGCCGTGCGTCGGTTCGAGGGCGCGCAGGAGCACCGCCGCCCCCGGCTCGGGACCGGCCACGAGGTTCAGGCACCAGTGCAGGCCGTAGATGCGGTAGACGTAGGCGCAGGCGGGCGGACCCCACATGGCGGCGTTGCGTGCGGTGGGGCCGCCGAAGCTGTGTGAGGCCGGGTCGGCGGCGTCATAGGCTTCGGTCTCCACTATGCGCCCGCCGACGCCGTCGACGAGGAGCGTCCAGCCCAGGATCGCACGCGCCGCCTGCGCGACCGGCAGCCCGTGCAAGGGCGCGAGCGGATCGTGCGCGTCCGCCGGGGTGGGTGGAGGGAGGGGCACGCGCGTTCCTAGCCGCCGCTCCCGGCCGGGTCGACGGCCGGGGTCGCCGCGCTGAGCGCCCAACGACAGAGCCCGGCCGCGGGGTGCGCGACCGGGCTCTGGAGAGGGTGTGCGGTCCCGGCCGGGGTTAGTCCCGGCCGGGGTCGCGGGTCGTGGTTACTGGAAGTTGATGTCGATGGTGGCGCGACGGTTCAGGGGCTCCTTGACCCCGTCGCCGGTGGCGACCGCCGGATCGGCCTCGCCCTTCCAGTCGACGGCGAGCGCCTGCTGGTTGACGCCGAGGCCCACCAGCGCATCGGCGACGGTGCGGGCGCGCCGCTCCGACAGGCGCACGTTGTAGGCGGCCGAGCCCGAGGTGTCGGTGTGGCCGACGACCACGATGCGCGTGGCGTTGCCCTGCGACGCGTACTGGGCCGCGGCCTGGACGACTGACTGAGCGTCGGTGGTCAGGATCGACTGGTCGAACGGGAAGTAGACCACGAACTGACGCGCCTCGGGGGCGGCCGGCGCGGGCGGAGGCGCAGCCTCGGGCGGAGGCGGCGGGGGAGGCGGCGGCGGGGGCGGAGGCGGCGGGGGCGGCGGGGCCGCTTCCGGACCGAAGTTCCAGCGCAGGCCGACGGTCGCCGAGTTGTCCTCGTAATGGCCGCGGAAGGTGCCGGGCTGGATCGAGCCGTCGCCCTGCGACGCCCACTTGTGGTCGGCGGTGCGGATGTAGTGGTAGGCCACGTCCACCGAAAGGCGGTTGGTCACGTGGTAGGACACGCCCGCCAGGCCGCCGTAGGCGAAGGCGGTGTCGTCGGTGTTCGACGTCAGGTTCTGGATGGCGGCCTGGCCGGCGGGAACGCCGCTGAACTGGCCGCTGAACTTGGTCTCCATGTAGGAAACGCCGACGCCCACGCCGATGAAGGGATCGATCTTCGAGTCGGGCAGGATGTCGTAGATGACGTTCGCCATCGCCGAGTATTCGTCCTGGCTGCCGTCTGGCTGGCCGCAACCGGGCGAGGCGGCCGAGCGCACGACGCCGGCCGTGCACAGGGCGTAGGGCTGGGCGCGGTTGCTGGAGCCGCGGATGGAGGTGAGATCGCCGGGGCGGTAGCCACCTTCCAGCTCGACCCGCCAGTGCGGCGAGACCTGGTAGCCGAGGCGCGCGAACCCGGTCCAGTCGTTGTCGCGGGAGAACTTGTAACCGAAGGGCGAACCGTCCGGTGCGTTGCCCGACGTCGACGTGTGGATCCCGCCGCCGATCTGCTCGCGGTAGCCCCCGTCAACCCCGACGTAGAAGCCGTTCGGCTGGGCGGCGTAGGCCCCGGTCCCGACAAGCGCCGCGCCCAGCGCGACCCCCGCCATCAGTTTAGCTTTCATCAACGAGCCCTCTCTGCCCTTCTCGCCGGGTCGCCGCGGCGCTCCGGAGTCCTTGGTTCCTATACCCAAGGCCGCACCCGCGCGTAAGTGACGCAGCCGCAACACGTGAGCCTTTTCGTCGTCCCCCATGGGGCGACCGACGCCCAGGTTGAGGCCGAGGCATGTGCGCGCCGTTAACGGCGGCCCCTCAGCCCTCTTCCACGGCTCCCGGGCCGCGGGCGCGGCGCAGGAGCCACGCCACACCCGCGAGATCGGAGGCGGCGTCCGCCAGGCGACCGAGGTTGGTGTACTTCGACCTTCCGCTGGTGCGCGGTCGGTGGCCCACATCCTCGAACGCCACCCGCCCCCCGTCGCGCAGCACGAGCGCCGGCAGATAGCGGTGCATGTGGTCGAAGTACGGCAGCGCCAGGAACGCCTCCCGCCGGAACGCCTTCAGGCCGCAGCCGGTATCGTCCGCCCCGTCGTCCAGCAGGCGCCGGCGCACGCCGTTGGCGATGAGCGAGGCCCAGCGCTTGGCCGCCCCGTCGCGTCGCTGGGCGCGCCGCCCGCCGACCAGCGCCAGCCCAGGCTCGGCCAGGAGCCGGGCGACGAGGCGCGGCGCGTCGGCGGGGTCGTTCTGCCCGTCGCCGTCCAGCGTGACGATCACCGGCGCCCGGGCGGCGAGGACCCCCGTGCGCAGCGCCCGGCTCTGCCCCGCGTTGCGGGCGTGGCGCAGCACGCGCAGCGCCGGCAGCTCGGGCTTGAGCGCACAGAGACGCGCCCAGGTGTCGTCGCGCGAGCGGTCGTCGACGAAGATCATCTCGTACGGCCGCCCGGCGAAGGCGCGATCGATCTCGCGCGCGAGATCGGGCGCCGCCCCCGCCTCGTCGAACACCGGCGCGATCACGCTCACCTCGGGAGCGGGCGCCGGGCCGAGTGGGGAGGGGGAGGAAGTCACGGCGTGCGTCTAGCCGCGATCCATCCCGCGCGGAACGGCGCGCCGGGTGCTAGGCGGGGCGCCGTCGGCGACGCGAAGGAGCGCTCGGATGGAGCGGCGGGTGGAGATCGTGGAGGTGGGCCCGCGCGACGGCCTGCAGAACGAGGCGCGCGCGCTCCCCGTGGCCGAGCGGCTGGAGTTCATAGCGCGGCTGGAGGCGGCGGGCGCGCGACGGCTGGAGGCGGTGAGCTTCGTCAACCCCGCGCGCGTGCCGCAGATGGCGGGGGCCGAGGAGATCATGGCGGCGCTGCCCCGCGCGCCGGGCCGCACCCGCATCGGCCTCGTGCTCAACCTCCGCGGCTGGACGCGCTGCGTGGAGGCGGGCTGCGACGAGGCCAACGTCGTGGTATGCGCCACCGACGGCTTCGGACAGCGCAACCAGGGCGCGGGGACGGCCGAACAGCTCGATGTGGCGCGGCTGATTGCCGAGCGCGCGCGCCACGAGGGGCCGCCCGTCTCGGCGGTGATCTCGGTCGCCTTCGGCTGCCCGTTCGAGGGCGAGGTGCCCGCGGCGCGGGTGGCGGGCATTGCGCGCGACCTGCACGCCGCGGGGATCGGGGAGATCGCGCTGGCCGACACCATCGGCGCGGCCGACCCCTGGGCGGTGCGCGCGCGGATCGAGGCGGCGCGCGAGGCGGCCCCCGGCGCCCGGTTGCGGATGCACTTCCACGACACCCGCCACACCGCGCTCGCCAATGCCTACGCCGCGGTGGAGGCGGGCGTCGACGTGCTGGACGCGAGCTGCGGGGGGATCGGCGGCTGCCCCTTCGCCCCCGGGGCCACGGGCAATGTGGCGACCGAAGACCTCGTGTGGATGCTCCACCGCGCTGGGATCGACACGGGCTATGATCTCGACGCTCTGATCGACACGGCGCGCTGGGTGGCCGATCGGCTGGGCCGCCCCGTCCCGGGAGCGCTGGCGCGCGCGGGGGCGTTCCCGCCGCGCGCCTGAACGCGGCGGCTCAGCCGGGCTCGCGCCGGGGCGCCAGCCCCCGCAGCAGCGGGCGCGCGACCGAGACCACGATGATGGGCACGGCCAGCAGATAGGCGAGGAGCTTGCGGCGCTTGTTGTCCGCGCGCTTGCGGAAATAGCGCGCGAGGCCGACGCCCTTGTGGAACTCCACCTTCATGGGGTGGCTCCGGCTCGTGGAGCCCAGGTGGGTGACCCGCGCGGCGGGCTGGAACAAGACGTCGCCCCCCGACTGGCGCACGCGCCAGCACAGGTCGACGTCCTCCACGTGGAGGAAATAGCCCGTGTCGAAGCCGCCCATGGCGGCGAAGTCGGCGCGGGTCATGGCGAAGCAGGCGCCGGAGATGGTCGGCACCGAGAGCGGCTCACCGGGGGCCGGATCGTCCTCGTGGTGGATCTCGTAGCCCTTGAACGCCCGCAGCCGGCGCGACAGCTGCGTCAGGCTGAGGAGTGTCGTGACGGGGGTCACCTCGCCGCGGCGCGCGCCGCGCTGCTCGGTGCCGTCGGTGTTCATCACCCGCGCGCCCACGATGCAGGGCCGCACCTGCGCCGTCAGCGCGTTCTTCAGCGCCAAGACGCAGCCGGGCTGCAGCATGGCGTCGGGGTTGAGGAAAACGAGCACGCGGCCGTGCGCCGCGCCCGCGCCCATGTTGGCTCCGCGGGCGAAGCCGATGTTGCCGTGGCCGCGCACCAGCGTGACCTTGGGCTCGCGCGCCGCCTCGTCGAGGACCGCCTCCTCCTCGTCGGTGGAGCCGTTGTCGATGATCACGAACTCGTCGACCATCTCGTCGCGCAACACGCGGCGCAGGCTCTTGGCGAGCACGGGGCCGGTGCGGAACACCACCATCACCACGGTGACGCCGACCTCCAGCCGAGCGTCGACATGCCAGGTGGAGGCGACCAGCCCCCCGCTGAGCGGACGGACGAGGCTGTTCATGCGGCCTCGCTGTGGGCCGGGGCCGCATGCGGTGCGCCGACGCTCCGGCGCAGGTCGGGGGCCTGGGCCTCTTGCGCCAGACCCGCCGCGGCCTCTTCCAGGGACAGGATCTGCTGCCGATCCGACCCCAGCCGCCGCAGGGCCAGCTGGCCCGTCTCGGCCTCCTTGCGGCCGACCACCGCAATCAGCGGGACCTTGGCCAACGAGTGCTCCCGGATCTTGTAGTTGATCTTCTCGTTGCGCACGTCGACCTCGACCCGCAGCCCGGCCGCCCGCAGCCGCTCGCCCGCCGCGCGAGCATACGCCTCGGCATCGGACGTGATTGTGGCGACCACCACCTGCACGGGCGCCAGCCACAAGGGGAAGGCGCCGGCGTAGTTTTCGATGGTGATGCCCAGGAACCGTTCGAACGAACCGAAAATCGCCCGGTGCAGCATGACGGGGCGGCGCTTGGCCCCGTCCTCGGCCACGTAGGCGGCGTCCAGCCGCTCGGGCAGGACGAAGTCGAGCTGCAGGGTGCCGCACTGCCACGTGCGGCCGATCGCGTCGCGCAGGTGGAACTCGAGCTTGGGACCGTAGAAGGCCCCCTCGCCGGGGAGGAGTTCGATCGCCTCTCCCGCCGCCTCCGCCGCCGCCTTCAGCTGGCCCTCGGCGAGGTCCCAGGTCGCGTCATCGCCCGCGCGCATGTCGGGGCGCAGCGCCAGCTTCACGCTGTGCAGCTCGACGCCAAGATCCTCGTACACCGAACGGAGCAGGCGGCAGAAACGCGCCGTCTCGTCGACGATCTGGTCCTCGCGGCAGAAGATGTGGGCGTCGTCCTGGGTGAAGGCGCGCACCCGCATCAAGCCCTGCAGCGCGCCGGAGGGCTCGTAGCGGTGGCACGACCCGTACTCGGAATAGCGGATCGGCAGGTCGCGGTAGCTGGTCTGCCCCCAATTGAACACCTGCACGTGGCCGGGGCAATTCATCGGCTTCACCGCCAGGACTTCACCCTCCACCGTCTCGCAGGTGAACATGTTGGCGGCGTACTTCTCCCAGTGGCCCGAGCGCTCCCACAGCGAGCGGTCGAGGATCTGGGGTGTCTTGATCTCCTGGTAGCCGTCGGCGGCGAGGCGGCGGCGCAGATAGGTCTCGAGCTCGCGCCACAGCGTCCAGCCGTTGGGGTGCCAGAACACCATGCCGCGCCCCTCCTCCTGCATGTGGAAGAGGTCCATCGCGCGGCCGATGCGTCGGTGGTCGCGCCGCTCGGCCTCCGCCAGCCGCTCGAGGTGGGCGGCGAGGTCGGCGTCGGTGGCCCAGGCGGTGCCGTAGATGCGCTGCAGCTGGGCGTTGTTCGCGTCGCCACGCCAGTAGGCCCCGGCGAGCTTGGTCAGCTTGAAGGCCGAGCCGACATAGCGGGTGGAGGGCAGGTGGGGACCGAGGCACAGGTCGAGCCAGGCGCCCTGGCGGTAGATGGAGATCTCCTCCCCTTCCGGCAGGTCGCGGATGATCTCGGCCTTGTAGCGCTCGCCCACCCCCTCGAAATGGGCGATGGCGGCGTCGCGGTCCCACACCTCGCGCGTGATCGGCTCGCCGCGCGCGACGATCTCGCGCATCTTGGCCTCGATCCTCGGCAGGTCGTCGAGGCTGAACGGCGCGTCGCGCGCGAAGTCGTAGTAGAAGCCGTCCTCGATCGCGGGGCCGATCGTCACCTGCGTGCCGGGGTACAGCGCCTGCACCGCCTCGGCCATGACGTGGCTGGCGTCGTGGCGGATCACCGGCAGGACATCGGGGTGGTCGCGCGTCAGGATCTCGATACGCCCGCCTTCCGTCAGCGGACGGTCGAGGTCGCGCAGCCGCCCGTCGAGCCGCACGATCACCGCCTTCTTGGCGAGCGAGGTCGAGAGGCTCGCCGCCACCTCGCGGCCGGTCACCCCCGCGTCGAACGGGCGGTGGGAGCCGTCGGGGAACTCGAGGTCGATCATGCGTCGCAGCGGAGGGCCGCGCGCTCGCGCGGGGCGGGCGGCCAGGTGAGGGGAACGGGGTCATAGCCCGAGCCGCCGCCGGGGCGACAGCGGCACAGGCGGCGCGCGGCGAGCGCGCTTCCCCGCACAGGGCCGTGGGCGATCAACGCCTCGCAGGCGTAGGTCGAGCAGGTGGGAAGGAAGCGGCAGGCCGGCCCGAACAGCGGGGAGAGGGCGGCCTTGTAGACGGAGTGGGCGCGCCGGATCAGCTGTTCGTAGGCGCCCGGCAACGCGGAACTCCCCTGTGGCGCGATCGGGCCTAGCACGCCGTGGGGCCGCGCCGCCACCCCGGGCCCGGCCGGGCTCCCGCGGTGCGGCGCGAGTGTGGCTCAGCCGCCTCCCGCGGCGTCCGCGGCGGCGCGCGCGGCTTCCGCCGCGGCCTCGAAGGCCAGGAGGGTGGAGGCGTGGCGCGCAGGGTAGTCGCGCACCGGCGCGAGCGCCGCGAGCCCCGCGAAGCGCCCCTCCGGCGGCGGACCGCCCGCCTTCAGCATCTGGCGCAGCGCGTCGCGCGCCCGCTCGATCTCTGCAGGCTCGGCGCCCACGACGGCGTCGCCCAGCACCGCAGCCGAGGCCTGGCCCAGCGCGCAGGCGCGCACGTCCTGGGCGAAATCGACGATGCGGCCCCCTTCCAGCACCACGTCGGTGGTTACCGTGGAGCCGCACAGCTTGGCGTGGCGCGAGGCGCTAGCCTGGGGCGCGGCCAGCCGGCCCGCGCGCGGCATGTTCGCCGCGAGCGCCAGGAGCCGCTGCGAGTAGAGCTCGTCGATCACGCCGCCTCGGCCGCGCACAGCCCCTCTACCCGCGCCTTGAGCGCCTCGCCGAGCGCGGCGAACCCCTGCCGCGTGCGGCTGCGGAGCGAGCGGGAGATCCAGCGCGCGCCCAGCCCGTCGAACAGCTCGCCGTTGGAGACGATGCACCCGGTCTCCGACAACGCCTCGATCTCGATGTAGCGGGTGGAGCGCACGAGGCCGCCGCCGTAGCGCGCGGTCCACACCAGCTGCTCAAAGGGCACCCAGTCGACCACCTGCACCTTCTGCGTCGTCGCGGCCTCGCCCGGCACGTGGAGCGCGAGCTCCAGCGGCGCGCCGATCCGCAGCGTTCCATCGGCGCGCGGGTTCAGCGGGTTCCACTCGCCCCAGCGGGGGAGGTCGGCGAGCGCCTCCCACACCGCCGAGGCGGGGGCGGCGATCCCGATCCGGTGCTCAAGTCGAAAACCCATGGCGCAGATATAGGCGGGCGGGGGCGGGCCGCCACGCCGGGCGGAAGCGCTAGGTCAGGCGGCGTCGGCGAGGTCGAGCTCCAGCCGTCTCACCCCGCCGCGGTCGAGGTCGCGCAGCTCGAGCTCGATGCGCCCGTCGCCCGAAGCCAGGCGGGGCGCGAGCCACCGCTCCGCGAAGATCACCGCCGCCTCCTGGGGCGACCCCGCCTCGATCAGGTGCTCGTGGCGGGGATCGTGGTCGGTGGCGTGGACGCAGTAGCGGGTCATGATGCGGCTCCTCCCGTCCGCAACGCCGGCCCCGCGAAAAGGATTCCTCTCAGAAGAGGTCGCCCTGGCCCGGAGCGGCGGCGGCCTTCGAGACACGCGGGCGCGACGTCGATGCGGGCGTGGGCGGCGGCTCGGCTCCGGTCGTCGCCGCCGGGAGCGCCCCGTCCACCGTCGCGCCCCGCTCGCCGTCCTGAAAGCGCAGGGTCACCGCCTCGCCGCCCGTGAGCTCACCCTGCGATCGGGCGAGGCGGCCGTCGGCGCGGCGCACGAGCGCGAACCCCTGCTCGAGCGGGCGGTCGGGGCGCAACGAGCGCAGCAGCGCGTCGGCGGCGCCCAGCCGCTCGGCCGAGCGCGCCAGCCTCCGGTCGGCGGCGGCGTGCAGTCGAGCGTCGAGCTCGGGCAGGCGCGCGCGCCGCGCCGCTGCGTCTCCCGCGCGGGAGGCGGCGCGATCGAGGCGCGCCCCCAGCTCGTGCAGCCGCGCAGCGTGCGCCTGCCCGCTCCGGCGAAGGAAGGCGGGGCTCAGTCGACCCGCCGCGCCCGCCAGCTCGCGCTCGTGCACCGCCGCGTTGCGCGCCAAGGCCGCGCCGAGCCGGCCGGCTGCGAGGTCGTAGCGCTGGGTCGCCAGCGCCAGGACGTCCGCCGGGCGGGGCAGGCCGCGCGCGGCCCCCTGCAGCCGCTCGCGCCCGCGCTCCAGCCGCACGTGGACGCAGCGCTCGGTGCGCCGCCCGGCGTCCGCGAGCTGGGCCAGGAGCTCGGCGCGCACGGGGGTGGCGATCTCGGCGGCGGCGGTGGGGGTGGGCGCGCGCCGGTCGGCCACGAAGTCGATGAGGGTGGTGTCGGTCTCGTGGCCCACCGCCGAGATCACCGGCAGGGTGCAGGCGGCGACCGCCCGCGCCAGCGCCTCGTCGTTGAAGGGCCAGAGGTCCTCCACCGAGCCGCCGCCGCGCGCCACGATCACGAGGTCGGGGCGGGGGACCGGGCCGCCGCCTCCGGAGGGCAGGGCGTCGAAGCCGCGCAGCGCGGCGGCCACCTGGGCGGAGGCCGCCTCGCCCTGCACCACCACGGGCCAGACCACCACCCGGCACGGCCAGCGGTCGCGTATGCGGTGGAGGATGTCGCGGATCACCGCACCCGTCGGGCTCGTCACCACCCCGATCACGAGCGGCGTCGACGGCAGCGGCCGCTTGCGGTCGGGGGCGAACAGCCCTTCGCCGGCGAGCTTGCCCTTGAGCGCCTCCAGCCGCGCCAGGAGCGCGCCGACTCCCGCGGGCTTGAGCGTCTCGATCATGATCTGGTACTGCGAGCGGCCGGGGTAGGTCGTGATCCGGCCGGTGACGATCACCTCCATGCCGGTCTCCGGGCGAACGGCTATGCCGCGCACGCTCTTCCAGATCACCCCGTCGATGCAGGCGCGGTCGTCCTTGATCGACAGGTAGACGTGGCCGGACGCGTGGCGCGTGACCTTGGACACCTCGCCGCGCAGGCGGACGTGGCCGTAGGCGTCCTCGAGCGTGCGCTTGAGCGCGAAGGCCAACTCCGACACCGAATAGGCGGGGGCGTTGGTCGCGCCCGGCGTGTCGGGCGCGCGCGGAGAGGCGTCGTCGGCGGGAGGCATGGCGGAGGGAGGTTAGGCCGGTTCGGGGCGGGGGCTAAAGGGGGAGGGGGGCCTCGGCGCGGGGTAATCCGCCTTGGGGCGGGCGCTTAGCGCGGGGTGCCGCCGTGCTCGGTCGCGTCAAGGCGACCTGCTTGCGCAGGCTTCGCTTCGCTCGGCCTTGACCCGCCCTGCGCGCGACGGCTGACCGGAGGGGTCGGGACGCGGGGCGTCCCTTAGTTCAAGTTCGACTTAGGCCTGCGGCCCGCGTCGAACACAGGGCTGTAGCCTGCCGGAGCCCGCCATCGGCGGGCGGCGCTCTCTCGAGCCACCGAGCCGCTCGGGCTCGACTGTCGCCCGGCTCCGACCTTCGCAGGCACAGCCCTGTGTTCGACCCGCCGGAGGCGTTGTCGAACAGTAAGAAGGGACACCCCGCGTCCCGACGCCCATGCGTCAGCCGTCGCGCGCAGGGCGGGTCAAGGGCGGAGCGCAGCGAAGAGCGGAGCGTCCCTTGACGCGCCCGAGCACGGCGGCCCCCTCCGCGCTCACAGAACGAGACGCCCTACCCCGCCATCGCCGCAGTGGTCGCGTCGTCGAATTCGGCGTTGAGGAAGACGGTCTGCACGTCGTCGTCGTCGTCCAGCGCGTCCATGAGCTTGACGAGGCCCTGCGCACCCTCGCCTTCAACGGGCGTCAGCGACTTCGGCCGCCACACGACCGCCGTCGACTGCGGGGTTCCGAGCGTCGCCTCCAGCGCCTCTGCGACCGCCCCTAGCTCCTCGAAGGCGGTGAAGACGAGGTGGCCGTCCTCGTCGGACTCGACGTCGTCGGCCCCCGCTTCGATCGCCGCCTCCATCACCGCGTCGTCCGACCCCGCCGCGCGCGGGAAGGCGATCTGGCCCGCGCGGTCGAACATAAAGGCGACCGACCCCGTCTCGCCGAGCGCGCCGCCGTGCTTGGAGAAGATGGAGCGTACGTTGGCCGCCGCGCGGTTGCGGTTGTCCGTCAGGACTTCGACGATCAGCCCCACCCCGCCCGGGCCGAAGCCCTCGTAGCGGATCTCCTCCATCAGGTCGGCCTCGCCGCCCGCGGCTTTTTTTATCGCCCGGTCGATGTTGTCCTTGGGCATGCTCTCGGCCTTGGCGGCGTTGATGGCCAGCCGCAGCCGCGCATTGGCGGTCGGGTCGGGCAGCCCCTGCTTGGCCGCCAGCGTGATGTCGCGCGAGAGCTTGGAGAAGAGCTTGGAGCGCTTCTTGTCCTGGGCGCCCTTACGGAACTGAATATTCTTGAATTTGGAGTGGCCGGCCATGGTCGTCGCGCTGAGGGGGAGGGGGCGGTGCGGAGCCGTGCTGTCTAGCGCCCGGACCCCGGCCCCGCCAAGCGGCCCGCGCCGCGCGGTCAGGCCTGCAGGTCGCGCCCCCGCGTCTCCGGCAGGCAGAGCACGAAAACGACGGTCGCCAGCGCGCCGCCTATCACCGGGTACCAGAGCCCGAAGTAGATGTCGCCGGAGGCCACCACCATCGCGTAAGCCGTGGCGGGCAGGAAGCCGCCGACCCAGCCCGTGCCCACGTGGTAGGGCAAGGACAGGGCGGTGTAGCGCACCCGCGTGGGGAAGAGCTCGACGAGGCACGCCGCCTGCGGTCCGTACAGCGCGCACGCGCCCACGGTGAAGACCAGGAGCACCGCGATCACGCCGGCGATGTCGGTGCGCGCCGGGTCGGCGGAGGCGGGGTAGCCCGCCGCCTTGAGCGCGGCGCCGATCCGCCCCGCGGTGTCGGCCTTGAGCCGGGCGAGCGCCGGTTTGGCCAGGGTCGAGCCGTCGGGCGAGTCGACCACCGTCGGCCCCACATGCACCCGCACGGGTGCGCCCGCGGGCTGCGTCTCGGTGCGGTAGCTCACCCCGGCGGCGGTCAGCGCGCTCTTGGCGAGGTCGCAGCCCGTGCGGAACTGCGCCTTGCCGACCGGGTCGAACTGCAGGGAGCAACGCGCGGGATCGGCCTCGACCACCACGGGCGTGAGGCGCTGTGCGCGGGCGAGCGCCGGGTTGGCGCGCGCGGTGATCAGGTGAAAGCCGGGGAAGAGGGCCAGCGTCACCAGGAGCGTGCCGGCCGTCATCACCCACTTGCGGCCGACCCGGTCCGAGAGCCAGCCGAACAGCACGTAGAGCGGGGCCGACGCGACCACCACCGCGATCATGATGGCGTTGACCAGGGACGGCGCGACCTTGATCACGCGCTCGATGAAGACCTGGGCGTAGAAGAAGGCCGCGTACCAGATCGCCCCCTGCGCCACCATCATGGAGCCGAGCGCGATCAGCACGAGCCGCAGGTTGCGCCAGGTGCCGAACGCTTCGCGGAACGGCGCGGCGGACCGGCCGCCCTCCGACTCCAGCTTCCGGAAGGCGGGGCTCTCGGTCAGGCTGAGGCGGATCCAAAGCGAGACGGCGAGGAGCCCGGCCGAGGCGAGGAAGGGCAGTCGCCAGCCCCAGCTCGCGAACGCCGCCTCGCCGACCAGGGCGCGGGAAGCCAGCGTCACGAGGAGGGCGGCGCACAGGCCGAGCGCCGCCGAGCCCTGGATCCAGCTCGTGGCGAAGCCGCGGCGCTCAGCCGGCGCGTGCTCGGCGACGTAGATCGCCGCGCCTCCGTACTCCCCGCCCAGGGCGATCCCCTGGGCCATGCGCAGGAGAACGAAAAGGAGCGGTGAGAGGAGCCCCAGCCCGGGCGAGAGCGCCTGCAGCTGGGCGTAGCCGGGCAGGAGGCCGATGCAGGACGTGGCCCCGCCCATCAGGCTGACGGTGATCAGAAAGGCGCCCTTGCGCCCGCGCCGGTCGCCGAGCCGCCCGAAGATCAGCGCGCCCACGGGGCGGAAGGCGAAGCCCACAGCGAACGAGCCCAGCGCGAACAAAAAGGCCGCCTGGTCCGACAGCCCGGCCGAGAACTGGCGCGCGATGATCGACGCCAGCGGCACGAAGACGAAGAAGTCGTACCACTCGAAGGCGGTGCCGGCGGCCGACGCCGCCACCACACGCACCAGGGAGGGCCGCGCCGCCGCCTCTACGTCCGCCGCGATCGTCGCCATCCGAGCTCCGCTCTCCCGCACGGACCAGAGCTACCGCCCCCCGTCGCGTGGCGGAAGCGCCGCCCACGCGAAACGGCCGGACGCTCGGGCGAGCGGCCGGCCGTTGCAAGCGAGATCGGAAGGGAGACCGGTCGCCCGGCCTCCCCTCGCCTTAGTGCGCGGCGTCCTTGGCGGTGTCGGTCACCGCGTGCCCAGCGGCGCTGACGTCGCGGCCGGCGCCGGCGACGGTGTTGCAGGCCGCGACGGTGATGGCGGCGGCGGCGGCGGCGAGGACGAACAGGGTGCGCATGGATATCCCTCCAAAAGATGCCACCCAACGGCTCAGGCGGCCGCCTGGTTCCCGAACGGATGGCGCAGCTCGCCCGGCTCGGGCTCGGGCCGCGGGAAGATCAGCCGCGACACCATCCCGGTCTCCGTCTCCACCTCCGCGCGCCCGCGCAGCTGGCGCGCGAAGGCGGTCATCAGCGTGCGGCCGACGCTCGCCAGACCCGCGTCGTCGGACAAGGGCTCGACGCCGTCGTCACGAATCTCCAGCACGACCTCCTGTGGGCCGACGTGGAAGCCGACGCGGATCAACCCGCCGCCCGCGCCCGCGTGCTTGCGCGCCGCGGTGATGGCCTCCACCGCGAACAGCGCCAGGGGCGCCAGCTTGTCCGGATCGATCTCCAGGTCGTCGGCGACGAGTTCGGTGCGAACGGGGGCGGGGCGACCGCCCTCGCCTGCGAGGAGCTGGGCCAGGAGCTCCTCCAGGAACTGGCGCACGTCGACGCGCCGCAGGTCCGGGCTCTGGTAGAGCGCGCGGTAGATCAGGGCGAGGGCTGTGATGCGCTGGCGCGTGTCGGTCATGGCGGCGCGCGCCGCCGGGTCGGTCAGCGCGCGCTGCTGCATGTTGAGGAGGCTCGTGATCACCTGGAGGTTGTTCTTCACCCGGTGGTGGATTTCGCGCATCAGCGCGTCCTTCTGGCTGAGCGATTCGCGCAAGGAGAGGTCGCGCGCGACGATGGCGTCGGCCATGTCGTCCAGCGTCTGGGCGAGGGTGCGGATTTCGGCGGGGGCTTCGCGCGCCTGCACCGCGCGCACGGAGAAGCGGCCGCGGGCGTAGAGGCCGGCGATGCGCTCCAGATAAGCCAGCCAGCGCACGATCACCCGGTCGGCCACGATCCACACCACCAGCCACGCCGTCAGCCAGGCCAGCAGCGGCAGGACCAGGGTGGCGATGGGGTTGAGGCGCGTCCACGACCAGATCGATGGCGACGGCGACGACAGCACCACGAACACCGCGCGGTCCAAGAGCGGCGCGCCGACGTGGGTGCGCCATCGCCCGGCCGTGTCGCGCGCGCGGTAGAACGCCGAACCGTCGTGCGCGGCCCGCTCCGCCCAGCCTGCAGGGGGCGACGCCAACTCGCGCGGGTCGGTCTGGAGAAGGAGCCGACCCGCCGCATCCGCCAGCGCCACCTCCGTGCCTGGAGGCAGCGTCGGGTCGTCGAGCGCGGGGCGGAAAGAGGCCAGCGGCATGACCGCCACGAGCGCGCCATCGAAGCGGCCCTCGGCGTCCAGCACGCGCACGCCGTCGATCAGCGCCGGCTCGCCCGGTCCGGCGGCCTTGGCGATCACGAGCGGCGCGCCCGCGTGGAGCTGGCGGAACCAGGGTGAGTCCCGCCGACCTAGATCGGGCGGAACATCGGCGGCGGCGCAGCGCACGCGGCCCTGGGCGTCGAAGCGCACGAGGTTGAGGTAGCCGTGCAGGTGCTCCAACCGGTCGGCCAGCCGCGGGGAGCAGTCGAGGCCCGCCGTCTGCGGCGTCAGCGTCTCGAGGAGGCCCACGGCCCCCTCCATGCGAATGCGCGCCCCCACCGCGCTGCGCTGGGCGGCGAGGACGAGGTTCTCCTGCCGCTCGGCGGCGTCACGCCTAAAACCAGTGACGGCCTGCAGCGCGCCAAGGACGAGGATGGGGGTCAGGCCCGCCGCCAGCGCCAGCGCCAGCCGCATCCGGATGGTCGAGCGCCGACGATGCGGCCGCTTCACGGCTCCTCGCGCAGCCGCCGCCTGCTCATCCTTGAGGATCCGAAGGCTTCGGCTTGGGCGCGTCCGCCCGGCGAAGGATTTCGAGGAAGTCGTCCGGCACCGGCTCGTTCACCACGGTGTCGAACATCTGCCGCAGCTTCACTCCGATCGCCTGCTGGCGAAGGCGAGCCTCCTCCAGCGAGGGTTCGTCGTCGGACGGCGGTTCGGGCCGAGGGTCGGTCATCACACGTTGATCATGGGCGGCCGGGGGACGTGCCAGCGCGTCCTAACGTCATCATTTGCGAGGGGTTCCGCCCATGCCGCGGGCGGCCGCCTCTTTGACGGAGCGCTTCGGCAGCCTACACTAGCGGCGTACGGTCGCAGGCCCTCCGGCCCAGCGGCTGCGTGTCTACGCCTCGGAGACGACCATGGGCCTACTCGAACGCCTGGCGCCGCACCTTCCCTACGTGCGTCGGTATGCGCGGGCGCTGACGGGTGATCAGGCGGCGGGCGACGCTTACGTGCGCGCCGCGCTGGAAGCGCTGGCCGCGGGCGAAGCGCAGCTGCCGCCTCAGCTGACGCCCCGCGTCGCGCTCTATCATGTGTTCCATACCATCTGGGGCGGCACGGGCGCGCGGCTTGAAGGCGGCGGCGAAGGCAATGTCGAGAGCCTGGGCTCGCGCGAGGCGGGCGACGCCTCGCGGCGGCTCATGCGCATAGCCCCGCGCTCGCGCCAGGCGTTCCTGCTCACGGCGCTGGAAGGGTTCAATCCCGCCGAAGCCGGGCAGATCCTCGGCGCACCCCCCTCCGAGATCGAGGCGCTCATCTCCGAAGCCCAGCAGGAGATCGACGCCGAGCTCGCCACCGACGTCCTCATCATCGAGGACGAGCCGGTGATCGCCACCGACATCGAGGCGCTGGTGCGAGAGCTCGGGCACCGGGTCATGGATGTGGCCGCCACGCGGACGGAAGCGGTCGACGCCGTGGCGCGCGCCACGCCAGGCCTCGTCCTCGCCGACATCCAGCTCGCCGACGGCTCGTCCGGCATCGATGCGGTGAAGGACATCCTCGGACGCCACGACGTGCCGGTGATCTTCATCACCGCTTTCCCCGAGCGCCTCCTTACCGGCGAGCGGCCAGAGCCCACCTTCCTGATCACCAAGCCCTTCCAGCCGGAGACGGTGAAGGCGGCGATCGGCCAGGCGCTGTTCTTCCACCCGGGGGCGTCGCGCCGCGCGGCCTGATCCTGCGCAGGAGGCCGCGGCGGAACAGGGCCGGAGCGGACACGTTGCCCGACCGCGAACCATAGCGGAGCCGTTCGACATGCCCTCCTCCACCGACGCCTTGGGCCGCGACGCCCGGCGCTTCGCCGATGACGCGCGCGGCTCCGCCCGCGACTTCGGCCGCGACGGCGAGCGCCTCGCCGACCACGTGCGCAAGCTGGCTCCGCAGGTCAGCGACCGGGCGCGCGGGCTCCTCGACGACGGGCTGGGCTCCCTGCGCGAGCACGGGCGGGACGCCGCGGCGGTCGCCGGCGACCAGCTCGAGGACGCGCGCGCGTTCATGGTGGATCGCGTCCAGGAGCGCCCGATCACCGCCACCTTCGCGGCGCTGGGCGTCGGGTTCCTGCTGGGTCTCCTGATCTCCGGATCGCGCCGGTGATTCTGCGGAAACTGCTGGCGCTGGCGGGCGCGCTGGGGGCGATCCTAGGCGCGACGGGCGCTCTCGTCGTGGCCATCTGCTTCGCCGTCTACGCGCTTTTGAAGGATCATCTGACGCCGGCGGGGGCTTCGGCCTGCGTGGCGCTCGCCGCCGCCGTCCTGGCGGGCGTGGCCGCGCTCATCGCGACGCAGGCGCTCAAGGGACCCAAGCCCGACAAGCGTCCCCAGGCGGGCTCCGGATCGGGGCTCGATCGCTTTATCGATCTCGCGCGGGAACGCCCGATCGCCGCCTCCGCCGCGGCGTTGGCCGCGGGTCTCCTCGCGTTGAGGAGCCCTGCGCTCGCCGGCAGCCTGGCGGCGATGGCGCTCGGCGGCGGCAAGGATAAGCGCGACCGCAAGCGCTAGTCCGCCCATACTCTCGGACGCCGGGCGGACCGCGACGGGGCGCCCGCGTCGGCGCGTCCGCCCCGTCCTTTGAGGAGCCCCGCATGACGAGCTTCACCCTGCCCGACCTGCCGTACGACTACGCTGCGCTGGAACCTGCGGTCTCCGAGACCACCATGCGGACCCACCACGACAAGCACCACGCCACCTACGTCAACAACGTAAACACCTTCCTCAAGGACGCGAACGACAGCGCGTCCGACCTCGAAACCTTGGTGCGCAAGGCGAGCGGTGGGGCGGACCAGAAGATGTTCAACAACGCCGGCCAGGCCTGGAACCACGGCTTCTTCTGGAACGTGATGGCCCCGGGGGGCGGCCGCCCGACGGGCGCGCTGGCCGACGCGATCGAGCGTTTCGGCGGCCTGGATCAACTCAAGCAGAAGTTCGTGGCGGCGGGCGTGGGGCAGTTCGGCTCGGGCTGGGCCTGGGCGCAGGCCAAGCCCGACGGGACGATCGAGGTCTTCTCCACCGCCAACGGCGACACCGCGCTCTTGCGCGACGGTGCCCCGATCCTCGGCGTCGACGTGTGGGAGCACGCCTACTACCTGGACTACAAGCAGGATCGCAAAGCGTACCTCGAGGCCTGGTTCGACAAGATCGTGAACTGGGACTTCGCCGATCGCCAGTTCGAGGCGGCGGCGGGACGGGGCGAGGCGTACCGCTATCCTGCGCCTCAAGGGTGAGCGCGGGCGTCACGGAACAGTCAAGCCTCGCGCACGTTGCCGACCCGCTGGGGGTTTGAACCCCGTCTAGATGCTTTAGGGGAGGCGTGACATGCTGCAGTGGGCTCTGATCTTCCTGGTGGTCGCTTTGATCGCCGGCGTGCTTGGATTCGGCGGCATCGCAGCCGGCGCCGCCAGCATCGCCAAGATCCTGTTCCTGATCTTCGTGGTTCTATTCGTGGTGTCGCTCGTCATGCACCTGGTGCGCGGCCGAAGCGTTTGACCTGAACCGCTGTCGAGACGCGAAAGGGCGGCCGTCCTGCGGGGCGGCCGCCCTTTCACGCTTACGGAAGGCCGCCTGCGCCCGTCAGAGCGCCTTGACGATGCCCTCGACCATCTTCTTGGCGTCGGCGAACAGCATCATGGTGTTATCGTGGAAGAAGAGCGGGTTCTCCACCCCCGCATAGCCCGATCCCATGGAGCGCTTTACGAACAGCACCGTGCGCGCGCGCTCCACGTCCAACACCGGCATACCGAAGATCGGCGACGACGGGTCGGTCTTGGCCGAGGGGTTGGTCACGTCGTTGGCGCCGATCACGAAGGCGACGTCGGCGGTGGCGAACTCGGCGTTGATGTCCTCGAGCTCGAACACCTCGTCATAGGGCACGTTGGCCTCGGCCAGAAGCACGTTCATGTGCCCGGGCATGCGCCCCGCCACGGGATGGATGGCGTACTTAACCTCCACGCCCTCGGCCTTCAGCGTGTCGGCCATCTCCCGCAGGGCGTGCTGGGCCTGCGCGACCGCCATGCCGTAGCCCGGCACCACGATCACCTTGGAGGCGTTCTTCATGATGAAGGCCGCGTCCTCCGCCGAGCCCTGCTTGACCGGCCGCGTCTCCTTCGCGCCGCCCGCGGCGGCCTCGGCCGAGGCGCCGAAGCCGCCCAGGATCACGCTCACGAAGGAGCGGTTCATCCCCTTGCACATGATGTAGCTGAGGATGGCGCCGGACGAGCCCACGAGCGCGCCGGTGATCACGAGCGTGGTGTTGGCGAGCGTGAAGCCCAGCGCCGCCGCCGCCCACCCCGAATAGCTGTTCAGCATGGAGACTACGACCGGCATGTCGGCCCCGCCGATGGGGACGATCAGCGTCACGCCGAGCACCAGCGCCAGGGCGAACACGCCCCAGAACGCCCACACCGCCGCCCCGCCCGACACGCTCAGCACGATCACCAGCGCCACGAGCGCCACCGCCAAGGCGATGTTCAGGGCGTGGCGGCCGGGCAGGAGGATGGGTGCGCCGCTCATGTTGCCGTTGAGCTTGGCGAAGGCGATCACCGAGCCCGTGAAGGTGACCGCCCCTATGGCGACGCCGACCGAGAGCTCGATCAGGCTCTCCAGCCGGATTCCGCCGGCCGGGTCCGCGATGCCGTAGGCGGCGGGCGTGTAGAGCGCGGCGGTCGCCACCAGGCACGCGGCCAGTCCCACCAGCGAGTGGAAGGCCGCGACGAGCTGGGGCATGGCGGTCATCGCCACGCGGCGCGCGATCACCGCCCCCGCCGTCCCGCCCACGGCGACGCCGCCGACGACCAAGGCCACCGTCACCGGATCCAGCGCGCCCTGGCCCCACAGCGTCAGGAGCGTGGTGACCACCGCGATGGCCATACCCGCCATGCCGAGCTGGTTGCCGCGCCGGCTCGTCTCCGGGCTCGACAGCCCTCGCAGCGCCAGAATGAACAGCACGCCGGAGAGGAGGTAGAGGAGGGCGGCGAGGTTGGAGTTCACCGGGCGGCCTCCATGGCCGTATCGGCGGAGCCCCGACGGTCGATTCCGTCCCAGGCGCGACGGTTGCGCAGCGCCGACCACCCCTGCACCGCGACGGCGAGCACGAGCATCACCGTCCCCAGCTCGGCGGGAAGGACGAGCGCAGGGGGCGCCTCGGCCACCAGCACCGCCAGCTGCGCCAGCGCCAGCCCGCTGAACAGGAGCCCCGACCCGTTGAGGAGCCGCACCCAGGTGGGCCGCCGCAGGAGCGCCACGACGTAGACGACGAAGGCGGCCACCGCCCCCGTCATGGCGAGGAGATGCAGGGCTTCGCGCCCGCTCACCGGCGCGCTCCCGCCGTGCGGTCCTTGCGGCGGTACATGGCCAGCATTCGCTGGGTGACCAGGAAGCCGCCGAAGATGTTCACCGCCGCCAGCGCCGCCGCGACCGCGCCCGCGCCTTTGGAGATCCAAACGTGGGCGGGCGTCCCTTCCCCCGTCGCGCCGTGGGCCGCCGCCGCCAGGAGCGCGCCCACGATGATCACCGAAGACACCGCGTTGGTCACCGCCATCAGCGGCGTGTGCAGGGCGGGGGTGACGCTCCACACCACGTAATAGCCCACGAACACGGCCAGGACGAAGATCGCCAGCCGGAACACCACGGGATCGACCAGCTCCATCATGCGCCTCCAGTCATGATCCGGGCGCGGTAAGCACGGGCGCCGCGTCCTTCGGGGCCAGCGAGGGGTGGACCACGGCGCCCTCGCGCACGACGACCGCGGCTTTCAGGATGTCGTCGTCCCACTGAGGGGCGAAGGCGCCCGCCTTGTCGAGGAGGAGAGAGGCCAGGCTCACGAGGTTGCGCGCGTAGAGGCCGCTGGCGTCGGCCGCGACGCCCGCCGTGACGTCGGAGAGGCCGAGGATGCGCGCGCCGTTGGCCGTCGCCACTGTCTCGCCCGGTCGCGCGCCCTCGACGTTGCCGCCCTGCTCGACCGCGAGGTCGACCAGAACCGATCCGGCGCGCATGGCGGCGACCTGGGCGGCGGTGACGAGGCGCGGCGCGGGGCGGCCGGGGATCAGCGCGGTGGTGACCACCACGTCCTGCTTGCGCAGATGCTCGCCGACCAGCACGGCCTGGCGGGCCTGGTAGTCGGCGCTCATCGCCTTGGCGTAGCCGGCGGCGGTCTCAGCCGCCTTGAACTCCTCGTCCATGACGGCGACGAACTTGGCCCCCAGGCTCTCCACCTGCTCCTTGGCGGCGGGGCGCACGTCGGTGGCGGTGACCACCGCCCCCAGGCGCCGCGCGGTGGCGATGGCCTGCAGCCCCGCCACGCCCGCCCCCATCACGAACACCTTGGCCGCGGCCACCGTGCCCGCCGCGGTCATCATCATGGGGAAGGCGCGGCCATAGAGGCGCGCGCCCTCGATCACCGCGCGATAGCCCGCGAGGTTGGCCTGGGAGGAGAGCGCGTCCATCGCCTGAGCCCGGCTGATGCGCGGCACGAGCTCCATGGCGAGCGCCGAGGCGCCCCGCCCGGCTGCCGCGTCGAGCTCGGCGCGGCGGGCGTGGGGGTCGAGGAGCGCCACGAGAAACGCGCCGGCGGGCAGATGGGCCAGGAGATCGGGCGCGGGCGGGCGCACGGCGAACACGAGCTCGGCGCCCTCCAGCGCCGCGGCGGGGTCGGCGACGACCTCGGCCCCCGCGGCTTCGTAATCGGCGTCGGGATAGCTGGAGGCGCGGCCGGCGCCCGCCTCCACCGCGACGACGGCGCCCAGCGCCAGGAGGCGGCGCACGCTGTCGGGCGTCGCGGCCACGCGCGCCTCGCCCGGCTGACGTTCCCGCAGGACGGCGATCCGGGCGCCCATGCTGCTCCCCTGGCGGAGCGCCGGAACGCGCCCCTCAGCCGCCGGGAGCTTGGAATGCGCCGTCGCCGCTGTCCAGCGACGCGACCGCGGGTCTAGGCGGGCGAACGCACCGGGTCGGCGGCGACCTTTTTGCGAAGGCCGACCAGACCGGCGACCAGCACCACGAGACTCACCACCGCCGAGGGCACGAGGCCCGCGTGGGCGCAGAACACCAAGGTGAGGAACAGGACCGCGACCGCCACCGCCAGCGAGCCCCACTTCACCAGCCCGTTGAAGAAGCGGTAGGTCGAGACCTGCTCGCTGATCTCCATCTCGGCGGGCGAGGGGTGGGCGGCGTCCTCGCCAAGGTTGGGGGTGGCGGCGGTGTCCATGCCGGTGCTCTACCCCGGAGCCGCGGCGGGGCTCAAGTCCTGCGGGGCCGCCAGCGGCGCGGCCTCGGCCGCGGCCTCGGCCCGGAGCCGCTGAATCAGCTCCCAGGACAGATAGCCGTCCGCCGGCAGCCCGCGCGCCGCCTGCCAGCGCCGGGCGGCGCGGCGCACGCCCGCACCCAGCACGCCGTCGATCGGGCCGGGATCGTAGCCCAGCCGCTGGAGGGCGAGCTGGGCGTCGCGCCGATCGTCCAGCGAGGTGGGCCGGTCGTCGGGCCAGGGCGTGAGGAGGCCCGGACCGCCCGCGATGCGTTGAGCCAGGAGCCCGACGGCCAGGGCGTAGCTGACCGAGTTGTTGTAGGCGCGGATGGCGAAGTGGTTGGGGAAGACCAGGATAGCAGGCCCCCGCCAGCCCATGGGCATGAGAAGCTGGGCGGGCGCGGCGGCGTCGGCGGGCCGAAGCGAGGCGCCGTCGGCGGTGACGAGCCCGGCCGCGCGCCACTCGGCCCAGGGGCGCGCCGGGGCCTCCACCAGCGCGTAGTCGAAGCCCTGCGCGGGGGCGCGCACCTCGCGCTGCCAGCCCTCGCCGAGGCGCCAGCCCGCCTTCTCGCGCAGGAAGTTGGCCGAGGAGCCCAGCGCGTCCGGCGCTGAGCGCCAGATGTCGCGCGCGCCGTCGCCGTCGGCGTCGACGGCGTAGCGGACGTAATCCTCCGGGGTGAACTGGGTCTGGCCCATGGCGCCCGCCCACGAGCCGCGCAGCTGGTCGCGCGTGGCCCCGCCGCTCGCGATCAGCCGAAGGGTGACGAGGAGCTGGCCCTCCGCCCAGGCGCGACGGCGGCCCTGGGCGGCGAGCGTCGCAAAGGCGCGGACCACGTCGTGGTCGCCCTGCACCCGCCCGTAGCCCGACTCCATGCCCCAGATGGCGACCAGGATCTCGGCCGGCGCGCCGAAGCGCCCCGCCACCGGGTCGAGCCAGGCCGCCTGGCGGTGCGCGCGCCCCGACGAGACCTGACCCTCCGACACGGAGGCCGCGAGATAGGCGCTGATCGGCTTGGCGAACTCGGGCTGGCGGGCGTCCTGGGCGAGAGCGGTGGGGTCGGGAGAGAGGCCCGCGAGCTCCAGCCGCAGGAAGTCGGCGGGAAGCCCCGCCGCCGCGGCGCGCGCCTCGAAGTCGGCGAGCCAGGCGGCGAAGGCCGCGGGCGTGAGGCCGGGGGCGGCCGCGCCGCCGCCCAGCGCCCCGAGGCTCGTGTAGGGGACCTGGGCCAGCGTCGGCAGAAAGGCGCCGCCCGCGGCCAGGCTGAAGAAGGTGCGGCGATGCATCGAGGCTGAGCCTAGCGCAGCCGGCGCTTTCCGCGCGATCACAAGCGGGCGACCGGGGTCAGGCGCGGATGAATTGCGGCACGAGCGCCTGCAGCTCCGCAAGTGTGGCCGCGGCGTCCTGCTTCTCCGCCGCGCGCAGAAGCGCCTCCACCCGTGGCTGAAGCGCAGCCCAGTCCGGCGCGGCGTCGGAGGCGGCGAGCACGCCGTCGGCGGCGGTGCGCCGCACCGTCTCAGCGTCGTAGAAAATCTCCTCGTAGAGCTTCTCGCCTGGTCGCAGGCCCGTGTGGACGATCTCGATGTCGACGCCCGGCCGCAGGCCGTGCAGCCGGATCATCTGCCGCGCCAGCTCCTCGATCCGTACGGGCTCGCCCATGTCGAGCACGTAGACGCCGCCCTCGGCCTCCTCGCGCGGCAGGGCGGCGGCCTGCAGCACGAGGCTCGCCGCCTCGCTCACCGTCATGAAGTAGCGCACCATGTCCGGGTGGGTGACGGTGACGGGTCCGCCCGCCGCGATCTGCCGCTCGAACAAGGGCGCGACCGAGCCCGTGGAGCCCAGGACGTTGCCGAAGCGCACCGCCGCCGCGCGGCAGCCGCTGCCCCGGGCGATGGCGCCCACCGCCTGCTCGGCGGCGCGCTTGGTGGCGCCCATGACGTTGGTGGGGTTCACCGCCTTGTCGGTGGAGATGAAAACCAACGCCTGGGCATGGCGGCGCGCCAGCTCGGCGATCACCACCGCCCCGCCGAGGTTGGTGCGCACCGCCTCCGTCGGGTTGAGCTCCATGAGCGGCACGTGCTTCAGCGCGGCGGCGTGCAGCACGACCTCGGGCCGCGCGCGGGCGAACACCTCTTCCATGCGCGCGCGGTCGCGCACGTCGGCCAGTTCGGCGCGCCACGGGGTGGCCGCACCCGCCGCGCGGAGCTCGCCGTCGATGGCGTAGAGGTTGAACTCGCCCGCATCGACCAGCGTCAGCTCGGCGGGGCCGAGGCGCAGCACCTGGCGCGTCAGCTCCGAGCCGATGGTGCCGCCCGCGCCGGTGACGAGCACGCGTCGCCCCTCCACCAGCCGCCGGGGCGCGGCTGGGTCGAGCACGCGGGGCGGGCGCGCCAGGAGGTCGGCGGCGCCGACGGGCGCGAGCTCGCCCCCGCCCGCCTCGCGCATCCGGCTGACGTGGGCGCCGGCGCTGGCCGCCGCGGCCACCACCGCCTCCAGGAGCTCGCGCGAGGGGCGCCGCTCGGCCACCACGACCTGCGGCGCGGCGCCCTCGCCCGCGGCGAGCGCGCGCAGCACGTCCCCCAGCCGGTCGAGCGGGCCTAGGACCTCGACGCCCTGCACGGTGCGCCCGGCCTTGACCGGCTCCAGCGAGACCACGCCCGCCACCCGCACCGCGCCCTCGCGTCGGCGTCGGAGCGCCTCGATCGCATGGGCGGCGTCGGCGAGGCCGCCCAGGATCACCGCGGCGGGCCGGTCGCGCCGCTCCAGCCGCAGCACCGCGCCGAGGTCGCCCCGTGCGTGCGCCTGGGCCAGCGCCCGGCTTCCGGCCATGAGCGCGAAGAGTACGAGGAGGAGCACGATCGGCGTGGAGCGGGGGAAATCCTCCAGCCGGTCGAAGGCGAACAGCACGGGCAAGACCAGGAGGTCGGCCGCCGCCACCGCCAGGAACAGGCGCCTGAGGTCGGCGATCGCGGTGAACCGCCACAGCGCGCGGTGAAGGCGGAACAGCGGGAAAAGTCCCGCGCAGACCAGGGCGAACACCAGGGTCGACCGCGAGATCAGATGGTCGGGCGCCGGCTTGTGCTCGAGCCGGTAACGCACCGCGAGCACGCCCGCCATCGCCGCCGCCGCCAGCCCCACGTCGTAGGCGTAGACCAGCGCGGCTTCCAACGCGGGGGGTCGGGGCGACGGGGCCGAGACGGCGCGCGGGCTCACGGGGAGGCGGGCGCCATGTCGAGCACCGCTTCGGGTGCGGCGGCGCGGGGCGCGCGAGGGGGCGGCTCCACCGCCGAGAGCTTCCAGCGCACCCGCGCCTCCCCGCCCGGCGTCGTGACGCCGCGCAGCTCCACCTGCAGGCCCCGCCGCGCGACGCCCGCCTCCACCCGCACGGTGGGCTCCAGAACCGCTTCCGGCGCGTCGGTGCGCAGCCGCCAGCCGCCCTCGTGCGGCGTGCGCAGGAGGACGGAGCGCCCGTCGCGCGCGACGGTGGCGTCCACCCCCGGCGCGAGGTGGAACAGGATGGCGAAGGACCGCGCCCGTTCCGGCGCGCGTACGTCGGCCGCCGGCGTGAGGCGATCCTCGCCGCGCAACTCCTCGCGCTCCAGGTCGAGGAACAGGCGGCGCTGGTGCAGGAGCCCGTCGGAGGCGACCCAGCCATCGTGGGCGAGGTCGAGCCAGACGCCGCCGGGAGCGTCGGTCCGGCGCGCCTCCACCCGTAGCGGGCCGTCCACCAGTCGCGGCCCGAGCGCACGCGCCGACGCGCCCGTCAGCGGCCGCCCGCACGAGGCGCCGTTCAGCACCAGCGTCGACCCGCCGGCGGTCAGCCGCAGGCCCGCGGGCGCGGCGGCGTCCGGCGTCCACCCGGCGGAGCCGAACACGCGATCGCGCCCGCAGGAAAGGGCGAGGCCCAGCGGCTGGGCGGAGGCGGACACGCTCCAGCCCTCGGGCGGCGGCGGCCCGGCGTCGATCACCACGCGCAGGCGCGCGCCCTCCAGCCGGTGGTAGCCGCTCTGGGGCGTGCGTTCGTAGGCGTCCTCCGCCTCCGACAGCGCCGCGACCGCCCGCAGCCGCTCGGGCGCGCCGGGGCCGCCGCCGTTCAGCGCGGCGAGGGCGCCGTCGCCCAGGCGGAAGATGGGAATGGCGCCGCCCAGCCGGTCGGCGGCGCGCGGCACGGCCTCGGGGGGCGACAGGCCGCGCTGGGCGAGCGCGTCGTCCAGCGCGGCGAGGTCGAACAGGAGCTCGAGCCCCTGCTCGGGCGCGCGGGTGCGCACGACGCCGTCGGGCGGCACCGCCGCCTCCAGCGCCTCGGCGAGGCGGGGCAGGGCGCGGCGGAGCAGTCCGTCGCCGGCCGGGCCGTCGAGCGCCGCCCCCGCGAGGGCCGCGGCGGCGCACCGCTCGGCGCGGCGGGCGGGGCCGTCGTCGAGGTCGAGGAGGTGGCGCGCCTGGCGCGACAGGCTGGCGGCCAGCGCCTCCGTCTCCACGTCAGAGGCGATCGCGCGCAGCGGCCCTGCGCCGCAGGCGAGGTGGAAGACGCGCCGCTCAAGCACCTCGGCGCCCCAACTGAAGGGCTCGGGGCGGCGGCCGAAGAGCGCCTCCCACCCGAGCCAGAGCCGCAGCGCCTCCAGCGCGCCCGCCTCGCCCAGCGTCAGCAGGCCGGGCAGCCAGGTGAAGCGGTGCAGCTCGACGGCGAAGCGGCGCGAGGGACTGGGCCGGTCCCACGGGTCGCCGCCCGTCCCCGCGTCGAGTTCCGCCCCGGCGAACGCGAAGCGACCTTTGAGCACAGAGGCGCCTTCCGCGGCGTCGGCCGGACGCGGGTCCCGCGGCGCGATGGCGAAGCCCGCCGCGGCGGGGCGGCCCAAGAGCGCGGCGTGCACCGGCGCGCCCCACCACTCGTCGCGCACGCGACGGGCGAACAGGGTGGCGGCGACGCGGCCCGCGCCCGCGGTCATGCGGCGGCGGGTCCGCCCCGCAGCGCGCGGAGGTTGTCGGCGTAGGCGCCCGGCCCGCCGCGAAAGGCCGAGCCCCCTGCGACGAGCACGTCCGCCCCCGCGTCCACGCAGCGCCGCGCCGACTGGGGGTCGACGCCGCCGTCCACTCCTACGTCGATGGGCAGCCCCGAGGCCTCGACCAGGCGCCGCAGCCGCTCGACCTTGCGCAGCTGGGCCGGGATGAAGCTCTGGCCGCCGAAGCCCGGGTTCACCGTCATCACGAGCAGGACGTCGACCTGTTCGAGCAGGTCGTCGACCACCTCGACGGGGGTGGAGGGATCGAACGCCACCCCGGCGCGCGCGCCCAGCTCGCGGATGCGGCGCAGGGTGCGGTCGAGGTGCGGGCCCGCTTCGGGGTGCACGGTCATGGCGTCCGCCCCCGCCGCGCGCAGGGCGTCGAGGTAGGGATCCACCGGCGAGATCATCAGGTGCACGTCGAAGGGGACGGAGACGTGGGGTCGCAGCGCCTGCATCACGACCGGGCCGAAGCTGATGTTGGGCACGAAGTGGCCGTCCATCACGTCCACGTGCAGCTGGTCCGCGCCCGCGCGCTCCATGGCGACCGCCTCCTCGCCCAGGCGGGAGAAGTCGGCCGACAGTATGGACGGGGCGATGCGCAGCGGCTTGGCCATCGGGGAGGCGATAGCTCCCGCCTGCGCCAGGGCGCAAGCCGGGTCGGCGATCCGCCGCGGGCGCTCGTCAGTAGGCGCGGGGCGGCGGCGGCGGAGGCGACGGGCCGTAGTAGGCCTGGCCGATCGGCTCGACCCGCACGCGCGGACCGAACACGACGTTGACGCGCGTCCCGTCCGGGATGGGGTAGCGGTCGGCCTGGGGCACCTCGAGCTGGCGCCCGTCGCGCATGCGGATCACATAGGCGAAGCCGTTGCGCTCGCCGCTCTTGCCGAGCTCGTGGCCGACGACGCCGCCCACCACCGCGCCCAGGAGGCCGCCAGCGACGCTGCCGCCCGTGTCGCCGCCGAGCGACGCGCCCAGCGCGCCGCCGCCGATCACGCCCGCGGTGGTGGCGCCGTTGACGTTCTGCGGATCGCCGAAGCGGATTGGCCGGAAGGAAACAACGCGCCCCTCCTCGACCCGGGCGGGCACGCCCGCCTCGTAAGGGCCGTAGCGCGACGGCCCGAGGTCGCTCTCGCACGCGGCGAGGCCGGAGACGGCCAGCCCGGACAGGAGCAGGGCGGCGAGGGGGCGGGCTGCACGGATCATGGGCGACTGGTGTTCTGGGAGGCTGAGGGCGAGGGTGGTCGGATGGACGCCGGCGGCTGAACCCGCGCTGAACGTCAGGGGGCGCGGTCCAGCCTGACCGCGAAGAAACCGTCCATCCCGCCGCGCTGTTCCCACAGGTCTGGTCGCAGGCGCAGCCCTCCGGCCCCGGTCGCCGCCTCGGGCGGAAGCCCCAGCGCCTCGGGCTGGGCGGGGGTGACGCGGAACTCGGGCCTGCGCGCGAGAAAGGGCGCGACCAGCGCCTCGCCCTCCTCCGGTTCGAGCGAGCACGTGCACAGGACGAGGCGCCCGCCCGGCGCGACCCGGTCGGCGGCGGCGTCCAAAAGGCGCGCCTGGGCGGCGGCGAGCCCCGCGATGTCTGACGGCCGGGCGAGTTGCAGCACCTCGGGGTGGCGACGGAAGGTGCCGGTGGCCGAGCACGGCGCGTCCAGCAGCACGGCGTCGAAGCGGCGCGGGTCGTCCCAGCCCGCGGCCTCGGCGGCCACGAGCTCGGCTTCCAGCCCCGTGCGGCGGAGGTTCTCCTGGACTCGGCTAAGCCGCTCGGCCGAGCGGTCGAGGGCGGTGACGCGCGCGCCGGCGGTCGCGAGCTGCAGCAGCTTGCCGCCGGGTGCGGCGCAGAGGTCGAGCGCGGTCTCCCCTGGCCGCATGGCCAACATCCGCGCGGGGATGGCCGCGGCGGCGTCCTGCACCCACCAGCCGCCGTCCTCGAAGTTCGGCCAGCCGCTCGGATCGCCGCGCCCGCGCACGCGCACGGAGCCCGTCGGCAGGCGCTCGCCCTCCAGCGCGTCCGCCAGCGCCGGGGCCGTCGCGGGATCGCGCGGGGTGAGGTCGGTCGGCGGTTCGTCGCGTCCGGCGGCGGCCAGCGCCAGAGCGGCCGCCTCGCCGTAGGCGGCGCGCCAGCGGGCGAGGAGCCACGGCGCCACGTCGCCTTCCGGCGGCTCGGCGGCCAGCCGGGCGGCGGCGCCCTCGCGGTCGAGCCCGCGCAGGACGGCGGTGAGGAGGCCGCGGAAAGGACGCGTCGCCGGCTCCGCCTCCGCCAGCGCCAGGGTGGTGGAGACGGCGGCGAAGGCGGGCGTCTCCAGAAGCGCGAACTGCGCCAGCCCGAGCCGCAGCAGGGCGCGCACCTCCGGCGGCGGCGGCCGCTGTAGCCGGCTGTCGAGCACCCGGTCGAGCGAGGGCGCCCGTCGCAGCACCGCCTGGGCGAGCCGGCGGGCGAAGGCGCGGTCGCGCCCGTCGAGCGCGGCCTCCGCGGCGAGGAGGGCGCGGTCGCCCTCCGCCCCGCCCCGGCGCGCCAGGGCGGCCTCGATCCGCCGCAGCGCCGCGCGCCGGGCGTCCAGGCCGGGCGGAGGCGCGCTCGCTCGGCGCTGGGGCGGCCGCCGCGCGGGCGGACGGGCGGGGGTGACGCTCATGGCGCACGCACATAGTCGCCTCGCGCCGACCGCGCGAGCGCTCCCGCGCCGGCTCCGGCCGCCTATCTGTAGGGCCGAGGAGCTTCCGCCATGCCGACCGTGATCCCGCCGCCTTCTCCCTCGACGTCCCGCCCTGGCACGTCCGATCCCGGGACGGCGCCTGTCGAGCGGTCGCTCAGTCCCGCCGCCCTCCGCGCGCTTGAGGAGGCGCAGGCGCGCCGCGACGCCGAGGAGGCGCAGGCGCGCCCGGGCGAGCAGGGCGGCCCCTCCGGCCCCGAGCCGACGCGCTACGGCGACTGGGAGCGCAAGGGAATAGCCGTAGATTTCTGAGGCTTAGCGTCTCTCGCAGGCCGGCCGGCTCGCGCCGGGCGGGAGCCGGTGGTCGGAGAGCTCGCTCATGGTGAGAACCCGCTCCCGCGTCCGGCGAATCCTAGCCTCGCGGGCTCGCCCGGTAGGCGTGTGAATGGCGGGGCGGGAGCGGCGCCGGTCTTGAGAGGAGGGTGGCATCGGGGCGCTCCTCATGGCGCCCGCCCTCCTCGGAGACGCCCTCCATGTCGGCCCGCCTTCTCACCGCCGTCCTGGCCGCCTCGGCCGCCTTGCCCGCCACCGCCGCCCTGGCGTGCGGCGTTGCGGGCTGCGTCGCCGCCGGCCCCTACGGCTACGCCCCCGCGCCGAGCGGCGACCGCTACGGTCCCGCCCCGGCCTACGCCGCCCTCGCCTATCCCGCAGCCCCTGCCTACGGCTACGGCCAGGGCTATGCGCCCCCTGCGCCGCGCGCCTACGCTCCGGCCCCGGCCTACGGCTACGCGCCCCCCGCGCCCGTCGTGGGATGCGTGACGGCCTGCGTGCCCGCTTACGCCTACGCCCAGCCCGAGTACGTGACGGTAGGCGGTGAGTTCTCCGGCGGCGTGGGCGACACCTCAGGCGGCGGCGGTGGCGGCGGCGGCTACGCCGGCGGCAACTTCGAGGTGCAGGGCTTCGGCGACATCTCGAACTTCACCGCGGCCCACGCCCAGGCCCAGGCCAACGCGAACGCCTACGCTCAGTCAGCGGCCTACAGCCAGGCCAACGCCAAGGCCGTCGCCAACGTGAACGTCAACATCAAGAACGGCTTCAGCTTCAAGGGCGGCAACTGGGGCGGCCACGGCTGCAACACCTGCGGCGGCCACGGCGGCTGGACGCCCCCGCCCGCGCCCAAGCCCTGCAACTGCGGCCACAAGCACGGCTGAGGTCAGGCGGCCGCCATCTCCGCCGCGGCCATCTCGGTGGAGATCGCCTCCGCCGCCGCGCGGGGGTCGGCCGCGGCGGTGACGGGACGACCCACCACGAGCGCGCTCGCCCCGGCCGCCAAGGCCTCGGCGGGCGTCGCCGCGCGCGCCTGGTCGTCGGCGGCCGAGCCGGCCGGGCGCACGCCGGGGGTGACGACCAGGAAGTCCGGCCCGCCGATCCGCCGCGCCAGCGCCGCCTCTTGCGGCGAGGCGACCACGCCGTCGAGGCCCGCGTCCACCGCCTGGCGGATGCGGCGCTCGACCAGGGCGGAGACGGGGAGGTCGTAGCCGAGGTCCTGCAGGTCGGCGTCGGAGAGGCTGGTCAGCACCGTCACGCCCAGGATGCGGCAGCGCCGCTCGCCGCCGCGGCCGCGCACCGCCGCCGCCATGACCTGCGGCTCGGCGTGAACGGTGAGGAGGTCGCACACGCCCTGCGCCGCGATGGCGGCGGCCGCCTTCTCCACCGTCGCGCCGATATCGTGGAGCTTCCAGTCGAGGAACACCGAACGCCCGGCGGCGGCGAGCGCGCGACCGAGCGCCATACCCTCCCCCGCCAGGAGCTGCAGCCCGATCTTGTAGGACGAGACCGCCGGACCCAGCCGCTCGACCATCGCTTCGGCGCCGGCACGGTTGGGAAGATCGAGGGCGACGTAGAGGCGGGGGTCGGCGGTCATGTCGCGCTCCGGTGGTTGCGGGCGCACGCCGGGGCACTATAGCTCCCGCGCCGCCGCGCGAGCGGCTTCGGCTCGGGAGGGCGGGATGGGCGAAGCCGCCTTCGCGGTCAACTTCTTCGTGGCGCTGTTCGCGCTGATCGACCCGGTGGGCATCGCGCCCCTGTTTGCGGCGGCGACCACGGGGGCGGGGCCGCAGGCACGCTGGCGCATCGCGGTCTACGTCTCGCTGTTCGCGCTGGTGTTCCTGCTGCTGTTCTTCTTCAGCGGGCTGACGCTGCTGCGCTTCTTCGGCATCTCGCTGGCGGCGTTTCGCATCGCGGGCGGCATCCTGCTCCTGCTGCTGGGCCTCGACATGGCGCGCAAGGACTTCAGCCCGTCGGTGGCTGTGGACATCGCGGAGGGCAAGCCCGTCGACCCCGGGGTCTACGCCCGGCGCGAGTTCGAGAAGATGATCGTGCCCTTCGGCATGCCGCTCCTGATCGGCCCCGGCGCGATCTCGGCGGTCGTGCTGTTCTCCTCGGAGGCTCAGTCCAAGTACGGCTGGCCGGGAATGGGGGCGGGGGTCGTGGCGATCGCCGCGATCTCCTTCGTGTGCCTCCTGGTGTTCCTGGCGAGCGGCGCCATCAGCCGGGTGCTGGGCAAGGTGGGCTCGATGATCGTGGTCCGGGTGCTGGGGCTGATCCTGACCGCCCTCGCCGTGCAGTTCATCATCACCGGCGTCAGCGACACCACCGCGGGCATCATCAGGCGGTCGGTCGCAAATCCCTATCCGGCGAGCGCCTCCGCCCACGGCAAGCCCTTGTTCCCGTTCATTCCGAAGCGGTGAGCGCGGCCCGGGGCGGAGCCTCGGCGGCGCGGCCGTCGCCGGCGAACTGCAGGGCGGCGAGCCGGGCGTAGAGCCCGCCCCGCGCCACGAGCTCGGCATGGGCCCCCGTCTCGACCACCCGGCCGGCCTCCACCACCGCGATGCGGTCGGCGCGCAGCACCGTGGCCAGCCGGTGGGCGATGACCAGCGTCGTGCGCCCGCGCATGGCCTCGTCCAGCGCGCGCTGGACGAGGCGCTCGCTCTCGGCGTCGAGCGCGGAGGTGGCCTCGTCCAAGAGGAGCACGGGGGCGTCGCGCACCAGCGCCCGGGCGATCGCGAGGCGCTGGCGCTGTCCGCCCGACAGCGAGCGCCCCCGCTCGCCCAGCGGCGCATGGTAGCCGCCCGGCAGGCGCTCGACGAAGCTGTCGGCCTCCGCGGCGAGGGCGGCGGCGCGGATCTCGTCGGGCGCGGCGTCCTCCCGCCCGAAGCGGATGTTGGCCTCGGCCGAGTCGGAGAACAGCGCCGCGTCCTGCGCCACGAGCGCGAGGCGCGCGCGCACCGCGTCCGGGTCGGCGTCGCGCAGGTCCACCCCGTCGAGCCGCACCGTCCCGCCCTGGGGGTCGTAGAAGCGCAGGAGGAGCCGTAGCACGGTGGACTTGCCGCCCCCCGACGGGCCGACCAGCGCGACCGTCTCCCCTGGGCGCACGTGGAGGGTGAAGCCGTCCAGCGCTGGCAGGTCTGGCCGGCCGGGGTAGTGGAAGCGTACGTCCTCGAAGCGAATGTCGCCGCGCGCGGGCTCAGGAAGCGGCTTGGGCACGACGGGCGCGCGCACGGTCGGCCGCGCGTCCAGGATCTCGCCGATGCGCACCATGGCGCCCGAGGCCTTCTGCACCTCGCCCCAGACCTCGCCCAGCGCCCCCACCGCTCCCGCCGCAAGGACTGACAGCAGCAGAAACTGCACCAGCGCCCCGCCCGACATGCGCCCGGCCACCACGTCGTGGGCGCCGAGCCAGAGCACCGCCGCCACGCCGCCGAACACAAGCGTGATCACCACCGCCGTCATCGCCGCCCGCGCGCGGATGCGGCTGAGCGAGGCGGCGAAGGCGGTGTTGACCGCCACGGCGAACCGCGCGGCCGCCGAACGCTGGCGGTTGAAGGCCTGCACCGTGTCGAGCTGGTCCAGGCTCTCGCCCGCGGTGCCCACCGCCTCGGCGAAGCGGTCCTGGGCGGCGGTGGAGAGCGCGCGCACCCGCCGGCCGAAGATGGCGATCGGGGCCACCACCAGGGGCACCAGGCAGAGCACCCCCAGCGTCAGCTTGGGGCTGACCACCAGCAGCAGCGCGATGGAGCCGGCGGTCATCAGGAGGTTGCGCAAGGCGATGGAGGCGGTGGACCCCACCATGCTCTCCACCAGCGCCACGTCCGTGGTCATGCGCGACAGCACCTCGCCCGTGCGTACGCCCAGGAAGAAGCTCTGATCGAGCGTCAGTATGTGGGCGTAGAGGTCGCGCCGGAGGTCGGCGGTGACGCGCTCGCCCGTCTTGGATACGAAATAGAACCGGGCGGCGGTGGCCCCGGCCAGCAGCATGGCGACCACCACCGCCAGTACGAAATAGCGGTTGACGGCCGCCGCCGACCCCGCGGCGAAACCGTGGTCGGTGACGAGCCGCGCCGCGCCCGTCAGCGCCAGGGTGGAGGCTGTGGAGAGGCTGAGGAATAGCCCCGCCAGGAGCGCGTCGCCCCGGTGCGCCACCACATAGGGTCGCAGCCGGGCGAGCGGCCGCACGTCGCGGGTGCGCTCGCGCCGCTCGCGCGCCGCCCCCATTTCGGCGACGAGGGCGGCGCCCGCGCCAGTCCGGCCGGCAGGGCTGGCGGCGGCGGAAGCGGAAGACGTGTCGACCATGCGCGCCTTCTACGCTCACGCAGCGCCCACGTCGCGGGTTGGCGCCGCGAGGCGCCTCGTATACAGAGCGCGGCTCTGCACGGCCCGCCGCTCGCCGGCGGGCGCACTCGTTCGTGCGCGGCCCATCTCCAATCTTAGAGCGAACCGCCGTTCAGGTCGGTCGGACAGGTCCATGAAGCCAGACGCCCACCCCGACTACCACTTCATCACCGTCACCATGACCGACGGCTCGAGCTACCGGACGCGCTCGACCTACGGCCGCGAAGGCGCGGCGCTGAACCTCGATATCGACCCGCGGACCCATCCGGCCTGGACCGGCGGTAACCAGCAGCTCCTGGACCGCGGCGGCCGAGTGTCGCGCTTCGCGGCCAAGTACGGTGGCTTCCTCAAGCGTTGAGGCGTTGCGGGGCGCACGTCGCTCCGCCGCTTGCGACTCCAAACGCCACGGCGGGTCGCTCCCGCCGCGGCGTTGTCGCATTCAGAGGTAGCGGCGGAGCGACCGGGCGAGGTCCGACGCGTCCGAGCGCTTGCCGCCCGAGGTCGCGCCTCGTCGGGGTGCGGCCTGGTAGGCGACGCGGGCGTGCTCGCCGCAATACGGCCCCTCCGAACCGGCTCGGCGGCCGCAGAAGGTGAATTCCGAGCTCGAGGGGTCGCCGATCGGCCATTTGCACATGTGCGCGCCCAACGTCAGCACGGTGGCCGAGCCCGGCGTCTCGCATCGGAAGACGACGGGGGTTGGCGCGACGGGGCCCGTCGAGACCGAAGGGTCGGGCCGGCGAACGGGCGCGACCGACAGCGGCGCGGACGGGCGCACGGGGCGCGGCGGACGCGCCGGAGCGCGTTGCGGCTTGGAAGGGGCCGAGCGCCCGGAGAGACCCAGCCGGTGCACCTTCCCGATAACGGCGTTTCGGGTCACGCCACCGCCTAGCTGCTTGGCGATCTGGCTGGCGGAAAGCCCGTCAAGCCAGAGCTTGCGGAGCGAGTCGACCCGTTCGTCGGTCCAGCCCATGGTGCGCCTCCCGCCTGTGGACACCCGGAAAAGGGCGCCCAACATCTAGTTTGATGGAGTGCGAGGTACCTCTCGCTCTTGCTAGATACGGTAGCTCAACGCGTGGGCGCCACAACCGGCGCCACAGTTGTTGTCCACAGGAACAATATCTAGGGCCGCTTTGTCGCGGCGGCTTCGTCCTCCTTGACGCGACCGAGCACGGCGGCACAGCGCGTAGCGCCTGCCGAAGGCGGACCCCCTCCGCCTACTCCGCCGCGATCGCCTCCACGGCGGCGAGCGTCGCCGGCGCGAGCCGGCTCGGTGCGCCGTTGCGGGCGAGGAGGTCGCGCAGGTCGCGGATGGCGGGGAAGACCTCGTTGTTCCAGTCGGCCCCTTGCGCGTCGTGCGCCGCCTGCTCGAGCTCCATGATTTCCTGGTCTTCCTGGAAGATGTTCTCGGTGAACCAGGTCACGAACGGCCACAGCGCGTCGAGCACCAAGGGCACTGGTGGGCGGCGCACCGACAGGTAGCCGAAGGTGCGGTTGGAGCGCTGGGCGGCGTCCAGAGGAGTATAGCCCAACCACACGTCGAGCGCGGCCTCGCCGCCCACGAACACGCGCAGGCGCTGGTGAGGGTACTCGGTGCGGATTGTCATGCCGTCGCCGCCGGCCATCAGCTCGCCGCCGTCGGAGAAGTTCTTGCCGATCAGGCCGACGATGGCCTTCTCGCCGAGCGTGCCGCGACCGGCCGCGCGCACGAAGGTGTAGTCGACCTCGCACCAGTCGTCGCCCTGGCGCCGCCCGGTCAGCTTGGCCTTGATCAGGCCCATCTGCTTGCGGTGCAGGAACTGGTGGTTCATGTCGAACAGGTTCTCGTGCGCGAAGCTGTAGTGGCACTTCAGCGTACGATCGAGCCGGCGGGTCTTGTACTTGGGGTCGGCGCGGCCGGCGAGCGCGGTGGGGCGCCGCGCCTCGGCGAAGGCGGGGTCGCCGGGATAGATGAAGACGAGCCCATCAATTTCGCACACCGGGTAGGTGCGTACGCCATTGGGCAGGGTCTTCGAGCCGAGGTAGGGCACGTCCACGCAGCGGCCAGAGCCGCCGTCGTAGGCCCAGCCGTGATAGCCGCACTTGAGCCGGTCGCCGTCGACCACGCCCATGGAGAGCGGCACCTGTCGATGGGCGCAGCGGTCCTCCAGCGCGAAGAGGCGCCCGGAGGTGTTGCGGAACAGCGCGACGGGCTCGCCTGCATAGCGCCGCCCGAGCGGGCGGTTGGGCTTGAGCTCGTCCGACCAGGCCAGCGGGTACCAGTGATCGGGATGCGCGTCGATCCGGCGAAGGTCGACGCCCTCGCGCGGGCAGGCCCCGCGGACCGGGGCGGCGGCTTCGAAGCTTCCGTCCGCGCCCATGTCCGCCTCCACGCCCAGTTCACATACGCAAGGGTGTGACTACTCCGCCGCCACCGTCGGTTGCGAGCGCTTTTTCGCCTTGCGGATGTCGATGTTGGTGAGCCGGCCTTCGCGGATATCGGCCAGCTTCTCCTCCACGTGGGCGGAGAAGACGTAGTCGGCCGGGCGCTGGCGATCGAGCGGGATGTCCGCCGCCATCGGCCCCTCAGTGCGCACGCCCTTAAAGGCCAGGCCCAGGAGCTTGAGCGGGTTCTTCACGGAGTCGGTCACCGCCGTGCCTTCAAACCCGCAGTGGACCATGCAATCGGCGCACTTCTCATAGTTGCCGACGCCGTACTTCTCCCACTCGGTGCCTTCCATCAGCTCGGCGAAGGTCTTCACATAGCCTTCGCCTAGGAGGTAGCAGGGCTTCTGCCAGCCGAAGACGGTGCGCGCGGGCATGGCCCAGGGCGAGCACTCGTAGGTCTGGTTGCCGGCCAGGAAGTCGAGGAAGAGCGAAGACTGAGTGAACTCCCAGCGGCGGCCGTTGTCGCCGCGCTTGAGGATGTCGCGGAACAGCTGCTTGGTCTTCTCCCGGTTCAGGAAGTGCTCCTGGTCGGGCGCGCGCTCGTAGGAGTAGCCCGGCGAGACGGTGATGCCGTCCAGTCCGATCTCCTTCATGTAGTCGAAGAAGGCGGCGGTGCGCTCGGGATCGGCGCCCTCGAACAGGGTGCAGTTGATCTGGGTGCGGAAGCCCTTGGCCTTGGCGATCTTGATCGCCTCGACCGCCTTATCGTAAACGCCGTCCTCGCACACGCTCTTGTCGTGCATCAGCTGGTCGCCATCGAGGTGGATCGACCAGGTGAAGAAGGGCGAGGGCTCGTACTGGTCGATCTTTTTCTTCAGCAAGAGCGCGTTCGTGCACAGGATCACGAACTTCTTGCGCTCGATGAAGCCGCGGACGATCTTGGCCATGTCCTTGTGCAGAAGCGGCTCGCCGCCGGCGATGGAAACGGCGGGGGCGCCGCACTCGTCGATCGCCTCCATGCACTGCTCGAACGAGAGGCGCTGGTTCAGGATCTCGTCGGGATAGTCGATCTTGCCGCAGCCCGCGCACGCCAGGTTGCAGCGGAACAGCGGCTCCAGCATCAGGACGAGCGGGTAGCGTTTACGCCCGGAGAGCGTCTGCTTCAGCACGTACGACCCGATGCGGGCCGTCTGCATCATGGGAAGACCCATGGGGCTCCTCGAAGTTTGAGATGGGGGCCGGCCGGTGAGCGTCCGCTCAGGCCAGCGCCTCGGTGTGGGCGGGCTTCACGCCCACGGAAGGGTTGGCGGAAGGGGTGCGCAGTTCAGCAGGGAGGCGGAACTCGATGTGCTCCTCGATGCCGTTCATCTGCGTGACCTCGACCGGGCCGAGGGCGCGCAGGGCGTCGATCACCGACAGGATCAGCTCCTCGGGGGCCGACGCGCCGGCGGTGAGGCCCACCGTCTCCACCCCCGCGAGCCAAGCCGGATCGAGCTCGCCGCCGTCGGCGATAAGGTGGCTCTCCACCCCCATCTCCCGGCCGATCTCGACCAGGCGGTTGGAGTTGGAGGAGTTGGTCGCGCCCACCACCAGGATCAGGTCCGCGACCTTGGCCACGTCGCGCACGGCGGTCTGGCGGTTCTGGGTGGCGTAGCAGATGTCGTTGACGTCGGGCCCCGTGATGTCGGTGAAGCGAGCCTTCAGCGCCTCGATCACCCCGCGCGTGTCGTCCACCGAGAGCGTGGTCTGGGTGACGTAGGCCACGGGCGTGTCCTCGGGGATGGCGAGCGCCGCCACGTCCGCCTCGGTGGCGACGAGGTGCATGGGCGCATCCACCTGGCCCATGGTGCCCTCCACCTCCGGATGGCCGGCGTGGCCGATCAGGACGAGCGTGCGCCCGCGCGAGGCGTAGCGCTTGCCCTGGTTGTGCACCTTGGTGACCAAGGGGCAGGTCGCATCCAGCACCGGCAGCGAGCGCGCCTGGGCGTCGGCCACCACCTTCTTGGACACGCCGTGGGCTGAGAACACGGTGATGGCGCCGGCCGGAACCTCGTCCAGCTCCTCCACGAAGATCGCGCCCTTGGCCTTGAGGTTCTCGACCACGTGGCGGTTGTGCACGATCTCGTGGCGCACGTAGACGGGGCGGCCGTACCGCTCCAGCGCGCGCTCGACGATCTCGATGGCGCGCACCACGCCCGCGCAGAAACCGCGGGGCTGCGCCAGAACCACTCGGACCATGACCGCTCCCGGACAGGCGGACCGCGGTCGCGCCTCCCAGACGGGGAGGGGCCGCGGCGTGTTCCGCGCCGATCTGCAACAGTAGGGCGCGCCGTCGCCCACCGAAAGGGCGCCCGGCGCATTGTAAGCCCGCTGTAACACGGGGCGCTTGCGTTCGCACCGCGGTGCGCCCCGCGGGCCACAGGGCTGGGCCCGAGGCGCCGCCCGCGTGGCGCGGTCGCCCGGCCTCCTCTATATCAGCTGCGTCTCGACGCCCCGTGCGGGCGCCCCGAAGAGCCGCACCGACCCATGCTCGACGATCACCGCACCGTCCGCCCCTGGCGGATGATCGAACGCCGGAAGAGCCGCAAGATCCGCGTGGGCAAGGTCGAGGTGGGGGGCGACGCTCCCATCAGCGTCCAGTCCATGACCAACACGGTCACCAGCGACGCGAACGCCACCATCAACCAGATCCGCGAGCTCGAGGAGGCCGGCGCCGACATCGTCCGCGTCTCGTGCCCCGACAAGGAGTCCACCGAGGCGTTCAAGACGATCGCCAAGGCCGCCCAAGTGCCGCTCGTGGCCGACATCCACTTCCACTACAAGCGCGGGATCGAGGCGGCGATCGCGGGCGCGGCCTGCCTGCGCATCAACCCGGGCAACATCGGCTCCAAGGACCGGGTGCGCGAGGTGGTGCAGGCCGCGCGCGACCACGGCTGCTCCATGCGCATCGGCGTGAATGCAGGCTCGCTCGAGACCCACCTCCTCGAGAAATACGGCGAGCCCTGCCCCGCCGCCATGGTCGAGAGCGCGCTCTTCCACGCCGACATCCTGCGCGACCTCGACTTTCACGAGTTCAAGATCAGCGTGAAGGCCTCCGACCCCTTCCTGACCGTCGCCGCCTACACCGAACTGGCGGAGGCGATCGACTGCCCGCTGCACCTGGGCGTCACCGAGGCCGGTCCGCTGCGCTCGGGCACGATCAAGAGCTCCATCGGCCTCGGCTCCATGCTGTGGGCGGGCATCGGCGACACCATCCGCGTGTCCCTGGCCGCCGACCCGGTGGAGGAGATCAAGGTCGGCTTCGACATCCTGAAGTCGCTGGGTCTGCGTCACCGCGGCGTGAACATCATCGCGTGCCCCTCCTGCGCGCGGCAGGGCTTCAACGTGATCGACACGGTGGCGCGGCTGGAGGAGCGGCTGGCCCACGTCTCCACCCCGCTCAGCCTGTCCATCATCGGCTGCGTGGTGAACGGCCCCGGCGAGGCGCTGATGACCGACGTGGGCTTCACCGGCGGCGGCGCCGGCAAGGGCACCGGCATAGTCTACCTAGCCGGCAAGGTCGACCATAAGCTCGGCCAGGAGGACATGGTCGAGCACATCGCCGGCCTCGTGGAGCGGAAGGCCGCCGAGATCGAACGCGCCAACGCCGCCGAGGCGGAGCCGGTCGTCTCCGCCCTGGCCGTCGAGCCCACACTAGCCAGCGTCGCCGCGGAGTAGGGCTGGGCGGACGGGGCCGGGGTCTGCTACGCCTCCTGCATGCCGTACAACCACACCGGTACCAGCTACCTTGAGTTCCTGTCGCGCTTTCACCGGTTCCTCGAGCCGTCCGCCTACCTTGAGATCGGCACGCTGAACGGCCGCACGCTGGAGCTCGCCTCCTGCGACACCATCGCCATCGACCCGCAGTTCAAGCTGGAGGTCTCCGCCACGGGCGAGCGACCCTCGACCCTGTTCTTCCAGCTGCCGAGCGACGCCTTCTTCGCCCGGCATGATCCGAAGGCGCTGCTCGGCAAGCCCATCGACCTCGCCTTCCTCGACGGGCTGCATCAGGCCGAGACGCTGCTTCGCGACTTCGCCAACGTCGAGCGCGCCTGCAAGCCGAACTCCGTCATTGTGATGCACGACTGCATTCCGATGAACGGCGAGATGACCGTCCGGGAGAACACGGGCGGCCTCTGGACTGGAGACGTCTGGAAGGTCGTGCCCATCCTGCGGGAATACCGGCCGGACGTGAGGGTGTTCTGCTTCGACGCCGGCCCGACGGGTCTGGTCTGCTGCACTGGCCTGGACCCCGAGTCGCGCGTCCTGTCCGAGGGCTACTACGAGATCATGCGTAAGTGGGAGGACGTCGAGGTCGACCAGTACGGTTTCGACCGGATGATCGCCGAAGCGCAGATTCGGTGGACGGAGACCGTGAAGTCTCGCGAGAGTTTCACTCGATACTTCTGGTAGTAGACGGACGCCTCACCGGTCGCGTTGTAGGTGCCCCGATTCAGGGAGGTGTGGGTAGGGCGATGGTTGCGACGCGGGCGTCGCGCCGACAGCCAATCTCGCCCTCCGATCCTTAGGGGTGCACCCAGCCTTCCCACGCTTTCCGGTGGGTGAAGCCCTGGGGCAGGAGGCTTGAGGCGAGGCCTCCGTTCAAGAACATCCACTTGCGCTGCGCCACCAGCACGGGAAAGCCGTGTTTGACCGACATGTCGTGCACGGCGCGCGCGAGGGGTTCGAATTGATAGTCGTCCCCGAACATCACTCCCCGCTCGCTCAGGAGCGGTAGATAGCTCTCGATGTCGGCGACCACGTCCTCATACCCATGCGCCGCGTCTACGAAGATCAGGTCAGCACGATAGTCGAACGCGCGAAGCACCTTCGCGGCGTTCGAAGAGTCGACGGGAAAGGGTAGCAACTGATCGGTATTTCCACGTGCAATCGTGTTCCCGAGAAAGCATTCGAACACCGTTGGGCGGCCATTCGCGACATTCAGCGTCTCATACGCTCCGGGCAGAAGCCAATGTTCGACTGCGCCTAAGAAGGTGTCTACGCAGAGGATTTTAGCCGGCGTTCCACAGGCTCGGCAGATGTCGGCCATGAAGTTGGCCGAGTGACCTTTCCACGAGCCGACCTCGATGATCGTCTCGGGGCGGACCGCGCGAATCAGGGTTTCGAACACTTCTGCGTCGCCGAACATTGAGTGAGAGTCGGTGCGCGTGACGGAGCGGTCGATCTTGTCCCAGTAGCCGGTGAAGAACTTGTCCAGGAACTCCTGGTTCGACATGCGAGGCTCCGAGCGGACGGCCGCGATCGGCAGCGGCTCTGTACTCCTTTCAGACGCGACCGCGCGCGTCCAGCCGAACCAATGAAGCTGGCGGGCGCTAACCCCGGGTCGTGCTAGGCGCGTCAGCTAACGTCGCCGTCGACGGCCAACGGACCTCCCTTCTCTTATGCTTCTCCGCGAGTGCGATCACATTTGGGGCGGGACGCGGATCCACGACCACGCGCTGGCCGTCGAGCGGCACTACGACGTGGTGTTCATGCCCACGCAGCCGACCGTGTGGTTTGAGGCGGATCCGGGCTGGGGCGTGTACGGGGCCGATGGAGCGCTGATCGAGGCGGCCGCCCATCGCGCCGGGCCGGACGCTCAACTGAAGGGGCAGAGCGCGCGCACCGCGGTGGACGTCGGCGCCGTCGCCGATCGGGTGGTGGACGAGACGCTGGTGTATGGCGGCCCGATCAACCCGCACTACGGGCATTTCTTGTGCTCGACGCTGGCGCGGCTGTGGTGGGTGGCGCGCGACGGCGTGGCCGGTCGGCGTGTCGTGTTCCATGGCGCGGGCAAGCCCGCCAACCTGTTCCGCAACCGCCCCTTCATCGGCGTGATCCTGGGCGCCTTGGGGCTCACCCCGGAGAACGTCGTCTTCCTCAAGCGGCCCACCCGGCTCGACCGGCTGGTGATCCCTCGGCCCAGCTTCCAGGAGCAGGCGTTCGCCAGCCGCGCCTACCTCTATGTCGCCGACCGGGTGGGCCAGGCGCTCGCGGGCGACCTGCCGGAGGACCGGGCTGGGCCGATATACCTCACCAAGACGGGGCTGAAGGAGGGGGTCGGCCGGGTGATCGACGAGGCGGTGATCGAGGAGGTGTTGCGTGCGGGCGGGGTGGAGATCGTGCGGCCGGAGACGCTTTCGCTCGGCGAGCAGATCGGCCTCTTCCGCCGGCACCGCGTGGTGGCCGGCACGGCGGGCTCGCAGTTCCACACCGCGGTGTTCGCGCCCGGGCGCTCTCGCAACGTCGTGCTCTCGGCGCGGCCTTCCATCAACTCGAACGCCGTCCTGTTCGACCAGCTGCGCGGGCAGGCGACGCGCTACCTTCACGCGGGCGAGCCGGCGGAGGAGGTGCGCGACGTCGACGGCTTCCTCAGCCAGACGCGCTTCGCCGATCCCCGCGGCGTGGCTGAGGCGCTCCTGGAGGCGGTGTGGCGCGAGGACGCCCTCATCGGCTGAACGCTGCGCGCGTCTCGTCAGGCGCCGCCGGAGACGCTAGAGGGCGCGCGCCATGAGCCTTATCGCCGCCGATCCGCCCGCCTCCGACGCCGCGCCCGACCTCGACCTCGCCGCCGCCATGGCGCGCGCGGCGCGCGCGGTGGACGGGGCGCTGGAGCGGCTCCTGCCGCGGTCGGACGGGCCGGGCGGGCGCGTGGCCGAGGCCATGCGCTACGCCGTGTTCGCGGGCGGCAAGCGGCTGCGCCCCTTCCTCGTGCTGGAAGGCGCGCGGCTGTTCGAGGCCCCGGCCGAGGGGGCGCTGCGGGCGGCCGCGGCCATCGAGTGCATCCACACCTATTCGCTCGTGCACGACGACCTGCCCGCCATGGACGACGACGACCTGCGCCGCGGCCGGCCGACCACCCACAAGGCGTTCGACGAGGCCACCGCCATCCTCGCGGGCGACGCGCTGCAGGCGATCGCGTTCGAGCTCCTGGCCGACCCCGCGGCGCACGTGGAGGGCGCGGTGCGCTCGCGCCTCGTGTCCGAACTCGCGCACGCCTCGGGGGTGGGCGGCATGGTGGGCGGCCAGATGATGGACATCGAGGCCCCCGCCCGCGGCTTCACCCTCGAGGAGATCGCCGTCCTGCAGGGGCTTAAGACGGGCGCCCTGTTCCGCTTCTCGGCGCTCGCCGGCCCCATCCTCGGCCGGGCGGACGAGGCCGACCTGCAGCGCTTCGCCGAGTTCGCGCGCACCTTCGGCCTGGCCTTCCAGGTGGCCGACGACCTGATCGACGCCACGGGCGACGCGGCGGAAGCCGGCAAGGCGGTCGGCAAGGACGCCGACGCGGGCAAGGCGACCTTCGTCTCGCTCCTGGGCGTCGACGGCGCGCGGGCGGAGGTGGAGCGGCTGGCGCGGGCGGCGGCCGACGCGCTCGCGCCCTATGGCGAGGGCGCGCGCGCGCTGCAGTCGCTGGCCTTCCACATGGTCGACCGGCGCAGCTGAGCCGCCGCGGCTCGGCGAAGACCTTCAGGAACGGTTCAGCCGGGCGGGCGCTTCTGCCCCGCCCATGCCGTGGAGCCTGCCCGCCATGACCCGCCACCCCCTCGTCGCCGCCCTGGCGCTGGCCGCGCTCGCCACGCCTGTCGTCGTGCGCGCGGAGGCCGTCGATCCCGCCGCCCAGACTGTGCAGGGGTTCGACGCGGCGCTGATCGCGGCCATGCAGGGCGGCCGGAGCCTCGGCGCGCAGGGACGGTTCAAGAGGCTCGAGCCCGCGGCGCAGTCGGCCTTCGACTTCGCCACCATGACGCGGGTGGCGGTGGGGCCGAAGTGGGCGACCCTGTCGGTCGCAGACCAGGCCGCGCTCGTGCGCGCCTTCGGGCGCTTCACCGCCGCGAGCTTCGCCAAGAACTTCGACAGCTTCGACGGCGAGCGCTTCGTGGTTGACCCCAACGTGCAGACGCGGGGCGTCGACAAGCTCGTGAAGGCGCAACTGGTGGGGAAGTCGGGCTCGCCAACGCAGTTTATCTGGCGCATGCGGCAGGCGGGTGGGCGCTGGAAGATCGTGGACGTGTTCTACAACGGGGCGATCAGCCAGCTCGCCTCGCAGCGCGCCGAGTTCCAGTCGACGCTGGTCGCGGGCGGCGGCGCGGCGCTGGTGAAGAGCCTCGAAGCCAAGACGCAGACGCTCCTCGCTGGTTAACGGAACGCGCCTCGGCTCCCCGCATTTGACGGGCAAGCTTTAAGCGGAACTGCACGCCATGACCGACGCCTCTCCCGAACACACGCCGCTGGGCGACGCGCGGCTCGTGCCGATCGGCGAGGTGACCGGCATGACGCTGTTCGACCGCGCCGGCGGCAAGCTCGGCGCGTTGAAAGAGGTCTACATCGACAAGCTGACCGGCAAGATTGAATTCGTGATCGCCGCGTCGGGTGGCTTCCTGGGTGTGGGCGACAAGTTCCACCCCATCCCGTGGACCAGCCTGACCTACAACCACGCTCCCGAGGGCTACGTCGCCGCCTTCACCAAGAAGGACCTGGACGACGCGCCGGCCTACGACCGCGACCAGCTCAGCGGCAAGCACTACGGCTGGAGCGATCAGGTGCGGCGCTACTTCACGACCCTGGCGCACCCGGCGGCCGCCCCGCGGTAACCTAGGTCATCTCCGACGCGGAACCTTGAGCGTGGGGTCGAGTTCGGTCAGCTAGGCCGCACGGGGAGCACACATGCTCGGCACCATACTGCTGATCGTCCTGATCCTGCTCCTGATCGGCGCCCTGCCGAATTGGGGCTACAGCCGCGGTTGGGGCTACTACCCGAGCGGGGGGCTGGGGCTGGTCGTGGTGGTGATCATCGTGCTCCTCCTCCTGCACGTCGTTTGAGCTTCGGACGGGCCGGCGGCGACTCCGGCCCGTCCACACTTGCGCCGCGGCTCAAGCGGGCTCCGCCGCCACGTCGATCGGGGTGTCGGGCGCGGTGCGCTCCTGCTCCTGGGTGACCTCGGGGTCGACGTCGATCCGCAGGCGCTTGCCGCCCGCGGCCTCCACCCAGACCTCGGCGGGTTCGCCCGTGTCGGCGAGCGCACGAGCGCGGTTCACGGCCTCGTGGGTGGCCTCCTCGAGGTGGCTGAAGCTATGGCCGGGCTCGCCCGCCTCCGACAGGCGCCACAGGCCCGCGTGGGCGGCGATCTCGAGCTGGACGGGGTCGGGCATGGCGGTCTCCGGGCGTTGCGGGGGCGTTGCGGCCTGGAGAACCGGCGCGCGCGGCGGAGGTTCAGCCCGCGCTGACCGCGTCCGGGTCGCCGCGGCCCTCCTCCGGGGCATGGGTCGGAGGTCCGAGGAGGGCGGGCTCGAAGATCAACGCGCACACCAGCGTCCAAAACAGCGAGATCAGGAGGAGTTTGCCCATGCTGGCCGTGCCGGGGTGGCTCGACAGCATGAGCGAGCCGAACGCCGCACCCGTGGTCAACGCGCTAAACAAGACGCCCCGCGCAAGGCTCGACTGCAGGAGCTCGCCCTGCCCGCCGCGCCAAGCCATCACGAAGTAGATGTGAAAGGCCACGCCCACCCCCACCAGGAGGGGGAAGGCGATGATGTTGGCGAAGTTGATGGGCGTGCCGATCACCACGCAGGTGCCGAGCGTCAGGAACACTGACAAGATGATCGGCGCGAGGGTGAAAGCCACCTCTTTCACGCTCCTGAGCGCCACGAAGAGCAGAGCGGTGATCGCCACCAGCGACAGGATCCCCGCTTTCACGAAGGCCCCGGCGATCGTCGCTCCCGCCCCCTGAATCGAGATCGGCGCGCCCGAGGCGTCGGGGGCCACGCGCTGCACAGCGCGGGAGAAGCGCACGAGGGTCTTGTTGTCGTTGGCGTCGCCCTTGGGCGAGACCTGGATGCGCGCCTGACCCGTCACGGGCGACAGCCAGTCGGCGCGGATCTCTGGCGGCAGGGTGGCGACCGTCACGGGCTCGGCGGTGAGGAGGGCGCGCACCTGGTCGAGGAGCACGTTCAACGGCGCCGTCACCACCTCGCCCGCACGGGCGCGCACGTCGGGGGCGGCGTCGGCCAGGCGCGTGAGCGCCGCGGCGAGCCGCCGGGCGTCGGCGGTCGGCGTGCCCCCTCCGCCCCGGGCCGCGGCGGCGAGGTCGGACGACGCCTTGCGTAGGGCGGGGATTGTGTCGGCGTCCGCAGGCGAGGGCGCGGTGGCGAGCGGGTTCAGCGTGAGGTCGAGGAGGCTGTTGGCGTCGGCGATGGCGGCGAGCTTCTCCGGCTGATCGGCGGGGACGAAGCTCGTCAGAGTGACTGTCTGGGCCACCTCCGGCAGGGCGTCCACGCGCTTGGCCAGGGCGTCCGCGGCGGCCGTGCTCGGCTGCAGGATGTCGATGGTGTTGGGGTTCTCCTGCGGGTCGCGGAACAGGTCGTTCAGCGTCGACATCGCCTCGCCGTGCGGGTTGCGCAGGTGGAAGGGGTTGAAGTCAAACCGCACGAGCGGCAGCAGCGCCAGCGAGACCGCCGTCGCCGCGACGAAGGCCAGAAGCACGGTGCGGCGGTGGGTGACGAGGTAGTCGTCCACCGGCTTCAGCTGGCGCCACCCAACCTCCAGCCCCTGCGAGCGCGGCTTCAGGATCACGAGCAGCGCGGGCAGGAGCGTCAGCGCCAGGAGGAGGGCGAACACCATGCCCACCCCCGCGATGATCCCGAGTTCCGACACGCCGACGTAATTGGTCGGCAAAAAGGCGAGGAAGCCCAGCGTCACCGCCGCGGCCGCCAGCGCCAGCGAGCCGCCGAGCGAGCGGCCGGCGCGGGCCAGGGCGTCCGCCATGGCCGGGTGCTCCAACCGCTCTGCGCGCACGCGCACGCAGAGCTGGATGCCGAAGTCGACGCCCAGCCCAACGAATAGCGGGATGAAGGCCACCGAGATCAGGTTGAACGGTCCGACGAGGAGCCGCCCCAGCGCGGTGGCGATCGCGAGCCCCGCCAGGGTGGTGACAAGGATCGCCGCCACGAGCTTGGCCGAGCGCACCGCCAGCCACAGCATCAGGAGCACGAGCCCCAGCATCACGCCCGTGACCACCTCGACGTGGTCGGCGAGCGAGGCGAACTCCTCGTCCGACAGCGGCACCGAGCCCGTCAGCCGTACGCGCACGCCGTGGGCCGCGTCGAGCCCGAGCGCGCGGGCGGCGGCGCGCACCTCGTCGGAGGCGGCCGAGCCCGGCTGCAGGGCGGCGTAGTCGAGCCGGGGCTTGACCAGCACGAAGCGGCGCAGCGGCGCGGAGAGGCCTCCGCCGCCACCCTTGGAGACCAGCGCCTGCCAGGAGAAGAAGGTCGGCCGCCGGCCGAGCACGCCCTCGAAGGCGTCCGCCAGCCCCTTCACTGGCGCGTCGACGTCGGCGAGCTTGGCCTGGCCGGCCGCCACGCCCTGCGCCAGGGTCGACAGGGTGGCGGCCACCCCGTGCAGAGAAGGGTCGGCCGCCAGCGGCCCCAGGAACGGCTGGGCGGCGATCAGCTGGGCCGTGGTCGCGCGGACCTGCGCCACGTCGGAGAAGAGCAGACCCTCGCGCGCGAAGAAGGGGCCGCCATCGGGCCGGCGCACGCTCTCGAAGGCGCGCCCGTCGGCGCCCAGACGCTCGGCCAGGCGTGCGGCGCCCGCCTCCGCCAGCTCGGGCGTGCGCCCGTCCATCACCGCGACGATCAGGTCGTCGTTCTGCGGGAACGCCTTGGAGACGGCGATCTCGTTCTGCCGCCAGCGCACGGTGGGCGCGATGAGCTTGGCGGTGTCGGTGTCCATGGCGAAGTGGGTGAGCGCGTAGACGAGCGCCGCCCCCACCACCGCCGCGCACACGCCGACCACCGCCCACGGCCGGCGGGCGCTCGCCTCCACGAGCCGAGTGATCAGGTCCGTCAGCACCGGGACGCCGCCCTTTCGTCCGCGCAAGCTCCCGTCTGTTAGCGGAGCGCCCGCGCAGGCGCCACGTCAGCCCGGCAGATAGCGCAGCCGCAGCGTCACTTCGTCGACCGCGTCGCCGTGCGAGAAGGCGGCGCGGCGGAAGGTGGGGGGGCCGAGGCCGAAGGGCGCGTTGTTGGAGAAGCCCACCCCCTCCTTGGGGACGCCGAGGAAGTTCTGGTCGACCTCGTGGTTGTCGTTCTCGTCCAGGTAGGCCTGGATCGCATATCGACCGGGCGGCAGGTCGCGCACCTCCACCACGGTGGTCCCGGCGACGGCGGGCGCCGCGCCGCCGTGCTCGCAAGTCTTCAGGAACTCGGCCGGGGTGCACACCTCCACCCGCACGTGGCCGAGCGCGCGGCGCACGTTGGTCACCACCACGCGCAGCACACCCGGCGTCTGCGCCGCGGCGGGCAGCCCCCCCGCAAGGGCGACCGCCCCGGCCAGGGCGGCGGTGAACCGGCGCGAACTCATTGCGGGGTAGACATAGAGCGACCTTCCCGGCCGTTGAAGCCCGAAGCCGCTGGACGGGGCCGCGCCGCTCGGGCGAAGGTCGCCGCCCCGCGCCGCCCGACCGAGGCTCTCCCGTCCATGCTCCGATCCGTGTCCGCCGCCGCCCTTCTCGCCGCCCTCATCGTTGCGCCGGCGGCGGCGCAGACGCGGGCCGCCGCCGCGGACCGCACGGCGGACGCCGCCCGGAGCCCCGACGAGCCCGCGCGCGCCTCCACCCGCTCGGCCCGCACCCCGCGCGGCCCCGACGAGCCGGGCCCGCAGGAGACCGACACCAAGGGCGGCCCCGACGCGCGCGCCGACCGCGCCCGCGACGCCAAGCTGTCGGACGCCGACATCGCCACCGCGCCCGTGCGCGAGGTGCGGCGTGTCTCCCACCACGTCGCCACCATCGGCGGGCGCCCCTTGGCCTACACCGCCACCGCCGGCACGCTCACCATTCGCAACGACGACGGCAAGCCCACCGCGTCCATGTTCTACGTCGCCTACACCGCGGGCCGGGGTCCCGCCGACCCGCGCCGGCCGGTGACCTTCTTCTACAACGGCGGGCCGGGTTCTTCGACGCTGTGGCTGCACATGGGCTCGCTGGGGCCCGTGCGCGTCTTCACCGACAGCCCGCAGGCGACGGCCAACGCGCCCTTCCGCTACGGCGACAACAACGAGAGCCTGCTGGACACCTCCGACCTCGTCTTCGTGGACGCGATCGGCGCCGGCTTCTCGCGGCCGCTCGGCGACACCAAGCTCGAGGCTTTCTGGGGCACCGACCCCGACATCGACGCCTTCGCCCGGGGAATCGAGCGCTACCTTACCGCCAACGGGCGCTGGAACAGCCCCAAGTTCCTATTCGGCGAGAGCTACGGCACCACCCGCTCGGCCGGGCTGTCCTACCGGCTGCAGCAGGACGGGGCGCAGCTGAACGGCGTGGTGTTGCTGTCGTCCATACTCAACTACGGCCGGCGCGACCCGGGCTTCGACCAGGAGCTGATCAACTATCTGCCGACCTTCGCCGCCATCGCCGCCTACCACCACCGTATCACCGAGCCGGGCGGCGACGAGGCGGCCTTTCTGCGCGGGGTGCGCGAGTGGGCGCGCGGGCCCTACGCCACGGCGCTCGCCAAGGGGCAGGACCTCACGCCCGCCGAGCGTCAGGCGATCGCCCAGCAGCTGGCGGGCTACACGGGCCTGTCGGTCCGCTTCATCCTGGACAGCGATCTCAGGATCGAGCCCGGCGCTTTCCGCAAGGAGCTCCTGCGCGACCAGCGTCGCACGCTCGGCCGCTACGACGCGCGCTTCACCGGCACCGACGTCAGCGCGGCGGGCGACTCGACCGAGTACGACCCCTCCGACACCGGCATCACCGGCGCCTTCGTGTCGACGTTTCACGACTATCTGTCGCGCGACCTCGGCTACGACAGCGACCTGAGCTACCGGCCGACCTACTACCAGCGCAACATCCAGTGGGACTTCAAGCACAGCCCGCCGGGATCCCGCGGGTCGTATGGGACAAACCAGGCGGACGTGGCGCTCGACCTCTCGGCGGCCATGCGCGAGAACCCGCACCTGCAGCTCTACTCGCTGAACGGCGTATACGACCTCGCCACGCCCTTTTTCGGCACCGAGTACGACCTGAACCACATGGGGCTCGACCCGTCGCTGCACGGCAACCTGCATTTCGCCTACTACCCGAGCGGCCACATGGTGTATCTCAACGCCGAAGCCCTGAAGACGATGAAGGCCGACCTCCAGCGCTTCTACGCCGCCGCCGCGCCCGCGCGCTGAGGAGGCCGGGTCATCTGGGGGATCATCCCGGCCGCGGGCGGCGGCACGCGCATCCAGCCGCTCGCTTTCTCCAAGGAGCTGCTGCCGGTCGGCAGCCGCTTCGACGAGGCAGGCGTAGAGCGGCCGCGCGCGGTCTGCGAGCACCTCCTGGAGCGCATGGTGGCGGGCGGAGCCGACAAGGTTTGTTTCGTGATCTCTCCCGCCAAAACCGACATCATGCGCTACTTCGGCGGCCGCGCGGCGGGGGCCGACATCGTCTACGCCGTCCAGCCCGAGCCCGCGGGGCTGTGCGACGCTCTGTTCCGCGCCTGTCCGGTGATCCGCGACGACGAGCCGGTGGTGGTGGGCCTGCCCGACACCCTGTGGTTCCCCGTCGACGGGCTCGCCCGCCTGCCGCGCGACCGGCTGGCCTTCCTGCTGTTTGAGGTGGCCCGCCCCGAGCACTTCGACGGTGTGCTCGTGGACGACGCGGACCGGGTGACGGAGGTGGACGTCAAGCCCTCGCGCCCGCGCACGCCCTGGGTTTGGGGCGCCTTCGGCCTGCCCGGCCGCGTGTTGCATGCGCTGCACGCCCTGTGGCGCACGCCGGGGCGTGGCGACGAATACGTCGGCACGCTCGTCAACGCATGGCTGGCCGCAGGCGGCGAAGCGGTGGGGGTGCGCGCGGGCGAGCGCTACGTCGACGTGGGCACGCTGGGCGGCTACCGCGAGGCGTTGCGGGTGCTGGAGGAGCGAGGCGGGGGGGTGAGGTGGGGGGCGCTTTAGTTCGGTGAGCGCGGAGGGGGCCGCCGTGCTCGGTCGCGTCAAGGGACGCTTCGCTCTCCGCTGACGCTTCGCCCTTGACCCGCCCTGCGCGCGACGGCTGACGCATGGGCGTCGGGACG
>CAXTAO010000007.1:0-129773 GCA_964242625.1 uncultured Caulobacteraceae bacterium | reverse complement strand
GGCGCGGCTGGAGCCCGCCCGCGCCCGGCTGGAGGCGGCGCTGGCCGGACTGCGCGGCCAGACGGGCGCGGAACCCGAGGCGCTGGCGCGGGAGCTGGCCGCCGAGGCCGTCGCCCTTCCTGCCGGGGCGGAGGCGCTGGAGGCGCACCTGCGCGCCCTGGAGCGCGACCGCGACGCGCTGGGCGCGGTCAACCTGCGCGCCGCCGACGAGGCGGCCGAGCAGCAGGCCCGGCTGGAGGCGCTGGGCCGCGAGCGCGCCGACCTGGAGGGCGCTGTCGCGCGGTTGCGCGCCGGCGTCGAGGAGCTCAACGCGGAAGGGCGCGAGCGCCTGCTGGCCGCCTTCGCCGACATAGACGCGAGCTTCCGCCAACTCTTCGCCGCCCTGTTCGACGGCGGCCACGCCGAGCTCAGGCTGGTGGAGAGCGACGACGCGCTGGAGGCGGGACTCGAGATCTACGCCACGCCTCCCGGCAAGCGCCTGTCCACCATGAGCCTGATGTCGGGCGGCGAGCAGGCGCTCACCGCCACGGCGCTGATCTTCGCGGTGTTCCTGGCCAACCCTTCGCCCGTGTGCGTGCTGGACGAGGTCGACGCGCCGCTCGACGACGCCAACGTCGACCGCTTCTGCCGGCTGCTCGACGAGATGCGCACCCGCACCGCCACCCGCTTCCTGGCGATCACCCACAACCCCGTCACCATGAGCCGCATGGACCGGCTCGTCGGCGTCACCATGGCCGAGCGGGGGGTGTCGCAGCTCGTGGCCGTGGACCTCGCGGCGGCCGAGGCGCTCGTGGCGTCGTGAGGGCGCGGGCGGCGGCGTGGCGCGTGCAACTCGCCGGGGCGCTGCAGCGCGGGCCGGCCCTGCCTCACATCCTGCTCGCGGCCGCCCTGCTGCTCCTGCCCACGGCGGTGAACGGCCGCCCCGGCATGTTCTTCGACACGCTGGACTACCTCCACTCCGGCGAGGCCGCCTGGCGCATGCTGGGGGTGAGCCTGCCGGGGCTCGACCTCACGCCGCCGACCCTGCAGGCGCGGGTGCAGCTCGAGGTCATGCAGGGCATGGCCGCCTCGCGCTCCGCCGCCTACGGCGGCTTCCTCTATCTCGGCTTCCGGCTCGGCGGGTTGTGGCTCGTGTGTGCGGTGCAGGCGCTGGCGGCGGCGGCGATCGTTTACGCCTTCGTGCGCGCGGCCTGCGGGCGGCGCGACCGGCCAGCCTACTGGCTGGTGATGGCGGGGCTCACGCTCCTGACCTCCCTGCCCTTCTTCTGCGGTTTCGCCATGCCCGACGTATTCGCCGGGCTGGCGGCGCTCTCGTTGACTACGCTCGCCGTCTACCCCGGCGCCCTGCCCCGAGCGGCGCGGCGCGCGCTGTTCGCCACCGCGACGCTGGCGCTCTGCATGCACACCTCGAACGTGCTCCTCGCCGCGGCGCTCGTGGCGGTGGCTGCGGGGGTGGGCGGCTGGCTCGCGCGGCGCCCATGGGGAGCGGTCCGGTCGGCGGCGTGGACGGCGAGCGCGCTGGCGGTCTCGCTGGCGCTGTTCGTGGCGTACGGCGCCGTGGTGCGGCGTGAGACGGGCCGATCGCTGGGCGCCGCGCCGCCCTTCCTGACCGCACGCGTGCTGGAGGACGGTCCGGGGCGGCGCTATCTCGACTGGGCGTGCCCGCGCGGGGCGACCTGGGCCGTGTGCGCCTATCGCCACCGCCGCCTGACCTCCGTCGACGACATCCTGTGGTCGCGCGACCCACACCGCGGCATCTACGGCGCGGTCTCAGTTCCCGAGCGGCTGCGGCTCTCGCGCGAGGACCACGCCTTCGCGGTGGCGACCGCCCTCCACGACCCTGTGGGGCAGGCCGCGGCCTCCACGCGCAACGCCGTTCTCACGCTTGGCGCGCTCGGCTTGCGGGAGCCGCTGACGGGGCCCGCCCGCTTCCTGCGCGACGGCTTTTGGATCCGCACCGCCATGCCCTGGCTCCTGCCCGGAGCGGCGCGCTGTGCGACCGATCTCGTGCGCTGCGCCCCCCGACTCGACGCCGACGCGCTGCGCGCCCTCGACACCCTCGCCATGGCCGCGGCGATCGGCTTCCTCGGCTGGCGGCTGACGCGCACCGACGTGAGGCGCGCGCTCGCGGCTCCCGGGCGCGAGCTGACGGTGGAGGGCCGGCTCGTCGCCGCCGCGGCTCTGCTCCTGGCGGTGGTGGTGATCAACGCGGCCGTCTGCGGCGTGATCTCGGGCCCTTACTCCCGCTACCAGGCGCGAGTCGCCTGGGTGATCCCCCTCGTGGCGCTGACGGCCGCCGCCCGGCTTGGCCTGCGCGCCAAGCCGTTGATACATCGAAAGAAGTACGACGACGACGGCGAGCCTTGATTTAGCGGGCGCCCCCTTATAGGTTCCACCCGACCAGACCGGGCCGGGCTTTCGCGCGGCCCGTCGTCGCCGCTTACGCTTGCCCCCGTGGACGCCCGTGCCGGACCTTTCCGACGACGATCGCGCCATGCGGGACTTCCACCAGCGGGTGGACGCACTGCGCGCCTCCCAGGCCCCGACCTCGTCGGCGGCGGGGGCTCACGGCGCGGCTGAGGCGGCGGCGGGCGGGGCCTACCGGATCATCGCCGAGCTGTTCGGCGGCGTGCTGGTCGGGCTGGCGTTGGGTTTCGGGGTCGACCGGCTGGCGCACACTGCGCCCTGGGGGCTGATCGGCGGCGTCCTTCTGGGCTTCGCCGTTTCGATCTGGATGGCCAAGATGACGGCCGACCGGCTCACGGCCCAGGCCGTCGCGGGCCAGCCGCCGGCGCGGGACATGCCCGCCCGCGCGGACGACGAGGATGGGGAGTGATAGGATAGATGGCCGTCGGTCCGATCGAGCAGTTCGAGGTCCACAGGATCGCCGACTTCGGCGACGTGACCCTGCCCGTGCTGGGCCGGACGAACTTCGCCTTCACCAACTCCACCCTGGCGATGACCGTCGCCTTCGGCCTGGTGGTCGCCTTCATGGCGGCCGTGACCGCGCGCCCGCAGGTGGTGCCCGGCCGACTGCAGACCGCGGGCGAGCTCGTGTTCGGCGCTATCGACGACCTCGCCACCCAGCTGATCGGCCACGAGGGTCGCCGCTACTTTCCGTTCGTCTTCACGCTCTTCACCTTCATCCTGGCGATGAACCTTCTCGGGCTGTTCCTGATCTTCACGGCCACTTCGCAGTTGGCGGTGACCGCGACGCTTGCGGTGATGACCATCGCGCTTGTCCTGATCGTGGGCTTCGCCAAGAACGGCGTCGGCTTCTTCAAGCTCTTCGTGCCGAGCGGAGTGCCCATCTACGTGCTGCCGCTGATCATCCCGATCGAGATCGTGTCCTTCCTGCTGCGACCCTTCACTCTGGCGCTGCGACTGTTTGGCAACATGCTGGGCGGCCACGTCGCGCTCAAGGTGTTCGCGGGCTTCATCATCGCGCTGGGAAGCCTCGCCGCGGGCGGCGGGCTGGGCGTGCTGGGCATCCCCGGCGCGGTGCTGTCCATGGGCGGCGTACTCGCGCTGACCGCGCTCGAGTTCCTGGTCGCCGCGCTGCAGGCCTACGTGTTCACCGTGCTGACCTGCATCTACCTGAACGACGTGGTGAACCTCGGCCACGGCCACTGACGGCCGGACCTTCCTCCTCCATCCAACCCTGAACGAGACGGACCTCATGGACTCCCAGACCGCCATCGCCGCCGCCACCGCAGCCGCCCACGGCTACCGCTACATCGGCGCGGGCCTGGCCACCCTCGGCATGATCGGCGCCGGCATCGGCGTGGGCGTGATCTTCGGCAACTTCCTGTCGGGCGCGCTGCGCAATCCGTCGGCCGCCGGCGCTCAGATCGGCAACCTGTTCGTGGGCGCGGCGCTGGCGGAAGCGCTGGGCATCCTGGCCTTCGTGCTCGGCATCCTGGTGCTCTACTCCTGATGCAGGGCGACCGCGTCTCCCCCGCCGACGCCAGCCCCGCGGCGCAGGGGGGCGACGCGGTCTACGGTCATCCGGTGACGCCGGCGCAGGCGGGGGCCGACACGGCTCGCGCCTCGACCGGCCAGGCGGAGCCCGCGCAGGAAGGCGGGCTGCCGCAGTTCCGCACGGAGTACTGGTTCAGCCAAGTGCTCTGGCTCCTCCTCCTGTTCGGCGCGCTGTACCTTCTCATGTCGCGGGTGTTCGCCCCCCGGCTGAGGCGCGTGCGCGACGAGCGGGAGCAGACGATTGAGGGCGCGCTGGCCGACGGCCGGCGCGTCCGCGCCGAGGCCGACGCCCAGGCTGCCGCCGCCCAGGCGGAGATGGCCGAAGCGCGCGCCCGCGTGCAGAAGACCGCCGCCGACGCGAAGGCCCGCGCCCAGGCCGAGGCCGCCCAGCGCCAGGGCGCCCAGGAGGCCGAGCTCCACGCCAAGCTCGACGCCGCCGAGGCCCGCATCCGCGAGAGCCGCGACGCGGCCATGACCCACGTGCGCGAGGTCGCCCGCGACACCGCCACCCTGATCACCGAGCGCCTGACCGGCCGCACCGCCTCGCCCGGCGAGGTGGACGGCGCGCTCGACGCCGTCGCCCAGCGCGGCTGAGGACACGCCCGCATGACCGCTCTTTTCGGCAATCCCGAGTTCTGGGTCGCCGTAGGCCTCGTGATCTTCTTCGGCCTCCTGGTCACCCTCAAGGTGCCCGGCATGGCCGCCGCCCAGCTCGACGCGCGCAGCGGCAAGATCAAGGCGGCGCTGGACGAGGCCCAAGCCCTCCGCGCCGAGGCTCAGGCGCTGCTCGACGGCCTCAAGGCCCGGCGCGAGGCGGCGGAGGCGGACGCGCAGCGCATGCTGGCCGAGGCCGAGGTCGAGGCGCGCCGGCTCGAGACGGACGCTCGCACCAAGCTGGAGGAGCAGATCGCCCGGCGCAGCGCCCTGGCCGACCGCCGCATCGCCACCGCCGAGTCGCAGGCCGCCGCCGAGGTGAAGGCCGCAGCCGCACGGCTCGCCGGCTCCGCCGCGCAGGAAGTCCTGTCGCGCCGTCTCGCTACGGGCGCAAACGACGACCCGCTGATTCAGCGGGCGATCGAGGCGCTTCCCGCCCGCCTGGGCTGACCCGCGCCGCGCCCGGCGCGCGCGCGCTCCCCTGAGCGTCTCCGCCGCCGTCCACGGCCGCACTACACGGGCGTTTGAAGCTCAAGCGCGCACGCCTCGCCACGCCCGGCGCGCCCGCCGACGCCACGTCGCCAGCCGTCGCCACCGGCGCGGCACGAGCCAGCGCTCGCTGCGCAACATCTCATGCCAGGCGACCGGCGCGATCTCGGGAGGTCGCCTGAGCAGCCGTCGCAGCGGCACGCCCCATCTCGGGTGTCGCCGCTGCCAGCGCACGAAGCGCCGCCGCCACGCCTGCGACGAGCGCAGCACGAGCGCCAGCCCTACGACCACCAAAAGGCCAAGTACGTGGAAGGTGAAGGGGATCCACGCCCCGAGCGCGCCGACGGTGATCAGGGCGAAGCCAGCCCCGACGCCGGCCGCCCGTTTCAGCCGCGCCGCCGCCTTCGCCACCTCGCCTCCCCGTCGCCGCCCGACCCGCGCCCAAAGTGGCGCAAGCCGGCGGGGCTGGCGATCGGCTATTCGGCCGCGATCGCGGCGGCGGCGGCGGGCGGCGTCCAGCGCAGGCGAGGTCGGCGCGCGGCGGCCGTCTCGTCCAGCCGGCGCAGGGGCGCGTGATAGGGCGCGCCCGTGAAGCGCTCCACCTCTCCGGCCTTGGCGGCCTGCGCCAGCGCCAAAAGCGCGTCGGCGAAGCGGTCGAGCTCGGCCTTGGACTCCGTCTCGGTGGGCTCGATCAGCATCGCGCCATGGACCACCAACGGAAAGTACATGGTCATCGGGTGGAAGCCCTCGTCGATCATCGCCTTGGCGAAGTCGAGCGTGGTCACGCCTGTGCCCTCCAGCCAGCAGTCGTCGAACAGCGCCTCGTGCATGCAGGGCCCGTCAGAGAAAGCCGCGCTCATGGCGGGCGAGAGCCGCGCCTTGAGGTAGTTGGCGTTCAAGACCGCATCCTCCGCCACTTGGCGCAGGCCGTCGGAGCCGTGGCTCATCATGTAGGCCAGCGCGCGGGTGAACATGCCCATCTGGCCGTGGAAGGCGCACATGCGGCCAAAGGCGCCTTCCGCCTTCCAGTGCGCCTCCTCCACCAGCTTGAAGCCGCTCGCGCCGTGCACCACCCACGGCAGGGGCGCGTAGGGCGCCAGCGCCTCGCTCAGCACCACCGGGCCGGCGCCCGGGCCGCCGCCGCCGTGGGGCGTCGCGAAGGTCTTGTGCAGGTTGATGTGCATGGCGTCGACGCCGAGATCGCCCGGCCGCACCCGGCCGACGATGGCGTTGAAGTTGGCCCCGTCGCAGTAGAAGTAGGCTCCCGCCGCGTGGGTCAGCCGTGCGATCTCGACGATGTCGCGCTCGAACAGGCCGCAGGTGTTGGGGTTGGTGACCATGATGGCGGCCACGTGCGGGCCGAGCTTCGACTCTAGGTCGGCGAGGTCGACGCGCCCGTCTGCGGTTTGCGCGATCTCCACCACCTTGTAGCCGACGAAGGCGGCGGTGGCGGGGTTTGTGCCGTGGGCGCTCGTCGGCGTTAGCACGGTGTCGCGCGGATGCTCGGAGCGCAGGCCGTGCCCGGCGGCACGGTGGGCGGCGCGGATGGCGAGGAGGCCGCACAGCTCGCCGTGAGCCCCGGCCTTGGGGCTGAGCGCGACGGCCGGCATGCCGGTCAGCGTCTTCAGCCAGTGGGCCAGCGTGTCCATCACCTCCAGCGCGCCTTGCACGGTCGACTGCGGCTGCAGCGGGTGCACGTCGGCGAAGCCCGGCAGGCGCGCCACGCGCTCGTTCATCCGCGGGTTGTGCTTCATGGTGCACGAGCCCAGCGGATAGAGCGCCAAGTCGATCGCGTGGTTCTTCTGGGACAGGCGCACGTAGTGGCGCACGCACTCGGGCTCCGAGAGACCCGGCAGACCGATGGGCGCGGTGCGGAGCAGGCCCGCGAGTTCGTCGGCGGGCGCACCCTCCGGCTCCGGCAGGTCGACGCCCGTGCGGTCCCACCCCTCGAGCTCGAACAGCAGCGGCTCGTCCTGCAGGAGCCCCCGCCCGCCCGTCAGCGTCGGGTGCTTGTAGTCGTTGTCAGGGCCAGCGGACTGCGGGCGCGTGGGGCGACCGACCGTGTTCATGGTGCTCACGCCCAGTCTCCCATGGCGGCGCGCTCGCCGAGGATGCGGGTCGATGCGCGGCGCAGGATCGCGATCTCGTCGTCGGTGGTGGTTTCGGTGGCGGCGAGGAGGAGCACGTCGTCCATCCCGGCCGCCGGCGCGAGGCGCGAGACGGGAACCCCGGCGAGGATGTTGTTGTCCGCCATGAGCTGCGCATAGTCGGCGGCCGGCATGGGCGTGCGCACAGCGATCTCGTTGAACACCCGGGTGTTCAGCACCTCGAAGCCGGGGATCGCCGCCGCCGCCCGCGCGAGCTTCCTCGCCTGGCCGTGGCTGAGCTCGGACAACCGACGCAGCCCCGCTTCGCCCAGGAGGCTCATGTGAATGGAGAAGGCTAGCGCGCAAAGTCCAGAGTTGGTGCAGATGTTCGAGGTCGCCTTGTCGCGCCGGATGTGCTGCTCGCGGGTGGAGAGCGTCAGGGTGAAGCCGCGGCGGCCGTCGGCGTCCACCGTCTCGCCGCAAAGGCGGCCCGGGGCCTGGCGCAGGTGCTTTTCGCGGCAGGCGAAGAGGCCGACGTAGGGACCGCCGAAGTTCAGCCCCACGCCGATCGACTGCCCCTCCGCCACCGCGATGTCGGCCCCCATCTCGCCCGGCGACTTGAGGAGGCCCAAGGACGCCACCTCGGTCACGGCCACGATCATCAAGGCGCCCGCAGCCCGCGCCGCCTCGCCGATGGCGGTGACGTCGGTGGCCGTGCCGAAGAGGTTGGGCGTCTGCACGACCACGCACGCCACGTCTGGCCCCAGGTGGTCGAGCACGCTCGCCTCGGCGTCGATGGCGAGGGGCAGCGCCTCCACCTCCATCCCCGCGGCGAAGGCCAGGGTGGCGACGGTCTCGGCGTAGTGCGGGTGCAGCCCCGGCGAGAGCACCGCCTTGCGCCGCCGCGTGATCCGCCCGGCCATCATCACCGCCTCGGCGGTCGCGGTGGAGCCGTCGTAGAGCGAGGCGTTGGCCACCTCCATGCCGAGGAGGGCGGCCACCTGGGTCTGGAACTCGAACAGCACCTGCAGCGTGCCCTGGGCGATCTCGGGCTGGTAAGGCGTGTAGCTGGTCAGGAACTCCGAACGCTGGATCAGATGGTCCACCGTCGCCGGCACGTGGTGGCGGTAGGCCCCCGCCCCGCAGAAGAACGGGCCGTCCGCCGCGGTACGGTTGCGCGCCGCCATGCGCCCGAGCGCGCGCCCCACCTCCAGCTCCCCCGAGTGCCGCGGCAGGTCGACCGGCGCGGCCAGGCGCGCGGAGGCGGGCACGTCGACGAACAGCTCGTCAATCGCGCCGACGCCGATGGCGCCCAGCATGTCACGCCGGTCGGCGTCGGAGAGGGGCAGGTAGCGCATCGGAGCCTCAGAGCGTTCGGAGGAAGTCTTCGTAGGCGTCGCGGTCCATCAGCCCGTCGAGCTCGGACGGATCGCTCACCCTGATGCGGGCGAACCAGCCGCCGCTCTCCGGGCCGGCGTTGACCGTCTCGGGCGCCGACCCCAGTTCGACGTTGGCCTCGACCACCTCGCCCGAAACGGGGGAGTAGACGTCGGAGGCGGCCTTTACGCTCTCGACCACCGCCACCTGCTCGCCCTTCTTCACCGCCTTGCCGACCTCGGGCGTCTCGACGAAGACCACGTCGCCCAGCTGGTCGGCCGCGTAGGCCGTGATGCCGACGACGGCGACATCGCCCTCCAGTCGGGCCCACTCGTGATCCTTGGTGAAGCGCGTGGTCATGGGGCTCCTCAGGCCTTCAGCTGGCGGACGTAGCGGTGCGGTACGAAAGGCAGGGCGGCGACCTCCGCCGTCTGCGGCCGGCCGCGAACGACGACCTGCACGCGCGTGCCTGGCGCGGCGTGGTCGGTGGGGAGGTAGGCCATGGCGACGCCATGTCCGAGCGTCGGCGACGGGCCGCCGCTGGTGACGGCGCCCAGGTGATGGGCGTCGCCGGGCTCGACCACCTCGGGGCCGTCGTCGGGCGCGTACTCGCGCACCACGCCCGCGCCTTCGCGCGCCGGTGCGCCGCCCGTCGGGAGTTTCAGCCCGACGCGCAGGCGTCGCGGACCGTCGCCCAGCTCGCGCAGGATGCGCGCCGCGCCGGGGAAGCCGCCCTCGGCGCGCCGGCGCTTGCTCACCGCAAAGGCCAGGTTGGCCTCGACCGGCGTCGTGGTCTCGTCGATGTCGTGGCCGTAGAGCGGGAGCCCCGCCTCCAACCGCAGGCTGTCGCGGGCGCCGAGGCCCACGGGCCGTACTCGCACGTCCACGAGGAGCTCGGCCCAGAAGCGTGGCGCGACCTCGGCGGGGAGGAGGATCTCGTAGCCGTCCTCGCCCGTGTAGCCCGAGCGCGCGACCGTCAGCGTGCGCGAAGCGTAGGGGAAGGCGCGGAAGGTCATGAAGCTCGAGGCCCCGGCGCCGGGCAGGAGCGCTTCGACCACCGACGCCGCCTCCGGCCCTTGGATCGCCAGGAGCGCGTTGTCGTCCTCGCGGATCAGGACGGCGCGCTCGCCCGCCGCCTTGCCGATGGCGTTGAAGTCGCTCTCCTTTGTGCCCGCGTTGACCACGACGTAGAGCGAGCCCTGCCCTTCCGGCTCGGCCGGTCGGCCGACCATCAGGTCGTCGTCGATCCCGCCCTCGTCGTTGGTGAGGAGGGTGTAGCGGAGCTGGCCGGGCTTGAGTCCCCGGATGTCGCCGCAGCACAGCGTCTCCATGATCGCCGCCACCGCCGCATGGTCGTGATCCGCGTCGCCGGAGAGCGTGCGCAGCTGCAGCCGGCACGGGCCCATGTGACTGACGTCGAACAGGCCCGCGTTCTCGCGCGTCCAGCGGTGCTCCGCCAGCACGCCGCCGCCCTCGCCCGCGTACTGCACGGGCATGTCGTAGCCCGCGAACGGGACCATGCGACCGCGCGCCTTCAGATGGGCGGCGTGGAGCGGGGTGCGCTTGAGCGGATCGGCCATGGGGCTCCCGGGACGGCGTGGCGCAGCGGACCGGGCCGCGACCGGGCCCGGGCAGAGCGCCCCCGCTGTCGGGAAGCCTGAGAGATTCCGGACGTTCCCTCGGATGAAGGGGGCGCCCTTGCTCCTTCGGCGGGCGAGCGGGGCCTGGGACCCTGCCTGCCGCTTTCCAGCGTGTTCGTCCTCCCGCGCGGTCCTTGGGGCCTGAGCGTTTCCGGGGCGGTTGCGCCTTCGGCGCCGGGCGCGGACGCCCGGACTCTCCCGCGGGGAGCAAGGCGGGTGTGCGGGAGGCCGTCCGCCCTGTCAACGCCGGAACGCGCGCGTCCGACGCGCTTTGCGCGAGCATGAGCGAGGCGCCCGATACAGTGGCGGAGCTGCGCGCGGAATGGCTCCGCTGGATGCGCGAGCGCCTGCCGCAGGCCGCCCGCAGCCGCCCCGAATGGCCGATCCGCCTCGACCACTGCTTCGGCCGCGTGGTGCTGGATGCGGTCTACGGCCGCCCCTGGCGCGAGGCGGTGGCGGCGCCTGCGTGGCGGCACATGGACGAGCCGGCGCTGCGGGCCGCCGTCGCCGTTGCACGCGATATCGCCGAGGGCCGCGCCGACCTGCACGCGCTGAACGCGTCGTCGCTGGCCGCGCGCGGCAAGGCGGAGCCGGGCGGCGCGGGTCGTCGCTGACCGCGCGTCTCGCCCAAGCCGCTCAGCGGCCGCGCATCTCGTCGCGGCGCATGGGCATGGCGTCGATCAGCTCGGCGAAGCGGGGGGCGGGGACGACCTGGGCCTCCGAGAGCTTGACGCCGCCGTCCTTGCCGACGAGCAGCACGCGAAAGGCGGCCGGCTCCATGTGGAAGCGGCGTCTCAGTTCCGCCGCAGCGTCGGTCGCCCCCTCGACCCGATCGCCCGCCACGACCACGAGGTGCAGGTCCCGATCGTCGGGTCCGGCGGCCAGCACCGTCGCCTCGCGGCGCTGCTCGCGCAGGCGCGGGTCGTCGGGAGACGGCGCAAACACCACCATCACGCGCTTGCGCCAGCGCAGCGCCTCCAACTTAGGCGAGAGGACGGGCGCGATGGCGGGAGCGGCGGCCAGGGGCATGGGCGGCCAACCCGGCGCGCCCTGGCCGGTTCCTCACATGCGGTCGGGCGTCTCTATGCCGAGGAGGTCGAGCGCGAGCTCCAGTTGCCGCAGGACGGCGGCGGCCAGCGCCAGCCGCGATGCCCGCGCCTGCGGCGTCGGCGCCGCCAGCACCGGGCAGGCGGCGTAGAAGCGCGAGAAGCTCTGGGCGAGGCGATAGGCGTGCTCGGCTACGACGTTGGGCGCGCGCCGCTCGTAGGCGTCGAGGAGCGCCTGGGCCCAGGCGTCGAGCACGAGCGCGAGTTCGCGCTCGGCGGGCGGCTCGATCACGATCTCGCCGGGGGCGATCCCCTCCCCCGCGGCCCTGCGCAGGAGCGATTTGATCCGCACCGCCTGGTAGAGGAGGTAGGGCCCGGTCTTGCCCTCGAAACTCGTGAATCGGTCGAGGTCGAAGGTGTAGCTCGTGCCGCGAAAGTTGGAGAGGTCGGCGAACTTCAAGGCCGCAACCGCCACCTTGTGCGCTGTCGCCTCGAACTCTTCCGCACCGAGCTCGGAACCCAGGTCCGCCTCGCGCAGGCGCTCGCGCGCCTTGTCGGTCGCCATGCCGATTAGGTCGCCGAGCTTCAAGACGCCGCCCGCGCGGGTCTTGAAGGGCTTGCCGTCCGCCCCGTTCATGGTGCCGTTCGGCGCGTGCTCCAGCGTGCCCTCGGGCGCGTAGCCGGCGAGGTAGGCGGCGCGGAACACCTGCTCGAAGTGGTCGGCCTGGCGCTGGTCCACGCAGTAGAGGATGAGCTGAGGGTCGATCTCCTCGCGCCGTTGCACCACTGTCGCCAGGTCGGTCGTGCCGTACATGGCCGAGCCTTCGGACGAGACGACGAGCAGCGGCGGCAGCTCGCGCTTGTCGCCCGGGCGCGCCACCCTGACGATACGCGCGCCCTGGTCCTCGATCAGGAGACCCTTGGCGGCGAGGTCGTCGACCATGGCGGGGACGTAGCGGTCGGCGTCGGACTCGCCGTTCCACAGGTCGAAGGTCACGGCCAGCGCGGCGAAGTCACGCTCCAGCGCGGCGCGGCTCACCTGCACGAAGTGGCGCCACAGCGCGCGATAGCCGGCGCGGCCGGCCTGCAGCTCGGCGGTGGCGCGGCGGGCGCGATCGCGGAACTCAGGCTCCGCCTTCGCGCGGGCGGCGGCGACGGGGTAGAGGCGCTCGAGGTCCTCCAGGGTGACGGGGCTCTCGCCAGGGAACGGGCCGTCGCCGGGCGCCAGGAAGGGCGAGCCGGGGTGCTCGTCGCCGACGGCTGTGATCAGAAGCCCCATCTGGAAGCCCCAATCGCCGAAGTGCGCGTCGCCCCACACCCGGTCGCCGCGCGCGCGGAGGATGCGCTTGAGGCTCTCGCCGATGATGGACGCGCGCAGGTGGCCCACGTGCATGGGCTTGGCGACGTTGGGCCCGGCGTAGTCGATCACCACGCGCCGGGGCTGGGCCACGGGGTCGGCGCCCGCGAGCGCATCGGCGGCCAGCTCGCGCACGCGCTCCGTCAACGCGGCGTCGGCGACCCGGATGTTGATGAAACCCGGCCCCGCCACCTCGACCGAGGCCACCGCCGGGTCGCCCTCCAGCCGCTCGGCCACGCGCGCGGCCAGCTCGCGCGGATTGCCGCGCGCCGCCCCCTCCCTCTTGAGTCTTTGGGCCGCAGCCAGCGCGCCGTTGGACTGGAAGTCGGCGAGGTCAGGCCGGTCCGAGGGCGTCACGCGCGCTAGGTGCGCGTCCAGCCCCTCGGCGGCGAACGCCGACGCGACCGCCCGGCCCAGGCGGTCCCTCAAGTCGGTCATGGAGCGTCCGTAGTTAGTTGGAGGCGACCTGCGCCGCCGAGTTGGCGCGGAAGCGCTTCCCCAGCCGATTGAACTCGGCCATCTGCGGGGTGACGTCGAAGCCCACCAGGATCTCGAAGTTGCCGCCGCTCGTGCTCGCCGCAGCGCGGGGGATCACGATGTCGGCCACGGGATCGGTGTAGGCGAGGCGGTCGGTTCCCGGCGCGAACTTCACCGGTATGGTGAACTCCTGCTTGTCGAGCACCATGTCGTTGCGCTTGGTCACCGCCACCCAGTAGCGGTAGACCTTGCTATCGCCTTGCGCCTGCGGACCGCGGCCGAACTGGAAGTTGACCGCCATCGCCACCTTGATCGGGTCCGAGCCCTTGTACTGGCAGGCGGAGCGGATGTTTTGGATCTCGCCGGTGTAGCCCACCGCACCCAGGCTCTCCTTGCCGTCCTTCAACTCGACATAGCGGCTGGCGTCGTAAAGCACCTTCACGAAGGGGCACGGGCCGGCGCTCTTCACGTCCGGCAACGGCGCCTGGGAGGTGTCCCAGTCCTTGGCCTTCTGCTTCTTCTTGGCGTCGGCGTCGGCCTGCGCCTTGCGCTTGGCGTCGTCCTCGCGCTGGGCGGCCTGGGCGTAGGCCGACACCGCGGGCGCGAGGCCGGCGAGGAGGGTGAGCATAAGAACGGGAACGACGCGGCGCATGGCGGGGCTGTCCGAAAGCAAGGCGCATCCTCTACGCCGTCGCCCCCTCCGCCGCAACGAAGCGCGGCGCGGGTTGACCGCGTGGGCGGCGCGCCCGCATCACGGGCGACGTGGCCGTCTACACCGATCTCACCGAAGCCGAGCTGGTCGCGCTCCTCGCGGGCTACGACCTGGGGGCGCCCCTGGCCTTCAAAGGCATCGCGGAGGGGATCGAGAACTCCAACTTCCTGCTTGAGACCGAGCGCGGCCGCTACATCCTGACCGTGTACGAGCGGCGGGTGCGGGCGGACGACCTGCCGTTCTTCCTCGAGCTGATGCGCTGGCTGGCGGGGCGTGGGTTCAGCTGCCCGGAGCCGGTGGGCGACCGGGCGGGGCGGCTCCTCGCCTCCGCGCGCGGCAAGCCGTGCGCGATCGTGAGCTTCCTGCCCGGCCTCTCGGTGCACGCGCCGGATGCGCGACGGTGCCGGGCCGCCGGCGCGGGCCTGGCGGCGCTGCATGCGGCGGGGGCGGGCTTCCCGCACGTCCGCGCCAACGATCTCGGGCCGGGGGCCTGGCCTGCGCTCTGGGCGCCTCATCGCGCCCTGGCCGAGCGTTTGCGCCCCGGGCTCGCCGCCGCGATCGACGCCGACCTGCGGGATCTGGCGGCGCGCTGGCCCGCGCACCTGCCCGCCGGCGTGATCCACGCCGACCTCTTCCCCGACAACGTGTTCTTCGACGGGCCGCGCTTCGCGGGCGCCATCGACTTCTACTTCGCCTGCACCGACGCCTTGGCCTATGACTTGGCGGTGATGATCAACAGCTGGGCTTTCGCCGGCGGACGGTTCGACGCGGGTCGAGTGCAGGCCCTGGTGGACGGGTACGAAGCCGTGCGCCAGCTCGATCGCGAGGAGCGCGAGGCGCTCGCCCTCCTCACCCGCGGCGCGGCGTTGCGCTTCTTCCTGACCCGCTTGGCGGACTGGGAGGCCACGCCCGCCGGCGCGCTCGTGACGCGCAAGGACCCCTTGGACTACGCCGACCGCCTCGACGCGCTGCGGTCGGACGACCTCCCCCTGGGTGGTGCGGCATGACGCCTGAGGTCGTGATCTACACGGACGGCGCCTGCAGCGGGAACCCGGGTCCCGGCGGATGGGGTGCGGTGATGATGAGCGGCGCGCACGAGCGCGACCTCTGGGGCGGCGAGCCGCTGACCACCAACAATCGCATGGAGCTCTTCGCCGCCATCGCCGCCTTGGAGGCGCTGAAACGGCCGTGCCGCGTCGAGCTCCACACCGACAGCCAGTACCTGCGCCAGGGCATCACCGAGTGGATCTCGGGCTGGAAGGCGCGGGGATGGCGCACCGCCGCCAAGGCCCCCGTCAAGAACGAGGACCTGTGGCGCCGGCTCGACGTGGCGCGCGCGCGCCACGAGGTGAGCTGGCGCTGGGTGAAAGGGCACGCCGGCCACCCGCTCAACGAACGCGCCGACGAACTCGCGCGGAGGGGCTGCGAGGAGGCGCGACCGGGGCGCGTAGCCGCCGCGCGCGGATGAACACACCGCGCAGCTTGGGGCTGACGCACCGGGGCGAGCCGGGCTAGGTTCGCGTCCGCATGGCGGTGTTGGACTGGATCACGCCCGAGCCCGCCCTCCAGCTGGAGGGTGAGGGCGTGCGCCTGCGCCCGCCGCGGATGACCGACCACGCGCGCTGGGCCGAGCTGCGCCGGGTCAGTCGTAGCTTTCTCCAGCCCTGGGAGCCGACCTGGCCGGCGGACGACCTGAGCCGTCCCGCGTTCCGCCGCCGGCTGTCGATCTACGCCCGCGACCAGGAGCTGGGGCTGGCCTACCCGTTCTTCGTCTACTCGCTCGCCGGCGAGCTCGTGGGCGGCGTCAACCTGCGCGACGTGCGTCGCGGCGTCGCCCAGAGCGGCGCGCTCGGCTACTGGATCGGCGCGCCTTATGCGCGGCAGGGGTTCACGCTCGCAGCCGTGAGCGCGGTGACGCGTTTCGCCCTCGGCCGCCTGGGCCTACACCGACTGGAGGCCGCCTGCGTGCCGGAGAACACGGCCTCGCGGGCCCTCCTCCTGCGGGCGGGATTCGGCGAGGAGGGGCTTGCGCGCGCCTATCTCAAGATCGACGGGCGCTGGCGCGACCACCTGTTGTTCGGGCTCGTCGCGCCCGAACCCGGCGCTTCGGTCTGAGGGTCGCCGACGTGGACACCCGGGCGGCGGACGTGTCGGAGGACGGGAGCGCGGCCGCGTCGCCCTCCATTGCGTGGCGCTGGGACCCCGCGGCGGGCCGCCTACACCTCACCGGCGCGATCGAGGCGCTGGGGCTGCAGCCGCTCGCGCGCGACGGGCGTCTGGACATGCTGCAGGCGCTCGCCACCTCGGACACCGGCCGACGCGCCCGCGCGGCGCTGGCGCAAGGGGGCGAGGCCGGGCGCGCGGTGGCCTTCACCGTCGAGCTCCAGGCCGGTGCACGCCTCGCCTGGCGCGGCGTGCACGGGCCTAGCGGCCTCGCCGCAGGCCTCGCCTGGCGGCTCGGGCCGGACGAGGCGCCCGAGGGGCGCACTGTCGACCCACTGACGGGGCTGGCGGACCGGGCGACCTTCCTGCGCGCGCTCCAGCGCGAACTGGATGCGGGTCGCCCCCAGCAGGTGGTCGTCGCCGACATCGTGCGGTTTCGCCGCCTCAACGTCGCGCTGGGGGCCGCACGGGCCGACGAGGTGCTGGCCGCGCTCGGCGCGCGCCTCCTGGGCGCGGCGCCGCAGGCGCGAACGCCCGCCCGGATCGGCGACGACGAGTTCGCCCTGTTCGCCCCGGCCGACGACCTCGCCGCCCGGGACGGGCTCAAGGCCCTGCTGCAGTCCCCGCTCAGGCTGCACGGCGTCGACATCCACCCCCGCGTGTCGCTAGGGACCGCGGGCTCGCTCGTGGGCGAGAGCGCCGGCGATCTCCTGGGCCGCGCGACGCCCAGCCCGCCGTTCGAGGTCGCCTCCGACGGCGCCCAACCCCCCGCGCGCGCCGCGCTGTCCAGCCTCGCGCTGGAGGCCGACGTGCGGGAAGGGCTGCCCCGCGGCGACTTCACGGCCTTTTACCAGCCCATCGTGAGCCTGGCCGACGGGCGGGTGGCGGGCTTCGAGGCGCTGGCGCGCTGGCGGCACCCCCGGCTGGGCCTCCTTCATCCCGAGGAGTTCCTGCCGCTGATCCAGGAGGCGGGCCGCATGACCGAACTCGCCCTCAACATGATCGAGGAGAGCGCGGCCCAGCTCGCGCGCTGGCGACGCGACCACGCGGCCGCGGGCCCCCTTACCGTAGGCGTCAACGTCACCTGCACCGACCTCGAGCACCCGACTTTTGTCGAGCGGGTGGTGGCGGCGCTGCACCGTCACGGCCTGCCGGCGGGCGCGCTGAAGCTGGAGCTCACCGAAGGCGAGATCATGCGCGACGTGGACCGCGCCGCCGACGTCCTAGAAGCGCTGCGCCAGGCGGGGGTGACGGTCGCGGTGGACGATTTCGGCATGGGCTTCTCCTCCCTGTCGTACCTCGCCCGCCTGCCCCTCGAGCAGCTCAAGATCGACCGCTACTTCGTGAAGACGATGGCGGTGAACGAAGGGTCGGCCAAGATCGTGCGCTCGGTGGTGGGGCTCGGCCGCGACCTCGGCCTCGAGATCATCGCGGAAGGCGTGGAGGACGGCCCGATGGCGGCCGAGCTCGCCGCGCTTGGCTGCCATTACGGGCAAGGTTTCGGCTACTCCCGCCCGCTCCCGGCGGGGGACGCTGAGGTCTACCTCAACGAGAGCTATCTCGACCGCGCCCCCCTGCGGGGAGAGGGCTAGCCGGCGGCCTGCGGACCGCCCCCGGGCAGCACGAGTTGGGGATCGACGGGCCGCGCCTTGTCGGTCGCGGAGGGCGCGTAGCGCACCTCGAAATGCACCTGGGGCCGCGCCGCCACGCCGCTCGTCCCGGCCAGGCCGACCTGCCCGCCCTGCCCCACCTTGTCGCGCGGGCGCACGGTGATGCGCTGGAGGTTGCCGTAGATCGTCACCCATCCGTCGGTGTGCTTGACGGCGACGAGGTTGCCGAGCGCCGGCACGTCGTGCCCCGCATAGACCACCTCCCCCGCCGCCGCCGCGCGGACGGGCTCGCCGTCGACCGCGGCGATGTCCACCCCGTCGTTACGCTGGCCGGGGCCCTTGGAACCGAAGCCGGACAGCACCTCGCCGCGCACGGGCCAACGGAAGCGACCGCGACCGCTCTCTACGCCCATCCCCGTCGACGACGATGACGGATCGGGCGAGGTCGCCCCGGCCCGGGCGGCGGCGCGCGCGGCCGCCACCTGGTAGGCCGCCTGGGCGTCGGATTCGGTGCGCCGGCCCGAGCGGGAGGATGGCGGCGAACTCGCGCCCGTGCGGGAGGCGCCCAGCGCGCCCAACGAGGTGTAGGGCCGCGGCGACGAAGGCGTGGCGGGAACCACCTCCCGCACGGGCGGCGCGGATGCGAACGCAGCGGCGGAACGGTCGCTCGTCGGTGGGACGCTCGACCTCACCGCCGTGGCGGGCAGTTCTGCGGCGCGGCTCGGGAGGGGGGGAACGTCGAAGGGCTTGGGCGGAAGATAGTCCACGCGCGGCCGTGGCGGGCGCACCGCCGGGGCCGTCGTCTCGGCGATCTCGAGTGTAGGTACGGAGGGCACCGCGCGCTCGGCCTTGGCCAGCGCCGCCGCACGCTCGGCGCGGGTGGGGGCGATCACCCGGCCGGGAGTGACGTCCAGCTCGCCACGCGCGCCCGCGCTGGCGTGGCGACCGGGTTCGGCGTCGTCGGGGAGGGTGACCGTCTCGCCGGGCTGCAGGGTGGCGGTGAGCTTGACGCCCAGCGCCTTGGCCAGCGTCCTGGGCTCCAGCCCGAAGCGGCGGCCCATGCCGTAGAGCGTATCGCCCCGCGCCAGGGTGTAGCGGCGCACGTCGGGCTCGCGGTGCTCGGGCAGGAGCGACTTGGCCTTGGCGGCGACCGCCCGGCGGCGGCGCGCCTCGAGCTCGTCATGCCGCCGCTCCACCTCGCGCCGCTGCAGCTCGGCGTAGGCGAGCCCCGGCGCGGGGGGGGACGGGGTTGCCGCCTGAGGAGGCGATCCGGCGGAGGGCGTGGCCGAAGCCGGCGGCGGCGCATCCAGCGGCTGGGCGTCCACGGGCGCGGGCGCGACCCGAGGCCCCGGGGCGAGGTCGTCGTCGGTGGCTGCGGGCGCCGTCGCGGCGACCGCCGGCGGCGCGCTCCCGCCCGCGGTCCGCGCCGCGTCGTCGGCGCTCACCGGATAGGCGGGGCGCACGGGCTCGGCGCGGCCGCTCGGGCCGGCCGAACCGCCGGGGGCTATGGCGTACTCGGGCGAGGCCGCGCAGCCGGCCAGGGCCGCCGCCGCCGCCCCGGCGAGAAGGGCGGGCGCGAGAAGCCGTGAAGGTGCACGCCTGCGGGTCATCGCCGAACTCTCCCTGTCGCCGCCGCGTGTCGAATCGGGTGCGCCGCGGGCGGGATTGTGGCGGCGAGCCTCCCCTGCGGCCATCCGCACGGGAACGTGCTTCAGGCGTCGCGCGCGACGCCCGGCAGGAGCGGCACGAACCGCACCTCGCCCAGGCCGTCCTCGCGGAATCCGCCGCGGCCGTCGCCGGCGTAGCGGATCAGCGTCTGCACGGGGCCGCGCCCCACCGGCGCCACCAACACCCCCTTGGGCTTGAGCTGGTCCAAGAGGGCGCGCGGCTCGCCGGGCGCCGCGGCGGTGACGAGGATGCGGTCGAAGGGCGCCTGGTCGGGCCAGCCCTCGCCGCCGTCGCCGAAGCGGTAGATCACGTTGGTCAGCGCCAGCCGCTTTAGCCGCGCCTCCGCCTCGCCCTGCAGGGTGCGGTAGCGCTCGACGGTGTAGACATAGCGCGTCATGCGGGCGAGGACGGCGGTCTGGTAGCCCGAGCCCGTGCCGATCTCGAGCACGCGGTGACGCCCCTCGAGCGCCAGCGCCTGGGTCATCAGCCCCACGATCAGCGGCTGGCTGATGGTCTGGCCGCAGGCGATGGGCAGGGCCGAGTCCTCCCACGAGCGCTCGCGGAACAGTTCGGGCACGAAGAGGTCGCGTGGGATCGCCGCCAGCGCGTGCAGCACCTTGGCGTCGCTCACCCCCTGCTCGCGCAGGCCCCCGACCAGCTCGGCCAGGCGCGGGTCGGTCTCGGACGACGGTCCGCTCACGCGGGCGCGCGGTCCAGCACGGGCACGGCCCCGCCGAGCCGGCCCTTGAGGTCGTGCAGGGCCGCGCGGTGGGTCATGTCGATGTGGAGCGGCGTGACCGAGATCCTCCCCGCCGCGATCGCCGCCATGTCGGTGCCGGCGGGCGGCGACTGGCGGGCGTGGGAGAAGCCCATCCACCAGTAGTCGCGGCCGCGCAGGTCGGTGCGCTTCTCGGCATGGCCGCGGAAGGCGTCGTGGAAGCCCTGGGCGGTGCACTCGACCTCGTGCACCTCCTCCGGCGGACGCGGCGGGAAGTTGACGTTCATCACCACGTCCGCCGGCCAGCCGATCTCCAGGAGGCGCGCGACCACCCCCGGGCCGTGGCGCTCGGCCGTCTCCCAGTGCGCGCGCACCTCGTCGTGGAAGCGCGCGAGGCTCTGGCTGAGCGCGATGGAGCGCACCCCGGTCGCCATGCCCATGACCGCGCCCGCCACCGTGCCCGACATGGAGCAGTCCTCCGCGAGGTTCTGCCCGCGGTTCACGCCGGAGAGCACGAGGTCGAACTCCGCCTGCCCCGTCACGTCGCGCGCCAGCATCACGCAATCGGTGGGGGTGCCCGTCACCGACCAGGTGCGCTCGCCCGCCGCCCGCACGCGCAAGGGCGCGCCCAGAGTCAGCGCCCGGCTCATGCCCGACTGCTCGCTCTCGGGCGCGACGGTCCACACGTCGTCGGAGAGGGCGGCGGCGATGCGGCGCAGCGCGTCCAGCCCCTCGGCGTGCACGCCGTCGTCGTTGGTGAGGAGGATCTTCACTGGGCGACCCCGCCGACGTGGGTCATGCCGCCAGTGTAGGGCCGGAGCGCGTCGGGCACGGCGATGCGGCCGCCCTCGTCCTGGTAGCTCTCCATCACCGCCACCAGCGCCCGGCCGACCGCCAGGCCCGAGCCGTTCAGCGTGTGCACGAAGGGCGCGCCCTTCTCGCCCGCGCGCTTGAACCGGGCGTCCATCCGCCGCGCCTGGAAATCGCCGCAGGTCGAGCAGGATGAGATCTCGCGGTAGCGCCCCTCCGACGGCAGCCAGACCTCGAGGTCGTAGGTGCGCCGCGCCGAGAAGCCCATGTCGCCGTCGCAGAGCAGCATGCGGCGGTAGGGCAGCTCAAGCCGCTCCAAGACCGCCTCGGCGCAGGCGGTCATGCGCTCGTGCTCCTCGTCCGACGCTTCGGGCGCGGTGATCGAGACGAGCTCGACCTTGTGGAACTGGTGCTGGCGGATCATCCCGCGCGTATCGCGGCCGGAGGCGCCCGCCTCCGAGCGGAAGCATGGAGTGAGCGCGGTGAGGCGCAGCGGCAGCTGCTCCTCGGGGGTGATCTCCTCCCGCACGAGGTTAGTGAGGGAGACTTCGGCGGTGGGAATGAGCCAGCGACGGTCCTCGACAAGCTCTCTGGTCCGCGCCTTCAATGCCGACAAAATAAGCTCGTATGATATAGACAACTTATCATGCGCGTTGATGAAGCCGTCTATCTGCTTCCTAACGGCCTCCCAATGAGTGTTGAAGGCCGTCGTGTTCAGCTTCGATCCATAGAGATCAAGCAAACTTGCTAACTTCTTCGCAACCTCATCGCGTATAGCCTTCGTGTTGCCGAGAGCGAGTGTAGCGCCCAAGTCTTCGACAGTGAGCTGCTGTACAGCGGTTCCATAGTATAGATCGCCAGTAAACTTTGGCAGCTGCCCCGTGCCGAACATCGCATCGTCCCGCACCAGCAACGGCGGGCTCACCTCGGTGTAGCCGTGGTCGCGGGTCTGCAGGTCGAGCATGAACTGGCCGAGCGCGCGCTCCAGCCGGGCCAGCTCGCCCTTGAGCGCCACGAAGCGCGAGCCCGACATGCGGGCGGCGCGCTCGAAGTCCATCAGCCCCAGCGCCTCGCCCAGGGTGGCGTGGTCGACGCGCAGCCCCTTCTGGCCCGCCGGCGTGGCGGTGTGGTCTCGCCAGCGCTTCTGCTCGACGTTGCCCGCCTCGTCCTCGCCCTCCGGCACGCCCTCGGCGGCGAGGTTCGGCAGGCGCGCCAGGAGGCCGTCGCGGCCGTTCAGCGCCTCCTCGGCGGTCTTCTGCTCGCTCTCCGCCTCGGCGAGCGTCGCCTTCAGCGCCTCGACCTCGGCCATCAGCTCGGCCGCGCGCGCCTCGTCGCGCTTGGCCTTGGCCGCGCCGATCAGCTTGGACTTCGAGTTGCGCTCGGCCTGCGCCTGTTCGAAGCGCGTCTTGGCCGCGCGCAGGCGTTCGTCCTCGGCGAGGATGTCGCGCACCTCCTTCGCGGCGTCCGCCACGCCGCGCCGCGTCCAGCCGTCGATATAGCGTTGGGGGTCCTCGCGGACGGCCCGGACGTCGTGCATGGGGCGCTTTGGGAGAGTCGGGGTGGGGAGGCGGCCTGTCTAGCGGCCCCCTCCCCGGCTGTCACCGCGCTATCAGGGTCGGGGGCGGCTCAGGGCCGGGTGGCGACCGGCTTCGTCTCGGCGCGCTTCTCCGCCCGCTCGCGCGCCAGGCCGCGCAGCTCGATCACCTTCACGCACAGGATCGAGCCTTCATAGAGCGCGTAGATCGGCAGGGCGAGGAGGAGCTGGCTGATCGGGTCGGGGGGCGTGATCAGCGCGGCCACCACCACGATTCCAAAGGCGGCGTAGCGCCTGAAGGCGCCCAGCTGCTTGGAATTCACCAGCCCCGCCAGTCCCACGAGGCTCAGCACCACCGGCAGCTGGAAGCACAGGCCGAACGCCAGGATCAGCTTGGTGCAGAGTTCCACATAGTCGCTGACCTTGGGCAGGAGGCGGATGTGGATCGCCGGCCCGCTCACCTGCTGGGAGAGCGAGAACCACAGGAGGAACGGCAGCATGACGTAGAACACCAGCGCCGCCCCCATGATGAACAGCACCGGCGAAGCCACCAGGAACGGCAGGAACGCCTGCCGCTCGCGCTTGTAGAGCCCAGGCGAGACAAAGCGGTACACCTGATAGGCCAGCACCGGGAAGCAGATCGCCACCGCCCCGAAGCCCGCGAGCTTCATCTTGGTGAAGAAGAACTCGAGCGGTGCTGTGAACACGAGCTCCACGCCCGAGGTGTCGAGGTTGAGCTTGCGCACGCCAGTGACCGCCAGCACGAGGTCGAACGGCCCGTGGTGCGCCCCCGCCTTCTGCTGGGTCAGGAGCGCCTGCGCCATCTGGAACGGGTGCACGAGGAAGATGAACAGCGGCTGGGCGTAGATGAAGCAGACCACGAACCCCACCGCGAGCGAGGCCACGCACACGATCAGCCGGTGGCGCAGCTCGACGAGGTGGGTGAGTAGCGGCGCGCGCGAGCCTTCGATCTCGTGCTCGTCTTCGGGGTAGGCGGCGCTGGTCACCGGGGCGGATTCTTCAACGGGCCTGGGCCGTGGCGAGGGGCTCGGGGTGGAGCGCGGGCGCGGCGACCTCCTCGGCGGGAGGTGCGGCCGGCGCAGTCTCCACGGAAGGCTCGGCGTCGACCGGCCGCGCAGCCTCGCCGTAGGCGGCTTCCTGGGCGGGAACGGCCAGCTGGTCGGCGACCGCGGTGAACTCGCCCACGCCGCCGCCGTTGGCGTCGGAAAGCCGGCCCTCGCGCAGCGCCTCGACCTCGCGGCGCAGCTCGTCGAGCTCGGACTGGCGGGCCATCTCGTCGAAGGAGTGGCGGAACTCGTCGGCCAGCCCCCGCATCTTGCGGGTGAACTCGCCCACCTTGCGCAAGAGGACGGGGAGGTCCTTGGGACCGACCACGATCAGGGCGACCGCGGCCAGGAAGATCAGCTCCAGCCCGCCGGCCTCGGGGATCATGCGCTTGCGGCCGCCTGGGGCGCGCTGACGGGCGTCAGACGGACTGGCCGGCGCGGCGCTCGGCGGCTTCGCGCGCGGCGGTCTGGCGGGCCAGCTCCTCGCGCAGCGCCTGCTCGCGCGCCTGCGCCTCGCGCAGCTCGGCCTCGTGAGTGGAGAGCGCGGGCGCGGCGACGGGCGTGGTGGCCGACGTCGCATGCGCCTCATCCTCGCCCTTCAGCCCGTCCTTGAAGGCGCGCACGCCCTTGGCGGCGTCGCCCATGATCGAAGACAGCTTGCCGCGGCCGCCGAACAAGACGGCAAGGACCACGACGATGAAGAGCAGGTGCCAGGGGCTCAAGCCGCCGATCATCAGGAACGCTCCGCGGACGGTTCGGCCGAACGATCGGCCGGAATGTGAGGATATAGCTCCCCGGCGCCGGACGCGCCATCGGTAGCCTCCCGGCGTGACGCCGCGGGGGTCGGCGGGGCGGGGTCGCCCGGATCGGCCGCGCCCGCCTTGCGGCGGCGCAGGTTGGCCCGCAGCGCCTGCGCGAGCCGCGCCTCCCTATCAGGATCGGCGGCGGCGGTCACGCTGCAGGATACCGGGGGATGGTGCCGTCGCAGGGATTCGAACCCTGGACCTCAGCCTTACCAAGGATGCGCTCTACCCCTGAGCTACGACGGCGCCGGTTCCGCGGGGAGGCGGCGCTATAGCCGAGCGTTCCGCGGGTGGGAAGCCCGCCGCGGTGCGACGCCTGCGTCGCGCGTCCGCGGGCCTGCGGGCCGTTGCGCCCCCGCGGCGAACGTCGTCATCTGCGGCGCGCCCCGCCCGGACGGCCGGGCCGGAGACCGCCGACCCGCATGCCCGCCCTCGCCCTTCTCGCCCTCCTGCAGGCCGCGGCTCCCGCGGCGAGCGCTCCGCCCCCGCCCGTGGTGGTCGTACTGGCCGGACGGCTCGTCGACCCCGTGGCCGGGCGCGAACTCACCGACCAGGCGGTGGTGATCCGCGGCGACCATGTGATCGGGGTCGGGCCGCGCGCCTCCACGCCCATCCCAGCGGGCGCGCGGGTGGTCGACCTGTCGCGCCGCACGGTGCTGCCCGGCCTCATCGACGTGCACGTGCACCTGACCGCCGACGCCCACATGCAGGGGCCGCAGGCGCTGACCGTCTCGCTTCCCCGTCAGGCGATCAACGGCGTGGCCAACGCCCGCGCCACGCTGGAGGCGGGCTTCACCACCGTGCGCAACGTGGGGGCCGACGGCTTCGCCGACGTGGCGCTGCGCGACGCTATCGCCGATGGCGCGGTGGAGGGGCCGCGCATGCAGGTGAGCGGGCCGCCGCTGGGTGCTGTGGGGGGCCACGCCGACGACAACCTCCTCCCCTTCGAGGACCACCGCCAAGCCGAGGGCGTGGCCACCGGCCCCTGGGCGCTGCGCGGCAAGGTGCGCGAGGACTGCAAGTACGGCGCGGACCTCATCAAGGTGATGGTCTCGGGCGGCGTGCTCTCCCACGGCGATTCGGTGGGCGGCCAGCAGATCACCCAGGAGGAGATGAACGCCATCGTCGACGAGGCGCACATGTGGGGCCGCAAGGTCGCGGTGCACGCCCACGGCGCGGAGGCGATCAAGACCGCCATCCGCGCGGGCGTCGACTCGGTGGAGCACGCCTCGCTGATCGACGACGAGGGCATCCGCATGGCCAAAGCCCGCGGCGTCTACCTCGACATGGACATCTACGACGACGACTTCATTCTGGGCGAAGGCGCCAGGGCGGGGATCGAGCCCGCCTCGCTCGACAAGGAGCGCCAGGTCGGCCGGCTGCAGCGCGAGAACTTCCGCAAGGCGTGGCGCGCAGGCGCCAAGATGGCCTTCGCCACCGACGCGGGCGTCTACCCGCACGGCGACAACGCCCGCCAGTTCGCCAAGATGGTGCAGTGGGGCATGACGCCCATGCAGGCCATACAGGCCGCCACCGTCTCGGCCGCCGACCTGATGGGCTTGACCGGCAAGGTCGGCCGCCTCGCCCCCGGCGCCTACGCCGACCTCGTAGCCGTGGACGGCGACCCGCTCGCCGACGTCAGTGTGCTGGAGCACGTGGCGGTGGTCATGAAGGGCGGCGAGGTGGTGAAGGGCGGCTGACCCCCTCCCCCCGCCGCCGACGCGCATAGCCCCGCCATGTTCCTCGAGATCCCCGACCTCCTCGCCCCCGCCGAGCTGGCCCGCCTGCGAGAGCTGGCGGGGGGCGCCACCTTCGTGGACGGGCGGGTCAGCAACCCGCACTCCCAGGTCAAGAACAACCTGCACCACGACCGGGGTGACGCGGCGTTCGGCGAAGCCTCGCAGATCCTCGCCGCGGCCCTGCACCGCTCCGAGCCGTTCCGCCTGTTCGCCTTTCCGCGCCGCTTCGCCGCGCCCACGCTGACCAAGCATCGCCACGGCATGCACTACGGCCTGCACGCCGACGCCGCGCAGATCATGAGCGGCCAGAAGCCGATCCGCACCGACCTCTCGTGCACGATCTTCCTGTCCGACCCCGCGACGTACGAGGGCGGCGAGCTGGCCGTTCTGCTTGGCACCCGGCCGGTGCTGTTCAAGGGGCAGGCGGGCTCTGCGCTGGTCTACCCGTCCACCACCCTGCACGAAGTGCGCCCGGTCGCGAACGGGGAGCGCCTGGTCGGCATCACCTTCGTCGAGAGCCTCATCCCCGACGGGCCCGCGCGCGAGATGATCTACGAGCTGGGCGAGGTCTCCGCCCTCGAGGGCCTCCGCATGAGCCTGGAAGGCCGCGCCCGCCTCGACGCGGCGATCAACAACCTCAAGCGCGCATGGATGGAAGTGGTGTGAGGCTCGCGCCCGGCCTGCGCGCGCGGGCAGGAGCCGCGCCGGGAGCCCGCGACGCACGGCGCCAGCGCCTCGGTCGAGAGGTTAGCGGCAGGGTCGACGGCCTCGCAAACGGGCGGAGTGAACCGACCCGCTAGCGCAGGGTGCTCGCCTGCACCCACCCCGCGACTTGCCCCAGCCCGTCGCGCACGGCGGCGTCGTAGGCGGGGACGATGGCGGCCAAGCGGTTCTCGGCGGCGGTGCGGGAGACGGCGAACGTGCGGGTCTGCACCGGGCCGGTGCGGGGCGTCAGGGTGGCGGTGAGGGCCAGGCGCACCACAGGCGCGGCGCCAGGCGCCGGGTAGTCGGCTTCAAAATCGGTGACGAGGAGGTCGAGCCGGGCCGACGCCGGGCCGTCGGGGCCGGTCAGCCGCACGTCCGAGCGGCCGGCGAAGGCGCGCACGGCGGCCTCGCGCATCAGGACGACGGCGGGCGAGACCCAACGCGCGCCGGCGACATAAGCGGCCTGGTCGCCGGTGGTGGTCAGGAGTCCGTCGCTCGCCGCGGCGCGGGGCAGGACGACGCTCCCGAGCGCCACGGCGGGCGGCGCGGTCACTCCCTGCGGCGGCGACGCCGGGGCGGCCTCGCCCGCGGGCGCGCCCGCGCCGAAGCGGTAGAGCTGCACGGGCTTGGACTTGGGCAGGACCGACACACAGCCGCCCAGCGCCAGGGCCGTCAGGAGAGCGACGAGCGGAAGGGAGCGACGGCGGGTCACGGCTGCACCTCCACCGTCTTGGACGGGGCCTTGGTGATCACCCCTTGCGGGTTCTGCTCGACCTCGCCGACCAGCCGGTCGAGGTTCTCGGCCGCCTGCTGCAGCGCCGCCACCGCACGGCCGAGCTGGGGGAGGCCCGTGGTGGCGAAGTCGCCCGCGGGGCCGCCGATCTTCGCGACGGCGGTCTGCGCGTCGGCGGCGGTGGCGCGCAGCTGCAGGGCGGCGGCGTTGAGGTTGGTCAGCGTGGTCTTGCCGTCGCCGTTGATCAGCCCCGTCGCGTCGTCCGACAGCTTGGAGATGCGCCCGCTCGCATCCTTGAGACTCAAGAGGGTGGCGTCGAGGTCGGCCAGCAGCTTCTTCTGGTCGCGGGCCTGGGCGGTGATGTCCTGCACATTCTGCAGGGTGGCCCCGAAGGCGGCGATGTTGCCGTCGCTCATCAGCCGGTTCACCCGGTCGAGCGCGTCCACCGTGCGGGCCAAGACCGTGCCGCCGCCCTCCAGGAGACTGTCGAGCGACGAGGGGGCCGAGCGGATCACCGGGATCACGTCGGCGGGCGTCACGTCCTTCAGGAGCGGTCGCGCGGGCGTTCCGGCGGCGATCTGGACGTAGTTCACCCCCGTGACGCCCAGGGGCTCGAGGCTCGCCACCGAATCGACCCGCACGGGCGCGTCGGAGGTCAGCCGCACGCGCGCCACCACACGGTTGGGATCGCGCCGGTCGAGCGAGAGCTTGGTCACCGCGCCCACCTTGATGCCGTTGAAATAGACCTCGCCGCCGTTGGACAGCCCGCGCACCGGGCCTTTGAAGTCGATGTCGTACACGTCGTAGGCCTTGGCGAACTGGAAGCGCGCCAGCCACACGATGAAGACGACCATGCCCACGAAGATCAGCAGGGACACGAGCCCCACGAGGGCGTAGCGGGCCTGACGCTCCATTAGGCGTCACCCCCGACCACGGGCTCGGCGACCACGTCCGCGGGATCGGCCGCCAGGAGCTCGGCGCGCTCGGTGGACTGCGCCGCCGCCCGCCCGCGCGGTCCGCCGAAGTACTCGCGGATCCACGGATGGTCGGAGCGCTCGAGCTCGGCGAGCGTCCCCACCGCGACGATGCGCTTGTCGGCGATCACCGCCACGCGGTCGCACACGGCGTAGAGACTGTCGAGGTCGTGGGTGATCATGAACACGGTCAGCCCCAGCCCCTGCTGCAGCGCCAGGATCAGCCGGTCGAACTGCTCGGCCCCGATCGGATCGAGACCCGCGGTCGGCTCGTCGAGGAACAGGAGTTCGGGGTCCAAGGCGATGGCGCGCGCCAGCCCCGCACGCTTCCTCATGCCGCCGGAGAGCTCGGCGGGTTTGAGGTCGGCGGCGGAGGGCGGCAGGCCCGCCAGGGCGATCTTGAGGTCGGCCACGCGCTCGGCCATCTCGCGCGGGAGGCGCGTGTGCTCAAAGATCGGCGAGACGACGTTTTCGCGCACGTCGAGCGCCGAGAACAGCGCGCCCGACTGGAACAAGACGCCCCAGCGCCGCTCCAGCTCGTCCTGCTGCGCCTCCGTGGCGCGGACGAGGTCGATCCCCAGCACCTCCACGTCGCCGCCGTCCGGCGTGCGCAGGCCGATCAGTGTGTTCAGGAGCACCGACTTGCCCGCGCCCGAGCCGCCGACCAACCCTAAGACCTCGCCGCGCCGCACCTCGAGGTCGAGCCCGTCGTGCACGACGTTGTCGCCGAAGCGCGACCGCAGGCCGCGCACGCGGATCACCGGCGCGGCCTCGCCGGCCGCGGTCACAGCCCCAGCTCCATGAAAAGGAGTGCGAACAGGGCGTCCACGATGATGATGGAGAACAGCGCCTGCACCACCGCGCTCGTCACCCGGCGGCCCAGCTGCTCGACGTCGCCGCCCACCTCCAGCCCCTGGCGACAGCCGATCGCGGCGATGATCATGGCCAGCACGGGCGCCTTGCTCAGCCCCAGCCAGAACGGCTCGGGGCCGACGTTCTCCAGCATGCGTTCGAAGAAGAAGGCGGGCGAGAGGTTCAAGACCGTCCAGATCACCACGAGCCCGCCGCAGAGCCCCGCCGCCATCGCCACGAAGGTCAGGAGCGGCGTCATGAACAGCATGGCCAGAAAGCGCGGCACGACCAGCGCCTGAAAGGGGTCGACCCCCATCACGCGCATGGCGTCCACCTCCTGGTTCATTCGCATCGCCCCGATCTCGGCGGCGAAGGATGAGGCCGAGCGCCCCGCCAGGATGATGGTGGTGACCAGGACGCCGAACTCGCGCAGCACGCCGATGCCCACGAGCTCAACCGCGTAGACCTGCGCGCCGAACTGGGCGAGGAGCGAGGCCCCGAGAAAGGCCAGCGTCGCGCCCACGAAGAACGACGTGGTCGCCACGATCGGCGCGGCATCGAGCCCCGCGCGCTCCATCAGGGCGACGGTCGGCGCGATCCTGAGGCGTCCCGGGCGGACGATCACGATCGCCACCGCCGCGAGGAGGGCGCCGAGGAAGGCCAGCCCGCCAAACAGGTCTTCGCCGAAGCGGACCACGCCGCTTCCGATCCGCGTCAGGAAGCGCTGCAGCCCTCTCCCGCGACGAGGCGCCGGAACGGGATCGGGGCGGCCGGCGGCCACGAGTTCGAGGAGCCGGGCCGCGTCGGGCCGCTCGGCCCTGAGCCGATCGGCGGAGACGCCAGCGCCGTCGATCAGCGCGAGCGCGCCGGCCGTGTCGACGCGCCCGAGCGCGGAGATGTCGATATCGAGGGGCTGTGCGCCGCCGGTCGCGGCCGCGCGCAATCGCGCGCCCGTGCGGCCGAGACCGGCAGCCGTCCAGTCGCCCGCCAGGGCGAGCACGCGCCCACCGTCCACCGCGGGCCTGATCTCGAACGAGGCGGTGGCGGCCATGACGCCACCACGCCTACGCTCTGCCGCAGGCGGACGGAAGCCGCGCCTTGCACCGCAGCACGGCGGGGGCCTCCAGAGGAACCCTGCGGCTCGGGGATCGTTGCTGATCCGTCATCCAATTCGTGAGCCAAGTCACGCCCTTGCCCGAGTCCCCGCCCCTGTCCGCTAAGATGGCCCGCCCCTCGTCGGTGGTTGCGCCGACGGCCTTCGGGCACCCCCGTGGCGAGGTGGTCATCTGCTTTTCGCATCTGCGGTGGGACTTCGTGTTCCAGAGGCCTCAGCATCTGATGACGCGCTTCGCTGCGAAGCGCTCGGTCGTGGTGTGGGAGGAGCCGTCCCAGGCGCCGCCCGGGGCTGCGGCCTCGCTTGACGTCGCGCCGGGCCAGGGCGGCGTCATGGTGGTGCGGCCCCTTCTGCCGGAGGGGTTGAAGCCGGAGGAGGCTGAAGCGGCCCTCGCCGCGCTCCTCGAAGGCTTCGTCGCCGAGCGGCGGATCGTGCAGCCGATCTGCTGGTACTACACGCCCATGATGCTCGGGTTCTCGCGCAGGGTCGCCGAAGCCGCGGCTTGCGTCGTGTACGACTGCATGGACGAGCTCTCCGCCTTCCGCTTCGCGCCCGAGCGGCTGAAGCTCCTCGAGCGCGACCTGATCGACTTGGCCGACGTGGTGTTCACCGGTGGTTGGAGCCTCTACGAGGCAAAGCGCTCCACCCACGCCAACATTCACGCCTTCCCGTCCAGCGTCGACCGCGCCCACTTCGCCAAGGCGCGGGCGCCCAGCGCGGCCGAGCCGGCGGATCAGGCCGCCCTGCCCGGGCCGCGGTTAGGCTACTACGGCGTGATCGATGAGCGCATGGATCTGCAGCTCGTGGCCGAGCTCGCCGATGCGCACCCCGAATGGTCTATCGTGCTCGTGGGCCCGGTGGTGAAGATCGCGCGCGAGGATCTGCCGCTCCGGCCCAACATCCACCTCCTGGGCGGCAAGCGCTATGAAGAGCTTCCCGCCTACCTGGCGGGCTGGGACGTCGCGCTCGCGCCCTTCGCCATCAACGAGGCCACCCGGTTCATCAGCCCGACCAAGACTCCCGAGTATCTGGCGGGGGGCAAGCCGGTGGTGTCAACCGCGATCCTCGATGTCGAGCGTCAGTACGGCGAGCTCGACGCGGTGTCCGTCGCGGCCTCACGTGCGGACTTCATCACGGCCTGCGAAGAGGCGCTGGCCCGCCCTCCCGGCGGCGCCTGGCTGGCGGAGGCCGACGCGGCCCTGGCAGACCTGTCCTGGGATACGACCTTCAGCCGCATGTCGACGCTCGTCGACGAGGCGATCGTGCGGCGTGAGGCGCGCATAGCGCCCGCCGCTCCCGCGACGCACCCGGCGGGACGTCGCGCGCACTACGACGTGCTCGTGGTCGGCGCGGGCTTTGCGGGCTCGGTCCTGGCCGAGCGGCTGGCGGCCGATGGCGGCAAGCGTGTGCTCTTGGTCGACCGCCGCCCCCACATCGCGGGCAACGCCTACGACGTGCACGACGAGGCGGGCGTGCTCATTCACCAGTACGGCCCCCACATCTTCCATACCAATTCCGACGAGATCGTCCGCTACCTGTCGCGCTTCACGGGCTGGCGCACCTATGAGCACCGGGTGCTGGCGAGCGTCGACGACAAGCTCGTGCCGATCCCGATCAACCGCACCACCGTGAACGCGCTTTATGGCCTTGGCCTGCGGACCGATGAGGAGGCGGCGGAGTTCCTGAAGAGCCGCGCGGAGCCGGTAGATCGCATCCGCACTTCCGAAGATGTGGTTGTCTCCGCAGTCGGGCGCGAGCTCTACGAGAAGTTCTTCCAGGGCTACACCCGCAAGCAGTGGGGGGTCGATCCTTCCGAGCTCGACAAGTCGGTCACCTCGCGCGTGCCTACGCGCACCAACGTCGACGACCGCTACTTCACCGACAGCTTCCAGAACATGCCGCGGCTAGGCTACACGCGCATGTTCGAGAACATGCTCGATCACGACCGCATCAGCGTTCAGACTGGTGTCGAGTACACGGACGTCCTCCGCGACGTGACGTTCGACCGGCTGGTGTTCACGGGCCCCGTGGACGAGTTCTTCGGTTGCCGCTTCGGCCCCCTGCCCTACCGCTCGCTCCGCTTTGTGCACGAGACGCACGACATGGAGCAATACCAGTCGGTTGGTACGGTGAACTATCCTCATCCCGACGTGCCTTACACCCGCATCAGCGAGTACAAGCACCTCACCGGACAGAAGCACCCAAAGACTTCGATCACCTTCGAATACCCGAGCGCCGTGGGCGATCCCTACTACCCGATCCCGCGCGCCGAGAACCAGGACCTCTACAAAAAATACGAAGCGTTGGCCCTCGCAAGGCCTGACGTGAGCTTCGTCGGGCGTCTGGCGACCTACCGCTACTACAACATGGACCAAGTGGTAGGGCAGGCGCTGGCCACCTATCGGCGCCTCGCGGCGGATCTCGCGAGCGGGTCGACCGAGGTCGCCGCCCGCGCGTGAGCCATCATTCGGCGAGCGGCTTCTCGAGCACGACGAAGTGCAGGTCGGCCGTGAGCGGTACGCCGAAGCGCGCGTCGTGCGAGGGGAAGGACGCGGTCGCGCCGGTTCGGTGATAGCCGCGACGCTCGTACCAATCGATGAGCTCGACCCGCTGGTGGATCACTTCCAGCGCGATCGCGCGGGCGCCCCACGCGTCGCGCACTTGAGCTTCGCCTGCGGCGAGGAGTTCGCGCCCCAGCCCCCTCGCCTGGAGAGCCGGCGACACCGCCAGAAGGCCCAGGTGCGCGGGCGCGCCAGCTGCTTCGACATGAACGCAGCCTTCCAGGGTGTCGGCGTTCGCGGCGACCAGGATCGCGCTACGAGGCGCGTCGAGCAGCGCGCCGACCATCGCCGCGTTCGTGCGTCGCCCGTCGAGAAGGTGAGCCTCCGTGGTCCAGCCTCGACGGCTCGACTCGCCGCGGTAGGCGGACTGCGCGAGCGCCACAATCGCGTCGACGTCGGCGGGCGAGGCGGGGCGGATTACGCGAGACATGGCCGCGACCTAGCACGGCGCGCGGCCATGCTGGACGGAACGAAGACGGAACTCTAGAGTCGAGGAATCGTGGCCGCCCTCACCCTCCGTCGCAAGCTCGAGATCCTGTCGGACGCCGCCAAGTACGACGCCTCGTGCGCATCGTCAGGCGGCCCCAAGCGCGACTCGCTGTCGGGCAAGGGCGTGGGTTCCACCACGGGGGGCATGGGCGTTTGCCACGCCTACACGCCCGACGGTCGTTGCGTCAGCCTACTCAAGATCCTCCTGACCAACTTCTGCCTGTTCGACTGCGCCTACTGCATCAATCGCGCGAGTTCCAACGTCGATCGGGCGCGCTTCAGCGTCGACGAAGTGGTGCGGCTCACGCTCGACTTCTACAAGCGCAATTATATCGAGGGTCTGTTTCTATCGTCGGGCGTGATCCGCTCGGCGGACTACACGCAGGAGCAGCTCACGCTGGTGGCGAAGACGCTGCGCGAGGTGCACGACTTCCGCGGCTATATCCACCTCAAGCTGATCGCGGGGGCCTCGCCGGAACTCGCGGCCGAGGCCGGTCTGTATGCCGACCGGCTGTCCGTCAACATCGAGCTGCCGCAGGACGCGAGCCTCGAGCGGCTCGCGCCAGAGAAGACGTCGCTCAATATCCGCCAGAGCATGGGCCACGTCGCCTACGGCATCAGCTCGGCCAAAGACCAGACGCATCGCAAGCGCCGAGCGCCGCGCTATGCCCCTGCGGGCCAGTCGACCCAGATGATCGTGGGAGCGGACGACGCGTCCGACGCCGACGTGCTGCACCGGTCCGAGCAGCTCTACGGCGGCTACAAGCTCCGTCGCGTCTACTATTCCGCCTTCAGCCCCATTCCCGACAGCTCGAGCGTCCTGCCGTCGCAGCGGCCGCACATGATGCGCGAGCACCGGCTGTACGAGGCCGATTGGCTGATGCGCCACTACGGCTTCTCGCGCGAGGAGATCGTCTCGGCCGCGCCCGGCGGCATGCTGGACCCGGTGATCGATCCCAAGCTCGCCTGGGCGCTGCAGAACCGCGACGTGTTCCCGCTAGACGTCAACACCGCCGCGCGCGAGCAGCTGCTCCGCGTGCCGGGCCTGGGCGTCAAATCGGTGAACAAGCTCCTCAGCGTTCGCCGGCTGAAACGGCTGACCTTCGAAGACCTTCTGCGCGTAGGCGGCGCGATCAACCGCATGAAGCCGTTCGTGGTCACGCCCGACTGGCGGCCGACGGCGGTGATCGACAGCGCCGACCTCGACGCGCGCATGCGGGCGCTGTCGCCCCGCGCCGCTCCCCGCCAGCTCGATCTGTTCTGAAGCGGATGGGCCGCGCCGTCCGCCTCGCCCATCCCGTCGATTTCGACAGCTGGCGGCGCGCCGCCCGGGCGCTCCGGCTGGCCGAGGTCGCCCCCGCCGATGTGCGCTGGAGCGTGGGCGAGGCGGATGCGGCGCTGTTCGAGGACGGCCCGCCGCCCGCCGCCGATCCCGCGGCCGGCTTCACCGTGGCGCGTGAGTTCGTCTCGCTGGCGCAGGCGGTGATCTGTCACCGCGACGACGACCGCTTCGACCTCCTCTACCGCCTGCTCTGGCGGATGCGCGACGAGCCGCGGCTGATGGGCCTCCTAACAGATGCCGACATGGTCGACGCGCTCGGGCGGCAGAAGGCGGTGCGCCAGGCCGAGCACAAGATGCACGCCTTCGTGCGCTTCCGCCGGGTGGACGACCCGGCGGAGGAGGAGCGGCTCGCCGCCGCCGATTCCGGCCACGTGCGCGCGGGCGAGGAATATTTCAGCTGGTACGAGCCGCCGCACTACGTCGTCGCGCTGGGCGTCCAGTTCTTCGTGCGGCGCCTGGCCAACGTGCGCTTCACCATCGCCAGCCCGTACGTCACCGCGACGTGGGATCGCCAGCGCCTCCAGCTCACTCCAGGCGGCGCGCCCGGCAAGCTGCCGGCCGAGGACGACAGCGAGGAGGACTGGCGCACCTACTACCGCTCGATTTTCAACCCCGCCCGGCTAAACCCAAAAGTCATGCGCCAGCACATGGCCGAGCATTACTGGAAGAACCTTCCGGAGGCCGAGACCATTCCCAACCTGGTCGCCACCGCCCAGGAGAGGACCCGCGTCATGGTCGAGGCTCAGCCCACCCAGCCCTCGGAGCGCGCGCTGCGCGCCGCCGCGCGCGTGCAACGCCAGGAACCGGTCGACGGCGGGCCGCCCGCGACCAACCTCGACGAGGTGGCGGCGGGCGTGCAGGTGTGCCGTCGATGCGACCTCTGGCGCGACGCCACCCAGGGCGTGCCGGGCCAGGGGCCGGGCCGGGCTCCCCTGATGTTCGTGGGCGAGCAGCCGGGCGACATGGAGGATCTCGCGGGCCTGCCGTTCGTGGGCCCGGCCGGCCAGTTGTTCGACCGGGCGCTGGCGGCCGCCGGGGTGCCGCGGGCGGAGACCTACGTCACCAATAGCGTGAAGCACTTCAAGCACGAGCTGCGCGGCAAGCGGCGCATCCACGCCAAGCCGAACACGACCGAGATCACCGCCTGCAACTGGTGGCTCCAGAACGAGCGCCGCATCGTGCAGCCTCGCGTCGTCGTGGCGCTGGGCGCGACCGCCGCTCAGGCAGTGTTCCGGCGCGCCATACCGGTGACCAAGAACCGGGGCGTGGTCGAGGCCCTGCCCGACGGCGCCACGGGGTTCCTGACGGTGCATCCGTCGTTTCTGCTGCGCCTGCCCGACGAGGCGTCGAAGACGCAGGAGTTCGAGCTCTTCGTGCGCGATCTCAGGGCGGCGTACGGGCTGGTCGTAGCCGGCTAGGCGCGCTTGCGGGGGCGGGCTCGCCTGACTAGAACGAGCGCAGTTCCCGCGTAACCTATGTTAGTCAGATGATCCATGCCTTCGCCGGCGTTCCGGCGCATGCGCTCAGCCGGTGCGATGGCGCGATAGTCGCGGTCGACGACGCCTTCGCCGCGTTCCTGGCCATCGATGCGGACGTTCTGCGGCGAACATCCTTCTTCAGCCTCACCTTCCCCCCCGACATGCGCGCCAGCCTCGACGCCCTGCAGCGCCTCTCCCAGACCGGTGCATCCGTCAGCCTGCGCAAGCGCTACATCCGCGGCGACGGCGTCGTGGTGTGGGCGCAGGTGGCGATCAGCCTTTTGCACGGCGCGGACGGCGAGCGCTTCCACGGCGTGACCTGCACGCCGGCTGCGGCCCCCGCCAACGACGATGGGTTGAGCGACCGGCTCGTTTACTGCTGAGCGCCGCCGTCACTCCGCCGGCGTGATCGCGCCGCTGGTGACCAGCGTCTCCTCCTCCTCGGCGATCGGCGCGTCGTCGCCGGGGCGTTTGCGGGTGATCAGCCGGCCGGCGAGCGGCCGCAGGCGCTGCTCGACGCCGTCGACCATCAGGTAGATCACCGGAACGAGGATCAGGCTGAGCGCGGTCGAGCTGATCAGCCCGCCGATCACCGCAATCGCCATCGGCCGGCGGAACTCCGAGCCGGAGCCCAGCGCGAGGGCGGTCGGCAGCATGCCCGCCACCATGGCGACGGTGGTCATGATGATCGGCCGGGCGCGCTCGCGGCAGGCGTTCATGAGGGCCTCGACGCGCCCCTGGCCCGCGCGCTCGTCCTCGATGGCGAACTCGACGAGCAGGATCGAGTTCTTGGCCGCGATCCCGAACAGCATCAGGAGGCCGATGAAGACCGGCATGTCGATCTCCATTCCCGTGATCGTCAGCGCCACCGCCACGCCGGCCAGCGTCAGCGGCAGAGTCATCAGGATGATCGCTGGTTTGAAGAACGAGCGGAACAACAGCACCAGCACCGCGAAGATCAGCGCCACGCCCGACAGGATGGCCAGCACGAAGCCGGAGATCAGCTCGCCCAGCTGCTCGGCGTCGCCGAAGGCCGGCTTGTGCACGCCGGGCGGCAGGTGCTGCATGACGGGCAGCTTGTTGATCGCCGCCAGCGCAGTGCCGAGGCTGACGCCCGGCTTGCGGTCGGCCTGGACCGACACGCGCCGCTCGCGCCCGTAACGCTTGATCTTGGCGGGGCCGGCCTGGAACGACAGGTCGGCGACCGAGCTCAGCGGCGTCACGCCGCCGTTCGCGGTGGGCACCTGCAGCTGGCCGATCACCTGCAGGTCGGTGCGCGACTGCTGGGGCAGGCGAACGCGGATCGGAATGCGGCGCTCGCCTTCGGAGAACTTGGCGACGTTGGCGTCGATGTCGCCGATGGTGGCGATGCGCAGCACGCTGGCCAGCGACGAGGAGGTGACGCCCAGGCGCGCGGCCTCGTCGGGCTTGGGCCGGACGACGAGTTCGGGTCCGGCGGGCGAGGGTGTCGGCCGGATGCCGGAGATCATCGGCAGGGTGCGCATCTGGCGCATCAGGTCGTACTGCACGCGGGTCAGCGCGTCGCCGTTCTGGGACGAGAGCACGATCTCCACGTCCGCCCCGCCCCAGCCGCCGGAGGTGGTCACCCGCACGTCGGGGATGGAGCGCAGGAGCGGCCGGATGCGCTCCTTGAACTGGTCGGTGGTGAGGGCGCGCTTGTCCTTGAGCGTGATGGTGACGCTGCCGTCGCCTACGTCGTCGCCCGAGCCGGAGCCGGGGCCGACCTGGGTGAACACGCGCTCCACCGCGGGCTGTGCGGCGAGCATGCGATCCATCTGGTCGGCGGCCGTGCTCATCTGGGCGCGCGTCGCGCCGGGCGGCCCCTCCATGTTGAGATAGAGCACGCCAGAGTCGCTGTTGGGCATGAAGCCCGTCGGCCGGTGCGCCAGCATGAAGAACGAGCCGATCAGGATCGCGAAGCCGATCGCGGCGGTGACGAACTTGTGCCGGAACGCCCAATCCAGCGTGCGACGATAGGGTTCGTTGAGCGGCTTGGCGGGGGTGACGTGCGCCTTGGCCTTGAGGAAATAGGCGGCGAGGAGCGGCGTCAGGAGCCGCGCCACCACCAGCGAGAACAGGACCGAAACCGCGACGGTCAGCCCGAACTCGCGGAAATACTCGCCGATGATCCCGCTCATGAACGACACGGGCGTGAACACCGCCACGATGGCGGCGGTGGTGGCGACCACCGCAAGCCCGATCGAGTCCGCGCCGAGGAGCGCCGCGCGGTAGGGAGTTTCCCCCCGCTCGATCCGCTTCTCGATATTCTCGATTTCCACGATCGCGTCGTCGACCAGAATGCCGATGACCAGCGTCAGCGAGAGCAGGCTGATGGTGTCGAGACTGAAGCCCATGAGCTGGATCGCCGCGAAGGTCGGGATCAGGCTCAGCGGCATGGCGATCGCTGCGATCATGGTGGCGCGCCAGGACCGCAGGAAGGCGAAGACCACCAGCGCGGCCAGCACCATGCCCTCCACCAGCACGTGCTCGGTGGCGGCGAAGGACTTGCGAGTGTCCTTCACCGTCGAGACGACCTCGGTGAAATGCGCCTCCGGATGCGCCTGGATCAGCGCCGCGATCGCGGTCTTGACGCCGGCCTCGGTCGTCATGTCGCTGGCGTTGGCGGTCTTGGTGACCTGGAAGGCCACCACGGGGCGCCCGTTCAGCCGCGCGAAGCCGCGCTGCTCGGCGGAGCCGTCGCCGATCTCGGCCACGTCGGACAGGGTGACGTAGCGCCCGGTGGCCGTCGGGATGGTGAGCTCGCGCAGGGCGTCGATGGTGCTCGCCTGGCCGAGCACCCGCACCGTCTGCTCGCGCGCGCCGATGTCGGCGCGGCCGCCCGCGCTGTCGATGTTGAAGGCGTAGAGCGCCTGGTTGATCTGCGGCGCGGTGACGCCGAAGGCGCTCATCCGCGAAGGATCGAGGGTGACGTTGATCTCGCGGTCGACGCCGCCCAGCCGCTGCACCTGGGACACGCCCGCCACGGCCTGCACCGCCCGCGCGACCGTGTCGTCAACAAACCAGCTGAGGTCGGTCGGGCTCATGCGCGGCGAACTGACCGCGTAGGTCAGAATGGGCGAGGTGTCGGCGTCGATGCGCTGGACGTAGGGCGGGTCGATGCCCGGCGGCAGCACCGCGCGGGTGCGGTCGACGGCGGTGCGCACGTCGTCCGTCGCCTTCTGCATGTCGGTGCCGAGCTCGAACTCGATCACCGTGGTGGAGGCGCCCAGCACCACGGTCGAGGTGAGGTGCTTGATGTTGGAGACGCCCGCGATGGCGTCCTCCACCGGCCGCGTGATCTGGTTCTCCATCTCCTGCGGGGCCGCGCCGCTCTCGGTGACGCTGACCACGACGATCGGCAGGGCGACGTTGGGGAACTGCTTCTTGGGGAGGTTCGCGAACGCCATCAGCCCCGCGATGGTGAGGGCGACGAACAAGAGCGCGACGGGCGTGGGATTGCGGATCGCCCAGGCCGAGATGCGGATTTTCACGATCCGATCCTCCCGGGCTCAGCCCGTCGCGCCGACGTAGCTGGGTCGCACCTTGTCGCCGTCTAGCACGAAGGCGCCGCCGCTGAGCAGCACCTTCGCGCCCACCGCGGGTCCGTCGACCAGCTCGACCAGGCCTCCCGCGCGCACGCCGGTGCGGATCGGCGTGCGGCGCACCCGGTCGCCCGCGCCCAGCACCATGACCGAGGCGCCGTCGGCGTCGAAGTGCACGGCGTCCTCCGGCACGACCTTGGCGTCGCGCTGGGCGTTGACGAACTGGGCGCGGGCGAAGCCCCCGGGACGCAGCGCCGGGTCGCGCGGCAGGGTGATGCGCACGTGGCCGAGCTTGGTGGCCTGGTCGACCTCGGGGCTGATCACCCGGACCCGGCCGGTGACCGCGCCGCCGCCCGGCAGGAACACGCGCGCTTCGTCGCCCGCGCGGATGCGGCCGAGCATGGCCTCGGGCACCTCGGCGTTGAGCTCGACCACGTCGTCCGAAGCGATGCGGAACATGACCATCGTTGGCCCCGCCACGTCGCCGGGTCGCACGGCGCGCGCGAGCACGAGGCCGGCGACGGGCGCGCGCACCGTCATCAGCCGCTCGCGGGTCATGAGGTCGTCGAGCTGGGCCTGGGCGGCGGCCACCGTGGCCACCCCACTCTTAGCCGCGAGGCGGCGCTCGGCGATCTGCTCCTGCGGGAGCACCCCGGCGTTGTCGAGCCCGCGCACGCGGTCGGCCTCGGCGGCGACCCGGTCGGAGGCGACCTGCTGCTGGGTGACCACCGCGCGCTGCTGGGCGACCATGGAGCGCAGGAGGGTGTCGTCGAGCGTCGCCAGCGGCTGGCCGGCGGAGACCTGCGCGCCCTGGTCGACCAGGACGCGCGCGACGCGGTAGCCGTTGAGCTCGGTGGTCACCGCCGCCTCGTACTGCGGCACGAGAAGGCCCGACGCCTCCAGTCCGCCCGAGAGCGTGCGGAGGCTGACAGGGGTGACGCTGACGGTCAGCGGCTGGTCGGCCGAGGGCGCGGGCTTGGTGGCGGCGCTGGCGTCGCGCTTCTGGCATCCGGCCCCCGCGCAGGCGGCGGCGGTCAGAAGGACGGCGACGAGGGTGCGCGGGGCTGACATGCGGCTTTCTACCGTGCGGCCGGAGTGGGGCCGGATTGCGCCACGCGCAGGGGGGCCTCGGGCGACCAGCCGCCGCCGAGCGCCTGGAACAGGGTGGCGGCGTCGACCAGGGCGGTGGTGCGGGCGGAGGACTGGGTGGAGGTGGTGGTGCGCCAGGTGCGCTCGGCGTCCAGGAGGGTGGTGAGGTCCACGAGACCCAGGTCGTATCCGCGCTTCTTGGCGTCGTAGGCGAACCGCGCGCGCTCCACCGCGGTGTTGAGCCGCTCAAGCCGCACGCGGTCGGCGGCGAGCGTCACGAGCCCCGTCTCCGAGTCGCGATAGGCGTCCTGCACCGCCTGTTCGTAGGCGACGACCGCCTGCTCGCCCACCGCGCGCTGGGCCGCGATCGCCGCCAGGAGCCGCGGCCGGTCGAGCACGGGGAGCGAGGCGTTGACGCCCACCTGCCAGATGGAGGTGGTCGAGCTGTAGGAGCCCGCCGTCTTTGAATACTGGCCGCCGGGCGCGAAGGAGAAGGTCGGGAACAGCGCCAGCCGGTCGAGCTTGAGCAGGTTCGCAGCCGAACGCAGGCGCGCCTCGGCCTCGCGCACGTCGGGCCGGCGGCGCAAGAGCTCGCCGGGCGTCTCGGCAGGCGGGTCGGGCGGCTGGTCGGCCGAAGCGGTCACGACCAGGGAGGATGTGGGCGCGAAGCCCCGTCCGATCAGCGCCAGGAGCGAGCGCCGGTCGGCGAGCTCGACCGCCTCCAGCCGCGCGACCTCGGCCTGGGCGGTGGCGGCGTCGGTCTGCAGGCGGGCGGCGTCGCTGGTGGAGGTCAGCCCCACCTGCGCCGACACCTCGGCGGTGTGCGCCAGGTCGCGGGCGATGCGGTCGGTGGTGCGCGCGTCGGCGAGCTGGATCGCCGCGCCCCGCGCGTTGAAGAGGCCGATCGCCACGTCGCGCGCGAGGGTGGCGCGCGAGGCCTCGTAGTCGAAGCGGCTGGCCGCCACGTCAGCGTCGCCCGCACGCTTGGCGGCCAGTCTGCGGCCGAACAGGTCGATCTCGTAGGAGACGTTGAACTGGGCGGCGTAGGTCTGCAGGTCGCCCGACGGTGTCAGGAAGGAAGACGAGGAGGTCGAGCCGCCTGTCGTACCGCCCACCGGGAGGCCGGTGGTGGGATCGGTCGCCCCCGTGGACCCGCCCGTCGATCCTGTGCCGGTGGTCACGCCCAGGTCGCCGTAGCTCTGGTCGGTGTGCTGCGTCTCGGCGGTCCCGGAGAGGTTGCCCTGCGGCAGGTAGGCGGAGAGCGTTTGCGCACGGACCGCCTGGGACTGGGCGATGCGCGACAGCGCGGTGCGCGCCGTGGGGCTGCTGACCAGCGCCTCTTCGACGAGCGCCGTCAGCTGGGCGTCGCCGAACAGCGTCCACCAGCGGTCGAGCGCCTGGGCGGGCAGCGCCTGGTTGGCCGCCGAGGTCGCCTCGTACGCCACGGGGAGGGCGAGGTCGGGCGCGCGCAGCCGCGCGTCGGCGCAGGCGCACAGGCCGAGCGCCGCCCCCGTCATCGCCGCGACTGGACGCCAGACTCGCACGCACGCTCCCCCCGCCCGTGTTCGGGCGCGGTGGGGATGAGTACAAGCGCAGGGCTTGCGTTCAAGTTACGGAACGTTCACGGCCCCGCGCCCTTCCGACGCGGCCCCTCGCCGACCCTGCCGGAGCCTCCCGCGACCGTGGACGACCGCCCAGCGATCACACCCGTCTCGTCGGAGAGCGCCGCCGTGGTGGCGGAGGCCGCGCCGCCGATCGAGCGCCCGCGCGCGCAGGTCACCGCGCCCGCCGCCGTGTCTTCCGGCGGGCGGCTCGTGCCCATCGCGGTCGGCGTCGCCTTGTTCATGGAGTTCATCGACTCGACCGCCCTCTCCACCGCCCTGCCGACGCTCGCACGGTCGCTGCACAGCGATCCCGTCCACCTGAAGCTGGCGCTGACGAGCTATCTCCTGGCGCTGGCGGTGGGCGTGCCCGCCTCGGCCTGGGTGGCCGACCGCTTCGGGCCGCGGCGGGTGTTCATCGCCGCCATGGGCGTTTTCCTCGCAGGCTCGGTGCTGTGCGGCCTGTCCCACACCCTGGGTCAGCTCGTGGCCGCGCGCCTCGTCCAGGGGGCGGGCGGTTCGATGATGACGCCCGTGGGCCGCATGATCGTGGTGGGCTCGAGCCCGCGCGAGCGGCTGGTCTCGGCGATGACCTGGTTCACCACGCCCGCCATGGTGGGGCCGCTCCTCGGGCCGCCGCTCTCCGGCCTGATCCTGGCGCTGGCCGACTGGCCGTGGATCTTCTTCATCAACGTGCCGGTGGGGCTCCTCGGCATGGCGGCGGTGCTGCGCTACGTGCCGCGGCTGCGCCAGCCCGACCCGGGCCGGTTCGACGCTGTGGGCTTCGGGCTGGCGGCGCTGACCATCACGGGCCTCGTCGTCATGGGCGAGGTGGCGGGCCTCAACCTCGTGCCCGCCCCGGCCCAGGTCGCGGTCGCGGCGGCGCTCGTGATCGCGGGCGCGCTCTACTTCCTGCACGCGCGACGCACGCCGCGGCCCGTGCTCGATCTCTCGCTCCTGCGTCTGCCGAGCTTCCGCGCGAGCCTCGTCGGCGCGACGCTGGTGCGGCTGGGGCTGGGGGCGACCCCCCTCCTCCTTCCGCTCCTCCTGCAGGTGGGACTTGGCTGGGAGCCCGAGGAGGCGGGCTTGTTCACCATCTTCACCGCCATCGGCGCGGTCGCCACCAAGACCTTCGTCAGCCGCACCATCCGCACGCTGGGCTTCCGCACCGTGCTCCTGGCCAGCGCGCTCGCGACCGCCGCGACGACCGCGGCCCCCGCCCTCTTCGCCACGCCCACGCCCGTGTGGCTGATCGCGGTGGGGCTCGTCGCGGGCGGGCTCGTGCGCTCCATGCACTTCTCGGCCGCCAACACCCTGGCCTACGACGGCGTGGCGCCCGACGCGGTGAGCCGCGCCTCCACCCTCTCCACCGTGGTGCAGCAGGTGGGCTTGAGCTTCGGGGTGAGCTTCGGAGGCCTCGTGCTCCACCTGGCGCGCGGCGTGGGGCCGGGCGCGGCCTTGACGCCGGACCGCTTCGTCATCCCGTTCTTGCTGGTGGGGGCGACCTCGCTCCTGGCGATCCCCGTCTATGCGCGGCTGTCGCCCGACGCGGGCGGCGCGATCAGCGGACGGCGCGTCGCCGGTCCCGCCCGGGTTTCGACATGACCGGCGAGGTCGAACCGTTCCACGCCATCGCGGTGAGCCGGCTTGCGCACCGGCTCAAGGCTGAGGGGCGGTCGATCATCCACATGGAGTTCGGCCAACCCTCGACGGGCGCGCCCGCCCCCGCCCTGGCCGCCGCGCGCCGCTCGCTCGACGCCGAACCCGGCGGCTATTGGGAGAGCGCGCCCTTGCGCGAGCGGATCGCGCGGCTCTACCGCGAGCGCTACGCCGTCGAGCTCGACCCCGAGCGCGTGGTGCTGACCTGCGGGGCCTCGCCCGCGCTCGTCGCCGCCTTGACCGCGGGCTTCGCGCCCGGCGCGCGGATCGCCATGGCGCGGCCGGGCTATGTCGCCTACCGCAACACCGCGCGCGCCCTGCACCTCGAACCCATAGAGGTCGCCTGCGGCCCGGCCGAGCGTTACCAACTCACCGCCGCGGCGCTGGAGGCGCTCGATCCCGCCCCGGCCGTGGTGATCGTGGCCAGCCCCGCCAATCCCACGGGCACGCTGATCGCCGCCGACGAACTCGCCCGCATCGCGGACACCTGTCGACGCTGCAAGATCCGCATGGTCTCCGACGAGATTTACCACGGGCTGAGTTATGGCGATCCCGCGCGCTCCCTGCTCGAGTTCGACGACAGCGCAATCGTGCTGAACAGCTTCTCCAAGTACTGGAGCATGGCGGGTTGGCGGCTCGGATGGCTGGTCGCGCCCGCCGACCTCCTTGACCGCGTGCGCGCTTGCGTCGGCAACCTGTTCCTGACGCCGCCCGTGCTCAGCCAGCACGCCGGGCTCGCCGCCATGGACGCGGTAGGCGAGCTGGAGGGCCACCTCGACACTTACCGCCGCAACCGCGCGCGCCTCTTGGACGCGCTGCCGCGGCTCGGCCTGACCTCCTTCGCCCCGCCCGACGGCGCCTTCTACATCTGGGCCGACGTGGGCGCGCTGACGGGCGACAGCCTCGCCTTCTGCACGCGTCTCCTGGAGGACACGGGGGTGGCGACCGCGCCGGGGATCGACTTCGATCCCGTCGACGGCGGCCGCTTCATGCGCTTCTCCTTCGCCGTCTCGACGCGCGAGGTGGACGAGGCCGTGCAGCGCCTCGAACCGTGGTTCGCGGCGCGCCGGGCGGAGGCGGTCGGCTAGCCGACCGCTTTCGCCAGGGCGAGGGCGGCGGCGGTCGTCTCCGGTATGGGCGGCGCGCCGGAGGGCAGCGGGGCCGCCGGGTCGCGCAGGAAGGCGAGGATGTCGTCCAGCACCACGGAGCGGCCGAGGTCGCGCTGCAAAAGGTGGCGGCCTTCCCGATAGTAGGCCGTGCGGCCGCCGGCTTCGCGCAGGTGCCGCGCGGCGAAGACCGCCGACGGCTTGGGGATCAGGTCGTCGTGCGCGCCGTAGAGCATCAGCGTGTGCGCGGGGTCGCGCACCCGCCCGATCCGCTCCCGCGCGCGCTGCATGAGGGAGACGAGGCCGTAGGTCGTGTCGATCCGGGTGGCGAAGATCATGTGCGGATCGCGCCCCATGCGGATCAGCTCGGAGGTGTTGTCGCTGGCGTGGATGCGCCGGGCGAGCCAGCCGGGTGCGCTCAGCGTGCGCCGGGGAACGAGGTGGGCGCCCACCCACAGCGCGGCGGCGCTGGTCGGCGGCTGGGCGCCCCAGCCCCACACCGCCGGCGCGGCCAAGACCCAGCGGTCGACGCCGGGCGGCGGATCGCTCGCGGCGGCGAGGCAGATCGCGACCGCGGCCCCCATGCTCTCCCCCACCATCGCCAGCACCGCGCGCGGGTGTCGCGCCCGCACGAGCGCGACCGCCGTGCGTGCGTCGGCGACCATTAGCGCCTCCCCGCCCCAGACGCCGCGGTCGGGCGCCCGCCCGAAGCCGCGCTGGTCGTAGGCGTAGGTCGAAACGCCCCGCGCGGCGAAGTAGGGGCCCGGCAGGGTGGAGGCGGCGGCGTAGTCGTCGAAGCCGTGCAGCGCCACCACCACCGCCCAGGGCTCCACCGCCGCGCCCGCGCCGTCGTGGGCCGCCCAGACGTCCATGGGCAGGCGCACGCCGTCGCTGGCGACGAGCGCGCCGGGTTCGAGCCGCGGCCCGGCGAAGTCCGGCGCGGGCGAGCCCGCCTTTTGCACCACGGGCGCGCAGCCCGTGGCCGCAAGCGCGCCCAGGAGCACGGCGCGCCGCTTCATCCCCATCGCCTCCGCGAGGCTCAGGCGGCGAGCTTCAGCCGATCGCGCACCTTCTCGATCATCGCGCGGTTCTTGGCGAGGACGGGGGCGAACGACGGCCGGGCGTGAACGCGGTCGAGGTAGGCGGCGAGCCGGGGATAGCGATCCTCGGCGAGTCGCCCGCAGGCGAGCTCAAGATTGACGAGCACCGAGCCCACCGCGACGTCGGCGAGCGAGAAGGCGTCGCCCACGAGCCAGCCCTCCCCCACGGGCGCCACGCCCTCGAGGTAGTGTAGGCGCTGCGGCGTCTCCCCCGCCTCCGCGCGCTCGGCCACGCCCACGTCGTGCGGCTGGCCGAGGAGCGGCCCGACGACCCGGTTGAAGAAGCTCTTCACCACCGTGGGGAACATCAGCGTATCCGCCATCTCGTCGAACCAGATGGCGCGGCCGCGCGCCTGCGGGTCGTCAGGCAGGAGCCGCGGCTCGGGATAACGCGCGTCGAGGTAGAGGCTGATCGCGGTCGAGTCGGAAAGGGTGAAGTCGCCGTCGCGCAGGGCCGGGATCTTGGCGAAGGGGCTCGCCTCCCGGAACTCGGCCGTGGGCTCGATGCCCGGGCCGAACGGCTTGTTCTCGACCTCCAGCCCCTTCTCGGCGGCGACCACCAGCACCTTGCGCACATAGGGCGACAGATTGGAGCCGTAGATGATCATGGGGCGGTCTCCTCCGGCGCGCCGGCCTCTGCGTCCGGCAGGCGCAACCTGTACACCCCTTTGAAGCTCTCCGGGTCGACCGGTCGGCCATGTCGGGTGATCACGAGCCGGCCCCGGCGCGCGAGGCCCACGGCGGTCGCCCGCGCTTGCCCCATCAACAGCCGCCACCCCTGCGGATCGACGGCGCGCGCCGCTTCGGACGGGCAGATCGACTTGCCGGGGTCGCGCGTGGCCAGGAGGTCGAAGATCGCCTGCTCGAGGGGCGGCGCGCCCATCAGCCGCCCCGCTTCAGCGTCTCGCGAGCGACGATCAGGCGCTGCACCTCGCTCGTGCCCTCGTAGATGCGGAACAGCCGCACGTCCCGGTAGAGCCGCTCGATGCCGTACTCGGCGATGTAGCCCGCGCCGCCGAAGATCTGCACCGCCCGGTCGGCGACGCGGCCGACCATCTCGGAGGCGTAGAGCTTGGCCGCCGCGCTCTCCAGCGTCACGTCCGCCCCGGCGTCGCGCTCGCGCGCGGCCTCCAGCGTCAAGGCGCGAGCGGCGAGCGCCTCGGTCTTGGAGTCCGCGATCATCGCCTGGATCAGCTGGAACGAGCTGATCGGCTGGCCGAATTGCTTCCGCTCCGACGCGTACGCCACGCAGTCGGCCAGAAGCCGCTCGGCCGCGCCCACGCACACCGCCGAGATGTGCAGTCGCCCGCGGTCGAGGACGCGCATGGCGACCTTGAAGCCCTCGCCCTCGGCGCCGAGGCGGTTCTCCGCCGGCACGCGCACGCCGTCGAAGGTCACGTCGTGCACGTGCGCGCCGTGCTGACCCATCTTGCGCTCGGCCTTGCCGACGCTGAGTCCCGGCGCATCGCGCGGCACGAGGAAGGCCGACACGCCCTTGGCTCCCGCGGCTTCGGGATCGGTGCGCGCCATCACGGTGAAGAGGTGGGCGCGGCCGGCGTTGGTGATGTAGCGCTTGGTCCCGTTCAGCACATAGGCGTCGCCGTCGCGCCGGGCGGTTGTGCGCACGGAGGCCGAATCAGACCCCGCCTCCGGCTCGGTCAGGGCGAAGGAGGTGACCACCTCGCCTGAGGCGATCCCCGGCAGCCAGCGCGCTTTCTGTTCGTCCGTGCCGAACATCACGAGGCCCTGGCTGCCGATGCCGACGTTGGTGCCGAAGGCCGAGCGGAAGGCGGGCGAGGCGCGGCCGAGCTCGATCGCGACCCGGCACTCGTCCTCCATGGAGAGGCCCAGGCCGCCGTAGGCCTCGGGGATCGACAGGCCGAAGAGGCCCAGCGCCTTCATCTCGTCCACGAGCGCGGGATCGACCTCGTCGCGCTCGGCGGTGGCGGCCTCCGCCGGGCGCAGCCGCTCGTCGACGAAGCGGCGTACGACGGCGAGGAGCTGGTCGCGGGTCTCGGCGTCGTCGGCGACGTCATAGGGGGCCATGCGCGCCCTTCCGTTCCGGTGATCAGCGTTTATGAACCGGCGGGGGCGCCGGGTCGAGCGTCGCTGGGCGGAGGGCGTCCCCATGGAGGGCGAAGCGAGCGCGCGGCCTGTGCGGGCGACCGAGGGGCCGTTCGCCGGCTGGTGGAGCTGGAGCGCGCGCGACCCCTTCGAGCGGCTGATCGGCCCCTTCTACGTGTCGGACGACGCCGACGGTCCGCTGCGCTGCGGCTTCGTCGTCGAGGACAAGCACCTGAACGGCATGGGCGCCCTGCACGGCGGCTGCATGCTGTCGTTCGCCGACTTCTGCCTCTTCGCCATCAGCCGCGAGGCGCGCGGCGGCTTCCGCGGCCGCGGCGTGACTGTGGGGCTTAGCGGCGATTTCCTGGGTCCCGCCCTCGCCGGCGACCGGGTGGAGGCGACCGGGGAGGTGACGCGCGGCGGCGGCTCGCTCACCTTCGTGCGCGGGATCGCCACGGCCGAGGGGCGGCCGATGCTGAGCTTCTCCGGCGTGATCAAGGCCGTGAAGGTGCGCGCACCGGCTGAGACCGCGCCGACGCCCGTCGGCTAGAGCGGCCGCGTCGGGTCGGCGTGGGTCTGGGCGGGGATCATGCGCTCGATCACCCCGTCCCGCCGGACGAGCGCGTGCCAGGCCGCCCCGCCCACGTGCAGCAGGATGATGGCGTAGGCCGCCCAGGCCCCCAGCGCGTGACCCGTGTTGGCGAGCTTCGCGATCGCGTCCACGCGGGGGATCGAGGGCAGCGGCAGACCCCACAGCGACACGCCGTGCGACCCCATGGCGCTCATCACATAGCCGGAGATCGGCATGCAGAAGAACACGAGGTAGAGCGCCCACTGCGCCGCCTCCGACGCCCAGGCATAGGACTTGGGCAGCGACGGCCCGTGCCGCGGCGCGGGATGGGTGAAGCGCCAGACGAGGCGCACCGCGATCACGAGCCAGATCGTGATTCCCAGCGACTTGTGGAAGTCGAAATAGCTCCCGGCGCGGGCGTCGTGCTCGGACAAGCTCGTCATCGCCCAGGCGATGGCGAACTGCGCGCCGATGAGCGGGATCGCCAGCCAGTGGAGCCAGATGGCGGGGGTGTTGTAGCGCCGCCCGTCCACTGCGTCCGCCGCGCCCCGCACCGCCGTCACGCTCGCCATGGTCAAGTCTCCCAGTCGGGCCGAGCCTAGACCCGTTTCGCTCACGTCGTCACGCGGAGAGATTGCAACCGTCATGGTTGCGGATTAGACGGGTCGCGACTCTTCAAGGAGACTGTCATGGCCAAGGTCCTCGTCCTCTACTACTCCAGCTACGGTCACATCGAGCAGATGGCCCACGCCTTCGCCGAGGGCGCTCGCGAGGTCGAGGGCGTGGAGGTCGACGTCAAGCGCGTGGCGGAGACCGCGCCGCCCGAGGTCGTGCAGTCCGCCCACTTCAAGACCGACCAAGCCGCTCCGATCGCCGCCGTCGACGACCTGCCTCAGTACGACGGCATAGCCGTGGGCGCGCCCACCCGCTACGGCCGCATGCCCGCACAGATGGCCGCGTTCTGGGACGCCACGGGCCCGCTCTGGGCCAAGGGGACGTTCAACGGCAAGGTGGGCGCGGCCTTCACCTCCACCGCCAGCCAACACGGCGGGCAGGAGACGACGCTGATGTCGATGCACACCAGCTTCTTCCATCTGGGCATGATCGTCGTGGGCCTGCCCTACAGCTACCCGGGGCTGTTCCCGCTCGACCAAGTGCACGGCGGCACGCCCTATGGCGCGACGACGATCGCGGCGGGCGACGGCTCACGCCAGCCGAACGACAACGAGCTGGGGGCCGCGCGCTTCCAGGGGAAGCTCTGGGCGGAAACCACCCGCAAGCTCCACGGCTGACGGGCGGCCCTCGCGCGCGCTCAGGCCCAGCCGGGCGCGCGCACCCGCACCTCGCGCCGGGCGTAGTCGAGGCTGACCCGGCTGAAGCGGCTCAGGAGGTCGATCCCGATCAGGAGCGCCGGCCGGTCCAGGAGACTCCACATGCGGAACGGGTGGATGTCGGCGTAGACCACCGGCAGGTTGGTCACGGTGAAGTCGCCGAGCGTCAGGCGGGGCAGGAGGGCCGCCTCCGCCGGCTGGGTCTGGCCGGTGACGCTCGAGATCACCGCCGCCGTCCAGCGCGTGCCGGGCGCGCGTTGGGCCCGTGCGTTCATCAGGGCGAGGTTGCCGACCGTCGCGCCCGCGCCCGAGTCGATGAAGGCGGTCACCCGCACCCCGCCCGCGTCCGCGTCCACGAGCGAGAGCTGGCCCGCCTTGGGGCGGCTGCGCAGCACCACCTCGCGAGGGTCGGCATGGAAGCGGCGACCCGGCGCGATGCGCACGCAGCCGAGCGCGAAGTCGAACTCCAGCCTCTGCCCCGCCAGCCGGTCGGCCGAGAGCAGGCCGTCGCAGCCGAGGTCGGCGCGCGGCAGCACGCACAGGCTGACGTCCGACTGCAGGAGCTCGCCCATCTGCACCCGCGAGGCGCGGATGGTCGGGGCCATGGTCTCGCCCACCGTGCCGTGCACGAGCTCGGGCGGGTGGAGCTCGAAGCCGAGCGCCGAGGCCACGTCGGCGGCCAGCACCGAGCGGTTGGCCCCGGTGTCGACCACGAAGGCGAGCGGCGGCGAGCCGTCCACCACCACGGGCACGGTCATGCGGCTGTAGAGGTCGCGCACGGCGGCGACCGAGACGGGCGGCTCGTAGAGGTCGGCCGCGGTGGGCGCCCGGCGGATCAGGCTGCTCTCGCCCTCGCGCAGCAGGAGGCCGGGGCCGGCGCGGGCGCCGCCCGCCGCCAGCGCGCCGGCCGCACCCAGCCCGCACGCCAGCGCTCGGCGTCGGCACGGGTCGAAGCGGGGCGCGGCGGGACCGGCCATGATCGTGGGAGCCTACGCCTGTCCGGGTCTCCGGCGCGAGCGGCCCGACGCCGCAGGCCTTGCCACCCCCGGGCGGGGCGGCGACACGGGGCGGATGAGGCCCTTAGCCCCGCGCCCGCGTCGCCTGCTCGGCCTGGCCCTGGCCGGAGCGCTCGTCGCGGGCGGCCGCGCGAACGCCCAGCCCGCCCCGCCTTCCGGGATCGCCGACGCCGGCGAGAGCGCGACGCTGAACGCGGTCACCGTCGTCGGCCGGGCCCCCGGCCCCGCCCTGTGGCGTGTGCGCCGGGGCGCGGGCGAGGTTGTCGTGATCGGCGGCCTGAGCCCCCTGCCCCACCAGCTGCGCTGGAACGCCGTGCGTGTGGAGGCGGCGCTCTCCGGCGCGCGCGCGCTGCTCGTGCCGCCGCGGACGGAGGTCGGGCCGCTGCAGGGCGCGATGCTGATGCTGCGCTCCGGCGCGATCCGCCTGCCAGGGTCGACGCCGCTGGACGCGCGCCTGCCCCCCGCCCTGCGCGACCGCTTCGCCGCCGCCGCCCGGGTCGCGGGCCAGCCGCCCGCGCGCTACGCCCGATGGCGCCCGGCCGCCGCGGGCCTGCTCCTCATCTCCGACTTCCGTCGCACCGCGGGGCTCTCGACCGCCAAACCCGGCACCACGCTGGAGCGCATGGCCAAGGCCCAGGGCGTGCCGGTGCGCACGCTGGCCCGGCTGTCGCTCACGCCGGTGTTCGAGACGCTGGCGAGCCTGCCCGACGCCGCCCAGCTCGCCTGCCTTGACGCCTCGGTCGACGAAGTGAGCGAGGAGGCGGCGGGCGCGCAGGCGGCGGCGCAGGCGTGGTCGGACGGACGCCTCTCCGAGGTCCGGGCGCATTGGTCGAACGCCGTGCTGGACCGCTGCCTCCTGCCGCAGACGCGGGTGCAAACGGTTCTCGAACGCGGCACGGCGGAGGCCGCCGCGGAGGTCGAGCGTGCGCTCGCCCAGCCCGGACGCACGGTGGCGCTCGTCGACCTGCACTTCCTGCTGCGCGCGAACGGCCTCCTCGACCGGCTCGCGGCGGCGGGCGCGACGGTCGACGCGCCGCCCTGAGGGCGGGGCCTAGCGGCGGCGGAACTGCGGGCGGGCGCCCGGCTTGATGCCGCTGGGCGTCGTGCCCTCGAGCTTGTGGCGGTAGGTGATCCGGCCCTTGGTCAGATCGTAGGGCGTCATCTCGATGGTGACCTTGTCGCCCACGAGCGTGCGGATGCGATTGCGCTTCATTCGGCCCGCCGTATAGGCCAGCACCACGTGGCCGTTCTCGAGCTCGACGCGGTAGCGCCCCTCCGGGAGCAGCTCCACCACAGATCCCTCGAACTCGATCAGCTCTTCTTTATTCGACATGCGCACCCTGGTTGGAGAGAGCCGCGGCGTGAGTCGCGCGCGCCAGACTAGCGCGACCACCCAGCGTTTGCAGCCGCGCGCATATAGTCGCGACGGGCGACCAAAGCCAGCGGAGATCAGGCGGCGGCGCGGCGCACCGCCTCGGCTATGCCGCCCACCACCTCGGCCACCGCCGCCTCGTCGTCGCCCTCGGCCATGACGCGGATCAGGGGCTCGGTGCCCGAGGCGCGCACCAAGACGCGGCCCGAGCCGTTGAGCCGCGCCTCGCCCGCGCTCACCGCCTCGCGCACCGCCTCCGCCTCCATGGGCCGCGCGCCGCGGGGGAAGCGCACGTTCTCAAGCCGCTGGGGCACGGGCTCGAACTGGCGGGCGAGCGCGCTTATCGGCCGGTCGCCCTCCACCATCACGGCCAGCACCTGCAGAGCGGCGATCAGCCCGTCGCCGGTCGTGGAGAAGTCGGCCAGGATCATGTGACCCGACTGCTCGCCACCCACGTTGAAGCCGCCCTCGCGCATGCGCTCGGACACGTAGCGGTCGCCCACCGGCGTGCGCTCCAGCTTGAGCCCCCGCCCGTTCAGGAAGCGCTCGAGGCCGAGGTTGGACATGACGGTGGCCACCACGCCGCCGCCCTTGAGCCGGCCTTCGGCCCCCCAGGCGGCGGCCACGATGGCCATGATCTGGTCGCCGTCGACGACCGCGCCCTGTTCGTCGCAGATGGCCAGCCGGTCGGCGTCGCCGTCCAGCGCTATGCCGATGTCGGCGCGGTACTGCTTCACCGCCTGGGCCAGCGTCTTGGGATGGGTGGAGCCCACCTCGGCGTTGATGTTGAGTCCGTTGGGCTCGACGCCGATCTCGATCACCTCGGCGCCGAGCTCATAGAGCGCGGTCGGGGCCACGCGGTAGGCGGCCCCATTGGCGCAGTCGATCACCACCCGCAGCCCGGCCAGCGAGCGCCCGCGCGGGAAGGCCGCCTTGGCGATCTCGACATAGCGCGCCTGGGCGTCGTCGATGCGGCGCACGCGGCCCAGCCGGTTGGGACGCGCCAGCCCCTCCTGCAGGCCCTCGTCCATCAGGGCCTCGATCTGCAGCTCGCGCTCGTCGGAAAGCTTGTAGCCATCCGGCCCGAACAGCTTGATGCCGTTGTCGGCGAAGGCGTTGTGGCTGGCGGAGATCATCACGCCGAGGTCCGCGCGCATGGAGCGCGTCATCATGGCGACCGCGGGGGTGGGCAGCGGGCCGAACAGGCGCACGTCCATGCCGACCGACGCGAAGCCCGCCACCAGCGCCGGCTCGATCATGTATCCGGAGAGCCGCGTGTCCTTACCGATCACCACGAGGTGGCGGCGGTCGGGGTCGCGCAGGAAGAGCTTGCCCGCCGCGAGCCCGACCCGCAGCGCCACCTCGGCGGTCATGGGGTGGGTGTTGGCCTCGCCGCGGATGCCGTCGGTGCCGAAGTACTTGCGCGCCATGGAGGTGTGAGCGTCCGCCGATCGTTGTCGGCCGCCAGTCTAGCGCCAACAGGTTGGCGAAATGAAATCGGGCGCGCCTAGTCCGAGAACAGGGCGCGCAGCACGTCCAGGGCGGCCGACAGGGTCGCGGGCTCGAGGCGGCCGACTCGCTTGACGAGCCGCGCCCTGTCCATCGCGCGGACCTGCTCCAACAGCATGAGGCCCGGCTTGCCGTTGAAAGTCGTAGCCACCCGGAAAGGCGCGGGCCGGCTGCCGCTGGTCAACGGGGCCGCCAGAACAAGCGAGAGGTGGTCGTTGATCTCGGGCGGCGAGACCACAACGCAGGGCCGCGTCTTGCGGATTTCGCGGCCGACGGTCGGATCAAGGTTGACCAGCCACACCTCACCCCGGCCGGGCGACGGCTTCACCACGTCCAGTCGGGGTCGAAGTCGACGTCGAGCTCAGGCCACGCCACGGCGGCCTCGCCGGAGGCGGCCAGCGCCCGGGCCGCCTCCGCCCAGCCTTCGCGCGGGTTGCGCCGCGCGGGCGATAGGATGACCCGGCCCTCCTGGAGATCCATCTCCAGCGTGTCGCCGGCGCCCACGCGCAGGTGGGCCAGGACGGGTTTGGGCAGCAGCACCGCCGCGGAGTTGCCCATGCGCTTGATCGACGTCTGCATGTCGCGCCCTCACGTGGAAACAATGTTGTAACGGCAAAGCGGCGGCGGCGCAACGCGTCGCTCCCTCCGCCCCGTTCTCGACGCCTGTTCACGCGGCGGTGCGACGCCTAAGGGAGCGGCGGACCGGGCGAGCGCGGAGCCGACGACCCTCATGTGCGGAATTATCGGCATCGTGGGCCAGCGGCCCGTGGCCCAGCGGCTGATCGAGGGGCTGCGCCGGCTCGAGTACCGCGGCTACGATTCGGCGGGCATAGCGGTGATCGCCGACGGCGCGCTCCAGCGGCGACGCGCGCCGGGCAAGCTGCGCGAGCTGGAGCGCGTGCAGGCGGCCGACCCGGTCGACGGGGCCACAGGCATCGGCCACACGCGCTGGGCCACCCACGGCGGACCGACGGAGGCCAACGCCCACCCCCATGTCAGCGGGCGGGTGGCGCTCGTCCACAACGGCATCATCGAGAATTTCGCCGAGCTGAAGGCCGAGCTGCAGGCGCAGGGCCGCCGCTTCGAGAGCGAGACCGACACGGAGGTGGTGGCTCAGCTCCTCGACCACGAGCTCGGCCGCGCCGCTTCCCCTCACGAGGCCTTCCGCGCCACCCTGGCGCGCCTGCGCGGCGCCTACGCGCTGGCGGTGATGGTGCAGGGCGAGGCGGGCGACGAGCCCACCCTCCTCGGCGCGCGGCTCGGGCCGCCGCTCGTTGTGGGCCACGGGGTGGACGAGATGTTCGTCGGCTCCGACCCGCTGGCGGTCGCGCCCTACACTCAGCGCGTCACCTATCTCGAGGACGGCGACCACGCGGTGGTGACCGCCGCAGGCGCCCGGGTGTTTGACGCCGCGGGCCAGGCCGTCGAGCGGCCGGTCAAGGTGGTGCCGCTGTCCAACGCGCTTCTTGAGAAGGGCGAGTACCGTCACTTCATGGAAAAGGAGATCCACGAGCAGCCCGACGCGGTGCAGCATACGCTCTCGGCCTATGTCGACCCGGTGAGCGGGCGCGCCCAATCGCCGGGCGTCGACTTCGCGGCTGTCCCCCGGCTGCAGATCGTGGCGTGCGGCACCGCTTACCTCGCGGGTCTGACCGCCAAGTACCTGTTCGAGCGGTTGGCGGGCCTGCCGGTCGACGTCGAGATCGCGTCGGAGTTCCGCTACCGCGACCCGGCGGTGAGCCCGGGCACGCTGGCGCTGGCGATCAGCCAGTCGGGCGAGACCGCCGACACGCTGGCGGCGTTGCGCTGGTGCAAGGAACGCGGCCTCGCCACCGCCGCGGTGGTCAATGCGCATCACTCCTCCATGGCGCGCGAGGCGGATGTGCTGTGGCCCACCCACGCGGGGCCGGAGATCGGAGTCGCCTCCACCAAGGCCTTCACCGCCCAGATTGCCGCCCTGTCCGCCCTGGCCGTCGCCGCCGCCTTCCAGCGCGGCCGCATCGACGCAGCGGAGGAGGCGCGGCTGATCGCGCTCCTCTTGGAAGCGCCGCGGCTGATCTCCGAAGCGCTGGGCCACGAGGCCGAGGTGGTCGCGCTCGCGGGCGACCTCTCCAAGGCGCGCGACGTCCTCTACCTCGGCCGCGGCCCGCTCTACCCCCTGGCGCTGGAAGGCGCGCTGAAGCTCAAGGAGCTGAGCTACATCCACGCGGAAGGCTACGCCGCAGGCGAGCTCAAGCACGGCCCCATCGCGCTGGTTGACGAGCACATGCCGGTGGTCGTGGCCGCGCCCTCGGGCGAGCTCCTGGAGAAGACGCTCTCCAACCTGCAGGAGGTGGCGGCGCGCGGCGGCTCGCCCATCATCCTGATCAGCGACGCGCAGGGGCTGAAGAGCGCCCACGCCGCCACGCGAACGATCGAGACGCCCGACTGCGATCCGCTCGTGGCGCCCCTGGTCTATGCCGTGCCGATCCAGCTCCTCGCCTATCATGTGGCCGTGGCCAAGGGCACCGACGTGGACCAGCCGCGCAACCTCGCTAAGTCCGTGACGGTGGAGTGACCGAAAAGCCAGACGCGCGAAGGTCATGGCGGGGCGGGGCGGCCTCCGCTATGACGTGCGACATCGGGTCATGCTGCGGTGCAACGTAGCGGGCCCGGCGTTCACCTGGGGACCCAGCTGCTGATGCCGTCCAGCCCTCGTCGCGTCCGCAAGGCCGTCCTGCCCGTGGCCGGGCTCGGCACCCGCATGCTTCCCGCGGCCAAGACGGTGCCGAAGGAGATGCTGACCGTCGTAGATCGCCCGCTGATCGACTGGGTGCTGGCCGAGGCCCGCGCGGCGGGGATCGAGCACTTCGTGCTGGTCACCGGCCGCGGCAAGACGGCGATGGAAGACTACTTCGACCACCAGCCCGAGCTGGAGGCTACGCTCGCCAAGAAGGGCAAGACCGCCCTCCTCGACCAGGTGGTGAGCGAGCTGCCGGGCGAAGGCGACATTTCCTACGTGCGCCAGATGGCGCCCTTGGGCCTCGGCCACGCGGTCTGGTGCGCGCGTCACGTGATCGGCGACGAGCCCTTCGCCGTGCTTCTGCCCGACATGATCATGGACGCAGCGCCCGGCGCCACCCGGCAGGCCATCGACGCCTACGAGCGCACCGGCGGCTCCAACATCGTGGTGGTCGAGCCCTGCCCGCCCGGCATGGCGCACCAGTATGGCGTGGTGAAGCTCGAGGGCGACGAAGGCGAACGCCTGCGGCCCATGACCGGCATGGTGGAGAAGCCGCCCAAGGGCACCGAGCCCTCCAACCTCTTCATCTCCGGCCGCTACGTGCTCAACCCCGAGATCTTCGAGGCGCTGGCTGTGCGCGAGACGGGCGCAGGCGGTGAGATCCAGCTCACCGACGCCATGGCGCGGCTCATGGCCGTTCAGCCCTTTCACGCGCTTGAGTACGAGGGGACCACCTACGACTGCGGCGACAAGGTGGGCTGGCTGCGCGCCAACGTGGCGCTCGCGCTGAAGAGCCCGGAGCTGGGCGCCGCGGCCCGGGCGGCCTTCACCAAGCTACTCGGCTGACACCCATGCGTCGCCTCTAGCGCGCGACGCCGCCCACGCCGCCGTCGACGCTCATGCCGGCGGCGAGCGAGGGCTGGGCCTCCGCCGCGCCGCCCGCGGTGCTCCAGCGGACGCACTGGCCGCCGCCGGACACGCGCGCGAGCTTGATGCCCGCGCCGTAGCGGCGGAGCAGGGAGCGCTCGTTGCAGTCGCGCGCCGCTATCTGCGCCCGGCACTGGATCGCGCCGCCGGGCCCGCGCCACAGCGCCTCGCCCTTGCGGCACACCGCGCTCTGGCCGCGGCCGAAGGCGGCTTCCGCCCCGGTCCATGCGCCTGTGACGTACTGCATGCGTGCGCCCGCGATGCAGCGGTAGAGCTCGCCGACGTAGCCCGAGGGCACGTCGCGCCCCGGCATGACCTGGCTGGCGGGGTGCGGCACGTCCTTGTCGTCCAGGCAGGTGGCCTGGATGGCGATGAGGCTAACGGCCGGGGCCGCTTCCAGGCACACGGGCGCGGGCGGCGCGGGCGCGGACACGTCCAGCTGGCCGATGGTCGAAGACGGCCCCTGCTCGACGTAGAAGGACGAGCCGCCGCCGGAGGCCAGGAGGTTGGCGACGGTCGCGCTGTTGCCCACGGCGGAGGCTTGGGCTTGGGCGGCGCTGTAGGCGGAGGCGTCGGTCGCGGCGCTCGCCTGCACGTCGACCGAGACGTCGGTCGAGCCCACGCCCGCGAGTGCGATCCCAGGCGGCGCGATAGTGACGCGCGGCGGCGTGATGTTCACTCCCGGCACCTGCACGGTGTGCGCCGTGGGCAGGCAGCATGAGGCGCAGCCCGAGCTGCATCCCGCCCACGCCTGCGCCGCCGCCACGAGCGACAGGGCGGCGGCAAGCGGGACGGTGACGAGGGGCGCGCGCATGGAGGTCCCGGAGCGACGGATTCGCGGTCGCCCCAGCATCGTCCCCTGTTCCCTACGGCGTGGTTAAGGCTGGGCGCCGCTCTCCATCAGGTCCAGTAGAGGAGCTTGGCGGCCGGCAGCCGCCGCGCCAGGGCCGCGGTGATCTCCGTGCGCAATTCGCGCATCTGGGCGGCGGGGTAGACGTGCTTGACCGAGCCGAACTTGGTCAGCTTGCGGCTCCGCAGAGCCTCGTCCATCTCGAGCGGGCTGCCGGGGTACCAGCCCTGCAGCACCGCCTTCGACTTGGGCGTGAAGCGGTGGGTGATCAGCTCGGCGGTGAGGTCGAGGCCGGGCGCGCCGTCCAACTCGGCGGCGGCCATGGCGAAGAGCGCGTCGTACCCCTCGCGCCAGCCCTCCACCGGCTGGATGGGGGCCACCGTCAGACCGACCTTGTAGCCGTCGCGGGCGAGGCGCCCCAGCGCGCGTAGCCGCGCGGCGAGCGGGCTCGTGCCGCCCTCCAGCCGGATCAGCGCCGGCGCGTTCACCGACATGCGCACGCGCACGCGGCCGCCGTGGTTGAGGCCGAGGAGCGGCTCCACCCCCGCGAACTTGGTGGTGAAGCGCAGCTGCACCGGCGCGTCCCACGCCCCGAAGAAGCGCACGGCCTGGGACAGCGAGCCGGTCAGGTGCTCCACGCCCATCGGGTCGGCGTAGCAGGACGCCTCGAAGGTCGTGCCCTCTCCCGCCCGCTCGGCGGAGGTCGAGGTGACCGCGCCCTGGCCGAGGTGGGGCGCGAGGCCCGCCAGGATCTCGTCGACGTTGGCGTACACGCGCGTGATCGGCGCACCCGCCAGCGATCCGGCGAGATAGCAGTACTGGCAGTGGGCGTGGCAGCCCTCCGCGAGGTCGAAGCGCCAGTCGGCCGAGGGCGGGATCGGCTGCAACCGTCGCTTGGCGGGCGAGGCGACCACGACCGCGAGCGTCGACTTGGCGAGGCGGTAGCCCTCGCGCTCGGTCTCGGCGCGCGCAGGCGGCAGCCGATCGCCCGCGAGCTCGACGACCTCGCAGCCCAGCGCCGCCGCGCGCCGGGCGATCTCGCGCCCGTGCGCGAAGTCGCGGGCCGTGCGGGTGACGAGCACCCGAGCGGGCCGCCACAGCCGCGGCGACGGCTCACCCCGCCCCGGCGTGCGGTCACGCGAGACGAGGGTGGTGACAGGAGCGACCGCGGACGCCATCCCCGGCCAACGCGGGAGCCGCCGATTGGCCGCGTGTTCGGGCGAGAAGCCGGCGACACCTGCACCTTCCCACTCTGGCGCTTGCGTCCTCAGGCTTCCACTCCGCCCAGGGCGCCTGCCCGCCGCTGCGCTCCCCAGGTCTGACGGCCGACGAGAAAGGCGCCCCAGCCCCAGACCGCGCCCACGTGGCGCAGGAGCTGGAAGCTGAACGGCTCGATCAGCGAGGCGGCGAACGCCTGTCCGTAGGAGGCGGCGCGCGGGTCGCCGACCCAGCGGCGATAGAGGTGGATCGCCCACAGCTGGAAGGAGAAGTCGATCACGATCTTGGCCGCGATCACCCCCGCGACGGGGGCCAGGACGCCCAGCCGTCCCTGCACGACGTACAGGCACAGAAGCGCGAAGGCGGTCAGGCCGTAGACGGGCTGCAGCGTGTCGACGGCCTTGACCGGCAGCATCGCCCAGCCGAGCGCGCCGTAGCGCCGGTCGCCAACCATGTCGCGGTACCAGTACTGCGTCTGCAGGAAGCCGCCGAACCAGCGCCGGCGCTGGCGCAGGAAGGCGCCCGTAGCGCCCGGGGCCTCGGTGCGCGCCAGCGCCCCGCCCAGCACCCGCGTCGTCCAGCCCCGTCCGCGGAGCGCGCCATAGCGCTTGAGGCGGTGGATCAGCTCGTAGTCCTCCACCAGACAATCCGGGTCGAACCCGCCCACCTCCAGCGCGGCCGAGCGCCGGAAGCCGGCAAAGGCACCGGAAATGAGCAGGAGCCCGCCCATCCGCATCCAGGCGTAGCGCGACAGGAAGTTGCGGATGTACTCGTAGGTCTGGAACCACTGGAACAGCCGACCCGCCGCGGTGGGCGCGCACACCGGGGTGAGCACGCCCGTGGCCGCGACGAGCCCGGGCTCGGCCGCGAAGGCGTCACGCACCGCCCCGACCGCGTCCGCGCGGAGCAGGGTGTCGGCGTCCACCGTGATGACCACTTCGGTGTCCATCAGCGGCAGCGCCACGTTCAGCGCGCGCGCCTTGCCGCCGTTCTCCAGCCGCAGCCAGGCGACAGGCCCCGGCCCCGTGGCGACCTCGCCCAGCGGCGGGGGCGCCAGGCCGTAGCTCTCCCCCAGCACGCGGGCGGTGTCGTCGGTCGAGCCGTCGTCGGCGACGAGGATGCGGTCGGGTGGATCGGTTTGGGCGAGGAGGGCCGCGAGCGTGACCGGCAGCACCAGCGCCTCGTCCCTCGCCGCGACGATCACGCCGACGGTGGGACGGAGCCCATCGACCGCTGCGACCACCTGCGCCGGGCGCGACAGCGGCCACGTCTGCCAGAAGGTGAAGGCGAGGAGCAGCGTGTCGTAGCTGACGTAAACGAGCCCCGCAGACCACGCCCACACGCCGTGCAGCCCGAACGGGGCGGCCAGGAGCGCCAGCCAGACGAGGATCACGGCGGCGTGGATGGCGCGGCTCGCCAGCGGCGTGGGCGGCGCGTTCAGGCGCGGCGAAGTCGCGCGACGCACGACGGCGAGCGCCTCCTGGGCGCCGCGCGAGGGCTGGCCTAGGTTCGACGCCACGCACCGCTCCCTTCAGGGGTCGGCCAGGACGTCCGCCCATGCCCACCCAGCCGCGCACACCCTACGCCGGCCCGCGCTACACCGGCGTGGCGATGGCGCTGCACTGGGCGGTGGCGGCGCTGATCGGCCTGAACCTCGTGCTCGTCTGGTTCGCCGACAAATGGCCGCCGGGTTGGGTGCGGCCCGCGATCGACCTGCACAAGTCGGTCGGGATCACCGTGTTCGGGCTCGTGCTCCTGCGCGTCCTGTGGCGGGCGCGGCATCGACCTCCGCCCCTGCCCCGCGCATACCCGCGCGCCGAGCGGATCCTCGCGCACCTGGCGCATGGCGCCATCTACCTTGTCATCCTGGCCCTGCCGTTCTCCGGCTGGCTCCACGACTCGGCTTGGAAGGACGCGCCGACCCATCCGCTGCGGCTGTTCTGGCTCGTCCCCTTCCCGCACCTGCCCGCGCTCGCCGACCTGCCGCCGGCCGCGAAGGAGCATGCGCACGACGTCTGGTTCGCGGTGCACGCCTGGCTCGCCTACTCGCTGTACGCGCTCTTCGCCCTGCACGTCGGCGCGGCGCTCAAGCACCAGTGGCTCGATCGCGAGCCGGAGGTGGAGCGCATGCTGCCCGGCCCCCGCCCCTCCGGCGGCTGACGCGCGCCTCACGCGGAGGTCGCGGAGACGAGAACGTCGGGCTCGCCGCCCTCCAGCCGATGGCCCATCTTGTCGCGCTTGGCCGCGAGATAGCTCGCGTTGTGCGGGTTGGCGTCGGGCGCCAGCGCCAGCTCCTCGCGGACGGTCACGCCGTGCGCCCGCAGAGCCTGCGCTTTCAGCGGGTTGTTGGTGAGGAGGCGAACGTCGTGAGCGCCGAGGCTGCGCAGGATGGCGGCAGCCGCGGCGTAGTCGCGGGCGTCGGCGGGGAAGCCCAAGACGGTGTTCGCCTCGACGGTGTCGAGCCCCCGATCCTGCAGGGCATAGGCGGCGATCTTGTTGGCCAGGCCTATGCCACGGCCTTCGTGACCGCGCACGTAGACGAGCACGCCGGCCTCGCTCTGCGCGATCCGCGCCAGGGCCGTGCGCAGCTGCTCGCCGCAGTCGCAGCGCAGCGAGCCCAGCGCGTCGCCGGTGAGGCACTCCGAATGGATGCGCACGAGCGCGCCCCGGCCGGGCGCGCCCTTGACCAGGGCGAGGTGCTCGGTCCCGTCGCTGACATCGCGGAAGGCGTGGGCGACGAAGCCTTCGCCGTACCGGGAGGGCAGCGGCGCGCGCGCCACCTCCTCGACGGTCGCGGCGGCGGGCGCGGTCTGGGGCATGGCGGCGTTCAGAGGTCCCGACATGGGCCCGCGAGGGTGGAGCGGCGGCGGGCGACGAACGTCATGGGAGGAGCCTCAGCGTCTCGACCGTATCGGCGACCCCGGCGTCCCCGCTCCGGGTGAACACCACCTCCTCGTCCCAAAGATGGCGTTCGATCAGGGCGGCGCGCAGCGTCGGGCCCGCCTCGACGAGCGCCGAGATCGCGCCCGCCGCCCCGAGGTCGTCCAGCATGTTGTCGAGGTCGTCATAGATCCGGGCGTCCAGCCCCCGCGCCCTCGCCTGCTCCAGGTATGCGGTCGGCACGCGACGGCGGCGATCAAGGATCGCCAGGAGGCGACGTTTGCCGGCGTGGTCCGCGACCCTGCGGACGGTGAAGGCGGGATCATCCGCCAGCACGCACCCTGAGCCGGTGACGATGGCGTCGGCCTCGCGCCGCAGGCGGTGCGCGTGGTCGAGCGAGGCGTCGGAGGTGAAGGTCTTGGCGCCCGGCGGCGGGATCATCGAACCGCGGACGTCGCGCGCGGTCTTGATCAGCACCCAGGGACGCCCCGTGCGCGCGTGCTTGGCGAAGGGCGCGACGAGGCGCGCCGCCCGCGCCGCCAGCACGCCGGCGTCGGCGTGCTCGAGCTCGCCGATACCGCACACGACGACCCCCGCCGCCCGAAGCCGGGCCGCGCCGGCGCCGGGCGCCCTGGGGTGCGGGTCCGGCGCGCCGATCCAGACGTGGCGCACGGGAGTCGTCAGGAGGGCGTCGGCGCAAGGCCCGGTGCGGCCGGTGTGGCTGCAGGGCTCGAGCGTGACGACCGCGGTGTGCACGCGTGCGGTCACGCGGCGCGCGCTCGCCTCGGCCAGCGCCGCCGCCTCGGCGTGGGCGGTCCCGGCCCGCTGGTGCGCGGCGCACGCCAGCACCTCGCCCGCCCGATCGAGGAGGACGCAGCCGACGGCGGGGTTGGGCGCGGTCACTCCCACCCAGGCCTGGGCGGTGTCGAGCGCCTCGGCGAAAGCTTGTGCGATCGCAGCGGCGGGCGGAGAGGACGCGGCGTCGACGAACGGCTCGCGCGGGGAAGTCGACGCCATCGCCCCGATCTATGCGCGCGCGAGATGATCTCAAGCCCGTCAGAGGCCGCCCACGTGCAGGAACGCCTGCGTCGGTCCGCCCGACCCTAGGCTCTTGCGGGTAGGGGGAAAGACATCGCCTAATGCTGGATCTGGGAACCCGGAGGATGACGCCATGGACGCGACCTCCCCGCCGCAAACCGCATCGGGGGCCGAAGAGGCTGCCATCGCTCCCGAGGCGCTGTACCGCATATATCGGGGCTACCTCGAGCACGAAGACGCCCTGATCGACCAGCGGGTGAAGTCGGGATTGGCCGTTCACGGGTTTCTGTTCGCCTTCTACGGCGCGACCCTGCTGAAGCTCGCCGACGCGACGCACGCGGCGGCGCCCGCCGCAACCGACGGACGCGGCCTTCGGATAGCCGCCCTGGCCCACGACGCGGTCTTCGTCATCGGCGGCGTGGGCGTGCTCTCCGCGCTCATCACCATGGCCAGCGTGGCCGCCGCGGCGACCGCCATGCTTCGGCTCTCCCACACCTGGGACGTACGCATGGGCGCCCGGGCCGCCGCCGCCGGTCTGCCCCAGCTGGTGGGAGGCGGCGACCGCGTCGCCACCGTCCTGGGCTTCGGGACGACGCTGGCCCTGCCCGCGCTGATCGTCCTGTCGTGGATCGCTGCGGGCGTCGTCGGCTGGTGGGCGCTCACCCGTTGAGCGCCGGCTGAGGCTGACGCCGCAGGCCGATCGCGCTTCGTCGCGCGCTGAAGCGGCCAGCTCCACCGGGCGGATCTGCGGACACGTTGAAGTTGCGCGGACGTAGTTCGCACAAAGGCACGGCAACCACAGGTGAGTCGAGATTAGGTTCGCATACGAACCATATCAGCCCACAAATGCACAGCACTCCTCGATAAATCTGGCCGCGTACGCGCCTTCACGACGCGAAAAGATAGCTAATGACGCGATTTGTGCTTGAAACCCGCTGTGGACGGGCGCCAGATACGGGCAGTTAGTCCAGACAATTCCATCTACCGAAGCACGCGCGCGGCGCGGGGATCGGAGACGTGCGCAGGGGCGGCGGCGGCCATCCTGGCGCGCGAAAGCGTCCAGTCGCGTCGGGGCGGGCGTCCTTCCGTCCAACGATCCGGGCCGTACAGGCCTTGCGGAAGGGGTTCGCCGTGGCTGTGAGAATGCGCAAGAACGTCTGGTCGCTGCCGGCCGGCGACGCCACGCTCGACTGGTACCGGCGCGCGATCGAGGTCCTGCTCGCACGCAAGCCGGACGATCCGACCAGCTGGACGTACATGGCAGGGGTGCACGGCGCCTACACCGCGCCGCCCTCGGGCGCCGACCCGTTCTGGAACCAGTGCCAGCACCAGAGCTGGTACTTCCTGCCCTGGCATCGTGCGTACATCACCTGTCTCGAGGCGGTGGTGGCGGGGGCGGTGGCCGGCCTCGGCGGCCCCGCCGATTGGGCGCTGCCCTACTGGGACTACAGCCAGGACACGTCCAAACAGCCCAACGCGCGGCTGCTGCCCACCGCGTTCCGCGACGCCAAGCTGGCCGGCGGCGGACGCAACGCGCTGTGGGCGACGCGCGCCAGGGTCTCCAATGGCGACTTCAGCCTGACAGACGACGTGGTCACGCTGGACGCGCTGAAGTCGGCCATCTTCGCGGGAGGCGTGGGTGGAGGCTCGCCAGGCTTCGGCGGTCCGCGCACCGGCTTCAACCACTTTCGGGGCGTCAGCGGGCTGCTCGAGAATGTGCCGCACAACGTCGTGCACGGCCAGATCGGGGGGTGGATGGGCGACCCCAACACCGCCGCGCTCGACCCGATCTTCTGGCTGCACCATTGCAACATCGACCGGCTGTGGGAGGTGTGGCGCAACGCGGATCCCAAGCACAGGAGCCCCAAGGACGCGAGCTGGCTGACGACCCAGAGCTTCGGCTTCCATGACGCCAAGGGCGCGGCCGTGACCTTCACCGGCAAGGACGTGCTGGACACCTCCAAGCTGATGCACGGATACTGCTACGACAGCACGCCTCCCGTGCACGAGGTCGTGGCGATGGCCGACACGGGGGAGAGCGGCGGGGGAGCGGGGGACGAACCGCCGGCGCAGGGCGCCGAACTCGTGGGCGCGAGCGACGGGACCTCCGTCGCGCTGGAGGAAGGCGTCGCGGCGACGCTTAGCCTGCCGCTCTCGCCCGAGCGGTCCGCCTTCTCCTTCACCGACAGCGCCAAACGGCGGCCGGAGGGCGTGTTCCTGAACGTCGAGAACGTCACGGGGGCGGGCGTGCCGGGGGACATCGCGATCGCGGTGAAGCCGTCCGACCATGACGACTTCACCCCGGTGGGCCTCTTCGGCACGTTCGGCGTGGCGCTGGCCAGCCAGGAGGACGGCGATCACGGCGGCGGCGGCGTGACCCAGGTCTTCGACCTGACCGATCTCGCCGAAGCGCTGGGCCTCTCGGACGGAAGCGCCACGGAGCTGTCCGTCAACCTCGAGCGCCGGCCCGCCTCCGCGGTAGACGACGCAGAACCGCCCGAGGAGATCCGGGTCATGTTGCCCGACAACATGACCGCCAGCCTGAGCGTCGGCCGCGTCAGCCTGTTCTTCGCCGGAGCGGAGACATCAGAGGGCGGATCGGGCGAGGACACCTCGGGCGGCGGCGGGTCCGGCGAGACCTTGGTGGCTGGCGGCGGGGACGACACGACCGGCGGGGGCGGCGATCCGACCGGCGGCGGCGGCGAGGGAGACCCGGGCGAGCACGGTGGCGGCGGGGAGGATACGACGGGCGGCGGCGACGCGCCCGCGTGAGCGCGCACGGTGCGGCGAGCCACCAGGGAGCGGGCCCTCCCGCCCGGCGCGGCGCGGAGGTCGCCGATCTTCACGGCGGGCGCGCGGCGCGGGCTGCGCTCGCCGGTGTTCCGCTGGTCCGTCCTCCCCGCGCTCGTGGGCTGGGGGTTGTTGTGGAGCGTCCCGCATGCGGGCGCCGCTTGGCCGCTCTGCCTCGCGCCGCGACCGGGAGCCGGTCCGCTCGCTTTGGGCGGCGCGCCCGCGCTCGCGTCCGAGATCGGGCTGATGCTCCTGGCGACCATGCCGCCCTTGATCGCGCCCATGATCGGGCATGTGGCCAGCCGGAGCTTTCCCGACCGGCGAGAGCGCGCGTCGGCGTGCTTCGCGCTCGGCTACGGGCTGGTCTGGGCCGCCGCGGCGATCGGCGGGTCGGTCGGACTCGCGCTCGCGGCCGCTGCGGTGGGGCGCCTCGGGCCGCTCGGCCCGGCGACGGTGGGCGCGGCCGGTTGCGCCGGGGCGGCCGCGTGGCAGCTGTCGGGCGCGAAGCGGTCGGCGCTCGCGCGCTGCCACCGGCTTCGGCCGGTGCGCGCCGGCGGGCCGGGGGCGGACCGCGACCTCGTGAGCTTCGGCCTCGGCCACGGGTGGCGGTGCCTGCGCGCCTGCGGCCCCACCATGGCCCTGCCCATGGCGGGTGGGCACGGCCCCTTGCCGACGCTCGTGACCTTCGCCGTGCTGATGGCCGAACGCACCGCGCCGAGGCCCCGGCAGGAGGCGGCCGCCGCCCTGCTCTTGGGACTGGCGCTTCTCACGGCGCTCGCCATGCTGCGCACGTGAGATCGCCGTGCTGAGCGTGCCGGCCTTCGACCGCCTCCTCCTGAGCTTCGCTCGGGCGGCGGCGCAGGACCTGGCCTGGCGCGAGGCGCTGGCGAACGTCGCGTCGGCGTTCGGGGCGGACGGCGCCCGGCTGGGCGGCGCGGGTGCCTTCAGCGTGCACGTCGGACAGATCCCCGACGGCTGGCGCCACCACGGCGCCCTCGCGACGACGGAGGCGGCCCTACGGCTGCAGCCCGACGCGCGCGTGCTGTCCGGCTGCGCGCCCGGCGCCCTGGCCGGAGAGGTCGAGCAGCTGGCGATCGCCCGCGGTCCCGACCGACCCGCCTTCACCCAGGAGGACGCCGTGGACGCGGCCCGCGTCGCGGTCCACCTCAGCCTCGCGCGCCGCGCCTGGGGTCGCCTCGCGCTCGCGGGGCTCGGGCGTGACGCGCTGGACGCGCTAGGCGACGCGGTGCTCCTGGTCGATCCCGCGTGCCGCATCCTGTTCTCCAACACGCGGGCCGACGCCCTCCTGAGCGAGGGAGCCGTCCTTGTTCGGCGCAGCGACCGGCTGCGGACGACAACGGCCGCGGCGCAGGCGCGGCTCAGCCAGCTCCTGCGCACGACGGGCGAGCCCGGCGGACGACGGGCGGCCGCGCGCCTGCCCGACGCGCGGGGCGCGTCCGAGCTCGTGCTGATCGCCATCCCCCTGCCCGCCGGCGCGTCGCGGCCGCGCTGCCTCCTCCTGGCGGCGATCTCGGTGGACGCGGGCGCGACCGAGCCGGAGCGGGTGGCGGCGCTGTTCGGGATGACCCCGGCGGAGGCCGCCGTGGCGTGTCGGGTGGGCGCGGGCGCGGGCCTCCCCGCCGCCGCCGCCGAACTCGGCGTCGCCCGCACGACCGCCCGCACCCACCTCGTACGCGTGTTCGACAAGGCCGGCGTGCACAGCCAGGCCGAACTCGCGCGCCGCATGGGCCGGATCGCCCCCTTCCTCGCCGGCGACGCGCCCCCGCGAACGGCCGGCGCCGGCGCGGCGCCTCATCCGTTCGTATGACGCGGACGCCGGGGCGGGGACGCTAGGGAACGCGGGTCGCGCTGGGGGCGACGCGCATGCCAGACGTTCCCGCCGGGCCGCTGTCGGATCGCTACGCCGCCCTGGGCGGAGCGCAGGGCCTGCTGGGTTCGCCCGTGGACGTGCGGCTCGACCAGCCCGCGGGCGGCGCGGGCGTCGTGTTCGACACGGGCTATGCGCTCTACTGGTCTGCCGCGAGCGGGGCCTGGTTCGTGCATGGCGGCATCCGCGCGCACTGGGAAGAGCTGGGCGGGCCTGCGGGGCCGCTCGGCTATCCGTGTTCCGATGAGACCGGGACGGCGAACGGCGGCTACACCAACGCCTTCCAGAACGGCTACGACCTATGGTGGACGCAGGCCACCGGGGCCCATTTCACCCACGGCGGCATCGCGGCGCGCTGGCGCGGCACGGGCGGCCCCTCAAGCCCGCTGGGCTTCCCCACCACCGACGAGACGGCGACGGCGGGCGGCGGCTACTTCAACGACTTCGCCGCCGACGCCTCCATCGTCTGGTCCGCCGACACGGGGGCGTGGGTGGTGCGCGGTGCGATCCGGCAGGCCTGGCTCAAGGCGGGCGGAGCCGGCGGACAGCTGGGCTTCCCCGTGGCCGACGAGACGCCCGTGGACGACGGCGCGGTGGAGCAGATCTTCCAGCACGGCGTGGTGCGGTGGACGCAGGCGGACGGCGCGGCGATCAAACCCCCGCCCCCGCCGTCGGTCGAGATGCTGCGCATCCTCGGCCAGCGGTTGGCCGACGCGATCGCCGCCGCCTATCCGGGCGCGTCCGCCATCGGCGACTTGGCCTTTCTGCCGGCGGGCGTGGCGGTGCCGAACGACCTCGTGCAGGGCGGGGTGCTCAACCCGACCCAGCTGCAGACCTGGCTCGAGGTCAATTTCGACTCGCCGTTCGTGGTCTCGCCCGCGAGCGCGGCGGTGCTGCAGAAGGACCCCTCCTACGGCACGGCGACGCAGATCTACGAGGTGGCGGTGGGCGCCGCCCAGCCCGCGGCCGTCGCCGCCTCCGACGCCTGGTCGCGCCTCGCCGGCGAGATCGCTTCGGCCAAGGCGAGCTACGGGCCGCCGGGCGCGCTCAAGCCGATCGTTTGCATGCCGGGAGACTGGCCCGTGGACGGCGCCGGGCAGAGCTACTGGATCGGCTTCCAGGCCTCGTCTAGCGACACGGCGCCACCGCCACCGCCACCCTCCGATGGCGGCCGGCCGGTGGGCCGGCCGATCTTCGTGCGTCCGGACTTCTGGCGGCTGCGCGAGTTCGCCCAGGCGACCGATCCGGCGCCCTCGCCTCCCCCTCCCACCTCTTCCACGGGGCCTCCGCGGGAGCCCCCGCCGGTGTTCAGCTCCCGCTTCGCCCATGAGGCCCTGGCGACCACCCTCACGGAGCGTGTGACGCCGCTGGCCGCGCTCGTCCCCGCCTCGGCCCAGACGCCCCGACTTGAAGCCGCCGTCTTCCGACGCGGCTACATGCCCGCGCGCTTCGACGCCCAGCGCGTCTTCGCCAACGCCCAGGTGGTGGTGCCCGAAGTCTCCGCCGCGCCGACCGACACGGTGACGATCTCGCTCGAGCACCAGATGGTGACGCTCGCCTACCTGCAGGCCGGCCAGCCCTGGTGGAACGGGACGTTCCTGAACGACGCCGGCTGGTACGTCGCGGGCATGGGCCGCGGCGGCCTCCTGCCCCCCCGCTCGGACCTCGGCGGCTCGACCTTCGGCTTGCCGATCGCGCTCGTGATCGTGCGCAACCTCCAGGTCACCGGCAGCTGGTCGGCGGCGGCGGCCAGCGCCCTGCAGAGCGGCGCAGCGAGCCTCGGCCCCCTGTCGTTGGCGGGGGTGGCCGGCCGGGCCGGACCGGGCGGCGTGGGCGTCACCTACCCGGCGGACGGCATGCAGGTGGTGGCGATGTTCTGCTCGCGCCTGCCGGTGCTGCCGCCCGTGGACGCCCCCGGCTACGCCCCACCCGCGTCCGCCGCCCCCGCCAGCCCTCCCGTCGACGCGCCCGCCCCCGCGGACGCCCCCGCCTGAAAAGGAGCCTCTCCCATGCCCCCTCCCTCCGCCCAGACCTCGCTCGACCAAGCCGGCGCCATCACCAAGGCGCTGATGGTCGCGCTCGACCAGATCGAGACCTTCGCCGCGGCCTCGCAGGTCGGCGCGGACGGCAAGCCCTCCGGCTCGGCGGTCTACATGCACATGGCCATGGGCTACCCCGTGGACCCCAAGATGTACGCCAACGCCTGGACGCCGGGCGGGGGCGACTCGTCGTCCAGCTTCAGCGACGACGGAACGTTTACGGCCACCCCCACCACCACCACACCGGCCACGGGCGCGGCCTCCACCGCCCCGCCCCCCGGCGTGCCCGCCGGCTCGGTCTATCCGCCGCCGCAGCCCAAGCCCGACCAGCAGATGGAGGCGTCGATCCAGGCGGCGATGTTCACCTCCTTCCTCGTCGACAACATGCTGGAGGTTACCGACAAGGGCATAGCCGCCGCCTGGCCCGAGCGGCGCGTCAGCATCGAATACTTCACCATCATCGAAGGCATGCAGCCGGTGAACCCCAACCAGCCGTCTCAGGACGTGCTGAACAAGGTGAAGGCGGCGCAAGCCCTTCTCTATGTGCAGAACGACAAGGGCGATTTCATCGGCTACACGCCGAAGTACGCCCAGTATCGCAAGAACCGCACGGCCTGGACCGACGCCGTCGCCGCCCAGGCGGTCGCCTACGCCCGCGCCATGGCGGACCCGGTGGAGGGCGCCGCCTATCCCGTCACCGCCGCGACCTACGCGAACAAGGTCACTCAGGCGCTCGACGACCTCAACGCCATGGGCCGCCGCGAAGTGGAGGACGCCATCAACGTGATCGCCACGGTCGGCGAGAACGCCATCACCGCGCTCGCCGCCATGGCGCGCGAGATGTGGGGCGCCTACAACATCCAGCTCGGCGGCACGGTGTCGTCCAACGTGCCGTGGTCCTACATCAATCCGATCTCCTGGTGGGACCACACCAACGACTCGTTCGGCGTGCAGAAGATCACGGCCGACGACCGCATGTTCGCGGCGTCGAGCGCCAGCGGTTCCTCAAGCTACGCGCGCAACTGGTACAACAACTCGCAGTCGTCGGCGAGCGGCAGCGCCGGGATCAACGTGGGATTCGCCGGCGGCGACGTGAGCGTGTCGCACAGCCAGTCGCACAGCGCCTTCGACAACCAGGGCGACCAAAACTCGTGGTCGCACTACGCCGACAAGTCGAGCAGCGCGAGCATCGAATTCGAATATTTCCTGGCCACCATCGAGCGGCCCTGGCTCTTGGGCGACCTGCTCAACATGGAAGGCTGGTACATGGTCGGCCAGAAGAAGAACAGCATCAGCGACGGGCAGATCATCACTCAAGTGGGCGACAAGGCCAAGCTCCTGCCGATGATCCCAAAGGCGTTCGTGATCATCCGCAACGTCAAGATCACCGCCGACGACTGGGGCGACGCAGGGTCGGCGTTCTCGACCGCGTCCCAGCACGCCGACGGAACCGCAAGCACGAGCTCGACTTCGGTGAGCGCGTCGGTGCACTATCTGTTCGCGCACGCCTCGGGCTCATACTCCGGCTCCCGCAACGACGGGGCGTTCGACACCTCCACCAGCGACGACTCGGGCATGACCTTCACCAGCGACGGCCACGGCGGGACGCTGGAGATCAAGGGCAGCCAGATCGTCGGCTGGATCGGCGAGATCCAGCCGCCCGCGCCGCGCATGGACGATCCCAACCCCGCCACGACCACGGGCGCGACCGGAGCGTCCACGGTGGCGGGCGGCTTGGGCGGCGACGCGACCACGACGACGCAGCCCGCGCCCACCCCCGTTCCCGCGTAGAAGGACGCCGCCCTGGATGAAGAACATCGCCATCTTCTGTGACGGTAGCTGGCAGAACTTCACCCAGCGCGATCCCACCAACGTCGCGCGCCTGGCTCGCGCGACGTTGGCGCAGGGCGCCGTCCCGCAACTGATCTACTACGACGACGGGGTCGGCGTCGCGCAGGGCGCCGCCGATCACCTCGTACACATCCTGGGCGGGGCGTTCGGCAAAGGCTTGGACTACAAGATCGCGCGCGCCTACGAATTCCTGTGCCTGAACTACGTGCCGGGCGACCGCATCTTCCTGTTCGGCTTCAGTCGCGGCGCCTACACGGTGCGCAGCCTCGCGGGCCTCCTGCGGCAGGTCTGGATCCTGCGGCGCGAGGAGGCCGCCCGCGTGGACGAGGCGGTCGACCTCTACCGCTCGCGCCCGGCGGCCGACGCCGACGCCCAGCGCGCGGCGGCCTGGGACGCGGACGTGAAGCACTTCTATAGCCTGTGGTGCTATCCCGTCGGCGACGTCTTCACCGACGGCAAGGCCTACGATCCCGCCGACCCCGGCTCGCTCGACCCCCCGGACCGCGAGCGGTGCGCCTGGGTCCAGTACGTCGGCGTGTGGGACACGGTGGGCTCGCTCGGCATTCCCTCGGGCCTGCCGTTCGCCGACACGGTCGACAAGCAGTACGCCTTCCACGACCTGTCGCTGTCGCGCTTCGTGCGTTCCGCGCGGCACGCGGTGTCCCTGGACGAGAAGCGCGCGACCTTCGTGCCCTCGCTCTGGACCAACGTGGCCGAGCTCAACACCAACGCGAGCGCCGCCGCCCTGCCCTACGCGCGCCGACCGTACCAGCAGGCGTGGTTTCCCGGAGGGCACGGGTCGGTCGGCGGCGGGGGCGCGAGCCCCATCAGCTATCCCCCGCTCCTGTGGATAGCCGAGGGCGCGGCGCGCGCCGGGCTGACGCTGGACGCCGCCCAGGTGCAATGGTTCGCGCAGAAGGCCGACCCGGACGCCGAATTCGACGCCGAACCGCTCGACCTCGGCTCGCTCGCGTTGCGCGCGTTTGGCGCCAAGTGGCGGACGGGCCCCACCGACCCCGACGAGGTCTCGACCTCAGCCAAGATCCGCCTCCTCAGCGACCGAAGCTACGCTCCGGGCTCGCTCACGCCCCAGGTGCTGCAGCGCATACGCGCGCTGAATCCGCTTCCCCGTCCAGTCTGGTACGAAGCCTGAGCGCGGCGACGCCTTCTCGTCGGCCAAGATGACGTCTCGACACCCTAGCCGAGGGCGGCGCTCTCGATCAGGCTGAGCGCTTCGAGGATCAGCACGCGCATGCTTCCGGACGCGAGTTCGGGATTGCCGGCGGCTATGGCGTCGGCCACGCGCCGGTGGTCGACCAGGCTTGCGACCGCCACGCCCTTGTAGTCGTTGGTGCGGCGGATCGAGAAGCGGAGCGCGGTCTCCGTCAGCTGGCTGAGCTGGGCGTAGAAGCGATTGTTGCTGGCCTGCAGCACGGCGACGTGGAACGCGATATCGGCCTCGAGGTGATCGTCCTCGCCGCGGCCGGCGGCCGTCATCCGTTCGATGCCGTCGCGCACCTTGGCCTTGCCTGTCGCATCGGCTTGTGCGGCCAGGGCGGCGGCCGCCGGCTCCACCGCGGCCCTCACCTGCGTGAACTCGCGCAGGAGCGACAGGGAGAACTGGCGCTCCAGAGTCCAGCGCAGCACGTCGGGGTCGAGCAGGTTCCACTCGCCTTCGGGGCGCACCCAGGTGCCTGCGCTCGGTCGCGCGCCGAGCAGTCCCTTGGCGGTGAGCATTTTCACCGCCTCGCGAAGCACCGGGCGGCTGGCTCCGTACTGGCGGCACAGCTCCTGCTCTATCGGAAACGGCGCGCTCTCGCCGCCATAGCCGCCCGCCACGATGCGCAGGCCGAGGTCCTCCACGATGCTGCGGGTCAGGTTCGGACCGCGCTCGAAATCCGTCATGCTCACCCCGCCGGCGATACGCCCGTCCTGGCGTGAGCGCCACACCGCGGCCAAGGCCCGCACTCACCTTCCCACCACCCGCTTTGTATGAACAACTGCTGGATGGAGGTCGACATGCCAATTGGTCGTCGCGACGTCGTCAAGGCCGGCGTCATGGCCGCCGTCGCGGGCTCGGCCAAGGGCGTTACGGCCGCGCCTTCGCCACCGCCTGGTCGCACGCGCCTCAGCCTGGACGAGGACTGGCGGTTTGCGCTTGGCCACGCGCAGGATCCCGCCCGCGACTTCGGCTTCGGCCGTGACCAGACGCTGTTCGCCAAGGCCGGGGTGAGCGACAGCTCGCCCGGGCCCATGCGCGCAGGCTTCGACGCCTCCGCTTGGCGACCCGTCCGGCTGCCGCACGACTGGGCGGTCGACCTGCCCTTCGCGCCCCCCGCCGCCCCGACCGCGCAGGGTGTCGACGATCCTCGCGCGGCGCACGGCTACAAGCCGCTCGGGAGGGAGTTCCCGTCCACCAGCGTGGGGTGGTACCGCCGCACCTTCCCGCTGCCGGAGGCGGATGCGCGGAGGCGCGTCTGGCTCGAGTTCGACGGCGTCTTCCGCGACGCCCGCGTGTTCGTGAACGGCTACCATCTCGTCCGCAACGCCAGCGGCTATGCGCCCTTCCAGGTGGACATCTCGGACGTCGCGAACTTCGGCGCGGAGAACGTGCTCACGGTGCGCGTCGACGCGAGCGAGGGCGAGGGCTGGTTTTACGAGGGCGCCGGCATCTACCGGCACGTCTGGCTCGTGACGGCCGCGGCCGTCCACACGCCCTGGGCGGGCGTGGTGGTGCGTCCGGAGCTCGCCGCCGACCACAAGACGGCGAGGCTGACGGTTCTGACCGAGGTGGAGGTGGCGCAGGACGCGGCGGCGACGGGCGAGGTCGTCGTCAGCGTCTACGACCCGCAAGGCCACAGAGTCGCTGGACCCGCGGCGAGCGCCTTCTCCGGAAGGGGACGGTCCACGACCACCGTGAAGCGGGAGCTCACGCTTTCGCGCCCGGCGCTCTGGTCGGTGGACGCGCCGCAGCTGCACAGGCTCGTCACCGAGGTGCGCGTCGGCGGCCTCACGGTCGACCGGATCGAGACCGCGTTCGGGGTGCGCGACGCCCGCTTCGATCCGGAACGGGGCTTCCTGCTCAACGGTCAGCCCTTGAAGCTGAAAGGCACGTGCAATCACCAGGACCACGCCGGCGTGGGCGTGGCCCTGCCCGACCGCCTGCACGCCTTCCGCATCGAACGGCTGAAGGCGATGGGCTCCAACGCCTACCGCGCCGCCCACGGGCCGCCCGCGCCCGAGCTCCTCGACGCCTGCGACGGGCTGGGCATACTGGTGATCGACGAGACACGGCGCATGTCGTCCGACCCCGAGTCGCTGGACGAGCTCTCCCGCCTCGTGCGGCGCGACCGCAACCATCCCAGCGTGATCGCCTGGTCCATCGGCAACGAGGAGCCGCAGCAGTCCACGGCGCGCGGGGCCCGTGTCGCGGAGACAATGAAGCGCCTCGTCGACGATCTCGACGGGACGCGCCCGGTCACCGAGGCGATGGACAAGGGCTGGGGCGAGGGCGTCACGCCCGTGCTGGACGTGCTGGGCTTCAACTACCGCACCACCCAGATGGACGCCTTCCACGCGCGCTTCCCGCGCACGCCCGTGATGGGCACGGAGACGGCCAGCACCGTCACCACCCGCGGCGTCTACGTGCGCGACCCCGTGCGCCAGTTCACCACCGCCTACGACACGGAGGCGCCCTGGTGGGCGACCACGGCGGAGGGCTGGTGGCCGTATGTCGACGCGCGCCCCTACATCGCGGGCGGCTTCGTCTGGACCGGCTTCGACTATCGCGGCGAACCCACCCCCTTCGCCCGATGGCCCAGCGTCGCTTCCTACTTCGGGGTGCTCGACAGCTGCGGCATCCCGAAGGACGAGTACTTCTACTATAAGGCGTGGTGGAGCGCGGACCCGCTCCTGCACCTGTTCCCGCACTGGACGTGGCCAGGGCGCGAGGGCGAGGCGATCGACGTATGGTGCTACGCCAACGCCGACGTGGTCGAACTCTTCCTCGACGGCCGCAGTCTCGGGACGCGGACGGTCGCTCGCGACCGGCACGTGTCCTGGCGGGTGCCGTATCGCCCCGGCGTGTTGGAGGCGCGCGGCTATCATGCGGGCCAGCTGGTGACGCGTGCGCGCCAGGAGACCGCGGGCGCGCCCGCGCGGCTCCTCCTCACGCCCGACCGCGGCCGCATCGCCGCGGACGGGCGCGATCTCGCAGTCGTGAGGGTCGACGTCCTGGACGAGGTCGGTCGCCCGGCGCCCCACGCCGACACCTCGCTCCGCTTCAGCATCGAAGGGCCCGGCCGCCTGATCGGCGTCGGCAACGGCGATCCCACGAGCCACGAGCCGGACAAAGCGTCCACCCGTCGCGCTTTCAGCGGCTCGGCGATGGCGCTCGTGCAGTCGAGCGGAACGCCGGGCGCCGTCGTGGTGCACGCCCACTGCGACTTCGGCGCCTTCGAAGGCCGCATCGTGGCGGCTTGACGACCCGTTAACTAAGTATGACAAAGCGCGTGAAGTCGCCTGTATGAAGAGCGGCTCGCCAGGGTTGGAAGCATGACCATCGGAACGCACGCCCGCCTGGGCGCCGTGAGCGCATTCGCCATTTTCGCCGCGCTCGCCGCGTCCACCGCGCGAAGCCAGACCTCCGCTGTGAGCGACCAGCCGCAGCCGGGCGTGATGAAGCCGGACGCGCCCGCGACCACCGCGCCTCAGACCGACGGCGCGCCGTCGCCCGTGCAGCCCACGCCCGCGGCCGCCCCGCTCGGAGGCGCTCCGAACGAGGTGGTGGTCACCGGCTACCGGCGGAGCCTGCAGACCGCGATCCAAGCCAAGAAGAACGCCGACAACATTCAGGAGGATCTGGCCGCCGAGGACATCGGCAAGCTGCCCGACGTCAGCATCGGCGAGGCCCTGGCGCGCCTGCCCGGGCTATCCACAAACCGCGACCGCGGCAACGCCACCCAGGTCTCGATCCGGGGCCTCCCGCCGGAGCTCGCCAACACGCTCCTGAACGGCCGCGAGGTCGTCTCCGCCGAAGCGGACCGCAACATCCGCTACGAGACCTACCCCGCCGAGCTGATCACCGGAGCTTCCGTCTACAAGTCGCCCACCGCCGCCCAGGTGGAGGGAGCGATCGCGGGCCAGATCGACCTGCGGACCATCAAACCGCTGGACTACAAGTCGGCGCAGATCGTGGTGAACGCCCGCGAGGAATACAACGACCTCGCCGACGACGTGCGGGACACGCACTCGGACGGGATCATCGGCAGCGTCTCCTACGTCGGCCAGTTCCTCAACCGCACCCTGGGCGTGGCCCTGGGGGCCTCGGCGCGCGACGAACCGGTGGCGACCGTGCGTACGAACACCTACCGCTACACCAACAGCTTCGCCGACCTGAACGGCGACGGTGTGGGTAACGACGACGTGCCCTACGGCTTCGAGGCGTTGGAGCGGAGCGGACGCGACCACCGCCAGGCGGCGGTCGGGACCGTGCAGTGGCAGCCGAACAGCCAGTTCTCGCTGGTGGGCGACCTGTTCTACTCGCGGGTGAAGTACGCCGAATACCAGCGCGGCTTCTCCGTGCAGACGCTGCCCTTCGGCAACACCTTCTCGAACGTCACCGTCCAGGACGGCGGCGCGACGGCGGCGACGGCCGTCAACACGAACGCCGGGTTTAACGGCATCCAGCTCGAGAACAACAACCAGTACTACAGCTTCGACGACATTCTCTACGCCGGCGGATTGAACGCCGCCTGGAAGGGCGACCGCTGGCGCACGTCCGCCGACTTCGGCTACTCGTGGACGCGGCGCGACGCGCTGTTCCTAAACATCTACACCGAAGCCTCCAACCCCGACGGGTCGCAGAAGACGGGCGGCGTGGTGGTCAACTACGCCACCAACCCCGGCGCACCCTCCAGTTTCAGCTTCAACCAGTCGCTGACGGACCCGCTCCAGAACCTCCTCACCAACCTCGAGGTGCCGTCCAATGGCGGAGGCGCGCCGCTGATCCAGGACGAGCTCTACTCGGGACGGCTGGAAGGCGCCTACGACGCCAATCTCGGTTGGCTGAAAACCGTGGACGTCGGCTTCCGCACCACCTCGCGCGACAAGAGCTTCATCCAACGGACGCAATACGCGTCGGCCGACGCGGCGGCGTCGGGCGCGCTCTTGCTGTCGCCGGTCAGCTTCTCGGGAGACTTTTCAGGACTGCCGCAGTCGCAGGCGATCGACGTCTTCGGCGCCGCGAACTCGATCTTCGGCGGCGTCAACCCGCAGGAGTCGGTGGACGACGAGCGATCGAGCTGGGACGTGGGCGAGAAGACCTATGCGGGCTACGTCCAGGGCGAGTTCCGCGGCGACCTGTTCGGGCTCGAACTGACCGGCAACGCCGGCGTGCGCGTCATCCGCACCGAGGAGACCTCGCGCGGCACCCAGATACAGCAGGACGCCTCCACGGGCGGCGTCGAAGTACCGGTCGGCATCGTCTACCACAACGACTTCACCGACGTCCTGCCGGAGCTGAACGCGACCCTGCATCTCGACGACCGCCAGCAGATCCGCTTCGCGGTGAGCAAGGCCATCGCGCGGGCGCCCCTGGACTCGCTGAACGCCGGCTACGCCGTGTACGCGACCGGCAGTCCGCCCAGCGCCTACGGCGGCAATCCCGCCCTGCAGCCGTTCCGCGCCAACCAAGTCGACCTCACCTACGAGACCTACTTCAACAAGGACACCGCACTGACGGTCTCCCTGTTCTACAAGGACCTCGACACCTTCATCGTGCAGCAGGTCACCGACGTGAACCTGCCGGTCAACGGCGTGCTCACGCCCGGCACCTTCCAGCAGCCGGTCAACGGCCAGGGCGGCCGCATCGATGGCGTGGAGATCCTCTATCAGCAGGCCTTCACCTTCCTGCCGGGCTGGTTAAGCGGCTTCGGCTTCTATGGAAACTACTCCTACACCGACAGCAGCGTCAGCGTGAGCGAGGGCGACAACAGCATCGGGGCCATCCAGCTTCCCGGACTGTCGAAGAACGTCTACAACCTCTCGGGCTATTACGCGAAGTACGGCTTCGAAGCGCGCGTCGCCTACCGGTACCGCTCGGCTTTCTCCACTCAGACCGGCGATGCCGACCGCATCCTCTACAACGGGGCCGAGGGCATCGTCGATTACGAGATGTCGTATAGCTGGCCAGAAACGTCTCGCCTGAAGGGGCTGCAGGTGCAGTTCCAGGCCAACAACCTCACCGACACGCCCTATATCCTCTACTACGCCTCGCAGGCGCAGCAGGGTCGCTTCGAAGAGTTCGGTCGCAGGTTCTGGATCGGGGCGACCTACAAGTTCGGCATCGGCGGCTGAGATGCCGACGCTGGCCGCGACGTCCGCCGCCGTACTCGCGCTCGCCCTCGCCGCGCCGGCGGTCGCGGCCGCGCCCGCGTTCTATTTCGGCGCCGATCTTTCCTACGTCAACGAGATGCAGGATTGCGGGGCGGTGTACCGCGAGCACGGTCGCCCGCGCGATCCGTTCGCCCTCTTCGCCGAGCACGGGACGAACCTCGTCCGCGTGCGGCTGTGGAACGCGCCCGACGGCCGCTACAGTACGCTCGCCGACGCCGAGAAGACGATCGCCCGCGCGCGCGCCGCGCACATGGGCGTGCTGCTCGACTTCCACTATTCCGACACCTGGGCCGACGGGGAGAAGCAGATCGCGCCCAAGGCCTGGGCCGGCATCCGCGATCCCGACGCGCTCGCCCGCGCGCTCTACCGCTATACCTTCGACACTCTGCGCGCGCTCGACGCCCGGGGGCTGATGCCCGACATGGTGCAGGTGGGCAACGAGACGAACTCGGCGCTGGTGGGCTCGCGCAAAGGCGAGCCGATCGACTGGGCCCGCAACGCCAAACTCTTCAACGCGGGTATCCGAGCCGTGCGCGACGCGGGCGCGCGGTCAGCGATCAATCCGCGTGTGATGGTCCACATCGCCCAGCCCGAGCACGCCCTGCCCTGGTTCGACGCCGCCGCGGCCGCGGGCGTCACGGGCTTCGACCAGATCGGCCTCAGCTATTACGCCAAGTGGTCCAACGAGAGCCCGGCCGAGCTGGCATGGACGATCGGAGAGCTGCGACGCCGCTACGGCAAGGACGTCATGGTGGTGGAGACGGCCTATCCCTGGACCTTGGACAACGCCGACTCGTCGCCGAACCTCCTCGGCAAGGACTCGCTCGCGCCGGGCTATCCCGCGACCCCGCAGGGGCAGGCGCGCTACCTCGTCGACCTCGCCCGCACGGTGAAGGCGGCGGGCGGAAACGGGCTCGTGTACTGGGAGCCCGCCTGGGTCTCGACGCCGTGCCGCACGCCCTGGGGCCAGGGCTCGGGCTGGGACAACGCCACCTTCTTCGACTTCCACAGGAACGACGAGGCCTTGCCGGCCCTCGACGTGCCCCGCCTGGTGGAGCGCGCGCCCGGTCGGTGAGACGGGGGTCCACCGCCCGCACAGGCAATTGTCAGACTTTACGACCAGTCCTATGGTCGCGTGGCCGCGTCGGCGACGCACGCGTGGAGCGAGTGCGCTTTCGGGCGAGGAGCCTTGCATGCAGCGGAGCCGGCGCGCGCGCGGGTCCTTGGACACCGGCGTTGCCACGGGCCTTGTCGCACTCCTGCTAGCGTCGGGGTCGAGCGGCCACGCCGCCGAAGCGCCTAACGCCAGCGCGCCCGCCTACCTGCGCCCGAGCGGCCCGGGGCCCAAGGCGACCGACCCGGACGGCTTCCTCAAGCGCTGGCTCCTGCTGGAGCCCATCAGCCGACCCAACGTGAGCAATGCGGGCTTCACGCGCCCCTACGTCCGCCAAGCCTTCGCCGGGGCGACTCCCGGGCCGCTCGGCCGCCTTCCCGCGACGGGCGCCACGGTCGACATGGGCGGGCCGCTGACGTGGCGCGCCATGGACGCCGAGCCGTTCGACGTGAAGCTCTACAATTACGCGCTGTCGCTCGGAAAGCCGGTCTATGGGGTGATCTTCTGGGCGGCGACAGTCGTGGACAGTCCGCGAGAAGTCAGGGACGTGCGCCTATCGGTCGGCTCCAACTCCGCCTCCATGTGGTGGCTGAACGGGCGAGAGGTCGTGGGCCTCTACGGCGACCGCCGCATGGTGGCGGACGACGGGGTGTCCGATCGCGTGGTGCTGCACAAGGGGCGCAACGTCCTCTACGGCGCGGTGATCAACGGCCCTGGTCTGAGCGACTTCTGCGCCCGATTCGTCGACGACGCGGGCCGGCCCGTGACCGACCTCGTCACGCGGACGCGATGAGTCCGACGCGCGTGAGGAGCGCCGCCTCGATGTCCAAGTTCGCCGGAACGTTGATCTCCGCCCTGATCGCCCTGAGCGCCGGCGAGGCCAGCGCGCAACTGGCGGGGCGGCCCTACATCCACGATCCGTCCACCGTGACCTTCTCGGACGGCAAGTTCTACACCTTCGGCACGGGGCGAGGCGGGCTCGTCTCCGAGGACGGATGGACGTGGAGCGGCGCCGGCGCGGTCCGCCCGGGCGGCGGCCTGGCTCCCGACGTGATCCACATCGGCGACCGCTTCTACGTGGCCTACGCCCTCGGCGGCGGCGGGCTGTCGGGCGGTCATTCCGGGGCGATACGCGTGATGTGGACGCACGCGCTCGACCCCGCCTCCCCGCGGTTCGGCTTCCACGACGTCGGCGCGGTGGCCAGCACGGACGGAGTGGAGGACGCCGACGCGATCGACCCCGCCTTTCTGCTGGCGGGTGGACGGCTCTGGCTGAGCTACGGCACCTACTTCGGGTTCATCCGCATGGTGGAGCTCGACCCCAGCACAGGCGCCCGCCTGGCCGGCAACCGGCCGGTGAACGTGGCCATCGACATGGAGGCCTCGGCCCTCATGATCCGGGACGGCTGGTACTACCTCCTCGGCACCCACGGCACGTGCTGCGACGGCCCCAATTCCTCCTACAACATACGCGTGGGCCGCTCGCGCAACGTCCTCGGACCCTACGTCGACAACATGGGCGTCCCTCTGCTCAAGGGCGGCGGCAAGGTGGTGGCCAGCTCCCGCGGGCGCCAGATCGGCGCGGGACACTTCGGCCTGATCGATCTCGGCGCCGGCGTGGAGAAGATGTCCCTGCACTACGAGGCCGACCTCGACCGCAGCGGACGCAGCGTCCTGGCGATCCAGCCGCTCGTGTGGAAGGACGGCTGGCCCGTGGCGGGAGAAAACGTGCCTGCGGGGACGTACGAGATCCAGTCGGAGCGCAGCGGCGGCGCGCTGGAGCTGGCGGTGGATCCCGTGCGGATGGCCTTCGATGCGCGACGTAGCTTCCGCGCCTCGCCCGACGAGCCCGTCAGCCCCGTAGCGGCGCAGACGCTGGCGCAGGCCGCCGTCACCTGGCCCAAAGGCGCCGTCGGCGTGGACCTCGGCGAGTACATCGTGCGCCCCCACCAAAAGTGGACGGTGACGTCCCTCCCCGCCGCCGGAGGCGTGATGGGGGCGCCCTACGTCAAGATCACGATCGCGGGGACCGAGCGCGCCCTCGCCTGGACGGCCGACGGCAAGGTCGAGACCACGCCGGCGTTCACCGGGGCGCCCGAACAGCTGTGGCGAGTGGACCAGCTCACCGACGGCGCCTACCGCATCGCGCCCAAGCCGGCCCACGGCGTGCAGTGCCCGCTCGCGCTGACGGCGATCGGCGCCAGCACCCTGGCGCTTGCGCCCTTCGCAGCCGACACCGACGCTGGCCGCTGGACCTTCAATCGCCCTTAGCGGAAGCTTCGCCCTCGGCGGCCGATGTCTCCTTGCGGCCTGCATCGCCAGGATGGGCGGGCGCGCGCAGCCACGCCGGCAGGACGACCCGCCCCCGCATGTCGGCCGGGGTGACGTCGAGGCGCGTGAGCCGACCTCCCCTCAGCGACGCATCGACCCGGGTGGAGCGTGGCGCATGGAGGCGGAAGTCGACGTCCCACTCGGCCGGCCAGGCTGGAAACAGGTGGATGGCGTCGCCGGGCGTCTGCATCAGCATCTCCTGCAGCGCGACCATGCCGGAGCCGCCCCAATTGTGGTCCGGCGCCCAATCGTGGCCGGGGCCCCAGAAGGTGGGATAGCGCCGCCCCGAGTCGTCGAGCTTGCGCGCGGTGAGCTCGGCCGCCTCCTCGGTCAGGCCCAGGCGCGCGCAGCAGATCGGGTCCTGATGCCAGCTGATCGTGTTGCGCTGCTCGGGGGTGTCCACGCCGTGGCGCCAGGTATCGATCGCCAGCTGCAGGTCGGGGCGGCCCACGCCGAAGCGCCCATAGGGGAAGACGGGGTAGAGCTGCGGAATCTCGACGTTCTGGATCCGGTCCCAGAGCGCCGCGGGGGCCAGCGTGCGGCGCCCCTCTCGCTCGCGGATCGGCAGGGGCGGAAGGGTGGCCCGCATGGCTGAGAAGCGTGCGCGGCGAGAGGGGTCGAGGCGCGCCTCGGGCGTGGTGAGGAGGGCCCCGATCACCGCGTCCAGCCCCGCGATGGTCACCGCCGAGTTCAGCGCGGTCTTATAGGTCTCGCAGGCCGTCCCCGGGTAGAAGACGAGCTTACCCTCCGCGTCGAGTTCGCGACCCGCGATGCGCCGCTGTTCGGCGCGGTAATGGGCGTCGAAGAAGGTGAGGCAGCTGTCCACGAAGCCGACGTCGGACGAGACGTCGGCGCCGGTGAAGCGGCCCACCTCGAGCATCATCAGGCAGATCTCGAGCACCGTGTCCCAGAGATAGCTGACGAACGCGCTGTCCTCGACGCCCGGCAGCTTGAGGACGGAGCTCTCCCAGGTGCGGCGCCAACCGTATTCCTGGCCGCAGCACAGGCCGAAGTTCTCGATCTGCTCGACGAAGCAGGCGCCTTCATGCCCCCAGTAGGTCCGCGTCCGCAGTTCGGCGGTGGGCTGCAGCCGACGATAGAAGTCGAGCTGCGGCTGCAGGAGGTCGGCGTCGCCGCTCTTCAGCATCGGCCAGTGCACGAGGCGCTGGTTCTGCGCGGTGAACTCGCCACCGCCCCAGGCGCGATAGTCCGGCGTGAGTTGGAGCTTGGGATCGACGAACTGCGGGTCGAAGGTGAAGTTGCCGCCGTTGAACTTGGTGGGCCAGCTTCCCCGGGCGTTGGTGGCGAGCTGGTGGCGGAACAGCTGGTAGTTGCGCCCGAGCCGCCAGGGGCGGCTCCCGGGCCGCGCCGCCCCGGGCTCGATCACGATGAAGCTGCGCGCCCAGAAGTCGCGCCACCACCGGCGGCTGCGCGTGCGCGACCGCTCGACGCCCGGGGCCGTGGCGACCTGCCGGCGCAGCGCGTCCAGCCAGGCCGCGCGGCTGGGGGCCTGGGCGATGTGGGTGTGCAGTCGGAGCTCGTGGCGGCGTCGCGGACGGTCGGCCGCGAGCCGCCACGCGACATAGTCGGTGGAGGCGTAGCGCCCGTGCGTCTGGCCCGCGGCGGTCATCCCCCGACCGACGAGGAGCGCGCCGAAGGTCAGCCCCTCCAACGGGTTCCAAATGTCCGGCTTGACCGCCTCCAGCCCCTGCTGGCGGACGAGGAGGTCGAAGACGGTCCCGCCGTCGCGGTTGCGGTGGACGCTCAGGACGCCACCCTCATCGAAGCTCACCTCGTCGGCGTACTGGCGCGGCGTCTCCGGCGCGCCCTCGTAGGCGCGATGCATCGAGCTCTCGGCGGGCAGGTAGTCGCGGTCGCGCGTCCGCCAGCTCTCGAAGGCGGCGACGAGCGCGACGGGATGGGCGGCCTCCACCGTCGCAAAGACCACGGGCGCCTCGACGTCGGCCCACAGGGTTATGGTCACGCCGTCGCACGACACCTCGAGCTCGCCCGTGGAGAGGCTCAGGGCCTGGCGGAACGGAGTCCCCGCCTTGAACGGAGACGGATCGAGCGTGAGCCGCAGCCGGCCTAGCTTCAGGTAGCTGTTGGTCTCGTCGAACGCGCCGCTCCGCGCCACGTAGACGAGGAGGTCCTCCCCCTCCACCCAGACGTTCAGCCCGATGTCGCCCGCTCCGCAGGGCATGGACTCCGAAGCGTCGCGGCTGGGTCGCGTCCACACCGGATCGTAGGGAGCGAGACGCGCGGCGACTTCGGGCTCTCCCTCCGCAGAAGGCTCCGCCGCAGCGCGACCGGGCAGCGCGCCCGCCGCGGCTATGCCCGACAGCCCCTTCAGCGCGGTCCGTCTCGGGACGTCCATGCCCGGAGTGTGACACGGGAAAGCGCCGCAGGAGAAGGCCGCGGCGCGCCGCGGCCGACGTCGACGCGTGCCTGCTCGCGCCCGCGTCCGCCTCGCCGAAGTCGGGGCGGCGGAGCGGGAGGGCTTCCCGCTTCCCCTCACTCAGGAGCTGCTGAGCGACCTTCTGGGTCTCAGCACGGTTCACCTGAACCGCACGATCCAGCAGTTGCGTCGCCAGGGCCTCATCATGACCGAACGGGGCAATGTACAGCTGTTGGATCGCGCTGCGCTGATGCGCATGCTCCCGACCCGACCGAGGCTGCGCGACACCGCCTGATCCGGCGAGTGGACGTCGCCGTCCCTGAGGTCGCCATGGCGGCGTCGGCTCTCCCCCCCGCCTCGGACAATGCCGCTCAGCCGCCGCCCAGCCGGACCACAGCGGAAAGGCCGCCGCCGGGGCGGTTGGCCAGGGTCAGCTCGCCCTCGGCGTGGCCGGCCATGAGGCGGGCGATGGTCAGCCCGAGCCCCACGCCCCCCGTCTCCCGGGAGCGGGAGGTCTCCAGGCGCACGAAGGGCTCCAGCACCTCGGCCAGGCGGTCGGGCGGAACGCCCGGTCCGCGGTCGCGCACCTCCACCTCCACGGCGTCGCCCCGGCGACGGCAGGCGAGCTCGGCTGCGCCAGCGTGCTTGAGGGCGTTCTCCAGGAGGTTGCTCACGCAGCGCCGCAGCGCTTCGGGTCGGGTGCGCACCACCGCGCCGCACCGCTCGACCACCGACACGTCCGCGCCGGCGGCGACGGCGTCCTCGCACAGGCTGTCCAGCAGCGAGTCGAGGTCGAGGCGCTCGGGCGGCCCGCCGCCCCCCGCCGCCGCGCGCGCCAGGTCGAGCCCCGCGCGGATCAGGTCCAGCATGGCGGCGCCGTCGGCCAGGAGGGCGGCGCGCAGGGCGGGGTCGTCCACCGCCTCTACGCGCAGGCGCATGCGGGTGAGCGGCGTCTGCAGGTCGTGGGTGATGGCGGCGAGCATGTGCGTGCGCTCGGCCTCGCGACGTTTCAGCTGGGCCTGCATGCGGTTGAAGGCGCGCGCGCCCTGGCGCACCTCCGTCGGGCCCGCCACCGCGAGCGGCGGCCGATGGAGGTCGCCGCCGAGCGCCTCCGCGGCGGCGGCCAGCCGGCGCACCGGGGCGGTGGCGAGACGCGCGACCACATAGGCCAGGGCCGCCGCCGCCGAGGCCAGGACCGCCAGGCTCCAGGGCCCCAGCAGCGCGAGCTGCGGTCTGGGCGGAGGCGGCCCGGCCGGCAGGATCATCGCCGTGCGTCGGCCGGAGGCGAGCGTCAGTGCGATGCGACGGCACTGGGGTCGGGAGGGCGGAGGGGCTCGCAGCCGCCCCGGCGTCGCGGCTTCCTGGGGAGGCGGCGCCGGCGGCGGAGGCGGCGGGGACGGACGCGCGCCGTCCAGCGCGTCCTGTGGCGGTGGCCGCGAGCAGACGGCGGCCGACGGCACGGTCGCGCGAGCCGCGGCGGCGGTACCGAGGCGCGCGGCCAACCGCGCGGTGAGCTCGGCGTCGAGCGGCTCGGACGCGGACGGCGGGTCGGCCAGCCGCGCGGCCTCCGGCCCGGCGCCGAGCGGCCCCGGCAGGGCGTCCGCCGGCGCACGCCGCAGGACGTCGGCGAGGTCGGCGGCGCGGTCCGCCAGCCGCTCCACTCGCCCGCGCCGCTCCTCGTCGCGCCGCTGCAGGTCGGACACGGTGAAGGCGAGCGCGGCCGCCCCCACCACGCCCACGCACAGGAGCGCGAACACGCGCGCAGCGAGCGAGCCCGCGGCGTCGCGCAGGCTCACGGCTCGCGCTCGACGGGCACGGCCAAGACGTAGCCCTCGCTGCGCACCGTCTTGATCAGCTCGGGCGCGCGGGCGTCGTCGCCGAGCTTGGCGCGCAGTCGGCTGACCTGCAGGTCGACGGCGCGGTCCACCGCCTGCACCTCCCGCCCCGCGCCGATGCGGGCCAGCTGTTCGCGGGAGAACACGTGGTCCGGGCGCTCGGTCATGGCCTTGAGGAAGCGGAACTCCGCGCCGGACAGCATCAGCACGCGCCCGTCCTGCGTCTCCACGTGGCGGCGCTGCAGGTCGAGCACGCGCCCGGCGAAGCGGACGCGGCGCACGGGCGACGCGGGTTCGGCGGGGTCGAGCGCGCCCGCGCGCCGGCGCAGCACGTTGCGGATGCGCGCCACGAGCTCGCGCGGCTCGAACGGCTTGGCCATGTAGTCGTCCGCGCCCATCTCCAGGCCCAGGATGCGGTCGATCGGCTCGCCCCGGGCGGTGAGCATGATCACAGGAAGCGACGAGCGCGCGCGCAGGTCGCGGCACAGCGCCAGGCCGTCCTCCCGCGGCAGGTTGAGGTCGAGCACCACGAGGTCGACGGCCTCCCGGTCGAGCATGCGGCGCATGGCGCGCCCGTCTTCCGCGGGCAGGGCGGCGAAGCCGTAGCCTTCGAGCTGCTCGGCCAAGAGGGTGCGGATGTCGCGGTCGTCGTCGACGACCAGGATGCGGGGGCGGGGCTCCATCCCACCCTCATGCCCGAAGATCGGGCGAAGGCCAGGGCGGCCTTTAGTCGAAATGTATCTCGCCGCCGCCTCCGCGCCGGATGGGTACAACTCGGGACGCCGGCGATACGCTCGGTGACGAACCCGTCCCGCCGCCGACACCCGCGACGCCGAGTCTCCGCACCGTCGCTCCCAGAGGGCGCAAGGAGACCACCCGTGAGACACCTCCCCTCCCCGTTCTTCATCGCCGCCGCGCTCGCCGTCGCCGCGACCCCCTGCCTGGCGCAACCCGCGCCTCCCCCGCCGCCCGTTCCGGGCGCGCAGGCGGACGCGCCGCCGCCGCCGCCGCCTCCGGGCGCAGAGCGCGCGGGGCCCCGCCGCTTCGCCGAGCGCGGCTTCGGTCCCGGCCCCGGCGGACCTCCGCCTCCGCCGCCGCGCCTCGCCGTGGCCGCCTGCCCCGGCGCACCCGGCGGACCGGCCGTGGGGCCGCCCGACCTCCGCGGGTCGCGAGGTCCTGGCGGACCCGGCCCGGGCGACGCGCCGCCACCGCCCCCCGCCGCCTGATCGCGCGGCGCGACCCGTCCCGCCGTCGCGCGGGGCGGGTCGCCGTTACAAGACGACATCATCTCGTTTGATCGGCACGTCGGCGCGGCGTGTTAGCGGGCTCAGCTGTGAACGACGGCCTGGTGCGGCCTTGTGAGGGAGGCGGCGCATGGGGACGGCCTGGATTTCCCCGTTCATCCTCTTGGGCGGCGTGCTGCAGGCGATGATCACGAGCCCGACCGACCGGCGGCTGGTCACGCGCCCGGCGGCAAAGACGCCCGACGGCGACTTCACCGTGCGCGCCCGCGTGTTCGGCGCCCGGGACGACGCGCCCGTCACCCTGACCGTCGACGCCGACCGGCCGCGCCCCATGCGGCCCGCGGCGGACGAGCTTGGCGTCTGGTGCGCGGACGTCCCCGCTCTGCGATCGGGGCGCCACGCGCTCCGCGTCACCGCGGCGCAGGACGGGTCGGCCGACGCCGACCAGATCGAGATCGACTGCGGCTGGCGCGAGGACGCCCCCGTCCGCGGGAGACCCGGCGACCACTCCGCCTCCATCAGCGCCTGGCCGGCGCACGGGCTGTTGGGCGCCCGCCTCGGCCCCAACGCGAACGGGACCAGGTGATGAGCGCCGCCCTCGACCGGCGCGCGCCGCCGCGCGCCACCCGCCCGCTGCAGGCGCTCAACTTCTTCATGGCGGACATGCAGGCGGGGGTCGGGCCCTTCCTGGGCGTGTTCCTGCAGCAGCGCGGGTGGACGGCGGGCCCGATCGGCCTGGTGATGACGCTGGGCGGCGTGGCGGGAATGGCGGTGACGGCGCCCGCCGGCGCGCTCGTCGACCACACCACGCGCAAGCGGTCGTACGTGATCGTCTCCGGCGTGTTCACCGTCCTGGCGTCCGCCCTGATCTTCGTCTCGCAGAACTTCTGGGTGATCGCGGGCTCGCAGGTGGCCACCGCTGTCGCGGGCGCGGCGATCGGGCCGGCGGTGACGGGGCTGACGCTCGGCATCGTGCGCCAGCGCGGCTTCAACCGGCAGAACGGGCGCAACCAGGCCTTCAACCATGCGGGCAACATGGTGGGCGCGGGCCTGTCGGGCTTCCTCGGCTGGAAGTTCGGCTTCGTGGCGGTGTTCCTCCTGGCGGCCGCCTTCGGGCTCCTGTCCATCGCGTCGGTGCTCATGATCCCGCGAGACTGCATCGACGACAAGGCGGCGCGGGGGCTGGAGCGCGACGAGGGCGAGGACGAGGGCGCCGAGCCGGCGAAGGGCAAGGCCGAGGGCTGGCGCACCCTTCTACGGAACCGCCCGCTCCTGATCCTCGCCGCAGCGCTGGCCATGTTCCACCTGGGCAACGGGGCCATGCTGCCGCTCTACGGCCTGGCGGTGGTCAAGGCGGGCAAGGCCGACCCGGCGGGGTTCGTGGCGCTGACCATCGTGGTGGCCCAGGCCGTGATGATCGCGGCCTCGCTCGTGGCCATGACCCTGGCGGAGAAGCGCGGCTATTGGCTCGTGATGCTGCTCACCTTCATCGCCCTGCCCATCCGGGGCGTGATCGCCTCCTCGGTGATCGAGAGCTGGGGCGTCTGGCCCGTCCAGGCGCTCGACGGCGTCGGCGCGGGCCTGCAGAGCGTGGCGGTGCCGGGGCTCGTGGCGCGCATCCTCAGCGGCACGGGCCGGGTGAACGTGGGCCAGGGGGCGGTGATGACGGTGCAGGGCGTGGGCGCCGCGCTCAGCCCCGCGATCGGCGGGGCCATCGCCCAGGCGATCGGCTTCCACGCCGCCTTCCTGATCCTTGGCAGCTTCGCGCTGGGCTCGCTGGCCTTGTGGCTCGCCGCCGCGCCCGTGCTGCGGCCGGCCTGCGCCCAGCCGGACGACGACTGTGGCCCGACGCTCGCCCCTGCCTCCGCATGACGGGGGCCGCCGTCTCGATGACGCCCACGCCAGCCAACCTCGCCATCTGGGTCATCGCGGGCGCGGCGACGGCCGGGGTGATCGTGCGCCCGTTCAAGTGGCCGGAGGCGGTCTGGGCGGTGCTGGGCGCGCTCGCCCTCCTGGCGCTCGGCCTCCTGCCCTGGAGCGAGGGCCTGCGCGTCGTCGGCAAGGGGGCGGACGTCTACCTCTTCCTCACAGGCATGATGCTGCTGTCGGAGACGGCGCGGCGCGAGGGCGTGTTCGAGTGGGTCGCCGCGGCGGCGGTGAACCGTGCGGGGCGCTCGCCCAGGCGGCTGTTCCTCTTGATCTACGGTGTGGGGGTGGTGGTGACCACCTTCCTGTCCAACGACGCCGCCGCCGTGGTGCTGACCCCCGCCGTGTTCGCCGCGGCCAGGAAGGCGAAGGTCGAGGCGCTGCCTTTCCTCTTCATCTGCGCCTTCATCGCCAACGCGGCCAGCTTCGTGCTGCCGATCTCCAACCCGGCCAACCTCGTGCTCTACGGCGACCACACGCCGCCGCTCGGCCGATGGCTGGCGAGCTTCGCCCTGCCCTCGCTCGTGTCCATCGTCGCGACCTATGTCGCGCTGCGCTGGGTGGAGGGCCGACGGTTGGAGCCGAGTTGCGAGTGCGACGTCGAGCAGCCGAAGCTCTCGCGGGGCGGCTGGACGGCCCTGGCCGGCATCGGCCTCACCGCGGCGGCCCTCCTGGTCGTCTCCGCGCTGGACCGGCCGCTGGGCGCGCCGACGTGCGTCATGGGCGTGCTCACGACCGCCGTGGTGCTGATCTCCCGGCGCGAGAGTCCGTGGGAGACGGTCCGGGACGTCTCCTGGCTGGTGCTGCCGCTGGTGGCGGGCCTGTTCGTCATGGTCGAGGCGGTGAACCGCACCGGCCTGACGGGCGCGCTCGCGCGCACGCTCGCTCAAGGGGCGCGCAGCTCGGCAGATTTAACGGCGGCGTTGGCCGGAGGGACGCTGGCGCTGGCCTCCAACCTCATGAACAATCTGCCTGCCGGCCTGATCGCCGCGACCGCGATCTCGCAGGCGCACGCGCCGCAGAAGGTGGTGGACGCGCTCCTGATCGGCGTGGACCTCGGCCCCAACCTGTCGATCACGGGCTCCCTCGCCACCATCCTGTGGCTCACGGCGATCCGGCGCGAGGGCGAGGAGGTTGGCTTCTGGCGCTTCCTCAAGGTGGGCGCCGTGGTCACGCCGGTCGCCCTGGCGCTCGCCCTGGGAACGCGCCTCCTGCTCCCGTGAACGGCGACGAGCGCCGGTCGACTCGGGGGCGACGAGGTCGAAGGGGGCCCGCCTTCCGCGGAGACAAGCCGCTGCCCGTCTGACAGAATCGCTGCCGTGGTTCCGCGAAGAAGAAGATCGCCGCTTCGGGTTGGGGCGGGCGTCGTTTCGGCGTGGCTAGCGCTCCACGCCCCGGCTTTTGCGCACGACCCACGACCCGGCGCCCGATGGGTCGGGTCCTGGGCCTCCGCCCAGCAGGCGCCCGAGCCGCAGAACGCGCTGGGGGATGCGGACCTCACCGACGCCACCCTGCGGGAGGTGGTCCACCTCTCGGTCGGGGGCGATCGCGTGCGCGTCAGGCTGTCCAACGCCTTCGGACGCGCGCCACTTCGGGTAGCCCACGCGAGTCTGGCGCTCGCCGTGCGAGCGGGGTCTCCCGCCACCCGGTCGAACACCGGCCATGAGCTGCGCTTCGACGGCCGCGCCGACGTCCTGATACCCGCCGGCGCCGACTGGTGGTCGGATCCCGTTCTCCTGCCCGTCGGCGACGGCGCCGATCTCGCCCTGAGCCTCTATCTCCCGTCCGCGCCCGAAGGGCAGACGAGCCACCCGGGCGCGCGCGCCACGAGCTACCTCCTCCACGGCGACCATGTGGCCGACGCGGACCTGCCGACGGCGGGTCGGATCGAGCACTGGTTCTTCGTGTCGGGCGTCGACGTGCAGGGGCCGGCGCGCGCCGCCCTCGTCGCCCTGGGCGACTCGATCACCGACGGCCACGGGGCCACCACCGACGGCGACGACCGCTGGCCGGACGACCTGGCGAGGCGACTGCACGCGTCCGGCCGCGCGCTCGGCGTGCTCAACGCGGGGATCGGCGGCAACCACCTCCTCATCGACGGTCTCGGACCCAGCGCGGTGGCGCGCTTCGACCGCGACGTGCTGGCGCAGAGTGCGGTGCGGGTCGTCATCCTGCTGGAGGGGATCAACGACATCGGCGCGCTGAGCCGCGCCGCGCCGGACGCGCCCCCACAGGCCCACGCCGAACTGCTGCAGCGCCTCTTCGCCGCCGACGCCCAGCTGATCTCGCGGGCGCGCGAGCACGGCCTGCGGGTGATCGGCGCCACGCTGACGCCCTTCGCCGGCTCGGCCTACTACCACCCCGGAGCCGCCGCCGAGGCCGACCGGCGCGCCTTCAACGCCTGGATCCGCGTGCCCGGCCGCTTCGACGCGGTGGTCGACTTCGATGGCGCGGTGCGCGATCCCCGGCGCCCCGACCGCCTGCGGCCGGTCTACGACTCGGGAGACCACCTGCATCCCTCCGTTGCGGGCTACCGGGCCATGGGGGACGCCGTCTCCCTCAGGGCGCTCGGCGTCGGTCGGACCGGCCGGCGCCTCAGCGCGCGCCGGGCAGGACCGGCTGCTGCCGCGTTTTGTACCACTCGAGCATGTGGTCGGGCGCGCGCACGCCGGGCGGCAGGGGACGTCCGCCCACGCGGCTGAAGTAGGCGAGGCAGGCGTCGCGCCACCACCGCGCCTCGCCCGCCTGGATGCGCAGGTCGTCGGCCACGAGGCGGAAACGCTCGGGATCGATGCGGTCCTGCAGGCCCGCCCACGTCGCCTGCGCGGCCGCCACCTGCGCCAGCCCCTCATCGTACCGCGCGACCAACTCCTCCCAGAGCGTAAGCCCGGAGGACATCCGCCGATCCCAGGAGACGTGATGGAACCACAGGAGCAGACGCTCGGGCGTCGTGTCGGCGCGCGCCCAGGCCGCTGCGATCTCCGGCGCGTACTGGGCGACCGCGTCGCTGCCCGCGGGCCCGCGTTCGAAGCCCACCCCGTCGCGGTCGGCGCGATGATAGTAGGTCGCCGTCCAGTCCGCGCGGGGGCCGCCGGTCACCCACGGGCCCGGGCCGTAGTGGGTGTCGCGCGCCATGATGTGGGCCAGCCCCAGGGGCTCCATGTAGTCGACCACCGCCTCGCGCGAGCGCATCATCATGTCGACCACGGGCGCGGTGACCGCCGCGTCGGGCGCAAAGGTCTGCGCCGCCCATTCGGCCGCGATATCGCGGGACGAGTGATCCGGATCCCACGCCAGGCGCCCGAAGGCATACCAGTTGGCCTGGTCGAACACCGATCCCGACCAGGTCCGGTCGGTGCCCACGTTGGCCACCCCGGCCATCCCCGTGAGCCCGCCCGGCGCGTGCTCGAGATCGGACGCGACGGTCGAGGCGGGGCCTGGCCGGGCGGTGCGCGACTTCAGCACCTCCTCCCAGAGCGCTCCCAGGTAGACGAGGTGCGTGGCGAAGCCGAGGTACTCCTTGGTGACCTGCACTTCGAGCATCTCGGGCGTCTTCGGCAGGGCGCCGAACAGTGGGTGAAAGGGCTCGCGCGGCTGGAAGTCGAGCGGACCGTTCTTGATCTGCAGCAGCACGTTGGGCGCGAAGGCGCCGTCCAGCGGCTTGAACTCGTCGAAGCCCTGCTTCACCCGATCCTGCGGGTGGTCGTTCGAGTAGACGAAGGCGCGGTACATGACGACGCCGCCATGCGGCGCCACCGCCGCGGCCAGGGCGTTCGCCCCCTCGGCGTGGGAGCGGCCGTAGTCCTGGGGCCCCGGCTGGCCTTCGGAGTTCGCCTTGACGAGGAAGCCGCCGAAGTCCGGAACGAGGCGGTAGATCTCGTCGGCTTTCGCCCGCCACCAGGCGCGCACCTCGGGATCGAGGGGGTCGGCCGTCTTCAAGCCGCCGAGTTCGATCGGCGCCGAGAAGCGCGCCGACAGGTAGACCCGGACGCCGTAGGGCCTGAACACGTCCGCCAGGGCGGCCGTCTTCTCGAGGTAGAGCGGCGTGAGGCTCAGGGCGCTGGCGTTGACGTTGTTCAAGACGACGCCGTTGACGCCGATGGAGGCGTTCGCCCGCGCGTAGTCGACGTAGCGCGGGTCCTTGAGCACCGGCAGCTTCAGCCAGTCCCACAGCGAAAAGCCCGCGTAGCCGCGCTCGACGGTGCGGTCGAGGTTGTCCCAGTGGTCGAGCACCCTCAGCTTCAGCTTGGGGGCGGACACCTCGTCCAACCCGTTCAAGGGCTTGGCCTGTGACGCAAACCGCAGGAGGGCGAAGGCGCCGTGCAGCACGCCCACGTCGGTGTTCCCCGCCACCACGATGAGCGCGCGGCCGCCCACAACGACACGGCGCAGGACGTAGCCCTCGGCGCCGACCCGCTGCAGCGGCAAGCGCAGCGCCGCCACCACCGGCGACGAGGCGGGCGTGCCGAACACCACGGCGCCGTCGCGGTCGGGCGCGGGCGCGACGATCGGCGCGACGCCGGTGATCCCGCGCACGCCGCGCAGCAGTTCCGCCTGGGCGGCGAGGAGCGTGGGGCTGGTGGTCGCGCCGGCGACCTCGCGCAGGGCCTGGGCGTAGGCGAGTTGCTGCGCAGCCGGCGCCCGCGCGTAGCGAAGCCAGAGCGCATAGCCGTCCTCGGCGTGGGCGCGGCTTGCGAGGGCCAATCCCAAGACCATCGCGCACACGGCGCTGGGTTTCACTTTGGGCGCGACTTTCGACCTCGACCGTCGATCAACCCCGGGAGCTATGGGCCCCCGAACTGTGAAGGGGGGAGCGCGACTTGCCTAGCCGACGTTGCCCGCGCGCGACCAACACGGGCCGAGCGCGACGACATCGCTTGCGACGACCGGCGTGATGGGCCCACGCTGCCCCGCGATCAGTCGGGTCGGGTGGAGAGCGATGAACAGACGATCGGTGATCGCGACGGCCGGGGTCGCCGCGGCGGCTTCGGCGCTGCCGTGGAGGGCGGGCGCAGGTCCCGCGTCCGGGTCCGGGTCGGCGCTCCCCCGCGAGCCGGACCACCGCGACGTCGAACTGCTCGACGGCATGGCCCATCGCCAGGCCCGCAGGACGCTCGACGCGCTGCTCGCGATTGACGAGGACGCGCTCCTGCGGCCCTTCCGCCAGGCCGCGGGTCTGCCGGTCGCTTCGCGCGGGCTCGGCGGCTGGTACGACGCGACGCCCGCGTTCGACCCTCCCAGGAACATGACCGGCTTCATCCCGGGCCATAGCTGGGGTCAGTACGTGTCGGCGCTTGCGCGAGGTTACGCCGCGACAGGAGACGTCGCAGCCAAGGCCAAGGTGCACCGCCTCGTCGTCGGCTTCGCGCCGACGATCACGCCCGACTTCTTCCGCGACTATCCGCTGCCGGCCTACACCTTCGACAAGACCGCGATCGGCCTGATCGACGCGCACCGCTACGCCGACGACCCGCAGGCGCTGCGTCTCCTCGGCTCGGTGGCCGACGCCGCCCAGCCCTTCCTGCCCGGCCACGCGGTGGACCGGACGGAGGCGCAGCGGCGCACCCGTCCCAACGTGGCCTTCGGCTGGGACGAGACCTACACCCTGCCCGAGAACCTGCACATCGCCGCCGACCTCGGCGCCGGCGACCGGTTCCGCCGGATGGCGCGCGCCTACCTGCTGGACGCCAGCTATTTCGAGCCGCTGGCCGCGGGCCGCAACGTGCTCCCGGGCCGCCACGCCTACAGCCACGTCAACGCGCTCGCCTCCGCCATGAAGGCCTACCTCGTGGACGGCGACCCCAAGCACCTCGCCGCGGCGCGCAACGGGATGGGCTTCGTGCTCGCCCAGAGCTTCGCCACCGGCGGCTGGGGCCCGAACGAAGCCTTCGTGGAGGCGGGCTCGGGCAAGCTCGGCGAGAGCCTCGCCACCACTCACGCAAGCTTCGAGGCCCCGTGCGGCAGCTACGGCCACTTCAAGGTGGCGCGATACCTGATGCGCGCAACGGGCGACAGTCGCTGGGGGGACGGCATGGAACGCCTGTTCTACAACGCGGCGCTCGGAGCCTTGCCCCTGCAGGCCGACGGCTCGGCCTTCTACTACGCCGACTACAACGAGGTGGGCGCGAAGAGCTATTTCGAGTACACCTGCCCGTGTTGTTCGGGCAGCATCGGCCAGCTCACCGCCGATTACGGCGTCAGCGCCTACCTCGTCGACGGGGACGGAGTGTTCGTGAACCTCTACACGCCCTCGCGCCTGTTGTGGCGGCGCGGAGGGGAGCCGGCGCTGACGCTGACCCAGGGCGGAACCTACCCTCTCGGCGACGAGGTGGCGATGACAGTGGCCGCGCCGCGCCCCGTCGTCATGGCATTGCGCCTGCGCATCCCGGCGTGGGCGGGGCCGGCGACGCGGCTGCGGATTAACGGCGACGACGCTCCCCGGCCGGCGCCGGGCCGCTTCGCCACGATCAGGCGCGAGTGGCGCAGCGGCGACCGCGTCACGCTCGAGATCGACCGACCGCTCCGCGCCGAGCCGGTCGACGGCCTCCACGGGGATCAGGTAGCGATGGTGCAGGGGCCGCTCGCGCTGTTCGCGACCGGAGATCGCTTCGCGCCGCTCACGCGCGCCCAACTCGCCAGCCTGCACCAAGTCGCGGCCGGATCGGATTCCTGGACCCTTCAGGGCGGCACGGGGCGGCAGACGTTCAAGCCGTATTTCGCCGTCGGAAGCGAACCGACACGGCTCTATCAGCGCGTGCTGGGAGCCGCCGCCTGACCGGATAGGGGCGCAGCGGACGCTTGCCGGGCGGGATCGCGCCACGGGGGGTGGGCGAGAGCGCCGGCGAGATGGTCGATCAGCACCTGCACGCGCAGGGGGCGCCGGGGGCTCGGCGGCATGAGGAGGTAGAGCCCCAGCACCGGCGGCGACCACTCCGGCATGACCACCTCGAGCGCGCCGGCCTGCAACTCGCGCCAGACCAGGAACTCCGGCTGCAGGGCCAGCCCCACGCCGTCCACGAGCGCCGGCGTCAGCAGGTCGGCGTTGTCGGTGAGCACCCGCGCCGGCGGCGTCACGGTCGCCTGGCCGAAGCGCGGGTGATCGAAGCGCCAGGTCCCAGGCGCCGCCCCGCCCGTGTAGATCATCGCGGAGTGGCGCTCGAGCTCGGTGGGATGGGTGGGGCGCCCGTGCCGCTCCAGGTACTCCGGCGCCGCCACCAGCAAGAGCCGCACGGTGCAGAGGCGCCGGGCGAGAAGCGACGAGTCCTCCAGCGCGGCGATGCGGATCGCGAGGTCGACGCCCTCGGCCACGAGATCGACTCGGCGGTCGCTCAGCGCGAGGTCCAGGCGGATGTCGGGGTAGGCTCGCATGAAGCCTGACATCGCCTCTCCGAGATAGGCGACGCCGAACGACAGCGGGGCGTTGACGCGCACGCGACCGCGCGGGCTCCCCGCTTGGGCGACGCCCTCGTCCTCCGCCGCCTCGCCCTCGGCCAGTATGCGCGTCGCGCGCTCCAGGCAGGCCCGGCCGCTCTCCGTCAGCGCCAGCCGCCGCGAGGTGCGGCTCAGGAGCGAGGCGCCGAGCTGGCTCTCGAGCCGGCTGATCGCCTTGGAGACGGTCGGCTTCGACAGGCCGAGCGCCTCCGCCGCGCGGGCGAAGGAGCCCAGTTGGGCCACCTTGGCGAAGATGGCCCACGCCTCGAAGTCAGGCAGCCGTCGCATCAATCCTGGGTACCGGTATGGTTCCGAGGTTTCTATTTCTTCGCCCCGCCACTGTCGTCATCTTTCGGCGGCAGGGGAGCGGATGGCGCTCCTGGGGAGGCCTCCGATGATCGAACGCAGACCCTTCGCGACGCTCGGCGGCGCCGACCATGGCTGGCTCGACGCCAAGCACCACTTCTCCTTCGCAGGCTACCACGACCCCGCACGCATGGGCTGGGGTCCGATCCGGGTGTGGAACGACGACACGATCGCCGCCGGGACCGGCTTCCCTCCGCATCCCCATGCCGACATGGAGATCATCACCTACGTCCGCGAAGGCGCGATCACCCACCAGGACAGCCTGGGCAACACCGGCCGCACCGAAGCGGGTGACGTGCAGGTGATGAGCGCGGGCTCGGGCGTGCGCCACTCCGAGTACAACCGTGAGCCCGGCGCGACCCAGATCTTCCAGATCTGGATCCAGCCCAAGACGCACGGCGCATCCCCGTCGTGGGGCGCCAAGCCCTTTCCCAAGGGCGAGCGCTCCGGCCGCTTCGTGACCTTGGCGAGCGGCTTCGCCGAAGACGCCGACGCCCTGCCCATCCGCACCGACGCCCGCGTGGTGGGCGCCACGCTGAAGGCGGGCGAGAGCGCGCAATATGCGCTGGGCGAGGCGCACCACGCCTACCTCGTGCCGGCCAGGGGCGTGGTCCGCGTCAACGGCGTCCGGCTGGAGGCGCGCGACGGCGCGGCCATCACGGGCGAGCCCGTTCTGACCGTCACCGCCGACGAGGACGCCGAGATCGTCCTGGTCGACGCCGCCTGACCTCCGCCTCCCGCAAGGAGACCGTGAGGCCCACGGCGCGGTGCCCGCGGCCCATCCGGGCCTGCCGCACGGTATGCCGACCGTCCCCTACGACCTGATTGACGCCGACCTCCCGGCCTTCTTCAGGAGCTGACGGGGAGGCGCGCGGAGCCCGACTCCGCGCGCCTCGCTTGACCGGGTGAGGTGTCAGAAAAGGTCGGCCTGAGCCGTCCTTCGGTGGTCGAATCGGACGTCGGGCGGCTTCAGAAAGCAGACGTTCGCGCGCGGCCCAAAGAACTCGCCCACGGCCCATCGCCAAGCGTGCGCATCTCCCCGTAGCCAAACCCGCGTCAGCTCACAGCTTGACGCGCGCCATGCCTGCCTCGGCATAGCGCGGGCCGGCTGTTCCACCGTTGGGCGCCGCCGTCTCGATCTCGGCGAGGTCGTCTTCGCTGAGCGTCACCTCGGGCGCGCGAGCGCTGTCCCGCAACGTCTCGCTGCGCTTGACGCCAGGGATCGGCACGATGTCGTGGCCTTGGGCCAGCAGCCATGCCAGGGCGACCTGCGCGTTAGACACGCCGTGGCGGCCGGCCACCCGGCTGATAACCTCGACGATGGCTAGGTTTTTCGGCAGGTTCTCGGGCGAGTAGCGCGGATCGTTGCGCCGCCAGTCGTTGGCCGGCAGGTCGTCCAGGCTGTGGATACCGCCCGCCAGGAAGCCGCGACCGAGCGGGCTGTAGGGCACGAACCCAATGCCGTTCTCGCGACAGGCGGGCAGGATGTCGGCCTCCACGTCGCGCTCCCAGATCGAGTATTCGCTCTGCAGGGCGGCGATCGGGTGAACCTTGGCGGCGCGGCGCACGGTGCCGGCCGCCGCCTCCGACAATCCCAAAAAGCGCACCTTCCCCTCCTTCACCAGCTCCGCCATCCCGCCGACCGTCTCCTCTATGAGCACGTTGGGGTCGACGCGATGCTGGTAGAAGAGGTCGATGGTCTCGATCCCCAGTCGCTGAAGCGAGCCCTCGCAGGCGCGCCGCGCGTTCTCGGGGCTGCCGTCGACGCCCGTGGGCGTGTCGCCGTCCCAGCGCATGGCGAACTTGGTGGCGATGACCAGCCCCTCTCGCCGGCCCCTGATCGCCGCGCCCACCAGTTCCTCGTTGCGGAACGGGCCGTACATCTCCGCGGTGTCGAAGAAGGTGACCCCGAGGTCGATCGCCTCGTGGAGGGTGCGGGTGGAGGTCGCGTCGTCGGCTGCGCCGTAGTTGATGTTGCCTTCCCGGATCATCGGCATGCAGCCGACGCCGATCGCCGAGACATCCAGGCCTTGGCCCAGGGTGCGGTGCTTCATGTGCTCTCTCTCTCTCCTGCTTGCGGGCGGCGTGATCGGAATCGTCGGCGCCCGCCCGCGATCCCCCCTTTGATGTGGCGGACGGGGCCGGCCAGGCGTAACGCGCGGCGGGCAAGGAGTGCGTCATGGCCGATACGCCCGACCCTACCCGCCGCCGCCTCCTCCGGGGCTCCGCCGTCCTCGCGCCCGCCGCCGCCCTGCTGGCCGCCGACATGGCTGGCGCGCAGGTCGCCACGCCCGGGCGCGACGACCTGGGCGCGGGCGCCCCGCAGGAGGGGCACGTCACCCATCCGGGCTATCGGCCCAGCTTCTTCTCCGTCGCCGAGTGGGCCTTCGTGTGCGCCGCGGTGGACCGGCTGATCCCGCGCGACGAGCACGGCCCCGGCGCGCTGGAGCTGGGCGTGGCCGAGTACATCGACCGCCAGATGCAGACGCCCTGGGCCGAGGGCGCGCGCTGGTACATGCAGGCGCCCTTCATCAAGGCGGAGCCCGAGTTCGGCTACCAGTCCAAGCTGACACCGCGCGAGCAATACCGCCTGGGCGTGCGCGCCGTCGACGACTACTGCCGCAAGGTCCACGGCAAGTCCTTCGCCGACTTGGCGGTAGCCGACCGCGACGCCGTGCTCAAGGCGATGGAGAGCGGCGACGCCAGGTCTGGTGATTTTAATCTGAAAAGCTTCTTCACCAGCTTCCTCCTGAAGAACACCATGGAGGGCTATTTCGGCGACCCGATGTACGGCGGCAACAAGGACATGGGGTCGTGGACCATGATCGGATATCCCGGCGTCCGGGCCGACTATATGGACTGGGCCAATCGGCTTGAGCGCTATCCTTACGGACCGGTGAGCCTGCACGGCCGTGAGGCGAAGGGCGCATGACCGAACGCAAGCGCCCTGTCGACGTGGTCATCGTGGGCTTCGGCTGGACCGGGGCGATCATGGCCGCCGAGCTCGTCCAGGAGGGGCTGTCCATCGTCGCCATCGAGCGCGGCGACCACCAGGACACCGTGCCCAACTGGGCCTATCCCAAGGTCAACGACGAGATCAGCCAGTCGGCGCGCAACACCCTGCTGCAGAACCTGTCCAAGACGACGGTGACGCTGCGGCACGACGCCTCGCAGGTGGCCGCGCCCTACCGGCAAATCGGTTCGTTCAAGCCCGGCGAGGGCGTGGGCGGCGCCGGCGTCCACTGGTCGGGCGTGCACAGCCGGGTCATGCCCGAAGAGCTGAACCTGGCCAAGCACTATAGCGAGCGCTACGGTAAGAAGATCATCGCGCCCGACATGCAGCTGCAAGACTGGGGTGTCAGCTACGACGACCTGGAGCCGCACTTCGATCGTTGGGAGAAGGTGATCGGCACCTCCTCGAACGCCAACAACGTCAACGGCCAGATCACGGGCCAGGGCAACCACTTCGAACCGAAGCGCTCCAGCCCCTTCCCCCTGCCGGCGCAGAAGGACCACCCGACCGGCCAGCTGTTCGCCAAGGCGGTGCGCGAGCTGGGCTACCACCCTTACGCCCTGCCATCGGCCAACATGAGCGCGCCCTACCGCAACACCTACGGCTGCCAGCTCGCCCCGTGCAACTACTGCGGCTTCTGCTCCGACTACGGCTGCATCAACTATTCAAAGGCCAGTCCGCAGACCTGCGTCATGCCGTACTTGGCCCAGAAGCCCAACTTCGAGCTGCGCGCCAACAGCCACGTGCTGAAGGTCAACCTCGCCGCCGACGGCAAGACCGCGACCGGCGTCACCTATCTGGACGCCCACGGACAAGAGGTCGAGCAGCCCGCCGCCCTGGTGGTCCTGGCCGCTTTCCATCTCCACAACGTCAGGCTGATGCTCACCTCGGGCATTGGCAAGCCATATGACGTCGCCACCGGCCAAGGCGTGGTCGGCCGCAACTTCGCCTACCAGCTCTTGTCCAGCGTCAACATGTTCTTCGACAAGAGCGTGTACATCAACCAGTTCATCGGCGCGGGCGGCTGCGGGCAGGCGATAGACGACTTCTACTCCGATAATTTCGACCACGGTCCGCTGAACTTCATCGGCGGCGGGGTGATCTGGGGCCGCCAGACCGGCAACGGCCCGGTGCGGGGTGTTCCGCTGCCCAAGGGCACGCCCAAGTGGGGCTCCGACTGGAAGAAGGCTGTCAAGGACAACTTCCTGCACACCGGGCGGATTGAGGCGCAGTGCTCCAACATGCCCTACCGTCAGTGCTTCATGGACCTCGATCCGACCTACAAGGACGCCTACGGCACGCCGCTTCTGCGCATGACGCTCAACTGGCAGGACAACGATCTGCGCATGTCGCAGTACGTGGCCGGCAAGATCGAGGGCATCGGCCACGCCATGGGCGCGACCTCGCAGTCCGGGCGGGTGCTCAAGCCCGGCGACAGCTGGGACACGCGCGAATACCAGTCCACTCACATCAACGGCGGCACCTCCATGGGGACCGATCCGAAGACGAGTGCGGTGAACCGGTACTGCCAGAGCTGGGATGTACACAACGTCTTCGTGGCGGGCGCAAACCTCTTCAGCAACGGCATAGGCTACAATCCGACCGGACTCGTGGGCGCGCTGGCCTATTGGTCGGTCAGCAACATTCGCTCACAGTACTTGAAGCGTCCCAGCGCCCTGGTGGCCGCCTGATGACCCGTCACGGGGGAGCCGAACGCCGCGGGCGCGGCTGGATGGGTGCGGCCGCGGCGCTGGCGGGCGTCGTGGTCCTGGCCGGGGGTGCGGCGCTCGCCTGGGCCTTGCCGGCGCCTTTGCCGAACCTCCCGCGCGACATCGCCGCGCGCACGCCGGACGTGGGCCGCGGCGCCTATCTGGCCACGGCGGGCGATTGCGTGGCCTGCCACTCGCGCCCGGGCGGAGCGCCCTTCGCCGGGGGCGCCGCGCTGCGCACACCGCTTGGGGCGGTCTATCCGCCCAACATCACCCCCGACCGCACCCACGGTGCGGGCGCCTACACCCTGCCCGAGTTCATCCGGATGATGCGCCAAGGGGTGGCGCGCAACGGCCGGCGGCTCTACCCCGCCATGCCCTATCCCTCGTACACGAAGACATCGGACGCCGACCTGCAGGACCTGTGGGCCTACTTCCAGCACGGCGTCGCGCCGTCGGCCCAGCCCAACCGGCCGAGCGCCATCGTCTGGCCGCTCTCCATCCGCTGGCCCCTGGCGTTCTGGAACAAGCTCTTCCTGGACGACACGCGCTTCCGGCCCGACCCGGCGACAAGCGCCGAGCGCAACCGCGGCGCCTACCTCGTGGAAGGATTCGAGCACTGCGGGGCCTGCCACACGCCGCGCGGCCTCGCCTTCCAGGAGCTTGCCTCCCGCGACGACGGCCGGCGCTACCTCTCGGGCGCCGAACTCGACGGCCAGTCGGCCACCAACCTGCGCGCCAACAGCTGGACGGGGCTCGGGCGGTGGAGCGCCGACGACGTCGTCGAGTTGTTGAAGACGGGCCGCACCGCCACGCACTCGGTGTCGGGCCAGATGGCCGAGGTGGTGTCCTACAGCACCCAGCACCTGAGCGACGCCGACCTGCACGCCATCGCCGTGTACCTGAAGTCGCTCGGGCCCGGCCCCGCCACGCCCGCGGGCTTCGCGCCCAGCGGGGCGACCTACAGCGCCATGGTCGCCGGGCGCGCCTCCTCCGGCGCGCGCATGTACATGGACAGCTGCTCGGCCTGCCACCGGTGGGACGGCGGCGGCTGGAACCACGCCATGCCCGCCCTGGCCGGCAACACGACCGTGCTCCAAGCGAGCCCCGCCTCGACGGTGTCGGCCATACTGAACGGTGCGCGTCTGCCCGCCACCGCCGGGGCGCCCTCGGCGCTGGCGATGCCCGCCTACGGATGGCGCTATTCGGACACTGAGATCGCCGAGCTCGCCACTTTTGTACGCAACGCCTGGGGCAACCACGCCCTCGCTGTCACGCCGGAAGACGTGAAGCGGCTGCGCAAGCTGGGCCAACAACAGGGGCGGCGCCCCGAGAAGGGCGGCGTCACCGGCTGACCCATCCGATGACGGCTGCGCCTAGTGCGGTCCGCCCGCGTTCGGGCCGTTGTTGTTCTGGGCGCTGTCGTTCGGCGCGCGGCTGTTCGGCCCCGGGGAGGGGGCGAGCGCCACCCGCGTGGAGGGGCCGGTTCCCGCCCCGCTCACCCCCGAGTCACGCGACAGGTCGGCCGAAAGACGACCGGACGCCGGTCGGCTGCAGGCGCAAAAGCCCGCGGCTGCAGCGGCGAGCAACAGAAGATTTCGCACGGCGGTTTTCCTTGGCCTGGGGTCATCCGCTCCAACGCGCAGGCGACGACGATGGGCGCGCGGTCGACATGGGCGGTTAGTGCTAAGCCGCCGTCAGCCGGTCCCAATTGCCGTGGGCCAGCGCCTTGCGCGCAGCGTCGTCCAGCGGGGCCGCTTCGAGGAAGCGCCGGGCCGCCCCGCCGGGCCGGTACTGGTAGGGATAGTCGGTCGAGAACAGCAGCCTGTCGGAGCCCACGATCTCGATGCAGCGCCGCAGGTAGGTCTCGCTCCACATTCCACTGCCTGTGACGTACAGATTAGTGCGCGCGCACGCGGCGAGCGGCCGCTTCAGCTCCAGCACGCGTTCCAGCACGGCTCCCGTCCGCTCCAGGTAGAACAGCACCACCTCGCCCCAGTGGCCCAGGATCACCTGCAGGTGCGGCAACTCGTCGAACACGCCCGCCGCGGCGAGGCGCACCCACTCCAGCCCCGCCTCGTAGTGCCAGCCCAGGCCGAAGGCGGCGAGCGCGAGGTCCGCCTTGTCGCCGATCCCCGAATAGATCGCCTCGCGCACCGCGGGCGCAGGCGTCTGCGGGTGGATGAAGAGCGGCGCGCCGAGCTCGGCCGCCTTGGCCAGCAGTGGTCGCAAGGCAGGGTGGTCCAGGTGGCGCTCGCGCGTGCGCCCGCACAGGAGCGCGCCCTTGAGCCCCAGCTCGCGGACGGCGCGCTCCAGCTCGCGCGGGGCGGCGTCGGGATCGGGCGTGGGCAGGGCGGCGAAGCCTTGGAAGCGATCGGGCCGTCGCGCGCACGCGTTCGCGATGAGGTCGTTGGTGCGCCGGGCCAGCTCGACGGCCGGGCCGGGCTCCAGGTTGTGCAGCCCCGGCGTGGTCAGGGAGAGCACCTGAACGTCGACGCCCTGCTCGTCCATCAGCGCGAGCCGGCCCTCGCCCAGGTCGGCCAAGCGGTCGCCGATCTCGCCGCCGTCGGCGACGGCCGACACAGGATCGTGCGGGGGCGGCGCGGCGGCCCACGCGTCCCGCACGTCGGGCGGCAGGATGTGCTCTTCGATCGCGATCAGGCGCATGAACGGAGCCCCATGTAGGACGCATCGGATCAGCCCGAGCGACTCCGCTTAACGCCGGAGGTGGACCCCACGTCCAGCCTTCACGGGTTCTCCGGGTTCGTCACAGAACTGGCGGGCTCCGTCACATTGACCGCTTCGGAGCTGTTCGGCCCGGTCCGTGGCGCCGGGCTACGCCGAGCCTTCCCCTACCGGGTGGCCGATCACCTCAGGGCCGGACGGCTGGTCACGGTGCGCAGACGCTTCGAGCCCGAGCCTACCCCGGTGCAGATCGTGTTCGGCGCCCAGCCTAGACGAACGGGCGTCCTACCCGCCTTCATCGATCACGAAGCGCCCGACCTGCGGCGGGAGCTGGTCCAGCGCATGCACACTGTCGCTCGCCAGAGCCCTCCCCGCCCCGCACGGGTTGTGGGTCTCAGCGGACCGTCGCGCGCGCAGGGCTTGCCAGCCAGATCAGGTGTCTGACTCCGCCGTTCCTTCCTCCGCTCCGGGCTGTGTGCTCCTGAACCGAGAAGCCCGCCGTGGTGAGGCGGCGTGTGAAGGCGGCGTTGTGGGTCGCCGACCAGATCGCCAGCACCCCGTCGGGCCTCAGCGCCCGCCGGGCGGCTGCGAGCCCTTGAGGCCCGTAGAGCCCGTCGTTCGCCGACTGGACCAGCCCGTCCGGCCCGTTGTCGACGTCCAGGACGATGGCGTCGTAAGCCGTCTGCGCCATGCCGATCAGCGACGCCACATCACCCTGAACGAGCTCGACGCGGGGGTCGTCCAGGCTTGCGTCGAAGACCCCGGCGAGTGGGCCTCGCGCCCAAACAATGACCTCCGGCACGAGCTCGGCGACGGTGATCTCGGCCTGGGGACCGAGCGCGGCGAGAACCGCGCGCAGGGTGAAGCCCATCCCCAGTCCGCCGATCAGCACTCTCGACCTCGCCGCATCGCGCAGCCCGCGGCAGGCGAGATCGCCCAGCGCCGTCTCCGAACCTCCCCGCCGGCTGTTCATCAGCTCCTCGGCGCCCACCGTGATCGAGAACTCGTCCCCGCGCTGCATGAGCCTGAGTTGCGCACCCCCAGGCGCGCGAGCGTCGGCCAGCTGAACCCAGCGGATCATCGGGCGTCCGTCCGCAGAGCCGAGGGTGTCGCGTCGTGAGTGATCAGCTTGCGTTCTCGCATGAGGACGGAGGACCTAGCGGCGTGCAACCTTCGCGACTGTAGGCGCGACATGGCGAAGTGAGCGATCTGGACCCGAGCAGGGCAGTTCCGTGCAGATGGTCGGTGGAGCTGCGCGACGGGTCAGCAAAGGCGAGGTCGCGCCAGGAGCGGGCATCAGCGTCGCTCCGGAAGCCGGACCTTACAGTGCGAGCTGAGCAAGCGCCGCAAGCCGCTGGCGGTCAATCCCGGCGGCCACGTCACCCCATTCCAAAGGTCGAGAAGGACGGAGGGAGAGCGCGGCGAACCGTAGCGCTAGAGAAGGTGCTTAGCTGCGGAGGGCGACTTGCCGGATCGTGTCGGCGTAGCGGCGCATCTCCGCGGCGCGGTCGGCGAAGTGCGTGGCGCTGAACTCGCGCCCGCTCTGGCGGGCCTCGGCGGCCAGCTTCTCGGACAGGACGGCGCGCTCCTCGATGATCCGCAGGGCGACGCGGAGCGCCTCGTCCACTCCGTCGTTCTGAACGGCCTCGAGCGCCTCGGCCGTGTAGGCGTGACCGACCTGGCATCGAAAGCGGAGCGGGAAGGAGCCGCGGATCTGCGAGAGCACGCCCGAGCAGGCCGGACACGACAGGGGCGCCGGGTCGGCGAGTTGGGCGATCGTGCTGGTCAGGCATGGGCGGCCAAGGGCGATGTCGATCTCCAACTCGACGGACCTCGGGACAGGGGGGCGCGGGCCCGCTGGTTCGCGCAGGAGCTCCATCAGGAGCGTCGGCATGCCGGACAGGGACGCGCGATGGTCGACGTCGGTCGCCTGCAGGGCGCTTGCGGGCATGTCGGGCGCCTCCGCGTCGGTTGGGCTCTGGACCACCGTGACCCCGCCGCACCGCTTCAGGTCGGCCAGCCCCGCGGCCCCGTCGTTCAAACGCCCGGTGAGCACGACGCCGATCGCGCGGGGCCCGTAGCTGGCGCCCACGGATCGCAAGAGAGGGTCGACCGCCGGCCGCGTCAGGTTCTCCCGCGGCCCCCGCCCCAGCCGGATGAAGCCGTCGATGACGAGCAGGTGCCGGTCGCCCGGCGCCACGTAGATGCAGCCCTGCTCGACGCGGTCGCCGTCCGCGGCCAGGCGCGCGGGCAGGGAGCCGTAAGCGCTCAGGATTTCCGGCAGGAGATTGCGCCCCTCGGCGCCGACATGCATCACCACGAACATCGTCGCGGCGAGATCGCCGGGCAGCTGGGAGCAGATGTGCTTCAGCGCCTCGACGCCCCCCGCGGAAGCGCCCAACGCGACGACGTCTCTTCGTTCCATGCTCAACCGTCCCGACCCGCTCAGAAGGCGGACGAGCCCGCAAGGGCGGCCAGTCGCTCGCGCTCCGGCAGATGCACCCAGCCGCGTTCGAAGCTGACCATGTTGCGGCGGCGGAGCTCCTGAAGCGTGCGGTTCACGTGCACGACGCTGAGGCCCAGTGTGTCAGACAGGATCTCCTGCGTGAGCGGCATCGGAAAGCGCCCACCCTGCGTCAGGGCCACGGCGGCCAGTCGCTCGTACAATTCGAGGAACAGGTCGGCCGTCCGCTCCAGCGCGCTCATGCGGCCGAGGCGGAGCGTATGCCGGAGCAGGCGGCGACCGTCCTCCTCGGCGGCCCGCTGCAGCGCCGCTGCGAGCGCGGGCTGCGCCTCCAGCACCTCCGGTCGGATGAACTCGCGGGCGTCGATCAACTGCACGGGGATCAAGGCCACGGTGGTGGTCATGGCCCGTGGCCAGGGCCTCATGCACACGCCCACGCCCTCGCCCGGCAAGACTAGGTCGAAGATCAGGCGTCGTCCGTCGGCGAGAAGGCGCTGCCGGCACGCCCACCCGGAGACCAGCCAGCGCGGCTGGCGCTGCGCCTGGTCCTCGACCTGAAGCACGGTTCTGGCGGGCGCATGCTCCACCCGCACGGCCGCCGCGCGAACCTTGGCCACGATAGGCTCCGGAAGCTCGCCGCCCGTCGACAGGCGGCTCAGCACCGGCTCGGCATGTTCGATCTTAGTGTCGCGAGGCGGCAGCCTGCGGTCCATCGGTCGCCCCTTCGCCTGATGAACTTGTCGTTCAGAAACGGGGGACGCGGCCACAACTATTGTTAGCTCGCTTCGGCGGTTGCGCACAGCCGCGCGACAAGTTCGAGAAGCCGCGTGTCGGTCACCGGCTTCTCGAGCCGCGTCACGTCGGCGAAGCGCGCAGGGATGTTCTCGCGGTCGTAGCCGGTGAAGAACAAGAACGGCACGCCGAGATCGCGGAGCCGGTCGGCCACGTCGAAGCCCGGACCCTGTCCGAGGTTGACGTCGAGCACCGCGCAGTCAGGCCGTCGCGCCTGCAGGAGGCGAAGCGCCTCGCGGTGGTCGGCGCATGGGCCGAGCACCTTTGCGCCCTGCCGCGCGATCGCGGCGGACACGTCGGCGGCCAAGTAGTATTCGTCCTCGACGACAAGGACGGTGCGGTCGCTCAGGTCCGTCATCGCTCGAACTCCAGCCCTACGGGAGGCTGCGTCTGCAGGATGCTCTCACCCGGACGCAACGGGAAGGCGATCTCCGCGTGCACGCCACCCGGGCGTATCTCGAGCGAACCTCGACCCCGCAGTTCGTAGGGGACCCGCGCCGTGATGAGTTCGGTGCCGAAGCCCTCCCGCCGCGGCGCGGGCGCCACGATGCGAACGCCGGACTCCGTCCAGGACAAGCTAAGCCAGGTCTCGCCCTGGTCCTTCATCATCGACCAGACGACGCGGACCCGGCCGGACGGCGAGGTGAGCGCGCCGTACTTGGTGGCGTTGGTGGCGAGCTCGTGCACGGCGAGCGCCACGACCTCGGCCGCCTTCGCCGACAGCAGAACGTCCAGGCCTTCCACCACGACCTGATCGTCCGGAGCCGCCTGGGCCAGCAACTCCTCGCGGATGAGGTTCTCCAGGTCGACGCCGTCGTTCACGGCGCTGGTCAGGACCGCCTGCGTCCGGGCGAGGGCGCTGATGCGGCCCTGGAGGTGCGAGGCGAAGTCCTCGACGGTTTCGCTGTTCGCCTCGGTGCGCGAGGTGATCGAGCGGACGACCGCCAGCGTGTTGCGTACGCGATGCTGGAGCTCGTGCAGGAGCACGCGCTGCCGGTCCTTCAGCCGATGGAGGTCGTCCACGTCGGTGAAGGTGCCTAGCCACTCGATGACCTGACCCTGCGCATCGACGCGCGGCTCCGCCCTGAGGCTGAACCAACGCGAGCGCTCGCCGTCCGGCCGGACGACGCGACACTCGACCTGCAGCTGGTGCGTGCGTAGCGCGCGGAACCAGGCCTCCTGGACGCGGTCGCGGTCCTCCGCGTCGATCGCCAGCAGCCATCCTGAGCTGCGCGTGCGGCCGTCGTCCAGGCCGGTGTAGGCGTCCCACTGCGGGCTCGACCAGGTCCATTCGCCGGACCGGTCAGCGCGCCAGATGAGCTGGGGCACGCCCTCGATCAGCGAACGCAGTCGCTCCTCGCTGTCGCGCAGCGCCGCCTCCGCCTCGCGCCTGCCCGTCACGTCCGTTCCGGAGCCGAACCACTCGGCGATGGCGCCGTCATCGCTCAGCATCGGGATTGCGCGCGAGTGCATCCAGCCCACGCCGCCGTCGATGCGGACCACCTGGTGCTCGAAATCGAACAGGCCCTTCGTTTCGACCGCATTTTCGATGGCGCTCCGCACGCGGGCGCGTTCCGGTACGGGGATGAAGCGGTCGAACCAGTCCTCGCTGGGCTCCTCGATGTCCGGCAGGATGTCGCCCCCGGACAGCTGACGCAAGATCGTCCAATCGGGGTTCATGCGGTAGATCACCTGCGCGCTGGCCTCGACCAGGGAGCGGAACTGCTGTTCCGACTTGGCGAGCGCCGCCTGCGCCTCGCGACGCGTGGTGATGTCTACGAAGGTGACCACCACGCCGGAGATGCGATTCTCCACCGTCCGGTACGGGCGCAGGCGCATGACGTACCAGCGGCCCGCCCGGGTGTGCACCTCGCGCTCCGAGGGCGTCAGCTCGTCCAGCACACGCCGGGCCTCTTCAACCAAGCCGTCGTGATCGAGCTGGTGAGTGAAGTCGGTGATGACCCGACCCACATCCATCCGCGTCACGTTGAATAGCTGGTGGATCGGTGGCGTGAACATACGGATGCGCAGGCCGTCGTCCAGGAACAGCGTTCCGATCTCAGTCGCCGCTGTCAGGTTCTGCAGGTCGTCGTGAGCGCTGGAGATGGCCTCCAGCTTGTTCTTCAGCTCCGCATTGACGGTGCGAAGTTCCTCGTTGATGGACTGGAGCTCCTCCCGCGAGGTTTCGAGCTCCTCGGCGGTTGATCGGTATTCCTCATTGGTGGACTGGAGCTCCTCGTTGGTGGCGCGCAGGTCCTCGATGGTGGCGTCGTGACCGCTGCGACTGGCCACCAACGCCTCCTGCAGCGACTTGAGCTCGACGTGAAGGCGGCGGACCTGCTCGGGCCGGGCTTCGACCTCCGTCCCCAGTTCTTCCTTGCCGGCCGGGCCTCCATCGAGGAAGAAGACCAGGGCCTGGGGATCGGTCCCCTCAGGCGTCGTCCGCGGCGCCACGTACAGCATCAATCGGCGGGGCGTTCCCTCCAGCGTCACCGCCACGGGCTGCGTCAGCGTGGGCGTTCCCTGCTCGAGAGCCCTGGCGAGCGCCAGCTGAAGTTCCAGGCGCAGTTCGGGTCGAACCACGGCGGGCAGCCGGCTGGAGAGCGGCCCGGCCGAGTGCTGGATGAAGCGACCCGCCGTCTCCGAGATGTGCAGGACGTTGTAGGCGCTGTCGACGAGCGCGCTCGGCGGCGCGTTCGTCTCGAGCGCTTGCAGATGCCGGGATGTCGACGCTCCGCCCGGCTCGCGGAAGGGCGTAGCGGACCGGAGCAGCTGCAGGCGCTCGGGCGTCGGAAACTGGGGCAGGATCGGCAGCGCAGGCGAGGCGTCCGGCTTCGCGGAGTAGAGGCGGGCGTCACGGTCGATGGGCGCGAAGAGGTCGGCCACGGTGTCGGCCGTCTCCGCCGAGCCTAGGAACAGGTAGCGGCCCGTCTTCAGGCCGTAGTGGAACACCGCGCAGACCTGCTCCTGCAGGTTGCGCTCCAGGTAGATCAGGAGGTTGCGGCAGCTGATCAGGTCCAGCCGCATAAACGGCGGCTCCTTCAGCACGCTGTGGGAGGCGAACAGCACGCCGTCGCGGACCTCCTTGCGGATCCGATAGTGGGTGCCCTCGTCGAGGAAGAAGCGCGCGAGCCGCTCGCTGGAGACGTCGGCCTCGATGGACTTGGGGTAGCGGCCCTCCCGCGCGGTGGCCAGCGCGCCCTCGTCGAGGTCCGTGGCGAACACCTGGATCGGGACGACGACCTGTCGGCGAGAGGCTTCCTCCAGCAGCAGGATGGTGAGGCTGTAAGCCTCCTCGCCCGTGGCGCAGCCCACCACCCAGGCCCGCAGGCCTTCGTCGCCGAGCGACTCGAGGTCTTCGAACAGGTGCGCAACCGCGTGACGCCCCAGCGCCTCGAAGGCCCGGGCGTCGCGGAAGAACATGGTCACGGAGATCAGGAGGTCGGAGAAAAGCTCCTTGGCCTCCTCCGGCGTCACCATCAGGTAGTCGGCGTAGGCGCCCAGGCTGGGCGCTCGGCAGACCTGCATCCGGCGCGTGACCCGGCGCATCACCGTGGCCCGCTTGTAGCCGGAGAAGTCGTGGCCCGTGCGGCTGCGCAGGAAAGCGATGATGCGGCGCAGGTCGTTGGCCGCGCCGTCCATGTCCAGCGAGCGGACGGCCTCCTTGCTGCGGGCCACCTCACCCAGGCTTTCGGCCAGATGCGCGACCGTGCCGATGAAGTCGGCGACGCCCGTGGCGATCGCGTTCTGGGGCATGGGCGCGAAGTCGGCGTCCGCCGGCTCTTGCACCATGACGACGCCGCCGGCTTCCTTGATCGCCCGCACGCCGGTCGCGCCGTCCGACCCCGCCCCGGAGAGCACGATCGCCACGCCGTCTCCACGACCGGCGGCGATCGAGCGGAAGAAGACGTCGATCGGCGCGCGTCGCCCCCGCGGGTCCGCGAAATCGCGAGCGCTGATCCTATCTCCCTCAACAACGAGCTCGCTGTCGGGGGCGATCACATAGACGCAGTTCGGCTTCAGCGTCGGGCTGTCCCGGACCTGGTGCACGGGCAATTTCGTGCAACCCTGCAGGATTTCGCTCAGCGCGCTTGGCTGGTCGGGCGGCATGTGGAGAATGACGACGTAGGCCAGCCCCAGATCGCCGGGCAATTGCCGGAACAGAGCCTGCAGCGCGCTGACACCTCCCGCCGAAGCGCCGATGGCGCAGATCGGCACGAACCCGGGCGTCGAGGACGCAGGTGTCTCCATATCGGCCAACTCGCTCTCCGACCCAGACCGGTGCTGGACGGACCATAGGCTCCGGCGATCAAGGCGTCAGCGTCAGATGATCCGTCCCGCATGGCGGCGGCGGCGAAGCATCAGCGTCATCAGCTCAGGGCTGTGGAGCGCCCGAGGCGTCTTCAAGGCTGTGCAGTACGCCGCATGGCCTGGGGCAAGGCCCGGCGCCCCGCACGGCCTCTGCTTCACCCACGCCGAACAGGTAAACGGAGAGCTTGGTAGCCGCCCCTCAAGGTCAGCGACCGATAAGGGCCGACCGCAGCGGTGCGGCCCCTCAGCCACAAGCTTGTGGGCGCCATAGATGGGTCGGATCGTAGCCCGGGGCTGAACCACTCGAAGCGCCGGTGGCTGACAGCTTCGAACGTCTCGCGAATGGACTTTGCAACCGCCGTTGGAAAGCGGCTTCGGAGCGAGACCCCATGAGGGGCCGCAAACCCTTGTGCAGCACGTGGTGCCTGGGGGCGGATTCGAACCACCGACACGCGGATTTTCAATCCACCGCTTCTCTAACTACGTGAATGACTTACGTCACCTTGAGTTGGAAAACGTGTAGGTCGACGTAAGGGGTTCCGAGCCGTCTGGAAAACGCATGCGGGCGAAGGCTTTCGGCTCCGGAGAGCTCTGCCCCGTCCCTTCGCGTACTGGCCGCAGAGCACGAGCGCATCGCAAGGCTGCCGAGTTCGATGCAACGTCGCTCCTCCGAGGTTCGGCTTCAGCGCCCCCTCCCCCGCCCCGCCGAGCGGGCGTTCGGTCAGCGTGCGGATGTCCGCTGAGACGCCACGCTGGCGTCCACTATCGACCCTGCGCGGACCCTGGCCACCTCCGCTTAGCGAGTGTTCGCCGGCCACCCCGGCGAAGGTCCGCGTAGGAGCCTGAAGCCGGCGTCCGCTCCCGACCCTCAGCAGGCGTAGGGCTTGCGTGCGCGTCCACTGAACGGAGCGGCGCTCTGTCGGGTAGCTGACACAAGTTGGTGCCTCTCGCCGCAACTGTTTAGCTTGGGAGTTGGCCGCGATTGCAGGGTGCCCGTGCTCAGCCCATTCATCAGGAAACTCCGCCGTGGCGCTCCGTTGACCGAGGGCGACGAACGCCTTCTCACGCAGGCGATGCAGGTCCGAACGCTCCATGCCGCCCGCACTGATCTCCTCAAGGAGGGTGATCCCGCCGAGAGCGCCTTCGTTGTGCTCGAGGGACTTGCGTGTCGCTACAAGCGCCTACCGCGGGGAGAGCGTCAGATCACGGCACTCCTGTTACCAGGTGACTCCTGCGAGCTGCACACGTCATTGCATCGCGAGGCGGATGACAGCATCGCCACGCTCACTCTATGCAAGTTGGCCGTCATACCTCGAAGGATCGTACAGGATTGGGTCCAGAGAAGTTCATTGATTGCGGACGCGATTGCGTCGGCGGCGCTCGTCGACCGCGCCTTTCTCCGAGAGTGGCTCGTCAACTTAGGCAGCAGGAATGGGACCGAGCGGACAGCTCATCTCTTCTGTGAACTGTACGCCAGGTCGCAAGCAGTGGGCTTCGGGACCGCGAGTAGCTTCGCGCTACCACTCATCCAAGATGACAAAGCAAACATCCTAGGCCTGTCACCCGTTCACCTCAATCGTATCTTTAGGTGGCTTCGCGACGAAAACCTGATGCTAATTAAGCGCGGCATTGTCATCATCAATGACCTACACAGGTTGACCGCCGTCGCGGGTTTCGACAGCGGTTACCTTCATGTGCGAACGCAAGAAAGCACCTAAGCACACCATGTGTACTGCTGGACTGATGGCTTCGTTGCACCAGAAACGTTGGTCCGGTCCGAGCGAATTAGCCCACGTCTGCTCTCCACCCACAGCCGACGTTGGGCAGGGCCGCTCCTGGGTGCCTCGCCTAGCACGCCTGCGACGTCCGGTTTGCGATCCGGTGCCGACGTCCGCTCCCGACCCTGAGCGGACCTAAGGCTTGCGTGCGCGTCCACTGCACAAAGTGGTGCTCTGTCGGGTGGATGACACAAGCTCGCACCTGCCGCTGCAACTGCTTAGCTTCAGGTTGACCGCAATCGCAGGATGTTCGTGCTCAGCCCATTCATCAGAAAACTCCGCCATGGCGCGCAGTTCACCGAGGGCGATGAACGTCTGCTCTCGCAGGCGATGAAGGCCCGAACCCTCCGTCCTGCCCGCACTGATCTCCTCAAGGAGAGTGACCCCGCCGAAAGCGCTTTCATCGTGCTTGAAGGACTTGCGTGTCGCTACAAGCGCTTACCGCGAGGAAAGCGTCAAATCACGGCACTCCTCTTACCGGGCGACTCCTGCGAGCTGCACACGTCACTGCGTCGCGAGGCGAATGATAGCATCGGCACGCTCGCAGAATGCATGTTGGCCGTCATACCTCGAGAGACCGTGCAGGATTGGGTCCAGAGAAGTCCGGAGATTGCGGACGCGATTGCATGGGCGGCGCTCGTCGACCAGGCCATCCTCCGAGAGTGGCTCGTCAACTTAGGAGGCAGGACTGCGACCGAGCGGACGGCTCATCTCTTCTGTGAACTGTACGCCAGATCGCAAGCAGTGAGTGCTGGGCCCGCAAGTAGCTTCGTGCTGCCACTCGTACAGGAGGACTTGGCGAGTATGCTGGGTTTGTCACCCGTTCACGTCAATCGTATTCTAAGGCGACTTCGCGATGAAGGCCTCGTGCTGGTCAAGGGCGGCGTTGTCACTATCAATGATCTAGACAGATTGACCGTCGTCGCGGGTTTTGACAGCGGTTACCTTCACCTGAGAACGCCAAACAGCACCTGAACACCGAGTGCACTATTGCACATCTGGCTTCATTGGGCGCCAGAAGCGTTGGGCCGGTCCGAGCGAATTAGCCCACGCCTGCTCTCTACCCCTAGCCGACGCTAACGAGGACCGCTTCCGACCGCGAGCGCACGTTCTTTGCCCCAGGGTGTCCCGGGACTTGGGCTTGAGCAGCCCTACACGGGGCGGATCTGCCCCGCTTGCGGCGAACATGCGCGATGAGCTGCCCTCAATCTACGTCCACACTGAAGACGCTCAGCGGGCGCTTTCCTCTCGAGCCCGCGAGCGGCTTTGGAGGGGGGATGGATGCAGGCCTTAATGGCTTGCTCTCGCAAGCATTGCTGGGGGCTGGAAAGCCCGGGCGCCCGTATGCTCTAAAACGAAGGCGTAGGTGTCGGTCGCCTGGCTGATCTCATCGGCCTTGGCCGCGCCCATCATGTGGTGACCGCCCTCGAAGTCCACACGCAGACGCACCGGCTTGCCGCTGGTGCTGGCCGCGCGCAGCCGCGCCGCCATCTCCGCGGCCATCCACACGGGTACCCGGTGGTCGTTGATGCCGCCTGTGATCAGCACGGCGGGATATTTGGCCCCGTCGACCACGTGGGAGTAGGCGTCCATCTCCTTGAGCGCCAAGTAGCCCGGCTTGGTGGCCAGCGTACCGAACTCCGGCACGTTGGCGGGCCCCCCCTCGGTGGTCTCGAAGCGCAGGGTGTTGACCATCGGCGCCCACATCACCGCGGCGGCCAGGAGGTCCGGCCGCTCGGTGACTGTGCGACCGATCATGATCCCGCCGGCGCTCACTCCCATGCCTGCGACCTTGCCGGGCGAGGTGTAGCCCATCGCCTCCAGCGCTCGGACACTGGCGATGAAGTCGCGCCAAGTGTTGGGCTTGGTGGCTTCCTTGCCCGCCAGGTGCCAGCTCTCGCCAAACTCGCCGCCGCCGCGCACGTGCGCCTCCGCCAGCACGGCGCCCTGCTGCAGCATGCCGATCGTGTCGGGGCGGAAGTCGGGGTCCACGCTGACCCCGTAGGCGCCATATGCGTCCATCAGCACGATGTTAGATCCATCGCGCTTCAGGTCCTTGCGGTGAATGAGGTCGATCGGGATCTTCGTCCCGTCCTTAGCGGTGGCGTACACCGTTTCCTCCACGAAGGCGGAGAGGTCGACGGGGTACGGCGGCGCCAGACGCAGGGGCCGCAGCGACCCGGCCGAGGCCTCGTACACGTCGCGCGGATGGATGCCGGATTCCAGCGTGGTGAAGGCGCCGTCGTAGCGTGGGTCGGTGTTGAGGCCGTAGATCGTGCCCTTGAACGGAGTCGGCACCGGCGTGAGCGCGCCGCCGGAGTCTAGCTTGCTCAGCGTGTAGGCCCCACCCTCGGCGTATACGACGTAGAGCCCGTCGCGAGCGACGCCGACCTGCTTCAGTACGCCCGCCCGCTCGGGCGCGACCACCGCAGCGTGCGACATGTCGGGCCGGTCGAGGTCGATGCGCAGGAGCTTGCGCCGCGGCGCGTCGCGAAAGGTGGTGACCCAGGCTTCGTGGCCGAAGGCTGGCACGGCCACAGACTCGACCTTGTCCTCAAGCGCGGCGAGCTTGCGCCACTCGGGCTTGCCCGCCTGCACCGCGGCCGTCCGCGCGACGTAGACCTCCGACTCCTGCGACACGCCGCTGTTGGCGATGCCCAGCACGTAGGGCGAAGCCGGCGTGGCTGAGATGAACACGAAGCCGACGTGGCCCATGGCGCTGCCCACCATGGCCGCGCTGAACACCTTCGCGTCGCCGGCGGGGTCGCTCCCCGGGCGATGCATGAAAACCGCCGCGTCGGAGAAACGGTCGGCGCCGACGCCCCCTGCCTTAAGCCGATTGTAGAAGACGACCGAGCCGTCGGCGGACCAGCTGGGCGCGGCGAAGCGTGCGCGGTCTATCGACTCGGGTAGAGCGCGCCGCGCCTTGAGGTCGTAGAGGTAGAGGGTGGTCTCCTCCGAGCCGCCGTCGGCAAGCCCGTAGGCCAGCCAGCGCCCGTCGGGCGAGACGGCCCAGTCGCCGAGCGCGGTGGTGACGCCCTTCAGCTTGACCGGGTCGATAATCCGCCGCTCGGCGCCGCCCGCGTAGGGCCGCGTGAAAAGGCTGAACTGTGCCTCGCCCACGCCTCGCTTGCGGTAGTAGAGATCGCCGCCCACCCGTACTGGTGCGCCGACGGCGACCTGCGCCTCCACCGCGCGGGTGGTGGCCGCCAGGAGGGCGGGGTAGCCGGGCAGCGCCTGCAGCTCGGAGCGCGTACGCGCGTCTTCCGACCTCGCCCAGGCGACGAACTCCGGATCGACCTTCTCCATCCAGCGATAGTTGTCGACGTAGGCGTCGCCATAGAGCGTGGACTTGATCGGCGCTGCGCGGGCCGCTGGGTCAGCGGCCACCGCTGTCGAACAAGCCACAGCCGCAAGGGACAAACCCAAGACGATCTCGCGAGCCTGCATGCTGCCCTCCCCCTTGCCTCTGCGCCACGCGGCGAGTGAAAGTGCTCCACCTCTGATGTCAGACAATGCTGACTCTTCGTCGCAGGTGCGCCACAACCGGGACTTGGCTCGGCTGCGGATAGGCGACGTTGGCGATGAGCCAGCGACGCGACCTGAAGGTCGGCGTCCGCACTGAAGCCAGCGGGGCGATCCGACTCACATGAGTGAGAGGTCAAGACTCATCGCCTCTCACTCCCGAGCCTAAGCGAGACCGGAATGTCGGACGGCCGACGGACAACCCTTCCGTGGCGTAGCAATAAAGCGGCGTGCTGCGCTTTAGCGTCGATCTCGAGGATGGGGGCTGGGCGGTCCGCCAGGATGGCGACCTCGTCGTGACCCGCGAAGTGCAGGACGACGCCTTCAATCTCGCACGCCTTCTGGTGTCTGGGATCAAAGCGGCCGGGGGCCAAGCGCTGCTCCTGGGCGACGAAGCTCGCGCCTTCGGGGCCTAGAGCGCGGGCGATGGCCCGCTCTTGGCCGCAGACATCAGCGGGGTGGTCAACCCGAGTCTCTCTCTTTGCCGACGCGTCACGCTTCGGCACTCGCACGCGAGCCCCTCCAGACAGGGCACGTTGTCGATCCGGAGCCGACCCCGGCTGTAGGTGATCAGGCCGTCGCGCTGAAGCTGCGCAGCGAAAGCGGAGACTGTCGTGCGCTGGACGCCCAGCATCGCCGCCAGGAACTCCTGCGTCATGGGAAGCGGGTTGCGACCGGCGCTCCGGTCCATGCTCTCCAGGAGCCAGCGCGCGGCCCGCGCCTCGACAGAGTGGGTCGCCTGGCAGAGTCCTGATTGCCTGGACTCCGCCATTTGCAGCTCGGTCAGTCTCCATGCGGCCGAGGCGAACTCCGGGTCAGCCAGGGCGAGTTTGCGGCAGTGAGCGGCGGGGCTGCACCACGCCTGGCCGTCCACCTGCACGACGCAATCGACGCTGCTCTCGCGGCTCCCGCAAGCTTCAAGCAGTCCGGCCGCGCCCTCGCTTCCCGCCATCGAGGTCTCGACGCTTCGACCGTCGTCATTCTGAGAAATGAGCGAGAGCAGGGCGGACACCGGGAAATAGACGCTGTCTGCCTCCAGCGTCTGCTCCATCAGAGCCCGTCCAAGGCTCAGCTCGACCTTTTTCAGGTCGCCGCTCAGCTGCTCGTACGACTTGGAGCTCAGTCCAAGCAAAAAGGCGTTGTTCGGCCGATCCGACATGTCAGCACTCCGCTTAAGGCGGGAGCGCGAACGGTCTCTCAGCCACCGGAGCCCTGGGCGTGACCGGTGATGCGCGGGCTATAGCACGAACTGTTCGGCGTCCGTCGTCTTATCGACGTTGGGCGAGATTGATCCGGACGGCCTGCCAGGCAGGAGCATCGCCGGATACGGCTAGGTCGTCCCGAGCTCAACCACCAATGTCGCGATGTAAGCGGGATCGTAGGGCTTGGGCACGAAGTGGACGCCCTGGGGAAGCGTTGAAGGACAGGGCTTCACGCGCCCCGAGGTGAGCACCACCGGCAAGCTGGGCCACGCGTCGTAAATCACGCTCGCCAGCTCCAGCCCATTCAGGGCGCCTGGGGTTTCGATATCGCTGAACACCACGCCGACCGGTGTTTCAGCCGCACGCAGGATTGCGGCGGCCTCGTCCGCGGTTTCCACCTCAATGACGTTGAACCCAGCTGCACGTAGCGCCTCGGCCGCCGTCATTAGGATGAGCGGATCGTCCTCGACGACCAGTATGCTGTAGGTGATGAAGGGCCGCTCCAATGTCGGCTCGGCGACAGAGCGCCCACTCCTGCTAACGTGCAAGCTAAGCCGGAGATGTTCGGCCGCTCTCCATCCTCAGCCGCTGCTGGTGAGGTCTGCTTCCGCGAAGGCGATCAGAGCCTGAGCGAAGGGCGGCTTTCCGGCAGGAGGTTCGGGACGGCTCGCGACCCATTGCGGACGGCGAAGCGCAAAATAGCCTGAGCCATGACATTGGGACTTCGGATTGTTCTGCAGCTAGCACAGGTCGCCATTCTGTGGCTGCACGACTGGGCGCCACTGCCACCGCTGAACGATGTGAGAGCCGTTTAGACTGCGGATTTCGGCGGTGAACATGGGCGCAAAGCAGCGGAACGGGTTGGGTGGCTTGGGGCGACGGGCCATTCACCCGCCCTACCCCGCCCCAGTCACCTGACGGTGCAGTTGGGCTGACAGAGCCCCCTTCGATTTTTCGCTACGACGCAACCTCGGTCGTCATGGAGCTTCCTGCGGCAAGCGCCGTTTGACGAACAAAGAAGGAGGCGAAACCATGCCGACCTATCATTTCACACTGAAGGACAGTGTCGTCCGGCTTGATCCGCACGGCACCGACCTTCCCGATCCAAGAGCCGCTCAAAGGGAAGCTGTCCTGTATGCGGCCGAACACATCAAGCATCGACCCGACGAGATACTCGCCGACGGGCACCTTGAAGTCACGTTAAGCGACAACAAGGGCCTGGACCTATTCATGGTGACCGTGATCACCACGAACGCTGCAGCTTCGGGAGCTAGCTAGACGACAATGTAGGCATATGACTGGATAGCCTCTTTGGCTGGCCTAGAAGTGATCCTATCAAGCGCAGTTCCTCAGATGCGGTAGCTGCCCTTCGTGTAAGGGCGTCACTCACTGTATTGCGTCGGCCGTCCAACAAAAGCCGATGTGGGCGGGGTTCGGATTTGGCGCTAAGGGCAACCAGCTGCCGCAAGATGGCGTGAGATGCGGGCTTTAGCCGCCCATTACAGGTCGGATCTGCCCGCGGAGGTGATGTGGCCCATAGTCGACATGACGGCCCGCGGGGACACGCCTCAGAAATCCCGCTAGGCTGGCCTTCAGAAGTTGGGCCCGCTGTGAGTTCCGACGATCGGGCAAGGCGCGTCCTCGCGTTTTGGAGGACAATCATGAGAGCAGAAAGCGGGCCTGCGGCTCTCGCTGCTGTTATCGTGCTGAGCCTGCTGACGGCCCACTCGAGCGCGTTCGCCGCAGGAGGAAATGCTCCTGCCGAAGCCAACGAGGCCGATCCTCGGGGAGACTGGATCAACGCTCCGGAAGCGGCAGTTCCGGGACTGAAGCTAGCCTTACACATCCGCGGGACGCTTGGTGACGTGACCGGCGCCTTCGACGCTCCCGACCATGGTGCGTTCGGCGTGCCCATCGCCCACGTCGAGGCACATGGGCAGGCGCTGGGCTTCGACGTCCCACTGGCCTCGGGCCGCTATGTCGGCGTCTGGAGCGCGACGCAAAGGGCCTATGTCGGCCAATGGACGTCGCCCTACGGGAGCGGGCCGCTCAGCCTAATCCGCGGGACGCTTCCTGCGCCTGCGCCTGCGGACTGGAGCGTGCCGGCCGACCCCGGCCTCGCCTACACGCCAGGACCGGCCGCGCGCGCAAGGGTGGGGCCCACTCTCGCCGTGGGCAAATGCGTGAACATGGCCAACATGCTCGAGGCACCGCGCGAGGGCGACTGGGGGCCGTCGATCGCCGACGACGATTTCCGCATCATTAAAGTCGCGGGCTTCGCGACCGTGCGCGTCCCGGTCAGCTGGTCGACCCATGCCGGGGCGACCGCACCCTACGCCATCGATCCCGCCTTCCTCGCGCGGGTGCACCACGTGGTCGCTCTTGCGACCGCGGCGGGGCTGAACGTGATCCTCAACGTGCACCACGACAACGAGCTGACGTCGGACCCTGCCGGCCAGGCTGCCCGCTTTACGGCTCTCTGGCGCCAGATCGCAGCGAGCTTCGCCGGCGCACCACCCACCGTATGGTTCGAGTTGATCAACGAGCCGCACGACAAGCTGACCGACGCCAATCTGACCCCAGTTCTAAGCTCCGCGCTCGCAGCGGTGCGCGCCACCAACCCGACGCGACCCGTGCTGATCGGCGGCCAGAACTGGAGCAGCCTCCAGGCGCTAAGGACGCTCGTCTTGCCAGACGATCGCTACGTCGTTCCTACCTTCCACTACTACGAGCCCTTCGCGTTCACCTCTCAAGGCGCGACGTGGATGCCCAACGCTCCGCCTTTCGGTCGAGCCTACGGATCAGCGGCTGACAAGCTGCAGCTCGATCGTGATCTCGCCGAGCTGCGCGCGTACATGGCGAGGACAGGCCGCGTGCCCGTCTTGGGTGAATACGGGGCGATCGACGACCCCCGCCTGCCGCTGGAACAAAGGGTTCGCTACTATCGGACGATCAGCACGGCCTTCGCGTCCGTCGGTGTCGACAGCTGCGCCTGGGGCTACCGGAACAGCTTCCGCCTGCGCGAGGGTGATCGATGGGTGCCGGGGCTGATCCCGGCGATCTCGACTCCCACACGCTGACGGACGACAAAGGAGCGTCCCCTTCGCGCCAGAAGCGGACATTAGCGCCGCTCCGGAGATCGGACCTCCCGAAGGCAGGTCGATGACCTAAGCTTTGACGACCAGCGGAGTATAGCTAAGGTCCACACCAGCACCGGAGCGCGAGATGCTGTTGGCCGCAGAAGCGCCCCTGCCACCGCCTGCTGCGGCGTCGCTGGCTTCGGCGACGATCATCGACATGCACCTCCACGCCCTGCATGCGGACGACCAGGGGCCGCCGCCGGTGCGAGTGTGCGCGCCCTACACGCAGATGCCGGTGCGCGACGCGCGGCTGGGGCCGGAGGCGTCCTTCGCCGCCATCTTCAAGACCGACCCGCCCTGCGCGCATCCGCTCAGCTCCGCCCCCACCGACGATGCAGTGCGCGAAGAGAGCCTCCTGGCGCTGAAGCGGCTGGACGCGGTAGCGGTGGCGAGCGGTCCGCCCGAGCTCGTGGAGCGCTGGCGGCGCGAGGCGCCCGACCGCATCCTGCCGGGGATCATGCTGGGCGCGCCCGGCTCCGACACCCTGGCCACGCTCCGCAAGCTGCACGCGCAGGGTCGCCTCGCCGTCCTGGGCGAACTCGCGCCGCAGTACGAGGGGATCGCGCCGGACGACCCGCGGCTCGAGCCCTACTGGAAGCTCGCGGAGGAGTTCGACATCCCCGTCGGCCTTCACGTCGGCCCGGGGCCGCCGGGGGCGGCGGTGATCGGCGCCGCGCCCGCCTACCGCATGCAGTTGTCCGACCCGCTTTTGTTGGACGACGTCTTGGCGCGCCACCCGAAGTTGCGGCTCTACGTCATGCACGCGGGCTGGCCCAACGCCGACCGGATGATCGGCCTGCTCTATGCCCACCCCCAGGTGTACGTAGACACGGCGGTGATCGACTGGACGCAGCCGCGCGCGGAGTTCTGGGGCTACCTGAAACGGCCGGTCGACGCGGGCTACGGTCGCCGAGTCATGTTCGGCTCCGATCAGATGGTGTGGCCGCAGGCCCTGCCCGCGGCGGTGGCCGCCATCCGAGCGGCCCCGTTCCTGACCTCCGAACAGAAGCGCGACATCCTGCACGACAACGCCGCGCGCTTCCTCCGCTTAGCACCCGAGGCCCCGGCACGTTGAGCGGGGTTGCGGCTGAAGGCAGCGCAGGCGTGCATGCGTGCATGCGTCGCAGATCCGTGCCGGGTCCTCGCCGCTTCGGCGTGCGCACAACACGCTTAGGCACGATAGCGCCAGGAGCGGACGTTGGCTTCGCTCCGGCAAGCGGACGTGCCGCCGGTTCGAGTCGGCCGGGATTTGGGGTCGAGTTTATTGCCCGAGGGCGACGCTGGTGCGTTTGGACGGATGGGCGCTAGCACGGCGCTGACCGGAGACCTCCATGTCCATCATCTACCCGGCGCTTGGGACCGCGATCGCGATCGCGGGCGGCGATAAATTGGCGGGCGAAGGCTCGTACAATCGCATGTTCCGTGGCCTGGGCTGGTCGCAGTCCGACATGCGTCTCGTCGCACTGGTTGAGGTGGTCGGTGGCACCCTCATGATCCCACGCGCCACGCGTCGCCTCGGCGGAGCGATGGTGGCGGCTGCATCAGCCGCCGTCCTAAACAGCGAGCTCCGAGACGGCGACACCAAGTTAGCCGGCGCCCGTGCGTTGGTCCTTCTGACCGGTCTTTGCGCAATGTTGGCGCCCCGCGGCTAAACGGGATGGCAAAGCCGACGACAGCCGCTTATTGCTCCCCTGTCGCCTTGAACATCCTCTACAGACTCGACGCGCAGTACGCGTGTGCTTCGGCTCGATGCGCCAGGCGCGCATTAGCTAAGCTCCAGGAACGGGACACTCGCTGACGCTTGGTCCTGACTTAAAGTCCTTAAGGGGTAACGGACGTTGCGGCACTCAGCATCAAAGGCGACAGCACGTGGCGAAGGGACAGGCCTAAATCAACAAAGAGGCTCGTAAGCCAAAAAGGGGAAAGCCGAAATAAATCGCCGCGAAACATTGACGAAATAAGGCTGCCAGCGATCGGTTCCTCCGTAGCGGAGTCTGACTCGGTCACCTTGCGCTCGGTTCCTCACGTGCGAGCTTGCCGCTGCAGGCTACCGACTGATCGTTCTCAAGTCTTTTAGGAGCGACATCACTTACTTCGCCGTCTTCCAGTAACCAGGCGCTGCAAGATCAGAAGCGATAGTAGCGGCAAGTGCCTGCCGCGTCTGACTAGCGCCAGGAGCGGCTAATGGCTTCGCTCCGGGGAGTGGCCCTTCTCAGAAGAGTCACCAATGTCTGCGGCACAGCCCTGACACACTCCCGGCCTGTTGCGGCTGTTGTCACGGAAATTGGGCCGTGTCATTAACCACTTGTGGCGCAGGCTGGACCTCACCGCGATCGGGTCACCGATGCGGGCATCGGTGTGCTCGTCGCCACCCTTGCCGCCGTCGCTCACGAGGTTGTGGGGCACGGGTTGGGGTGTCTTGTGGTCGGCGGACACATCACGCTCCTGACGTCCATCTACTTCCGCTGTGTAGGTGCGACCGCCCTGACCGACATAGCCGGTCGACTTGGCGATCCTCGACCCCACCGCGGACACTGGCGTGCTACCTATCGCGGATGTCCTCGCCTCTAGGTACCACTCTGCAAAGCTCGATCGTCGTTTGTTTCTGTAGTGACGATCGAGACCGTCGACTGCAAAATCCCAGCTAGTTCTCGCTGGTCCTGACTCACCACGCGGTGAGACCTACCTAGCTTACGGAGTAGCCACCCCATGTATGACGAATTCGGGATCCCAGGCGCAGCGGACGTTTACGAGGCTACGCCCACACTTTTGACTTTTGTCTACTGCAGTCGTGCCGCTCAAGGCGTCGACGACGCTGAGGTCGGCCGAATCGTCGAGTGGGCTCAACAACACAATCGCGCCCGCGGCATCACCGGGGTGCTAGTTTTCGGCAGCGGCGTCTTCTTCCAGTGGATCGAGGGCCCCTCCGCCCAGATGCGAAATCTGATCGCTAACCTGCATGGCGATCCACGCCATTACGATGTCGTCCCGCTGGACCTCAGCGAGGAGAGGCGCGGGCGATTATATCCGAATTGGGAGATGGAGCGGGTCGAAGCCGACGACGTTCGCGTGGTGCTGCAGGACGCGCTCGGGAGCGCAGAAGACGAGAATGATGTTGCCGCACTGAGGCGTATTCTCCAACACCTAGATGCGGGTCAGCTGAAATCGCCTGGGTGGAGCTAAGTCAATTATCAGCTAGCACGTAAGCCGATCCGCCACTGAGCCGCGGCGCGCGGGTGGGCCGGTCTGCCCGCATAAAGAAAGCCCCCCGGCCGGAGCCGAGGGGCTGAGCGTGCGGACTGGACGGCGCGCTTAGGCGGCGGCGAGCGTGCCTTCGCGGCGGCGACGCAGGGCGAAGCCAGCGAGACCCACACCGGCCATCATCAGAGCCCAGGTTGTGGGCTCGGGTGCGGCGGGAGCGATGGCCAGGGCACCAAAGCTGTCGTTACCAACATTTGCGTAGGTTGCGAGCAGATTGCCGTCCTTGTCGTACTTGGCCACGCCAGTCGCTAGGCTCGCGTAGACGCTAGACCCGTCTGCAGCGAGCCCAGCGACGTAGCCTTCGGTGAGGAACGTATGTTCGACATTGAAGTCGGCTCCAAATTCAACGACGCCAGAGAGGCCGCTTCCAGTGTTGTCGGCGGCATACAGAATGCCGTTGGCGAATGAGAGCGATCCGAAAAGGTCATCTCCGACATTCATATAACTAGCGAGAATGTTGCCGCTGGCGTCATACTCGAATACACCATTGGAGAGGCTTGCAAAGATATCGCTACCATCACTCGTCAGCCCGAGTACAGCTGAGTCGGTGAGAAAGGTGCTGGACACATCCAAGTTGCTGTCGAAGAGCACAACACCCGACAGACCGTCACCGGTGTTATCTGCGGCGATAATTCCGCTTCCGCGCGAAGCAACGTCCGCGAAATGGTCGTCACCCACATTCGCATAGCTCACTTGCTCATCACCGGACGACGAGTAACGAGCCACGCCACTGTCGGTGCTAACATAGGCGTCGCCGCCGTTGTAAGTGACCCCATTGACATGGTCAGAGGTCAGAAACGTACCCGTGACGCCTAGATTGTTATCGAACTGAACGATGCCGTAAATCCCGCTGCCAGTGGGATTGTCAGCGGCGTAAACGCCAGCCGATGCGGCACCTGCTGTTAAAAGAAGTGCGACTGCCGCACCGGCGGCGAAAGAAGCGCGTAGCATCCACATGTCTCCCGATGAACTTGGCGCGATGCCGAAGCTCGATGAGCGTCTGCCCGCCTACGCCACGCGCGGAGCCACACACTTGACACATGTTCACCATGAGGCAACCGAACTTCGCCGTGAAGGCGAGTTCGCCCTCGTGATCGGCCCCGGGGGCTCGAGCCTTCGCGAGCGCCGCGCTGACGGGCGCGAGCGCTATGCGTCGTCCCACGGCGGCGGTAGACGCCCCGCCTTGAATAGGATGTCGGCGTGCACTTCAGACCAAATGTGCCGAGGCTGGCTCCGCCCCTGCTCGCCCCCGTCTTGGAGGCAGCAGGCGGCTCAAACTCGAGGCAGAGGAGGAGCTAGGACGGCGCGCGGGCGGTCCCAAATACCTGGCCACTCGTTAACGCGGCCTGAAAACCGGGCCCAGGTACATCTACTCTGGCCCGAAGCGGTTCCACCAGAAGCGCTCCGTCTCATGGCCTCGATGCCGCGCTCGTGCGGCTGGCTCTCGGCGTTGCGCAGCGACAGCGGATAGCGGACCTACATCATCACCACGAGCCGGATCACCTCCGCCGAGGAGTTGAATCGGCGAAAGGGCAAGCGCGGCAGCGGGCGGGCCATGGCCCACGCTGGCCCGCGCTTCCCTACCCGCCCGTTAGTCTGACACTGCCCCGGCCGACACTGTTCCTCCAGGTCAGGCCCGCACCGGACACGGGACGCTTCTCGTTCACTTTGGCTGGAGCACGCCCTTTAGGTCTGGGCCGACTGGCACGGAGCTATGTTCGTGCACGATCATCCAGCCGCTATCCGATCGTGCGACGGCCCAGCTCAGGCGGTTCTGCATCCATCGAACAGTCTCGCCCGTCCGGTTCAAAGCCGCGTAGGTGACAAGTGCAGTCAGCCAACCCGTCTCTGATTGGCTGAGGATGTCGACATCGTTGAATGACGCCTGGACGCGCTCCTCCTCGTCCAGCGACGTCAACCACCCATCCAACGCAACGCGCCATGCGGGGAGGCCTATGTATGGACGTGACCCCCAGGCGTCGAAAACCCTGACGTTTGCACCGTATAGCGCCGCCAGTCGTTGAGCGTCCTTCGCCAGCACAGCCTCGGTATAGTTCCGCGCCAAGGCGCTGATCTCGTTTGATTGCGACATCGCCGCACCCCTTCCAGGCTCACCTCACCCAACCACGCCGAATGGCGGCGCTCCACCTCCTCAGGTGCCCGACACATCCGCTTCCCAATTCGGTGCGCCTCGATGCGGGGCCGGCAGTTCTGCGCCAGAAGCGGAAGTTTGGCTTCCCTCCGCCTTCGCGACATTGGAATTCAGCCGCGTAGCTGACTCGCGGCGCCCGAAGCGGCCTCGATCGCGTTGGGCTTACATGAACGAACCCAGACAGGCCGAGACCACCCTCAAGGTCCACTCGCACCAGCCGTTCAACGCGGAGACGCCGTTGGACAGGCTTGTCGTGTCTTTCATAACGCCGCAGCGGGACCTCTACGTCCGCACTCACGGCGAAGTTCAACATCTTGATGAGGCGACCCACCGGTTGAAGGTGACGGGCCGGGTGACCCGCCCGCTCGAGGTCTCCGTGGCCGAGCTTCGCGCCCGCTTCACCGCCCGCTCCGTCACATCGGGCCTGCAGTGCGCCGGCAACCGCCGCGCTGACCTGCAGGAGGTGGCTCCGACCGAGGGCGATCCTTGGGCGGGCGGCGCAGTGGGCAACGTCCGTTGGACAGGGGCGCCGCTGCGCAACGTCTTGGCCGCCGCCGGCGCCGCGACGGACGCGCACCTGCAGGTGGCGTTTTACAGCCCCGACGAGATCGAGGTGGAGGGCGAGAGGGGCCGCTACGGCGTCTCCATCGGCATGGCGAAGGCGCTGACAGATGATGTTCTGCTGGCCTACGCGATGAACGGCGAGCCGCTCACCCCGGAGCACGGCCACCCGCTGCGCGTGGTCGTGCCGGGGTACGCCGGCGTGCGCAGCGCCAAGTGGGTGCAGGAGATCAGGGTCCAAGGCGAGCCTGCCGAGAGCCCGATCCAGCGCAAGGACTACAAGCTGTTCCCGCCAAAAGTCGCCAAAGGGGAGGCGGACTGGGATGCGGGCCTCACGATCGACGCCATGCCGCTCAACTCGGCCATCTGCGAACCGCAGCGCGGCGCCCGGCTGAAGGCGGGTGCGCTCACCCTGCGGGGGTGGGCCACCGCCTCTGAGCGGGCGATCAAGCGGGTGGACGTCTCGCTCGACGGCGGCCGCAACTGGTCCCAGGCACGGCTTGAGCAGGACTCCACCCAGCCCCACGCCTGGACGCTCTGGCGGATGGACGCCGAGCTGGCGAGGGGCGAGCACGAGCTCGTGGTCCGCGCCTTCGACTCGGCCATGCAGACGCAGCCCGACAGGCCCGACGACACCTGGAACTACCCGGGCTACCTGGCCGCGCACAGCCACCGGATTCACGTCACCGTCGAGTAGGCGGTGAAGCGCCAGAAGCGGACGTCGGCTCGACTCCGAGTAGCGGACGTTCCTGCCTCAGCTTAGGACGTGGTTCAGC
>CAXTAO010000006.1:0-133876 GCA_964242625.1 uncultured Caulobacteraceae bacterium | reverse complement strand
GTCCCGACCCCTCCGGTCAGCCGTCGCGCGCAGGGCGGGTCAAGGCTGCGGAGCGAAGCGCAGCACCAGCGCAAGCAGGTCGCCTTGACGCGACCGAGCACGGCGCCCAACCCGGCGTCCGATCGAAGCGCCAGCCTCACCCCACCTCCTGCCCCACCCCCTCGCCACCGTCGTCCACCACGCCCTCCGCCCACAGCGCCTCCGCCACGAGTTCGGCCTCGTTCTCGGCCAGCACCATGTCTTCCGCGGCCCCGCGCACGCGCTCGCGGCCGATCTCCAGCATGGCGGGAACGGCGAAGGGCGACACCCGCCGCAGCGGCTTGTGCACGATCCTCCCCTCGATCCGCCGCAGGAGGAGCGCCAGCCGCGCCACGTCCAGGAGCCCCGCCGCGGCGTCGACGCGCGCGCAGCGCAGGAGGAGATGGTCGGGCTGGTGGCGGCGCAGCACGTCGTAGACGAGGTCGGTGGAGAAGGTGACCTGCCGGCCGGTCTTCTCGCGCCCGGGCAGGCGCCGCTCGATCACGCCGGCGATCTGGGCGCAGCCCTTGAAGGTGCGCTTCATCATGAAGCTCTCGTCGAGCCAGGACTCGAGGTCGTCGCCGAGCATATCCTGGTCGAACAACTGGGCGTGGTCGAGCTCGCCCATGGGCTTCAGCGCCCAGATGCACAGCGCGTAGTCGTTGCAGACATAGCCGAGCGGCCCCGCGCCCGCGCGATCCAGCCTGCGGGTGAGAAGCATGCCGAGCGTGGTGTGCGCGAGCCGCCCCTCGAAGGGGTAGGCCACCAAGTAATGGCGCCGCCCGCGCTGGAAGGTCTCCAAGAGCATGTCGTCCGGCCCCGGGATAGCCGAGCGCTCGCGCTGGATGTGCAGCCAGTCCTGCACGTCCGCCGGCAGCTCGCCCCAGCGCGCCTCGTCCCACATCAGCCGCCGCACGCGCTTGGCCAGGAAGGTGGAGAGCGGAAACTTGGAGCCGCCCCAGGACGGGATCTTGGGATCCTTGTCTTGGGCGGGGGTGACCAGCGCGTCGAGCCCGGTGATGCCGTGATAGCTCCACACCTGGCCCGCGAACAGGAAGGTGTCGCCCGGCGTCAGTTGCTCGAAGTACCACTCCTCCGCCTCGCCAACCTTGCGGCCGGGGACCGAGCGCTTGCCATTGGAGACGCGAATGTTGAGCGTGCCCGCCGCGGTGATGGCGCCCACGTTCATGCGGTGGCGCTGGGCGACCTGGCCGTTGGTCGCCTTCCACAGGCCGTCTTCGGTCCGCACGATCCTGCGGAAGCGGTCGTAGGCCCTCAGCGCGTACCCGCCGGTGGACACGAGGTCGACCACCGCCTCCCAGTCCTCCCACGACAGGTCGGCGAAGGGGGCGCAGCCGCGCACCTCGGCGTAGAGCGCTTCCAGGTCGAAAGGCTCGGAGCAGGCGCAGCCCATGACGTGCTGGGCCAGCGCGTCGAGCGCGCCGGGGTGGGGCGGGTCGCCGTCCAGCGCGTTCTCGGCGATCGCCTCGCGCGCGGCGTAGCACTCCAGCACCTCGAACCGGTTGGCGGGCACGAGGAGCGCGCGCGAGGGCTCGTCCAGCCGGTGGTTGGCGCGGCCGATGCGCTGCACCATCCGGCTCGAGCCCTTGGGGGCCGAGAGCTGGATCACGAGGTCCACGTCGCCCCAGTCGATCCCGAGGTCGAGGGTGGAGGTGCACACTACTGCGCGCAGCTCGCCCCGCGCCATGGCCGCCTCCACCTTGCGGCGCTGCTCGGAGGCGAGCGAGCCGTGGTGCAGCGCGATGGGGAGGTTCGCCTCGTTGATCGACCACAGCTTCTGGAACGCGAACTCCGCCTGCCAGCGCGTGTTGACGAAGACGAGCGCGGTGCGCGCGCCCTCGATCGCCCGGTAGACGTCGGCCATGGCGTGCTCGGCGTGGTGGCCGCTCCAGGGAGCGACGCCCTCCGGCGTCAGGACCTCGACCACCGCCTCCGCCCCGCCCGCGCCGCGCACGAGGCGCACGCGCTCCGGCTCGCCCCCGGGCGCCAGCCAGGCGCGGATGCGCTCGGGCTCATCGACGGTGGCCGAGAGGCCCACCCGGCGCATGGCGGGCGCGAAATTCTGCAAGCGACCCAGCGCCAGGTTCAGGAGGTCGCCGCGCTTGGAGGCGTGCAGCACGTGGATCTCGTCGAGCACCACGCAGCGGAGGTCGGCGAAATAGGCGCGCGCGCCCTCCCAGGCGCAGAACAGCGCCAGCTGCTCGGGGGTGGTGAGGAGGATGTCGGGCGGGCGGGAGCGCTGGCGCTCGCGCTTGGCCGCGCCCGTGTCGCCCGTGCGGCTCTCCACCGTGACGGCCAGGTCCATCTCGGCGACCGGCGCGTCGAGGTTGCGCGCCACGTCCACGGCCAGGGCCTTCAGCGGCGAGACATAGAGGGTGTGCAGCCCGCGCGGGCGCCTCGGTTCGCGCGGGCGCGCCGCGAGCTCCACGAGGCTCGGCAGGAAGCCCGCCAGCGTCTTGCCGCCGCCGGTAGGCGCGATCAGGAGCGCGTGCTCGCCCGCGCTCTGAGCGTGCAGCATGGCGAGCTGGTGGGGTCGCGGCGCCCAGCCCCGCCCGGTGAACCAGTCGGCGAACTGGGACGGGAGAGGGAAAGGCTCGAAGCCGGCAGGCTGGGCGCCGTCCATGGCGCCCGCTTATCACGCCCTGGCGCGCGGGCGCGCGGGCCGGATCAGGTGCAGGCGGTGGTCGAGGCGTTCTGGCGGGTGACGGAGCCGGTGCGCGGGCTCAGCACGCTGGCCGACGAGAGGGTGACCCCATTCTTCAGGACGAAGCTGAAGGGCGAGGTCCAGGCGTAACGCACCTCCGACAGCACGAAGTAGCTGCCCGGTGTCAGCACTGTCGCCGACATCTGCGGCAGGGTGGCTGCCGCGCAGTGGCTGAAGGGCGGCATGGAGCTGCCCTGGGCGTCGCTCCAGATATAGCGGAGCGAGCCGTTGGGCATGACGAAGATCTCGCTGACCCGCAGGTCTGGAGGACGTACGGCCGCAGAACCCATGATGTCGGTGGCGGCGTTGAAGATGTCGGTCTCCTGCGTGCTCGTGAGCGACGACAGGCGCGAGATGATGTCGCCTACGCTCGAGCCCGCGTTGTCGGCGCGGTGCTTGGCCACGAGAAGCTGGCCTACCTCGATCATGCCGAAGAGGAGCGTCAGGAGGATTGGGAAGGTGAAGGCGAACTCCACCGCCGCGGCGCCGTCTCGCGCGCGCAGGAACCGTCGGAGGCCATGGATGCGCATGTCAGCAGCTCGGCGTAGCGGGCGGCGGCGTCGATGAACCGCTCGAATAGGGTTCGTTCAGGACGATCGAGCCCGCGCTCAAGAGGACCTGGTTGTTCTTGAGCTTGTTCAGCCCGCTCCAAATCGAGGGCGTCACCATGGTCCAGGGATAGTAGGCCTTCACCAGCACGATGCAGCCGTCGGAACCCATGTTGAACGGGCCATCGGTCAGCACGCCGTTGGTGACGGGCGTCGGCGAGGAAGCGCCCGTCCAGCTCGCCAGCGTCGTCGCCTGCACCTTGAGCGTGGACTGGCAGTTGTTCATCCAGCTCGCGTTGGCGCACACGAGCTTGCGGAAGCGGTCGGGCGCGGGCGCGGGGTCGGTCGAGGTCTGCATCTGGCCGGTGCGGATCTGGCGCGCGGCCGCCGCCGTCGCGTTGTCGAGCGAGACGTCGAGCATGTAGACGTAGCCGTACTCGGCGATGGCCAGCATGGTCAGGACGAAAGGCACGGCCAGGATCGCGAACTCGATCGCGGTGGCCCCGCGCACGTCGTGCAGGAGCGCGCGATCGGTTCGCCCGACCGGGGATCGCTTGCGCATGCCTTCGCCTCCTCCGTCCTGACCGGGAAGGGAGCTTACGAAGTCTAGGCTAAGGGTGTGTTTAGAGCCCGGACGTCCGCGAGATCAGCGCGACGACGGCGGCGACAGCGCCTGGCCGACGGCGGTGACGCCGCGGGTGGTCGAGGCGCCCGTCCCGCCGACGGCGGCGGCGATGGAGCCGAACGCACCGGGGGACGAAGGCGCGGCGGCCATCGCCGGGGCGTCGGGTGCGGCGCTGGCCTCATCGTTGGACAGGGTGCGGCAGTAGGGCGCGCACACCGCCTGGCTGCGGGTCGCGCCGCGATAGACGTTGACCGAAGAGCCGCCCGCCGTCACCGCCACGTCGCCGCGGAACACGATCCGGCCTAGCGGGTCGATCACCGTCACGTCCGTCTCTCCGGGCGAGCGACCGCTCACGAACACCGTGCGGCTGTCGACCACGGCCACGTCGACGACCGACGGGCTGCCCACCACGACGGACGAGGCCGGGCCCGCGACGGGCAGGCGCATCGAGTGGTTCAGCGCCAGGGTGAGCGTGCCCGCGACGGCGTGGCTGGCCAGGGCCAGGGCGCCGAGCGCGGCGAGGGCGGGAAGCGCGCGCATGGGGACAGGCTCTCGAGGGTTGCGGCAGGAGATCGCGCGCAGCCTGTGCGGGAATGGTCAACAAAGTCTCAAGACGTCGGCCCGCCCTGCTCGACAGCGTCTCCAAAGCATTAGGCATGTGTTCACCATAACGTTTTTCTACGTTTCACTCGACGTTAAAGGTCTGCGGTCATCTTCCCCATCGTGTTCCGGGCCGACGAGCAGATGAGCTCGAGCCCTCCACTCGGGCTTATCAACCAGGAGACGGACAGAATGACGACCTTCATGAAGCGTTTCGCCCAAGACGAGTCGGGCGCCACGGCCATCGAGTACGGCCTGATCGCCGCCCTGATCGGTTGCGCCATCATCGGCGGCGCGACGCTCCTCGGCGGAAACCTCGGCAAAAAGTTCAACGCGATCGCCACCACCGTCGGCACCACCGCGCCCGCCGGCAGCTGAGGACGACGGGGCGGCGTCCGCCGGCTTCCGGCATGCGCCGCCCCACCTCTCTCCGCTCATTTGGGCGCGACCGACGCGGGGCCACCGCGGTCGAGTACGCCCTGATCCTGGGCGCGATCATGTTGGTGATCCTCGCTGGCGTGACGCTCGCAGGCTCCAACATCAACGGGCTGTTCACGCGATTGGCCGGCTTCATCGCCGCGGCCCCGACCAGCTGAGCCCGCCTCCGGGCCGGCGTTCCCGCCCGGAGACCTCCGATGCACCTCGTGTCTCTCTGCGGGCTGGCGATCTTCCCCGCGCTGGTGGTCATCGCCGCCCTGCGGGACGCGACGAGCTACACCATCCCCAACTGGATTTCGCTCGCTGCAGCCGGCCTGTTTGCGCCCGTGGCGCTGGCCGCTGGCGTGCCGCTCCCGGCGGTAGGCATGGGCCTCCTCGTGGGCGCGGGCGCGCTGGTGCTTGGCATGGCGCTCTTCGCCTTGGGCTGGGTCGGCGGCGGCGACGCCAAGCTGATGGCGGCCTGCGGGGCGTGGCTGGGCGTCGCATCCTTTCTGCCGTTCCTGACGGTGACCGCGGTCGCGGGGGGCGCCCTGGCGCTCACACTTCTCTACGCGCGCAAGCTGCGCGACTGGACGCCCGCGGGCGCGCCCGCCTGGCTACGGCGGCTCCTCACGCCCGGCGAGAGCGTGCCCTACGGCGTGGCTATCGCCGCCGGCGCGCTGTTGACCTTTCCCGCCAGCCCCGTCGCCGCCGCTCTGGCGCATGCGGCGAACTGAGTCTGCGACACGCCGCCGATAATCACGGGCGGTAGCCGGCCGTTAACCCTGTCGCGGCCAGGGTGAGGTGCAGGCCCGGCGACCCATCGGGCGGGAGGAGACGATCCGGCCCATGGCCCAGCCCCGCATCATCCTGGTGAGCCTCGTGGCCCTGGTGGTGGCTCTGGGCGCCGCCTTCGTGGCGCGCGGCCTCGCCGCCCCCAAGCGGCACGTGATGACCTCCGTCGTTCCGGTCGCTCCTGCCAAGCCCGTCCTGCGTGTGCTCACCGCCAAGAAGGACCTCGCTGTCGGCGACGTGATCGGGGCTGACAGCTTCTCATGGCAGGAGTGGCCGTCCGACGGGCTCAATCCCAACTTCATCGTCGACGGCCCGGCGCGGCTCGCCGCCCCGCCCACCGCCGAGGGCAAGATCGCAGCCGCAGCCCAGGGCGCGGCCAAGACGGCGACCGCGACCCTCACGGGCGACATGGGCCCCGCCGCGCCCCTGATGGGCGCGGTCGTGCGCACAGCTATCAGCGCGCACGAACCGATCGTCGCCTCCAAGCTCGTGCGCGGCGGCGCGGGCGGGGTGATGGCGGTGACGCTCGACCCCGGCATGCGGGCCATGAGCGTGCCGATCACGACGGAGAGCGCGGCGGGCGGCTTCATCCTGCCCGGCGACCACGTAGACGTGGTGCAGACCCGCAAGCTCGACGCCACGGCCATCGCGCCCGGCGGCCCCACGGTGACGGCCTCCAGCATCATGCGCAACGTCAGGGTGCTGGCGATTGACCAGAACACCCACGTCGACAAGGGGGCTTCGGTGGTCGGCGCAACCGGCACGCTGGAGGTGTCGGCCGGCCAGGCCGAACTCCTCGTCGCCGCCCGCGCCCAGGGCGACCTCACCCTCGTGTTGCGCTCCTACGCCGACGCCCAGGGGCCTTCGGAGGTCGGATACACGGCCCCGCAGGCCAGCGTCGTGCACGTGTTCCGATCCGGCCAGTCCACCGACGTGAAGGTCGCGCGATGATCCGTCCCGCCGTGCGCGGCTCCCTCCGCTTCGCCCTCGTCGGCGCCACCGCGCTCCTTCCGGCGGCCGCGCCCCTCCTGGCCGACGCCCAGCCCCAGCTCGCCGGCGCCCCCGTGCGCGAGGCGATCGCGGCCTCCCGGGCGCGCTACGCCCCGGCGTCGGACGCCGGCCTGCCGACCGCCACCGCCGTGCCCGGCCAGGTGTCCGCCCAGACGGTGCGCGTGGGGGTGGGCGCGGGCGCGGTGCGCCAGATGTCGCTGCCACGCGGCAAGTCGGCGGTGGTCGAGCTGCCGGTCGACGCCCGCGACGTGATGGTCTCCAACCCCAAGGTCGCCGACGTCCAGCTGTCGACGCCGCGCCGCATCTACGTGATGGGCGTGACCTCCGGCCAGACCGACGCAACCTTCGTGGACGGCATGGGCCGCCAGATCCTGCGGCTCGACATCCGTGTCGACCAGGACGCGGGCGCGGTGCAGCAGACCATCTCGCGGCTGCTACCCGATACCTCCATCCGCGTAGAGTCGGCCAACGACAGCTTGATCCTCTCGGGCGAGGCTTCCTCCGCCGCCGAGGCGGACAAGGCCGCCAGGCTCGCCGCCGCCTTCGTGGGCCAACCCCAGCAGGTGGTGAACATGATCGCGGTCGCGGGCGGCGAGCAGGTCATGCTCAAGGTCAAGATCGTGGAGGTCAACCGCTCCATTATCAAGCAGCTGGGCTTCGATCTGAGCGCCATCACCGGCCAGCTCGGCATGCCGCAGTATTCGTTCCTCAAGGCCCCGACCTATGGCGTGAACGGCTCCTACCTGGGCTCGGCGAGCGGCGGCTATGCGGTGAACACTACCAGCCAGCCGGTGAGCGCGTTTCCTTTCACAAATCTCTTGGGAAACCTTGGCGGCATCCCCGCTGGACAGCTTTCCAGCGTACTTACCACATTCCTCACTGGGGCCGCATCAACGCTGACGGCTTCGCAGACAAGCGGAGCGACCACTTATCTTGCAGGTGTGTTGGGCACCACCACGACCGACGTCACCAACGTAGCGACGGATCCTGAAACTGGACTGAGCACAGCGGGCGCGGCTCATACGGTCACGGCGGCCAGCGCAGGGGTGACGGTCAACAATATCGCCAGTCTCGAGCAGCAGTACGTCAACGGGGGCGCCGGTCTCACCAGGGATCAGATCGGGTTTCTGAATGCTGTCAACAGCAAGCTCCCGAACTACAACCCCGCCACGAGTTATAGTTATCCAGGCGCCCAAACCTCGACGTACGCCGACCGAAGCAACCCGGCGACTTACGTTCAGAAGGGCGTCGCGGGGTCGACCGGGCTCAACCAGGCCGACGCCATGCTGCAGGCCTTCGAGCGCGTGGGCCTCGTGCGCACCCTGGCGGAGCCCAGCCTGACCGCCATCTCCGGCGAGAGCGCCAAGTTCCTGGCCGGCGGCGAGTTCCCCGTGCCTGTGGGAGAGGACGCGACCGGCCGCATCAGCGTGGAGTTCAAGCAGTTCGGCGTGGGCCTAGGCTTCACGCCGGTGGTGCTGAGCCGCGGCCGCATCTCGCTCAAGATCTCCACCGAAGTGTCCGAACTCACCAACGTCGGCAGCTTCACCCTCTCCAACACGGTCAGCGGCACGACCACCACCGCCGCCCCCTCGCTCTCCATCCCAGGACTCAACGTGCGCCGCGCCGAGACGGTGGTCGAGCTGCCCTCGGGCGGAGGCATGGCCATCGCCGGCCTCATGCAGTCGCAGACCAAGCAGACGCTCGACAGCCTGCCGGGGCTGATGCAGCTGCCGGTCCTGGGCGCCTTGTTCCGCTCGCGCGACTACCAGCAGAACGACAGCGAGCTGGTCGTGATCGTCACGCCCTACCTCGTGAAGTCGGTGCGGCCCGACCAGCTCTCCACGCCGGCCGACGGCCTGCAAATCGCCGACGACCTGCAGACCAACCTCCTCGGCAAGATCAACGCGGGCTTCAACAAGCCCGTGACGCCCGCCACCGCCGGCCAGACCTATCAGGGGCCCTTCGGCTATGTCGTCGACTAACCGCGCGCGCCCCACGCGCGCCCTCGCCGTCCTTCTCGCCGCAAGCCTCGCGGGCTGCGCCTCCACCTCGCCGCACGGCGGGGCTGCGAGCGCGAGCAAGACGCCACCCAACTTCGTCAAGGACGCGCCGACCCCGCTCGACCAGTACGCCATCACCGTCGACCAGTCGCCCGACCTCCTGTCGCTCTCCGTCCACCCTGCCGGCGTGTCGGCCAACCAGCGCGCGGCGCTGCAGGCCTACGCCCAGCGCTGGCGCGACGCGGGCGCGACGCAGCCGGTCGTGGTGCAGGCCCCCCGCAACAGCGCCGAGCCTTCTGACCCGCACGCCGCCGCGGTAGGGGTCGCCGCCCTCCTCAACGCGCTCGGCGTGCCGCCCGCCAGCCTGCGGGTCGCCGACTACGACGCCGCCGGCCGCCCCGGCGCGCCGGTGACGGTGCGCTACGAGCGCTACGAGGCGCACGGCCCCGATTGCCTGCAGGGCTGGGACAACCTCGTGGCCACCAAGTCGAACGGCCCCAGCCGCCACTTCGGCTGCGCCGCGACCGCCAACCTCGCCGCCATGATCGCTGATCCGCACGACTTGGAGCGCCCCGCGCCGACCGCGCCCGCCGACAGCGTGCGCCGCGCCATCGTGCTGGACCGCTATCGCCAGGGGGCGGTGACCTCTTCTGCCAAGGACGCCCAAGCCAACGGCGTCGCCTCAGCGACGGCGGTGAACTGAGCATGACGCACCCCGCCCCCGCTCCCCACGACGACGACCCCTTCGACGACGTGTTCGAGGGCTTCGACGACGACGCGCCCGAAGTCCGCAACGGGGCGTTCGCGCCGCAGAGCGCTTCTGTCTCCACCGCCGAGCCCGAAGACGAGCGAGAGGCGTCGATCGACGCCGACGCTGTGGCTGCCGCCGACGACGCAGCGCCCGGAACGGCGCCGACGACGGAGGCCGACGGCGATTTCACATCCGACTGGACTCATGCCTTCGCCTCGCCCGAGCGGTTGGCGAGCCCGAGCGAGTCGATCGTGGTCGCCGCCTCGAATCCGGAGCCGGACGTCGCGGACGAGGGGCTCGCCACCAGCGTGCCCGCCGACTTCGACGACGACCTGACCGAGATCGAGCCCTTCGCCGACGTGGCTTTCGACGAGGAGGCCGCGCCCGCGACGTCGCCGTCGGGCGGCGCGGCGAACCCGGTCGCGGCCATGATCGCGTCGGCCGAGGCGGCGCTGGGCGAGGCGGCGGTGCCGCGCATCGCCATCCACGTCTTCTGCCAGCGGGCCGAGACGGCCGCCGTGGCCCAGGCTGCTGCGGGCGACCGCCGTCTGCAGCGCGCCTCCACCGCCGTGCGGCCGGGCGGCCTGCCCGAGGCGCTCGCGCTCTACGCCACCGCACCCACCCCCGCGCTCGTGATCGTCGAGAACCTCTCGCCCGCCGCCCAGCTGATCGCCGAGCTCGACCGGTTGGCTGAGGTCTGCGACCCGGGCACCAAGGTGGTCGTGATCGGCGAGGCCAACGACATCGGCCTCTACCGCGAGCTGATGCGCCGGGGCGTGAGCGAGTACCTCGTCCCGCCGCTGCAGCCCTTGACGCTGATCCGCACCATCACCGGCCTCTACGCCGACCCGGCGACACCGTTCGTGGGTCGCACCGTGGCCTTCGTGGGGGCCAAGGGCGGGGTGGGCGCCTCGACCCTGGCGCACAACTTCGCCTGGTGCCTGTCCGAGAAGATCGAGGCCAACTGCTGCGTGGTCGACTACGACCTGCCCTTCGGCACCGCCGGGCTCGACTTCAACCAGGACCCCGTCCAGGGCCTGCACGACGCGCTCTCCAAGCCCGACCGCCTGGACCCCACGCTGATGGACCGGATGATGGCGCGCTGCACCGAGCGGCTGTCGCTCTTCGCCGCCCCCGCCACGCTGGACGACGACTACGCCATCTCCGACGAGGCCTACGAGGAGGTGGCGACCAAGCTGCGCTCCTCGGCGCCCTATGTCGTGCTCGACCTGCCGCACGTGTGGTCCGGATGGATGCGCCGCACGCTGGTCGCCGCCGACGACGTGGTGATCGTGGCCCAGCCCGATCTCGCCTCGCTCCGCAACGGCAAGAACCTGCTAGAGCTCCTCGGCAAGGCGCGCGCCAACGACGCTCCGCCCCGGCTCGTGCTCAACCAGACGGGCCTGCCGGGCCGGCCGGAGATCCCGCTGAAGGACTTCACCAAGGCGATGGGGATGGAGCCCGCGCTCGTGATCCCGTTCGACGCCAAGCTGTTCGGCCAGGCCGCCAACAACGGCCAGATGATCGCGGAGGTGAACCCCAAGGCGAAGGCCTCGGAAGCGCTCCTCCAATTCGCTCAATCGATGACGCGCCGGGAGGTGGTCGAGGCCAAGCCGCGATCGCTGATCGAGCGGCTGGTCAAGCGGGCCTGAGGCGCAGGCCGTGTTCGGCAAACGCGCCCCCGGCGCCCCGGCCCCCGCGCCGCTCCCCGCGACGCCGCCTCCCGAGGCGCCCGCCGCGGGCGCGCCGGAGATCGCCACGCGCCCCCAGCGGCTCGACATCCAGCCGCGCCGGGCCGCCAAGCCCGCGGCCGCCCCCGTGGCGTCCACGCCCGCCCTGCCGCCAGGCGACGCCGCGCCTGCGGTGAAGAAGGAGCGCGCGTCGGGTCTCGACCAACTGCGCGCCGCCCAGGCCGGCGGCCGCAACGTCACCGAGATCGTCCGCGAGCAGAGCGACTACTACCACGCCACCAAGACCACGATCTACACGGCGCTCCTGAACACCATCGACCTGGGGCAGCTCGCCCAGCTCGATCCCAAGACCGCCGGCGTCGAGATCCGCGACATCGTCGCCGAGCTCGTGGCGATCAAGAACGTCCAGATGTCCGCCGCCGAGCAGGACCACCTGGTCCAGGACATCATTCACGACGTGCTGGGCTACGGCCCGCTCGAGCCCCTGCTCGCGCGCGACGACATCGCCGACATCATGGTCAATGGGGCCAGCCGGGTCTTCATCGAAGTCGGCGGCCGGGTGCAGCTGACCAACGTGCGCTTCCGCGACAACGCCCAGCTGATGAACATCTGCCAGCGGATCGTCTCCCAGGTGGGCCGCCGCGTGGACGAGAGCTCGCCCATCTGCGACGCGCGCCTGCCCGACGGCTCCCGCGTCAACGTCATCGCGCCCCCGCTCGCCATCGACGGGCCGACGCTGACGATCCGGAAGTTCAAGAAGGACAAGCTCACCATGAGAAATCTCGTGGAATGGGCTTCGATCTCGCCGGAAGGGGCGCGGGTTCTGGGCGTGATCGGCGCCTCGCGCTGCAACGTGCTGATTTCGGGCGGCACGGGCTCGGGCAAGACCACGCTCCTGAACACCATGACCGCCTTCATCGACCCGACCGAGCGGGTGGTCACCTGCGAGGACGCCGCCGAGCTGCAGCTGCAACAGCCCCACGTCGTGCGGCTGGAGACGCGCCCGCCCAACCTGGAGGGGCAGGGCACCATCACCATGCGCGACCTCGTCAAGAACTGCCTGCGCATGCGCCCGGAGCGGATCATCGTGGGCGAGGTGCGCGGGCCGGAGGCGTTCGACCTCCTGCAAGCGATGAACACGGGCCACGACGGCTCGATGGGCACCCTGCACGCCAACAGCCCGCGCGAGGCGATCAGCCGCCTGGAGTCGATGATCACCATGGGCGGCTACGGCCTGCCCTCCAAGACCATCCGCGAGATGATCGTGGGCTCCATCGACGTGATCATCCAGGCCGCGCGCCTGCGCGACGGCTCGCGCCGCATCACCCACATCACCGAAGTGGTGGGGCTGGAGGGCGACGTGGTGATCACCCAGGACCTTTTTCTCTACGAGATCCAGGGCGAGGACGCCGACGGCAAGGTGGCGGGCCGCCACCGCTCGACCGGCATCGCGCGCCCGCGCTTCTGGGACCGCGCGCGCTACTACGGGCTGGAGCGCGAGCTCGCCGAAGCGCTGGACGCGGCGGAGTAGCGAAGCGTGGACCCGAACGTCATCTTCGTCTTCGTCGCGGTCTTCGGGTTCGTCATCGTGGCGGGGCTGGGCGTGGGCCTGGCCGGTGGCGGCTCGGCGTCGGGCGGCGCGCGCGCGACCAAGCGCATGCAGGCCGTCGCAACGACGGGCCGCGCCGAGACGTCGCGGGCGGGCCGCAGCGGCGACGCGGCCGCGAACCGCCGCAAGCAGATCCTCCTAAACCTCCGCCAAGCCGAGCAGCAGGAGCGCAAGGCCAAGTTGACGCTCGAGGCGCGCATTCTGCGGGCCGGGCTGACCTGGAGCGTGCGCACCTTCTGGATCGTCTCGGCCGCCCTGGGCCTGGGCGGCGCGGTGGTGCTTCTGATCGTGACCCACATGCCGCTGCCGGCGCTCGGCGCGGGCGTGGTGACGGGGCTGGGTCTCCCGCGCTGGTGGCTGTCCGGCAAGTGCAAGAAGCGCGGCAAGATGTTCACGTCCGAGTTCCCCAACGCCATCGACATCATCGTGCGCGGCATCAAGTCGGGCCTGCCCGTCAACGACTGCCTCCGCGTGATCGCCAGCGAGAGCCCAGAACCCGTCGGCGGCGAGTTCCGCCGCATGGTGGAGAACCTCTCGGGCGGCGTGGCGCTGGACCAGGCGATGGAGCGGATGTACGCGCGCATGCCGCTGCCGGAGGTGCGCTTCTTCGCCATCGTCCTGGCCATCCAGCAGAAGACGGGCGGCAACCTGGCCGAGGCGCTGGGCAACCTTTCTACCGTATTGCGGGCGCGCAAGCTGATGCGCGAGAAGATCAAGGCGCTGTCGGGTGAAGCGGTGGCCAGCGCCGGCATCATCGGCTCGCTTCCGCCCGCCGTCATGCTCTTGGTGACGGTGGTGTCGCCCGGCTATATGACGCCCCTTTTCTTCACCCCCGGCGGACACTTCGCGCTGGGCGTCGGCGTCGTCATGATGACCATGGGCGTCCTGGTCATGCGCAAGATGATCAACTTCAAGATCTGAGGGCGCGCCATGGAAACCGTCCTCGCCTTCTTCGACAACGGCGCCAACCTCGTGGCGGTGGGCGTCGCCGCGCTGACCTTCGCCACGGTGCTGACGCTCGCGACGCCCATGTTCAAGGGCGACCGGCTGGAAGGGCGGCTCAAGCTCGTGGCCAACCGGCGCGAGGAGCTGCGCCGCGCCTCGCGCGCCCAGATCGCCGCGCGCGGCGAGAGCGGCGGCCTGCGCCACGCCGAAGGCAACGTCACTAAGCGCGTCGTCGAGCGGCTGAAGCTGTCCAAGCTCCTGGAAGACCCCAAGCTCGCCGACAACCTGGCGCAGGCGGGCTATCGCGGGCCCAAGCCGCTCCAGGTGTTCTACTTCTTCCGCTTCGTCACGCCGTGCGTGCTGGGCGTGGTCGTCGCGCTGTACGTCAACGTGCTCAACCCGCTGCACATGGCGCCCCTGCCGCGGCTTTGCGCGGTGGTTATGGCCTTCGGCATCGGCTTTTATTTGCCCAACATCGTCCTGAAGAACCGCATCGGCAAGCGTGCGGCCTCCGTGGGCATGGCTTTCCCCGACGCGCTCGACCTGCTGCTCATCTGCGTTGAGAGCGGCATGAGCGTGGAGGCGGCGCTGCAGAAGGTGGCGGGCGAGGTGGGGGCGGCCTCCATCGAGCTCGCTGAGGAGCTGTCGCTCCTCACGGCCGAGCTCTCCTACCTGCCCGAGCGCCGCCAGGCCTACGAGGGCCTATCGCGGCGCAACCCCAACCCCGGCATCAAGGCGGTGATGACCGCCATGATCCAGGCCGAGCGCTACGGCACGCCGCTGGGCGCCGCGCTGCGCGTCATGGCCAAGGAGAACCGCGACCTGCGCGTCGCCGCCGCCGAGAAAAAGGCGGCGCAGCTTCCCGCCAAGCTGACGGTGCCGATGATCATCTTCTTCCTGCCGGTGCTGTTCATCGTGATCCTGCAGCCCGCGCTCTCCCGCGCCTTCGGCAAGCACGGCGCGACCTCCCAGGCCTCGACGGTCGCGGCCGCGCCCGCGAAGACGAACTAGAGCCCGGGCGGTCGAGCCGCCTTCCGAGCGCAGCCTTCAGCGCGCGCCGCGCAGATAGGCCAGGTTGCGGTCGGCGGCGTCCGGCGGCAGGTCGCGCCGGATCAGCTGCTCGGCTTCCCCGAGCTTGCCCTCCATGCCGAGCACGAGCGCGAGGTTCTGCCGCTCCTGCACGCCGGCGGCGGGGGAGGCGGCGGCCTGGCGCAGGAGACCCTCCGCCTCCTGGCCGCGGCCTCGCTGGGCGAGGCTCATCGCCATGTTGGAGAGCACCGCCGGGTTGCCGGGCGAGAGCTGCAGCGCGCGCGCCCAGGCGGCCTGGGCGTCGGCGGGGCGCTTGGTTTCGGCGCAGGCCACCCCGGTCAGCGACCAGGGTCGCCAGTCGGAGGGGGCCGCGGCCGTCGCGCGTGTGAGGTAGTCGAGCGCGTAGAAGCTCTGCCCCGCCGCGATCTTCGCCCGGGCGGCCTCCAGGAGCGCCGTCTCGTCCGCGGGGTGCAGCACGAGCACGCGGTCGGCGGCGGCGGCGGCCTCGTCGTTGCGGCCGAGGATGCGCAGCGCGCTCGACAGCCGCACGCCCGCCTCCGCGTCGGTCGGGTCGCCGTCGACCTCGCGCGCCCAGAAGGCGGCGCGGGCGAGGGGCTCCAAGCGCTCGGCGGCGGCGCGCTGGGCGGGGTCGGCCTTGGGTCGGCCGGCGGCGGGGTCGGCGTTCGCCGCCGCGGCGGGCGCGGCCTTCGGCTTGGACGCGCCGAACAGGCCGGCGCGCGCGGGGGCGGCCGGGCCCAGCGCCCCGATGGCCAGGGCGCCGGCGAAGAGGGCGGCGGTTGCCGGGGGCAGGGGCTTGCGACTAGTCATCGGGCTCGCTCGCGCGACGGAGGTGTCCACGCCGGCACTCTCGCCCGCGCCGCTCAACGAAGCGTTAAGCATGATCGACGCCCTCCGCGCCTTCCCGCCCGCCTGCAAAAGCCTGACCGACGCGCCCGGCGCAGCGCCGCGTCCATTGCACCTCGTCGCGCCCGGCGCGGCGCTGCCGCCCCCCGCCGCGGCGGCGGGCTTCGCGGGTGAAACGGGGCGGCTCTTCCTCGACGCCGACGGCGGGGCTTGGTTCGGACTGGGCGAGGGACGCGCGGGCGCCCCGGCCCTGCGCGCCATGGCGGTCCGCGCCTGTCCTGCGCGCCTGCCCCCGGGCGACTGGCGCATCGAGGCCGACGCCGGCCTGCCCGCGGCCGACCTCGCCCTGGCCTGGGCGCTCGGCGCGCGCGGCTACCGCCTGTTCAAGACCGACGCCGGCGAGCCCGCGCCACGGCTCGTCGTCGAGCCCGATGTGCTGGCGCAGGTGCTTCCGGTGGCCGAAGCCTGCGCGCTCGCCTGCGATCTGGTGGACGCGCCCGCCAACGCGCTCGGGCCGGCGGAGATCGAGGCCGCGGTGCGCCGCGTCGCCGAGCGCCGCGGCGCGAGGGTGGAAGCGGTGGTCGGCGACGCCCTGCTCGCCCAAGGCTATCCCGCCGTGCACGCCGTCGGCCGCGCCGCCGCGCCCCATCGCGCGCCGCGCATGATCGAGCTCGCCTGGGACGGGGCGGGGGAGGGCGCGCCCGTGCTCGCCCTCGTCGGCAAGGGCGTGGCGTTCGACACCGGCGGGCTCGACCTCAAGCCGTCGGCCGGCATGCGCTGGATGAAGAAGGACATGGGCGGCGCGGCGCACGCGCTGGCGCTCGCCGACCTGGTCATGGCGCGGGGCCTGCCGGTGCGGCTGCGCCTCCTGATCCCCGCGGTGGAGAACGCCGTCTCCGCCGACGCCATGCGTCCGGGCGACGTTCTAGAGACGCGCGCGGGCAAGACCGTCGAGGTCGGCAACACCGACGCGGAGGGCCGGCTGATCCTGGCCGACGCGCTGGCCCGCGCGGGCGAGCTCGCGCCCGACCTCACGATCGACCTGGCGACGCTGACGGGCGCGGCGCGCGTAGCGCTCGGGCCCCAGGTCGTCCCCGTCTACACCGGCGACGACGCGCTCGCCGCCGAGCTCGCCGCGGCGTCGGAGGCGACCGCCGACCCCTTGTGGCGCATGCCGCTGTGGGACGCCTACGACGAGGCGCTCTCCTCGGACGTGGCGGACCTCAAGAACGACGCCGACGCCTGGGCGCAGGCGGGCTCGATCACCGCGGCGCTCTTCCTGCGCCGCTTCGCGCCGGCGAGCGGAAGCTGGGCGCACCTCGACCTCTTCAGCTGGAACCCGCGCGCCCGTCCCGGCTGGCCGCAGGGAGCGGAGGCGCAGGGCCTGCGCGCGCTCGACCGTCTGCTGCAGCGCCGCTACGGCGGGGAGCGGACGGCGTGAGCGGGGCGCCCCCGTTCGACGGCGTCGACTTCGCCGAACACGAGGGCGTCATTCCCGCGCCGGCCTACCGGCGAGCCGAACCCCGAACGTGCCTCGCCTGGGAGGCGCCGCTCCGCGCCGCGCCCGACACCGGGGCCGAGCAGGTGGACCAGCTCCTCCACGGAGAGCCCTTCGCCGTGCTCGGCGAACGTGATGGCTGGGCGTGGGGCGAGGCCGGACGCGACGGCTATCTCGGCTGGGTGCGCGCCGAGGCGCTTGGACCGGCGGAGCGCGCGCCCGACCGGCGCGTGGTCGCGCTGCGCACTTACGTGTTTTCCCGCCCGGCGCTGAAGTCCGCCCCGCTGGGGCAGCTGTCGCTGAACGCGCTCCTCCGCACGGGCGAGGCGCGGGATGGCTTCGTCGCGGCCGCGGGCGGCTGGGTGTGGGCCGAGCACACGCGCGCGACCGGCGAGGGCTTCGCGCGCGATCCTTCGGAAGTGGCCACGCGCTTCCTGCACGCGCCCTACCGCTGGGGCGGGCGCGACAGCCTGGGGCTGGACTGCTCGGGCCTCGTGCAACAGGCCTTCTACGCCTGCGGCCGAGGCTGCCCACGCGACAGCGGCGATCAGCGCAGGCTGGGCCGCGCCGTCAAGCGCGAGGATCTCCGCCGCGGCGACCTCGTCTTCTGGCGCGGTCACGTGGGCCTGATGCTCGACGACCAACGGCTCATCCACGCCAACGCCCATCACATGGCGGTTGCGGTCGAACCGCTGGAGGTCGCCTGCGTACGCATAGCCGCGGCGGGAGGCGGCGAGGTCGAAGCGAGGCGCGCCTGAGCGCCTAGGTCGGCTTCAGTGGCGCGGCCCGGAGCCCGTCGCCGCCGCCTTGGAGCCGCCCAGCGTCGTGCCCGCGAGCGGCGGACCGCCCGGGTTGGTGGACTGCATCTCGGTCGGGGACGCAGCCGCGCCCGTGGTGGGGGCCTGGGTGGCGGCTGCGCTCGTGGGAGAGCCGGTCGGCGCGGCGGTGGCGGCGTTGGGCGAGGCGCCCGGCGTGGCGGCCACGCCCGCGTTCGCATCGGGCGCGGGCGCCGAGCCCGCGGCGGCCGGCCCGGCCTTCGCGGCGGCGGCCGCCTTGGGATCGGCGGGCGGGATAGCGACGGGGCTCGAGCTCTGCTGGCGCAGCCACGCGATCAGGTTGATCCGGTCCTCGCGCTTCTTCAGGCCCACGAAGCTCATCTTGGTGCCCGAGATGTAGGCCTGAGGACCGGCCAGGAAGGCGTAGACGTGGTTATAGTCCCACACCGGCTGCTTCTTGCCGAAGTCCTGCATGGCGCCGCTGTAGGCGAAGCCCGGGTGGCTGCCCGGCGGACGGCCGATCACGCCCCACAGGTTGGGGCCGGTCTGGTTGGGGCCGCCGTTGGCGAAGTTGTGGCAGCTCTGGCACTTGGTCGAGATGGTGGCTCCGGCGGCGACGTCGCCGGCGGGCAGCACCGTGCCCCAGTCGGGGGGCGTGGTGTCTTCCTGCGCGGCGCCGGCGTCGCTGGCGACCTCCTGGATCGCGATCTGGTCGCCGGCCTTTGCGGCGGGCTTGGGCGCGAACAGCGCCTGCGACCCCACGCCCAGGACCATCATCAGGAGCCCGGTCCCCAGCACGGCGCCGAACAGCTTGTTCCACCTGAGGTCGTCGTGCATGTCGCCTGGAGATCTGAAGCGTCGGAACGGGCGAAGGCAGGCGGCCGCGGCGGAGCGCGCGGCGCCCGCGCCTTGCAGGAGCGAGCTTCTACACGCTACCGCCCTCGGCGCAACCGGCCCACGCCGTCCTCGGCCGGCCCTGGAAGACCGCTCTCGACGTGCGCCCCCTCATCCTGATCCCCGCCCGCTTGGCGGCCACGCGCCTGCCGGGCAAGCCGCTGGCCGACATCGCAGGCGTCCCCATGATCGTGCGGGCCTGGCGCGCCGCGGTGGAAGCCGACGTGGGCCCGGTCGCCGTCGCGGCCGGGGACGCTGAGATCGTGGAGGCGGTGACGCGCGCGGGCGGCCGCGCCGTCCTGACCGACCCCGCCCTGTCGTCGGGTTCAGACCGGATCATGGCCGCCCTGGGCGCCCTCGACCCCAGGCGCGAGGTGGAGGCGGTGATCAACTTGCAGGGAGACATGCCCTTCGCCACCGCCGAGGTCGCCTCGGCCTGCGCGGCGCTCCTCGCCGCCGAGCCGGGCTGCGACGTGGCGACGGTGGTCGCGCCGGAAGCCTCGCTCGCGGACCGGACCAACCCCGACGTGGTCAAGGCGGTCTGCGCCCTGCCGGAGGATGCGCCCCCGGGGTCGCGGGGCCGCGCGCTCTACTTCACCCGCTCGCGGCTCTTCGGCGAGGGGCCGGTCTGGCGGCATGTGGGCGTGTACGGCTACCGCCGCACCGCGCTGGAGCGCTTTTGCGCCGCCCCGCCCTCGCCGCTCGAGCGCCGCGAAAAGCTTGAGCAGCTACGCGCGTTGGAGATGGGGCTGGCGATCTGGGCGGCGACGGTGCGCGCGGCCCCTTTGTCGATAGACACCCCGGCCGACCTGGAGGCCGCCCGCCGCCTCGCGGCGGAGGCCGGCTAGCCCGCGGCCCAGGCCTGCAGCAGGCGGTGGGCGATGGCGAAGGGCGGAGGCGAAGTCACCCCGTCCACCGTCTCGCCGGCGGCCAGAGCGCGCGCTTGCGCGCGATCCATCCAGCGCACCGCCTCGAGCTCGCCGTCGGCGGCATACGGCTCGCCCGGCCCGACCTCGGCGATCAGCCCGATCATCAGCGAGTGGGGGAAGGGCCAGGGCTGGGTCGAGTCGACGCGCACGCGCTCCACCTCGAGCCCGCACTCCTCGCGCACCTCGCGCGCGCACGCTTCGTCCACGCTCTCGCCGGGCTCGACGAAGCCTGCGAGGGCCGAATAGCGGCCGGGCGGCCACGCCGCTTGGCGGCCCAGCACGCAGCGCTCGTCGCGAACCGGCAGCATGATCACCACGGGATCGACGCGGGGGAAGTGCTCCGCGCCGCACGCCGGGCAGAGCCGCTTCCAGCCCGCATCGACGACTCGGGTGGGCGAGCCGCAGCGCGCGCAGAAGCCGTTGCGCCCGCGCCACTCGAAGACGGCGCGCGCCGTGCCCGCGAGCGCCAGTTCGGCGCCGTCCAGGGCGGGCGCGAGGTGGCGCAGGCCGGCGAAGCGGCCTTCGGCCGTCGAGTAATCGGCGGCCTCGTTCCGGCCGGTCAGGTCGAGGGCGAACACCGCCCGCCCGTCGTCCACGCCCAGGAAGAGCAGCCGCTCGTCGTCGGTCGCCAGCCCGGACTGCAGCCCGAGGGGCGCCAAGGCGAGACGTGGGCCCTCCGGCCCGTCCGTCGCCCACGGATCGCCGTCGCGCAGAAGGAGGAGGCGCGTTCCGTCGTCGCCCAACCTCTCCGCCAGCCAGCCACCGTCGCGGCGACGGTGCGAGGCGCGGTCGAGGCGACCGCCCGCAAAGGCATTGGGGACGGTGTCGAGCGGCATGGCGCCGCTCTTAGCGGCCGTCCCCGTGTCGCGCCACGCGGGTTCAGGCGGCGGGGGAGACCAAAGCGGCGGCGGGAGAGGCGACGGACGCCGTCGCGGGCACGACGGCCGGCGTCGGCGGGGCTGGGACCGCGACGGACAAGACGGCCCGCGCGGCGGGCACGGCGAGCGCCGGCGGTGGTGCGATCACCGCGCCGGGCGCAGCGCCCGCGCGGCCCACGCCGTAGCCGTCCGCGTCGAGCACGAGATGCACGCGGCCCGCCGAGGCGGTTCCCGCCAGGACCGCGTCGGCGCGGGTGGCGGCGGTCATCGCACCCGGCGCCATCGCCAGCTGCAGCTCGGGCGCGGCCGGGGTCGGCGTCGCCCTGGACCGGACGGGCACGACCGGTACGCGCTCGGCGGCGGTGTAGCGCGCGTTGAAGGCGCCCGGCAGCCCCAGGTCGCCGGCCCAGCGATAGAAGACGTGCGCACCGATCTGCGCGACCTTCAGCACGGTCGGCGCCCAGTACGGCGCCACGTAGGTTGCGTGGTAGTGGGTGGCGTCGCCGATCGCCGGGTCGACATGCCCGGCGAGGGCGGCGCGCGCGACCTGCTCGGCGTTGGCCCAGGCCCAGGGGACGCGCGGCTTGAGAAGCGAGCCGTCGCACACGAAGGAGAACTGGCAGCCCGAGCCGAGGCTCGCGCCCTGGTAGACCACGCCGCAGATCGAGTGCGGAAACAGCGGGTGGCGCACGCGGTTCAGGATCACCTGCGCCACCGCGCGCTGCCCTTCAACGGGCTCGGACGCGGCCTCGTAGTACACCGCCTCCGTCATGCAGGTCAGCGCGCGGGCGCGGCTCGGCCCGTCGCCGGTGAGCACGAACGGGCGCGCGGCGTAGAGCGCGCCCGGCGTCACGGGCGTCGCGGCGTTCAGCCGCTGGGCGGTCGCCGGGTCGGCGGCGGCGAAGCGGAAAGCGGGAGCCGAGTTCGCGAGGGGTGGATTTTCGAGCGTGTGCCGAGAGTTGGTGAGGGGAGAGGCCCCCAGCTGACCGATGGCGGCGAAGGCGCAGAGCGCGCCCGACACATAGCCGAGCTTCAGCGCAGGATGCGCCGCTCGCAGGTGATCCAACATTAGGCTTTGTACGCAGCGCGTCGCCTGGCGACGCCGGAGGTGGCGCGCCTTTAACAGGGTGTCCACCAAGAGTCACGCGGCGGTGCTTGGGCGTGACTTGGGCGCGATCTGGGCGAAGCTAAGTTGTTGGTTAAGACCCCAGCCGGGAGCGCGGGTTGCGCACGCTCGGCCGAGGCGCGATATTGGAGGCGGAGGCTGGCGGCGGGCGGAACCCTCGCCAACCCGGTCAGGTCCGGAAGGAAGCAGCCGCAACGAGTTTCGTTTCGGGTCGCCGTCCAGTCTCCACCCCTCTATCTCCGGCGCCCATGACCGACGTCGCCCCCTGGGACGAGCTCCCCCCGGACGAGGAAGCCGCGCCCGAGCGCGACCCCGACACCGACGACATGTTCGGCGCGCCGTCGCCGCCCGCGGCCCCGGCGGCCCCCGCGCCTCCGTCCGAGGCGCCCGCCGCCTACCAGGTGCTCGCGCGCAAGTACCGGCCGCGCCTGTTCGAGGACCTGATCGGGCAGGAGGCGATGGTGCGGACGCTCCGCAACGCCTTCCGCCACGACCGCATCGCCCACGCCTTTATGCTCACCGGGGTGCGGGGCGTCGGCAAGACGACGACCGCCCGCCTTCTCGCCCGCGCGCTGAACTACGAGACCGACGCCGCGCGCCGGCCCTCCGTCGACCTGCGGGTGGAGGGGCGCCACTGCCGCGCCATCATCGAGGGCCGCCACCTCGACGTCCTGGAGCTCGACGCCGCCAGCCGCACGGGCGTGGACGACATGCGTGAGATCCTGGACGGCGTGCGCTACGCCCCGGTGGAGGCGCGCCACAAGATCTACGTGATCGACGAGGTGCACATGCTGTCCAAGGGCGCGTTCAACGCGCTCCTGAAGACGCTGGAGGAGCCTCCTCCCCACGCCAAGTTCATCTTCGCCACCACCGAGATCCGCAAGGTGCCGGTCACCATCCTGTCGCGCTGCCAGCGTTTCGACCTGCGGCGCGTCGAGCCGGAGGTCTTGGGCGCCCACTTGGCGCGCGTGGCCGAGCGCGAGGGAGCGCTGGTCGAGCCCGCCGCCCTGGCGCTCCTGGCCCGCGCGGCGGAGGGCTCGGTGCGCGACGGGCTGTCGCTCCTCGACCAGGCGATCGTGCAGGCCGAGGCGGGGAGCCCCGTCGACGAGGCGGTGGTGCGCGACATGCTGGGGCTGGCCGACCGCGGCCAGACGCTGGCGCTGTTCGAGCATCTGATGGCCGGCCGCGCGGGCGATGCGCTGGAAGTCTCGCGCACGCTGTTCGGCTTCGGCGCGGACCCGGCGACGGTCGTGGGCGAGCTCCTGGAGCACGCCCATGCGTCCGCCGTCGCCAAGACGCTCGGCGAGGCGGCGCTGCATCTGCCGAGCGACCAAGCCACGGTCCTGGGCCAGGTGGGCGCGCGCGCCTCGGCCGGCGCGCTGTCGCGCGTGTGGCAGATGCTGCTGCGCGCCCACGAGGAGGTGCGCCGCGCGCCCGACGGCCAGGCCGCGCTCGAGATGGCGCTGATCCGGCTCGCCTACGCCGCCGACCTGCCCGGGCCGGAGGAGGCGCTGAAGCTCCTGGCCGAGGGGCGGCCGCTCCCGCCCGAGGGCGGCGGGCCGGCGCCGTCCGGCGGCGGGGGAGGCGGTCGCGCCCTGGCCGCCGCCGGCGGACGAGCCGCATCCGCCGCGCCGTCGCCGTCCCCGGCCGCCGCCCCGCGCGCCCAGCTCGCGCCCGCCCCGCCCCAGCCGGAGACCTTCGCCGCCGTGCTGGCCCTGGCTCACGAGCGCAAGGAGTACGGGCTGAAGCACGAGCTGGAGCGCTTCGTGCGCCCCGTCAGCGTGCGCGCGGGCGCGATCGCCTTCGCCCTGGAGGAGGGCGCGCCGCGCGACCTCGCCCAGCGCCTCTCCGCCCGGCTGAAGACCTGGACGGGCCGGCCGTGGCTGATGGACGTGCGCTCGGCCTCCGACGAGGGCGACGCCCCCGTGCTCGAGCAGGAGCGCCGCGCCAAGCGCGCCGCGCAGGACGCCCTGCGCGCCGATCCGTTCGTACGCGCCGTGCTCGACGCCTTCCCCGGCGCGGAGGTCTCCGAGATCAGCGCGGCCCGGCCCGCCGCGGCCGCGGCCGCCGAAGGCGCGCCCGCCGACGAAGGCGAGGCCGCCCCCGTGCTCGACATCCCCCCCGACGCCGACCCCGGAGACGACGCGTGAAGGACCTCAACAGCCTGATGCAGCAGGCGCAGGGCATGCAGCAGAAGCTGCAGGACGCCCAGGCGCGCCTGGCGGAGGAGACCGCCGAGGGCCAGGCCGGCGGCGGGCTCGTGCGCGTCACGCTCAAGGGCTCGGGCGCGCTCGTCGCGGTTGTGGTCGACAACAGCCTGCTCCAGCCCGGCGAGGGCGAGATCGTCCAGGACCTCCTCGTCGCCGCCCACGCCGACGCCAAGTCCAAGCTCGACACCGCCCAGGCCAAGGCCATGCAGGACGCCATGGGTCCGATGGCCGGGCTGATGGGCGGAATGCCGGGCCTGCCGGGCTTCCCGGGGCGGTAAGGCGCTAGCGGGGTGTCGTCAGCCGCGCCTCCGCCGCCTCAAGCGGCAGGTCGCGCCCCGCCCGGATCGCCGCCAGCGTCTGGCGCACCGGCACGTCGGGCGTGACGCCTGCGCCCTCCAGCCGCCGACCTGAGGCGCCGCGGAAGTCGGCGACGGAGACGGAGAGCGCTTCACCATTCGGAAGGCTGAACAGGCTGGATACAAGTACGCTGCCTGCCGAGCGCTCGCCGATCACAACTCCTCGCCGTGAGGTCTGCACAGCGTCGGCGAGAATCTCGGCGCCGCTGCCTGTCTCCGGACCGATCAGAACGACAAGCGGTCCGACGTAGGGGGCCTTCAAGGCAGGCTTGCCGCTCGGCTGGAGCCGTGCCCATCCCGCGACCGGCGCGCCCCGCTGCTGGCCGACGCGATTCTGAGTGATGTAAGCGCCCAGGTTCGCGCTCGGGCCTAGAAGCGCCGCCCCGATCACGTTGAGGTCGCGGAGGCGACCACCAAGGTTGCGACGCAGATCGAGGATCACGCCCGGGGTCCGCGCGTGGGCGAGCTGGCCGAGCAGCCAACCGGTCGACGCGTCGTCGAACGTGTGGAACGTCAGCAAAACGGCTCCACCGACGAGCAAGCGCGCGCGCTCCGCGCGCGGTTCGGGCTGAGCCGGACCAGCCGTTCCGTCAAACGCGTGCTGCGCGCCGTGCTCGTCCAGCAGCACGACCCGCGCCCGTGTCGTGCAGGCAGCTCCGTAGTTGGACTCGAAGCTGCGGAGCGTCCAGCCTGGCTCCACACCGGCTAGATCGGCCGGCGACCCGCGACGCACATCCAACACGCGTCCGTTCGCGACATCGACCCCAAGCATAGTCTCCTGCGGAGGGCAGTGGTCGCTGTTCGCTCGATAGAAGCGCTGAGACAGCGACTCCGGCATGACGACGCCCGTGTGGCCGTCTTGCAGTTTTCCAAGCATCTGATTGAGGACAAGCCAGTCTAGGTCGCGCGTCGAGCCTGCCTCCGCCGCGCGGGGCCGCCACACATCGCGCATCTTGCGCCAGTCCACCCCGTGGAAGGTGCGGTCGTAGTAGCGGCGGTCGACCGTCTCCCAGACCTTGTCGAAGACGCGGAGGTTGAGCGCGCGACGCTCGGCCGGCGTGCGGGGTTCCGGCGCGGGCGCGTACGCCTGCGCGAACAGCATGAGCGCGGCGATCAGCACGCCCAGCACGCCGACCAGCGCGCAGACACCCATCGCGAGCCGCCGCGCCAGAGCCATAGTGGAAAGATGAGGCGCTGCGCCCGAGCTTGGCAAGCGGCGTGCTTCGGCGCTCCCCAGCGCCTACATTCGCCTCCCATGCCCGCGCCCGTCAGCCCCGAGATCGAGCGTCTGATCGCGCTCCTGTCCAAGCTGCCGGGGCTGGGACCGCGGTCGGGGCGGCGGGCGGCGCTGGCGCTCCTGAAGCGGCGCGAGCAGCTCCTCGAACCCCTGGCGCGGGCGCTGGCGGAGGCGGCGGCCAAGGTTCGGGCGTGCTCCACCTGCGGTGCGCTCGACACGCGCGACCCGTGCGCGGTGTGCGCCGACGCCTCGCGCGACGCCGGGCTCGTCTGCGTCGTCGACGAGGCGGGCGCCCTGTGGGCGGCCGAGCGCGCAGGGGCGTGGCGCGGGCGCTACCACGTGCTGGGCGGCCTCCTGTCCGCGCTGGACGGGGTGGGGCCGGAGAGCCTGCGGGTCGAACCGCTCGTCGCGCGCGCGCGTGGCGGCGGCGTGCGGGAGGTCGTGCTGGCGCTCCCCGCCACCGTCGACGGCCAGACCACCGCCCACTATCTCCACGAGCGACTCGCCCCCACGGGGGTGGAGGTGACGAGCCTGGCGCGGGGCGTGCCCGTCGGCGGAGATCTCGACTGGCTGGACGACGGCACCATCGCCCAGGCCCTGCGGGCGAGGCGCCCCGCCTGATCCGCCTGCGGAGCAACTCCGTCTCCGGCGCGAGGAAACCTGTGTGACCGCCGGGCGTTCGGGTTCCCGGCTGAGGAACCTGGGCGCATGACGATGAACGACCGGCGCGGCGACGCGACGTCCGGCCGTGGGGGCGCCCCGTCCCGCTCGCACGCGCCCCCGCTCGAACTCTGGGGCGGCCACGAGTGCACGGTGAACCGGGTGGGCGACCGCTGGTTCGACCAGACGGTGCGCACCGGCCACGAGCACCGGCTGGACGACCTCGATCGTTTCTCCTCGCTGGGCGTCACGACGCTGCGCTACCCCGTGCTATGGGAGCGCGTTTCGCCGGCCGCCCCCGAAGTGCGCGACTGGTCCTGGACCGATGCGCGGCTGGGCCGGATGCGCGAGCTGGGGATCGCGCCGATCGCCGGGCTCGTCCACCACGGGGCGGGTCCCGCCTACACCCACCTCCTCGACGGGGGGTTCGCCCCCGGCCTCGCCTCGCACGCGCGCGCCGTGGCTGAGCGCTATCCGTGGATCGACAGCTACACGCCGGTGAACGAGCCGCTGACCACTGCGCGCTTCTCCGGCCAGTACGGCCATTGGCACCCCCACGGCCGCGACGAGACCGCCTTCCTCCACGCGCTGGTCAACGAGATCGAGGCCACCCGCGCGGCGATGAAGGCGATCCGCGAGGTGAACCCCCGCGCGCGCCTCGTGCAGACCGACGACATCGGCCACGCATTCGCGACCGACCCGCTCCTCCACCAGTCGGCCTACGAGAACGAGCGGCGCTGGATCACCTTCGACCTCCTGTGCGGCCGGGTGACGCCCGACCACGTGATGTGGCGCTTCTTTCACGCCAACGGACTGGCCGACCGGGTGGCGGGGCTGGTCGACGACCCGTGCCCGCCCGACGTGATGGGGCTGAACTACTACCTCTCGTCCGAGCGCTTCCTCGACCACCGGCTCGATCTCTACCCGGCGCACCTGCATGGCGGGAACGGACGCGATCGCTACGTCGACATAGAAGCCGTGCGCGCGGTCCTGCCGGGCGTCATGGGGCTGGAGCGGCTCCTGCTCCTCGCCCACGAGCGCTACGGGCTCCCGCTGGCGGTGACCGAGGCGCACAACGGCTGCACCCGCGACGAGCAGATGCGGTGGCTGTTCGAGCAGTGGGAGGCGTGCGAGGCGGCGCGGGCGCAGGGCGTCGACGTGCGCGCGCTCACCGCCTGGTCGCTCCTGGGCGCGGTGGACTGGAATAGTCTCCTGACCCGCGACGCGGGCCACTATGAGCCCGGTGTGTGGGACGTGCGGGGCGACGGTCCGCCCCGCGAGACCGCCCTGGCCGACGTGTGCCGACGCCTGTCGGGTGGCGTGGCCGACGCCCGCCCCCCCGCCGCTGAGGGGCCGGGCTGGTGGTCGCGCGACATCCGGCTGTGCCACCCGCCGACCTGGGCCGGCCAGACCCTCGCGCCGCGAGGGGCGTCCTCGCCGCCGGCGGCCCCGCGCCGTCCGGTGCTGGTGCTCGGCGGGGACGGCGTGGCGGGGAGGGCGCTCCTCCGGGCGCTGGACCACCGCGGTCACGCCTGGCGCGTCGCGGACGCCAACCTCCTCTCGCCTCGGCGCGCCGAGGGGCTGGAGTCGGCGCTGGACGCCGTGAACCCCTGGGCGGTGATCCACGCGGTCGAGCCGGGGGACCCGGACGCGGCCGAGCGGGCCGCCGGGGCGGCCATGGATCAGCTGGGCTACGCCATGGAGCGTCTCGCGGGCGCCTGCGCGCTGCGCGCCACGCCGCTCCTCGCCTTCTCGTCGGAGCTCGTTTTCGACGGGCGCAAGCCCACCGCCTACCGCGAGAGCGACGCCCCCGCCCCGCTGGGCGCCCTTGGCCGCGCCCAGCTCACCGCCGAGGAGGCGGTGCGCGCCCACGGCGGCCTCGTCGTGCGCACGGGGCCGTTGTTCGACGCGCTGGAAGGGGAGAGCTTCGCGCGGGAAGCGATCCTGGCGATGAGCCAGGGGCGCCGCTTCGATGCGGCGGACGACCGCCGGGTCAGCCCCAGCTACGCGCCCGACCTGGCCGACGCGGCGCTGGACCTCCTGATGGACGGCGAGGAGGGGGTGGTGCACCTGGCCAACGCGGGGGCGCTCACCCCCGCCGATTTCGCCAGGGTGCTGGCGCGTGCGCTCGACCTCGATCCGGACCTGGTCGTGGGTGGAAGCGCCGTCGCCGGGTCGGGCGTCGCGCCGCGACCCCGCCAGGGCGCCCTTGAGAGCCGGCTGGGCACGCTCCTGCCGCCGCTGGAGGGCGCGATCGCGCGCTACGCCGCCGCGGTCCGTCCCGTGCTGGCGGTCACGCCGATCCACGCGCCCGCGCACCGGGCGCGCCCGCGGCCTTCGCCGCGCGACGAGCCGCGCTCGTTCGCCTCCGCCTAGTCTACCCGCAGGGGGCGGGCGGAAGGGGGCGCTGGCGCGGCCGCAAGTCAGGCCGCCACCCCGCCGAGTCTCGCTCATGGCGGCTGCCATGATCCAAGCGCGCCTCAGCGGGCCTCCCGAACGGGAGGACCGCCTGAGGGGGTTCTAAGCGAAGGTCGCCGCGGCTCGCGGCGACGGGCGGGCTAGGCGTCCTTCGAGGACGGCGACTGCTGGCGCTCAGCGATGCGCGCCGACTTCCCGCGGCGATCGCGCAGGTAGTAGAGCTTGGCGCGGCGCACCGCGCCCCGGCGGCGCACCTCGATCGACTCGATGTTGGGGCTGAGCACGGGGAACACGCGCTCCACGCCCTCGCCGAAGCTGATCTTGCGCACGGTGAAGGTCTCATGATGGCCCTGGCCGGCGCGGCCGATGCACACGCCCTCGAAGGCCTGCACGCGCTCGCGCTCGCCTTCGCGGATGCGCACGTTCACACGCACGGTGTCGCCCGGTTGGAAGGCGGGGGTGGCGCGGCGTGCGGAGAGGCGCTGCGCCTCCTCGGCCTCGAGCTGCTGCAGCATGTTCATCTCAGGTCGTCCTTCACGTCGGGCTTGGATCGCCCTTTGGCTGTTGGTTGGCGAGATGCGCCGCCCAGAGGTCCGGACGCCGCTCCCGCGTGGTCTCCTCCCGCTGCGCCCGCCGCCACCGGGCGATGGCGCCGTGGTGGCCTGAGGTGAGCACCTCGGGAATATCGTGTCCCTCCCACGACCGCGGGCGGGTGTACTGCGGATGCTCCAGGAGCCCTTCGGCCCCGAAGCTCTCTTCCTGCGCGGAGGCCGCGTTCCCCAGAACCCCGGGGACGAGCCGCACGCAGGCCTCGATCACGAGCATGGCCGCGACCTCGCCGCCGGCGAGCACCGCGTCGCCCACCGCGATCTCCTCGAACCCGCGGGCGTCGATAACCCGCTGGTCCACCCCTTCGAAACGTCCGCAGAGGACGACGAGGCCGGAGCCCGCCGCCCACTCCGTCGCCCGCGCCTGGGTGAAGGGCCGGCCCCGCGCGCTCATGTAGAGGAGCGGCCGCCCCCCGCGCTCCACGCCATCGAGCGCGGAAGCGATGGCGTCCGCCCGCAGAACCTGCCCGGCGCCGCCCCCTGCGGGGGTGTCGTCTAGGAAGGGGCGCTTACTACCGGAAAAGACCCGGATGTCCACCACGTCGAGGCTCCACAGGCCGGCTTCGCGCCAAGCCGAGCCGATCAAGGACGCGCCGAGCGGCCCGGGGAAGGCCTCGGGCGCGGTGGTCAGGACGGTGGCGGTGAAGGGCACGGGCTTGTTGTAGGCTGGTGGGGCGGTCGGCGCACGGGTGAGGTGGGGAGGCGTCGTCCGCCTTACGGCGGGCGCCTCGTTCTGTGAGCACGGCGGCCCCCTCCGCGTTCGGCGACAGGCCACCGCCACCGCCCCAATCCGCGTTGACCTCCCGCGCCCCCCGCTGTACACATCCGCTCCCGCCCGCCGGCTCCTCGCCCGCGGGCGTTCCGTATTTCGCCGAAGAGACGCGGTCGCCAGAAAGCCGCGCGTTCCAAGACCAAGAAGGCCAGAAGCAAGATGTATGCGGTGATCCGAACGGGCGGCAAGCAGTACCGGGTGCAGCCCGGAGACGTGCTCGTCGTCGAGAAGCTCGACGCGGTCGAGCCTGGCGCGGCCGTGACCTTCGATCAGGTGCTGATGGTGGGCGGCGCCGACGGCGCGGTCACCGTGGGCGCGCCGCTGGTCGAGGGCGCGACGGTCACCGCCACCCTGGTCGAGACCCGCAAGGGCGAGAAGATCAAGGTCTTCAAGAAGATCCGTCGCCAGGGCTATCGCCGCACCAAGGGTCACCGCCAGCCTGAAAGCGTGTTGCGCGTCACCGCCTTGGCGGGCGCCGGCGGTGAGGCGCGCTGGGACGGGACGGTCGACTTGACCACCCGCGCTGAGCTCGTCGCCCGCGCCCGCGGTCTCGCCCCGCGCGTCACCGCGCCCGACAGCGCCCACCTGCCCGAGGGCACGCCCACCGCTGAGACGCCCGCGGAGGAGACGGTCGCCGCCCCCGCCGCGCGCCGCTCCCGCAAGGCCAGCCCCGCCATGGTCGAGCAGCCCGTGTCCGAGGTCCCGGCCGATGCGCCTGAGACCGCCGTCGACGCCCACGCGGCCGCGGAGACCGGCTCCATGGCCGCCGCCGAGGCGGAGGCCGCCCCCTCGAAGCCCCGCGCTCCCCGCAAGCCCAAGGCCGCCCCGGAAGGCGACCCGGGCGGCGAAGCCTAAGTCTAGCCAGAAGAGGAGCCCCTCATGGCCCACAAGAAATCCGGCGGCTCGTCCCGCAACGGCCGCGACTCGGCCGGCCAGCGCCTCGGCGTGAAGAAGTTCGGCGGCGAGCGCGTGCTCGCCGGCAACATCCTGGTTCGCCAGCGCGGCACCAAGTTCTGGCCGGGCGAGAACGTCGGCCTCGGCCGCGATCACACCCTGTTCGCCACCGCCACGGGGGCCGTGCGCTTCTCCGTGAAGCGGGGTGACCGGACCTACATCTCGATCGTGCCGTCCGAGGCCGCCGCGCCCGCGGCCGCCGAGTAGCCGCAGCCGCCGACGTCGGCTCTTGCCGAGGTCTCGCCAACGCCCGCCGGCTCCCTCCGGCGGGCGTTCGTGCGTGTGGCGCCCACGGTGTTCAGGCGGCCAGCTGAGCGGCGAGGTGGCGCAGGCGCGCGGCCGAGTCTGGATGGGCGGCGGCGTCGGCCTGCAGATCGGGCGTGCGCAGGAGCTTGACCGCCTCGGCGCGGGCCCGGTCGGCGGCGGGGCCCCGCGGCGCGGTCTCGCCCACCGCCATGCGCAGGAGCACGAGCGCGCGGGTGGTCGGCGGCGCGTCGGAGCGCGCGAGCTGGGCGGCGAGGTGCGCCTGCGCCTCCACCCAGCCGCCGGCCTCGCCCAATCGCGTGCAGATGAGCGCAACGTCCGCGGGATCAAGCTCGGCGCAGCGCACCGCGGCCTGCAGGTCGGCCAGGGCGGCGAGCTTGGCCCCCGGCGGGTCGGGACCCTGGCGGATCGCGCTCTCGAAGCGGAGACTGCCGAGCGAGGCTTCGAGCCAACGCGCCGCCGCGCGTCGGTTGGCCGCCCCCGTGACGTTCTCCGCGAGCTTGAAGAGGGCGCGAGCCTCGGCGAGGGGCCCGGCGCGGTCGGCGATCAGCGCCTCCACGAAGTCCGCGGCGACGAGGCGGCGCGAGCGTTCCACGAAGGCCGCGCGCACGTCGTCCAGCGGCAGCCGGGGCCCCGCGGCGGCCCCGAGCACGCCGGCGAGCGCCCGGAGCAGCGCGATCTCGCCCTCGGGGTCGGTCGGCTTGAGGCGGCGCGGGCCGTTGAGCTCTGCGAGGATGCGCCGCAGCGTGGCCGCGCGCACCAGCTCGAACGCCTCCAGTTCGAGGAGGCGCTGCAGCCGGGCGGCGAGCCCGGTGAGCGCCGGCAGCGGTTGCATGAGCGTGGGATCGACGGTCTCCACCGCCGCGGCCTCGCGCGAGGCCGCGAGCCGCACCAGCAGCGCCAGACCCCCGCCCGTGTCGACGGGGCCGCCCGCCAGTTCGTTCAGCCCCGCACGGCCGCCCAGGATTTCGCCCAGCGGCGGCTCCAGCACGCGCAGGGCGAGCGCGCGACCCGGGCCCACGTCGGGCGCGGCTTCGGCCAGCGCCACGAGCCGCTCGAAGCGGCCGCGCCAGCCCTGGGCGCTCGCGAGGTGGGCTGCGACCCCGCCGCCCAGCAGATAGCCGGCGTCGGCCGCGCCGCAGAGCCGGCCCGCGGCGACCGCGAAGGTCGAGGGGTCGACCTCGGGGAAGGCCGCCCTCCGGCCGTCGGCCACCACCCGGGCGATGGCGCGCTCGGCCAAGGCCTGGAAGTGGCGCAGGCTGTCGTGGAGCGGCCGCCCGCTCGCCTGGCTGTCGGGGATGGCTATCCGCTGCACCGCGCCCTGCAGGTCGGCCCCGCCGCCATCCAGCGCCTCGGCGAGGGCGGGCGAATGCAGGAGCTCGAACGCGGTGACGCCGCGCCGGCGCAGCCACTCCTCCAGCACGCGGCCGATCTTCTCGCGGGCGTGCGGCGTGTAGAGGTCGGCGGGAGTCGAGCAGGGCGGGCCCGCCTCGTCGGCTGTGACCGTCTTCTTGCGCGCGGGTTCGGCGGCGCCCAGTGTCAGCACCGCGACCGACGAGAAGAGCCCGCTCTCCTCGTCCAGCACCTCCTTGACGACCCGCGCTCCGACGACGCGGCCGCTGTCCACCAGGGCCTGGGCCTCCGCCGCCAGCTCCGCGCGGTCCTCGCCCGCGCCACGCAGCACCCAGCCGTCCGCCGGGCCGCGGCGGATGAAGAGCTCGAAGTGGACGCGCCCCCCGCTCATGACGGCGAGCCTTTCACGCCCCGCTTACCTTGACCTTAAACCAGCCCCAAAGGCGCGCGATCGCTTGCGCCCACACGGAACAGCGCGCACATCCTCGCCATGGCCACGATCGCCCTCGTCGACGACGATGAAAACATCACCGCCTCCGTCTCCATGGCGCTGGAAAGCCATGGGCACGAGGTGCGCACCTATCACGACGGCGCCTCCGGCCTCGCCGCGTTGGAGAGCGATCCGCCGGACCTCGCCATCCTCGACGTGAAGATGCCCCGGATGGACGGGATGGAGGTGCTGCGCCGCCTTCGCCAGACCTCCGAGCTGCCCGTGATCATGCTGACTTCGAAGGACGAGGAGATCGACGAGATCCTCGGCTTCAACCTCGGCGCCGACGACTACATGCACAAGCCGTTCAGCCAGCGGCTCCTCTTGGAGCGCGTGAAGGCCGTGCTGCGCCGCGCCCGCGCCGACGACGAACCGGAAGCCGACTTCTCCGGCGCGAACGCCCCCGCCGGCGGCGACGCCCAGAGCCGCCAGCCGCTGAAGCGCGGCAAGCTCACGCTCGATCCCGCCCGCCACGACTGCCTGTGGAACGGCAAGGCGGTGAAGCTCACCGTGACCGAGTTCCTCCTCCTGCAGTCGCTGGCGCAGCGCCCCGGCTTCGTGAAGAGCCGCGACAACTTGATGGACGCCGCCTACGACGACCAGGTCTACGTCGACGACCGCACCATCGACAGCCACGTCAAGCGGATGCGCAAGAAGTTCCGGCAGGTTGACCCCGAGTTCGACGCCATCGAAACCCTGTATGGCGTCGGCTACCGCTACCGCGAGTCCTGACGCGGACGCTCAGGCGCGCCCACGGGCCGCCGCCGCGCCCCCTCGCAGGCTGGCGGGATCCAAGCTCGGAACGCTGGTCCTCGGCCTCAACCTCGCGGGGCTTCTCGTGCTCGTGGTGGGCGCGCTCGTGCTCAACGAACTGCGCCACGGCCTCCTGCAGGCGCGGTTGGACAGTCTCACGACGCAGGGGCAGCTGATCTCCTACGTCTTGGTGGAGACGGCGACGGTGGGCGAGCCGGAGCCCGCGCTCGACGCGGAGCACGCGTCCACCATCCTGCAACTCCTGAACATTCCCCGTTCGGAGCGCGCGCGGCTCTACGACGGCGCGGGGCGGCTCGTGGCCGACACCGACGTCATCGCCGACAACGTGCTGCAGCGGCCGCTGCCGCCCGCGCGGCCCCGCGGCGGCCTGGGCGCCTGGTGGGGGCTGCAGCGCGAACACCGGGCGGAGGCGCGCGCCTGGCGCGCCCATCTGGCCGAGCGTCGAGAGATCGGCCGCGCGCTCACCGGCCGGCCCACCGCCCAGGTGCGCGACAGCGAGGGCAAAGGCCGCGTGGTCAGCGTCTCCCTGCCTCTGCAGCACGTTCAGCAGGTGCTCGGTGTGCTGACGCTGGAGGCGGGCGACGTGGAGGCGACCGTCTGGGCGCAGCGGCTGGCGCTCCTGCCCTTCATCCTGATCGCCATCGCCTCGACCATGGCGTCGTCGCTCCTCCTCTACACGCTTGTCGCCTCGCCCATCGAGCGGCTGGCGCGCGCGGCCGACAGCGTGCGCCTCTCCCGCGCACGCGCCATCTCCCTGCCCGACCTCGCCGAGCGCGAGGACGAGGTGGGCGAGCTCACCCGCTCGCTGCAGAGCATGACCGACGCCCAGAGCGCGCGCATGGACGCCATCGAGCGCTTCGCCGCCGACGTGGCGCACGAGATCAAGAACCCGCTCACGTCCATCCGCTCGGCGGTGGAGACGCTGGAGCTGGCGCCAGCGGGCCACCCCGGGCGCGAGCGGCTGATGGGCGTGCTCAAGGGCGACGTGAAGCGGCTGGACCGGCTGATCACCGACATCGCCAACTCCTCGCGCCTCGACGCCGAACTTTCGCGCGAGAGCCTGCGCGCGATCGACATGGGGCGCCTCCTCGCCGATATCGCCGACACCTACGACGGCGCCCGCGGCGGCGCGCGCGTACGGCTGGAGTTGGCCGAGCCGGGCGGGAGCTATCCCGTCAGCGGCCGCGAGGGCCCTATCGGCCAGGTGTTCCGCAACCTCGTCGACAACGCGCGCTCATTCAGCCCGGAAGGCGGCGCCGTGCGTGTGTCGGTCGGGCGCGAGCGCACGGGCGACGGCGTCGCCGTCGTGGTGCGGGTGGACGACGACGGCCCGGGCATACCGCCCGACAACCTCCAGACCGTATTCCAGCGCTTCTACACCAACCGACCCAAAGGGAGCGCGCCGGGCGGCTCGGCCTTCGGCGGCCACTCGGGCCTCGGGCTCTCCATCGCGTCGCAGGTGGTGGAAGCGCACGGCGGGTCGATCACCGCCGAGAACCGCCCCGCGCCCGACGGCGGCGTGGCCGGCGCGCGCTTCACTGTGCGCCTGCCCGAGGCGCCCCGCTGAGGACGCCCGTGCTCCACGCGGGGATCGTCGCGCGGCGCGGACCGGCGGGGTGGCGCGGCGTCCTGATCCGGGGCCCGTCCGGCGCGGGTAAGAGCGACCTCGCCCTGCGCGCGCTCGCGGCCGGCTTCCGTCTGGTGGCCGACGATCGCGCCCTGGTGTGGCGCTCCGGCGGTCGCGCCTTCGGTCGCGCGCCCGAGCCGCTTGCGGGGCTGTGCGAGGCGCGTGGGCAGGCGATCTGGCGAGTGCCGCCGCTCGCGCTGGCGCCCCTGGCGCTCGTGGTCGACCTCGCGCCTCCCTCCGGCGATCCGGAACGCCTGCCCGACGCGGCGAGCGTGGAGATCGCGGGCGTGCGCGTGGCGGCGATCAGCCTGCGCGCCACCGACGCCTCGGCCGTGGCGCGCGTTGCGTTCGCGCTGGAGGCGAGCGCCGCACATGCGGCGAACGTGCGCATTTGACCGCCCCGCGGGCAGGCGTATCACCGGCCCCCGCCGCGGACGGGGACCGGTTCCCCCGTCCGGCGACAGCCCCGCCCTCCCGGCCGGGCGAGGGAGCCGCATGATCGGGCTGGTGATCGTCACCCATGGGCGGCTCGCGAACGAGTTCGTCGCCGCCATGGAGCACGTGGTGGGGCCGCAGACCGGCGTGCGCGCGGTGGCCATCGGCCCCGACGACGACATGGAGCGCCGCCGCGCCGACATCGTGCGCGCGGCGCGCGAGGTCGATACGGGTCGCGGCGTGATCCTCCTGACCGACATGTTCGGCGGCACGCCCTCCAACCTCGCCATCTCCGTCATGGACGAGACGCGGGCGGAGGTGATCGCCGGGTTGAACCTGCCGATGCTGATCAAGCTCGCCTCCTTGCGCGCGCGCGAGCCGCTCACCGTCTGCGTGGCCGCCGCCCAGGACGCCGGGCGCAAGTACATCTCCGTCGCCTCCTACGTACTGGCGGGCGAGAAGTGAGCTCCAGCGCCGCCTGGCCTGAGACGGGTGACGAGGCGCGCCGCACCGTCGCCATCACCAACGAGCGCGGCCTGCACGCCCGCGCCTCGGCCAAGTTCGTCAAGGAGGCCGCGCGCTACGACGCGGAGATCACCGTCAGCCGCGACGGCCACACCGTCGACGCACAGTCGATCATGGGCCTGATGATGCTGGCCGCGGGCCCCGGCTCGACCGTCGAGATCGCCGCGCGCGGCCCGCAGGCGGCCGAGGCGCTGGAAGGGCTCTGCCGGCTGGTGGAGGGGCGTTTCGAAGAGGAGCGCTGAGCCCCGCTACTCCGCCGCGACCAAGGGCAGCGGGCCGGGCAGCCGCGCGCGGCTCCAGTCGCCGGGCGCGAGCACCTTGGAGGCGGTGAGCACTTCGATGCCGGTCACCCGACCCTCTGCGTCGAAGTCGAGCATGACGTTGGGAGCGACCTCTTCCGTCTCGACCGGCTTGGCGTCGCTCAGCTGAATGTAGACGGCGTCAGCTTCCGGATCGTGCGTTGTGTCGGGCATGGCGGCGGGCGGCTCGGCGGTCGAAGTGCACGCTTATAACCCGCACGGCCGTCGGCGTCTCAGCGACCACCACCCGCAGCACGCGGTCACCGAACTCGGGGATGCGCCGGAAGCGACGCTCCACCTCGACGTCATTCGGATCGGGTTCCGTCCACGCGGGCTCGCGCACCGTGCGCTCGACCCACTCAGATGCGATCGAACGCTGGGTGGCCCTGAGCGGCGCGTGGAACGTGAAGAGCAGCGGCTTCATGCGCGCGCATTATGCCGCGATTTGCGCCGCTGCCCTGCGACACGCGCGTCCCGTCCACAACCGCTGCATAGCTTGTGGACCAGATCGGTGAGCCACTGTTGCCCAACAGTGTTTTTCGCCCGTAGCGGCTATCTCTCGAATAGCCGCTTCAACTCCGGCTTCACGATCTTGCCGTTGGCGTTTCGGGGCAGGGTCTCGGGGTGGATCACCACGCGCACGGGGGTCTTGAAGGCGGCGAGCCGGGCGGCGACGTGGGCGCGCAGCGTCGCCTCGTCCGCCTCGGCGCCGGGCTTGAGCGTGACCACCGCCGCGGGTTCCTCGCCGAGGGTGGGGTGGGGCAGGCCGATCACCGCCGCGTCCATCACCGCGGGGTGGGCGTAGAGCGCGTCCTCCACCTCGATGCAGTAGATGTTCTCGCCGCCGCGGATCAGCATGTCCTTCTTGCGGTCGACGATGAAGAGGAACCCCTCCTCATCAAGCCGGGCGAGGTCGCCGGTCTTCAGCCAGCCGTCCCCGAAGGTCTCTGCGTTGGCCTCCGGCCGGTTCCAGTAGCCTTCCACCACGTTCGGCCCGCGCACCCAGAGCTCGCCCACGTCGCCGACGGGGAGGTCGGTCCCGTCGTCGCCGACGATCCGCATCTCGCCCACGGGCGCGGCGGGGCCGGCCGAGCCCGGGCGGTGCTGGTAGTCCTCGGCGATGTGGTGGGTGAAGGTGGCGCTGGTCTCGGTCATGCCCCAGCCGCAGCCCGGCGCCGAGCGCGGGAAGGCCTCGGTGATGCGGCGCACGAGCTCGGGCGAGGCGGGCGCGCCGCCGTAGCTGACGAGCTCAAGCGACGAGAGGTCGTACCTCTCCCGGTCGGGGTGCTCGATCAGCTGCCAGGCGATGGTGGGCACGCCGCCCGCGTTGGTGACGCGCTCGCGTTCGATCAGGCCGAACGCCTCCACCGGGTCCCAGCGGCGCGTCAGCACCACCTTCCCGCCCTGCATGACCGCGGGCATCAGCGCGGCGAAGCACGCGGTGACGTGGAACAGCGGGATGGAGAGCAGGAGCACGCGCTGGGGCGCCTCCGGGTCGGGCTGGGGCGGGGCCTCGCCGCGCCGCACGAAGCTGCGCGCGTTGGAGTAGGCGGCGGCCATGACGTTGGAGAGCACGTTGCGGTGGGTGCCGACCGCGCCCTTGGGCTTGCCCGTCGTGCCCGAGGTGTAGAACAGCGTCGCCGCTTGATCGGGCGCGATGTCGGCGGGCGGCAGCTCGGCGTCGGGCAGGTCGGCCCAGGCGGCGGGGGCGCCGATCACGGGCTCCAGCGCCTGTACGCGCGGATCGCCGGACGGCTCGGTCCCACGCGCGACGTAGACCTGCTCCAGGTGCGTGAGTGTCGCCAGCCGGTCGGCCACCCGCGCGAAGCGCTCGCCGTCGAACACCACAACCTTGGCCCCGCTGTCCTGCAGGGCGAACTCCAGCTCCGCGCCCGTCCACCACGCGTTCAGCGGCGTGGCGATGGCCCCGATCGAAACGGCGGCGAAGAAGGCGACCGGCCACTCCGGCAGGTTGCGGGTGACGATGGCCACCCGGTCGCCCGGCTCCACCCCGTCGGCGACGAGGCGGGCGGCCAGCGCCGCGGTCGCGCGGTGGAAGGCGTCGTAGGAGACCCGCTCGTCCTCGTGCACCAGGAAGGTGCGCGCGCCCCAGGCGCGGCTTCCCTGTAGGACAAGGCGCAGCGACGCGGGCGCGTGCTTCCAGATGCGCGTGGCGACCCCGCGGATGGCGACCGTCTCGATCTCCAGCGGCGAGCCGGGCCGGGTCAGGAGGGCGTCGGCCTGCGCGATCGTGCAGGCGGGCCAAGGGCGGGCGGCCCCCGCGCCGGCGGCGACAGGCTGGGTCGAGGCGTCGTCGGCCATGGCGTGCTCCCGGGTGGACCGGGCGTCGTCGCGCGCCCGTTGCCTCTAGGGAAGCATCCCGCCGGTCCGTTTGTAAACGCCGTTCATGAAACGCGAGCGCCCCACATCCGGCGCGCGGCGAGGCGCCTCAGCCGACCGCCGCCAGCCGCTGCAGCGCCGCCTCGAGCCGCGCACGCGCGGCCTCGGCTTCGGCGAGCTTGCCACGCGTCTCCGCCACGACCTCCGGCTTGGCGCGGGCGATGAAGTCGGCGTTGCCGAGCTTTTTGGCGTGGCGCTGGGCCTCGTCGCCCTGGGCCGCCACCTCCTTGGCAAGCCGCGCGCGCTCGGCGGCGACGTCGATCACCTCGGCCACGGGCAGGGCCAGGGCGGCCCCCTCGACCACGAACGGCACGGCGCCTGCGGGCGCCGCGCCGAAGCGCACCTCCGACACTCGCAGGGTGGAGGCGATCAGGGCGGCGCTGCCTTCCAGCGCCGCTCGCGCGGCAGGTTCCGCGTCGACGACCACCAGCGGCGGCCGCGCGCCGGGCGGCACGCGCAGCTCGGAGCGCAACGAGCGGCCCTCGGTCACCACGCGCACCAGGAGGTTGAGCGCGGCGTCCGCCTCCGCGTCGATCCACCCGGCGGGAAGGTCGGGCCAGGGCGCGAGGATCAGGAGCGTCTCGCGCGGCGTCGGGCCCGCGGTCTCGGCCCACAACTCTTCGGTCAGGAAGGGCGACACGGGGTGCAGGAGCTTCAGCGCCTGGTCGAGCGCCCAGGCGGTGGTCGCGCGAGTCTCGTCGCGGGCGGCCGCGTCCTCGCCGTTGAGCAGCGGCTTGGCGAACTCGAGGTGCCAGTCGCAGAAGGTGTTCCAGATAAAGCGGTAGAGCGCCTGGGCCGCCTCGTCGAAGCGCGCCGCGTCGAGCGCTGCCGTGACCTCGGCGGCGCACCGCACCACCTCGCCCCGGAGCCAGCGGTTGAGCGGCTGCACGACGGCGCCGGGGTCGAACCCCTCCACCCGCGCGCAGCCGTTCATCTGGCAGAACCGCGCCGCGTTCCACAGCTTGGTGCCGAAGTTGCGGTAGCCCTCGATCCGCTGGCGCGACAGCTTGATGTCGCGCGTGCCCGAGAGGATCGCCAAGCTGAATCGCAGGGCGTCGGCGCCGAGGTCGTCGACGATGTCGAGCGGGTCGATGACGTTGCCCTTGGACTTCGACATCTTCTGCCCGCGCTCGTCGCGCACGAGGCCGTGCATGACCACGCGGCGGAACGGCACCTCGCCCTGAACATGCAGCCCCATCATCATCATGCGGGCGACCCAGAAGAAGATGATGTCGAACCCGGTGACGAGGGTGTTCGTCGGGTAGAAGCGCTGGAGATCGGCGGTCTCGTCCGGCCAGCCGAGCGTCGAGAACGGCCACAGGGCGGACGAGAACCAGGTGTCGAGCACATCATCGTCTTGGCGGAGCTCGACCGCGGACCCGAAGCGCTCGCGCGCCACCGCCTCGGCGTCCTCCCGGCTCTCCTCGACGAAGATCGAGCCGTCCGGCCCGTACCACGCCGGGATGCGATGCCCCCACCAGAGCTGGCGCGAGATGCACCAGGGCTCGATGTTGCGCATCCATTCGAAGTAGGTCTTCGACCAGTTCGCCGGCTCGAACGCCGTGCGCCCGTCCTCCACCGCGGCGATGGCGGGGACGGCCAGCTTGGCGGCGTCCACGTACCACTGGTCGGTGAGGTAGGGCTCGATCACCACGCCCGAGCGGTCGCCGTAGGGCACGGCGTGGCGCGTGGGGTCGACGCCGCGCAGCCAGCCTTCCGCCTCCGCGCGTTCCACGATGGCCTTGCGCGCCGCGAAGCGGTCCACGCCGACGTACTCGGGCGGGACCGAGGCATTCAGCTTGCCCTGCGGGTCGAGGATGTTGATCAGCTCCAGCCCGTGCCGCTTGCCGACCCCGAAGTCGTTGAAGTCGTGCGCCGGGGTGATCTTGACCGCGCCCGTGCCCTTGGCCGGGTCGGCGTAAGCGTCGGCCACGAGCGGGATCGAGCGCCCCACGATCGGCAGGCGCACGCGCGCGCCCGCGGCCACGAGCGCGGCGTAGCGCGGATCGTCGGGGTGCACCGCCACCGCCGTGTCGCCGAGCAGGGTCTCGGGCCGGGTGGTGGCGACCTCGATGAAGTCGCGCGTCTCCCACGCCGTCGGCCGGCCCTCGTCGTCGTGCGCGGTCGGGTGCTCGTAGGTCGCGCCGCCCTCCAGCGGGTAGGCGAGCCGCCAGTAGAAGCCGTCCACCTCGCGCGGCTCGACCTCGAGGTCGGAGATCGCGGTCTGCAGGGCGGGGTCCCAGTTCACCAGCCGCTTGTCGCGGTAGATCAGGCCCTCGCGGTGCAGCTGGACGAAGACGCGGCGCACCGCCGCCGAGAGCCCCTCGTCCAGGGTGAAGCGCTCGCGCGACCAGTCGCAGCTGGCGCCGAGCCGGCGCAGCTGGCGCGTGATGGTCCCGCCGCTCTGCGCTTTCCAGTCCCAGACGCGCGCGACGAAGGCTTCGCGGCCCATCTCGCGGCGTGAGGGCTCGCCCGCGGCGGCGAGCTGGCGCTCGACCACCATCTGGGTGGCGATGCCCGCGTGGTCTGTCCCCGGCAGCCACAGCACCGCCTCGCCGCGCATGCGGTGATAGCGCGCGAGCACGTCCTGCATGGTGGCGTCGAGCGCGTGGCCGATGTGCAGGGAGCCCGTGACGTTGGGCGGCGGGATCACCATGCAGAACGGCTGGGCGTCCGCCGGCGCGGCTTCCGGGCGGAAGGCGCCCGCGCGTTCCCAGGCGTCGTAGAGGCGCGCCTCGGCCGCGGCCGGATCGAAGGTCTTGGGCAGGGTCATGTCGCGCGTCTTCAACGCCAAATGGCGCCGGCGGCCAAGCCCCGGGGCGCGACCGAGCCTTCGCTCTCAAGCTCCCGGCGGCCGCGAGTTTGCGGCCGCGGCGCCCTCAGCTCTTAGTAGCCCCGCCCGCGGCTCACCCGCTCGACCTCGGCCTGCACGCGCGCCTGCACGATCTCCGGCAGGTGCTGGTCCAGCCACTCCTTGAGGAGCGGGCGCAGCATCTCGCGCACCAAGTCCTCCAACGTGCGTCCGGCGGCGGGCATGGCGATCGACTGAGCGAGCTGGCCGAAGTGCGCGGCCGCCGCGTCCGCCGCCTGCGAAGACACGAGCGGCTCGTGCGCGGGGGCCGGTGAGGGAGGGGCGGCCGGCGGAGGCGCAGCGGCGGCGGGCCTGGGCGCGGGCGCGCGCTCGCTGACGTCGAGGTCGCCCAGCTGCTGCAGGCTGGGGATCGAAGGCGCGGGCTCCGGCGCGGGCGGGGCGGCTCGCGGCGGCTCGGGCGCCTCGTGCACCGGCTGCGTCAGCTCCAGCACGTCGTCACCCGCGTTATGCCCGTCCGGCGCGGCGGCCGCATGATCCTCCGTCGCCGCGGGGGCGTCGTCCTCCGAGATGATTCGACGAATGGAGGCCAGGATCTCCTCCATGGTGGGTTCCTGGGCTTGTGTGTCTGACATGCGCGCGAAGCCGTCGGCTGGAGGGGCGGGGAGGCGGTATCGTGAACTCGCGGCGGGAGCCTAGGCCGCGTCGCGGCGCGCCGCAATTCGCCCGAGGCGCGAGCGGGCGCGGCATCTCTGTCCCCGCCCGCCGCCGGCGCGCTTAGCATGGCCTCCTGCGGGTGCTAGATGCGCCGCAGCATGGCGACCGATCCTTCCCGCATCCGCAACTTCTCCATCGTGGCGCACATCGACCACGGCAAGTCGACGCTCTCCGACCGGCTGATCCAGCAGACGGGCGGGTTGTCGGCGCGCGAGATGACCGCCCAGGTCCTGGACTCGATGCCGATCGAGCGCGAGCGCGGCATCACCATCAAGGCGCAGACCGTCAGGCTAAACTATCGCGCGGCCGACGGGCTCGACTATGTGCTGAACCTGATCGACACCCCCGGCCACGTCGATTTCGCCTACGAGGTGAGCCGCAGTCTCGCCGCCTGCGAGGGCTCGCTCCTCGTGGTCGACGCCAGTCAGGGGGTGGAGGCCCAGACCTTGGCGAACGTCTACCAGGCGATCGAGGTCAATCACGAGATCGTGCCGGTGCTGAACAAGGTCGACCTTCCCGCCGCCGACGTCGAGCGGGTGCGCGCCCAGATCGAGGAGGTGATCGGGATCGACGCCTCCGATGCGGTCCTGGCCAGCGCCAAGACGGGGCTCGGCATCGCCGAAACGCTGGAGGCGATCGTCACCCGCCTGCCCGCCCCCAAGGGCGACCGCACCGCCCCCCTCAAGGCGCTCCTCGTCGACGCCTGGTACGACGCCTACCTGGGCGTGGTCGTCCTGGTGCGCGTGTTCGACGGCGAGCTGAAGCCCGGCCAGCAGGTGCGGCTGATGAACACCGGCGCCAGCCACCGCGTCGAGAAGGTCGGCGTGTTCCGCCCCAAGGCCACCGACGTCGACGGCCTCGGCCCCGGCGAGATCGGCTTCATCACCGCCGCCATCAAGGAGGTGGCCGACGCCGCGGTGGGCGACACGCTGACCGACGAGCGGCGCCCCACCGCCAAGGCGCTCACCGGCTTCAAGGAGGTGCAGCCCGTGGTGTTCTGCGGCCTCTTCCCGACCGACGCCGCCCAGTTCGAAGACCTGCGCGCGGCGGTGGGAAGACTTCGCCTGAACGACGCGAGCTTCACCTGGGAGATGGAGACCTCCGCCGCGCTGGGCTTCGGCTTCCGCTGCGGATTCCTGGGCCTCCTGCACCTGGAGATCATTCAGGAGCGCCTCAGCCGCGAGTTCGACCTCGACCTGATCGCCACCGCCCCCAGCGTGGTCTACAAGCTCCTCCTGCGATCCGGCGAGGAGATCGACCTTCACAACCCCGCCGACATGCCCGATCCCATGTCGATCGAGGAGATCCGCGAGCCCTGGATCAAGGCCACCATCTTTACCCCCGACGAGTATCTGGGCGGGGTGATCAAGCTCTGCCAAGACCGGCGGGGCGTGCAGCGCGAGCTCAGTTACGTCGGCAGCCGCGCCATGGTGGTCTACGACCTGCCGCTGAACGAGGTGGTGTTCGACTTCTACGACCGGCTGAAGTCGATCTCCAAGGGCTACGCCTCGTTCGACTACGCCATCGAGGACTATCGCGCGGGCGACCTCGTCAAGATGAACATCCTGGTCAACGCCGAGCCGGTGGACGCGCTCTCCATGCTGGTCCACCGCGACCGCGCCGAGAACCGCGGGCGGGGAATGGTCGAGAAGATGAAGGAGCTGATCCCGCCCCACATGTTCGTCATCCCGTTGCAGGCCGCCATCGGCGGCCGCATCATCGCCCGCGAGACCGTGCGCGCGCTCCGCAAGGACGTCACCGCCAAGTGCTACGGCGGCGACGCCAGCCGCAAGCGCAAGCTCCTCGACAAGCAGAAGGAGGGCAAGAAGCGCATGCGCCAGTTCGGCAAGGTGGAAATCCCGCAGGAAGCGTTCATCGCGGCGCTGAAGATGGACGCGGATTAACCGTGAAAGCGGTCTCGGCTTTCGGCCACGCTTCTCCTGACTCAAACTGGGGTGCCTAGATGCCTGCCATCGAAGGGTTCCGCGTTCAGAATTTTCGGGCTCTCCAGGACGTAAAGCTCGGCAGAATGTCGGGCGATCGAGATATCGACCCTTTGACTCCCTTCACCGTAGTGATTGGGAAAAACGGAGCCGGAAAAAGTACTCTCTTCGATGCCTTTGGTTTCGTTTCAGATTGTCTGAATTTGGATGTAGAGGCGGCATGCGATCTTAAGCAGCGTGGCGGATTGGAACGCTTACGATCGCTTGGTGTGACCGATCCTATTAGGTTCGAGATTTATTACCGCGAGGCACCAACAGAAAGGCCAATAACCTACGAACTCTCTATCGGGTCAGACGCTCTAGGTAGACCGATTGTGGAGTCAGAACTTCTCAAGCAGCGACGCAAAGGCCAAAAGCATGGTCGCCCATACCCGTTCTTGCGGCTGAATCATGGGAAAGGCTGGGTCTGGGCAGGCGAAGAAGCTGTTGAGAGTCAAGACGAGGAAGATCGTGCGCAAACTGAGGTGGAGCTTACTGATCCGCGGCAGCTAGGTATAGGAACATTGGGGACGCTGAAAGAGCACCCAAGAATAAAGCGATTCCGCGATTTCTTGAAGGGTTGGTACCTCTCATATTTTTATCCTGATGCTGCCCGAGCGCTGCCTAGCGCAGGAGCGCAAAAGCATTTGAACATTCATGGGGATAATATTGGTAACGTGGTCCAATTTATGGAACGCGAACATCCTCAACGCTTTAAAAATATACTCAATCGCATCGCGCAAAAGATCCCGGGTGTTTCGACTATAGATACGCACGTTACGGAGGACCGACGCGTCCTTCTACGTTTTAATGATAACGCATTCTCCGATCCATTCTATGCTCAACAAATGTCGGATGGCACTCTAAAGGTATTTGCATATCTTCTTTTACTTGAGGATCCGGAACCCCCGCCACTCATTTGCGTAGAAGAGCCTGAAAACGGTCTGTATCATAAGTTACTGGACACCTTAGCTGCCGAATTTAGAGCTCATGCTTCCGGTAGGAGAAACGCGCCTCAAATCTTTGTTACAACTCATCAGCCCTATTTTGTGGACGCTCTTGAGCCGAAGGAGGTGTGGATATTAGAGAAGAAGCAGGATGGTTACTCTGGGATACGACGCGCTTCTGATTTGGTTCTGGTGAACAACATGGTAGATGAAGGCTTGCCACTCGGCAGTTTGTGGTATAGCGACTATTTAGACGCGAGATAGCTGTGCACTTAGAATTTCTTATCGAAGACAGCTCGGCAGAGAGGCTGGTTGGTCAATTGCTACCCCGTCTGCTGGGTAACAATGGAGAAGTTCACTCATGGAGATGTCATAGATACAGGGGAATCGGAAAGCTTCCAGCAAATCTTCAAAACGCACGCGACCCTGCTAAGAGGGCGTTGCTTGATCAACTCCCACGACTTCTACGCGGTTATGCGCAAACACCGTGGGTGAATGCAGTCGTGGTGCTTGTCGACACTGATAAACGAGACTGCCGAGAATTCTTAGCTGAACTCGTTGCGCTGTCCTTTAGCGCGGCTCCGAAGCTAATGGTGTTGTTTCGACTGGCCATCGAGGAAGTTGAAGCCTGGTATCTGGGCGATCGCGTCGCGCTATTATCAGCCTATCCGAAGGCAAGATTAGACATTCTTAATAGATACGTTCAGGACGAAGTAATAGGAACCTGGGAGTTGCTTGCCGATGCCGTCGTCCTGGGCGGAAGCACAAGCATAAAAAAGACAGGATGGCCGGCCTCGGGAGGTTTAAAGCATGAATGGGCTGAGAAAATAACGCCCCACCTAGATATTGATAGAAACGAGTCGCCAAGCTTTCACAAGTTCTGCGACGGCGTGAGGCGGATAGCAGCGACGGCCTAAGGCGCTGGACTGGTTTGGGAAGACGATCGTATGTGCAACGCCTATGGCCTCCGCGCCCCCGTCCATCTGATCGTCGAGGCGGCGCGGGAGACGGGGGTGGCGCTCGGGTTCGAGGGGGGTGCGGCGCCCAACCTCGAGGCGCGCGAGATGATCCGGCCGACGGAGGCGGCGGCGGTGATCGCGCCCGGCGCGGGCGGGGCGGCGGTGCTCGGGCAGCGTCGGTGGGGGTTCGCGCCGGCAGCGACTAAACGCCCGCCGGTGATCAACATCCGCTCGGAGGGGCGGCGGTTCCGCACGGGCGAGCGGGTGCTGGCGCCCCTCACGCACTTCTTCGAATACACGGGCGCGCGCTCGCCCAGGACGCGGTGGCGCTTCACCTGGTCGGGGGGCGGGGCGGCCCCCGGCGCGGAGGGTGACGGGTCGGGCGAGCCCGTGTTCGCCCTGGCGGCGCTGATGCGGCCGGCGCCCTCCGGCGCGGACGCGCCGCTGACCACCGCCGGCGAGCCCTGGCCGGAGAGCTTCACCCTCCTCACGGCTGCGCCCGGCCCCGACGTCGCGCCGATCCACGACCGGCAGGTGGTGCCGCTCGCCCCGGCCGACTGGGCGCGCTGGCTCCACGCCCCGCTCGAGGAGGCCGCCGCGCTCCTTGTCCCCTCTCCGGCGGGGACCTTGCGGGTGGCGCGCGACGGCTGATGGGCGGGACGGAGCGGGACAATCCGGCGGGACACGGCGGGACAAGGCGCGCACGGCCCTATCCCCCGCATAGCCGGGCGGGTGCACCCTCATCTCCCATGAGCGCGCCGCCCGCCGAACCGACCTCCGCCCGCCGTCCGGGCTACCAGATCGCCGGGCCGCAGACCTGGGCGCTCGCGCGCGAGCTCTACCTCGCGGGGCTGCCGGCGCCGGAGGTGGCGGCGCGGCTCGACGTGTCGGTGCACAACCTGCGCAAGAAGGCCTCGCGCGAGGGCTGGTCGCGCCGCGCCCACGCCGAGCGCGTGCTCGATGCGCGGCTGGCGGCGGCGGCGGGCGAGGCGCCGGGGGCGGCGGCGGGGGAGGGCGGCCTCGACGGCGCGCCCGACGACGCGCCCGCCGAGGCGGATCCGGGGGAGGCGGCCAAGACGCTCGTGCGTCGCGCCGCGGCGCTGGCGCTCGCCGGGCGCGCGGAGGCGGCGTCGGCCCTCCTCAAGACCGCCGAGGCGCTGCGGCGCGCGGCGGAGGTCGCCGCGCCCGCGCCGCCCGACGGGTGGGAGGCGCCGGCGGCCGCCGACCTGCCGCGCACGCCCGAGGACGAGGCCGAGCTCGGCTTCCGGCTGGCCCGCATGGCGCGGCGCCTGTCGGAGGCGCGGGGCGCGCCGGCGGAGGTGGTGGAGGCGCAGGCGGCGGCGGCCGAGCTCAAGTACGCGGCCTGGGCGGCGCTGGTGGCCGCGCGCGACCCCTCGGCCCGGCCGCCGCCGCGCTAGCGTCGCCTGAGGGGAGGCGAGCGCGCGCTTTGCGCGGGCGGGCTCCACCTGATAGCTCCCGGCCCGCCATGGCCGACGACCAGACCCACGCCCCCGCCGCGGAGGCGCCCCCCCGCGACTACCGCGAGACGGTCTTCCTGCCGGCCACGCCCTTCCCCATGCGCGCGGGGCTGCCGGTGCTCGAGCCCAAGCTGATCGAGGGCTGGGGGGGCGATGCGGGGCTCTACCGTCGGGTGCGGGCCGAGCGGCAGGCGGCGGGCGCGCCGTTGTTCGTGCTGCACGACGGGCCGCCCTACGCCAACGGCGACATCCACATCGGCCACGCGCTCAACAAGATCCTGAAGGACTTCGTGGTGCGCTCGCGGTTTGCGCTGGGCTTCGACGTCGACTACCGCCCGGGGTGGGACTGCCACGGCCTGCCGATCGAGTGGAAGATCGAGGAGGAGGTGCGCAAGGCCGGCGGCGCCAAGGCCGACGTCCCCACCGCCGAGTTCCGCGCCCGCTGCCGCGCCTACGCGGCGCACTGGATGGGCCGCCAGTCCGAGGAGTTCCAGCGGCTGGGCGTCCTGGGCGCCTGGGACGCGCCCTACGCCACGATGGACTTCGACAGCGAGGCGACCATCGTCGGCGAGTTCCACAAGGTCCTGATGTCGGGGCGCGTGTTCCGCGGCTCCAAGCCCGTGATGTGGAGCCCGGTGGAGGGCACAGCGCTCGCCGACGCCGAGGTCGAGTACCACGAGCTGAACTCGCCCATGATCTGGGTGAAGTTCCCGGTGCAGTCGGTCCTGAGTCATCGCTCACAGACGGAGGTCGACCTTCTCCGTGCCTCGGTGGTGATCTGGACCACCACGCCCTGGACCATCCCCGCCAACCGGGCGATCTCCTACGGGACGTCCATCGCCTACGGCCTCTACCGCGTCGAGAGCGTGGGCGCGGCGCAGGACGCCGAGCCGGGCGCCAAGACCGGCGACCTCCTGATCCTGGCCGACAAGCTGGCGGAGGCGGTGTTCGCCGCGGCCCACATCAGCGCCTGGACGCGGCTGGAGAAGGTCGATCCCGCGGGGCTCGTCTGCGCCCACCCGCTCAGCAGCCTCGCGCCCGGCTACGGCTTCGCCGTGCCGCTCCTGGCCGGCGAGCACGTCACCGACGACGCGGGCACGGGCTTCGTGCACACCGCGCCCGGCCACGGGGTGGAGGACTACCTCGTGTGGCTCCAGTCCGGCCGGCGCGAGATCCCCGAGACCGTCGGGCCCAACGGCGCCTATTTCGGCGACGTGCCGCTGTTCGGCGGGCTCGCCGTGATCGAGGCCGAGGGCAAGCGCGCGGGCAAGTTCGGCCCGGCCAACGGCGCGGTGATGGGCAAGCTGACCGAGGTCGGCGCCCTCCTCGCCCACGCGCGGCTGAACCACAGCTACCCGCACTCGTGGCGGTCCAAGGCGCCCGTGCTCTACCGCAACACGCCCCAGTGGTTCATCCGCATGGACGGCCCCAAGACCGGCGACGGCGACAGCCTGCGCGAGACCGCGCTCGCCGCCATCGACGCCACGGAGTTCACGCCGGAAAGCGGGCGCGCGCGCATCCGCGGCATGGTCGCGACCCGGCCCGACTGGCTGGTGAGCCGCCAGCGCGCCTGGGGCACGCCGCTCGCCATGTTCGTCGATCGCGCCACCGGCGAACCGCTGCGCGACGACGCGGTCAACGCCCGCATCCAGGCCGCGGTGCGCGAGGGCGGGGCCGACGCCTGGTTCACCACCTCGGCCGCCGACCTCCTCGGCCCCGGGCGCGATCCGGCCGACTTCGAGAAGATCGACGACATCCTCGACGTCTGGTTCGACAGCGGCTCCACCCACGCGTTCGCAGTGGAGGCGCGCCCCGACGCGCACTGGCCCGCCGACCTCTACCTCGAGGGGTCGGACCAGGCGCGCGGCTGGTTCCAGTCGTCGCTCCTGGAAGCGTGCGCCACCCGCGGCGAGGCGCCCTACAAGGCGGTGGTCACCCACGGCTTCACGCTCGACGAGGCGGGCGAGAAGATGAGTAAGTCGCGCGGCAACACCACCGCGCCCCAGCAGGTGATCAAGGAGAGCGGGGCCGAGATCATCCGGCTGTGGACCGCCGCGGTGGACTTCACCGAGGACCAGCGCATCGGCAAGACCATCCTCGGCACCGTGTCGGACGGCTACCGCAAGCTGCGCAACACCCTGCGCTACCTCCTGGGCGCGCTGGACGGCTTCGACGCGACGGCCGAACGGGTCGCGCCCGAGGCGATGCCGCCGCTCGAGCGCTGGGTGCTGCACCGGCTCTGGCAGCTCGACCGCGAGGTGCGCGCCGCCTACGCGGGCTACCGCTTCAGCGAGGTGTGGCGGCTCCTCTCCGAGTTCGGCCAGGGCGACCTGTCGGCCTTCTGGTTCGACATCCGCAAGGACGCGCTCTACTGCGACCGGCCCGACGCCGACCGCCGCCGCGCCGTGCGCACGGTGATGGACCTTGTCTTCGAGCGGCTGACGATCTGGCTGGCCCCGCTGGCCGCCTTCACCTGCGAGGAGGTGTGGGCCACGCGCTTCCCCGAGGCCGGCCCGAACGCGCTCAGGGTGTTTCCCGACACGCCGGAGAGCTGGCGCAACGACGCGGAGGCCGAGCGGTGGGCGCGGGTGCGGCGCGTGCTGGAGGTGGTCACCGGCGCCCTGGAGGTCGAGCGGCGCGAGAAGCGCCTGGGCTCCGCGCTGGAGGCCGCGCCGCGGGTGTGGATCGCCGAGCCCGCCCTCCTCGCCGCGTTCGAGGGGATCGACGCGGCCGACGTGTTCCGCACGAGCGCGGCCGAACTCCTCGTCGGCGAGGGCCCGGCGGGCGCCTTCCGCCTCCCCGGCGAGGCGGCGGTGGCGGTGGAGCCGCGCCGCGCCGAGGGCGGCAGGTGCCAGCGCTCGTGGAAGGTGCTGCCCGAGGTGACGGCCGAGACCGGCTGGCTCACCCTGCGCGACCTGGACGCCGTGCGGGCCTGGGACGCGCGCCATGGCCGCTGACAGCCTGTCGACCCGGCCCGCCGCGCCGCGGCCCGGCCTGAGCCGCCCCGCCCTCCTCGCCTATGCGGTGGCGCTGGCGGTGATCGCGCTCGACCAGCTCACCAAGTGGTGGGTGCTGGACGTGGTGAACCTCCCGGCGCGCGGGCAGGTGGCGGTCGTGCCGCCCTGGCTCAACCTGACCCTCGTGCACAACTCCGGCGTCAGCTTCGGCCTGTTCCGCGCCGGGGCGGAGGTGGGGCGCTGGCTCCTCACCGTGTTCTCGCTGGCGGTGGCGGTGGGGCTCGCCTGGTGGGCGCGGCTCGCGGCGCGGCCGTTCACGGGCCTGGCGGTAGGCCTCGTGATCGGCGGCGCGGTCGGCAACGCGATCGACCGCATCCGGCTGGGCGTGGTGACCGACTTCGTCGACGTGTCGGCCCTGCACTTCCCGTGGGTGTTCAACGGGGCCGACAGCGCGATCACCGTGGGCGTGGCGCTCCTGGTGATCGAGAGCCTCCTCACCCCCGACGCCCGAACCGACGCCGCGAAAAAGCCCTGACGGGCTGCGACCTTGTTCCGCGTTGGCGCGTGTGCGCCCCCGCGCTAGGCCGCTCGCGCGTCGCGCCCGGTCGCGCCGCGCCGCCTTCGGAGCTCCCCCGCCATGGTCCTCGTCCGTCGCCTCCGGCTCCTGGCGCTTACCGCCGGCGCGGGCGCCTGCCTCGTCTCGCTCGCGGGCTGCGGCGGGGCCAGCAAGGCGCTCGGCATGGGCAAGACGGTGCCCGACGAGTTCCGCGTGGTCACCAAGGCCCCGCTCGTCGTGCCCCCCGACTATGCGCTGCGCCCGCCCGCGCCAGGCGAGCCCCGCCCGCAGGAGCTGCAGCCCGAGAGCCAGGCGCGGCTCGCGCTCCTCGGTCAGCAGGCGGCGGTCAACCGCTCGCAGGGCGAGACCCTCTTGGTCGCCCGCGCCGGCGGGGCGCACGCCGACCCCCTGATCCGCTATGTGGTGGACGACGAGTACGGCTCGCTCGCCCACAAGGACCGCTCGTTCGCCGACAGCGTGATGTTCTGGCGCAAGGGCGCGCCGCCCGCGGCCGCCGCCAAGGCCGCCGCGGCGAACACCAAGGAGGCGCAGCAGGCCACCCCGCTCGACCCCGCCGCCGAGGACGCGCGCATCAAGGCGATCACCGGCGACAAGCCGATCATCATCGCGCGCGAGCCCGTCAAGAAGGGGCTGAAGCTTCCCGGGCTCTGAGCCTCGCCGGGGCGGGGCGGCGCCTGCGCGGCGCCCTCTAAGTCGTCAGCCGCCGCAGCCGCAGGGCTGGGCGTAGCCGTATCCACCCATCGGCGGCGCATACTCGTAGGCGGGGGGGCCGTAGCTCGGCGCGTACGACGGCTGTGGCGCGTACATGGGCTCGGCGTAGGCCGGCTCGGGCTGGGGCGCATAGCCCGTCGCGTAAGGCTGGGGAGCGTAGGGCCGCGGCGCGTAGGCGTGGCGCCGCGCATGGCCGTAGGACGGGTCGTGCACCCCGATGTCGAGCGCGGCATGGGCGTCGAGGTCGATCCCCAGGACCGTGATCCCCGCGCGGGCGCCGGCCAGGGTGAAGCCGTGGCGCGCATGGTGCTCGACGCCGGCGTAGTCGTAGGGGCCCGAGGCGTAGGGCGGCGGCGGCAGGTAGCCCTCCTGGGCGGAGGCGGCGCCCGCGGCGGCGAAGCCCGCGGCGCCCGCGGCGAGGGCGAGAAGAAGCTTGGTCACGCGGGGGTCGTCTCCTAAGGGCGGCGGGTCGGGTCCGGCCGCGCGCGAGGTCAGGACCGCATCCTCGACACGTGGACCCCGCCGCCGCTAGGGCTTTCACCCCGCGGTTGTTCCTCGGCACCCGGAGCTCCCGCCCTGCGCCGCCCCCGCCCCGATCCCCGCCCGCCCGCCGACGCGCCGCTGAGCGAACTCGTGATCGAGGCTATGGGGGCCCAGGGCGAGGGCCGCACCATGGGCGGCGCGCACGTCGGCCTGACGTTGCCGGGCGAGCGGGTGCAGGCGCGCGTGGCGGCCGGTCGCGGCGAGCTGCAGGCGGTGCTCGAGGCCTCGCCCGAGCGCAGGGCGCCGCCCTGTCCGCACTTTGGCGCGTGCGGCGGCTGCGCGCTGCAGCACTGGGCCCATGAACCCTACCTCGCCTGGAAGGTGGGGGGCGTGCGCCTGGCGCTGGCCCGCGAGGGGCTGGAGGCCCCTTTCGCCCCGCCTTACGCGAGCCCGCCCGGCGCACGGCGGCGCATCGCGCTGCACGCCCGGCGCGGGCCCCGCCGCGACGAGGCGCTCCTCGGCTTCAAGGCGCGGCGCTCGTGGTCGCTCACGCCGATCGACGTGTGTCCGATCAGCCGGCCCGTGCTCGTGGACGCGCTTCCCGCCCTGCGCCGGCTGGCGGCGCCGCTCCTGGAGCACCCGAAGTCGGCGCCGACCTTGCACGTCACCGCGACCGACACCGGGCTCGACGTGGACGTGACGGGCGTCGAGGCGAAGGCGGGCGGCCTCTCCGCCGACGCGCGGGTGCGCGTGGCGGAGGCGGCGCGGGCGGCCGACCTCGCGCGGGTGACGCTGTCCGGCGAGGTGCTCTACGGCGCGCGGGAGGCGGTGGTGCGCTTCGGCCGGGCGCGCGTGGCGCTGCCGCCGGGGAGCTTCCTCCAGGCCTGCGCCGACGCCGAGGCCGCCATGGCCGACTTCGCGGGGGAGGCGCTGGGGCCCGCCACCCGCGCGGCCGACCTGTTCTGCGGGGCGGGCGCCTTCAGCTTCCGCTTGGCCGAGCGCGCCACCGTCCTGGCCTACGACGCCTCGGCCGCCGCCGTCGGCGCGCTGCAGGCGGGGCTGGCCACCGCGCCGGGGCTGAAGTCGGTCCGCGCCGAGGCCCGCGACCTCCAGCGCCGCCCCATGCTGGCCTCCGAGCTCGACCGGGTGGACGCCGTGCTGTTCGACCCGCCCCGCGCGGGCGCGCCCGAGCAGGCGGGCGAGATCGCGCGCTCGCGCGGCCCCGCCGTGTGCGTGGGCGTCTCGTGCAACCCGCAGACCTTCGCGCGGGACGCGGCCATCCTTGCGGGCGGCGGCTGGCGATTGGATCGCGTGCTGCCGGTGGATCAGTTCCTGTGGTCCCCCCATATCGAGCTCGTTGGCGTGTTCAGCCGCTGAGGAGCCGCGTTCCATGGCCGAGGTTCTCGACCGCCCCCGCGCGTCCGCGCGTCCCGCCTTCGCGGGCGACCTCGTGGCGCTGCGCGCCGGACAGGCGGTCAAGGCGGCGTGGTGGGCGGCCAACGGGCTGGCCGCGCGCACGCTGACCCGCCCCTACGACGAGCCGTCCGCGCCGCGCGGGGTCGACGCCCCGCCGCCGAGCCCGGGCCACCTGCGCCGCGCCTACGCCTCCGCCTTCGCCAAGGAGGCGCAGGACGTGGCGGAGGGGCTTTATCCCACCCCCGCCGGCGGTGCGCGCGGTGGTCCCGCCCGCGCGGTCGAGCGCTCCTTCGACTTCCTGCAGGACGCGCTGGAGGTGGACCGCCGGCGTCGTCGCGCGGACGGCGTGGAGGTGCGGCGCGAGACGGCGGAGGAGGGGGCGGCGTTTCCCCCCTACTACCGCCAGAACTTCCACTACCAGTCGGGCGGCTGGTTCACCGCGGAGAGCGCGCGCCGCTACGAGGCTCAGGTGGAGGCGCTGTTCGCCGGCGCGGCCGGGGCCATGCGCCGCCGCGCGCTCGCCCTCCTCGCACGCGCCTGGCGGGGCGAGGACCACCGCGGCCGCCGGGTGGTGGACGTGGCGTGCGGCGCGGGGAGCTTCCTCGTCGACCTGCGCTCCGCCTTCCCCCGGGCGGAGATCGCGGGGCTCGACCTTTCGGCGCCCTACCTCGGCGAAGCGCGGCGGCGCAGCGGCGCGCCCGTGGTGCAGGGCTTCGCCGAGCGCCTGCCCTTCGCCGACGCGAGCCTGGACGCGGTGACCACCGTCTATCTGTTCCACGAGCTGCCGCCCAAGGTGCGCCGCCAGGTCGCCGCCGAGTTCGGCCGCGTGCTGAAGCCCGGCGGCGTCCTCGCCTTCGCGGACTCGGTGCAGTCGGCCGACGAGCCCGAGCTCACCCGCATGCTGCAGGCCTTCCCGGCCTACTTCCACGAGCCGTTCTACGCGAGCTATCAGGCGGAGGACCTGCCGGCGCTGTTCGCCGCGGAGGGGCTCGCGCTGGAGGCGGCGGACGGTGCGTTCCTGACCAAGGCGTTGTTGCTGCGGAAGGGGTGAGGGGTGCGGGCATTTGGCCGGACGCCGGGTGCGGCCGCCGTGCTCGGTCGCGTCAAGGGACGCCTTCGGCGGTAGTGTCTCAGTTTCATTTAGCGCCAGAGCCGTTAGATTAGTTCGACTTGATTGCGCGGCCCCAATCGTCAGGGACAGGCCATCCGCTCATCTGGCTCGGCTTCGCTGGTTCCGGACTTGGCGGTCCCCAGCCTGGAGGCGGGGCCGGAGCGCTCACGGGTGTTGCCTCTTCGCTCCACTCCGGCAGAGCCCACACGCCGCGCCCAACCTTCACAAGATCACTGCTAGCCGCCGCGCGCCGCGTAAGTACCGCGCCTACGGTGTTGACCGGATCTGCGGACTTCATCTCCAACCCGCCATCGAGGATGCGGGTCGTGATGTCCACATTCCCTAACGGCTTCCCAGCCTCAGCCAGCACGGCCTTCGCAGCTTCATGAATGGACATGCCCGTAAAAGGGCCCTGCGCGGGCGTCGGCGCTGGCGCCGTAGGCTGGTTTCCTCGTAGCGCTTCAAGCGCTGCGATCGCGTGGCCAATGCGCTCACGTTGAGCGCGAAGATCGCTGAGGACGACCTCGTATGGATCGCTGGCAGCCGGGTTCGGCATTGACTTTTCCCTTCAAATCGCGAAGAAGGGTGCCGTCCTCTGGCTAAGAGCCCGGGAACGGCTGGTCCTTCTAGCCCTGGACATCAGGGGTCGAGAGACCCCCTCCAGCCTATTTGACCGTCATTCTCACCTCCCACGTTAGGCGGATGCCATTCAGGCGACCCAGGGCACCACCCCTGGGTCGTTTGGCGTTGTGGCGCAGAATCGCGCGGCTGACAAGCGTGCGTGTTTTAAATCTAGCAGCGTGTTTTCAAGCGGGCTTACGTGGCTTGTAACGTCCGTGCTTGGCGTCGAAGCCACGGCGTCGAACGCAGGGCTGTACCTGCCGAGCCCACGACAGGCGGGCGGTGCTCGGCTCGACAGTCGCCCTAGCCGCCCACCGTCACATGTGACAGCCCTGTGTTCGACCCGCCGGAGGCGTTGTCGAACAAGATGGAGGGACGCCCCGCGTCCCGACGCCTTCAGCCGAGCCATCGCGCGCAGGGCAGGTCAAGGCAGGCGCGGAACGCGCCTCCTGCGCAGCAGGTCGCCTTGACGCGACCGAGCACGGCGGCCCCACCCGGCGGCCGACCAAGCGCCGGACGCGCTTGGCCCGCGCGCGGCACGTCGCCATCTTGCGGGTCGCCATCGTCCTTCCCGAGCCCGCCATGACCGACCTCGCCCTCGCCCCCGACGCCCCGATCGCCCCCGACACCCGCACGCCGGTGACGGTGCTCACCGGCTACCTCGGGGCCGGCAAGACCACGCTCCTGAACCGCATCCTCACCGAGGACCACGGCCGCCGCTACGCGGTCATCGTCAACGAGTTCGGCGAGGTGGGCATCGACAACGACCTCGTCGTCGACTCGGACGAGGAGGTGTTCGAGATGAACAACGGCTGCGTGTGCTGCACCGTGCGCGGCGACCTCATCCGCATCCTCAACGGCCTGATGCGGCGGCAGGGCGGGCGCCGCGGCTTCGACGCCATCATCGTGGAGACGACCGGACTGGCCGACCCAGGGCCCGTCGCCCAGACCTTCTTCGTCGACGAGGAGGTGAAAGCGCGCACGCGGCTGGACAGCGTCACCACCGTGGTCGACGCGCTCCACGTGCTGGACCGGCTCGCCGACAGCGAGGAGGCGCGCGAGCAGGTGGCCTTCGCCGACCAGATCATCCTGAACAAGACCGACCTGGTCGACGGGGCGGCGCTGGCGAAGGTGGAGGCGGCGCTGCGGCGGCTGAACCCCTTGGCTCCCGTGCGCCGCGCGGAGCGGGCGAACGTGCCGCTCGACGAAGTGCTGGGGCGCGGCGCCTTCGACCTGCAGCGCATCGTCGAGCTCGAGCCCGAGTTCCTGAACCCGCCCCACGGCGAGGCCGGCCACGTCCACGACGAGCATTGCGACCACGGCCACGACCACGACCACGACCACGCCGACCCTGGGCCGCGCGGCCACGCGCACGCCGACCAGTCGATCCGCGGCGTGGCCCTGATGCTCGATCGGCCGCTCGACGGGCGGCGCGTCACCGCCTGGCTGGAGGGCGTGCTGCAGGCGCAGGGCCCCGACATCCTGCGCGCCAAGGGCATACTGGACGTCGCGGGCGAGGATCGCCGCCTCGTCTTCCAGGCGGTGCACATGATCCTGGAGGGCGAGCTGCAGCGGCCCTGGCGCGAAGGCGAGCGGCGCTGGAGCCGGCTCGTCTTCATCGGCCGCCGGCTCGACGAGGCGGGCTTGCGCGCGGGCTTCGAGGCGTGCGCCGCCGGCTAGATGCGCGAAGGGCCCGCGCCGGGGTTCGGCGCGGGCCCTTCGGAGGCTGTGGGCCGAGCTAGGCCCGGATCAGATGCGGTCCTCGGTGATCAGCGAGATGTGGTAGAAACCGCCGTCCTGCAGGGCGTTCAGCACCTGCATGAACTGGTTGTACTTCACCTCGTTGTCGGCGCGGATGTAGACCGTCTCGCTCTGCGGGTCGGGGCTGGCCAGGGCGCGGGTGACGTCGCCGCCCAGGGTGTCGAGCGTGGTGTGCGTCTGGCCGATGTAGAGCTCGCCCGACTGCTGCACGGAGATCACCGTCGGCGGCTTGGGCTTCACCGCGCTGGGCGTGCTGTTGGCCGGCGGGAGGTCGAGCTTGATCGACACGGTGGCCAAGGGCGCGGCGACCATGAAGATGATCAGGAGCACGAGCATCACGTCCACCATGGGCGTGACGTTCATGTCGGCCGAGGTGCCGAGCGAATAGCGGCCGCCGCCGCCGGATCCGGAAAGCTTGGCCGCCATAGAGGGTCTCCGCGGGGCCGCCCGAGGATCGGCGGCGAGATCAGGCCGCGAGGTTTGCCCGCAACGAACCGTCAAGTAAAGCGTGCGCCCCCACCCCGCGGACGCTCTCCTCCATGGCCGGCCCCCTCCAGGAGTTCGCGCTCGACGCCTATGGCGCGGCGGCGCTGTGGACCGCGGGCGGCTGGGCCGTGGCGCTGGGTGACGGGCGCGTGCGCTTCGAGGGCGAGGCGGAGGTGGAGGCGCACGACGGCGCGGTGCTCTGCGCGGCGGCGCATCCCTCCGGTGAGGGCGTGCTCACCGGCGGCGACGACGGGCGGCTCGTCTGGTCGCGGCCGGACGGCTCGGGCGTGGAGGTCGCGCACACGGGCGGGCGCTGGGTGGATGCGCTGGCGGCCTCCTCGGCCTCCGGGCTGGTCGCCTTCGCCGCCGGCCGCGACCTCCACGTGCGCGACGCCGGCGACCCCGCCTTCGCGCGTCGCTTCGCCCACCCCCGCGCGGTGGCCGACATAGCCTTCGATTCCAAGGGCCGGCGGATCGCGGCGGCCACCTACGGCGGCGTGCGCCTGTGGTGGGGTCGGGTGGCCGAGCAGACGCCCGTCTCGCTCACCTGGGCGGGCAGCCACACGGGGGTGTGGTGGAGCCCCGACGGGCGATACGTGGTCTCGGCCATGCAGGAGGCCGACCTCCACGGCTGGCGGCTCGCCGACGCCAAGGACATGCGCATGTCGGGCTATCCGTCCAAGGTGCGCAGCACGGCCTGGCTCTCCAAGGGCGCGCTCCTGGCGACGGCGGGGGCGGCGGGGGCGGTCCTCTGGCCCTTCGCCGGCGCGAACGGCCCCATGGGGAAGGACGCGGTGGAGATCGGCGGCCCCGACGCGCCGCCGCAGGGTCGTCCGCCGCTCGTGACGCGCGTGGCGGGGGCGGGCCCGCGGCTCGCGGCCGGGCGCGACGACGGCCAGGTCTGGTGCGCCGACCTGCAGACCTCGCGCCGCACGATCGTGCGCGAGGGCGGCGAGGCGCCCGTCACCGCCCTCGCCCTGTCGCCCGACGGCGCCCGGGCGCTGTGGCTGGACGAGGCCGGAGCGGGCGGCATCGTCGGGCTGGACTGAGCCCCTCGCGCCCGAGGGGCGTCCGAGGGCTCCGGGGCGCCTAACGCCCGTTAACCGCTTCCCCTGCCTCATTTCTTTACCGCCGCCGCCTAGCGTGCAGGCGCCGGGCTGCGGTCTCGGCGCGAGGACGACAGGCACAGCCATGGCGATCAGGGGAGACGGCGAAGGGCGGCGGAGCCTGCGGATGGGCTTCCTGCGGCGCTTCGCGCGGGACACGCGCGGCGGCTTCGCCACCATGCTGGCGGTCTCGGCCGTGCCCCTGATCTTCGCCGCCGGGGTGGGGGTGGACGTCTCGCGCATGCTGACCGCGCGCAACGACCTGCAGTCCGCCACCGACAACGCCGCGCTGGCGCTCGCCCGCCAGCCCTACGCCACCCAGACAGCGCCCGTGCTGCAGAGCCAGGCCGACGCCTGGGTGCGCGCCAACTTCGCCCGCAGCGACGCGTCGACGCCGGTGGTCTCGCCCACCGCCGACGCCACCCAGGTGGTGGTCGCGGCCACCACCGACGTCACCACCACGCTCGGCGCGATGATGCAGCTGCCCAAGATGCACGTGCGCGTGTCGTCCACCGTGAAGCGCGCGCTGAAGAAGGTCGAGCTCGCCCTCGTTTTGGACAACACGGGCTCCATGACCGAGTCCGACGGCTCGGGCTCGACCAAGGCGGCCACGCTCAAGACGGCGGCCACCACCCTGATCGACGCGCTCTCCGCCTCGGCGACCGCCAGCGGCCAAGCCGACGCTTTCAAGGTCGCGATGGTGCCGTTCGCCACCTACGTGAACATCAAGAACCTGGCGCCTAAGCTCGATCCTCAGCAGCCGACCAGCTATCCGCTTTGGATGCCGGGCACCTCGCCCTATGACAACGACACCTTGCCGGGGGTGAACCGATTCACCCTGCTCAAGCAGATGAACATGCAGTGGGCGGGCTGCGTCGAGAGCCGCCCCATGCCCTACGACGTCAACGACACGGGCCCGAGCCTGGCGACGCCGAAGACGTTGTTCGTGCCGTACTTCGCGCCCGACGAACCCGACTACACCTACATCGGACAGTCGGGCTCGCCGGACCTGTACGGCAACAATTATCTCTACGACACCGTCACGGGGCCAGCCTCGACGTGGTACTCGCGCCAGGCGGATCAGACCAAGTACCTCGGAACGCCGCATAAGCCACGCACAAACTATTGGGGCCTCGACAACAGCGATTGGGGCCCGAACCAGGATTGCCCCAACGTCTTCGCCCAGCCGCTCTCCACCGACTACAGCGGCGTCAAGTCGGCCATCAATGCGCTGGCCCCCGCTGGCAACACGCACATCCCGTTCGGCTTGGCCTGGGGATGGTACATGCTGTCGCCGAACATGCCGTTCTCGAACGCCGTCGCCTACAACACGCCGAACACCTACAAGATCGCGGTGCTGGTGACGGACGGCTCCAACACGTACAACACCGGCTACAACTACGGCTGTTGGACCTACACCGCCGGGGTGGCCACCGGCACGACAGCCACGTGCACCACGCCGCAGCACCCCAACGGCGACTACAGCTCCTACACCGGCTACGGCTACGTCTGGCAGAAGCGGATCGCCAAGGACGGTGCGGCGACGGGCGACGTCGGCAACGGCGACACCACCGATCCCGCATCCTCCATGAACGACCGGCTGGTCCGGCTGTGCCGCAACATGCAGGCGGCGGGGGTGATCCTCTACACCGTGCCGCTGCGCGTCACCGACGCGCCGACCAAGGCCATGCTCCAGGCCTGCGCCTCGCCCAACAACGTGGGGCCGACGGGGACGAAGTACCTGGAGGCGCAGTCGGGGTCGGACCTCAAGCAGGCGTTCGCCAACATCGCCGGCCAGATCAGCGCGCTGCGGGTCTCGCAGTAGGGCGCAGGTCGCCGGCTCGCCTCGGCCCCTGCGGCCGGGGCGGCGAGGCGCTCAGGCCCGCTGGCGGGCGGCGGGAGCGTCGCTCGAGGGGGCGGCTGCAGGGGCGGCCAGACGGCGCACGGCGTCGAGCAGCCGGTCGGCGGAGACGGGCTTGGTCAGGTGCTCGTCGGCCCCCGCGTCGCGGCTGGCGGCGGCCTGGTCGGCCCCGGCGTTGGCGGTGAAGGCGACTACGGGCGTGCGCGCCGCACCCTCCCGCGCCTCGCGGGCGCGCAGCTCGCGGATGGCGGTCACCCCGTCCATCACCGGCATCTGCACGTCCATGAGGACGAGGTCGAAGCGCTGCGCCTCGAGCGCGTCGAGCGCCAGGCGCCCATTCTCGACGCTGGTGAGCTCCACGCCCGCGCCGGCGAGGATCAGCTCCACCACGCGCCGGTTGACCGGATGGTCCTCCGCCAGGAGCACGCGGACGGGGGTCGCGCGGGGGGCGGCGGGAGCCGGGGGCTCGGCGGCGCGGACGGGGCGCTTCGGCGCGCAGGGCGCCGCGGGCAGCCGCAGGGTGAAGACGGAGCCTTGGCCGGGCGTGGATCGCGCGACGAGCGAGCCGCCCATGCGGCGCGCTAGGCTGCGTGAGATGGCGAGACCCAGCCCCGTGCCGCCGTAGCGCCGGGTGATGGAGCCGTCCGCCTGCTCGAAGCGGCCGAACAGCCGCGCGCCGAAGGCTTCGTCGAAGCCGATGCCCGTGTCCTCGACCTCGAACACCGCCTCGTCGCCCTCGCGCCGGGCGGTGAGCGACACGCGGCCGTGCTCGGTGAACTTGAGCGCGTTGGCGACGAGGTTGCTCAGGATCTGGCGCAGCCGCGTCTCGTCGATGCTGACGGGCCCGGCGAGCGCGGCGTCCGCCAGGCAGTCGAAGCGCAGGCCCTTGTCGCGCGCCCGCCACTGGAACAGCGTGCCCACGCCACGCACGAAGGCCGCGATGTCCAGCGGCTCCGGCGCGAGGGCGAACGCCTCGGACTCGATGCGGGCGAGGTCGAGCACGTCGCTCAGGAGCCGCTCCAGCGTGCGCGCCGAGCTCTCGATCAGCCCCACCATCTCGGTCTGGTCGGGAGCGAGAGCGGTGCGCGCCAGCGCACCGGCCAGCCCCATCACCCCGTTCAGCGGCGTGCGCAGCTCGTGGCTCATGTTGGCCAGGAACTCGTCCTTGGCGCGGCTGGCGGCCTCCGCGGCCTCCGCGGCGCGGCGCTGCACGAGCTCGGCCCGCTTGGTGGCCGTGATGTCGTGCACGACGCCGATGGTGCGCGCCGGTCGCGTGGGCCCGCAGTCGCGATGTTCGGCGGAAGCCGCGACCCAGACCTCCTGGCCGTCGGTGCGCGGCAGGCGATACTGCGCGGCGTAGGGCGCCCCCGTCTCGACGTGGCGGTTCCAGGCGGCCTGGGCGGCCGCGCGGTCGTCGGGGTGCACGCCCAGGAACATGTCCCGCCCGATCGCCTCCAGATCGAAGCCCGGGCCGAACAGGCGCTCCACGGCGCCGATCACCGTGGCGCGCGCGGCGCCGCGCTCCAGCTCCCACACCACGGTGTTGGAGATCTCGAGCGCGAGCTCCAGGCGCTCTTCGGACCACTCCGTACGCAGCCGCGCGTCCACCAGTTCGGTGACGTCGAGGCTCCGGATGCTGAACTGGACCACTTCGCCCGCCTCGCGCCGCCAGGGCGCGGCCTCGTATCGCCAGTAGCGCATGGCGCCGTCGCCCCCGCGGAACGGCGTCTCGCCGCGGACCACCTCGCCCGCCAGGGCGCGCTCGAACTGCGGGCGGAACGCGTCCGCGTCGGGCAGGAGGTCCAGGATCGAGCGGCCGACCGGGTTGGGCGCGTCCTCGCCCAGGTAATCGCGGACCCACTGGCGGCTGCAGCGGCGCACCACGAAGTCGCGGTCCATGAAGACGAGTGTGGTCGGCAGGTCCAGCAGGCTGTCGCGCTCCGCCTGAATCTGGGCGCGGGCGATCTCCGCCGCGCGCAGGGCGTCGTGGCTGAGCCTGAGCTCGAGCGCGTCGCTCACCATGGCCGCGATGTGGACGAGCTGGGCCGCGTGCTCGGGGTGGTAGGGCACGGGGGCGGGTCCGAAGGCGCACAGCGCGCCCAGCCGGCGCCCGCCACAGACCAAGGGCGCCCCCGCATAGAAGCGCAGGGAGAAGGGTGGGCGCACCAGCGCGCTGTCGCGGAACCGCGTGTCCGTCAGCAGATCCTCGCTCCACAGCACCCGGTCCTGCAGGATGGTGTGCGCGCAGAATGCGTCGGCCCGGTCCGTGCGCATGCAGGGACCGCCCTCCGCACCCGCGACGTCGAACCCGAACTGCGTCTCGCCGTCCAAGAGCGTCACCGCGGCGTCCGTACCGAACATGGCGCGCACGAGCCGGGTGGCGTGGGCGAAGGCGGAGACCTCCAGTGGGCGCTCGGCGCCTGGGTCGAAGCCCAGGAAGTGGAGGGCGGCCAGGCGCTCGGCCTCGTCGGCGGGCAGGGGCGCGGCAGGCACCGGGGCGGACTCCGTCTAAAGGCGCCCGACCCTTCCTCAGCTTGGGTTAACGGAGGGCGCCCGTGGGGGTGCGGCGCGCCGGCGCGCCGGTCACGCCAGCCGGATCTCGCGCAGCCGCTCCTGGAGGAACTCGTGGGCGGTGATGGGCGGCTCCGGCTCCGGCCGGCCGGGGCCGATCGCGCCCGGCAGCGCCTCGATCAGGTAGTCGGACGCGAAGTGGAGGAAGAAGGGCGTGGAGTAGCGCGCCACCCCCCGCCGCTCGGGCGCCGGGTTGACGACCCTATGGCTGGTGGACGGCAGCACGCCGTTGGTCAGCCGCTGCAGCATGTCGCCGATGTTGACCACGAGCGATCCCGCGGGCGGGTTCACCGCCCTCCATCGCCCGTCGCGGCCGAGGAGCTCGAGCCCCGCCTCCTCCGCGCCGAGGAGGAGGGTGATGACGTTGATGTCCTCGTGGGCGGCGGCGCGCACGTGGGGGCCGTCGCCCGGCGTCGGCGGGTAGTGCAGGAGGCGCAGTATGCTGTTGCCGCTCTCCACCGGCCCCACGAAGAAGGCTGGATCGAGCCGCAGGTGACGCGCGATGGCCGCCAAGAGCGCCGCGCCCATCTCGTCCAGCGCCGCGTAGAGCGCCTGGAGGTGCGGGCGGAAGCCCGGCAGCTCGGCGTCGGGCCAGACGTTGGGCGGCATGTGGTCGCTGAAGCGGTGGCCGGGCGCGAGGCCGCGGCCGACGTGCCAGAACTCCTTGAGGTCGAAGTGCTCGGCGCCCTTGGCGGTCTCCACGCCGAAGGGGGTGTAGCCGCGTTGGCCGCGGCCGCGCTCCGGCCGGTAGTCGAGCTTCACCGCCTCGGGCAGGGCGAAGAAGGCGCGGGTGTCGTGGATGGCGTCGTCGATCACCCCGGCGGGCACGGGGTGGTCGCTCACCACCGCGAAGCCCGTCGCCTCGAACGAGGCCCCGAGCGCCTGGGCGAAGCGGTCGGGGTCGGCGGCCTCGAGGCGCCAGGAGACGGGGGGGATCGTCATGCCCCGCTCTTAGCGCCTCGCCTCCGTCGGTGGGAGGGGCGGGGCGCTCAGTGCGCGCCCGCCGGCCCCTTGGCCCCCTTGGGCGGCCGCGGCGCCAGCCAGATGGACGCGGCCGCGCCGAACAGCATGAAGCTGATGATGAAGAACATGTGGTCGGTGGCCAGCATGACCGCCTGGGTCTGCACGATCTGTTCGAACTGCCGCGCCGCCTGGGCGGCCGACATGCCCGTGCGCTGCAGGGCGTCGATCGCGCCCTGGAACTGGCCGCCCTGGTTCAGGAGCGACACCCGCGCGCTGTCGCTCGCGTCGTCCCAGGCGGTGGTGGAGAGCGACACCGCAAAGGCGCCGGCCGTGGTCCGCACGAACGAGAGCAGGCCCGCGCCGCTGGCCGTCTCCTCCGGCGGGAGCGAGCCGGTGCCGAGCGTCATCAGCGGGATGAAGAAGAACGGAATGCCCAGCCCCTGCAGGAAGGTCGGGATCGCCAGGGTGCTGAACGGCACGTCGGTGTTGAAGTGGCTGCGCCAGAGCATCATCGACGCCATCCAGGAGATGCCGAACGTCACCATGATGCGCGGGTCCACCTTGCCGACGATGCGGCCCACGATGGGCGAGAAGACGATGGCCAAGATGCCGCCGAAGGCCGCCGCCCGCCCGGCCCAGGTCGCTGTGTAGTTGAGGTTCGTCTGCAGCCACAGCGGCAGGAGCACGTTGGCGGCGAAGAAGCCGGCGTAGGAGATGCCGAGCACGGCGCAGGCGGTGGCGAAGCTGCGGTGGCGGAACACGCGCATGTTCACGATCGGGTCGGCCGCGGTCAGCTCCCAGATCATGAAGGCCGCGAAGCCGACCACCGCGACCACCAGCATGACGACGATCAGGGGCGAGGCGAACCAGTCCAGCTCCTTGCCCTTGTCGAGCATGATCTGCATGGCGCTGATCCACACCACCAAGAGCCCCAGGCCGACCACGTCGACCTTGGCGGGCACGCCGGCCGTCTCCTTGGGTTTCAGCATGCGCCGGGCGAGGAAGGCGACGACCAGCGCGAAGGGCACGTTGATGTAGAAGATCCACGGCCAGCCGATGTTGTCGCACAGCCAGCCGCCGAGGAGCGGGCCGGCGATGGGGGCCACTACCGTCGTCATAGACCACAGCGCCATCGCCTGCCCCGCCATGTTGCGGGGGAAGACACGCAGGAGGAGCGTCTGCGAGAGCGGGATCATCGGCCCGCCGACCAGCCCCTGGCAGATGCGGAAGAAGACCAGCGTGCCGAGGCTCGGCGCGAAGCCGCACAGGAAGGAGAACACGCCGAAGAGCGCCATGGCGGTGGTGAACACCGTCACGGTGCCGAAGCGCCGGGCGAGGAAGCCCGTCAGCGGCACGGTGATGGCCTCCGCCACAGAATAGCTCGTGATCGTCCAGGTGCCCTCGTTGGGCGAGACCGCCAGGCCGCCCGCGATGTTGGGCACGCTGACGTTGGTGATGGTGGTGTCCAGCACCGTCATGAAGTTGGCGAGCGCGAGGAGGAGGCCCACCGTCCACAGGGCCGCACCGGTGAACGGGACGTCGGCCGCAGCGACGGGCGTCGCCTGGGCGCGCGCGGCTTGGGGGCTCTCCACGACGGCGACCACGGACGCCATGCCGTCGCCGCCCGCGGCGGTGTTGGGGGGGAGCTGGGGCACGGGCGCCTACGCGGCCGGGCGTTGCGCGGCGCCAGGCGCGGAGAGCGCGCCGCCGGAGCCCGCGCCGGTGATGTCGACCTTCACCGTGGTCGACAGGCCCACGCGCAGGGGGTGGGCGCGCAGCTCATCGGGACGGAGCGCTATGCGCACGGGCAGGCGCTGCACCACCTTGATCCAGTTGCCCGTCGCGTTCTGGGCGGGGATCACCGCGAAGGCCGAGCCCGTGCCGCCGGAGAAGCCCACCACGCGCCCGTGATAGACCACGTGGCCGCCGTAGATGTCGGCGGTGACCTCGGCGGGCTGGCCGGGGCGCACTTGGCGCAGCTGCACTTCCTTGAAGTTGGCGTTCACGTACACGCGGTCGACGGGCACGACCGTCATCAGGTTGGCGCCGATCGCCACGCGCTGGCCCACCTGGATGTTGCGCTGGGCGACCACCCCGTCGAAGGGCGCGCGGAGCACGGTGCGGCTGTAGTTCAGGCGCGCGGTGTCGAGCGCGGCGCGGGCGGCGGCGACCTCCGGGTTCGACTCGACGTCGGCCCCGGACGTCAGCGCCTGCTGGGCGGCGAGCTGGCCTTCCGCCGCCTTGCGATTGGCCTGCGCCTGCACTCCCGCGGCCTTGACGGCGTCGAGGTTGGCGGCGGCGGTCTTGTAGGCGTTGGAAGCGGTGGTCAGCTCCTCGCCGGAGACCGCGCCCGAGGCCGAGAGCCGCTGGCGACGCTGCAGGTCGATGCGGGTGCGGTCCACGTCCGACTGGGCGGCGGCGAGCTGCGCCCTGGCGCGCGCCAGGTCGGCGTCGCGCGCGGCGATGTTGGCGGAGAACTGCTCGTTGGTGGCGAGGTCCTGGCGCACGCGGCGGATGGCGCGGCCGTAGTCGGCCTCGGCCTGCGCCTGCATCAGCCGCGCGTCCGCCGGGTCGATCACCGCCAAGACGTCGCCGGCCTTCACCGCCTGGGTGTCGGACACGCGCACCTCGGCGACCTGGCCGGCCACCTGCGGGGTGATCTGGGCGGTCTCGGCCCCGACATAGGCGTCGTCGGTGGAGACCTCGCGCGAACCGACCAGGAGGTACCAGGCGCCGAAGGCCACGGCGCCGATCACCACGGCCGCGCCCAGCCCCGCGAACAGCCGCCCGCGCAGGGCGGAGCGCTTGGCGGGGGGCGGCGCGCTCGGCGTGGAGACGGCGGCGGGGGCGGCGGGGCCGGCGGTCGCGGCGCGGGGAGGGGAGCTCATGTCGTCGGGCATGGTGGCGGTCCGGAGAGGGGCGGGGCTCAGCGCGCGGCGCTGGCGATGGCTTGGGGAGCGGCGGACGGGGACGAAAGATAGCCGCCGCCCAGCGCGCGTACGAGCGCCACGTCCTGGGCGAACGCCTGTCCCTGCAGGTCGGCCACGGCGCGGCGGCTGTCGACGAGTGCGGCCTGGGCGGTCAAGACGTTCAGGAAGGGCGACAGCCCGCCCTGGTAGCGCAGCGTCTGCACACGGTAGGCCTCCTGGCTCGCCCCGAACGAGGACTGGGCGTCGGCGAGCTGGGCCGCCAGCGAACTCTGGCCGGCGGCGGCGTCGGCCACGTCGCGCAGGGCGTTGGCCAGGGTGCGGTCGTAGGTGGCCACCGCCTCGTCGTACTCGCTGCGCGAGCCGCGGAACTGGCCCTCGAGCCGGCCCAGCGAGAAGATCGGCAGGGTCACCGCCGGGCCCAGCGCGCCCACGTGGCTGTCGTGGCGCAGGAAGGTGTCGACGCCGAGCGACGCCAGCCCGTAGGAGCCGGAGAGCGTCACGTTGGGGTAGTAGTCGCGCCGTGCTGCCTTGACCCGGTCGGCGGCGGCCTCGGCGCGCAGGCGCGCGGCGGCGAGGTCGGGCCGGCGGCCGGCGAGCGCCACGCCCGCGTCGGCGGGCAAGCCCTGGCTGCGCAGCTTCGCCGAGGGCGGCCGCGCGATGAGGAGCCCGCGGTCCGGCCCCGCGCCCAGGAGCGCCGCGATGGCATGGCGCTGGGTCAGGATGGCGAGGTCTAGCGCCTTGAGGTCGCCCTGGCTGGTCGGGATGCCCGCCTGCGCCTGGGCCAGCGCGCCGCGCGTCTCCAGCCCGTTCTGCAGGCGCTGGTTGATCAGGTTGAAGGTCTCTTGGCGCACTTGCAGGGCGTCGGCCACCGCGTCGCGGTCGTCGTATAGGCGCGCGAGCTCGGCGTAGGCGGCGGCCACCGCGGTGGTGAGCTGCAGGCGCGCGGCGGCGCTCTCGGCGGCGTAGGCCTCGGCGGTGGAGGTGGCGGATGCGATGCGGGCGCGGTTGGCCCCGAAGAAGTCGAGGTCCCACTGCAGGTCGAAGGCCGCGCGCGTCTGGGTGTGCCAGCCCGCGGGCAGGAAGCCCTTGAACGAGGGCGGGAAGCCTTCGTTGAGGCTCTGCTGGGTGGTCTGCGACGAGCCCTCGGCGCTGAACTGCGGCTTGCCCTGCGCCCCCTGGCGTTCGACCAGCGACTGCGCCTGGCGCAGGCGCGCGGCGGCGGCGGCGAGGTCGGGCGAGCCGGCCAGCGCCTCGGTCTCCAGCGCGTTCAGCTGCCCGTCGCCATAGGCCGTCCACCAGGCGTCGTCGGGCCAGGGCTGGCTCTGGCCGGCGAAGCTCTGCGTCGTGGCGAAGCTCGGCGTGGTGCGCAGGGCGGGCGCGGGGCCGAGGTCGGGCGCGCATCCCGCGAGCGTCGCGGCCGACGCGGTCGCCGCCAGGAGCGCCCACATCCGCTCGCCGACCATGGAGCGGACCCGCGCGGCGGCGCCCGCCTTCGATACGGCTTCGACCTCAGCCATCGAACCCCTCAGCCCAAACACATAGAAGTTGACCGTACCGTACGGTCGTGAGAGACCCATGTGCGCTCCGACGCCAATGGCGTCAAGCTCAATCTGTACCGATCGGTCAAAATGTCTGTCGTCGCCGACACCGCCCCCAGAACCACCCGCGGCGACCAGCGCCGGCAGGCCATTCTCGACATCGCGCGCGAGACTTTCCTGCGGGAGGGATACGCCGCGGCCTCGATGTCGGCGATCGGTGCGCGGGCGGGCGGCTCCAAGGCCACGCTCTACACCTACTTCCCGTCCAAGGCCGACCTGTTCGCCGCCGTCATGGCCGACATGTGCATGCAGAACCGGCTGGAGCTGACCTCCGAGACCGACTCAGCCCCCGACCTCGAGACGGCGCTGCGGCGCCTGGGGCGGCGCTACATCGACCTGATGCTGTCTGACGAGCTCGTCACCCTGCATCGGCTGGTGGTGGCCGAGAGCGTGCGCTTTCCCGAGCTCGGCGAGGCGCTCTACGCGGTGGGGCCGCAGCTCGGGAAAGCCACCATGGCCGAGCGGCTGCAGCGCTTCATCGACGCGGGCGTGCTCCGTCCGGCCGAGCCGCTCAGCCTTCCCGGCCACGTGCTCGGCGGCGACGGCCAGACCATGCGCATGGCGGGCCAATTCTTCGACCTGTGCCTGTCGGGCCTCTACCGCCGTCGGCTGTGGAACATCGCCCAGCCGATCACCGACGCCGACAAGGCGGCCAACGTCGAGGCCGCGGTCACCATCTTCATGCGCGCCTACGCCGCCTGACTTGCCGGGCCGCCCCCCGGCGGCCATGACGGGCGCGACATGAAGTTCCTCGATCAGGTGAAGGTGTTCATCCGCTCCGGCAACGGCGGCGGCGGCTCCGTCTCGTTCCGGCGCGAGAAGTTCATCGAGTACGGCGGGCCGGACGGCGGCGACGGCGGCCGCGGCGGCGACGTGTGGGTGGAGGCGGTCGAGGGGCTGAACACGCTGATCGACTACCGCTACCAGCAGCACTTCAAGGCGCAGACCGGCCACCACGGCATGGGTCGCCAGATGCACGGCGCCGCCGCCGAGGACGTCCTGCTCAAGGTGCCCGTCGGCACGGAGGTCTTGGAGGAGGACCGCGAGACGCTGATCGCCGACCTTCAGCACGTGGGCGACCGCGTGCGCCTGGCCAAGGGCGGCAACGGCGGCTGGGGCAACCTCCACTTCAAGGGCCCGGTGAACCAGGCCCCGCGCTTCGCTTTGCCGGGTCAGGACGGCCAGGAGAAGTGGATCTGGCTGCGGCTGAAGCTGATCGCCGACGCGGGGCTGGTCGGCCTGCCCAACGCCGGCAAGTCGACCTTCCTGGCGGCGGTCTCGGCCGCGCGGCCCAAGGTGGCGGACTATCCCTTCACCACGCTGACCCCCAACCTCGGCGTCGTGGATCTGTCGGCCGAAGAGCGCTTCGTTCTGGCCGACATTCCCGGGCTGATCGAGGGCGCGAGCGAGGGCTTGGGGCTGGGCGTGCGCTTCCTGGGCCACGTCGAGCGCTGCGCCGTCTTGATCCACCTCGTGGATGGGACGCAGGACGACGTCGCCGCGGCCTATCGCACCGTACGCGGCGAGCTCCAGGCCTACGGCGAGGGGCTGGAGGACAAGCCCGAGCTCGTGGCGCTCAGCAAGGCGGACGCGCTCTCGCCCGAGCTGCGCGCCGAGCGTCGGGCGGCCCTGGCGGAGGCTGTGGGGCGCCCCGTGGCGCTCGTTTCCGGCGTGTCGGGCGAGGGCGTGCGCGAGCTCCTGCGCGAGGCGCTGAGCCGGGTGCGCGAGGCCCGGGCCGAGGCGGCTGGGGACGATCCGGGCGCCGCGACCGCGGGCTGGGCGCCGTAAGGACGGGCGCACGCGCGTGTGGATCGCCGGACCCGCCCGGGCGCGCCCCGCCGCCGGCCGCCCCGCCGCCCTGCGGCTGGGCGTGACGCTGACGCCCGGCCTGCGCGTCGGCCTGTTCGGCGGCTCCTTCAACCCCGCCCACGACGGTCACGCCCACGTGGCCGAGACCGCGCGCGTGCGCCTGGCGCTCGACCGGGTGATCTGGCTCGTGTCGCCGCAGAACCCGCTCAAGGATGCGCGCGAGACCGCGCCCCTGGCCGCCCGGCTCGCCTCGGCGCGAGGGCTGGCGCGCGGCCCCGCCATGGAGGTCGCCGACCTGGAGACGCGGCTAGGCTCGCCCCACACGCTGGACACCGTGCTGGCCCTCCAGGCGCGCTTCCCCGCGGTGAGGTTCGTGTGGATCATGGGGGCCGACAACCTCCAGAGCTTCCACCGCTGGCGGGGGTGGAGGCAGATCATGCGGCGGGTGCCCGTGGCGGTGGTGGCGCGGCCGGGCGCGCTCCTGCTGAGCCGCACCGCGCCCATGGCCCGCCGCTTCGCGGGCGCGCGCCGACCTTCGCGCGAGGCGCCGGAGCTCGCCGACATGGCGCCGCCCGCCTGGGTCTACCTGCGCGCGCCGCTCAATCCCGCCTCGTCGACCGCGCTGCGCGCGCGCGGCGGGACCGTGATCGACGCAGCCGACCGCTGAGCCGCGCCGGCGCGGCGTGGTTGCGCGTGCCCGCGTGTGATACGATCTCCCTCTCAGACCCGCCCCGCTGGGAGCCCAAGCGCCTGACCGACCTGCCCTTCCACGACGACCCGCTCGACGCCTCCGACGCGCTGCGCGACGACTACGAGGAGCCGGCGCCGGCCTACGCCGCCGCTCCGGCCGAGGGCGAGCTCGCCCCCGCCGAACTGCAGGCGCTCGTCCTGTCCAAGCTCGACGACGACAAGGCCGAGGAGGTCGTCTGCATCGACCTGCAGGGCAAGAGCCCGCTGGCCGACTACGTGGTGGTGGCGTCCGGTCGCTCGCAGCGCCACGTGGCCGCCATGAGCGACCACCTGCTGCGCGCCTTCAAGGACGCGGGGCTGGGCTCGCGCCCGGTGGAGGGCCTGCCCAACGCCGACTGGGTGCTGATCGACGCGGGCGACGTCATCGTGCACCTGTTCCGCCCCGAGGTGCGCGCCTTCTACCAGATCGAGAAGATCTGGTCGGTCGACAGCCCTCACCGGGCGCAGCCGCCCGCCGCCTTCAACGCCTGACGCGCGCGGGCGCGGCCGCGTGCGCGTGGTGCTGGCCGCCGTGGGACGGCTCGGCCAGGCGCCGGAAGCCCGCCTCGCGCGCGACTGGTGCGAGCGCGCCGGCGCGGCCGGCCGCGCGCTGGGGCTCGGACCCGTCGAGATCGCCGAGGTCGAGGGGCGACGCCCCGGCAAGCCCGCCGAGGCCGAGGCGCTGCGCGCCGCCGCGGGCGAGGGCGCCTTCCTCGTCGCCTGCGACGAGCGCGGGCGCGCCTACGGCTCGCGCGCCTTTGCGGAGCGGATCGCCGGCTGGCGCGACTCGGGCGAGCGGCGGCTCGTGTTCCTGGTCGGCGGGGCGGACGGGCTCGATCCCGCCCTGCGCGACGCCGCGCGCGAGCGCCTGGCCTTCGGCCCGCAGACCTGGCCACACGCGCTCGTGCGCGCCATGCTGGCCGAGCAGCTGTACCGCGCCGTGACCCTGCTCGCGGGGTCGCCCTATCACCGGGACTGAGCGCGGCGTGGGCGGGTGGGCGCTCGTGGCGGCGGCGCTCCTCGTCGCGGCGGCGCCCCCCGATCCCAGGATCGCGCGGCTGGGCGCCGAGGCCGCCCGGGCGCGGGGCCGCGCGCGCGCCGAGGCGGAGCGCCTGCAGGCGCTCAACGCGCAGGAGGCGGCGCTCTCGGCGCGGATCAACCGCAACCGCGGTGAGCTGATCCGCCTGCTCGGCGCGCTGGAGCGCTGGCGCAGCGACCCCCCGCCCGCCCTTCTCGTCTCGCCGCGCCGGGCGGTGGACGCGGCGCGCGGCGCGCTCCTGATGCGCGTCATCGCACCATCGCTCGAAAGACGCGCCCGGACGCTGGCGGGGGAGGCGGGGGCGCTCGCCGCGGTGCGTCGTCGCGCCGCCGAGGCCGACGCCGCCCTGTTCGCCGCCGAGAGCGCCGCCGCCGACCGGCAGGAGGCCATGGCCGCAGTCGTAGGCGCGGAAGGCTCGGCCCCCAACGATCCCCTCCTCAGCGCCGACGAGCGCGCCGCGCGGGCCCGGGCCCGCGCGGCGGCGGGGCTCGATCCCACCCCCGCCGCGGCGACGGCCCCGGCGCTTGCACCGACGCGGCTCCTTGCGCCGACCGCGGGACGGCCGGCGCTGCGCTGGGGCGACCCCTGGCCCGGGCGCGGCGTCGTGCAGGGGGTGGTGTGGCGGCCGGCGCCCGGCGAGACCGTGCGCGCGCCCGCCGACGGGGTGGTGGAGCATGTCGGCCCGCTGAAGGGCTTCCGCCTCGTCGTCATGCTGCGGCTCCCCGGCGACTGGCGCGTGGTGCTGGCCGGGCTGCAGAGCACCACCCCCGCCCCCGGCGCGCGCGTCGCCGCCGGCCAGCCGCTCGGCCGCGCCGCCCCCGCGGGCGCTCCCGACGGCGACCTCTACCTGCAGCTGCGCGACGGGGCCCGCGCCGTCGATCCCGGTCCGGCGCTGGGCGTCGCCTCGCGCGCGGGCGGGATGCGCGCCCGCTAGGTAAGCGTCGGGAAAGGCGTGCGCGCGCTCCAATGCGCGCCTATGTGTCGGGCGCGTTCCCGGAAGGTCCCTATGCGCAAGCTCGTCCTCGTCGGCGTCTCCACATTCGCGCTGGGCGCCGCCGCTATGGCTTTCGCCCAGCAGGCCGGCGGCGGCGCCGATGCCGCGGCCCCCCACGCCGACACCTACAAGATGCTCGAGCTGTTCGGCGACGTGCTCACCACCGTGAAGAAGCAGTACGTCGCGCCCACCGACGACAAGAAGCTGATCCAGGCCGCCATCGACGGCATGCTGACCTCGCTCGACCCGCACTCGGGCTATCTCGCGCCCGACGAGTTCTCCGACATGCGCGACACAACCCGCGGCGACTACGGCGGGCTGGGCCTCGTGGTGCAGGCCGACGAGGGGGCGATCAAGATCGTGTCGCCCATCGACGACACCCCCGCCGCCCGCGCGGGCGTGCGCGCCGGCGACTACATCACCGCCATCGATGGCAAGTCGATCCAGGGCCAGCCGCTCAACGACGCGGTGAAGAGCATGCGCGGCGCGGTGGGCCAGCCGGTGACGCTGACGCTGGTGCGCGACCGCCACGACCCGTTCCAGCTGACGCTGAAGCGCGAGGTGATCGACATCCACACCGTGTCGCACCACACGGAGGGCGACATCGGCTACCTCCGCGTGTCGCAGTTCGACGAGAAGACCGGCGCGGAGACCGCCGCCGCCATCCGCGACCTGCGCCAGAAGCTCCCCCACATGAAGGGGCTGGTGCTCGACCTGCGCAACAACCCGGGCGGGCTGGTCGACACCGCGGTGGACGTCGCGAGCGACTTCCTGGACGGCGGTGAGATCGTCTCCCAGCGCGGGCGCGATCCGCGCGACATCCAGCGCTACAACGCCAAGCTCGGCGGCGACATGCTGCGCGGCGTGCCGGTCGTGGCGATCATCAACTACGGCTCGGCCTCGGCCGCCGAGATCGTTGCGGGCGCGCTGAAGGACCGCGGGCGCGCGACGATCGTGGGGCTCACGAGCTTCGGCAAGGGCTCGGTGCAGACGGTGATCCCGCTGCGCGGCGGGGCCGACGGCGCGCTGAAGCTCACCACCGCGCGCTACTACACGCCGTCGGGCGGCTCCATCCAGAAGACCGGGATCGTGCCGGCGCTCGTGGTCGCGCGCAATCGCGAGGAGGCGCAGCTCGTCAGCGACGAGGCCAAGTTCGACTTCACCGAGGCCTCCTACAAGAACGCGCTCGACGCCCAGGAAGGGCGCGTGCGCAAGCTGAACGCCGACATCGAGGTGCCCCCGGCGGCCGGCGACCACTCGCTCGACAAGACCGCGACGGGGGACAAGGCCAAGCTGACCGGCCCCGACAGCGTGCTCGTGCCCGGCGAGCGCGACGACCCGGCCAAGGATTTCCAGCTCCAGCGCGCCATCGACGTCATCAACTTCGGGGGTGTGCGCCAGGCGATCGCGTCGCGGCCGGCGCAGACGTTCCAGCAGCCCCCGAGCGTCTTCGCCATGAACACGGCCGCTCCCGCGGCCCAGCGTGCGCGCACCGGAGCGGCGGTCGCGGACGCACCGTCGGCTTCCAGCCCCGCCAGCAAGGCCAAGCCCGGCACTCCGGACGCCAAATCGGCCAACCCGCCCGAACAGGTCGCGCCCGCCGGTCCGTCGCGGTGAGGCCGGGCGGGGGCGGGCGCGCCGCGCTCACCCCGCCTTAACCATCCCTGTTCACATATGACGGACGTGTCCCGAGGGTTCGTCGCCGCCCATGTTCGCCCGCCCCGCCGCCGCCGCCTCAGGGCTTCGCGCGAGCGTGCGCGCACCCAGGGCTCCGTCCGCCGCCCCCACGGATCGACCGGCGCGGGCCGCCGCCGTCCTGCGCCTCCTGGCCGAGCGGCCGCTCGTGGGCGCGGGCGCCGCGGGGGGCGCCTTCGTCCTCGCGCTGGCGCTCCTGGTAGTCATCCTGGGCGACCCTCACGCGGGCGCGCCCAAGGCGCACGGGCGCCTCGGCGAGCCCCGCCGGCTGAGCGAACTCGCGCTGCGCGGCGCGCCCACCGCCCTGCCCGGCGAGGCGAGCGTCGACCCGCTCGCCGTGGAGGCCGCCGCCCCCGCCGAGGCCACCATCACCCTGCCGGAAGGCGCGCGCGTCTCCACCGGCGCGCCGGGCGCTGTCCCCGCCGCCCCCGAGGTCGCCGCCCGCCCGCTCGGCCCGCCGCTGCCCGCCGCGCCGCTCGCGGGGCTGACGGCGCCGGGTCCCGGCGGGCTCCTGCCCGTGATCGCGCGCGACGGCCGCACGCCGTTCTCGGCCTACGCGCGGCCGTTCACGCCCAACGGCAAGCCCCGCATCGCGCTGGTCGTCGGCGGGCTGGGCCTCAACGCCGCCGCCACCCGCGCGGCGATCGCGCGGCTGCCGCCGGAGGTGACGCTCTCCTTCGTGCCTTACGCCGACGGCCTGCAGGGCTGGATCGACCAGGCGCGCGCGGCGGGCCACGAGGCGGTGCTGGAAGCGCCGATGGAGCCCGTCGACTACCCCAACAACGACCCCGGCCCCATGACGCTGATGAGCAAGAGCTCACCCGCCGAACTCACCCGCAAGCTCGAGCAGCTGCTCTCGCGCGCGACGGGGTACTTCGCCCTGACCAACTATCTGGGCGGCCGTTTCCTCAACGCCGACGTCGCCATGAACGGCTTCATGTCCGTGCTAAAGGCGCGCGGGCTGGGCTTCGTCGACGACGGGCAGGCGGCCCGGCGCAGCGGCGGGGGCGCGCCGCGCGCCTCGGCCGACACGGTGATCGACCAGGACCTCTCGGCCGAGGGCGTCGACCGCCAGCTCGCGGCGCTGGAGGCGGCGGCGCTCGGGCGCGGCGGCGCGGTGGGGGCGGGCTTCGCCTATCCCGTGACCGTGGACGAAGTCGCCAAGTGGTCGGCGGGACTGGCCGCCCGCGGCTACCAACTCGCGCCCGTCTCGGCCATGATGAGGCGATGAGCCTCGAGGTCACGCCAGAGCCCCGCGACCGCTATCGCCCCAACGTCGGCATCGTGCTGTTCAACCGCGAGGGCCAGGTCTGGCTCGGCCGCCGCGTCGGCCAGCGCGGCCCGCGCAACTGGCAGTTCCCCCAGGGCGGCGTCGATCCCGGAGAGGCGCTGGAGGCGGCCGCCCGGCGCGAGCTGCAGGAGGAGACGGGGGTGAGCTCGGTCTCGCTCCTCGGCCGGGTGGACGGCTGGATCTCCTACGACTTCCCGCCCGGCATGGCCGGCGCCAAGGCCTCGCGCGGCTTCCTCGGCCAGAGCCAGGCCTGGTTCGCCTTCCGATTCGAGGGCGAGGACCACGAGGTCGACCTCGAGGCCGACGCCCACGCCGAGTTCGACCAGTGGCGCTGGGCCGGGATCGACGAGGCGCTGGCGGCGGTCGCCCCTTTCAAGCGCGAGGCCTACGCCCAGGTGATCGCCGCCTTCAGCCACCTCGCCCAAGCCGCGGCCTGAGCGGGTGCGCCCTCCGGTCCTGATGGTGCACGGCGCCTTCTGCGGCGGCTGGTGCTTCGACGATTTCCGCCGGCCGTGGGAGGCCGCGGGCTTCGAGGTCGCCGCACCCGACCTGCCGGGCCATGGGCCGGGCGAGGGCGCGCTGGCGGTGGCCGGGCTCTCGCTGCGCGACTACGCCCAGGCGGTCGCGCGGTGGATCCGCCTGTGCCCCGAGCCGCCCGTGCTCGTCGGCCACAGCCTGGGCGGGCTCGTGATCCAGCTCGCCGCGGCGCTGGCGCCGGTCGCGGGGCTGGTCGCGGTCTCCCCCTCGCCCGCGTGGGGCCAGCCCGTCACGAGCCCGATCGAGCTCGCCGGCGGCGCGGCGCTCCTGGCGATGCGCGGACCCTACTGGCTGCAGGCCGTCGAGCCCGACTATCCGGTGGTGCGCGCCTTCACCTTCGACCGGCTGGACGAGGCGGACGCGCGCGCGCTCTACGCCCGCATGGTCCCCGAGTCCGGCCGCGCGCTGTTCGAGGTGCTGAACTGGTGGCTCGACCCTCTGCTCGGCGCCGCCACGCCGCCCAACACGGCCGCGCCCGCGCTGGTGCTCGGCGGCGCGCTCGACCGGGTGCACGCGCCGGGCACGGTGGAGGCCACCGCCGCGCGGCTGGGCGCGCCCTGCCGCATCTTCCCGGGCGTCAGCCACTGGTCGATCGGCGAGGCCGCCGCCGAGCCCCTCGCGCGCGCCGCCGTGGACTGGGCGCTCGCCCTCAGCGCCGCCCGCGCCGCATGACGAGGCGCGCGAGCCCGTAGAGCGCCATCAGCGCCCAGGCCGCCTCCATCAGGAACGCCGACAGGTTGAAGGCGTGCGTCATCGACAGGAGGATCAGCGCCGACCCCACGAGGTTCATCAGGAGCGCCGGCGCGCGCTTGGGGTCGAACCAGTCGAAGTGGATGCCGGCGTAGGCCAGGAGCACGAGCAGGACGCCCACGATCCCGCCCGCGTCGAGGAGCACGGTCATGGCGAGACGGGCGGGTCGCCGCTCTGCGCCGGTTCGCCGGTGATGACCGCGTGCAGAAGCGAGAACCGGGACCAATGCCCCGGAAGGCCGGGCTCCGCGCCTTCCAGGCGGACGCGGATCGTGCGCTCGCCGACAGTCCTGACGCTTTCGTAGACGACAGGATTGTAGCCCGGCCTCACGTCTACGGTTGCGAAGGGCGGATCGAGCTTTAGCGTGACATCCCGCGTGCGGCGCAGCGTGTCCTCCACCGGCAGCTGGTCGGCGACGATCTCGCAGCGGTCGGGCGAGCGTTCGTAGACGTGGAGGTGCGAGCCGAGCACGCTGCTGATCCAGACCCGGTTCGCTGGGAGGCGCTCGGGACCGAACTTCAGTTCGTCGTCCGGTGCAGCCGTCAGACCGGTTCGATACACCTCGGGGAGGTCGGCGATGGGTGTCCGGCGCTCCTGGTTCGTCAGGCAGCCAAAGAGCACCGCGGTGGTGAAGGCGATCTCACCTTGGACGCGCGTGAAGCCGTGCGCCGCTTCGACGCCGCTTCGCGCGGGCGAAGCGGCGAGTAGCGTCAGAGCCAGCGCGGCGGCGCCCCGGGTCACTGCACCGTGGCTTCGGTGGCGCTTTCGGCGAGGAGGGTGAAGCCTTCGGGCGTGACGTCGGCGAAGCCGCCTTCGACCGCGAAGACGCGCACGCGCGCGCCGTCGCGCACGCGCACCTCGCCCGCGCGCAGCGTGGTCATGAAGGGCGCGTGGCCCGCCAGCACGCCGAAGTCGCCCTCCGCGCCCGGCGCGTCCACCTGGTCGACCTCGCCGGAGAACAGCTCACGCTCGGGGGCGACGAGGGAGAAGTGCAGCTTGGCCATGTCACGTGCGAGGATGGGTGGGCGCCGCCGGGGCTGCGCGAAGGGAGCCCCTGTCTAGCAGCCGCCCGGGGCCGGCTCAACGCGCCGGCCGCGAGACGACCAGGAGGGCGCCGTAGGGGGCGCCGTGCACCAGGGGCGCGGCGGCGGCGAGGTAGGCGCCCGCGGCCGGCGCCCGCCGCCCGCGCCAGGCGCTCTCGCCCGGCCAGCGCGCGGGCGTGGTCGGCGTGCGCACGAAACCCAGGGCGACGGCGAGGCGCGGCAGGTCGCGGGCGAGGAGCCGCGCTTCGCCGGAGAGCGCCTCCACTGTGCAGCGCTCCCCGTCGGGCGCGTCGCGTGCGGTGAGCGTGACCTCGCCGCGTGGACCGAACACCCAGACGGGGGAGAGGAGGCGCGCCGAGGCGAGCGGCGGCGAGGGCGCGAGCCGGGCGCCGGCGCCCGCGGCGAGGGCGCCGGCTTCCGCGGCGGTGCGCGCACGCAGGCACGCACCGAGCCCGGCGGCGGTCCAGCCCAGCACCCGCGCGGTCCACGCCGCTTCGGAGGGGGCCGCCTTGGTGGGCGCGGCAGGATGAGGACTGGCGAGCGCCAGGCCGGCGGCCGCAGCCGCCGCGACGATCACGAGGGCTCGACCTTCTCGGCGGCGTCGAGCCGGCAGGGCTGGAGCCGCAGCATGGAGACGGGCTGGCCGTCGCGGCGGCGAAGGTCGGTCAGGGCGTCGGCGCAGACGCCCGCTCCCTCCGCCGCGCCGACCTGGAGGAACCATCGCGGCGGCCTCGGCCGCACCACGAACACGGGCATGACCTTGCGCCATCGCTGCGGCGCGCCGTCGGCGCCGGTGGGCGGCCGATCGTCGGCGAGTTCGGTCAGCGGCTGCGGCGGGAGCGCGGCGCCCGTGTAGACCAGCGCGCACCCGCCGCGGCGGGCGTCGATGAAGGCGGTCGGCGCATCAGGGGCGTCGAGCCGAAAGCCTTGGCCCTGAACGGGCTCGTCCACGGGCGCCAGGTCGTCGCCCGTCGCCGAGTTGATCGGGCGCGCGCCCGCCAGGGAGAGCAGGCGCGAGAAGGCCGCCCCCTCCGGCGCCCCCGCGGCGACCCGCAGGCAGAGCCCGTCGACGAAGGGCGGCGGCCCCGCGGGCGGGGCGGCGGGCGTGGGAACGGGCGGGGACCCGGCCGCCGCGATCTGGAATAGCGTCGCCGCGGCAACCAGCGCCACCATCACGGGCGGACATCCTCGAGCGCGGCGACGAGGCCGTCGGGCGCCCGCTCCACTCGCAGGGTCGCCCGGCGGGTGGCGCTTTCGGGGCCCGCTTCGCCCACGCTCACACAGGCGGCGATCAGCCGATCGCCCGTTCCGGCGGAGGCTGTGCAAGGACCCCCCGTCGTCAGTCCGGCGAAGAGCCGGGTCATGAATCCCCACGCCTCGTCCCGTCGCGCCCCCGTATAGCGGACGCGGCAGCCGTGTCCGCCGTCGCCATCGAGCGCGAGCTCGCCGGCGAGGGCGGGCGTGTCCAACGCCAGGCCGCGGCCGACCGCGTCGGAACCCTCGACATAGGCGGCGGGGGTCTGCGCGACATTGAGCCGAACGAGGCAGGCCTGCTGGAACGCGAACGCCGCGACCGCGGGCGCCTTGGCGGGCAGGTCGGCGGCGACCTCGGCGGCGGCGGCCGGAGCCGTCGCCGGGGGTGGTGGAGAGATCGCCACCGGGCTCAGCCCGCCAGCGTCTCCGCCTTGGTCACCGCCTCCTCGATCGCGCCGACCATGTAGAAGGCCTGCTCGGGCAGGTGGTCGTACTCGCCGTCGACGATCGCCTTGAAGGAGCGGATGGTGTCCGCGAGGCTCACGAATGTGCCGGGGGTGTTGGTGAACTGCTCGGCCACGTGGAAGGGCTGGCTGAGGAAGCGCTGGATCTTGCGCGCGCGCGCCACCGTCAGCTTGTCGTCCTCCGAGAGCTCGTCCATGCCGAGGATGGCGATGATGTCCTTAAGCGAGCGGTACTGCTGCAGCACCTCCTGGGTGCGACGCGCGACGGTGTAGTGCTCCTCGCCGATCACCTGCGGGTCCATGATCCGCGAGGTCGAGTCGAGCGGGTCCACCGCCGGGAAGATCGCCTGGGCGGCGATGTCGCGGCTGAGCACGGTGGTCGCGTCCAGGTGAGCGAAGGAGGTAGCGGGCGCGGGGTCGGTCAGGTCGTCGGCGGGCACGTAGATCGCCTGCACCGAGGTGATCGAGCCCTTGTTGGTGGAGGTGATGCGCTCCTGCAGGTTGCCCATCTCGGTCGCCAGCGTCGGCTGATAGCCCACCGCCGATGGGATACGGCCCAGCAACGCCGACACTTCCGAGCCGGCCTGGGTGAAGCGGAAGATGTTGTCGATGAAGAGCAGCACGTCCTTGCCCTCCTCGTCGCGGAAGTATTCGGCCTGGGCGAGGCCCGTCAGCGCCACGCGCGCGCGGGCGCCCGGGGGCTCGTTCATCTGGCCGTACACCAGCGTGCACTTGGAGCCCTCGCCGCCGCCGGGCTTGTTGACGTTGGACTCGATCATCTCGTGGTAGAGGTCGTTGCCCTCGCGGGTACGCTCGCCCACGCCCGCCAGCACCGAATAGCCGCCGTAGGCCTTGGCGATGTTGTTGATCAGCTCCTGCATGGTCACGGTCTTGCCGACGCCCGCGCCGCCGAACAGGCCGATCTTGCCGCCCTTGGTGTAGGGGCAGAGGAGGTCGATCACCTTGATGCCGGTGACGAGCACTTCGGTGGCGCTCGCCTGGTCGGCGAAGGAGGGGGCCTCGCGGTGGATGCCCGCGCGGTGGTCGGACGCGATCGGGCCCGCCTCGTCGATGGGCTCGCCGATGACGTTCATGATGCGGCCCAGCGTGGCGGGGCCGACGGGCACGGTGATCGGCTCGCCGGTGTCGGTCACCTCCTGGCCCCGCGTGAGGCCCTCGGTCGTGTCCATGGCGATGGTGCGCACCGCGTTCTCGCCGAGGTGCTGGGCGACCTCCAGCACGAGGCGAAAGGGCTCGCCCGTGCGCTGGTCGGTGTTGGTGGTCTCCAGCGCGTTGAGGATGCGCGGCAGGTGGCCGCTCTCGAACTCGACGTCGACGACCGCGCCGATCACCTGGGCGATGCGGCCCTTGGCGCCGATTTCCTGGCCGGTGATGGAGAGGGGCTGGACGGTCATGGGTCGTTCCTAAATTAAAAGCGAGCGCGCGCGCTCAGCGGATCATCTCGAGCGGAGTCTTCAGGTCGGGGATGGCGGCCCACGCCTGGTCGGCGGTCACGATGCGACGGCCCTTGGCCTCGCCCAGCGCCAGGCAGAAGCGGTCGCCCAGCGAGAGGCGGGGGCGGCGCAGTTGGGCGGCCCGCGCGGCCTGCGCTTCGTCGGGCGGCTCCAACGCGAGTCCGAGCGCGTCGAAAGCGTCGCGGGCCTTGCCGTGGTCACCGCGGCCGCTGACGACGTAGTCGCCCAAGACCTCGGCCATGTTCACCGTGGAAATCGCTCCTGCCTCGAGGCGCGCGCCGGCGATCTCCCGCCCCCGCTCTCCATAGAGGATGGCCAGCACAGCGGACGTGTCGAACACGTTCATTCGCCACGCTCGGCCGCGGCGCGCCGCTCGGCCAGGAAGGCGTCCACCCGTCCCTTGGGCAGCTCCCCGCCCCACGCCTCGCGCATGAGGGCCTGAGCCCGCTCGACCCGCGCCGCGACTTCGGGCGGCACAGGGGGCAGGTCCTCCAGGCGCGGCGGAGCGATCTTCGGCGCGCTCGGCGCGGCTTGACGGATCAGTTCCCGCACTTCCGCCTCCATGCTGCGGCCGTGCTCGGCCGCGCGGACGCGAAGGGCGGCGAGGTCGCTTTCCGGGATGTTGCGAACGGTCACGGTCGGCATGACAGGCAGCTAGGAAGGCGCCAGCGCGCTGTCAATGCTAGCACGTCAGAGCGCCTCGGCGCCGGAGATGATCTCGATCAGTTCCTTGGTGATCTGGGCCTGACGCTGGCGGTTGTAGCTGAGGGTGAGCGCGCCGATCAGATCGCCGGCGTTGCGGCTGGCGGCGTCCATCGCCCCCATCTTGGCGCCGAAGTAGCCGGCCTGGTTCTCCAACACCGCCGCGTAGAGCTGGATGGCGATGTTGCGGGGGAGGAGCTCGCGCAGGATCGCCTCCTCGCTCGGCTCGTACTCGTAAGCCGCGCCGCGCAGGTCGGGCTGGGCGATCTCTTCGGCGTCGACCTGGGCGGGGATGAGCTGGCGCGCAGTCGGCACTTGGCTGATCACCGAGCGGAAGCGGCTGTAGAAGAGCGTCACCACATCCACCTCGCCCCCTTCGAACAGGGCGAGGATCTGGTCGGCCACGGGCTTGACGCTGTCGAGCGACAGAGTCTTGGACGCGGAGAAGTCGTACGTCCCGGCGATGCGGTCGGGGAAGAGCCGCCGCAGGGCGTCTCGCCCCTTCTTACCGAGGGCGATGATGCGCACGTCCTTGCCCTGGGCGAGGAGGCCGTGGACGTGCTCGCGCGCGGCCCTGGAGATGCCGGAGTTGAAGCCTCCCGCCAGCCCCTGGTCGGCGGTCGTGACCACCACGAGGTGGCGGCGGTCCGAGCCCGTGCCGACGAGGAGCGGCGGCGCGCCGTCGCCGGACACGCCACGCGCCAGGTTGGCGATCACCGCAGCCATGCGTCGGGCGTAGGGGCGCGCGGCCTCCGCCCGCTCCTGCGCGCGCCGCAGCTTGGCGGCGGCCACCATCTGCTGCGCTTTGGTGATCTTCTGAATCGACTTCACGCTGCCGATCCGGTCGCGCATCGACTTGAGGCTGGCCATGGCCGGCGATACCCTTGCGTCAGCTCAGATCAGGCGGCCACGAACTCTTTGGAGACCTGGTCGAGGGCCTCCTTGAGCATGGCCTCGAGGTCCTTGCCGAGTATCTTGGTGGTGCGCACGCCCTCGTAGAACTGCGGGTAGCTGGAGCGCAGCTTGGCCAAGAGCGCGTCCTGGAACGGCTGCACCTTGGCCACCGGCACGGCGTCAAGGTAGCCGCGCGTGCCGGCGTAGATGGCCGCCACCTGCTCCTCCACCGCCAGCGGCGCGTACTGAGGCTGCTTCAGGAGCTCGGTCAGCCGCTCGCCGCGCGCCAGCATCTTCTGGGTGGAGGCGTCGAGGTCGGAGCCGAACTTGGCGAAGGCGGCCATCTCCCGGTACTGCGCCAGCTCGCCCTTGATCGAGCCGGCGACCGACTTCATCGCCTTGATCTGCGCCGACGAGCCCACGCGCGACACCGAGATGCCGACGTTCACCGCCGGCCGGATGCCCTGGTAGAACAGGTCGGTCTCCAGGAAGATCTGGCCGTCGGTGATGGAGATCACGTTGGTGGGGATATAGGCCGACACGTCGTTGGCCTGCGTCTCGATGATCGGCAGCGCGGTCAGCGAGCCCCCGCCGTAGTCGTCGTTGAGCTTGGCGGCGCGCTCCAGGAGGCGGCTGTGCAGGTAGAACACGTCGCCGGGATACGCCTCGCGGCCCGGCGGGCGACGGAGCAGGAGCGACATTTGGCGGTAGGCGACCGCCTGCTTGGACAGGTCGTCGTAGATGATCAGCGCGGCCAGGCCGTTGTCGCGGAACCACTCGCCCATGGCGCAGCCCGCGAAGGGGGCCAGGAACTGCAGCGGCGCGGGCTCGGACGCGGTGGCCGAGACCACGATGGTGTAGTCGAGCGCGCCCTGCTCCTCCAGCGTGCGCACGATCTGGGCGACGGTGGAGCGCTTCTGGCCGATGGCCACGTAGATGCAGAAGAGTTTGGCCTTCTCGTCCGAGCCGGCGTTGACCGCCTTCTGGTTCAGGATGGCGTCGATGGCCACGGCGGTCTTGCCGGTCTGGCGGTCGCCGATGATCAGCTCGCGCTGGCCGCGACCCACGGGGATCAGCGTGTCGATGGCCTTGAGGCCGGTCTGCACCGGCTCGTTGACGCTCTTGCGCGGGATGATGCCCGGGGCCTTCACGTCCACCCGGCGCTTCTCGTCGGAGGTGATCGGGCCCTTGCCGTCGATCGGCTCGCCGAGCGGGTTGACCACCCGGCCGAGGAGGCCGCGGCCCACCGGCACGTCCACGATCTCCGACAGGCGGCGGCACTCGTCGCCTTCCTTGATCTGGCTGTCGGAGCCGAAGATCACCACGCCCACGTTGTCGCGCTCGAGATTGAGCGCCATGCCCTTCACCCCGGCGGAGGGGAACTCGACCATCTCGCCCGCCTGCACCTGGTCCAGGCCGTAGATGCGGGCGATGCCGTCGCCGACCGACAGCACCTGGCCGACGTCGGAGACCTGCGCCTCCTCGCCAAAGCCTTCGATCTGGGACTTGAGGATCGCCGAGATCTCGGCGGCGCGGATGTCCATGGCGTCAGGTCTCTGTCTGGATGGCTTAGGCGCGCGCCAGCGCGGCGGTCAGCTGGTCGAGGCGGGTCTTGAGCGAGGCGTCGTAGAGGCGCGAACCGACGCGCACCTTGATCCCGCCGAGGAGGGCGGGGTCGACGCGGATAGAGAGTTCGGGATCGCGGCCGAGGCTCTGGCGCAGGGCGGCGGCGAGACCCTGGCTCTGCGCGTCCGACAGCGGCGAGGCGGTGGTCACCTCGGCGGCGACCGCGCCCCGGCGCTTGGCGGCGAGCGCGGCAAAGGCCTTGGCGATGGCGGGCAGGGCGGAGGCGCGGCCGTTGGCGGCGATCACGCCCAGGAACTTGCCCGTCAGCGCGTCCACGCCGGCCGCCTGCGCCACCGCCTTGAGCGCGCGGCCCTTGTCCTCGGCGGAGAAGGCGGGCGAGGCCAGGAGGCGGGCGAAGTCGGCGCTCTCGCCGCGGGCCTGCTCCAGCCCCTTCAGGTCGCCCTCGACCTCCGGGAGCCGGCCCTGCGCGTCCGCGAGTTCGAACAGAGCCCGGGCGTAGCGGCCGCCCACGTCGGTGTTCTTGGAGTCGTCGGCCACAGGACCCGCTGGTTTTGGCGCCAGCCGCACGGCGGACCTACGGGTCGACGCCGGCGGGCAGGGCTTCGTGAGTGTTCGTCGGACGACCGGGCGCAGCCCCGCGAGGCGGGCGGACCTGAACGTGGCCGGGGCTTACCATGGGGTCCCGGCCCCCGCAACCGAGCCTCGCCGCGCTCGCGCCCGCGCGCCAGGGCCGCTAGGGTCGTCCACCCACCCGACGCCATCTGACGGACCGCCGCCGCGCCATGGGCGAGATCACCACCCTCCTCGCCGATCCCGCAGCCTGGGTGGCGCTCGTCACCCTGATCCTGATGGAGGTGGTGCTCGGGATCGACAACCTCGTCTTCATCTCGCTCCTGACCAACCGGCTGCCCGACGAGTCGCGGGGCCGCATCCGCACGGTGGGCATAGCGCTGGCGCTGGTCCTGCGGCTCGGGCTCCTGTCGACCATCGCCTTCATCGTGAGCCTGACGCGGCCGGTGTTCGCGGTGGCGGGACACGGCGTCTCCTGGCGCGACCTCATCCTGATCGCGGGGGGGCTGTTCCTGCTCTGGAAGGCGTCCACCGAGATCCACGAGGCGGTTCGGCCGGACGCGCACGGCCACGACGTCGAAGGCCGGGCGGCGACGGGCAAGGCGGTCAAGGGCGCGGCGGCGGTGATCGTGCAGATCCTCTTCCTCGACCTCGTGTTCTCCATAGACAGCATCCTCACCGCGGTGGGGATGACCGAGCACCTGCCCATCATGATGGCGGCGGTGATCGTGGCGGTAGGGCTGATGATGGTGGCCTCAGGCCCGCTCGCCGCCTTCATCCGCAAGAACCCGAGCGTGGTGATGCTCGCGCTGGGGTTCCTGCTCATGATCGGCGTGACGCTGATCGCCGACGGCACGGGCTTTCACATCCCCAAGGGCTATATCTACGCCGCCATGGCGTTCTCGGTCCTGGTGGAGGCGCTCAACATGCTGGCGCGCCGCAGGCGGCGGGGCGCCGAGGTCGACGGGGCCGGCGGCGAGGTCGACGGGGCCGCCACCGACGGCGAAGGGGCCTAGGCCGCAATCCTGGCGGCCGCGCCCCACTCCGCACCCTCGGGAGCGACGGGGGCCGCGACGGCCTCGAACGCCGGGCGGGCGAACAGATAGCCCTGCTGCAGGACGACGCCGATGTCGCCCAGCGCCCGGTGTTCCCCGACCGTCTCCACGCCCTCCGCCAGCACCAGGACGCCCAGATCGTCGCAGGCGCGCGCGATGGCGGCCACGAGCGTGCGTTTGATGAGGCTCGCGTCGATGTCGCGCACGAGCTCCATGTCGAGCTTGACGATGTCGGGCTGGAACCGCGCCAGGAGCGTCAGCCCCGCATAGCCCGCGCCGAAGTCGTCGATCGCGGTGGCGAAGCCCATGGACTGGTAGGTCGAAATGATGCGGCCCAGGTGCTCGTGGTCGAGCCGCTCGTTTTCGGTGAACTCGAAGATCAGCCGGTCCAGCGGAAAGCCCGTGGCCTCCGCCGTGGCGAGCGTCAGCTGGATGCAGGCCTTGGGCTCGTACACCGCATTGGGCAGGAAGTTGATCGAGAGCTTCGCGCCGTCGCGCGGCAGATCGAGCTTCGCCGCGAGCTGGATCGCACGGACCCGGCACTGCTGGTCGAAGGCGTAGCGGGTGACGTCGTCGACCTGGCTCAGCACCGTCCCGGCGCCCTGGCCTTCCGGGCCGCGCACCAGCGCCTCGTGCGCGAAGACGCCGCCGGTCTCCACGTTGACGATCGGCTGGAAAGCCATGGAGAACGGGGCGGTGAACGCCTGCCCGTCGCGGCACCCCGCACAACCCTTGCCCATGTCGTCCCCTGGCGTTGATCAGCACAGGCGACGCTAGCGTCGACGTCTGAAAAGACCGTGTCGATCAAATGCTTCGCTCTTAAAGGAAGCTGTAAGGGTCCACGTCGACCTGAAGGCGCACGGCTCCCGGCGGCCGGGCGCGGGCGCGCCAGGTCTCGATGAAGCCCTGGAGGTCGACGTCGCGGTCGGCGCGCACGAGGAGGCGCTTGCGCCGGCGGCCGCGCACGAGCGCCAGCGGCGCGTCGGCCGGGCCCCACACCTCCACCCCGTCGGCGGCGGGCGCGGCGGCGGCGAGCGCGCGGGCGTAGCTTTCGAGCGCGGGACCGTTCTCGCTGGAAAGGATCACCGCCGCGAGGCGCCCGAAGGGCGGCAGGCCGGACTCGCGGCGTAGGTCGCGCTCGGCGTCTAGGAAGCGGTCGCGGTCGCCCGCCGCCAGCGCCTGCAGCACGGGATGCTCGGGCGCGTAGGTCTGCAGGAGCGCGCGCCCCGGCCGCGCGGCAGCGCCGCCCACCGCCCGTCCGGCGCGCCCCGCCGCCTGCTGCAGGAGCTGGAAGGTGCGCTCGCCCGCGCGCAGGTCGCCGCCCCGCAGCGACAGGTCCGCGTCGACCACCCCCACGAGCGTCAGCCGGGGGAAGTTGTGGCCCTTGGCGGCGGCCTGGGTGGCGACCAGGACGTCGATCTCGCCCGCCGCCATGGCGGCCACCAGCCGCCGCGCCGCTTCGGCGTCGGGGACGAGGTCGGAGGAGAAGATCGCGGTGCGCGCGTCGGGGAAGCGCTCGCGCACCTCCTCCTCCAGCCGCTCCACCCCCGGCCCGATCGAAGCGAGGCTCCCCTTGGCGCCGCACGCGGGGCAGCGTTCGGGGCGGGGCATGGAGAAGCCGGTCAGGTGGCAGACGAGCCGGCCGGAATAGCGGTGCTCGACGAGCCAGCTGTCGGTGTCGGGCGCGGTCATCCGCTCGCCGCAGGCTTGGCAGAGCACGAGCGGCGCGTAGCCGCGGCGGTTCAGGAAGAGGAGCGCCTGATCCCCCGCCGCGAGCGTCTCGACGACCGCCTCCACCAGGGGCGGCGAGAGCCAGCGCCCGCGCTCGGGCGGCGTCGCCCGCAGGTCGAGGAGGCTCACCGCCGGCAACTCGGCCGCGCCGTGCCGCGTCGCCAGCCGCAGCCAGCGGTAGCGGCCCGTTTCGGCGTTGTGCAGCGTCTCCAGGGACGGCGTGGCCGAGGCCATCACCACCGCGCAGCCTTCGATTTTCCCGCGCGCCACCGCGAGGTCGCGGGCGTGGTAGGTGAAGCCGTCCTCCTGCTTGAACGAGCCGTCGTGCTCCTCGTCCACCACGATGAGGCGTAGCGCCGTGAACGGCAGGAAGAGCGCCGAGCGCGCCCCCACCACGATCCGCGCGTCGCCGGAGACGACCGCCTCCCACACGCGGCGGCGGCGCGCCGACGAGACGCCGGAGTGCCACTCGGCGGGAGCCGCGCCGAAGCGCTCTTCGACCCGGGCGAGGAGCGCCTGGGTGAGCGCGATCTCGGGCAGGAGGATCAGCACCTGGGCCGACGGGTCGGCGCGCAGGGCGGCGGCGGCGGCCTCGAGATAGACCTCCGTCTTGCCCGAGCCCGTCACCCCGTCGAGCAGGGCGGGGCGGAAGCCGCCGGCGGCCACGTCCTGCGCGAGCGCCTCGGCGGCGGCGGCCTGGCCGGGCTCCAGCGCGGGGGGCGCGTGATCGGGGTCGGGCGCGGCGAAAGGCTGCGGGCGCGCCACCTCCACGGGGCGGAGCACGCCCTCGTCGACCAGCCCCTTGACCACGCCCGCGCCGACGCCTGCGGCGCGCGCCAGCTCGGCTGCGGCGAGCGGCCCCGCAGCGGCTGCGGCGAGCACGCGCTCGCGCGCGGGCGTCGGGCGGGCGGGGACGAGGCCCGTCAGCTCCAGCCGGCGCTCGGGGCGGGGCGCGGGCGTGCGCAGGCCGCGCAGGGCGAGCGCCAGCGCCTCGCCCGGCGGCTCGCAGGCGTAGCGCGCCGCCCACTGGACGAACTGGAGCACGCCGGGGGGCAGGGGCGCGTCGGCGAGGCGCTCGCCGACGGGCTTCAGCGGGCGGTTGAAGCCGGGGCGCTCGCCGACCTCGAGCACGACGCCGCGCACCTGGCGGGGCCCGAGCGGCACGAGCACATGGTCGCCCGCCGCCAGCGTCGCCCCGAACGCTTCGGGTTCGGCGTAGTCGAAGGCTTCCGGCAGCGGCAGGGGCAGGAGGACGCGGGCGACACGGGGCATCCACGCCGATATAGCGTGCCCTCGGCGCTCAGGCGCGGCGCGGGTTCATCAGGGCGTCGATGTCGTCCTGGCTCATGTTGGGCGCCTCCGCCTCGCCGAGGTCGCCCGAGAGGTCGTCCCTGCGGCGGCCCTCCACGCCGGCCGGCGGGCCGAAGGACTTGAAGCGCCGGTCGGGGCCGACGTAGCCGTCCTCGATGGCGATGAAGCCGCGCGTGTCGCGACCCAGCCAGGCGATCCGGTCCAGGAGCACGCGCGGGCTGATCGGCTTGGTGACCACGAAGTTCGCGCCGCAGTCCCGCGCCCGCACCACCTGCGACAGCCGCACATGCCCGCTGAGCAGGAGCACGGGGAGGAAGCGGCGCGGCTCGGGCGCGTGGCGGCGCAGCCAGCTCACGAGGTCGTAGGCCGAGCCGTCGGCGGCCGAGCCGTCGATCAGCACGAGCCCGATGTCGGCGGCGGCGAGCGTCTGGCGCGCCTCCATCACGTCCACGCAGCGGCGCAGGTTGCGCACGCCGAAGCCCGACAGCACCTGTACGAGCAGGTCCTGCTCGGCCTGGTTCGGCTCCACCACGAGCACGCCCACCTTTTCGAGGTTGAGCCGCTCCTCCGCACGCTCCTCCGCCATCAGAACAGCTCGAGGTCGCCCGCCGGCTCGGCGGCTCCGCGCCCGCCGGCCAGCCGGTCGGCCAGGCCCTTGAGCGGCAGGGCGGCGGCGGCGGCGGCGGGATCGGCCCCGCGACCCACCTCGCCCGCGAAGGTCGCCAGGGCTTCGAGCGACTGGGTGAGCGCGTCCAGCCGCTGCAGGGCGACGCGGCCGGGCGCGTCGGCGGGCGGGGGCAGGGCCGCCTGCAGCGCCTCCGCCTCGCCGCTCAGCCGGGCGAGTTCGTCGGCGACGGCGAGGAGGGCGGAGCGGGGCGGCATGGCGCTCAGAAGAGCTCCAGGGCGCCGGCGTCGACGCCGGTGCTGGCGGGGGCGGCCTCGCGCGCGGGCCGCTTGCGCTCGCCGTCGAAGGCCGAGCGGTCGGCGGGGGCGAGCTGCATCTGCCGCACCCGCCCCGTCGCCGGCCAGAACTGCACGCGCCGCGCGCTGTCGCCGCGCAGGGAGCCGCCGACGTGGCTGATCCCCTCTGCACGGAGGAAGCCTTCGGCGAAGGCGGCGTTCTGGGCCCCCACGTCGGTCAGCCCGTCCAGCATGCGCCCGCCGCCGAAGAGCTTGCCCTGCAGCCGGCCGCGCGCCGCCCCTTCCGCCAGGAGCGCGTTGACGAGGAGCTCCATGGCGTGGACGCCCATCCGCAGCCCGCTCGCCCCCGCGTGGTCGCCGGGCAGGAGGAAATGGTTCATGCCGCCCACCCCGGCCACGGGGTCGTGCAGGCAGGCGGCCACGCAGGAGCCGAGGATGGTGGTCAGGCACAGCGCCGGGTCGCGCGACACCGCCTGCTCGCCCTGCACCACGTGCAGGCGGCGCTCGGCCCCGGCGTCGCCCGCCGCGGGGAGAAGGGCGGTCGCCCGGCTCACCCGAGCGCGCCGAACACCGCTTCGATCTTCTCCTTCAGCGTCTGCACGGTGAAGGGCTTCACGAGGTAGTTGTTGACGCCGAACTGCACCGCCCGCTGCACCAGCTCCTTGTCGGCGCGGCCGGTCAGCATGATGAAGGCCGTGGTGCGCGTCGGCGGGTGCGCGCGGATGGCGCGCAGCAGGCCCAGCCCGTCGAGCTTGGGCATGTTGAAGTCGGAGATGACGAGGTGGGCGGGCTTGCCCACCAGCGCCTTGAACGCTTCCTCGCCGTCCGGGGCCTCCTCGATCTCCTTGACGCCCAGCTGCTGGAGCCCTGAGCGCACCAGCGCGCGCATGGTCATCTGGTCGTCGACGACCAGCACTTTGAGAGCGGCGGCGCGGCTCATGCTCGGGCTCCTGCGCGGCGGGTGAGGCGGACGAGCTCGGGCCCGATCCGCTCGAGGGGGAGCTGGCGCTGCACCGCGCCGACGTCGTGGGCGGCCTTGGGCATGCCGTAGATCACGCAGCTGCCCTCGTCCTGGCCGAGCGTGTCGGCCCCGCCCCCGCGCATGGCGAGGAGTCCCTGGGCGCCGTCGCGGCCCATGCCGGTGAGGATGGCCCCGACCGCGCGCGCGCCCATGACCCTGGCGACGGAGGCGAACAGCACGTCCACCGACGGGCGGTGGCCCGAAACGGGGTCGGTCGCCGTGAGCCGGCAGCGCGGGGCGGAAGGCGCGCCCGCGACCTCCAGGTGAGCGACGCCGCCGGGCGCCAAGCGCACCTGTCCGGGGCCGATGGGCTCGCCGTCGCGCGCTTCGCGCACCTCCGCGGCGCACAGCCGGTCCAGCCGGGCGGCGAAGGAGGGGGTGAAGGTCGCCGGCATGTGCTGCACCACGAGCGTCGGCGGCCCGTCGGCGGGCCAGTGGCGCAGGAGGTCGATCAGCGCCTCCACCCCGCCGGTGGAGGCGCCCAGCGCCACCAGCCGGCCGTCGCTGCGGTAAGTCTCGGAGATGGAGGCGGCGGCGGCGGGCGGCGCGGCCGGGCGCGCCTCCCCCAGGGGTCGCAGCCGTGCGTGGTGGGCGCCCCGGACCTTGGCGGCGAGTTCGTCGAAGGCGTGCAGGCCGGCGGTCGACGGCTTGGCCACGCAATCCACCGCGCCCAGCTCCAGCGCCTGCAGCGTGGCCTCCGCACCCGCCGAGGTGAGGGTGGAGACCATGATCACCGGCGTCGGCCGCAGCCGCATGATGCGCTCGAGGAATTCGAGCCCGTTCATGTTGGGCATCTCGATGTCGAGGGTCACCACGTCGGGGTTGAGCGCCTTGATCGCGGCGCGCGCCTCGATCGGGTCGGCCGCCTCGCCCACCACCTCGATGGCGGGGTCGGCGCGCAGGGTCTGCTTGATCAGCGAGCGCATGGTGGCGCTGTCGTCGACGACGAGAACGCGGGTCATGGGCGCGGGCCCCTGAGCCTGTGCACCGTCACCCCGTCGGGCTCGAACAGGGCGGCGGCCGGGCCGAGCAGCCGCTCGGAGTGGCCGATGAAGAGCCGGCCGCCCGGGGTGAGCAGGGGCGCGAAGCGGCTCCACACCCGGCTCTGGGTGTCGTCCTCGAAGTAGATCACCACGTTGCGACAGAAGATCGCGTCGAAGCGGCCCTTCATCGGCCAGTCGCCGATCAGGTTCAGTTCGCGGAAGGCGATCAGGGCGCGGAGCTCCTCGCCCGCCTCCAGCTGGTCGGAGCCGGGCCCCAGCGGGCGGAAGAAGCGGCGCACGAGATCGGCGGGCGCGGGCTGGAGGGCGGAGGCCGGATAGCGCCCCGTCTTGCCCTCGGCGATCATCACCGGGTCGATGTCGCTGGCGAGGATGCGCACGTCGTGGTCGGCGGCGTCGGGCATCAGGCCCAGGACGACGAGCCCCATGGAGTACGGCTCCGACCCGTTGGAGCACGCGGCCGACCACAGCCGCACCCGCGCGCCGCGCTTCGCAGCGTCGAGGAGCGGCGGCAGGACGGTGGTGCGCAGGTGGTCGAAGTGGTGCGGCTCGCGGAAGAAGCGGGTGACGTTGGTGGTCAGCGCCGCCAGCATCTGCTGGCGCTCGTCGGCCCCGCCCGCCTCGGCCACCAGCGCGCAATACTCGCGGAACGAGCGCAGCCCCAGCGCCCGCAGCCGCTTGGCCAGGCGCGAGTAGACGAGCGTCGCCTTCTGCTCGTGCAGGGCGATCCCCGCGTCGGCGTGCAGCATGGCGGCGATGCGGCGGAAGTCCTCCGCCGTCAGCGGGAACTCGCCGTCGACCAGGGCCGCCGAGCGCCGGGCGTCCGGGGGGGAGGACGCGCGATCGGGCGTCACGCGGCCTCCTCGGCGGCGGCGGGCAGCACGCGGTCGAGGTCGATCAGGCTGATCATGCGCCCGTCCAGCGCCAGGAGGCCCTGCACGAAGGTGCGCGCCATGTCGGAGGCGACGTCGGGCGTCGGCTGCACGCTGGCGTCGGTGACGGTCAGTATGTCGCTCACCGCGTCCACGAGGAGGCCCACGAGCCGCGCGCCGATCTGGGCCACGATGATGACGTGGCGCGCGGAGGGGTCGGCCGCGCCCAGCCCCAGCCGCGCCGACAGGTCGACGATGGGCAGCACTGCGCCGCGCAGGTTGATCACGCCGCGGATGTAGCCGGGCGCGCGGGGCAGGGGCGTCGCGGGGGCCCAGCCCCGGATTTCGCGCACCGACATGATGTCGACGCAGAACTCCTGGGCGCCGATGCGGAAGCTGATGAGTTCGCGGCCGGCGGCGGCGTCGGTCATGGGTTAGGCTGCCAAGGCTGAAGTAGGGGCGGGGGTGGGGACGGGAGCGGGCGGACGAGGGTCGGCGCGGCGCGCGGCGGCGAGGAGCGCGTCGACGTCGAGGATCAGCGCCACCCGGCCGTCGCCGAGGATGGTGGCGGCGGCCACGCCCTCCACCTGCTGGTAGTTGGCCTCCAGGCTCTTGATCACGACCTGGCGCTGGCCCTGGATGGCGTCCACCAAGAGCGCCGCGCGCGAGCCGCCGTCGCCCTCGACGAGCAGCGCCACGCCCGCGGTCGCCTCTAGCGGTTCGGCGCGGAAGCCCAGCGCCTCGCCCACGTCCAAGAGCGGCAGGTAGGCGGAGCGGTTCAGGATCACCCGCGCGTCGCCCAGCGCGCGCACGTCGGCGGCGCGGGGCTGCAGCGTCTCAACGATAGCCGTGAGCGGGGCCACGAGCGTCTGCCCGCCGACGGTGACCACCATGCCGTCCAGCACCGCGAGCGTCAGCGGCAGGCTGAGGGTGAAGGTCGAACCCTCGCCCGGGCGCGAGGCGATGGAGATGCGGCCGCCGAGCGCGGCGATCGAGCGCCGCACCACGTCCATGCCCACGCCCCGGCCCGAGATGTCGGACACCGCGTCGGCGGTGGAGAAGCCCGGCATGAAGATGATGTTGTCCAGCTCCTCGTCGCTCATGGCGGCGTCGGCGGCGATCAGCCCTTTGTTCGCGGCGATCGCTTTGACGCGCTGGCGGTCGATGCCCGCGCCGTCGTCCGACACCTCGATCACGATGCGGCCCGAGCGGTGGAAGGCGGCGAGCCTCACCACGCCTTCGGCGGGCTTGCCGGCGGCGAGGCGGCGCTCTGGGCGCTCCAGCCCGTGGTCGATGGCGTTGCGCAGCATGTGGGTGAGCGGGTCGGCCAGCCGCTCGATCACCGTCTTGTCGACCTCGGTGCCCTCGCCTTCCATGACGAGGCGCACCTGCTTGCCGGTCATGGCGGCGACCTCGCGCGCCAGGCGCGGCATGCGCTGGAACACGCTTTTCACCGGCTGGGCGCGGATGGCCATCACGCTGTCCTGGATCTCGCGGGTGAGCCCTTCGAGCTCGTCCAGGCTCTGCGACAGCCCACCCTCGCCGCCGGCGCCGGAGTGGAGGCCCGCCTCCAGCAGGCGCTGGGCCAGCACCGCCTGGTTGATCACGAGCTCGCCCACGAGGTCGATCAGCCGGTCCACCCGGTCGAGGTCGACGCGGATGGTGGCGGGAGCCGCGGCCGCGGGCGGCGGCGTCGCCGAGGTGGGCGACGCGGCGGCGGCAGGGCGCACCTCGGCGACGGGCGCCTCGGGGGCGGGCGTGTCGCCCCGCGCCTGGGCGAGGAGGGCGGCGATGTCGAACGGCTCCGCCGCGGCCGAGGCGGGGTCGCCCAGGGCGGGAAGCTCGGGCAGGTCGGGCAGGTCGGGAAGGTCGGCCGCGGCCTCGTCCCGCGCCACGTCGAGCACGCAGTCGTCCTCCACAAACTCAAACACCTCGCGCAGCGCCGCCTCGTCCACCGCGCCTGGCACGGAGACCGTCCAGCCGAGGTAGGCGCCTTCGGGATCGAGCCCGTCGAGCGGCGGCAGGGCCGAGCTGTCGAGCGTGATCTCCGCCCCGCCCAGCCGGACGAGTTCGCGCAAGAGGAGGCCGGCCTCGTTGGCCTTGGCGTAGAGCTCCGGCCGCGGGGTGAACGCCACGCGCCAGGGCGCGGCCTCGACGGAAGCGAGGTCGGGGAGGTCGGGCAGGAGGGGCAGGCCGCCCAGCTCCGGCAGGTCGAGCGCCGCGCCGAGGTCGGGGAAGCCGCCCGCCGCCATGGGGGTGAAGGCGAAATCGCCCATGCCGTCGTCGTCGCCGGCCGGCGCCGCGCCGTCCCCGCCGCCGAGGGCGTCGAGTTCGGCCGCGAGCGCTGTGGAGCGCGCCTCCTCGACGGTCCCGCCGTCGCGCGCTGCCCGCACGAGGTCGCTGAGCACGTCGGCCGCGCGCAGCAGCACCTTCACCACGGGCGGTTCGGGGCTGAGCCGGCCCGAGCGCACGCGGTCGAGAGCGGTCTCGAACACGTGGGCGAAGCGCACCAGCGCGTCGAGCTGGAAGGCGCCCGCGCCGCCCTTGATCGAGTGCACCGCGCGGAAGACGGCGTTGACCGTCTCGGCGTCGGCGTCGCCCGCCTCGACGAGGAGGAGCCCCTGCTCGAGCTCGGCCAGCCCTTCCTCGCACTCCTGGAAGAAGGTGAGGCGGATCGCCTCCATCGGGTCCATGGCCGCCGCTCAGTCAGGCGGCGACGCGGCGGACGGCGTCCACCAGCTTGGCGGGGTCGAACGGCTTGACGATCCAGCCCGTGGCGCCCGCCGCCTTGGCGCGGCTCTTCTTGGCGGCGTCGCTCTCGGTGGTGAGCACGAGGATGGGGGTGGCGCGCCGGCTCGCGTCCTGGCGCACGGCCTCGATGAAGCCGAAGCCGTCCATGCGCGGCATGTTGATGTCGGTGACGATGACGTCGGGCTGCTCGCGGCCGAGCACCTCCAGCCCGTCCATCCCGTCCACCGCCTGCACGACGGTGAAGCCCGCCTCGGCCAGCGCCAGGCGCAACATGTCGCGCATGGTGCGGCTGTCATCCACGGTCAGAACGGTCAGGCTCATGCGGCCACGGGCTCCAGAGCTTGGGCGGCCCCGAACAGGGCGAGGGCGTCGGAAAAGGCGGGGGAGGGGTCGGCGATGCGCCAGGCCTGCCCGTCGTCGGCCCAGCGCCGGTGCGCGGCGAGGAGCACCTGCAGGCACTGGCCGCCGAGGCGACGCACCTCGCCGGCCTGAAGCGTCACGGGCGTTCCCTGGCGCGCCTTCAGCGTCTCGAGAAGCGGGGCGGCGGCGGCGAGGTCGAGCACGGCGGGCAGGACGACGGGCGCGTGAGGGCTCGGAGCGACGTCGGCCATGCTCAGAACTCCTCCCATCCGTCGGCGTCGGCCGCGGGTCGAGGTGCGGCGCCGCCGCGGCCGGTCGTCTTCAGCGCGGGGCGGGCGTGTACGGGCGCGGGGGTGGGGCGGCGCGCCGGCGCGGCCGCGCGCGGGGGCGCCGCGGCGGGCGCCGCCAGCCGGAACTGGCCGACGAGCCGCGCGAGTTCGGCCGCCTCGCCCGAGAGGGTGTGCGCCGCGGCGGTGGACTGTTCGACCATGGCGGCGTTCTGCTGGGTCACCTGGTCCATCTGGTTGACCGCGGTGTTGACCTGGGAGAGGCCGGCCGCCTGCTCCTGGGCGGAGGCGGCGATCTCGCCCACCACGCCCGAGATCTCGCTCACCTGCGCCACGATCCGCTCCAGGGCGCGCCCGGTCTCGCCGACCAGCGCCACCCCGTGCCCGACCTCTCGGGTGGAGGCGGTGATCAGCGTCTTGATCTCCTTGGCCGCGGCCGCCGAGCGCTGGGCCAGCGCCCTGACCTCCGAGGCCACCACCGCGAAGCCCCGCCCCGCGTCGCCCGCGCGCGCCGCCTCCACCCCGGCGTTGAGCGCCAGGAGGTTGGTCTGGAAGGCGATCTCGTCGATCACGCCGATGATCTGGCCGATCTGGCCGGCCGAGCCCTCGATCGCGGCCATGGCCGCCACCGCGTCGCGCACCACAGCGCCCGAGCGTTCCGCGTCCGCCTGCGCCTGGCCGACCGTCGCGCGTGCGTGGTGGGCGCCCTCCGCCGTCTTGCGGACGGTCGCGGTGATCTCGTCCAGCGCCGCCGCCGTCTCCTCGAGACTCGCCGCCTGCTGCTCGGTCCGCCGCGACAGGTCGTCCGCCGCCTGCCCGATCTCGCCCACGCCGCCCCGCATCGCCTCCGCGCTCGTCGACACGTGCGACAGCGCCTGCGCCATCTGGTCCAGCGCGCGGTTCAAATCGTCCTTCAGCGGTCGGAGGTTGGCGACCTCCGGGGCCACTTCGCCCGTCATGCGCTGGGCGAGGTCGCCGCCCGCCAGCGCCGAGAGCGACTGGCCCACCTGCGCCACCACGTCGTCGGCCAGGGCGCGCACCCGCGCCGCCTCCTGCTCGTTGCGCGCGCGCTCGGCCTCGGCCGCGGCGCGGGCGTCGGCGGTGTGCGCCTCCAGCCGGACCTTCTCGATGGCGTTCAGCCGGAAGGTCTCCAGCGCCTGGCCCATGGCGCCGATCTCGTCGCGGCGGCTGCGCTCGGGGATGTCGACCTCGGTCGCGCCGCCCGCGATCTGGCTCATGCGCGCGGTCAGCTCCGTCACCGGCCGCGCGATCGCCCGGGTGAGCACCACCAGCATGGCCGCCGACATGGCCAAAACGCCCCCCGCACCCCCCAGCACGATCAGGCGGAGAAGGGCGTTCGCCGCTTCGGCCCGGCGCTGGGCGTCGGTGAACCAACCGTCGATGCGGGTCCGCATCTCGCCCGCCGTCGTCCGCAGCGCGTTGAACAGGACGTTCTGCCGCTCGCTCCGCAGGATGGCGAGTTGGGCGGCGGCGGTCTCGGGTCCGACGCCCATGCGCATCACCTCGTCGCCGACTTCGGAGCGCCAGGCCTTCACGCCCGTCTCGAGCGCCTGGAGATCGGCCATGATCTCGGCGTGTCCGGCCGCTTCCTGGCGCGCGTGGGCGAAAAGGGCGGCGATCTTGCCGCTCGCCGCCTCGTACTTCTTCACGAACCGGTCGGAGCGCACGATCGCCAGGCCACGGGCGGAGGCGTTCTGGTCGTTAACGCCCGCGACGATCTGGTCCACGTCGTCGAGCACGGCGCTCGCGTGGTCGTTGACCGCGTTGGCGCGACCGACTTCCGATTGGGTAGCGAGCACGCCGGCGCCCATGGCCAGCACCGCGAGGCTGAGCGCTCCGAAGCCCGCGACGAGCTTGTGCGAGATCTTCAGATCGCTGAGCGTCACGGCAGGCTCCGTTGCGACGCCGGACGGTCCGGCGCATCGTCGCCGTCACCAAGCCCACAAAGCCGTAAGTGACGGTTAACGGCGCTCCCGCGGCCCCTGGACAGCTTGTCGCCACGTCAGGGTTGCGCCTCCAGCGGGGCGCAACCGTCGGCTGCGCGCCTGCGGGTGACGCGGTCTTAACCCTCTTCGGTGCGGAATCGGCGCACAGCGAAGAACGGGTCGACGGCTCCGCCGCCGCCTCACAAGCGGAGAGCCGGACCGTGTCGGCCACCATGCCTCTCGAGCGCGCGGGCCAGCCGCGCCACGACTATCGCCACTGGCCCGCGGTGCGCGCGGTGATCCTGGCCAACCCCGGCTGGGTGCATGGCGACGCCGAGCTCCTCGCCGCGCTGAACCTGCGCCCGGCGGCCGCCAACGTGGTGGAGTTCGGCCCCGCCGCGCTCGCGCGCCTGGAGCACGCGCGGGACGCCGAGCGCACCGCGCGCGAGGAGATCGAGGCGCTGGCCGCCGCCAACTTCGCCGCCCAGACCGCCGCCAACACCGCGATCCTCGACCTCCTGGAGGCGCGCGACAACGCCGACCTCGCGCTGCGGCTCGAGGCGGCGGCGCGCGAGCGCTTCGGCCTCCTGTGCGCCATGCCCGCCGTCGAGCACGCAGGCGCCCCCGCCGGATGGCGCGCGATCCCCTCGGGGTTCACCAACCAGCTGCTCGGCCCGGCGAACGCCCGCATCGGAGCCCCTGTCGCCACCGAGGTGCTGTTCGGGGCGCGCGCGGGCGAGGTCCGCAGCGCCGCGCTGGTGAGGATGACGCTGTGGGCCCCCGCCTCGCGCGACGGCGGGCGCGCGGGCCTCCTGGCCTTCGGCTCGGCCGACCCGCAGGGCTTCACGCCGGACATGGGGGCCGAGCTCGTGGCCTTCCTCGCCCGCGTGGTGGAGCGCACCGCCGATCGATGGCCGCCGCTGATCTGACCGGCGCCGACGCGCCCGCCGCACCGGCCGCGACCCTCCTCGATCGCTGGATCGAACACCTGGCGCTCGAGCGGCGCGCGAGCCCGCGCACGCTGGAAAGCTACCGCGCGGGCGTCCTCAATTGGCTCCGCTTCCTCGAGCGGCACCGGGGCGAGGCGCTCATGGGCGGCGGCCTCGCCGGCGTGCGCGCCGCAGAGCTGCGCGCCTATCTGGCGAGCCGGCGCGAGGACGACTCCCTCACCGGCACGCGCGCGCTCTCGCCCCGGTCGCTCAGCCAGGCCCTGGCGGCGGTGAGGAGCTTCCATCGCTGGCTCGACCGGCGCTGCGGCCTCTCGTCGCCCGACCTCGCGCTGGTGCGCGGTCCCCGCGTCAGGCCCACCGCCCCCCGTCCGATCGGGGCGGTCGCCGCGCGCGAGCTCCTGCAGGAGGCGGGCGAGGAAGGGTCCGACGTTACGGAGCTTTGGGAGCTGGCGCGGGATGCGGCGGTGATGGCGCTGCTCTACGGCTGCGGCCTGCGCATCTCGGAAGCGCTGAGCCTCACCCGGGCCGACGCGCCGCTGGGCGAGAGCCTGCGGGTGCGCGGCAAGGGCGCGAAGACCCGGCTCGCCCCCGTGCTGCCCGCGGTGCGCGCGGCGGTGGACGCCTACCTCGCCCAGCTGCCGCGCCCCCTTGCGCCGGAGGAGGCGCTGTTCCGTGGCCGTCGCGGCGGCGCGCTAGGGGCCCGGCAGGTGCAGGCGCGGATGGCGGAGCTACGCGGGCGTCTGGGCCTGCCGCCCAGCGCCACGCCGCACGCGCTGCGCCACAGCTTCGCCACCCACCTCCTGGCCGGCGGGGCCGACCTGCGTTCGATCCAGGAGCTCCTGGGCCACGCCAGCCTTTCCACCACGCAGAAGTACGCGGCGGTGGACGCCGCCGGCCTGATGGCGAGCTATGTCCGGGCCCACCCGCGCGCCTGACGCGTCAGGCGGGATTCGGCGGCCGCGGCTCAGGCCTGCATGGTCCAGCCCTCCACGCCCATAGCCGCCTGGCGAAGCGCCTCCGAGCGGGTGGGGTGAGGGTGGGATGTGCGCGCCACGTCCTCCGACGCAGCGCCGAACTCCATGGCGACCGCATACTCGCCGACCATCTCGCTGACCGAGGGTCCGATCAGGTGGGCGCCGAGGATGCGGTCGGTCTTCGCGTCCGCCAGGACCTTCACGAAGCCCTCGGCCTCGTGGTTGACCTTGGCGCGGCTGTTGGCGGCGAAGGGGAATTTGCCCGTCTTATAGGCGACGCCCTCGGCCTTGAGCTGGTCCTCGGTCTTGCCGACCCAGGCCACTTCCGGCGCGGTGTAGATCACGCTCGGGATCACGTCGTAGTTCACATGGCCCGCCTTGCCGGCGATCAGCTCGATCACGGCCACCGCCTCGTCCTCCGCCTTGTGGGCGAGCTGGGGGCCGTAGGTCACGTCGCCGATCACCCACACGCCCGGCGCCGATGTCTGGTAGTGGGTGTTGGGCACGAAGCCGCGCCCGTCGACCTCCACGCCCACGGTGTCGAGCCCGAGCCCCTTGGTGAAGGGACGCCGGCCGACCGAGACCAGCACCACGTCGGTTTCGACCGTCTCGGCCGCGCCGCCCTTCACGGGCTCGAAGCTCACCGACACGCCCGCGTCGGACATGGACGCGCCCGTGACCTTCTGGCCGAGCTTGAAGGTCATGCCCTGCTTGGCGAGCGTGCGCTGGAAGGTCTGCGCCACCTCGGCGTCCGCGCCCGGGATGATGCGGTCGAGGTACTCGATCACGGTCACCTCGGCGCCCAGCCGCCGCCAGACCGAGCCGAGCTCGAGCCCGATGATGCCTGCGCCGATCACGACGAGGCGCTTGGGCACCTCGGGGAGGGCCAGCGCGCCGGTCGAGTCGACGATGCGCTGCTGGTCGACCGTCACGCCCGGAACGTCCGACGGCTCGGAGCCGGTGGCGATGACGATGTTCTTGGTCTCCAGCGTGCGGACGGAGCCGTCGGCCTGCGCCACTTCCACCTTGCCGGGGCCGGCGATGCGGCCGGCGCCGTGCACGCCCTCGACCTTGTTCTTCTTGAACAGGAAATCGATGCCCTTGGTCAGGGCGGTGACGCTGTCGTCCTTCTGACGGTGCATGACGTCGAGGTCGAGCACCGGGTCGACCTTGATGCCCAGGCCCGCGAAGTCCTTGCGCGCCGCCTCGAACATCTCGGACGCGTGCAGGAGCGCCTTGGACGGGATGCAGCCCACGTTGAGGCACGTGCCGCCGAAGCGCGCGCCCTCGCGCTTGTCGACCACCGCGGCGCGCAGCCCCAGCTGCCCCGCGCGGATGCCCGCGTTGTAGCCGGCGGGGCCGCCGCCGATGATCACGACGTCGTAGGTGTCAGGCATCGAGGTCTCTGAAATTAGCGCGAGCGGGGCCGCGCAGGGGCGCTTCGGACCGGTATATGGGGTCGGTGCGCGCCGTCCCTACAGGTCCAAGAGGAGACGCTGCGGGTCCTCCACCGCGTTCTTGACCGAGACGAGGAAGGTCACCGCCTCCTTGCCGTCGACGATGCGGTGGTCGTAGCTCAGCGCAAGGTACATCATGGGGCGGATCTCGACGCGGCCGTCCACCGCTACCGGGCGCTGCACGATGTTGTGCATGCCGAGGATGCCCGCCTGGGGCATGTTGAGGATGGGCGTCGACATCAGCGAGCCGTAGATGCCGCCGTTGGTGATGGTGAAGGTGCCGCCCTGCATGTCCTCGATGGCGAGCTGACCGTCGCGGGCGCGCTTCCCCAATCCGCCGATCTTCTTCTCGATGCCCGCGACCGAGAGCTGGTCGGCGTCGCGCACCACCGGCACGACCAAGCCCTTTTCGGTGCCGACGGCCACGCCAATGTCGTAGTGGTTCTTGTAGATCAGGTCGGATCCATCGATCTCGGCGTTGACGGCGGGCACCTCCTTCAGGGCGGCGACCACCGCCTTGGTGAAGAGGCTCATGAAGCCGAGCTTCACGCCGTGCTTTTTCTCGAACACGTCCTTGTACTGGGCGCGCAGCGCCATCACGCCCGACATGTCCACCTCGTTGAAGGTGGTGAGCTGGGCGGCGGTGTTCTGGGCCTCCTTGAGGCGGCGCGCGATGGTCTGGCGCAGGCGCGTCATGCGCACGCGCTCCTCGAGCGGCTGGTCGGCGCGCGCCGTGGGGGCGGGGGCCTGCACCTGGGGAGCCGGAGCCGGAGCCGGCGGCTGCGGCGCCGGGGCGGCCTTGGCCGGGGGCGCGGCGGCGGTGGCCTGCAGGGCGTCGCCCTTGGTGATGCGGCCGTCGCGGCCGGTGCCTGCGATCCCGGCGGGGTCGAGCCTGTTCTCCGTTACGATGCGCTGCACCGAGGGCGAGAGCGGCGCCCCCGCGGGCGCGGGCCCTTTCTGGGAGGCGGGCGGCTCGTTGGCGGGCGTCTGCTCGCCCGCGCCGGAGGGCTGCTGCACAGGCGTGTCGGCGTTGGGTGACGAGGACGTGTCCGCGCCGCCGCCCGAGCCGCCGCCGCCTGCGCCACCGATGCGCGCGATCACCTGGTTGGGCGTTACGCTGTCGCCCTCCTTGGCGAGGATCTCGGACAAGACGCCGTCGGCGGTGGCGAAGACCTCCACCGCGACCTTGTCGGTCTCGATCTCGACCAGCACCTCGTCGCGCTTCACCGTGTCGCCGACCTTCTTGGTCCAGCTGGCGACGGTGCCCTCCGCCACGCTCTCGCCCATGACGGGCACGGTGACGTCGGCGCCCGCGCCTTGCGCGGCGGGCTTGGAGGCGGTGGTGGCGGCCATGGGGCGGGTTCAGCTCTCGAAAGCGGCGGTCGCGCGCTTCACGCGAACGCTTCGGTGAGGAAGGCGTCGAGCTCGCGCCCGTGGCGCGAGGCGATGCCGGCGGCGGTGGAGGCGGAGGCGGGACGGCCGACGTAGCGCGCGCGCTTGGAGAGCGTGGCGGTGCGCTCCAGCGTCAGCTCGATCCACGGGTCGACGAAGGCCCAGCCGCCCATGTTCTTCGGCTCCTCCTGCACCCACACGAGCTCGGCGTTGGCGAAGCGCGCCAGCTCCTTGCGCATGGACTGCATGGGCCAGGGATAGAACTGCTCGAGCCGCAGGATGTAGACGTCGTCGCGCCCGGTCTTCTCGCGGCGGTCCAGCAGGTCGTAGTAGACCTTGCCGGAGCAGATCAGCACGCGCTTGATCTCGGCGTCGGGCCTGAGCGCGACCGAGGTCTTGGCCTCGCCGGTCGCGCCCTCGCGGTGCTGGGCGTCGTCCCACAGCACGCGGTGGAACGACGAGCCCTCGGCGAAGTCGCCGAGCGGCGATACCGCCTTCTTGTGGCGCAGGAGGCTCTTGGGCGTCATCACGATCAAGGGCTTGCGGAACGCGCGCTTCATCTGCCGCCGCAGCACGTGGAAGTAGTTGGCCGGCGTCGTGCAGTTCACCACCTGCATGTTGTCCTCGGCGCACATCTGAAGGTAGCGCTCGAGCCGGGCGGAGGAGTGCTCCGGCCCCTGGCCCTCGTATCCGTGCGGCAAGAGCATGACGAGACCGGACATGCGCAGCCACTTGCGTTCGCCCGACGAGATGAACTGGTCGATCACAACCTGGGCGCCGTTGGCGAAGTCGCCGAACTGCGCCTCCCACACGACGAGCGTCTCGGGATCGGCCAGGGTGTAGCCGTACTCAAAGCCCAAGACCGCCTCTTCGGAGAGCGCCGAGTCGATCGCCTCGAAGCTCGCCTGGCCGGGACGCAGGTGGCTCAGCGGGATGTGGCGCGCCTCCGTCTCCTGGTCGACCATGGCGAGGTGGCGCTGGCTGAAGGTGCCGCGGATGCTGTCCTGGCCCGACAGGCGCACGGCCACACCCTCGTCGAGGAGGGTGGCGAAGGCCAGGGACTCGCCCGTGGCCCAGTCGATCCCCTGGCCGGCGGTGATCGCCTCGCGCCGCGCGTCGATCACGCGTTTCAGCGTGCGGTGCACGTGGACGCCTTCCGGTGCGGCGGTCATCTTGAGCCCGAGGTCACGCAGCTTCTGGGCCGACGCGCAGGTCTCGCCGGGGCCGGCCTCGCGCGCGGCTTTCAGCCCCTTCCACTTGCCGTCCATCCAGTCGGCCTTGCGCGGCTCGTAGGCCTTGCCGGCCTCGAACTCGCGGTCGAGGAACTGCTCAAACTCGGCGACCCAGCCGTCGACCTGCGCCTGGTCGACCACACCCTCCTTGACCAGCCGCTCGGTGTAGATCTCGCGGGTGGAAGGCTGGTCCTTGATCTTGGCGTACATGCGCGGCTGGGTGAAGGTCGGGTCGTCGCCCTCGTTGTGCCCGAAGCGGCGGTAGCAGAACATGTCGACCACCACGTCGTGGCCGAACTCCTGGCGGTACTCGGCCGCCACCTTGGCGCAGAATACGACCGCCTCCGGGTCGTCGCCGTTGCAGTGGAGGATGGGCGCCTCGACCATCAGCGCGGTGTCGCTGGGATAGGGCGACGAGCGCGAGAACCGCGGGCTCGTGGTGAAGCCGATCTGGTTGTTGACGATGAAGTGGACGGTGCCGGCCGTCTCATAGCCCTCGATGCCCGACAGCATGAAGCACTCGGCCACCACGCCCTGGCCGGCGAAGGCCGCGTCGCCGTGCAGGATCAGCGGCATGACCTTGGAGCCGGTGCAGCCGGGCTGCTCGCGCTTGTCGAAGGTCTGCTTGGCGCGCGCCTTGCCGATCACCACCGGGTTGACGATCTCGAGGTGGCTGGGGTTGGCGGTCAGCGACAGGTGCACCGAGTTGCCGTCGAACTCGCGGTCCGACGAGGCGCCCAGGTGGTACTTGACGTCGCCCGAGCCCTCGATGTCGGAGGGCACCGACGAGCCGCCCTGGAACTCGTGGAAGATCACCTGGTAGGGCTTGCCCATCACCGCGGCGAGGACGTTGAGCCGCCCGCGGTGGGGCATGCCGATCACGATCTCGTCGACGCCCAGCGCGCCGCCGCGCTTGATCACCTGCTCCATGGCGGGCACGAGCGCCTCGCCCCCATCCAGGCCGAAGCGCTTGGTGCCGGGAAAGCGCTTGTGCAGGAAGCGCTCGAAGCCCTCGGCCTCGATCAGCTTCTTGAGGATGGCGACCTTGCCCTCGGGCGAGAACACGATCTCCTTGTCCTTGCCCTCGATGCGGTCCTGGATCCACGCCTTCTGCTCGGGATCGGAGATGTGCATGTACTGCACGCCCATCGTCCCGCAGTAGGTGCGGCGCAGGATCGCCAGGATCTCGCGCAGCGTCGCGGTCTCGAGCCCCAAGACGAAGTCGAGGAAGATCGGCCGATCCATGTCGCCTTCGGCGAAGCCGTAGGTCGCGGGATCGAGCTCGGCGGTGTCGCCGCGCGGCTCGAGCCCCAGGGGGTCGAGCGAGGCGGCCAGGTGGCCGCGGATGCGGTAGGCGCGGATCATCATGATCGCGCGCACGCTGTCCAAGGTGGCGGCGCGTACGGCCTGCGACGAGGGTGCGGGCGCGCCCTGCGCCTTGGCCGCCGTCTCGGCGCGCGCCTTGACCGCCGCGCCCGTCTTGGCCTCGACCGCCGGCCACAGCCCGTCCAGCGCGCTCATCCAGTCGGGACGGGCGGTGGGGGCGGCCGGCCGCGTCCAGCTGGGCTCGGCGGCGGCGGCGGCGATCTCGCGCGGCCCCTCGTGCAGGGCGTCGAAATAGGCGCGCCAGTCGGCGGGCACCCCGGCCGGATCGGCGCCGTAGCGGGTGTAGAGGTCCTCCACGAAGGCGGCGTTGCCGCCGTAGAGGAAGCCCGTCTCCGACAGAAGCTGAGTGATCCGCCCCGCGTCGTCCGCCATCGCCACACACCTCGCTCGGCGTCCGGCGGAGGTTGGGCGCCTGGCCGGACGCGGCACGTCATATAGGGCGGCGAAGGGGGGAAGTCCCGCCCGAACCGCCCGGAAAGGCGCCCGACCGGGGCCGGGCGTCACCTCTTAACCACGCCCCTCCTGAACGGGGCCTTGACGAAAAGCGCGGCGGCGCGACTCAGCCGTTCAGAGCCGACAGCAGGGTTTCGCCGAGCGCGGCCGGCGAGGGCGAGACTTTTACGCCCGCGCGCTCCATGGCCGCGATCTTGGAGTCCGCGTCGCCCTTGCCGCCTGAGACGATGGCTCCCGCGTGGCCCATGGTGCGGCCCGCAGGCGCGGTGCGCCCGGCGATGAAGCCCGCGATCGGCTTCTTGCGGCCGCGGCGGGCCTCGTCGATCAGGAACTGCGCGGCCTCCTCCTCGGCCGAGCCGCCGATCTCGCCGATCATGATGATCGACTTGGTGGCCTCGTCGGCGAGGAACATCTCCAGGACGTCGATGAACTCGGTGCCCTTCACCGGGTCGCCGCCGATCCCCACGGCCGTGGTCTGGCCGAGGCCCGCGTTGGAGGTCTGGAACACCGCCTCGTAGGTCAGCGTGCCCGAGCGCGAGACCACGCCCACCGAGCCCGCCTTGAAGATGTTGCCAGGCATGATGCCGATCTTGCACTGGTCGGGGGTCAAGACGCCCGGGCAGTTCGGCCCGATCAGCCGCGACTTGGAGCCGGAGAGCGAGCGCTTGACCCGCACCATGTCCTCCACCGGTATGCCCTCGGTGATGCACACGATCAGCGGGATCTCCGCGTCGATCGCCTCCAGGATCGAGTCGGCGGCGAAGGGCGGCGGCACGTAGATCACGCTGGCGTCGGCGCCTGCGGTCTTCTTGGCCTCGAGCACGGTGTCGAACACCGGCAGGCCGACGGCGGTCTGCCCGCCCTTGCCAGGGGTCACCCCCGCGGTCATCCGCGTGCCGTAGGCGATCGCCTGCTCGGTGTGGAAGGTGCCCTGGCTGCCGGTGATGCCCTGGCAGATGACGCGGGTTTGGCGGTCGACGAGGACGGACACTTAGGCGGCTTCCTTCACGGCGCGAACCACCTTCTCGGCGGCGTCGGCGAGGTCGTTGGCGGCGATGACGTTCAAGCCCGAGGCGTTGAGGATGGCCTTGCCCTGGTCGACGTTGGTGCCTTCCAGCCTCACGACCAGCGGCACCTGCAGCCCCACCTCCTTCACCGCGGCGATCACGCCCTCCGCAATGATGTCGCAGCGCATGATCCCGCCGAAGATGTTGACGAGTATGCCCTTCACGTTCGGGTCGGCGGTGATGATCTTGAACGCGGCCGTGACCTTCTCCTTGGAGGCGCCGCCGCCCACGTCGAGGAAGTTGGCTGGCTCGGCGCCGTAGAGCTTGATGATGTCCATGGTCGCCATGGCCAAGCCCGCGCCGTTGACCATGCAGCCGATATCGCCGTCCAGCGCGATGTAGGCCAGCCCGTACTTGGAGGCCTCGATCTCCTTGGCGTCCTCTTCGCCCTCGTCGCGCAGCGCCAGGATGTCGGGGTGGCGGAACAGCGCGTTGCCGTCGAAGGAGACCTTGGCGTCCAGGACGCGCAGGTGGCCTCCGTCCGGCTCGTCGGTCACGATCAGCGGGTTGATCTCCAAGAGGCTCATGTCCGTCTCGGTGAACGCCTTGTAGAGCTGGCCGAGGAGCTTGGCCGCTTCCTTCGCGAGGCCGCCCTCCAGCTTCAGCGCCGCGGCCAGCGCGCGGCCGTGGTGGGGCATGACGCCCGTGGCGGGGTCGACCTGCAGGGTGACGATCTTCTCCGGCGTCGAGTGCGCCACCTCCTCGATGTCCATGCCGCCTTCCGTGGAGGCCACCACCGCCACCCGCGAGGTCTCGCGATCGATCAGGAGCGAGAGGTAGAGCTCGCGCGCGATGTCGCTCGCCTCCTCGATGTAGAGCCGCTTCACCTCGCGCCCGGCCGGGCCGGTCTGGTGGGTGACGAGCACGCGGCCCAGCATCTCGCGGGCTTGGGTCTCGACCTCGTCGGCCGACTTGGCCAGGCGCACGCCGCCCTTGGACTCGGGGCCCAGCCCCTCAAAGCGGCCCTTGCCGCGACCGCCCGCGTGGATCTGGCTCTTCACCACGAAGAGCGACGAGCCCAGCGTCTCGGCGGCGCGGCGCGCCTCCTCCGGCGTGAACACGGCCTCCCCGCGGGAGACGGGCACGCCGAAGCCCTTGAGGACGGCCTTGGCCTGGTGCTCGTGGATGTTCATCGGAGAGGCGGACCGCGCGGCTTGGGACGGGGCCGCTATAGGGGAGGGGGCGCCCCTCCCGCAACCGCGGGTCAGCCGAAGAAGGTCGCCCACATCAGCCGGCCCGGAACGAAGGTGAAGGCCCCCGCGACGACCAGCCCGCCGACGAACAGCCCCGTCATCAGCCGCCGGTGCAGCCGCACGTTGCGCCGCTTGATCGCCACCACCGCCATGGGGAGCGCGATCACCACCCAGCCCGACAGGAAGTGGATGAAGCTCCAGTGGCCGGGGTTCACCACGCGGATCCAGAACGAGCTCACCGCCGTCACGCCCATGGCGGCGACCCAGGTCCAGCCCAGCGCCTTGTGCAGCCGCGTGCCCTTGACCCCCGCCAGGAGCGCGGTCCCGACCGCCAACGCCAGGAGGGCGGCGGCGATGTGCAGCCGGATCACAGCGGGCGCGCCGAGGAGGAGCTCCCATCGTGGCGCGTGGAGGTGCATGGCGGGAAGCGCCAAGCCCCCGTGCGCAAGCCGGGGCGCCGCCGCCGCGGCGATCACCGCACCCACTGCGAGGGCGCGACGCAGCGTCCCGCCCCAAGAGAACGCGCCGCGGATTGACAGGTCGGCGTGGGTCATCGGACCACCTTCACGAGCCGGGCGCGCCGTCGCGCCGCGGTGACGGGCCGGACGCCGCCACGGTCCGGAAGGAAATGCATCCGTCCATGCGCGAACAGCCGCCGGGAGTTCGTGAGCCGACCGGGCCCGCCGTTCGCGCTTCGCCGACGGCGGCGCGCCGGGCGCTGCGGCGGGCCGCGCTGGCGGGCGCGGCGGCGCTGTTTCTTTCGCTGAGCGGGGCGTTCGGCTCGGGCGGGGCACCCTGGACGCTGCGCCTCCTGTACTGGCTCCTGGCCATTGGCGGCGGCACGCTGATCGCCGGCGTGGCGGCGGCGCGGGTCAACGACAGCCGGTGGAGCGAGGGCGGGCTGTGGCGGCCCGTGGCGCTGGTGACGGCGCTGGCGACGCCGCCCATCGCCCTCCTGGCCTGGGCGCTCTACGCGGCGATGTTCGCCCGCGGGCGGCTGGAGCCCGCCCTCCTGCCCGGCTTCGTCCTGCCCGCGGGGGCGGTGACGGCGGTGCTGGCGCTGGTGACCGCGCTGGTGGAGCGGCGCCCGGTGATGACGCACGCCACCCCAATCGCAGCCACGCCCGCCGCTCCGGTCGCCCCCACCTCCGCCACTCCCGTCGCGGCGCGGCTCCTCGACCGGCTGCCGCCCCGCCTGCGCGGGGCCGAGCTCCACGCGGTGGAGGCGGAGGACCACTACCTGCGGCTGCACACCTCGCGCGGGTCGGACCTCGTGCTGATGCGCCTGGCCGACGCGCTCGGCGAGCTGGAGGGGATCGAGGGCGCGCGCACCCATAGATCCTGGTGGGTGGCGCGCGCCGCCGTGCAGGGAGCCGAGCGGGGAGACGGGCGCGCGGTGCTGCGCCTGCCCGGCGGCCTGGAGGCGCCCGTCAGCCGCACCTACGCCCCGGCGTTGCGCGAGGCCGGCTGGTTCTAGCGTTCGCGCCGGGCGGGCGCTTGCTTGCCGCCCCCCGCGCGCCCGCCTAGATCACCGCGCGATGACCGTCCGCCGCATCCTCGACGTCGCCGACGACCTCCAGACCCTGAAGCAGGTCTCCGCGCCGGTGGGTGAGATCACCGACGAGGTGCGCGCGCTGGCGGCCGACATGCTCGAGACCATGTACGACGCGCCAGGGATCGGCTTGGCGGCGATCCAGGTCGGCGTCGCCCGGCGTCTCATCGTCATGGACCTCGCGCGCGAGGACGATCCTGCGTCGCCGCGCGTCTTCGTCGACCCGGAGATCACCTGGCGCTCGGACGAGCTGTCCACCTACGAGGAGGGCTGCCTCTCCATACCCGAGGTGTTCGACGAGGTGGAGCGGCCGGCGCGGGTGCGCGTGCGCTTCCGCGACGAGCACGGTGCGGAGCACGAGGAGGAGGCGGAAGGCATCTACGCCACCTGCATCCAGCACGAGATCGACCACTGCGACGGCGTGCTGTTCACCGACTACCTGTCGCGGTTGAAGCGCGACCGGGCGGTGGCCAAGGTGCGCAAGGCCAAGCGCGCGGCCTAGGGCTCGACGCGCCGCCGCCGCTCGGCGTGACGCATGATGCGGCGCACGCTGCCGTTGGCGATCAGCGACTCGGCGAGATAGGCGCCCAGCGCCAGCACCGTGCACACCACCCCTGCGCCGAAGCTCCACAGGAGGAGCGTCGCGCCCACGCCGCGGAACGAGCCCACGAAGAGCGTCAGGACCGAGATGGCCGTCGCCACCCCGCCCGTGGCCGCCAGCGTCACCGCCACGTCCATCAGGAGCGAGCGCGCGTTCAGCTGGCGCAGCCGGTGCTGGGCCGCCGCCCGCGCCTCCTCGGTGGTCGCCGCCTCCAGCTGGAGCGAGGTCGCCTGCGCCTGATCGGCCACCCGCGCGAGCCGGCCGGAGAAGACGTTGAGGAGCGTACCCACCCCCGTCAGCAGGAACACCGGGGTCAGCGCCAGCTGGATGGCGTGCGCCGCGTGGTTGAGCGCGTCCTCCGGCGGGGCGGTGAGGGGCGTCGGCATGGGCCAGCGGCTTAGCGGGCGACCCGCCCTGCGCCAAGCGGTTGGGCGTGACCCTTCCGCGCCGCTCCGCTAGAGCCCCGTCCCCATGCGCATCGCCTTTCTGGGCACGCCGGAGTTCGCCGTCCCCTCGCTCGCCGCCCTGGCCGGGGCGGGGTGCGAGATCGCGGCGGTCTACACCCAGCCGCCGCGCCCGCGCGGGCGCGGGCAGGCGCTGCAGCCCTCGCCTGTCCACGCCTACGCCGAGGCGCAGGGCTGGACGGTGCGCACGCCCGAGAGCCTGAAGGCGCCGGACGCAGTGGCCACCTTCCAGGCGCTCGACCTCGACCTCGCCGCGGTGGTCGCCTACGGCCAGATCCTCGTGCGCGAGGTCTTGGACGCGCCGCGCCTCGGCTGCTGGAACCTGCACGGCTCGCTCCTGCCGCGCTGGCGGGGGGCCGCGCCCATCCAGCGCGCCCTCATGGCGGGCGACGCCGAGACGGGCGCGCAGGTCATGCGCATGGGCGAGGCGCTGGACGACGGCCCCGTGCTCCTGACCGCGCGCCTCCCCATCGCGGTGGACGACACGGCCGGAACGCTGGCCGCGCGCATGGCGGAGGCGGGCGCGGCGCTGTGGCCCCGGGCGCTGCCGCTGATCGCGGCGGGCGCCGCGCCCGCGGCCCAGGCTGGTGAGCCGACCTACGCCCGCAAGATCCGACCGGAGGAGGCGCGGCTCGACTGGTCGCGCCCCGCCGTCGAGCTCGACCGTCGCATCCGCGGCCTCTCCCCCGCGCCCGGCGCATGGTTCGAGGCGCCCTCCCCGCGCGGGCCGGTCAGGGTGAAGGCGCTGCTCTCCGCTCCGGCCGAGGGCGCCGGCGCACCGGGCGAGGTGCTGGCGGCCGAGGCGCCGACGGGGGGGCTCGTGATCGCGGCGGGGGAGGGCGCGGTGCGCCTCCTGCGCCTCCAGCGCGAGGGGCGCGGTCCGCAGGGCGCGGACGACTTCCTGCGCGGCCTGCCGCTGCCGCCGGGCGAGCGGCTCGGCTGATGCCCCGCTACCGGCTGTTGGTCGAGTACGACGGCGGACCCTACCACGGCTTCCAGCTGCAGGAGGACGGGCGCGCCTCCGTGCAGGGCGAGCTGGAGCGCGCGATCACAGCCTTCACGGGCGAGGCCGCGCGGGTGCACGTGGCCGGCCGCACAGACACTGGCGTGCACGCCACGGGGCAGGTGCTCCACTTCGACCTCGATGGCGCGCGCCGCCCCGAGGTGGTCCGCGATGCGATGAACGCCCACCTCGTCCCCCACCCGATCGCGGTGCTGGACGTGCGGGAGGCCGCGCCCGACTTCCACGCGCGCTTCTCGGCCGTGGGGCGCCGCTACCTCTACCGCATCGTCGACAGGAAGCCGCCGCCGGTGCTCGGGCGCGGGCGCGTCTGGTGGGTGAGGAAGCCGCTGGACGTGGCGCGCATGGCGGAGGCGGCGGGCGCGCTCCTCGGCACGCACGACTTCACCACCTTCCGCGACGCCCAGTGCCAGAGCCGCTCGCCGGTGAAGACGCTGGACGCCGTCGAGGTCGAGCGCTGCGGCGAGGAGGTGCGCCTGCGCTTCGCCGCCCGCTCCTTCCTCCACCGCCAGGTGCGCTCGCTGACCGGGTCGCTGATGGAGGTGGGCGTCGGCCGCTGGAGCGCGGACGATCTCGCCGCCGCGCTCCTCGCGCGCGACCGCGCCCGCTGCGGCCAGGTCGCGCCCGCCGATGGGCTCTACCTCACCGGGGTCGACTACCCCTCCTGAGGCGGAAGCCGCCGCACCGCTTCGCCGTCGACCAGCCAGCGGGCGCCAGAGCCGGGCGTGCGCACCTCCAGCGTCGTCGCGTGCCGCAGGCTCAACATGACGTGAACCTCGCTGGGAAGGACGTCGGCGTGCTCGAGCGCGACGGGCGTACGTCCGCAGGTCGGCGCGACCTCCTCGCCCGGCGCGCCGACGGGGACCTGGGCCAGCACCGCCCCGTCGTCGCCGCCCACGACCAGCCGCCAGTGCGGGCCGAGGACCAGCTCGTCCCCCGTCTCGCCCAGGCGCAGCAGGTAGGCGTCGAGCCGATCGGGCTCGGCCGCGAGAGGCGGCGGTACGGCGATCGCCAGCCACCGGCCGCCCAGAGCGGCGCCGCGCCGGGCCGCCGCCTCCCGCGCCCGCGCCAGCCCGCGCTGACGCGGCGTCGCCTCGCCCTGCGCCGCTTCGACGATCGGCCGGCCGTCGGCGGCGAAGGTGACGCGCAGGAGGCGCTGAGGCCGCTCGCCGAGGCCCAGCGCTGCAACCTCGTAGCCGTCCGCCCCCACGTCCACCGCCCAGCCGCCCACCGCGGCGGGGTCCAGTCGCTCGCCCACGGCGTCGCCGGCCAGCGCTTCGCTGAGCGCCAGGTGGAAGAGGAGGCTGCCGCGCGCCACGCGCGCGCGGAGCTCGGCCTCGAGCGGGGCGGGGAGGAAGGGGGTCACGCTCCCGCGCGCCCGCGGAGACACCAAAGGCTAGGGACATCCCCGACTGTGCGCCGCAGCCGCCGCCCGTATGTTGCGCGGGAAGAACGCCGCGCCCTCCTGGGTCGTCCGGCGTCGAGGTTTCGCGAGGCGGCCATGTTCGGCATCCACCTGCCCTCCCTGTCCGACGTCAAGGGCGCCGTCACCGGAGCGGCCTCCACCGCGCTGCACACCACCGAGGACCTCGGAAGCGCCGCGGGATCCCACGCCGCCTCGCTCGGGCGCGAGGGGCTGGACCTCGGCCGCTCGGCGGTGACGGCGGTCAGCCACATCGACGTGCAGAAGGCGGCGGGCGCGGTCACCGGCGCGATCGGCCACGCCCAGTCGTGGGCCGAGCACGGGATCGAGCACGGCGTCACTGCGGCGGGCGGCGCGATCCACGGCGCGGCCGACTACGCCCGCTCGCACATCACGGGCTCCGACCCCCTGTCGCGGATGGCGCGCGGCGCCATCACCGCCAGCGAGGACGTGAGCCGGTTCGACGTAGGCCTGGTGGGCGGCGTGGCCAAGGCGGCGACGGGCCTCGTCGGCTCGGTGGGCCATCTCTCGGTGCTCGCGGCGGAGTACCAGGTCTCGCCGGGCGCGCGGGCGACCCTCGACAGCAAGATCTCGGGCGCGCTGGAGGGCGGGGCCCGGGCGGTGGGCGGCTATGTCTCCAGCGTGGCGCACGACCCCTCGCGGGTCGGCGGCGACCTTTCGGGCGCGGCTCGAGCCGGCGCGGGCTGGGTGGGCGGCGAGGTCCGCTCGGCCGAGCAGGCGATCCACGACGGCCACGGCCCGGAAAGCTTCGGCATGCAGGTCGGAAACGCCGCCACCTACCTGATCCCGGTGGGCGGCGAGGCGCGGCTGGCGGCGGGCGGAGCCGAGCTCGCCGCGCGCGGCGCGGCCGAGGCGCTGGCGGAGGGCGGGACCCGCGTCGCAGCCGAGACCGGGACGCGCGCCGTGGCCGAAGGCGGCGCCCGTGTCGCGACGGAGGCGGCCCCGCGCACCATCCCCGCCATCAGCGACCTCGCCCGCGCGGGCGTCCCCGGCGCGGCCGAGCGCACCGGCCTCACCGAGGGCCGTGTCACCGAGATCCTCGAGACGCCGAAGGGCGCCCGCCCCGCACCGGAGAGCTATCTGCCGTCCGGCTACGAGGCCGCGCATCTCGCGCAGTGGAACGAGGGCGCCGTGCGGTTCACCTCGCGCACCACCTTCGCGGAGCGGGGCACGCTCGGCCCGCCGCAGGGCTTCACCATTCCCGCGAGCCGCTTCGACGCCCTGATCAAGAGCACCGGTGGCGACGTGGGGGCGATCGAGCGCAAGCTGGGCCTCGACCCCGGCTACCTTTCCGACGCCGACACCATGATCGTGCACGTCGAGCGCGGCGACATCCAGAACCTGCACATACCGTCCGGCAACGAGGGTGGGGCCAATCCCAACTGGCTGCCGGGAGGATATACGAGCGGCGGCGAGGCTGAGGCGGTGATGGACTTCCCGAAGGGCACGCCCTACGCCGAGATCCACCTTTCGGGCACAGGGCGCTGACATGGGCCTGTTCGACGACAACCCCTACGTCACGGTGACGCCCGGGTCGGCGCCCGCCGGAGTGAGCGCTCCAAAGGCGGGCGAACTGGCCCACGGCTCGTTCTGGACGCTGATGAACGGTCCGGAGGGCCCGGTGATCGACTACGTGTCCGGCGAGATCGCGGGCCGCCGCCGCCGCCTGCCCCTGTCCGCCGCCGACGCGCAACGGCTGCAGCGCTCGCCGGACGATGCGACTGCGACCGCGATCCTGATCGAGCACGGCCAGGGCTGAGCGCCCGGCTGTCGGGAGCCACCCTCTGAGCTGGGTGGACGAGGTGGTCGACCGCGAGGGCCGCTTCGCGATCGACCGCGACCGGCTGACCAGCCGGGCCTATCTCTGGCGATCCCCGTCGCTAACCGACGGGTCGACTACGAGGAGCGCTACGGCCTGAGCGAGGCCGAGTACGACCGCCTGCGGGCCGACCACGAGGCGGCGCGCGTCTTCGCCCAAGCCTGCCGCGAGCACCGTGTGGACGATCGCCTGCTGGCGTCGCCGGGCGCGGATCGCGGCGTGGGCAGTTGAGTCCCGCCGCCGCGCTTCACGCAAAGTAGCGCCGGATCACCTCGGCGTAGATGTCGGCCAGGGCATGGAGGTCGGCCACCGGCGCGCGCTCGTCGACCTTGTGCATGGACGCGCCCACCAAGCCGAACTCGACCACCGGGCAGAGCGCGCGAATGAAGCGCGCGTCCGAGGTGCCGCCGGAGGTGGAGCGCTCGGGCGTGCGACCGGTCAGCGCCTGCACGGCTCCGGAGACCAGCTCGGTGAACGGACCGTCCGGCGTGACGAAAGCCTCGCCCGAGACGCGCGCCTCCAACGTCGCGCGGCACGGTCCGGCGGCGGACGTCTCGGCGCAGGCGCGCTCCAGCCAGGCCAGGAGTTCGGCGCCGGTGTAGGCGGGGTTGAAGCGGATGTTCAGGCGCGCGCTCGCCCGGGCGGGGATGACGTTGTCGGCGCCCTCGCCCGCCTGCAGCCCCGTCGTCTCAAGGTTCGACGGCTGGAAGCCGGGGGCGGCGCGGTCGAGCGGCTCGGCGTGCAACCGCGCGAGGAGCGTCGCCAGCACGGGGATGGGGTTGGCCGCCCGGTCGGGATACGCGACGTGGCCCTGCACGCCCTCGACAGTGATCGTCGCGTTGAGGCTGCCGCGGCGGCCCGTCTTCATGGTGTCGCCGAGCGCCCCGGCGCTGGTGGGTTCGCCGACGAGGCAATGGTCGACCGCCTCGCCCTCGGCCCGCAGCGCCTCCACCACCCGCCGCGTGCCGTCGAGCGCAGGGCCCTCCTCGTCCAGCGTCAGCAGCACCGAGAGCGAGCCCTGCGGGGGCAGGGGCCCGCGCGCGAGCGCCACGAGCCATGCGGCCACCGCGCCCTTCATGTCGGCCACGCCCCGGCCGTAGAGCGCCCGGTCGCACACCTCGCCCGCGAAGGGCGGCGTGCTCCAGCCCGCCGCGTCGCCCGGCGGCACCACGTCGAGGTGGCCGGCGAACATCAGGTGCGGCCCGGCCGAGCCGCGGCGGGCGTAGAGGTTGTCCACCTCGCCGAAGCGCAGGCGGCGCAGGGTGAAACCGAGGGGGCGGAGCACGCCCTCGGCGATCTCCAGCACGCCCACGTCCAGCGGCGTCACCGAGGGCCGGCGCACGAGGGCGGCCGCCAGCTCCACGGGATCGTGCATGGGTATCGAACTCAGCCCGCGCCGTTGGCGGCGAACAGCTCCAGCGTGCGGGCCCGCGCCAGCTCGGCCGCCTCGCGGTGGTAGGCGGGCGCGCCCTCGTTGTTGAAGCCGTGGCCCGCGCCCTCGTAGACGTGCACGGCGGTGTCGGGGTGCGCCCGGCGCACGAGCCCCGCGTCGTGCTCGGCCGGGATGTGCGGGTCGGCCCCGCCGTAGTGCACGATCGTCGGGCACAGGAGCCGCGCGGTGGCGTGCTTGGAGATCAGCCCGCCGTAGTAGCAGGAGGCGGCCGCCAGGGTGTCGACCTTGCAGGCGGCCAGCCACGCCAGCGAGCCGCCGTAGCAGTAGCCCACCACGAAGGCGGGGCCACGTGTGGTCAGCTGGTCGATGCAGGTCTCGACGTCGTAGCCCGCGGCGTCCAGCCCCACTGCCTGTGCGTAACGCTGGCCGGCGCGCACGCCGTCCTCGTCGTGGTCGGCCACAAAGCCCGGCTCGGCGCGGTCGAACAACGACGGCGCCATGACCTCGAAGCCCAGCCCCGACCAGCGCGCGACATCCGCCTCGACGAAGCGGTCCAGCCCGAAGATCTCCTGCAAGACGACCACGCCGCCACGCCGCGCCCCCTGCGCCGGGGCGTGCAGCGCCTCGAAGCCGAAGCCGTCGATCTTGGACTCGAGGGTGATGCGCTTCACGGGGGCCTCGCGCTTCAGGTGTTGAAGAGGAAGTTCATCACGTCGCCGTCGCGGACCACATAGGCCTTGCCCTCGGCGCGCAGCTTGCCCGCGTCGCGCGCGCCGGCCTCGCCCTTCAGCGCGACGTAGTCGGGGAAGGCGATGGTCTCGGCGCGGATGAAGCCGCGCTCGAAGTCGGAGTGGATGACCCCCGCCGCCTGGGGGGCGGTCGCCCCGACGGGGATCGTCCAGGCGCGGCTCTCCTTCGGTCCGGCGGTGAAGTAGGTCTGCAGGCCGAGGAGGGCGTAGGCGCCGCGGATCAGCCGGTTCAGCCCGGGCTCGGTGAGGCCGAGCGTCTCCAGGAAGTCGGCGCGCTCGGCCGGGTCGAGGAGGGCGATCTCGCTCTCGATCTTGGCGGAGATCACCACGCTCTCGGCCCCGTCCGCGCGCGCGCGCGCCTCCACCTCGGCGGAGAGCGCGTTGCCGGTGGCGGCCGACTCCTCGTCGACGTTGCAGACGTAGAGGGCGGGGAGCGCGGTCAGGAGCTGCAGCATCTCCCACGCGCGCCGGTCCTCGGCGGGCACGGCGGCGGTGCGCGCGGGGCGGCCGGCGTTCAACGCGTCCAGGGCCAGGCGCGCCAGCCGGGCGGTGGCCGCCGCTTCCTTGTCGCCGCCCGTCTTGGCCTTCTTCTCGAGCGCGGGGAGGCGCTTCTCCAGGCTCTCGAAATCGGCCAGCATCAGCTCGGTCTCGATGATCTCGAGGTCGGCCAGGGGATCGACGCGCCCCTCGACGTGGGTGACGTCGCCGTCCTCGAAGCAGCGCGCGACGAAGGCCACGGCTTGGCAGTCGCGGATGTTGGCCAGGAACTGGTTGCCGAGCCCCTCACCCTTCGACGCGCCGCGCACGAGCCCCGCCACATCGACGAAGTTGATCCGCGCGGGGATGATCTCCTTGGACCCGGCGATGGCGGCCAGGGCGTCGAGCCGCGGCTCGGGCACCGCCACGTCGCCGACGTTGGGCTCGATGGTGCAGAACGGATAGTTCGCCGCCTGGGCCGCGGCCGTCTGCGTCAGGGCGTTGAAGAGGGTCGACTTGCCGACGTTGGGCAGGCCGACGATGGCGACTTTCAGGGCCATGGGAGCTCGGGCGGGTGGAGAGGCGCCGGTGTTAGCCGAGCGGGGCTCGCAAGGGAACGCGGGGGAGAGCGACGCGGGTTCTCCGCGCGGAGTCGGAGTGGTTGGGCGCTTCATTCTGCGAGCGCGGAGGGGGCCGCCGTGCTCGGGCGCGTTAAGGCGACCTGCTTGCGCAGGAGGCGCGTGCCGCGCCTGCCTTGACCCGCCCTCCGCGCGACGGCTGACCGAAGGGGTCGGGACGCGGGGCGTCCCTTCCTAAGATGTTCGACAACGCCTCCGGCGGGTCGAACACAGGGCTATGCCTGGGAGGGTGGAGACCGCTGTAACGGTTGAGCCCGAGCGGCTCCGTGGCTCCCGTGCGCCCCGCCCATCGATGGCGGGCTCTGGCAAGTACAGCCCTGTGTTCGACGCGGGCCGCAGGCCAAGTCGAACTTCAACTACGGGACGCCCCGCGTCCCGACGCCTCCGGTCAGCCGTCGAGCGCAGGGCGGGTCAAGGGCGAAGAGCGAAGCGTCCCTTGACGCGGCCGAGCACGGCGGCCCAACCCGGCGTCAGAACGAAGCGCCGGAGATGCCCGCTCCGCCAAGCGACGGCGCTCGCCCTCGTCCACCCTCACCGCCTCGCCGCCAGCTCCCGCCACGCCCGCGCCTCGCGCGCGAAGGGGCCGTGGAGGCGGGCGACTCGCTCGTCCATGTCGGCCAGGAGCGTCTGGGCGTCGGCGGTGCGGCCGGCGCGGCCCAGGAAGGCGGCATAGCGGGCGATCGCCTCGAACCCCGGCATGCGGGCGTAGGCCTCCCGGTAGGCGGTCTCCGCCTCGACCGGGCGGCCGGTTGCGTCCAGCGTGCGGGCGTAGGCCAGGATCGCGTCGGGCGAGGCGGGGAACTCCTCGTCGCGGCGCAGCGCCTCGGCGAGGGGCAACGCCTCCGGCGCGCGGTCGAGTTCCAAAAGCGCCTTGACGCGGCCGAGCCTCAGAGCCGGGTCGTCGGCGTGCACGCCCGTGGCCGCCTCGCGGTACTGCGCCTCCGCCTCCTCCCAGCGGCCGAGCCCCGCGGCGGCTGCGGCCAGCCGCATGCGGTTGTGCACGGTGGGGGCGAGGTCCAGCGCCTCCAGCGCCTCGCGGTGCTCGCGCCCGGGGTCGATCACCCGCCGCGCGCCCGCGGCCGCCTTGCGCGCGGTCGGCCCGCCGAACAGGCCTGGAAGCACGACGATGAAGAGATAGGCCAGCCCGCCGATCGGCTGGAAGACCAGGATGGCCCACAGCCAGAACTGCTGCTGCCCCGTCTTCACCGCGTGCCAGCACATGGCGATGGCGAAGGCGAAGGAGGCGATGACGAGCGTCAGCGGCATGAGGACAATCTAGGCCGCGTCGCCGCAGGCTTGGAAGCGGGGGTCACGCCTCGCCGTCGCGGTTGCGGGCGCGGCTGTCGAAATTGGGCGAGGGCGCAAGCCGCATCACCTCCGCCTGGTAGCGCTCGTCCTCGCCCACGGCGAGCATGGGCGCGGCGTCGGCCAGCTCGCGCAACAGCGGATCGAGCCAGGCGCGGTCGGCGCGGCCGAAGTCCGACAGCACGTGGCCCATGACGCGCTCCTTGGTTCCCGGATGGCCCACGCCGATCCGCGCGCGGCGGAAGTCGGGACCGAGGTGGCTGGCGATGGAGCGGATGCCGTTGTGCCCCGCAGCCCCTCCGCCCGTCTTCATGCGGAAGCGGCCAGGAGCCATGTCGATCTCGTCATAGAACACCACAAGCTCCGACAGCGGCGTCTTGTAGAAGCGCGCCACCTCGGCGACCGAGCGGCCGCTGTCGTTCATGAAGGTCTGCGGTTTGAGGAGGAGCGCGCGCGTGTCGCCGATCGCCCCCTCCGCGGCGAACCCCTGGAACCGGCCGCGCCAGGGGGCGAAGCGCCATCGGTCGTGCAGGGCGTCCACCGCCAGGAAGCCCACGTTGTGTCGCTGGCCGGCGTGCTTGGGACCGGGGTTGCCGAGGCCGGCGAGGATCAGCATGGGCGAGCTCCTCGCGCCGGGCGCTCAAACGAAGCGGGCGCGCCCATAGGACGCGCCCGCTCAGCGATCCAGGATGACGGGCGCTCAGCCGTTGTCGGCCGGCACGTCCTTCGCCTCGGCCTCGGCCTCCTCGGCGACCGTGTCGGGTGCGGAGGGCACGGCGTCGGCGGCCACCGCGTGGGCGGCGCTCTCGGCGTCGCGGCCCTCGGCGGCGGCGGCCTCCACGGCGGCGGCGGCGGCCGCGGCGACGGCGGCCACGTCGACCTCGCCGCCGGTCTGGGCGGCGCCCGACTGCGCTTCGGCGACGGCGGCGTCGACCGCGGCGTCCATGGACGCCATGGCCGAGGTGCCCGCGATGGTGGCGATCACGAAATCACGGTCGGTGATGGCGGGCTCGATGCCGGCGGCCACCTTGACCGACGACCAGCGCACCGCGTCGCCCACGTCCAGACCCTTGAGGTCGACCTCGAGCTGCTCGGGGATCTCGTCGGCCGGCGCCCAGATCTCCACCTCGTGGCGGGCGATGTTGAGCGTGCCGCCGCGCTTCAGCCCGCGGCACTCGTCCTGGTGCTGGAAGTGCACGGGCACGGCGATCTTGACCAGCTGGTGCGCGTCCACCCGGAACAGGTCGAAGTGCATGGGGCGATCGCTCACCGGATCGAACTGCACGTCGCGCGCGATCACCGGCTGGGTCTCGGCGCCGTACTTCAGCGTGATCAGGTGGCCGAGGAGCTTGCCCGTGTAGAGCGCCTTGCGAAAGGCGTTCTCGTTGGCGGCGATCGGCACGGGGCCGCGGGGGCCGCCGTAGAGCACGCCGGGCACCTTGCCCTCGCGGCGCGCGGCGCGGGCGCCGCCGCTGCCGGTGCGCTCGCGAACTTCGACGTTGAGCTCGATGTCGGCCATGGTTCGCGTCTGGGCTGAAGGGGTGGCGTGAAATGCGCGCCGCCGCGCAAGCTGTTCAAGGCTCGCGCGGCGGTGCGGAAGCGGGAGGCGGGTCCTTACACGCTGAGGCGCCGGCGCGCAACGCCGGCCGACCCCGTGCGCCGAGGGCGGCGAGCTAGCGCGCCGAGGGTCGCCCGCGCCGCGCTTCCGGAGCCGCCGGGGGCACCACCAGCGCCACGGGACTGGCGATGGTGGGCGCGGGGATGTTGGCCGGCACCAGCGCGGTGGAGGGCGGCGCGCCGCCCGCGCCCTTGGAGATGCACTGCCCCGTGTCGATCAGCACGTGCTGGCCCAGGCAGAACACGTCCTCGTAATAGGGTTTGGCCACCGCCAGGCACTGGTAGAGGTTCAGCTTCGACATGTTGAGGCAGAAGCCGTTCGCCGGGTCGGACATCACCGACTGAACCTGGGCGTCGTTGTCGTCGCCCGCCACGCCCAGGGCCGCCAGGGCGGCCACCGCCAGCCCGCGCGAGACGGTCGGCGCGTACGGAGGCGTCGCAGGGGCGAGCGGCGCGACGGGCTGGATGTGCGACGCGCCGCCGGCCGGATCGGCCCCCGGCACCGCCAGCCGCATCTCCGCAACCTCCGCCGCCTCCGGCGCCATGGTCGAGGTGGAGACGGTCTTGGCGCGGGCGAGCCGGCCGGGGCGGTCGGGCACCGCGCCCAGCGACCACTTGGTGTGCTGGATGTCGTAGGCGGCCTGCTTGACCAGGAAGCCCGTGCCGGCGACCCGCGCGCCGTCGGCGTTCATCGAGGAGGTCACGAGCGCGGCGGCGGTCGCGGCCCCCGGCAGCTGGGCGGCGTAGTCGGGATTGGCGACGAGGCGGCGCGCCACCTCCGCCCGCGTGCCCGGGTCAGCGGCGTAGGTGCGCACCCCCGCCACGAACGCCGGGTCCTGCAGGGCGAGCAGGGCGGCGTAGGCCACCGCCCCGCGCGACAGCTGCCCCGGCTCGGACTGGGCGGCCGAGATCAGCGCGCTCTCGATCGCGTCGCCGTTGGCGAACGCCGCGCTGACCGCGCCTGCGCGGCGCATGTAGGCGCGGTAGGCGCTGGCGGCCTCGATGACGTGGCCGGAGAGCGCCACGGGCGGCGGGGCGGGCGGCGCCACGGCCACCGGCTCGGGCGGCGGCTTCTTCTTGCCGCCGAAAATGCCGGCGCCGGCGGGGGCGGCCACGCCCAAGACCAAGGCCGACACGGCGACGGCGCCGCAAAGCTCAGCGAGAGGACGGCGTGTGTTCATGGCCAAGCTTCCCAGTGCGCGGGCGGGACAAGGGGCGGAGGCGCGCAAGCACCGCGCCGACGGTCCCGGTGTGGCGTCTCAGCCTTAACGAGGCGTTTAGCATACCGGGATCGACCGAAACGTGGCGGGGCGCGGTCAGTCGAAGAGCTTAGACACCGACTCCTCGTTGGCGATGCGCCGGATCGCCTCACCGATCAGCGGTGCGATGGAGATGTGTCGCACCTTGGACGCGCCGCGCACGAGCTCCGAGGCCTCGATCGAGTCGGTGATGACGAGCTCGCGCAGCACCGAGCGCTGCACCCGGTCGGACGCCGCGCCCGAGAGCACGCCGTGGCTGACATAGGCCGACACCTCCACGGCGCCCGCGTCGGCCAGCGCCTTGGCGGCGTTGCAGAGCGTGCCAGCCGAGTCGGCGATGTCGTCGAACAGTATGCACGAGCGGCCCGCGACCTCGCCGATGATGTTCATCACCTCGCTCTCGCCAGGGGCCGAGCGGCGCTTGTCGACGATGGCGAGGTCGGCGTTCAGCCGGTCGGCCAGGGCGCGCGCACGCACCACCCCCCCTACGTCGGGCGAGACGATCATCAGTTCGGACGCGCGCGGCCCGTGATGCGCGCGCAGATCGTCGGCCATCACCTTGAAAGCCACGAGGTTGTCGGTGGGGATGTCGAAGAATCCCTGGATCTGGCCGGCGTGCAGATCCATCGTCAGCACCCGGTCGGCGCCGGCGCGGGTGATCAGGTTGGCGACGAGCTTGGCCGAAATCGGCGTGCGGCCGCCGGTCTTACGGTCCTGGCGGGCGTATCCGAAGTAGGGGATCACCGCGGTCACCCGCCTGGCCGAGGCGCGCACCAGCGCGTCCACGCAGATCAGGAGCTCCATCAGGTTGTCGTTGGCGGGGTAGCTGGTCGACTGGATCACGAACACGTCCTCGCCGCGAACGTTCTCGTCGATGGTGACGAAGATCTCCTGGTCGGCGAACCGGCGCACCTGGGCGCGGGTCAGCGGCACGTCGAGATAGTCGGCGATGCCCTGGGCGAGGGTCGTGTTGGAGTTGCCCGCCAAGAGCCGCATCGACCTCTCCACCCGCCCCGCGCCGGGCTTCTAGCAGGGGGGTGGGGAGGAGCAAGGCGAGCGTGGCGCGTTGGCGGCTCGGGCGCTTCGTTCTGTGAGTGCGGAGGGGGCCGCCGTGCTCGGTCGCGCCAAGGGACGCTTCGCTCTTCGCCCTTGACCCGCCCTGCGCGCGACGGCTGTTCCGGAGGGGTCGGGACGCGGGGCGTCCCGTAGTTGAAGTTCGACTTGGACTGCGGCCCGCGTCGAACACAGGGCTGTAGCTTGCCAGCGCCCGCCATCGGCGGGCGGCGCTCTCTGGAGCGACCAAGCGGTGCGGGTTCGACCGCCGCGCTGGCCTCCACCCTCAGAGTCATAGCCCTGTGTTCGACCCGCCGGAGGCGTTGTCGAACAGTAAGAAGGGACGCCCCGCGTCCCGACCCTTCCGGTCAGCCGTCGAGCGCAGGGCGGGTCAAGGGCGCAGCGTCAGCGGAGAGCGAAGCGTCCCTTGACGCGACCGAGCACGGCGGCCCCCTCCACGCTCACAGAACAAAGCGCGGCCCTTTCCGCGTGGGCAGCAAAAAGGCCGTCGCGGTCGCCCGCGACGGCCCCTGCGCTTTCAGGCGAAGCGCTTACGCCAGCGCCGCGCGCACCTGGTCGGCCACCGCCTTGAAGGCGGCGGGGTCCGCGCCGGCGATGTCGGCCAGCACCTTGCGGTCCATCTCCACGCCCGCGAGGTCGAGGCCGTGGATGAATTGGCTGTAGGTGAAGCCTTCCAGCCGGGCGGCGGCGTTGATGCGCTGGATCCACAGGGCGCGGAACTGGCGCTTCCTGACCTTGCGGTCGCGGTAAGCGTACTGGCCGGCCTTGTCGACAGCAGCCTTGGCCGTACGGATGGTGTTCTTGCGACGGCCGTAGAAGCCCTTCGCCTGCTCGAGAACCTTTTTGTGCCGGGCGTGGGCGGTCACGCCCCTCTTCACGCGGGCCATGTCATGTCACCTGTGCGTTGATGTCTGGGGGGAGGGCGCGGATCGTCAGCTCAAGCCGTACGGAATGAACAGCTTGACGATCTTGGTGTCGGCCCCCGACATCACCTTGGTGCCGCGGTTCTGGCGGATGTACTTGGCGTTGTGGCTGATCAGGCGGTGGCGCTTGCCCGCCACACCGGCCTTGAGCTTTCCGGTGGCGGTGAGCTTGAAGCGTTTCTTGACGCCCGACTTGGTCTTGAGCTTGGGCATTTCGCGTCGGCCGGCCTTGCGGGCGGTCCGTCCTCTTTGGACAGCATGACGGACCGCCATGGCATGCCTTTCGGCCAGGCGGTCCCGGAAGGGCGCGGTGTCTAGCCGCATGGGGCCGTCAGCGCAAGGGAAGGCGCGGGATCGGGCCGCGCGGCCCGTCGTCGCTAACCAATGCTCAACGCGGGCGGGCCAGGGTCGGCGCGCTTCCTCCAGCGCATCGGATCCATGCCCCGCGCCGCCGACCTGCCCGCCCGCGTCATGCTCCTGGCCTCCACCGCGCCCGTCGCGGCGGCGGGCGCGAGCCTGGCGGTGATCCGTTTGGCCCCCGGTGGGGCGGGCTGGTGCCTCGCGGCGGGGGCGGCGGGCCTTCTCGCGGCGGCGGGCGCCTGGGCGGCGGGGCGCCAGCTCAAGCCCCTGGGCGCGGTGCGCGGCCGGCTGGCCGGCGTCGCGCTGCGCGTGGGCGAGCGGCAGGTCTACGCCCGCGCCCAGGCCGACCTCGACCGCAACCTCGCCCTCCTGCGCACGACGCTGCACGCCCATGGCGAGCCGCGGCGAGCCGGCGACCGACTTCTGTTCGGCGACCGGGTGATCAACGACGACGTCGCAGCCGTCGACCTCGTCCGCGCCCAGGCGGGCGGCACGGCCACCATATTCCTGGGCGACCGTCGCGTCGCCACCAACGTGGTCGCGGCTTCCGGCGGGCGCGCGGTCGGCACGACGCTGGCCGACGCCGCGGTGCGCCGCCGCGTACTAGAGGAGGGGCGCACCTTTCGGGGCGAGGCGCAGATCCTCGGCCGCACCTTCTTCACCATCTACGATCCGCTGGTCGCGGGCGGCGAGGTGATCGGCATCCTCTACGTCGGCGTGGCCAAGGCCGACTTCGCCGCGCGGATGGAGGCGATCCAGTCCTCGGTCGCTCACCGTGGAGACACGCTCGGCGAGCTCGCCACCGCGGCGGAGGTGCTGGAGACGGCGGTCACCGGCGGGGTGGAGCTGGACCGCGAGACGCTGGACCGGCGCCTCGCCGACGACGACGCGCGCCGCGCGCAGGAGATCGCCCGCCAGCTCGCCGCACGCACCCAGGCCGCGGTGGTCGCTACCCTCTCTCAGGCGCTGGGCCAGCTGGCCGCGGGCGACCTCGGCTGCCGCATCGACGCCCTGCCACCCGCCTACGCCCAGCTGTGCACCGACTTCAACGCCGCGGTGGACGCCCTGCGCGACACGGTGGAGGCGCTGGGCGTCGCGGCCGGCGGCGTGGAGAGCGGCTCCGGCGAGATCGCCCGCGCCGCCGCCGACCTGTCGCGCCGGGCCGAGCAGCAGGCCGCGGGGCTGGAGGAGACCGCCGCCGCGCTCGACGAGATCACCGCCAACGTCCGCATGACGGCGGAAGGCGCCCAGCGCGCCGGGGAGGCCGTCAAGGCCGTGCGTGCCGACGCGGAGGGCTCCGGCGATCAGGCGCGGCGGGCGGTGGCGGCGATGGACGCGGTGGCCAAGAGCTCCGAGCGGATCGGCGGGATCGTCGGCGTCATGGACGAGATCGCCTTCCAGACTACGCTCCTGGCGCTGAACGCCGGCGTAGAGGCGGCGCGCGCCGGCGAGGCGGGGCGCGGCTTCGCCGTGGTAGCGTCGGAGGTGCGCGCGCTGGCCCAGCGCTCGGGAGCCGCGGCCAAGGAGATCAAGGCGCTTATGGCCGAAGCCTCCCGCGAGGTGACGGGCGGGGTGGCGAGCGTCGGCGAGGCTGGCCGCGCGCTCCACCGCATCGCCGACCAGGTCGCGGCGGTGGACCAGGTCGTCGCGGAGATCGCCGCGGGCACGCGCGAGCAGGCGCAGGGGCTCGCGCAGGTCAACACGGCGGTGAACCGCATGGACCAGATTACCCAGCAGAACGCCGCGGTTGCCGAGGAGAGCACCGCGGCGGCGCAGGCGCTGGCGGCGGAGGCGGAAGGCCTCTCGCAGCTCGCCGCCCGCTTCGACCTGGGCGCGCCGGTCGCCAACTGGAGCGAGCGCCGCGCGGCCTGAACCGTAGCGCGACGCCTAGATCCGTCCGCCCCGGTCAGCGCGGGGCGAGGATCATGATCATCTGCTTGCCCTCCATGCGGGGCTCGTACTCGACCTTGGCGACTTCCTCGAAGTCGGCCTTGACCCGTTGCAAGAGCTTCATGCCGAGCTCGGGGTGGGCGAGCTCACGGCCGCGGAAGCGCAGGGTCACCTTGACCTTGTCGCCCTCCTCGAAGAAGCCGTGCATCGCCTTGGCCTTCACGTCGTAGTCGTGGGTGTCGATCTGCGGCCGGAGCTTGATCTCCTTAACCTCGACCACCTTCTGCTTCTTGCGCGCCTCGTTCTTGCGCTTCTGCTCCTGGAACTTGAACTTGCCGTAGTCCAGGATCTTGCACACGGGCGGATCGGCCGTCGGCACGATTTCCACGAGGTCCAGCCCCGCCTCCTCCGCCGCTTCGAGCGCGGCCAGCGTCGGCATGACACCCTGCTTCTCGCCGTGCTGATCGATCAGCAGGACGCGAGGGACGCGGATGTCTTCGTTCATGCGCGGCCCGTCCTTGACCGGCGGCGCTTGCATGGGGCGGCGAATAGGCGGGCTCTCCTGGAGCTGTTGAACAGGCGTGGTGCAACGCGCAGATCGACAGAACGCGCCGACTGCGACGGTTGAATATGTGGGTCCGCGACGCGCGGGGCAACCCGATCCGGCGCGACCCGTCGCCTCGCCTGTCAGCTATCGTACCGAACAGAGGGCGAGGGCTGCGCGGGTCACCGATGCGGCGTCCAGTTCGGCCAGCGCGGGCGCGCGCAGAACCTCCACCCGGGCGCCCCGCGGCGCGCACAGCGCAGGGTCGCTGTCCGGCCCGAACAGCACGAGCGTGGGCGCGCCCGCCGCGGCCAGGAGGTGGGCGGGGCCCGTGTCGTTGCTGACGGCGAGCGTCGCCTCCCGCCCTAGCGCCGCAAGGTCCGCGAAGGTGGTGGCGCCCGCAAGGCTCAGCGCGCCCGAGCCCGCCGCGATCTCCCTCCCGAGCTCGGCCTCGGCCGGGCCGCCCACCACGGCGGGGGCGACGCCCTCGGCGGCGAGCGCGCGGGCCAGCGCGATCCAGCCCGCCAGGGGCCACCGCTTGCCGGGGCGCTGGGGCGAGGCGCCCGGCGCGAGGAGGGCGTAGCGCGGGGGCAGGCCGAAGCGCTGGGGGGCGTTCGCGTCCGCCGCCATGAAGCCGAGGTCGGGCGCGGGCGCGGAGCCGGGGGCGGTCGGCGCGTCCGGCCAGATCCCGGCGTCGCGCAGCTGGTCGGCCTGGCGCTCCAGCGTGTGCATGCGGTCGCGATCGGGATGGCGGTGCGGGTGCGAGGCTCCGGCCGCGACGCCCGACCATTGCGGGACGCGTGGCCAGAACAGGAGCCGCAGCGCCGACGAACGGTCGGAGGTCTGGAGGTCGTAGACCCGGTCGAACCGCCCCGCCCGCAGCCGCCGGACGAGGGCGAGCTGGCCGCCCAGCGTGCGCGGGCGCCCGCCGTCGTCCACCGCGTCGAACAGGCCCAGCGCGCGGCCGAGCTCGGCGTACGGCGGCGTGGTGAGGAGCGAGATCTTCGCGGCCGGATGCGCTTGGCGGATTCGGCGCATGGGCCCTGTCGCCTGGACGAAGTCGCCCAGCGCCGCGAGCTTGATCACCAGCACCCGGTTCATCGCGTTCGCCCCGGCCCCCGATCGCGCCAGGCGTCCAGTAGGCGGGCGTAGGCGTCGAGCGTGGCGTCCGTCATGGCGCGCAGGGAGTAGAGCCGTCGCACCCGGGCGAGCCCCGCCTCGCCCATATGCGCGCGCACGGCGGCGTCGAGGCCCAGGGCGTGCGCGATGGCGGCGGCCCAGGCGTCCACGTCGCCGGGCGGAATGCGCCAGCCGGTGACGCCCGGCTCGACCGTCTCGGTCGGCGCGCCGTGATCGGCCGCAAGCACGGGCGTGCGCATCGCCTGCGGCTCGACCGCCGTGCGGCCGAACGCCTCCGGCTCCAGCGAGGGCGCGAGGGCGAGGGTGGCGGCGAGGAAGGCGGCTGGCATGTCGTCTAGATGACCGGGCAGGCGCACACGGTCGGCGACGCCCAACCCGGCCGCGAGCGCGAGGAGTTCGGCGCGGTAGCCCGCGCGGCCCTGGTCGTCGCCCGCCAGCACCAAAACCGCGTCTGTTCCCGCGCGCGCCAGCGCCTCGACCGCGAGCGCTTGGCCCTTCCAGCGCGTGAGCCGGCCGGCGAGGAGGAGGACGGGGCGGCGGTCCTCGGGCGCGAGGCCCATCGCCATGCGCGCGGCGGCCACACGCCCGGGCGTGACCGCCTGCGGATCGAAGCGCGCGAGGTCGATCCCGCGCGGGATGGCGATCACCCGCGCCGGGTCGGTCGCAGGGTGTTCGCGCAGCAGGTGGTCGCGCGTCCAGTCGGAGTTGGCGATGACGAGGTCGCCGCGGGCCATCACCCGGTTGTACGCGCGCTTCAGAGGGGAGCGCGCGTTGTAGCGGCCGGCATAGGTGGTCACGAACGGCGTCCCCGCCGCCCGGGCCGCCCACAGGGCCGACCAGGCCGGAGCGCGCGAGCGGGCGTGGATCAGCCGGACGTCGCTCTGTTCGGCCAGGGCGCGCAGAGCGTGCGCGTTGCGCCAGAGGGCGAGCGGGTCCTTGCGGTCGAGCGGCAGGCGCACGAGCCGGACGCCCGCCTCGCCAGATTCGATTTCGAGCCGGCCGCCACGTGAGGCGACCAGGGACCGCCCGCCCGCCTCCACAACCGCCCGGGCCACGTCCACCGTCGTGCGCTCCACCCCGCCGGCGTCGAGCGCGGGGACGACCTGCAGGACGGCGGTGTCGGGGGGGAGGGGCACGGCCCGCCTTTTAAGCCGCTCCCCGTCAGGCGCGAGCGCGTCCGCTCAGAACGGGAACCACTGGCGCTTGCGGCTATAGGCCAGGTAGCCGACGTTCGCGCCGAGCCGCAGCCCCACGCCCGCGCGCATGGGCGCCAAGACGATGGTGTCGGCCCGCTGATAGTTCACGCCGATGCCGCCGATGAAGTAGGCCGAGCCCTCGACGCCCGGGAAGCGGCGGTAGATCGCGTCCGGGTACTGCAGGTTGTAGCAGAGGGTGAAGGTGCGGCTGCCGTTGCCGCCGAAGTCCCAGCCGACGCTCGGCCCCTGCCAGTACACCTGCTCGGTCGGCCGGCGCTTCATGTAGAGCAGGCCCTTGCCGTAGCGCAGGCCGCCGATGAAGGCGCCCGAGACCTCCTCGCCCGCGATGTAGCCGGTGGGGCGGCCCTGGTCGCGGAAGATGCGCTCCACCGCCGAGCCCGCCGCCTCGGCGGTCACGCCGAAGAAGTCGCTGGCCGAGTTGACGATTTCGTCGCGGGAGTAGGTCTCGGCCCGGGGCGCGGCGGCGTAGAGCGGCCGCTGGTCGGGCGTGGGCGGGCCGTCGCGCTGGGGGGCGTAGGGCTCCGACGGCTGCACGCCGCGCGCGGCGGGGTCCCGCGACGGATCGTAGGCGTCGCGCGTGGGATCATAGGCCCGGCCCGCGCCCGCCGCCCCCTGAGGATCGTAGCGGTCGTACTGCGGCCGCGCGTCCGAGGCGTCGTCGCCGTAGTCGGTCGCCGTCGAGCCGGGCGGCTGGGCGCGCGCCACAGCCGGGCCGGCGGCGGCGAGGAGCCCCGCCGCGAGGAGGACGCGCCGGTCCATAGGCTCGGTCATGGCAGCATCCTCTAGGCCCGCATCCCCGCGCCGACCGTCTCAGCCTCAGGCTTAACCGAAGGTGAAGACGCGAGCTCGCGTCGCCGCCGCGGGAGGTCCCACCAGGGGGTGGCGGGCGAGAGGTGGTGCTCGTGGTGGTAGCCGAAATGGAAGCACGTCAGCAGCGACAGCCACCAGGAATACCCCTGGCTGCGGGCGTTATGCCGGTCGGCGAAGGGTTGGTCTTCGTGCCGGTGGGGCAGCCAGGTGCCGAAGACGAACAGCTGCAGCGACGAGCCGATCGCCGGCAGCGCCCAAAACAGCAGGCAGTTCAGCACCCGTGCGTGGAACACGAGCCAGTAGAGCAGGAAGACACTCACGATCAGCATGAGCTGGCGCCAGCCGAAGTACTCGCGGAAGAACCGCAGGTACCAGGCCCAGAACAGGCGGGGCCCGTCGACGTTGAAGTCCGGGTCGCCCTCGGCCCCGGCGTGGCGGTGGTGGGCGTGGTGCTTCCTGAGGAGGAGGTCGAAGGGGAAGGCGGCGTACACGCCCAGGCACAGGCGGCCGACCGCTCGGTTCAGCCGCGGCCGCCCGGGCGCCAAGCTCCCGTGCATGGCGTCGTGGGCGACGATGAACAGCCCCGCGCTCAGCCAGCACTGGCCTAGGATGAAGGGCGCGGCGAGCGGCGCCGTCGTCCAGCCCAGCGGAAAGGCGAACACGCCGTAGACGTGGGTGAGGAGCCAGCCGGCCAGCAGCAGGCCGGCCAGCGCCAACCCCACCACCGTCTGGCGCCCTCGGCCTGAACGCAGGCGCTCCGCCGACGCGCCGTCGGCGGTCGTCGCGCTCACCCCGCGGCGTCCGGCGCGACGCCGCGACCGCGGAGCTTGGCCTTCAGATGCCGCACGTCCGGCGCGTAGAGGAAGCCGAAGCTCACCGACCCGTCGCGCCCGAGGGTGGCGTGATGCAGCCGGTGCGCCTGCACGAGGCGCTTGGCGTAGCCGTGACGCGGCGTCAGTCGGAAGGGCCAGCGGTGGTGCACCAGCCCATCGTGGACCACGGCGTACATCACGCCATAGGCCGTAACACCGCAGGCCGCCCACCACAGCGCGCTCCACCCGGGCGTGCGGCCCAGCCAGAACAGCAGGATGGCCGGCGCGGCGAACACCACGGCGAAGAGGTCGTTGAGCTCGAACCCGCCGCGCTGCATCCCGCCGCCGATCGGCTCCTCGTGATGGCTGGAGTGCCAGCCCCATCCCCATCGGCTGTGCATGACGTAGCGATGCATCGCCCAGGCGAACATCTCCATGCCCGCAAAGGCGGCGAGAACGATCAGGATATGTCCGGCCGCGACGAGCATGGCCTCTAGTATAGGTGCGCCGAGCGCCGGGCGGGAGCGCCCATGCCCTAAAGACTGAAGGCGGGCTTGGGCGCGAAGCCCGGGGCCCAGGCGGGTACGGCGTCGAACAGCTCGCGCCTGGCCAGCGGGCCGTCGGGCGCCTGAACATAGAGCCGCGCCTTGCCGACAGGGCCCGCGCGCTCGAACACGCCCAACCGGCCGTCTACCGCCAGCGCTTTCGGCCACGCCTCCGGAGGGCGCTCGATCCCGACTTCGGAGGCGATGACGTCGAACGGTCCCTCCTCGCCCAGCCGTGTGATGTCGCCCGCCTCGACCGCGCAGCCGTGCTCGCGCAGCACGGCGGCCACCGCGTCGAACGGCGCGCCCTCCGGCTGGCGCGCGACCACGCGGCAGCCGATCTGCGCCATCACGAGCGCGGCGTAGGGCGCCGCCACCGCGAGCGCGCGCTCGCCGGGTCGCGGTCGCAGCGCCTGGAGAAGCTTGGACACGTTGCGCGGCTCGGCCATGCGCCAGCCGGGCGCGTACTCGATCTCCGCCTCGGCGTAGGCCAGGTGCGCGCGGGCGGGCGGCGCCAGCCGCTCTCGGGGCGCGGTGCGCATCGCGTCCTGCACGAGATGGTCGGTGACATCGTTCACCCGCACCTGCGTCTCGACCATGTTGAGGCGGGCGCGGGCGTAGTCAGGCGGCATGAGGTCCTCGAGCGGCGACCCCCAGGCGCGCGCCGGAAGGCCGGCGCGGTATTAGTCGCCGCCTCCCGGGCTGGCAACGCCGCCTTAAGCCCTGCGCGCCAGGGTGCGCTTGCCGGGGGCGGGGCGCTCTGTTAGCCGTCGCGCCCTCCCGGCCCGCGCCTCCCCAACGGCGGCGAGGGCCTGCGGCGGCCTGGTGGCGGAGTGGTTACGCAGAGGACTGCAAATCCTTGCACCCGAGTTCG
>CAXTAO010000005.1:0-140299 GCA_964242625.1 uncultured Caulobacteraceae bacterium | reverse complement strand
CGCCCCGACGGCGGCCGGCGGCGGCGTCGTCGCGGCGGCGCGGGCGGCCAGCGGCACGGCGGCGAGGACGCCGACCAGGGCGGCGATGCGGGGCGCGAGCGGGCTCGACCCCCTCTGCGCCACCCCCCAGGCCCAGGCCCCGAACGCTAAGGCCACCGCGGCGCCGAACAGGAAGGGCAGGGCGTCCGTCCCCGTCTGGCTCGCGCACACCCAGGCCAGCCAGGCGGCGGTGGCGTACATCGGGAAGGCGAGGACGTGGCGCAGACCTTCCATCCAGGCCCCTGGCCGCGGCAGGAGGCGCAGGAGGGCGGGGACGAAGCTCACCGCCGTCAGCGGCGCGGCCAGCCCGAGCGCCAGGCCGGCGAAGACGGCGAGCGCGGCCGCCGGCGGTTGCGTCAGCGCCCAGCCGATCGCACCGGCCATGAAGGGGGCGGTGCAGGGCGCGGCCACCACCACCGCCAGGGCGCCGGTGAACGCCGCGCCGAGGAGGCCGCCGCGCGCCGCGAGCCCCCCGCCCGCGCCCTGGACGGAGAGGCCCACCTCGAACACGCCGGACAGGTTGAGCGCGACCAAGAGCATCAGGAGCGCCAGCGCCGCCGTCACGCCCGGCGACTGCAGCTGGAACCCCCAGCCGACCTCCTGCCCCGCCGCGCGCACCGCGAGAAGCGCGCCCGCCAAGAGGAGAAAGGTCACGAGCACGCCCGCGCCGTAGGCCAGGCCCTCCGCCCGCGCCTTCGTCGGCGAGCCGGCGTGGCGCGCCAGCGCCGCCGCCTTGAGCGACAGCACGGGGAAGACGCACGGCATCAGGTTGAGGATCAGCCCGCCGAGAAAGGCGGCCCCGAGCGCGGCCCCGAGCGCGGCGAAGTGCGCGCCCCCGCTCGCGGCCTCTGCGCCGATCGGGGGCGTCGCACCCTCCGGAGCGGGGGTGGAAGGGGCGGCGGGCGAGCCCGCGATGCCCGCGAGCGCACCGCCCGGGGTGGCGGAGACCTCCCAGGCGCGGCCGGGGCCGAGCGCCAAGACGCCGTCCAGCGTCCTCGGCGCGGCGCCGTGGGTGAAGCCGTAGCCGGCGGGCAGGGTGAGGGTGACGCCGTCGCCCCCGCGGCTGACGAGCTGCGGCTTGGCGTGGTCGAGGAGGGCGCCGTCGTAGGGGTAGAACCAGGCGTGGGTGGCGTCGGCCCCGCGCAGGGGCGCGCCCGTCACGGACAGGGCGACCGTGTCGCCCGAGGGCTGAAAGCGCGCCTGCAGGCCCGCGGGCTTGGGCGCGGCGGCCAGCGCCTCCCCGATGCGACGACCCAACCGCGGGTCGACGGCGGGCGCGCCCTGCGCCTGCACGGGCACGAGGAGGTCGAGCGTCGCCTGCTCGGGGATGCACACGTCCTTGCAGACGAGATAGGTCACCGCCGCCTGCAGCCGCGCCGGCGCGCCGGGCTGCGCGTTGGCCGGGACCTGCACGGGCACGGCCAGGACGGTGTCGGGCGGCAGGACGTAGTTGACGAGCGGCCCGGTGGCGAGGCGCTCGGGCGCGGGCCAGACGATGTCGCCCGCCTTCCAGCCGGCCGGCAGGGTCCAGGCGATCGACGTAGGCTCGCCGCTGTCGCCGGGGTTGCGCCAGTAAGTGTGCCAGCCGGGCGCCGTGCGTTCCTCCAGGCCGAGGTAGAGGGTCGAGCCCGGTGCGGCGGCGGTGGTCTGCGGGGCGAGGCGCAGGGCGACGTGCGAGGTCTCGTGGGTGTCGGCCGCGCGGGTCGCTCCGGCTCCCGCAAGGAGGGCCAGGCCCGTCGCGATCGCCGCCGCCGTCGACCTAAGCATCACGCGTTCGCTCTCCTCGACACGACCGCCAAGGTCGTCATCGCCGCAGGCGGTTGCAAGCGGCTCGACAAGACGGGGCCGGCCGGTGTCATAGGCCCGTCTTCGGAGGCTCCATGCCCGCCCATTTTGACGAGATCGCGGTCGGCCAGGTGGTCACGCTGGGCGTGTGCGCGGTCGACGCCCGCCAGGTCGAGAGCTTCTGCGCGGGCTTCGCCCCCAGCTGGGAGCGAGAGACGGGGGCGCCCGACGCCATGGTCTACGCGATCTGGAGCAAGCTCGACGGCGAGGCCGCGCGCGGCTGGCCGCAGACCAAGCGCCTAGGGGTCGACGCCCTGCGCTGGATGCGCAACCCGCCGCCCGGCGAGCTCCTGCGCGGGCGCATGACCGTGCTCGCCAAGGATCCGGTGGGCGACGACAAGGGCGTGGTGATCGCCCAGCACGACCTCCTGGACGAGGCGGGCCGGCTCGTCTTCTCCTGCCTCACCCGATCCGTGTTCGCCTGCGCCTGAGCGCAGGCGCCTCAGGCGCTCCCCAGCGTCGGCGTGCGGATGAGGGCGCGGGTGATCAGCCGGTCCCAGCCGAACAGCGAGTCGAGGTGGGCGTACATTTGGCGCAGCGCGCCGGAGTTGCGGAGTTCGACCAGCACCTCGGGCGTCAGGGCGTTCAGCTTCTCCTCCGACACGGCGAAGTAGTCGGCGATCTGCACGGGCTCGCCCACCGTCCCCGCCTCGTCGCGCGGGGTGAAGAAGGCCTGCTTGGTCTCGAACAGGTCCAGCGCCTTGAGCCGCGCGACGAAGCTCTCCGTACGCTGGCGCTCCATCTCGAAGTCCTCGCAGAACTTGATGGCGTCGCGGGTGTAGGCGCTGGGCTCGCCGTTCTCGAACAGGCGCAGCTCGCCGTCCGGGCTGACGAAGCTGGCCGCGCGGTCGAGGCAGACCACCATCCGCTGCTGGCCGGGGTCGTTGGCCAGGACGAACGGGTAGCGGCGAATGAAGCCCGGGATGTAGGCCTCGGGCTCGTACACGCCGTCGGCGCTGACGAAGACGTTTTCGTCGGCCCGCACGCCCAGGACCGCCAGCGGCGTCTTCTCGTCGCCGGCGAAGATGATGGGATAGCTCAGCGCGGCCGGCCCGAACTCGGTGACCTGGATCGGCACGGCGGTGGCGGTGCGCGCGAAGCCGAACGGGTTGGCGCGCCGCACGAGCCCCAGCCCGCCGTGCGCCTGCACGTTCAAGGGCTCGGGCGCCTGGTACATCATGACGGAGCCGGAGAGCTGGCCGGGAACTTCGGTGGTGCTCGACATGGCGAAGGAGCGTCTCGGGGCGCGGCGCGGCGGGGCGCGGAAGGCGGCCGGTCTAGAGGATGCGTCCGGGCCCGGCAAACGCAGGCCCACGCGACACGGGGACGCGAGCGGCGCGATGCGAGACGGGCGCTCAGCCGCCCGCGGCCGCCGCCCGCAGCGCCGCCCGCACGGGCTCCGGCCGCTCCAGCGGGAGGAAGTGCCCCGTTCCGGCGACGACCTCCAGGGTGGCGCGGCGACCCGCGCGGGCGAGGATCGGATCGCCCTGCGCGAGATGGCAGGTCGACCCGTGCTCGGCCTTGAGGATGGTGAGCGGCGCGCCGAGCCGGCGCAGCGCGCCCCGCACGTCGTGGCGCTGGGCGGCGTAGGCGGCCGCCTCCCACGCCGGCGCGCAGGCGAGGTCGACTTCCCCGGTCGGCGCGTCGGCGACGCCTTCGGCGAGATAGTCCGCCAGCGCCGCGTCCGACCAGGGGCGGAACACGCCCCGGCCCTTCAGCGCGGCGAAGGCGGCGGCGCGGTCGGGGAAGCGGCTGCGTCGGCGCTCCGCCGCCTTGGCCCAGGGGATGGTGCGGCGCAGGAGCGCGGGTCCCCACGGCCCGCGCGCGAGGAGGGCGCGCGTGGCGGGCAGGATGACCGGCTCGGCCAACACCAGCGCCCGCACGCGGAGCGCGAGCGGCGGCGCCACCGCGGCCAGGAGCGCGCTCGAGGCCCCCATCGAGTGGCCCGCCAGGACGACGCTCTCCAAACCCAGCGCCTCGACCACCGCGGCGGCGTCGTGGGCAAACGGCCGCCAGGAGGTCAGCCGGGCGGGCTCGGCCGGCAGGCGCGTCGCCCCGTGGCCGCGCAGGTCGATGGCCGCCACCCGCATCTCCGCGCCGAGCGGGGCCAGGAGCGTGGCGTAGGTGCGGGCGGTGAAGCCGTTGGCGTGGAGCCACAGCACCTGCACCGGCCGGGAGGGATCGCCCCAGTCCAGCCCGGCCACGCGCCCGCCCGCGATGGCGAGGTCGAGCCGACGGGGCGGCGGGGGTTGGCTGGCGCTCACGCGGAGGGTCTCCGACCGGGAGGCGCCAGTGAACGCCGCGGCTCGGCTCCGCGCCAGGGCGCGCCCGGCTGACAGCGCTGTCTCGCCCGCGGCGATACGGGCTCCCCCCGCCGCGCGTCCGTGGTAGGGAGCCCGCGACCGACGGTTCGGACCTCCCATGACCGCCCACGCCATCGTGCTTTTCGGCGCCACCGGCGATCTCGCCCAGCGCATGCTCTTCCCGTCCCTGTACCTCCTGGACGGGGACGGCCTCCTGCCGCCCGAGCTCAGGGTGATCGGGGCCGCGCGCGCGGAAATGGACGCGGGCGCGTTCCGCCAGCTGGTCGAGACCGCCGTGCGCGCCCGCGCGCCCGCCATCGACGAGGCGACCTGGACGCGCTTCGCCCGGCGTCTCGAGTACACGACGGTCGACGCCACCGATCCGAAGAGCTTCGCGGGACTGGCGACGCTGCTGAAGGGGGTGGGCGAGACGGTCTACTACCTCTCCACCTCGCCCTCGCTCTACGGCGCGGTGGGGCAGGGGCTGCGCGCCAACGGGCTCGGCAACGTGGACAGCCGGGTGGTGGTGGAGAAGCCGATCGGGCGCGACCTCGCGAGCTGCCAGGCCATCAACGACGGCCTCGCCCAAACCTTCAGCGAGAACCGGATCTTCCGGATCGACCACTACCTCGGCAAGGAGGCGGTGCAGAACCTGATCGCGCTCCGCTTCGGCAATATCCTGTTCGAGCCGTTGTGGACCAACAACACAATCGAGCACGTGCAGATCACCGTCGCCGAGACGGTCGGGCTCGAGGGGCGCGCGGGGTACTACGACGACTACGGCGCCATCCGCGACATGGTGCAGAACCACCTGCTGCAGCTCCTGTGCCTTGTCGCCATGGAGCCGCCCGCCTCGCTCGACGCCAACGCGGTGCGCGACGAGAAGGTGAAGGTCCTGCGCTCGCTCTGCCCCATCACCTCGGAGACCGAGGGCAAGCTCACCGTACGCGGGCAGTACGTGAAGGGCGTCAGCGACAGCGCGCCCGTGCCCGGCTACCTCGACGAGCTGGGCCGCCCCTCGTCGACCGAGACCTTCGTGGCGATCGCAGCCACGGTCGACAATTGGCGCTGGGCGGGGGTGCCCTTTTACCTGCGCACCGGCAAGCGCATGCCCTCGCGCGCGTCGGAGATCGTGGTGCAGTTCAAGCCCGTGCCGCACTCGATCTTCGCGGGGCAGGAGCTCGCGGCCAACCGCCTCGTCATCCGGCTGCAGCCCGACGAGGAGATCAGCCTCACGGTGATGAACAAGACGCCCTCGCTCGACCAGGGCGGCATGCAGCTGCGCTCGCTGGAGCTCGACCTTAGCCTCGACAAGGCGTTCGCCTCGACCAGCCGCCGGCGCATCGCCTACGAGCGGCTGCTCCTGGAGGCGATCAAGGGCGATCCGACCCTCTTCGTGCGGCGCGACGAGGCGGAGGCGGCGTGGCGCTGGATCGACGGCATCATCGCGGCTTGGCGCCAGACCTCCCACACGCCGACGCCCTATCCCGCGGGCTCCTGGGGTCCGGCCGGGGCCTTTGCGCTCACCGAGCGCCGCGGCCACAGCTGGCACGAGTAGGAGCGGGCGCGATGGCCGACCTCGAGGAGCACCTGTTCGACACGCGCGAGGCCATGGCCCACGCGCTCGCCGCCGACGTGGCGGAGCGGCTGACCACCGCGGCGGCGGAGCGGGGGGCGGCGAGCCTGGTCGGCTCCGGCGGCACCACGCCCGGGCCGGTCTACGACCTCCTGGCCAAGGCCGACGCGCCCTGGGACAAGGTGGTCGTCACCGCCACCGACGAGCGGTGGGCCTCGCCGGACGACGCGGCCTCCAACCAGAAGCTCATCGCCGATCGCCTGCTGCAGGGCTGGGCGGCGACGGCGCGCTACGTCTCGCTCCTCTCCGACCACGCCGACCCGCACGATCCCGCCGCCGAGGCGGAGGTGGGTGCGCGGATCGCCGCCATGCCGCGGCCCTTCGACGTGGTGATCGCCGGCATGGGGCCGGACGGCCACGCCGTCTCCTGGTTCCCGGGCCTGCCGGGGATGGACGCGTCGGTGCTCGACGCGGGCGCGCCGGCGCTGGTGCGCGGCGTGGGCCCGGTGCCCGGCGCGGCGGGCGCGCCCACCCGCATGACGCTGACGCTGGCGGCGCTGCACGACGCGCGCCGGCTGATCCTGCTCTTCACCGGCGAGGAGAAGCTCGCGGTACTGCGGCGCGCGCAGGAGGAGGGTCCGATCGCCGATATGCCGGTGCGCGCGCTGCTGCGCGCCGAGCGGGCTCCGATCGCGCTATACTGGGCGCCCTAGAGCGCAGCCGACGTCCCGCATGCCCGAGCTCCACCCCGTCGTCGCCGCCGTCACCGAGCGCATCCGCGCGCGCTCCGCCGCCTCCCGCGCCGACTATCTCGCCCGCATGGCCGCCGCGCGCGACGCGGGGCCGGGGCGCGCCCACCTCTCTTGCGGCAACCTCGCCCATGGCTTCGCCGCGGCGCCTCTAGGCGACAAGCTCAGGCTCAAGGGCGAGCTGGCGGCCAACATCGGGATCGTCACCGCCTACAACGACATGCTCTCCGCGCATCAGCCGTTCGGGACCTACCCCGACCTGATCAAGGCCGCGGCGCGCGAGGTGGGGGGCACCGCCCAGGTCGCGGGCGGCGTGCCGGCCATGTGCGACGGCGTCACCCAGGGGCGGCCGGGGATGGAGCTCAGCCTGTTCTCGCGCGACGTGATCGCCATGGCGACCGCGATCTCGCTCTCCCACGACATGTTCGACGCCGCCCTGATGCTGGGCGTCTGCGACAAGATCGTGCCCGGCCTTGTCATGGGCGCGGCGAGCTTCGGCCACCTGCCGGTGATCTTCGTGCCCGCCGGCCCCATGCCCAGCGGCATCTCCAACAAGGAGAAGGCGCGGGTGCGCGAGCTCTTCGCCAAGGGCGAGGTGGACCGCCGCGCCCTCCTGGAGAGCGAGGCGGCGAGCTACCACACCTCCGGCACCTGCACCTTCTATGGCACCGCCAACTCCAACCAGATGCTGATGGAGATGATGGGGCTGCACCTGCCGGGCGCGGCCTTCACCAATCCGGACGACCCGCTCCGCCCCGCCCTGACCCGCGCCGCCGCCGTGCAGGCGGTTGAGAACGCGCGCGTGGGCCGCGGCCGCTTCTGCGACGTGGTCGACGAGCGGGCGATCGTGAACGGGATCGTGGGGCTGATGGCCACCGGCGGCTCGACCAACCACCTGCTCCACCTGCCCGCCATGGCGCGGACCGTGGGCGTGGTGCTGGAGTGGGCCGACTTCGACGCCCTGTCGCGCGTCACCCCCTCGCTCTGCCGCGTCTATCCGAACGGCTCGGCCGACGTGAACCACTTCCACGCCGCGGGCGGCATGGGCTTCCTGATCCGCGAGCTCCTGGCCGCGGGCCTCGTGCACGCCGACGTGGAGACGGTCGCCGGGCCGGGCCTCCACCGATACGCCGAAGAGCCCGTGCTCGACGGCGAGGTCGCCGCCTGGCGCCCCGCCCCGGCCGAGAGCCTCGACCCGGCGGTGCTGCGCCCCGCGTCCGATCCCTTCCAGGCCGACGGCGGCTTGCGCGTGCTGGACGGTCCGCTCGGCCGCGCGGTGATCAAGGTCTCGGCCGTGCAGCCGGAGCACCGGGTCGTCGAGGCCCCCGCCATCCTGTTCCACGACCAGGACGACTTCCTGCGCGCCTTCAAGGCGGGCGAGCTCGACCGCGACTTCGTGGCGGTGGTGCGCTTCCAGGGGCCGCGCGCCAACGGCATGCCCGAGCTGCACAGCCTGTCGCCCGCGCTCTCCATCCTGCAGGACCGCGGGCGGCGCGTGGCGCTGGTCACCGACGGGCGCATGTCGGGCGCCTCGGGCAAGACGCCCGCCGCCATCCACGTCACCCCCGAGGCGGCGGACGGCGGCCCGCTCGCCCGGGTGCGCGAGGGCGACCTGATCCGGCTGGACGCGGAGACGGGCCGGCTCGAGCTTCTGGTCGACGCCGCCGAGTTCGCCGCGCGGCCGCCCACGACCCACGACCAGCCGCAGCACGGCCTCGGCCGCGAGCTCTTCGCGGCCTTCCGGCGGACGGTCGGCCCCGCCGAGGCGGGCGCCGCGGTGGTGTTCTGAGCGCGAGGGCCTGGCGGGGCGGCGACGCCCTGCGGATCGCCGGGCTGTGGCTGATCCTCTTGGCGGCCGCCGCCATGGCCGCCTGGAGCACGCGGTCGCCTGCGCCGTTGCCGGCCGCCGCCCCCGCCGCCGCCTTCTCCGCCGGGCGCGCCTTCACCGACGTCGAGGAGATCGCCCGCGCGCCGCACCCCACCGGCTCGCCCGAGGCCGAGCGGGTGCGGGCCTATGTGCTGCGCCGCTTCGGGGAGCTCGGGCTCGAGGCGTCCGTCCACCCCGGCGAGGCGGCGGACGCGCCGCGCTGGGCGCCGGGCGCGCTGGCGGCGGCGGCGGCGCAGAACGTCGTCGCCGTCCTGCCCGGGCGCGACCGCGCCGCGCCCGCGGTGGCGGTCATGGCGCACACCGACAGCGTCCCGAACTCGCCCGGCGCCGCGGACGACGCGGCGGGGGTGGCGTCCGCGCTTGAGATCGCGCGCGCGCTTGCCGCCGACGCCCGTGCGGGCCGGCTGCCCGCGCGTGACGTCGTCTTCGTCATAACCGACGCGGAGGAGGCGGGGCTCCTGGGCGCGCGCGCCTTCTTCGACACCGATCCCCTAGCCCGGCGCATCGGCGCCGTGGTCAACCTGGAGGCGCGGGGCGACAGCGGCCGGGCGGCCATGTTCCAGACGGGCCCGCGCGCGGGCGGGCTCGTGCGGCTCTACGCCCGCGCCGCGCCGCATCCCTTCGCCGCCTCGTTCACCGCCTTCCTGGCGAGCCTGCTCCCCAACGACACCGACTTCACCGTGGCGCGCGCCCACGGTCTCGGCGGCTATAACCTGGCCTTCATCGGCGACCAGCTCGCCTACCACACGCCCCTCGCCACCCCCGCCCACCTCGACCGGCGCAGCCTGCAGAGCCTGGGCGGCCAGGCTCTGGGCGCGACGCGGGCGCTGGCCGACGCCGAGCGCCTGCCGCCGCCGGCCGCCGACCTCGCCTACGCCGACCTGCCAGGGCTGGGCGTGGTCGGCTATTCGGCGGTCGTGGGTGGTTGGATCGCGCTCCTCGCCGCCGCCGCGCTGCTGGGCTGGGCGGCCCGGCGCGCCGGACGGCTGGGCCTCGTCGATCTCGGAGCCGGTTTGCGCGGGGCCGCCCTGTGGGGAGCCGCTATCTCAGCGGCGGCGCTCGGTCCGCACCTCTTGGGACGCTTCGGCGGCGCGGGCGAAAGCCTTCTCGGCTTGTACCGCGCGCTGGGACGGTTCGACCTTCTGCTGTCGGGCGCCGCTCTGGCGAGCGCGGGCAGCTTCGCCGGAGCCTACGCGCTGGCGGCGCGGGCGCTCGACCGGCGGGCGAAGCGCATCGTCGTCGCGGCCCTACTCGCGGCGGGCGCGGCGGGCTCGCTCGCGGGCGGGCTCGATCTCGTGGGCTTGGCCCTGGGCGCCGGAAGCGCCCTTTGCGCCTGGGCGGCGTTCGGCGCGCCGCGGCTCGACCCGTGGTCGGCCTGGCTGGGCGCGTTGAGCGCGGCGCTGGCGGTCGTCTTCGTCCTGCAGGTCGCCGCGCCGCCGCTGGCGCCGCTCCTCCTCTGGCCGCTTCTCCCGGGAATTGTCGGCGCGGCGCTCGTCATGGGGGCGGGTGAGCTGTTGGCGCGGCCGGCGCTGGTCGTCGCGGCGGTGCTGGCGGCGGCGGGCGTGGCGCTCGCCTTGGCTTGGAGTCAGGCGCTGGCTACAGCGCTCGGGCCCGCAGGCCTGGGCGCCGCCGCCCTGATCGCCGCGATGGCGGGCGGACCGGCGCTCGCGCCCTTCGCCCGGCTGAGCGGTGGCGGACGGATCGGCGCGACGTTGGCGCTCGCGGCCGCGGCAGGCGGGATCGCGCTGATGTCGACCGCCGCTACGCTCTCGCCCACAGCCGCGCGCCCGGCGGCGACGATCGCCTATGCGGTGGGCGAAGCGCCGGCCCCCGGAGCGCCGATCGCGCGCGCGTGGCGGGTCGCGCCGAAGCTGGACGCCGCCTCGCGCGCCGTGCTCGGGGCCGGCGGGCGCCCGTCGCGGACGTCGCTGGAGGCGCTCGGCGGCGCCCTCGTCTGGTCGACCCCGCTTGCGCCCTGGCCCGAGCGCGCGCCGGAGGTGGAGAGCGCGGTTCTGGGCGGCCGGCTCCTCGTGACCGTGCGGCCCCCGCCCGGCGCGCGCGAGCTGCGGCTGCGGCTGGACGGCCCGGACGCCGCGGCGCTCGGCGACCCAAGGCTCGATGCGCGAGGGGTGCGCTGGCCCGTCGGCGCACGCGGCGCGCGCACGCTTCGCTTCGCCGCTCCGCCCCCCGAGGGCGTGACGCTGAGCCTGAGCGCGGCGGCGCACGGGGAGGCCGCGCTGCGGGCCACGGCGGTCATCGACGGTTGGCCGCCGGGCGTCGCCACGCCCGCGCTCCCGGCCGGGCTGATGCCGATCGGCGACGGCGGGGTGCGGCTGGTGGAGGCGCGCACGGAGCTGCGCTGGTGAGCGATCAGGCGGCGGCGGTCTCGCGCGCCTCGCCCAGCGTGTCGAGCGCGGCGCGCAGGCGGGGGATCTCGATCGGCTTGGGCACGTGGAGGTCCATGCCCGCCGCAAGATAGCTCTGCACCTGGTGGGTCATCGCGTTGGCCGACAGCGCCACGATCCGGACGGGGTCGCGTCCGGTGCGCCGCTCGGCCTCGCGGATGGTGCGCGTCGCCGCCACCCCGTCCATCACGGGCATCTGCACGTCCATCAGGATCACGTCGAAGCGGCCGCGCGCCCACGCCTCCACCGCGCGCCGGCCGTCCTCCACGATCTCGAACTCGACGCCGAAGACGCCCAGGACCGACGCCAGCACCTGGCGGTTGACCGCGTTGTCCTCCGCGGCGAGCACGCGCACGCGACGCGGTTCCGGCGTCTCCAGCGCCGCCGGGGCTCGCGCCGGGGCCGGTGCGGAGACAGGCTCCGGGGCGGCTGCGACCGAAGCCGGACGCGCGCTCGGCCCCGCATCCGGGCCCGCGTCCGGACGGCCGGCGTCGCGCTCGACCGCCGGCAGCGGCAGGCTGACGTGGAACACCGAACCCACCCCCGGCGTGCTCTCCGCCCAGGCGCGGCCGCCCATGAGCGCCGCCAGCTCGCGGCAGATGGCCAGGCCCAGCCCCGTGCCGCCGAACCGGCGCGTGGTCGAGCTGTCGGCCTGCACGAACTTCTGGAACAGCCGGGGCAGGACGTCGGGGCCGACGCCCACGCCCGTGTCGGCCACCTCGATGCGCAGCTCGCCGTCCGGCGCGTCCCAGGCGCGCAGGGAGACCTCGCCCGCCGGGGTGAACTTAACCGCATTGGAAAGGAGGTTGGTCACGATCTGGCGCAGCCGCGCCTCGTCGCCCTGCCGTCCGGCGAGCGGAGGACCGAGCTCCAGTCGCATGGCCAGCCCCTTGGCCTCGCCCTGGGCGACGCACGGCGCGGCGGCGGCGCGGAGGGCGGCGGCGGGATCGAACGGCCGGCTCTCCAGCACGAGCTCGCCCGCCTCGATCTTGGAGACGTCGAGCACGTCGTTCAGCACCGTCATCAGGGCCTCGCCCGAGTCGCGCACCACGCCCAGGCGCTCGCGCTGCTCGAGCGGCAGCTCGCCCAGCTCCATGATCTGCGCCATGGCCAGGACGCCGTTCAGCGGCGTGCGGATCTCGTGGCTGACGTTGGCCAGGAACTGCGACTTGAGCACATTGGCCGCCTCCGCGGCGTTCTTCGCCTCCACGAGCTCGCCGAGCGTGCGGCGCAGCTCGGCGTCGTTGCCCTGCAACCGGTCGAGGAGGGCGGCGAAGCTTCGGGTGAGCCGGCCGATCTCGTCGGTCGACGCGGTCGGCGGCGGGCGAGCCGAGAGGTCGCCCGCGACGGTCGAGGTCTCCATGAAGTGCGTCAGCCGGTCGAGCGGCTCGGTCAGGCGCGCGGCGAGCCAGCGGCCGAGGAACAGCGCCGCCCCCGCCGCCGCGAAGAACAGCGCACAGGACATGGCGAGGTAGCGCGGCAGGGTGCGTTGCAGGTGGTCGGGCTCGGCCATGAGCACCAATTCGCCCACGATGCGTCCGTCCGGGCCGGCCACCGGGGCGCGAGTCTCGACGAGGCGGTGCTGATCGCCGCCGGTGCGATGGGCGTCGTAGGCGGCCAGCGGCGCGCCCGTGTGGTCGAGAAGGTAGGCCTGCCTCACCGCGGGGGCCGCCGAAAGGGCACCGAGCAGGCGGCGGGCCGCCGCGGGGTCGCGCACCTCGCCGTGCGCCTCGCTGGCCATGACGCGCGCCAGGCTCTCCTGGTGACGCCGCACCTCCGAAGCGTCGGCTGTCCACTGCTCGAAGAAGAAGAGCGCGGCCGCCAGCATCAGCACGCAGGCCGAGGTGGCCAGCGCCGCCGCGCCGATCTGCGTCTGGAGCGAGTAGCTCCCGCGGGGGGGTCGCAGCATCCGGCATCGCCCTGGCGCGCGAGCGACGGATCGCGCGGACCCGCCACAGTAGCCCGCAGCTCCTAACGGATCGCTAGCTCGTGACGAGATCGCGCGCTCCGGGCCGGGCGCGAGACTTTGGAAGGCGCAGGCCTGACATGGTGAAGGTAAGCTCTTGATCCTTGGTTAATAACGTGTTCTCGTCACGCCATCGTTGGTTAACCGGGGGTTTTCATGACCGATAAGTCTCTCGTCGCGCAAGGCGTTGCGAACCAGCTCTACGCTACTGAAAAGGCGATCGACGCCGCGATCGCCGAAGCTTCGCAGCTGATGTCGGTGATGATGTCGGCGCAGGCCGAGGTGCGCGTCTCTCCCGTATATACGGATGAGGCGGTTGCGCGGGCGGCGGAATGCATGGCGGCTCTGGCGGCGTCTCGCCGGCAGGTCGTGAGCACTCACAACGAGCTCGAGCAGCTGAAGCAGAAGCTCGGCATGCGCGTTCGCATGTTCGGCAAGACCGCCATCCACGAGCGCGGCGCGGTGTCGGAAGAGCGCCTCGCCAGCTGATTCGGCGAATCTTCACGCCTGCCGGTTACATCGGGCGCTCGAAAGGGCGTCCGGTGTGCTCCACGCCATAGTCCAGAACTGCACGGCCCTGCCGGCGCTGATCGTCTTCCTGCTCGCGGGAGTGAAAGGCGGCGCGCCCGAGCGGCGTTGCGCCATCGTGATGGGGCTGATCTGGATCTTCAGCGTCGCCATGGTGCCTGCGCCGATCGAGAAGTCGGCCCGCGTCTTCATCTACATGATGACCGACATCGCGCTGGCCTTCGCGCTCCTCGCCCTGGCGTTGGCGTACGGCCGCTTGTGGCTGGGCGCGGCCATGCTGTTCCAGAGCGTGCCTTTGGCGCTTCACGCGATGACGTTGTCGGACGACTCGCCCGGCTACGGCATCTACGTGCTCGTGCTCAACCTGATGACCTGCATGACCCTCGTGTGCCTTCTGGCGGGTACGCTCACCGCTTGGCGTCGCCGTGGCGCGGACGGGGCGACGCCCCTCCCACCGCTTCAGCCCAGCTCCTGAATCGCCTCGCGCGCGAGGCGCTTGATCCCAGCCCAGTCTTCCGCGGCCAGGAGCTCGGCCGGGGCGAGCCATGAGCCGCCGAGGCACGGCACGGTGGGGAGCGCCAGGAATTGCGGCGCCGTCTCCCGCGTGATCCCGCCCGTGGGGCAGAAGCGCACCTGCGGGAAGGGCCCGGCCAGCGCCTTGAGGTAGGCGAGCCCGCCCGCGGGCACGGCCGGGAAGAACTTGAACATGCGGTAGCCGTGGGCGAGCCCCGTCATCAGCTCCGACGACGTCGCCACGCCGGCGAGATAGGGCAGGGCGAGATCGGCGGCGGCCTCAAGCATGGCGGGCACGGCGCCGGGCGAGACCGCGAAGCCCGCGCCCGCGCGCTGAGCCTCTTCCAGGTCGGCGGGGGTGAGGCAGGTGCCCGCGCCCACCAGCGCCTCGGGGACCTCGGCCGCCGCGGCGCGCACCGCCTCCAGCCCGGCGGGCGTGCGCAGGGTGATCTCGACGGACTCCACGCCGCCGCGCGCCAGCGCCCGGGCGAGCGGCGCGCCGTGGCGCCAGTCGGCGACGGTCACCACCGCGATGATGCGCGAACGCGCGGCGACGGGCTCGATGAGGGCGGCGGGATCGGCGGCGGGCATGGGGGGTCCGTCGGTGGCTGGCGTGTCGTCGTAGGGCGCCGCAGCGGTCCGGCCTAGCGTCGCGCGCGTGCGAAGTCCGCGCTACAGCCCCCGCATGACCCGGCGCGACATTCCCAACCTCCTGACCTACGCGCGCCTCGTCCTGGCGGCGCTGACGCTCGCGGGCCTGCTCGCGGCGGCGTTCGGGGCCGAGGCGGCGGCCGACCTGCGCTGGGCCGCCGCCGCCGTCACCGGCGCGCTCGCCGCCTTCGTGCTGGCCGCGCTGACAGACTTCTTCGACGGCTGGCTCGCCCGCCGGTGGGACGCGGGCTCCGCCTGGGGCGCGACGCTCGACCCCATCGCCGACAAGCTGGCGGTGACCGCCGCGGTGATCGGCCTCCTCGCCGTCTCGCCCCGGCCGACCATCGCGGTGGCGGGCGCGGTGATCCTGTTCCGCGAGGTGTTCGTTTCCGGCCTGCGCGAGGCGGGGGCGGCGCGGGGGCTGCGCCTGCCGGTGACTACGCTCGCCAAGTGGAAGACGACGGTCCAGCTCGTGGCGCTCTCGGCGGAGATGGCCGCGGTGGCCGCCCGCGTCTGGGCCTACGCGGCGGGGAACCCGCACGCCATCTGGCCGGGAACGCTGCAGGGCGGGGCCGACGCCCTCCTGTGGCTCGCCGCCGCGCTGACCGTGGTCACCGGGGCCCAATACGCCGCCGCCGCCCGCCGCGCGTTGGTAGCGCCTGTCGGCTGAGCCGGCTCAGACCGTGGCGCGGCCGGCGGCGTCGCGCAGGCGCACGCCCGGGGTGAGGCTCGGCGGGTCGCCGATCAGTCGCGCCATGGCGGCTTCCGCCTCCCGGGCGTCGCCCGCGGCGATGGCGCGTGCGAGCTCGCGGTGGAGCGCGATGTCGACCAGCTGGTCGTCCGGCGGCTGGCGCGCCATGGCGAACACCCAGTAGCGCGCCGCCATGTTCTGCAGGCTCATGAGATAGCGTGCGAGCACGTCGTTGTGGGTGGCGAGCGCCACGGCGCGGTGGAAGGCGCGGTCCATGGCGACCAGCGCTCGCAGGTCGCCCGCCGCCACCGCCGCCTCGGCCCCGTGGAAGGCGGCCGAGATCGCGGCGGCGTCGGCGGCGGTGGCGTTGCGGGCGGCCAGGGCGGCGGATCGCCCCTCCAGGAGGCTGCGGACCTCGAAGGCGTGCTCCACCTCGCGCAGGTCGAGGGCGGCCACCACAGTGCCGAGCCGCGGGCGGCGCTGGACGAGCCCCTCCAGCGCCAGCCGGCCGAGCGCGTCTCGCACGCCCGCGAGCCCCACGTTGTAGCGGTGCGCCAGCGCGCGCTCGTCGACCCGCGCGCCGGGGGCGAGCGCGCCCATGATCACGTCCACGAGGATCTGCTCGTAGGCGCGCGACTTCAGGAGCTCGGGGCCCCACTCGTCGTCGCGGCCGTTCGGGGTGTCTCGCGTCACCACACGACCTTGCCCCAATCGCTTCGACCTGTCGAACCTGCGGGTCGCAACAAGCAACGCGAAGTCGCCGTTGAGATGCATCGTGACATGTCACGGCGCCCCGCAAGACTAGGCTTGATGTTCTCGCAATGGCCGCTTACGTCGGCCACGATGAGGCGCGCGGGTGCAGCGGGACTACTGGCGGCGGCGACCTGCGTCCTGCCCGCCCTCGCGGGCGCGCAGCCGGCCGCGACGCCCGGGGAGGCCGCTGTGGTGGTCACCGCGCGCGACCCGGCGGGCCTCTTGGAGCGCCGGCCCGACCGCACGGTGACGGGTCTCCCCATCCCGCTCCTGGAGACGCCGCGGTCCGCCAGCTTCGTGGGGGCCGAGACGCTGCAACGCTACGGCGTGCGCACGGTGGACGACTTGGTCGCGGTCAGTCCCGGCGCCTACACCGATAGCTACTACGGGGTGCCGGGCGCGTCGAACCTGCGCGGCACGCTGGCCGACACCTACTTCGCGGGCTTCAAGCGCATCGAGAACCGCGGCACCTATCCCACGCCGTTGGGCGCGGCGGAGCGGGTGGACGTGGTGCGCGGGCCGCCGACGCCGCTTTACGGCCCGGGCAAGGTGGGAGGCTTCCTCGACATCACGCCCAAGACCTCGCGCGCCTTCGGAGCCTCCGGCGAGGAGTTGCCCGAGCGGGCGTCCGGCGAGGTGGAGGTCGTGGGCGGGGCCTATGGCTACGGCAAGCTGGACGGCCGGCTGGTCGCCCCCGTGGCGCTGGGCGGCGTCCGGGGCGGGCTGTCGCTCTACGCCGAGGGCGAGACGGGGCCGGGCTTCTACCAGGGGATCGATCCCGGCCACGGCCTCGTCCAGGCCCAGCTCGACCTCGACCTGCCCGACGCTTGGCGCTTCAGCGCAGGCGTCATGGTCGAGCGCGCCGAGGGCTCGGTGCAGACGCCCGGCTGGAACCGGCTGACCCAGGCGCTGGTCGATCACCGCCTGTACACCACCGGGCGCGACCTCACGCTGAAGGACCTCAACGGCGACGGCCGGCTCGAGCCGGTGGAGATCGGCGCGGGCGGGCTCCTCACTCCCTACTTCGGCGCGACGCCCGCCGCGGACCCGCGCTTCACCCTCGACACAGGGGTGGGGACCGCGCAGATCGGGCGGCGCGACGTGTTCGTGTCGGACGCCGACTTCTCGCGCACCGACGTGGACACCGCGACCGCCGCCCTGTCCCGCCGCATCGGCCCCGATACGCTGACGCTGGCGGGCTTTGTGGAGGTGCTCTCCAACACGCGCTTCGTGACCTACGGCTTCCCGGCCGACTACCAGGCGCGCGCGGCGGAGGCGCGGCTGACCTACGAGGCCCCGCGCACTTTCGGGCCCGTGCGCGCCGACACCCTCGTGGGCCTCTCGTTGCGCCGCACCGACAGCCGCGACGAGGAGAGCTTCAACGGCGGGAACATCTCGCTGGACCGCCGCGACCTGATCTTCGGCCCGACCGCGACCGACATCCTCGACAGCCCCTTCAGCGCCGACCTCGGCGGCGGCGGGCTCGCCTGGGAGACGGACGTGAGGAGCCGCACGGTCAACGGCGGCCCCTTCGTGCAGACCGACGTGCGCTGGGCGGGCTTCGACCTCACCGCCGGGGCCCGCTACGACCGGTTCAGCGTGACGAGCCACGACGACGGCACGCTCGTGTTCGGCGTCGACCGCGGGCGCACCTACTCCGCCGCCGACGGCGCCTGGAGCTGGACGGCGAGCCTCGCCTACGCCCTGCCGTGGGGCCTGCGCCCCTACGCCACCCTGGCGCAGACGCAGGCGCTGCAGGTGAACCAGGCCGACGGCGTCGCGCCCCAGCTGATCGCGGGCGGATCGTGGCTCTCCACCTCGCGGCTCTCCGAAGCGGGGGTGAAGTTCCGCCTCGGCCGCGACCGGCTCACGGGGGCCCTCTCCGTCTACCGCCAGACGCGCTCGGACCTCGGCCAGGGCGACGCGGTGGTGGGCACGCGCGGCGAGGGGGCGGAGCTGGAGGCTCGGCTCCTCATCACCCGCAACTGGAGCGCCACCTTCGCGGGCGACGTCCAGCGCACGACGGTGCGCGGGCCTGACGGCTCGACCGTGGTGATCCCGCCCGCGCTGGCGGGCGTGGCCCCGACCGACGGCTATGGCGGCGGCTACTACGTCTTCGCCACGTCCCAGCTGCGACCGGGCGACTACACCGACACGCGCCAGCCGCGTTCGGTGGCGAGCCTGGCGGGGGTCTACACCTCCGATCGCCACGCCTGGGGGCGGGCGGGAGCGACGCTGGCGCTGACCCACGCGGCCGAGACCACCGCGGGCGTCCTGCCCGGCGCGGTGCGCCTGCCGGACTACACGGTGGTCAACGCCTCGGCGCAGTACGAGCGCGGGCCCTGGCGCGCGGTGGTCAACGTCGACAACCTCGCAGACGCCCTCTACTTCACCCCCGTGGCCGACGTGTACTCGCCCGTGGCGGTCTTGCCGTCGGAAGGGCGCACCTGGCGGGTGTCGCTGGGAAGGCGCTTCTGATGACGGGGGCGCTGGGTGGCGGCGGACGGCGCGCGCAGTTCGCGCTCGCAGGCTTGAGCCTCCTCTTCTTCCAGATCACTGCGGCGACCTTCACCTCGCTGGGCGTCGTCCTGCCCGCCATGGTGGGCGAGCTGCACTGGAGCTGGAGCGCGGCGGGGCTGGGCTTCACCGTCCTGGCGGTCGCCTGCGGGCTGGCGAGCCTCGCGCCCGCCGTGGTGATCCGCGCGCTGGGCGTGCGCGCGACGCTGGTGGGCGGCGGCGTCGTCCTGGGCGCGGGGCTCCTCCTCTTCGCCCGCGCGCAGGGAACGGGCGGCTACCTCTTCGGTGCGGCGCTGGCGGGGGTGGGCTTCGCGCTCGCCGCCATCCTGCCTGGCGCCTACGTCTTGGCGCGCGCCTTTCCGCGACCGGCGGCGCCGCTCGGCGTCTACTTCACCGCGGGTGGCCTCGGCGGCGCGGCGGGGCCGATCCTGGGGCGTCTCGGCGTGGAGCACGCCTGGCGCGGCTACTGGCTCGTTATGGCGGCGCTGGCGCTCCTCCTCGCGGTCGTCGCCGCCTTGACGGTGGACCCCGCCTGGGAGCGCGAGGGGGGCGAGGCCGAGCCCGCGGTCGCCCACGAGGGCTGGGGCGTGCGCGAGGCGCTCCGGACGCCGCAGTTCTGGATCGTGACGGCCGCCTACACCGCCTACCTGCTCTGCGGGGTGACGGTGAACTCGGTCTCGGTGCAGCACCTGACCGAGCGCGGGCTGGGCGCAGGCGTCGCCGCCGCCTTCCTCGCCGCGGACAACCTCGTCAACGCCCTGTCGCGGCTCGCGGGCGGGGCGATCGTGCAGCGTACCGGGCCGCGCGCGCTGACCGCCGGGGCGCTGGGATGCATGGCGGTCGGGCTCGCCGCGCTGGCGCTCGCGCACGGGCCGGGGCTGGCCGTGCTGTATGTCGTGGGCGTCGGGACGGGCTACGGCCTCGCCTACTTGGCGACCGCGGTCATGCTCCTGGCCTACTTCGGGCGGCGGCGGAATCTGCCGCTGTTCTCGATCATGTGCCTCGTCTCGACGCTGGCGGCGGTGGGTCCTTGGCTCGCGGGGGTGAGCCACGACCGGCTGGCGAGCTTCGCGCCGGCGCTGTGGGCCTTCGCGGGGGTGGCCGCCTGCGCGCTCGTTGCGGTGGCGTGGATGCGCCCGCCCGCGCGGCCAGCCGCCGCCCTGCCCGCGGAGGAGGTGGGCCGTCTCGCCAAGGACGTGCTCTAGCCCGCGAGCTCGCGCGCCCGCGCCATGTTGGCCGCGACCGCACCCCGCAGCAGTTCGGGCAGGCCGCGCCCGCCGCCGTCCTCGCCGGCCAGCACGCGCAGCGCCGCCTCCGTCGTGCCGCCGGGAGAGGCGACCTGGCGGCGCAGGTCGGCGGGATCGGCCCCCGAGCGCGCCATGAGCTCCGCCGCGCCCGCGACGGCGCCGCGCGCGAGCCGCGCCGCCGCCTCCGGCTCCAGCCCCCCCTCCACGCCCGCGCGCTCCAACGCCTCGACGAAGGCGTAGAGATAGCCGGGGGCCGAGCCCGAGACGGCGGTGGCGGGATACATCAAGGCCTCGTCGTCGATCTCGACCACGTCCCCCACGGGCGCGAACAGGGCGTGGGCGGGCGACCGGACCCGGACGTCCGGCGCGTAGAGCGTGGTGGAGCCGCGCCGCACCGCGACCGCGGTGGTCGGCATGGCGCGCGCGGTCGGCCGACCGCCAAAAGCGGCCTCGACCTGCGCCAGCGTCTTGCCCACCAGGAGGGAGACGATCGTCGCGTCGGGGGCGAGGTGTGGGGAGAGGGCGGCGGCGGTCTCGTCCAGCGCGTAGGGCTTCACCGCCAACACCACGACGCCCGCACGGCCCAGCGCGTCGTCGGCGGGGTTCAGGCCGGCGCCCGCCTCCGCAGCGGCGCGGGCCGCGGGGGTGACGGTGCGCGCACGCACCATGACGTCGCCCATGCCGGGCGCGCCCGCCTCGCGCCAGCCGTCCAGGAGCGCGCCGCCGAGCCGACCCGCCCCGACCAGGAGGACGGGACGCGCGGCCGCCGGCGTCACGCCGTGCCGACCGTCTCGAACATGCAGGCGGCCATGGCCTCGTCGGGCGACTTGGAGCCTTTCAGGAGGAAGTCGAAGGCGGGCAGGAAGCGATCGGCCGCCTCCACCGCCGCGTCGATCATGCTGGCCGCCTGGGCGAGGGTGGGCCGCTCGCCCGCGGGCACCGACAGCGCGTGGCGATAGATCACCTCGCCGTCCTCGGCCCACACCTCGAAGTGGCCCAGCCAGACGCGCTGGTTGATCTGGCTGACGAGCTCGTGCGCCGGGCCGCGCTGGGCCTTGTCCGCCTGCAGGTCCATGGACAGGCACAGCTGCAGGCAATCGGCTTCCGGCCGCCAGGCGAACCACAGTTCGTAGTCCTTCCAGTCGCCGGTGAAGGCGAAGGCGAGGTCGCCGTCCTCCGTGCGGTCGAACTGCAGGCTTTCGGCGTTCAGCACGTGCTCGACCACGTCGAGCGGGTCGAGGCCGAGCTCGGTCTCGAGCGTTTCGGATTCGGGCGTGTCCATGGGACGCGGACTCCTGCCGGGAACCAGCCTGCGGAGCGCGGGCGCGCGCCGGAGCGATTCACCGTGAACCAAGGGTAGCTGCTTCGGGCGTTAACGCTCAACCAACGTCGTGCGAGGGGCGAGCGGTCTCGCCCCGCAGGCGCGCGACCTCCGTGCGCAGCTCCGCCATCTCGGCGCGCAGGGCGGCGAGCTCGGCGTCGAGCGCGTCGCGCCGGACGAGGTCGAGTTCGGCCACGAGCCGGTCGCCCTGGGCGCGGAAGGCGGTGCGCGCCTCGGCCGCGGCGGCTTGGCCGAGGCCCATGGCCCCCTCCATCGCCTTGGCCATGTCCTCGAAGAAGGGCGCGCGCGTCTGCATGGCGCGGAATATGGCTGGCCCGAGCGCCTCGTGCGAGGGGCGCAAGGCGCCCAAATCGCAGGCGTAACCGCCCACCCGGCGCGCACGTTGCGGCTAAGCCGCGCTGCGGAGGAATGCGAAGTTGCCGCGGGAGCGGAGGGGGCGATCTGTTGCGCGCCGATCCTCCGGAGCGACGCCATGCCTTTCGTGACCCTCGCCCTGGCGCTCGCGCTCCAGGCCGCGGCCGTTCCGCCGGCTCCGCCCGTGCAGGTGGCCAGCACCTCGCCCGTCGTCGCGCCCGCCGCTCCGGCCGCCGCGCCCTCCTCCGAGGCGGCGCCCACACCGGAGGTCGAGGATCCGATGGCCCACGTCTCCTGCCGTTATCAGGAGCCGGAGGGGACGTACTTCGGCAGCCGCAAGGTCTGCCACACGCGACGGGAGTGGCTGAGGCTGCAGCACGCCGGCTGATCCTGCGATGGGCGTGCTTCCGGTCACGTCCGAGGCGACTATAAGCCGGGGCCATGGCTCCCCTTTCCGAGACCGACCTGTCCGGCCTCGCTTCCACCGCGCGCGAGGCTAGGGCGTGGCCGTTCGAGCAGGCGCGCGCGCTCCTGCGCCGGATCGTCCAGCTCAGGCTGGACGGCGAGGCGCGCGAGGAAGCGCTCGGGCTCGTGGAGCACGGTGCGGGCGAGCGGCTGGGCGAGCGTTTTCCGGAGCTCGCCGCGCGGCCGGTGATCCTCGAGACCGGCTACGGTCCCTCCGGCCTACCGCACATCGGCACCTTCCAGGAGGTGGCGCGCACGTCGATGGTCCGCGCCGCCTTCCGTGCGCTGACGGGCGAGAGCGTGCCGACCGAGCTCGTCTGCTTCAGCGACGACATGGACGGGCTGCGCAAGGCCCCGCCGGGCCTGCCGCACCAGGATTGGCTGGAGGCGGACCTCAACAAGCCGCTGAGTCAGGTGCGCGACCCGTTCGGGCAGGAGGAGAGCTTCGGCGCCTACAACAACGCCCGGCTGCGCCGCTTCCTCGACGGCTTCGGCTTCCGCTACACCTTCGTCTCGTCCACCGAAGCCTACCGCTCCGGCCGTTTCGACGCGACGCTCCGCCGCGCGCTGGAGCGGTTCGACGACATCCAGGCTGTGATGCTGCCGACGCTCGGGCCCGAGCGGCGCGCGACCTACTCGCCCTTCCTGCCGGTCAGCCCCTCCACCGGCCGCGTGCTGCAGGTCCCGACTCTCGCGCGCGACGTGGACGCGGGCACCATCACCTTCGAGGACGAGGACGGCTCGCGGGTCGAGACGCCGGTCACGGGTGGGCGCGTCAAGCTGCAGTGGAAGCCCGACTGGGCGATGCGCTGGACCGCGCTCGGCGTCGACTACGAGATGAGCGGCAAGGACCTGATCGACTCGGTCAAGGCGTCGGCCCGCATCTGCCGCCTGCTGGGCGGCCTGCCGCCGGAGGGCTTCTCCTACGAACTCTACCTCGACGAGGAGGGGCAGAAGATCTCCAAGTCGAAGAACAACGGCCTGACAATGGAGCAGTGGCTCCGCTACTCGACGCCCGAGAGCCTCGGCTACTACGTGTTCCAGTCGCCCAAGTCGGCCAAGAAGCTGAGCTGGGACGTGATCCCCAAAGCCACCGACGAGTACCTGCAACAGCTGGACGCCTACGCCGGGCAGGACGGGGGCCCCCGGCTCGACAACCCGGTGTGGTCCGTCCACGAGGGCGCGCCGCCGGAGGCGGGGTCGCCCGTCTCGTTCGGCCTGATGCTGAACCTCGTCTCGGCGGCGGACGCAGCCTCCACCGACATGCTGTGGGGCTTTCTCGCCCGCTATGTGCCGGGGGCGACGCCGGAGACGCAGCCCCTGATGGACCGGCTCGCGGGCTACGCCCTCGCCTATTACGAGGACTTCGTGCGGCCGCGGAAGGCGTTCCGCCCGCCGGACGCGCGCGAACGGGCGGCGTTGCAGGACCTCGCCTCCCGGCTGGAGCGGCTGGGCGAAGGGGCCGACGCCGAGGCGATCCAGGCGGAGACCTTCGAGGCGGGCAAGGCCGCGGACTTCGAGCCCCTGCGGCTATGGTTCGGCGCGCTCTACGAGGTGCTCTTGGGCCAGCCGCAGGGGCCTCGTTTCGGCTCGTTCGCGGCCATTTTCGGCGTCGAACGCACCCGAGCACTGATCGGGCGGGTGCTCGCGGGAGAGGACCTGGGCGTGCTGGAGCCGGCGGAGAGCGCCTAGCCGCGACCTCGCGCCTCCTCCGCGGCCGGACGATCGCCGGCTCGGGGCCATGCTCATGCCCCATTGAGGTTCAGACTAGGTTCAGCGTGTTTCAGCAATGCTGGAACGCAAGCGGCAAAGACCTGCTTATCGCTTCGACCTCCCAAGGCGCCTCCCTCCGATGACGATGACGCCGGCCCTCCCCGCCGACCTCACGCTCGACGCCGCTCGGCCCGACGCGCGCGCGCGCGCCCCGCGTCGGCCGCGTGCGCGCCAGCTGCGCGGCGCCGCCGCGTTCGTCGCGCACTACCTGTGGGCGCGCGCGCCGAGCTTCGGACTCCTGTTCACCCTGGTGACCTGCGCGGCCGCCTGTGCGGTGGGCGTGCAATACGCCATGAAGCTCCTCGTCGACGCCCTGGCCGGGCCTCACGCCAACCGCGGGGTGGGCGACGCGCTGGCGCTGTTCATCGGCCTGATCGCGGGCGAGACCCTCCTCTGGCGCGCTGCGGGCTGGATCGGCTGCCGGGTGACGGTGCGCACGGGCGTCGACATCCGCGCCGACCTCTTCGAGCACGTCACCGGCCATCCGATGCGCTGGTTCCAGGACCATCTGGCGGGCGCGCTCGGCCATCGCATCACCGCGGTGGCCGGCAATTTCGGCGGCCTGTGCAACCGGCTGATGTGGGAGGTCACGCCGCCGGTGGTGAACTTCGTCGGCGCGCTCGTGATCTTCGCGGCGATCGACTGGCGGCTGGCCGCGGTGGTGGCCGGGCTCACCGCCGTCTCCACCGCGGGCATGATCGTGCTCGGCCTGCGCGGCGCGCCGCTGCACCGCGCACACGCCGAGGAGGGCGGGCGTGTGGGTGGCGAGCTGATCGACGTGCTTTCCAATGTCTGGCCGCTCAAGGCCTTCTCCGCCGGCAAGCGCGAGCGCGCGCGGCTCGTGGAGGCGTTCGAGCGCGAGGCGAAGGCGCACGAGCGGTCGTGGCTCTTCACCGAGGGCGTGCGTGCGGCCAACGACGCCGCGCTGCTGCTTTCCGCCACCGTGACGCTGATCCTGGCGCTCGGGTTGTGGCGTTCGGGCCGCGTCTCGGCGGGGGATGTCGTGGTGGTGAGCGCGCTGACCTTCCGCCTGCTGCACGGCTCGCGCGACCTCGCCTTCTCGCTTATCGGCATGGGTCAGTCGTACGCCTACCTTGAAGAGACGCTCGACATCCTGGGCCGGCCCCACACCATCGCCGACGCGCCCGACGCGCGGCGCTTCATCCGCTGCGGTGGGTCGGTGCGGCTGGACGGGGTGAGCTTCAGCTACCGCGAGGGTGGCCGGCCGGTGCTCGACCGAATCGACCTCGCCATCCCCGCGGGCCAGCGCGTCGGGATCGTGGGCGCCTCGGGCGCGGGCAAGTCGACCGTCTTGGGTCTCGTGCTGCGCCTCTACGACGTGGGCGGCGGGCGGGTGCTGGTGGACGGACAGGACGTGCGGTCCGTGCGCCAGGACGAGCTGCGCGCCGCCATCGCCACCGTGCCGCAGGAGGTGAGCCTCTTCCACCGCACCCTGCGCGAGAACATCCGTTTCGCCCGGCCCGACGCCACCGACGCCGAGGTGGAGGCCGCCGCCCGCGCCGCCCACTGCGACGAGTTCATCCGCGCCCTGCCCGACGGCTACGACACGCTCGTCGGCGAGCGTGGGGCCAAGCTCTCGGGCGGCCAGCGCCAGCGCATCGGCGTGGCGCGCGCCTTCCTCAAGGACGCGCCCGTGGTGCTGCTGGACGAGGCCACCTCCGCGCTGGACACCCGTTCCGAGCTCGAGGTGCAAGCCGCGCTCGACCGGCTGATGCAGGGGCGCACCGTGCTGGCGGTCGCCCACCGCCTGTCGACGCTCGCGGGCTTCGATCGCATCATCGTCATGCAGAACGGTCGCGTCGTCGAGGACGGCGCGCCCATGGATCTGCGCCGCCGCGGCGGGGCCTTCGACCGCATGTGGCGCCTGCAGGCCGAGGGGCTGGACATCGACTCGCCGCCGGCGCTGGCGGCCTGAGGGCTAGAGGGAGTGGTGCGCCACTCCGATCAGCACGCTCCCGCCGATCGCCACGGTGACCACGGCGAGGAGAGCCGCCCAGCCCTCCCAGGTCTGCGGAATGAGCCGACCCGGCGTGGAGATGGGGGCGAACCACTCGCGCATCGGGCTGAGCGTCAGGCCTAGCCTCAATTGACGTCGCGGCCGGCGCACGGTCGCCGGCTCACACCAGCGCGCCGTGGCAGTGCTTGAACTTCTTGCCGGAGCCGCAGGGGCAGGGGGCGTTGCGGCTGGTGCGCTCCCAGCCGCCCGGCAGCGCCGAGACGGGCAGCGACTCGCGCTGCCGGGCGTCGAGGTCGCCGCCGCCGCCCTGGCCGAAGCCCGAGGCGCGCTCGTTCTCGCCGGTGAGCGGGTCGAGGTGCACCTCGTTGAAGTCCAGCGGGAAGGGCTGGAACATGTCGGCCGGGGGCTGGGCGAACTGGAACTCGACGGTCATCAGCCAGCGCGTGACGTGCTGGCGCAGGTCGACCAAGAGCTTCTCGAAAAGCGAGAAGGCCTCGGTCTTGTACTCGTTCAGCGGATCGCGCTGGCCATAGCCGCGCAGGTGGATCACTTGGCGCAGGTGGTCGAGGTGCTGCAGGTGCTCGCGCCACTGCATGTCGACCTGCTGCAGTAGAAAGTTTTTCTCGATCGAGCGCATCTGCTCGGGTCCGACCTGGGCGATACGCTCGGCGGCGAGCTTGTCCACCGCTTCGGTCAGGCGTGCGTGCACGTCCTCGGCGGAGACGCCCTCCTCGGCGGCCCAGTCGCGCACGGGGAGTTCGACGCCGAACGTCTCGCGCACGCGCTCGTCGAGGCCTTCCACGTCCCACTGCTCGGCGTAGACCTTGGGCGGCAGGTGGCGCGAGACGAGGTCGTTGACCGTCTCGTGGCGGAACTCGTCGACCACCTCAGACAGGTCGTCGGACTCCATGAACTCCGCACGCTGCTCGAACACCGCCTTGCGCTGGTCGTTGACGACGTCGTCGTACTTCAGGAGGTTCTTGCGGATGTCGTAGTTGCGCGCCTCCACCTTTTTCTGCGCGGTGGAGATGGCGCTGTTCAGCCACTTGTGGGTGATGGCCTCGCCCTCGGCCACGCCGAAGGTGCGCATGATGGCGTCCAGCCGCTCGCCCGCGAAGATGCGCAGGAGGTCGTCCTCGGTGGAGAGGAAGAACTTGGAGCGGCCGGGGTCGCCCTGGCGCCCGGTGCGGCCGCGCAGCTGGTTATCGATGCGCCGGCTCTCGTGGCGTTCGGTGCCCAAGACGTAGAGCCCGCCGGCGGCCAGCGCCTGCGCCTTGCCCTCGGCGATCTCGGCCTTCACCTCGGCGGTGCGCGCAGCGATCTGCGCCTCGTCGGGCTCGCCGCCCAGCGCGCGCTGCTCCTCCAGCCAGCGCTCCATGCGCATCTCGAGGTTGCCGCCGAGCTGGATGTCGGTGCCGCGGCCGGCCATGTTGGTGGCGATCGTCACCGCGCCCGGCACCCCGGCCTCGGCCACGATGAAGGCTTCCTGCTCGTGGTAGCGCGCGTTCAGCACGCTGTGCGGCACGCCGCAGCCGCGGGCGTAGGTGATGTCGTAGGCCTCGTCGCCCGCCTTCTCCGCCTCGCGCTCGCGCTCGGCGTACTGCGGCTTGAGCGTGCGCCCGGTCTCGACCTCGTAGCTGAAGGTCTTGAGCAGTTCCGACAGGCGCTCCGACTTCTCGATGGACACGGTGCCGACGAGGATGGGCTGGCCGCGCACGTGGCAGGCGGCGATCTGATGGGCGATGGCGGCGTTCTTCTCCGCCTCGGTGCGATACACCTCGTCGTCGTCGTCGATGCGCTGGATCGAGCGGTTGGTCGGGATCTCCGACACGTCCATCTTGTAGATGTCGCCGAACTCGGCCGCCTCGGTCGCCGCGGTGCCCGTCATGCCCGAGAGCTTGCCGTACATGCGGAAGTAGTTCTGGATGGTGACCGAGGCGAGCGTCACGTTCTCGGGCTGGATCTCTACCGCCTCCTTGGCCTCGATGGCCTGGTGCAAGCCTTCGGAGAGGCGGCGGCCCTGCATCATGCGGCCGGTGAACTCGTCGATCAGCATGATCTCGCCGGCGCGGACGATGTAGTCCTTGTCGCGCTGATAGATCACGTTGGCGCGCAGCGCCTGATTGACGTGGTGCACCACGCTTATGTTGGCGCTGTCGTAGAGCCCGGTGGACTCGGCTTCGAGATGGCCGGCCTCGGTCAGCATCTCCTCGACATGCTCGTTGCCGTACTCGGTCAGCGCGACCTGCTTCTGCTTCTCGTCGTGCTCGAAGGTTTCGGGCTCTTTGATCAGGTCGCGCACCAGGGCGTCGATGGTGCGGTAGAAGTCGGAGCGGTCCTCGGTGGGGCCGGAGATGATCAACGGCGTGCGCGCCTCGTCGATCAGGATCGAGTCCACCTCGTCGATCAGCGCGAAGGCGTGGCCGCGCTGGACCATGTCGCGCACGTCGTAGGTGAGGTTGTCGCGCAGGTAGTCGAAGCCGAACTCGTTGTTGGTGCCATAGGTGATGTCGCTGCCGTAGGCGCGGCCGCGCTCCTCCTGCGAAAGGCCGTTGACGATCACGCCCGTGGTCATGCCGAGGAAGCCGTACACGCGGCCCATCCACTCGGCGTCGCGCTGGGCCAGGTAGTCGTTGACCGTCACCACGTGCACGCCCTTGCCCGCGAGCGCGTTCAGGTACACGGGCAGCGTCGCCACCAGCGTCTTGCCCTCGCCCGTGCGCATCTCGGCGATGCCGCCCTTGTGCAGCACCATGCCGCCGACGAGTTGCACGTCGTAGTGGCGCTGGCCGAGCACACGCTTGCCGGCCTCGCGCACCACCGCGAACGCCTCCTCCAGGAGGTCGTCCAGCGTCTCGCCGCGCTCCAGCCGTTCGCGGAACTCGGCGGTCTTGCCGCGCAGGGCGTCGTCGGAGAGCGCGCCGATCTTGGGCTCGAACGCGCCGATGGCGGCCACCCGGCCGCGCATGGACCGCACGGTGCGCTCGTTGGAGGAGCCGAGGAGCTTCTTGGCGAAGGCGAGCATGGGCGGGAGGTGTCTCGGGAGACGATGGGCGGCCTTGCGTCCGGGCCGCCGCGTCCGATCTCCGGGCTGGGCGCTGGGGGTCTCTAGGGCGCGGACCGGGCGCTTTCGCGGCGCCGGCGGGCGGGCGCGAACCGCCGCCGCCCGCGTCCGAAAATCCGCTCGACTTGGCGCGGCGCGAGACTTAGGCAGCGCCTCCAACCCTGTCAACGCGACGGTTCCGCCGGGTGCGGGGCGCCCTATCCGCGGCGAGGGGGGTCTCTGTGGACGACATCTTGTCGGAGCCGCTCTCCCCTCCCGCCCAGCCCCCGGGCGCGGGCAAGCCCGGCCTCGCGCTCTCGCCGCTCGCTAAACCCTTCCCTGAGATCGGCGAGGTGGCGGGTGTGAAGCTCGCGGCGGCGTCCGGCGGCTTCTACCAGCACAAGCGCGACGACGTGGTCCTCCTGCGCTTCGATGGGGCGACCGCCTGCGCGGGCGTCTTCACCGACCATGCGGTGGGCTCCGCCCCGGTGGACTGGTGCCGCGAGGTGCTGCGTCGGACGGGCGGGCGGGCGCGGGCGCTCGTGGTCAACGCGGGCTGCGCCAACGCCATGACCGGGCTCGCGGGTATGAGCGCCTGCCGCACGGTGGCCAACGCGACCGCCGTCGAGCTGGGCTGCACGGAGGACGAGGTGCTCCTGGCCTCCACCGGGGTGATCGGCGTCGTCCTGGAGGCGGGCCGGGTTCTGAACGCGCTGCAGCCTGCTTTGGCCTCCCTCTCTCTCGACGGCTGGGAGCGGGCGACGCGCGCGGTGATGACCACCGACACCTTCCCCAAGGGCTCCGTGCGGGGCTGCGAGGTCGAGGGCCGCCCCGTGCGGATCGCGGGCTTCGCCAAGGGCTCGGGGATGATCGCCCCCGACATGGCCACTATGCTGGGCTTCGTCGTCACCGACGCGGCGGTGGCGCCCGCCGCCCTGCACGCGATGCTGGTGGACGCGACGGTGCGCACCTTCAACGCCGTGACGGTCGACGGCGACCGCTCCACCAACGACACCTGCCTCCTGTTCGCCACCGGGCGCGCTGGCGGCGAGTGGATCGCCGACGCCGCCGACCCGCGGCTCACGGCCTTCCGCGCGGCGCTCGAGGCGGTGCTCCTCGACCTCGCGCAGATGCTGGTGCGCGACGGGGAAGGCGCCTCCAAATTCGTCCGGGTGGAGGTGACGGGCGCGCAGTCCGACCGCTCGGCGGCTAAGATCGCGCGCACGATCTGCGAGAGCCCGCTGGTCAAGACGGCGCTCGCGGGCGAGGACGCCAACTGGGGCCGGGTGGCCGCCGCGGCCGGCCGCGCGGGCGAGCCGCTCGACCGCGAGCGCCTGTCCATCCGCTTCGGCGAGCACTGGGCCGCGCGGGACGGCGCGGTGTCGCCCGACTACGATGAGGCGGCGATGAGCGCCTACATGCGCCGTCCCGAGCTGGAGGTCGCGGTCGACGTGGGCGTGGGCTCCGGCCGGGCGGTCATGTGGACCTGCGATCTCACCCACGGCTACGTGTCGATCAACGGCGACTACCGCAGCTAGCCGCGCCGGCGCGGGCGCTGGGGCGCGGGTCGCTTCGCCGGTAGGTTCGCGGCCATGACCTCGCCCGCCGCCGCCTCGCGTCTCCTTCTCGTCGCCGCCGCCGCCCTGGTGGACGTGGACGGGCGCGTGCTGATCGGCCAGCGGCCCGAGGGCAAGGCGCTGGCCGGGCTGTGGGAGTTCCCGGGCGGCAAGGTGGAGCCCGGCGAGACGCCGGAGGACGCGCTGATCCGCGAGCTCGACGAGGAGCTGGGGATCACCGCGCGGCGCGACTGCCTGGCCGCGAGCGTGTTCGCCTCCCACGCCTACGAGGACTTCCACCTCCTGATGCCGCTCTATCTCCTCAGGCGTTGGGAGGGGGTGGTCGAGCGGCGCGAGCACGCGGCGCTGGCCTGGGTCTCGCCGCCGCGGCTGTTCGACTACCCCATGCCGCCCGCCGACGCCCCGCTCTGCGCCTGGCTGCGCGACATCCTGTGATCGCTCCGCGCAGATGAGACGCGTTCTCAGCCAAGATGAGACGCGCTCGCAAGCTCGGTGAGATTGGTTCTCACAAGTATTCGCGCCGTCGTCATCTAAAAAAAGTCAAGTTGGGAACTGTTCGGCAAGCATCGTGCGTTGTAAGGTCGTCACCGACACGGGCCATGCGGTCCGCCCCCGAATTGGAAGGAGACGACCATGTCCGCCGGCGTCCACACCGAACAGACCTCCTGCGCGTCCTGCACCTTCTTCGACGACGCGACGATCCACTCGTCGGACGACAAGGGCCTGTGCCGCGCCAACCCGCCGTCGGGCGGAAACGGCCACACCGCCTGGCCGACGGTCGCCACTCACGACTGGTGCGGTCACTTTCAGTTTGACGGCGGCAAGGGCGCGGGGGTCGCCGCCCACGCCTGACGCGCGTGCCGCTCCGGCGGCGTTCAGCTCAACCGATCAAAGGGCGTGAGGCCGGCGTAGCGCGTAGGGCTCACGCCTTTTTCCTGCCCGCTGGCGCTGAAGCGCGGTTGCGCCTCACGCTCGAGGAAGGCGTGTTCGACAAGGCTCGCCTGCTGTTCGAGGTTGAGCGCCTTCCAGGGCGGCGGCGGCCAGGGATAGCGGTAGCCCGGCAGCCCGCGCCGGTAGCCGCCCGCAGCCGCCGTCCGCGCCCAGCTCAACAGGGTGCGCCCGGGCGCGGTCTGGAACTGCCAGACGTGGACGAGCTCGTGCATCAGCCACGCCTGCGCCCGCACGGGCGCGGCGGAGAAGTCCGCGGGCGGCGCCTCGGGAAAGAGCACGCGGCGGCCCAGCGTCACCGCGAAGCCGCCCAGCCCGTGCGCATGCAGCTGCACCCGGTCGAGGTCGAGCGCCTCGCCGAAGACACTCAGCGCCAGCGCGCGCTCGCCCTCTGTCAGCGGCCGCCCGCGCAGGCCGGCCCTCGCTCCGGCCAAGACCGTCAGAGCTTGTGCTCCACCGCCCCCAGCGCGTCGGCCAGCCGCGTGGTGGCCGAGCCGGGCTTGAGCGGCTGCTGCTGGCTCGCGTGGGGCGCCCAGCCCGTGGCGGTGACGATCTCGAAGGTCGCGGGCACGCGCCCCTCCGCGTCGCCGAACCGCTCGCGGTAGTGCTCGAAGGCGCGCGCCAGCACCGCGCGCGACAGCGGCCGGCGCGGCCGTTCCAGGAGAACGTTGGTCTCGCCCATGGCGCGCAGGTCGCGCAGGAGATCGAGCGGGTGGGCGTAGCGCACCTGCACCCGGTCCACGTCCGACACCGGCAGGGCCAGCCCCGCGCGCTGGAGGAGGCCGGCCGCATCCACCCCGTCGGCAAAGGGCGACACGCGCGGCCCCGCCCCGCCCGAGAGCTCAGCTTCCGCAGCCAGAAGCGACTGGCGCAGCTCGGTCAGCGTGGCCCCGCCAAGGAAGGCGCCCAGGAAGAGGCCGTCGGGGGCCAGGGCGCGGCGGATCTGGGCGAGGGCGCCGGGCAGGTCGTTGGTCCAGTGCAGGGAAAGGAGCGAAACGACGAGGTTCACGCTCCCTGGCGCGAGCGCCAGCCGCTCCTCGTCCACGACCACGCGCGCGCCTTCGCGGCCCGCGAGCGTCCGCTCGGAAAGTTCGGCCTGCGCCAGCCACCCGACCCGCTCGCGAGCGGGGGAGGCGGCCAGGGCGCGGGCGAAGCTCGCGTCCCGCGCGCCGAGCTCGACCGCGACGGGGAAGTCGCGCAGGATCGCCTGAAGCCGGTCGGCGGCGTCCTCGGCCGCCCGCCGGCGCAGGAAGTCGGCCCCCGCCATCAGCGGCGCGGCGCGGTCGAGCCGCCGCCGATGGAGGGCGCGGTCGAACAGGAGGGGGGCGCTCATGAGCTGGGGAGATGGGGCCCTCCAGGCCCTCTCGGAAGCACGGGGGCCGAAAGCGCGCACGCCGGCCTGGCTGCGCGCCGGCGCCCGCCGCACGCTCGACCTCCTCCTGCCGCCCGCGGCGCTCGACGGAGGGGCGCGGCCGTTCGCGCCGGGGCTGTCGCCCGCTGGCTGGAGCCGGATCGAATGGCTGGAAGATCCCGTGTGCGACGGCTGCGGCCTGCCCTTCGCCTACGCGCAACCCGGGCGCTGCCCCGCCTGCGAGGCGCGGCCGCGCCCGTTCGATCGCGCGCGCTGCGCTTGCCTCTACGACGAGGGCTCGCGCGAGCTCGTGCTGGCGCTCAAGCACGGCGACCGCACCGACCTCGCGCCCTTGTTCGCGCGCTGGCTCAACCGGGCGGCCGCGCCGCTCCTGCCCGAGGCGGACTGGATCGCGCCCGTGCCCCTGCGCCGCTCGCGCCTCCTGAAGCGGCGCTTCAACCAGGCGGCCGAGATCGCCCGGCCGCTCGCCCGCCTGTCTGGACGTCCGTACCTCGCCGACGCGCTGGAACGGGTGAAGCCGGGCGGGCAGGCGGGGAAGAGCCGGCGCGGCCGCCGCGAAGAGGTGCAGGGGGCCTTCCGTGTCACCCCCGCCGGCGCCCTGCGCGTGGCGGGGCGGCGCGTGCTCCTGGTCGACGACGTGATGACCACGGGCGCCACCGCCGAGGCTTGCGCCCGGGCGCTGAAGCGCGCCGGCGCGCGTGCGGTGGATGTCGCAGCGGTCGCGCGGGTGCGGGAAGCGGCCGACCTCGCTATATGACCGCGCTCGCCTGAGGCCTGCAGGGAGCCCGCCGTGGCCGCCGTCGACATCTACACCCGTCCGTTCTGCCCGTATTGCTCGCGGGCGATGGCGCTCCTGCAGCGCAAGGGAGTCGCGCTCACCGAAATCGACGACGCCTGGGCCGACAGCGCCAAGAAGCGCGCCATGGTCGAGCGCGCGGGCGGCGGGGCCACCTTTCCGCAGATCTTCATCGGCGGCCGCCACGTCGGCGGCTGCGACGACCTGATGGCGCTCGACCGGCGCGGCGAGCTCGACCCACTCCTGGCCGCCTGAGCGCCGTGTCGCGCATCGCCCTCGTCCAGCTGCGCACGCCCGCCACCCACGCGGAGGCGCTGGCGCACGTGCGCCCGCTGGTGGAACGTGCGGCGGGAGAGGGGGCGGCGCTCGTACTCACGCCCGAGGCGACCAACGTCGTCCAGCGCGACCGCGCGGCGCTCCTGCCCGCGTTGCAGCCCCTCGACGCCGATCCGGTAGTTCAGGGCCTGCGCGAGACGGCGGCGCGGCTCCATGTGGAGGTGCTGGTCGGCTCGGCGCTGGTGCGCGACGGCGAGCGCTTCGCCAACCGCTCGGTGCTGATCCGCGCCGACGGCTCGATCGCGGCCACCTACGACAAGATCCACATGTTCGACGTCGACCTGCCCGCCCGGCCCGGCCACCCGGCCGAGCGCGCGCGGGAGAGCGCGACTTACGCGCCGGGCTCGGCGACCAGCGTGGTCGACGCCGCCGCGGGGCGGCTCGGCCTCACCATCTGCTACGACCTGCGCTTTCCGGCGCTGCACGCCGCCCTGGCGCGCGCGGGGGCCGAGCTCATCGCCGTCCCCGCCGCCTTCACCCGGCCGACCGGCGAGGCGCACTGGGAGGTGCTGCTCCGCGCCCGGGCGATCGAGACCGGGGCTTGGGTGCTCGCCCCGGCCCAGGGCGGCCTGCACGCCGACGGCCGGCGCACCTGGGGCCGCTCCACCGTGGTCTCGCCCTGGGGCGAGGTGACGGCGCGGCTGGACCCCGACGAGCCGGGCGTGCTCCTGGCCGAGCTCGACCTCGGCGCGGTCGCGGCCGCGCGGGCTGCGGTGCCGTCGCTCGGCCACGCGCGGGAGTTCGTCGCGCCGTGATCCGCTACGCCCTGCGCTGCGCGCGCGAGCACGCCTTCGAGGGCTGGTTCTCGACCTCCGCCGACTTCGACGACCAGAACGCGCGCGGCCTCCTGGAGTGTCCCGCCTGCGGCTCGCCCGAGGTGGAGAAGGCGATCATGGCCCCGGCGGTCGCCACCTCCGGGCGCAGCGAGGCGCCCTCGCCCTCGCCCGCGCGCATGCGCCAGATGATGCGCGAAATGGCGGGGCAGGTGCGCCAGCACGTCGAATCGACGTTCGACAACGTCGGCGACGGCTTCGCCCGCGAGGCGCGCGCCATCCACGACGGACGGTCGGAGGAGCGGGGCATCTACGGCGAGGCCAGCCCCGCCGAGGTCAAGGCGCTGCACGAGGACGGGATTAAGGTCGCGCCCCTGCCCAAGGGGCCGCCTCCGGAAAGCGAGCTGAACTAGACGCGTGGCGGCGAGGCCCGGCGGCGCCCATATTCCGCGTCCGACAGGAGGCCCGCCATGTTCTTCCAGAAGCCGATGGACATCCCCACCGCCGACCAGGCCCTGCCCGGCCGCGCGGAGGCCGTTCCGACCGCCCAGACCCACTACGTGAACGGCCGCGCGCTGAAGGGGCCTTATCCCGAGGGGCTGGAGACAGCCGAGTTCGGCATGGGCTGCTTCTGGGGGGTGGAGCGCATCTTCTGGCAGGTCCCGGGGGTGTACGTCACCGCGGTCGGGTATTCGGGCGGGATCACCCCCAACCCGTCCTATGAAGAGGTGTGCTCGGGCCGCACCGGACAGAACGAGACGGTGCTCGTGGTATTCGACCCGAAGATCGTCAGCTACGACCAGCTCCTGCGTACGTTCTGGGAGGGGCACGACCCCACCCAAGGCATGCGCCAGGGGAACGACCGCGGCACCCAGTACCGCTCGGCCATCTACACCCACTCCGAAACGCAGGCCCGGGCCGCCGAGGCCTCCAAACGGGCGTACGGCGAAGCGCTCAAGGCGCGCGGCTACGGCGCGATCACCACCGAGATCAAGCCTGCCGGGCCGTTCTACTTCGCCGAGGGCTATCACCAGCAGTACCTGGCGAAGAACCCCGGCGGCTACTGCGGCATCGGCGGCACCGGGGTGGATTGCCCGGCAGGTCTCGAAGTCGAGGCCTGACGAGGGCGAGCGCGCCCGTCGCGCCGAGGCGACGGGCGCATCGGATCACTTGTTGGTGCGACCGCGCTGGTTTGGATTGACCGCGCCCGTGCGGTCGACGTCGTCGGCCACGTCGCCTTCCACCGTGTTGTCGCCCTCGATGTCGGCCGGGTCCTCGCGCTCGCCGGTCAGCCCGCCCGCACGCGTGACGCCGCGGCTCTCGTGGATGCCCGGGTTGGTCTCGAGGTCGTCGGCCGGAAGCGGATCGGGCTCGTGACCGGACAATGGGTGCTTGGAAGTGGTCATGGCGGGCCTCGCGAGCGTGACGGGGAGGAGGGCTCAACCCCGCCCCGACAGGCCCGTTCCCGCCGGCGCGTCAGTGGCCGCGACCGCCGCCGGTCACGGCGCGCCCCGCGGCGCCCACGCCGTCCGCGGCGACGCCCACCACCGCGCCCGTAACCTTCGCGCCGGCCTTGACGCCCGTCACCGCCACCGTGCCCACGGCGTCCACCGCTGAGGCCACCACGCAGCCGCCGAGCACGGGGGCGAGGAGGGCCGGAAGGAACGCGCGCCACATGCCGGCCTGGATAGCACGCGCCGCGCTGGGCCCCCGCGTCACGCCCCCGTGAAGCGCGCCGGCCGCTTCTCGAGGAGCGCCGCCACGCCCTCCTGGTGATCGACGGAGGTGTGCATCAGGCCCTGGGCGGCGGCGCTCATCTCCATGACCGTGTCGTAGGAGGCAACCTGGCCCTGGCGCAGCAGCGTCTTGGCCATGCGCAGCGCGTGCGGCGGCTGCTCGGCGATGCGCCGCGCCAGCGCCTCCGCCTCGGGCAGGAGTGCGTCGGGCTCGACCACGCGGCTGACGAGCCCCCAGCGCTCGGCGGTGACCGCATCGATCAGGTCGCCGGTGAACAGGAGCTCGGCCGCGCGGCTCGCCCCCACCATGCGCGGCAGGAGCCACGCCCCGCCGTCGCCGGGGATCAGCCCGAGCTTGAGGAAGGTCACGCCGAAGCGCGCGGTCGATGCGGCGATCCGGATGTCGGCCATGCAGGCGACGTCGCAGCCCAGCCCCACCGCCGCCCCGTTCACCGCCGCGATCAGCGGGACCTCGAGTTCGTAGAGGGCGTGGACGATGCGGTGGATGTTGCGGCGGTAGGCGCGCCGGATGTCGGACCCGCCGCCGGCGAAGGCGCCCTCGCGGTCGCGCATGGCCTTGACGTCGCCGCCCGCCGAGAAGGCGCGGCCCGCCCCGGTGAGGATGGCGCAGCGCACGCCCATGTCGGCGTTGACCTGCTCGCAGGCGGCGGCCACCGCGTCGCCGTCGCCCGGCGCGCCGAGCGCGTTCAGGCTCTCCGGCCGGTTCAGCGTCAGCCGCGCGATGGGGCCGTCGATCTCGACCGTGACCAGTCCCATGCCGCCCGCCTTCCCGTGTGAGGCTGCGGGCATAGGTCGCCACGGCGCGGGCCGCAAACGACAAGGCCTCCCGGCGGGGACCGGGAGGCCTCGATCGAGCGCCGCTGGGCGAGAAGGTCAGGCGGCGCGGGGCCGCGGGACGAACACCCGCTCCGAGGTCGAGACCACACGCGGGGGCTGGTGGTCCATGCAGGTCCGCAGGTGAGGCCCCAGCACGCCGGTGTAGGCGAACTGCAGCAGCGCGGTCGGCAGGGAGGTGGGGGTGAACATGGAGCGTCTCCTTTGGGCTCGGGGCCGGAAAAGAGACGCGAGCGGCTCTCGGGTTTGTCCTTGCGGGTCGGCCTTCCAGTCGGGATCGCGTCGAGGGTCCATATGCGCGCCCGAACGCAGGAATGCAAGCGAAATCCATCGGGGTTCGGATCAAATGTCGTTCGCCTGTCATAATTCATGGAAGCGGGCCGAGCGGGTTAACCATGTGTCTCCACACGTGAAAAAGGGCGCGCCCCTCTCCGGAGCGCGCCCTCCAAACGTCGTGCGTGACGGCGCAGTCAGCGCTTCTGCAGCTCCGCGACGAGCTCGGGAACGGCCGTCTTGTAGTCGGCGACGACGCCGTAGTCGGCGATCTGGAAGATGGGGGCGTCGGCGTCCTTGTTGATGGCGACGATGGTCTTGGAGTCCTTCATGCCCGCGAGGTGCTGGATGGCGCCGGAGATGCCCACCGCGATGTAGAGGTCGGGGGCGACCACCTTGCCGGTCTGGCCGACCTGGTAGTCGTTGGGGGCGTAGCCCGCGTCCACCGCCGCGCGGGACGCGCCCACCGCCGCGCCCAGCTGGTCGGCCAGAGGCTCCAGCACCGCGTGGAACTCGTCGGCCGACCCCAGCGCGCGTCCGCCGGAGACGATGATCTTGGCTGCGCCGAGCTCGGGGCGGTCGCTCTTGATCACCTCCTCCGACACGAAGCGGGCCTCATGCGCGCCGGCCTCGCCCGCGCCCACCTCGCGGACCGAAGCCGAGCCGCCCTCGGCGGCGGCGGCCTTGAACGCGGTCGGCCGCACGGTGGCGACGACCTTGGCGTCGGAGGTGGTCACCGTCTCCAGGGCATTGCCCGCGTAGATCGGGCGGGTGAAGGTCTTGGGATCCACCACCGCCACGACGTCGGAGATCGGCGACACGTCGAGCTTGGCGGCGATGCGCGGCATGAAGTTCTTGCCTGTCGCGGTGGAGGGGGCGAGCACCACGTCGTAGTCGGCCGCGAGCGGCACCACGGCGTCGGCCACCGCCTCGGCCACCTGGTGGCCCAAGGCCTCGCTCTCGGCCAGGAGCACGGCGCGCACGCCGGCCGCCTTGGCCGCAGCCTCGGCCACGCCGCGCGCGCCCGAGCCCAGCACGATTATGTCGACGTCGCCGCCGATCTCTCCCGCTGCGGTGAGCGCCTTGAGGGTGGTGTCGCGCATTGCCTGGCCGTCGTGATCGGCGATGAGAAGTGTGGCCATGGTCAGAGCACTCCCGCTTCGTTCTTCAGCTTCATGACGAGGTCGGGGATGTTCTCGACCTTGATCCCGCCGCCGCGCTTGGGCGGCTCGGCGACCTTAACGACCTTGAGGCGCGGCGCCGTGTCGGCGGCGAAATCGGCCGGCGTCTTCTGGTCGATGGGCTTCTTCTTGGCCTTCATGATGTTGGGCAGCGAGGCGTAGCGCGGCTCGTTGAGACGCAGGTCGACGGTGACCACCGCGGGCAGGCTCACCTCCAGCGTCTGCAAGCCGCCGTCCACCTCGCGGGTGACCTGCGCGGTCTCGCCCGAGACCTCGAGCTTAGAGGCGAAGGTCGCCTGGGGCAGGTCGAGGAGCGCCGCCAGCATTTGGCCGGTGGCGTTGTTGTCGCCGTCGATCGCCTGCTTGCCCATGAGCACGAGCTGCGGGCTCTCGGCCTCGACGACGCCCTTCAGCACCTTGGCCACCGCCAGCGGCTCGAGGTCCTCAGTCGTGAGCACGTGGATGCCGCGGTCGGCCCCCATGGCGAGCGCGGTGCGCAGCGTCTCCCCGCACTGCTGCGGCCCGATGGAGACGGCCACGATCTCAGTGGCGACGCCCTTCTCCTTGAGACGCACCGCCTCCTCCACCGCGATCTCGTCGAAGGGGTTCATGCTCATCTTGACGTTGGCGAGGTCGACGCCGGAGCCGTCGGGCTTCACCCGCGCCTTCACGTTGTAGTCGATCACCCGCTTCACGGGCGTGAGCACCTTCATCGGCGTTCCTCTGGATCAGGCGTTTAGCTTTGGGCGGGAGAAAGGGGCGGGGAGGGCGCGCGTCAAGGGGCGGGCGGTGCTTGCCGCGACGTCAGCCGGCGCCCATACAACGCGCATGGATCGCCTGCTCACCCGCGTGAAGTACGCCTTCGTGGCCCTGTTCGCCGTGGGGGTGATCGGCATCTGGACCTATCAGGTGATGTACGCCATCCCGCAGGGGCGGTGCGAGCGCTCGGGCCGCTGGTGGTCGAGCGAGTGGCGGGCGTGCGGCACCCCGGTGCGGCTGTCGCACTTCACGGGCCGCCCTGACGCCAAGCCCGCGCCGCCGGGCACGCCGGGCGTCTAGCCGCCGAGCCAGTCCGGCAGGCGCTCGCGCCCCAGCATTTCGTCGTAGGTCGGACGGGGCCGCGTCACCGCCCAGCGCCCGGCGTCGGTCATGACCTCGGGCACGAGCGGGCGGCTGTTGTACTCGCCCGCCATCGCCGAACCGTAGGCGCCGGCGGTCATGAAGGCGACGAGGTCGCCGGCTTTGAGCGGCGGCAGCGCGCGACCGAGGGCGAACGCGTCGCTGCTCTCGCAGACGGGGCCCACGACGTCGTAGTCGATCCGCGCGCCGGCGTTCGGTGCGGCGACAGGCTCGATCCCGTGCCAGGCGTCGTAGAGCGCCGGGCGCACCAAGTCGTTCATGCCGGCGTCAAGCACGAGGAACCGCCGCCCGTCCGGCCGCAGGTTGACGTGGATCACGCGCGCGAGGAGCACGCCGGCGGAGGCGGCGATCACCCGCCCCGGCTCGAAGGCGAGCTCGCCGTCGAAGCCCGCGAACACCCTCGCAACGACCGCGGCGAGGTCGGAGGGAGAGGGCGGCGACGCGCCGTCGCCGTAGTCGGCGCCGAGCCCCCCGCCGAGGTCGAGGCGCGGGACGGGGAAGCCCTGCGCGCGCAGCCGCTCGGCCAGTTCGCGGAGCGCGCGGTAGCTCGCCTCCAGCGGCCCGAGATCGGTGATCTGGCTGCCGATGTGGCACGCCAGCCCTACCGGTTCGAGCCCGGGGTCGCTTGCCAGCCGGGCGTAGAGCGCCTCCGCCTCCACCGCAGCGACGCCGAACTTTGAGGCGGCTTGCCCGGTGGTGATCTTGGCGTGGCCGCCGGCCCCCACATCGGGGTTGACGCGCAGGGCGACGCGGGGCCGCGTCGGCTGCGAGGAGGCCAGGGCCGACAGTCGCGCCAACTCGGCCGCTGACTCGACGTTGACGCTGGCCAGACCGGCCTGCACGGCGAAGGCCAGCTCCGTGTCCGTCTTGCCGACGCCGGAGAACACGATCCGGTCGGACGGGACGCCCGCGGCCAGGGCGCGGCGCACCTCGCCCTCCGACACCGTGTCGGCTCCCGCGCCCTCCGCGGACAACACCCGCAGCACGGCGAGCGACCCGTTCGCCTTGACCGCATAGGCCAGGCTCGGGGCAGGCTCGGGGAAGGCGTCGCGGAAGCGGCGGTAGTTGGATCGCAGCGCCCCGGCGGAGTGCACGTAGACCGGCGTGCCCACCTCCGCCGCCACCGTGCGCAGGTCGACGCCGTCGGCGCCGAGGGCGCCCCCCTCGTCGCGCCGGAACCCGCCCTCGCCCGTCAGCGCGCCGCTCAGTTGGGCGGGGTCACCGACACGGGCGCACCCAGCGGGTCGGGCGCGCCGGCGGCGGGGGCGGAGGAGAGAGGCGACAGGCGCTGCGCCGGATCCTGCACATCGCGCGTGGTGGGCGGACCGTTGTTCGGGTCGACGCTCGACTGGTCGGTCGAGCTCGCGTCGGCGTTCGTGCGCGTCCCGGCGGCGGGCTGGGAAGACGTGCGCCCGGCGCGGCGTTGGGCGTCGCGGCGCGCGGAGGCGCGGGCGGCGGCGTCCTGGTCGGCTTGGTAGTCGGCGCGCGCCTGCTCGCCGAATAGCGGGGCGGGCCGGGCCAGCGCGCCCTGGCGCCCGCAAGCGGCGGTCGCGGCCGCGAGGGCGAGGCCCCCCACGATGAGCTTGACGCGGGCGGAGGTCATCGGAGGCGGTCCTTCCAAAGCTGAGCCTGCTTACGCACCTCGGCGGGCGCGGTTCCGCCATAGCTCGTGCGGCTCGCGGCCGAACGCTCGGGCGTCAGCACCTCGTACACCGCGTCGGTGACGCCCGGATGCAACGCCTGGAGGTCGGCGAGCGGCAGGTCGGCCAGGCCCACGCCGCGATCCTCGGCCAGCCGCACCGCGCGACCGGTGACGTGATGCGCCTCGCGGAAGGGCAGGTCCGCCTCGCGCACCAGCCAGTCGGCGAGGTCGGTGGCGGTGGAGAAACCGGCGCCCGCCGCGGCCGCCATCCGCGCCGCGTCGGGCTGGAGGTCGTCGACCATGCCCGCCATGGCCGCCAGAGCCAGCGACAGGGCGTCGAAGGCGGCGAAGGTCGGGACCTTGTCCTCCTGCATATCCTTCGAATAGGCGAGCGGCAGCCCCTTCATCACCACGGTCAGCTGAACGAGGGCGCCCAGCACCGCCCCTGTTTTGGCGCGCACCAGCTCGGCGGCGTCGGGGTTCTTCTTCTGCGGCATGATGGAGGAGCCGGTCGTGAAGGCGTCCGACAGCCGCACGAAGCCCCACTGCGGGGTGGACCAATTGACGACCTCCTCCGCCAGCCGCGACAGGTGCACCGCGCAGATTGAGGCGGCCCCCAGAGCCTCCAGCGCGAAGTCGCGGGCGCTGACACTGTCGAGGCTGTTGGCGGTGGGTCGGTCGAAGCCCAGCGCGCGGGCGGTGGCGTGCCGGTCGATGGGGAAGGGCGAGCCGGCGAGCGCGGCGGCGCCTAGCGGGCTCTCGTTCATGCGCGTGCGGGCGTCGGCGAAACGCCCGGCGTCGCGGTCGAACATCTCGACATAGGCGAGGAGATGGTGGCCGAACGTCACCGGCTGGGCGGGCTGCAGATGCGTGAAGCCCGGCATGAACGTGTCGGCATGGCGCTCGGCCTTGGACACGAGCGCGCGCTGGAGCGTGCGCAGCCGCTCTCCCGCGTCGTCGCACGCGCTCCGCACCCACAGGCGGAAGTCGACCGCCACCTGGTCGTTGCGCGAGCGCGCGGTGTGCAGGCGCCCGGCGACGGGGCCGACCAGCTCGGCCAGGCGCGCCTCGACGTTCATGTGGATGTCTTCGTATTGATCGCGGAAGGGGAAGGTTCCGGCCTCCAGCTCGGCCTCCACGGCGTTCAGCCCGCCCGCGATGGCGTCGTGGTCGGCGGGGGTGAGCACGCCCACCTCGCGCAGCATGGCCGCGTGGGCGCGCGAGCCGGCGAGGTCCTCGCGCCACAGCCGCTGGTCGAAGCCGATCGAGACGTTTATCCGCTGCATCAGCTCGGCGGGCTTCTCGGCGAAGCGTCCGCCCCACATCTCCTGCCCGGCGGACGCCGCGTCCGCCTGCTCGGAAGGCTCGTCGGCCATGTCGGACACCCCCACTCCCCCGCGCCTCACCGGCCCCGCGCGCCTGCCCGCGCCGCTGAGGCTCGCGGTGTGGACCACGGCCGCGCTCGGCGCGGCGGGGCTCGTCTACATCACGGCGGGCGCGTTCTTCCAACCGCCGGCGGACTCCGGGCTGGTCCGCGGGCCCGCGGGCGTGTCGGGCGGCTACCGACTGGACCGGGCGGACGCGGCTGTAATGGGCGTCGCCCCGGCCGTCCCCGCCGCCCCCGCCCTGCACGTGATCCCGCCGCTCACCGCGCCCGACAAGGCGCCGCCCGCGCCGGCGGCGGGCTTCACCGACGGCGAAGGCAAGCCCGTGCGGGTGGCGGACTTCCGCGGCCGCGTGGTGGTGCTGAACCTCTGGGCCACCTGGTGCGCGCCCTGCATCAAGGAGATGCCGACGCTGGCCGCCCTGCAGCGTGCGGAGGCGGGCCGCCCCGTGGTGGTCGCCGCCGTCTCGGTGGACCGCGCCGCCGCCACGCCCCGCGCCCGCGCCTTCATCGAGAAGAACGCGCCGCTGCGCTTCTTCCAGGACGCGAACTTCACCTTCCCCTCGGCCCTGCGGCCGCCGGTAATGGGGTTCCCGACCACCCTGATCTACGACAAGCGCGGCCGGCTCCGCGCCACCGTCTCGTCAGACATCGACTGGAACGGCGAGCAGGCGCGCCGGGTGGTGGGGAAGCTCGCGGCGGAGGGTTAGGGGGACGCGCGTGGGCGCAGGGAGTCACCCGCGCCTGATTGGTGGGCTGGGCGCCATCGTGCTCGGTCGCGTCAAGGGACGCTTCGCTCTCCGCTGACGCTTCGCCCTTGACCCGCCCTGCGCGCGACGGCTGACCGGAGGGGTCGGGACGCGGGGCGTCTCTTCGATAGTTCGACAACGCCTCCGGCGGGTCGAACACAGGGCTTCACCTGTGAGGGTGGAGGTCGCAGCGACCGTTGAGCCCGAGCGGCTTGGTTGCTCCAGAGAGAGCCGCCCGCCGATGGCGGGCTGTGGCAAGCACCAGCCCTGTGTTCGACGCGGGCCGCAGGCCTAAGTCGAACTTGAACTACGGGACGCCCCGCGTCCCGACCCCTCCGGTCAGCCGTCGCGCGCAGGGCGGGTCAAGGCCGAGCGAAGCGAAGCCTGCGCAAGCAGGTCGCCTTGACGCGACCGAGCACGGCGGCGCCACCCGGCGTCAGAACAATGCGCAGCGAATACCGCATCCAGCGCCCGCCGTCAGGCGGACCCACACCCACTCCCCCGCCTTGACACCCCGCCCCCCGCCGCCTTCAACCCCCGCGCCCGCCTCGACGCGCGGGCGACGTCGCGCCGAGATCTTCGCCCATGCACGCCTACCGCACCCACACCTGCGGCGCGCTCCGCGCCTCCGACGCGGGTGCGCATGTCCGGTTGTCCGGCTGGGTGCACCGGAAGCGCGACCACGGCGGGCTGATGTTCATCGACCTGCGCGACACCTACGGCCTGACCCAGCTCGTGCTGCACCCGGGCACGCCGGGCTTCGACGTCGCCGAGCACGCGCGCGCCGAGAGCGTGGTGCGGATCGAGGGCGAGGTGGTGACGCGCGACGTCGCCACGGTGAACGCCGACCTCGCCACCGGAGCGATCGAGGTGCGCGTGCGCGGCTTCGAGGTGCTCTCGGCCGCCGCCGAGCTCCCGGTGCCGGTGTTCGGCGAGCCCGACTATCCCGAGGACCTGCGCCTCACCTACCGCTACCTCGACCTGCGGCGCGACACCCTGCACAAGAACATTCGCCTCCGCAGCCAGGTCATCGCCTCCTTGCGCCGCCGCATGGTCGAGCAGGGCTTCACCGAGTTCCAGACGCCGATCCTCACGGCCTCCTCGCCCGAGGGCGCGCGCGACTTCCTCGTGCCCTCGCGCATGCACCCGGGCGAGTTCTACGCCCTGCCGCAGGCCCCGCAGCAGTTCAAGCAGCTGCTCATGGTCTCGGGCTTCGACCGCTACTTCCAGATCGCCCCCTGTTTCCGCGACGAGGACGCGCGCGCCGACCGTTCGCCCGGCGAGTTCTACCAGCTCGACCTCGAGATGAGCTTCGTGACGCAGGAAGACGTGTTCTCGACCATTGAGCCGGTGATGCGCGGCGTGTTCGAGGAATTCAGCGACTGGAACGGGCGCGGCCGCACCGTGCCCGCCGGGCCGTTCCCGCGCCTTCCCTTCCGCGAGGCGGTGCAGAAGTACGGCTCCGACAAGCCCGACCTGCGCAATCCGCTCGTCATGCAGGACGTTTCCGCCCACTTCCGCGACGGCGGCTTCGGCGTGTTCGCGCGCATACTGGGCGCCGACGCCAAGAACCGGATCTGGGCTGTGCCCGCGCCCGGCGGCGGCTCCCGCGCCTTCTGCGACCGCATGGACAGCTGGGCCAAGGGCGAGGGCCAGCCGGGCCTGGCCTACATCTTCTTCGCTCAGGAGAAAGGACCTAGCGAAGGCTCCACGGCCGAGTCTCTGATGGAGGCGCTAGACAACACCGGCCGCGCCGATCTTGCCCATGACGTCGCGGTTCACGATTGGATCTCGGGACGCGGCCCCGTCGCCAAAAACCTGGGCCCCGAGCGCACGGAGGCGCTCCGCCAGCAGATGGGCCTGAACGCCGGCGACGCGGTGTTCTTCGCCGCGGGCGATCCGGCGCAGTTCTACAAGTTCGCGGGCGCGGCGCGCACGCGGGTGGGCGAGGAGCTGGGGCTGATCAAGGAGGGCGAGTTCCGCCTCGCCTGGATCGTCGACTTCCCCATGTACGAGTGGAACGAGGAAGAGAAGCGGGTCGACTTCAGCCACAACCCCTTCTCCATGCCCCAGGGCGAGCTGGAGGCGCTGGAGACCAAGGACCCGCTCGACATCCTCGCCTACCAGTACGACATCGTCTGCAACGGGGTGGAGCTGTCTTCCGGCGCGATCCGGAACCACCGGCCCGACATCATGCTCAAGGCGTTCGAGATCGCGGGCTACGGGCCCGAGGTCGTCGAGGACAAGTTCGGCGGCATGCTGAACGCCTTCCGCTACGGCGCGCCCCCCCACGGCGGGATCGCGCCCGGGGTGGACCGCATCGTCATGCTGCTGGCCGGCACCTCCAACATCCGCGAGGTGATCGCCTTCCCGCTGAACCAGCAGGCGCGCGACCTCCTGATGAACGCACCCGCGCCCGTCAGCGAGCGTCAGCTTAAGGAGCTGCACATCCGCTCGGCCCCGCCGATCAAGGGCTAGCGCGCCTCGCGGTCCTGGGCAGTCGCGGCCGCCGCGTCGAGCCCGGCCTGCGCGCCGTCCAGCGCCGCACGCACCGTCGCGTCCACGTCGACCGCGTCGAGGCTCGCCTGGGCCTGCGCCAGAGCCGCGTCGATCACGCGGGGGTCGACGCTGGCGAGCTCCATGCGCGCCTCCGCCATGGCCGCGTCGACCTGCCCGCGGACGTCGGCGCCGGCCAGCGCCGCTTTGGCCTGGGCCAGCGCCTCGGCCGCGACGCCGTCGAGGGCGGCGCGCGGACGCTCCGGCCGCTCGGGGCGTTCAGGCCGCTCGGGGCGTTCAGGCCGCTCGCTGCGGGACGCATGGCAGCCCCGGCTGGAGAGCCCGCCCGGCAGACCGGTCGAGCCGTCGGTGCAGGCGTCGTCCACCTGGTCCTGCATGAGCCCGCGCACGCCGGACAAGTCCGCGTGGCGCAGGTCGGCGCCGGTCAGGTCCGCCCCCGCCAGGAGTGCGCTCGCGAAGTGCGCGCCGGAGAAGTCGCCGTGGGCGAGGTCGGCCCCTGTCAGATTGGCCCCCGTGAAGTCGGTCCCCTGCGCCTGCACATGGGAGAGGTTGACGCCCATCAAGGCCGCCCGGCCCAGCCGCGCGCCGCTGATGTCGGCGCCCGAAAGGTCCGAGCCGGTCATCTGGATGGAGACGAGGCTCGCGTGACCTAGCCGCGAGTGGCTGAAGTCCGACCCCATTGCGCGCGCGCCGTCCAGCTGCGCGCCCGTGAAGTTGGCGCGGGTGAAGTCGGCCCCGGTGGTCTGGGCCGCGCGCAGGTCGGCGCGGGTGAAGTCGGCGGCGGTGAAGTCCGACCCCATGATCCGCGCGCCCCGCATGTCGGCCCCGACCAGGATCGCGCGGGTGAAGTCGGCTCCCGCGAAGACGGCGTTGGCGAGCTTCCGGCCCGCCAGCACGCAGCCCGTGCAGTCGCCGCCGAAGGAGACGGTGCGCATGACCGTGCGGTCCCCCGCCATCTCGGCCCGCGCCGGAGCGGCGGCGAGCGCGCTCGTGGCGAGAAGGGCGGCGAGAAGGGCGATGCGGGGGAAGGTCATGTCAGGTGTCCGGCGTTCAGTCAGCCGACAAAGCGCCCGTGGCGGCCAAGAGGCCAGTTAAACCTGAGTAATGGCGTGAACTCGCGGTAAGCTCCGCGCGCCGGCCAAGATCAGCGGCAGGCGGGAAGGCGCAGGCCGCGGGGCAGGAGGGTCGCCTCGTCGCCGCATGCGCGCGCGAGCTGCGCCTCCGACAGCCCTCGCGCCCGCGACATCTCTGCGCCCGAGAGGTTCGCGCCGTCGAGCTTGGCGCCCGAGAGGTCGGCGCCCTGGAGGTAGGCGCCCACGAGGCTCGCATTGCGCAGGTCCGCGCCGCGAAGGTCCGCATGGCCGAAGAGTGCGCCGTAGCCGTCGAGGTCGCGCAGGTCGGCGCGGGCTAGGCGCGCGCCCGTCAGCACCGCGGCGGACATCGAGGCCTGGCGCAGCCGCGCGCCGGAAAAGTCGCGGCCGGCGAGCGGGTGGTTGGCGAGGTCGGCCTGGAACAGGTTGCACCGCGGGCAGCTCACGCCGCCCTGCGCGCGCCGCACCTGGGCGACGTCCTGCGCGGAGGCGGGACCGACGAAGGTCAGGACGGCGGCGATGAGGGCGAGACCGACGAGGCGCATGGAGGCTCCGAGATCGACCCGGCTTAGCGCGTGCGCCTTCACGCAAAGCTAAAACGGCGGCCGGCCTTCATGCGTCCGTCTCCGCGCGGCGGAGCGGCAGGAGCACAAGGTTGTCGGGCGCGGCGCCGCGGCTGAACCCCTTGGAGATCCAGCGCGACGCGGGCTCGGGCTCCGCATCCTCTTCGGGCCCGGACTGACCTTCAGCCGAGCCTCCGCCCAGGCCGTCGGCGTCGAGCGCGTCGGGATCGGACGAGGCGAGATCCTCGCGGCCGAGATAGCTCACGCCCAGCTCGCGGAACAGGTAGTCGAGGATGGAGGTGGCCGAGCGCACCCGGTCGTTGCCCGTCACCGGGCCGGCGGGCTCGAAGCGGGTGTAGGTGAAGGCGTCGACGTATTCGTCCAGCGGCACGCCGTACTGCAGGCCCAGGCTGACCGCGATCGCGAAATTGTTCATCAAGGAGCGGAAGGCGGCGCCCTCCTTGTGCATGTCGACGAAGATCTCGCCGAGTTCGCCGTCCTCGTACTCGCCGGTGTGCAGGTACACCTTGTGGCCGCCGACCGCGGCCTTCTGGATGTAGCCCTTGCGGCGATCCGGCAGCTTGCGACGACTGCGGTCGCGCCGCTCGACCACCCGCTCCACGATCCGCTCCGGCGCGGGCGGCGGCGGCGGGGCGCGGGCGGGTCCCTCGATCGCGGGGAGGTCGAGCGCGCGCGCGGTCTCAGCGCGCGCCACCCAGGCGGTCGCCAGCCCCTGCGCCCGCGCCGCCTCCAACCGGGCGACGACGTCGGCGGGAGCGGCGTCGGCGGGAGCGCGCCAGCGGTGGAGGTTGACCGCGCCCTCGGCCGCCAGTGCGGCCACCATGGCGACCTCCGCCTCCCAGCCGATCTCGGGAGCGGCGGCGAGGAGCGCCTGCGCCTCCGGCCCGAGCGAGGCGGCGTCGCCGCCGAAGACGCGCCGTCCTTCCCGCTCGACGGCGTCGGGCGCCACTCCCGCCAGCGCCAGGGTGTCGAAGCCCGGGTCGGACGACACCTCGGGCGAGGCGCCCAGCACGTCGCGCAGGAAGCCCTCGCCGACGACGGCGGAGCCAAACGCCGCGCGAAGGTCCGCCGCTCCCGCCGCGAGCGCCGCGTCCACTCGCGCGAGTTCGTGGACGGTGAAGCCCCGCTGGAACAGAGCTGCGGACGAGAGCGGCCCGTCGAGGGGCAGGCGCCCCACGCCCAGGAGCGCGTCCCGCGCGGCGGAGGCGCCGACGCCCAGCCGGGCGAGACCGGTCAGGGCGGCGTCGGCCACCACGGGCGCCGTCGGCCCGTCGGCGCACTGGGCGGGCTCGACGGGTCCGCCCCACGGCTTCGCGCCCAGGGCCGCGCCGCCGGCGCGCAGGGCGAGCACGGAGTCGTCGGCCATGACCAGCGGTGTCGTCCAGCCCAGGCCCGCGGTGGTCTCAGCGGCGAGCCGGACCATCGCCCCGACCAGCCCGGCGGCGTGGGCGCGCGCGGCTTCGCCCGCGTAGGGCAGGCCGGACGCCACGAGCCGCGCATGCAGTCCCGCGACCGTCAGCGCCGCGTCATCGAAGGCGGCGGCGGTCGCCCACAGGCGCACGAGCCCGTCCAGCCGCTGGGCCGCACCGGGCGCCTCGGGCAGGAGGTCGGGGTGCGACACGACGATCGCCACCCGAGGCGCCCGCGCCAGGCGGGCGACGCGGCCGGCGGTTTCGGCGCAATTCGCCACGATCACCCGGCCGACGCGCCACGCCGCCTCCGCCGAGCCTTCGATATCTCCGCCATGGACGACGAGGGGCGCGGGCGGCGGCGGCGGCGTCGGCGCGGCCGCGTGCGGGGCGTACCCGCTGCGGCCGAGTGCGATGGCGTCCAGGAGGAGGGCGTCGTCCGCCCCCGCCTCGCGTGCGGCGTGGAGGGCGCGCAGGAGGGCGGGGTTGCGTCGCGGATCGGCGCAGGCCTCGCGGTCGCCCTCGCAGCGCGCCACCGCCTCGCCTACCGCCACGAGCCGGGCCGACAGGCGTGGGGCGGCGGCGGCGGCCAGTCGCGCCGCCTCGCAGCGGGCGAGGTGCTCGGCCAGGGTCGCGCGGCCGCGGGGGGTGGCGAGGTCGGCGAGCTGCGGCCGCGCGCGCGACGCCGGGGCGGCGGCGGCCCAGCCGACGAGCGCGGTCGCCTCGAGCGCCCCGGCGAACATTGCGGCGTCCGCGGCGGGCAGCGCCCCCCGACGGACCCCGGTCTCGGCCAGGCGACGGGCGTAGCCGGCGAGCGCGCCTCCGAGCACCTGGGCGTCGTCGCGGGCGACCCAGCCGTCCAGCCAGGCCTCGACACGGGCGTCGGTCCACCCGGGCGGCGCCAGCACGCTGTCGACCCGGTCGCGACCTTCCAGCGCTCGATGCTCCAGCGCGGGGGGCGCATCGACCGCAGCGGCGAGGGCGGCGCGCACGTGGGCGAGGTCGAGGACGGCGGCCACGGGGGCGAATCTCCGACGCGACAGGGTGGGCCGAGGCTAGGCGCCCCCGCCCGCCTCCGCAACGTGAGCCCCCCGGGGCGGGCCGTGTGGACGGCGCGGGCGCGGCTGGAGTAGGGAGGAGCTCGCCCCGCGAACCCTGGACGCACCGTGCTCGAGAAGATCTTCACCTGGTGGAGCGGGGCCACCCTCGGCACGCTGTTCACCCTCGCGCGCTCCGCCGACAAGGTGGGCGAGGACGCCTACGGCAACACCTATTTCCAGGCGCGGACCGACAGGGGCTCCTACGACCCCGGCCGCCGCCGGCGCTATGTGACCTACACGGGCTACGCCGACCCCACTAAGATCCCGCCTGACTGGCACGCGTGGATGCACTACCTCGTCGACGAGCCGCCGACCGTGGCCCCGCTCAAGCGCCGCGCCTGGGAGAAGGATCACCTGCCCAACATGACCGGCACGGTCTACGCCTGGCGGCCCAAGGGCTCGATCGCACGCGGCGGCGAGCGGGTGCGCTCGGTGGGCGACTACCAGGCGTGGACGCCCGGCGGCGACGCCCCCGAGGAGGGCTGAGCGCGGTGGACGGTCGCCAGCAGTGGGCCGAGACGGGCGTGGGCGCCGCGGTGATCGCGATCGCGGCCCTGTTCCTCGCCTACGCGCTCGGCCATGCGGCCCCCAACGCGGGCGCGCGGGCCTATGACGTATTCGCGCGCTTCGGCCAGGCGGGCGCGCTCGCCCCGGGGTCGGACGTCAAGGTGGCGGGGGTGAAGGTCGGTTCGGTGACCTCCATCGACCTCGACCCCAAGACCTTCCTGGCGCGCACCCGCATGAGCATCCGCTCGGACGTCAAGCTGCCGGTCGACAGCTCGGTCAAGATCACCTCCGACAGCCTGCTCGGCGGCCAGCACATCGCCATCGATCCGGGCGGCGACGCGCACGACATGGCCCCGGGCGCCGAGTTCCAGAACGTGCAGGGCGCGGTCGATCTCTTCGGCCTGATCGGCCAGGTGATCCGGCCGCAGGGGGGAGGCGCGGCGAACACCACCGGCGCGGCGAACGCCCCGACGACGACGACGGCGCCCGCGGGCGCCGGTTCGGCCGTGCCCGCCTACCCCGATCCGGGGACCTGAGGTGAGGCGGCGCACGGCGGTCGCGGCGGCGGCGGGCGCGCTCCTCGTCGCGGGCATGGCGGGCTGGGTCGCCGCCCAGGAGCCGACGTCTCCCGGTGCCGATTCGGCCACCCCTTCCGCCGAGGTCGCTCCGCCCGCCTCGAACACCACGGGCGAGGCTGCGCTCGAGAGCGCGTCGCCCCCCGACGAGTCCGCGCCGCCGCCGGAGGCCGACACTGCGGTCGAGCCGGCCGCTCCCGCCGTTCCCGAGCCGCCGCCCGCGCCCCTGCCGCGCCCGCGCTTCGAGAGCATCGTCCTCCAGGCGACCGACAAGGTCACGGCCGAGACGCTGCGGTTCGAGGCGCGGGTGGGCGAGAGCGTGCGCTACCGTGGCCTGGTCGTCACCGTGCGGGCCTGCGAGGCGACCGCGGCCGACGAGGCGCAGGAGGACCAGCTCGGATACGTGGAGGTGCGGTCGGAGCCGGTGATCACCCCGGGCCGGCAGGCGGTCGCGGCGCGAGAGCTGTTCCACGGCTGGATGAGCGCGTCGTCGCCGGGCCTGAACCCGCTTCAGAGCCCGGGCTATGACCTGTCCGTCGTCGCCTGCAAGACGGTCTCGGCCCCGCCGGCCGCCGCCGGCCAGGCGTAGAAGTCGGCGTCCACGGCGGCCAGGGCGCGGCGCAGGCGGGGGCGGTAGGCGTCTCGCCCCAGCTCCTCCGCGCCGAACTGCGCGAGGTGCCCGGTCAGGAACTGCGCGTCCAGAAGCGTAAAGCCGCCGAAGCGCAGCCGCGCCACGAGATGCACCAGCGCCACCTTGCTGGCGTCGGTGGCGCGGCTGACCATGCTTTCCCCGAAGAACGCCCCGCCGATCCGCACGCCGTAGAGGCCGCCCACGAGCGCCTCGCCGCACCAGCACTCCACGCTATGGGCGCATCCGCGGGCGTGCAGCGCGCCGTAGAGCCGGCGAATGGGCGCGTTGATCCAGGTTTCGTCGCGGTCGGCGGCCGCCTCGGCGCAGAGCGCGACGGTCGCCTCGAAGGCGGTGTCCACCCGCACGACGAAGGGCTCGCGCCGCACCGTCCGGGCCAGCCGGCGGCCAACGTGGAAGCCGTCCAGCGGGATCACCCCGCGCTGCTCGGGCTCCACCAGGAACACGCGCGGATCGTCGCGCGCCTCGCCCATGGGGAACACGCCCGCGCGGTAGCAGGCGAGAAGGTCGTCTGCGTTGAACGTCACTCGGCCTCGTGGGTCGGCGTCGCACCAGCGGTAGGCCCAGGCTCAGCCGATCTCAACCTCGGCGCCTGCGGGTGGTAGGCAGGACGGATGAGCTGCAAGCGTGCGTTCACAGGGCTGCTCACGGCGTTGGTCTCCTCTTCGGCGGTGGCCGCGGTGGAGATTATGCCGCTCGGGCCCGCGCGGACGGTGCGCATCGCCGACCTGATCGGGCGCACGCCCACCGAAGTGCTCGCGGCGCTTGCGGGTCCGGCGATCGACCGGCCGACCGAGTACGCCTTTGAGATGTTGGACCAGGGTGGGCGGATAGGTGCGATCCGGTTGGCCGACCTGGTCATGGACGGCGCGGCGCGCGAGATCCAGGCGCGCGTGCGCAGCAAGGCGAGCGGGCGCCTGCCTTCCGCATGGACGCAATGCGCGATCAAGTTCGCCGACGACACTGCCGCCGCCGACGTTGACGACGTGTACCTCGGGCGGCTCATCTTCCAGGGCGGCCGGCTGGCGCGGATCCTCGCCGGCCCCCCCACGCGCGTCGTCGCCGCGATGCCCGGCCCCGGAAGTCTGGCGCAGGGCGCGAGCGCCCTGGACGGCTGGGGCGAGGCGGTCGCGCCGTCGCGTGGCCTCACGTCGACCTGCACGCGTCAGGTCGTGGTCGCCGATCCTCCTGATCGACGCTCGAAAGCAGAGGGGGCCTGGAACCCACAAGACATCGCTGGGCTGCCGTTCGTATTCGCCATGCCCTTCCGGAACGCCCATCGCGTTCGGGCCCAACGGGACGGGCTCGCTCTCTATGAGAGCCTAAGCCCGGGAACGCGCGTAACGCCAGAGGAGTCCGGCTCCGGCCTGGTCCGCACTTTTAACACCGCCGAGCGGTCATACGCCGTGTTGCGCGTAGACATGGGCGCCTACCCCGGCCTCAGCATCGACGATACCGACGACTACGCCCTCGTCGGCGTGCGGAACGGCGTCGTGGTCTGGCGCGCTCGGGAACCTGCGCAGGCCGGGGTCGTGCTGCGCGTTGGCCCCTAGCCCACGCCCGCCTGAGCGCGCGCCATCCACTGTTCCAGCCAGTGGATGTGGTAGTCGCCGCTCTCGATGTCGGGCTGGAGCAGGAGGTCCTGGAACAGCGGAATCGTCGTCTCCACGCCGCCCACCACCATCTCGGCGAGGCAGCGCCGCATCCGGCACACGGCCTCGTGGCGGTCGCGGCCGTGCACGATCAGCTTGCCGATCAGCGAGTCGTAGTACGGCGGGATGCGGTAGCCCGAGTAGATCGCGCTATCGAGCCGGGCCCCGAGTCCGCCCGGCGCGTGGAAGTCGGTCACCACGCCCGGCGAGGGCGTGAAGGTGCGGGGGTTCTCCGCGTTGATGCGGCACTCGATCGCCCAGCCCTCGAAGTGGATGTCGGCCTGGCTGAAGGAGAGCGGCAGGCCCGCGGCGATGCGGATCTGCTCGCGTACGAGGTCCACGCCGGTGATCGCCTCGGTGACCGGATGCTCCACCTGCAGGCGCGTGTTCATCTCGATGAAGAAGAACTCGCCGTCCTCGTACAGGAACTCGATGGTGCCGACGCCCAGGTAGCCGATGCGCCGGATCGCCTCGACGACTACGGCGCCGATCTTCTCGCGCGCGGCGTCGTCGAGGGCGGGGGAGGGTGCCTCCTCCAGCACCTTCTGATGGCGGCGCTGGAGCGAGCAGTCGCGTTCGCCGAGGTGGACCACCGCGCCGTAGGCGTCGGCGATCACCTGCAGCTCGATGTGGCGAGGCTTCTGGAGATAGCGCTCCAGATACACGGCGCCGTCGCCGAAGGCGGCCTGCGCCTCGGCCTGGGCGGTCTGCACCGCCTCGGCCAGGGCGTCGCGGTCGCGCGCGACCTTCATGCCGCGCCCCCCGCCGCCCGCGGCCGCCTTGATCAGCACGGGAAAGCCGATCGCCTCCGCCGCGGCCATCGCCTCCTCGACGGTGGCCACGCCCCCGTCCGAGCCCGGCACCACCGGGATGCCGGCGTCGCGCGCGGCCTGCTTGGCGCTGATCTTGTCGCCCATCACCCGGATGTGCTCGGGGCGCGGACCGATGAAGGTGAGGCCGTGCGCCTCCACGATCTCGGCGAACTTGGCGTTTTCGCTGAGGAAGCCGTAGCCGGGGTGGATGGCCTGGGCGCCGGTGATCTCGGCCGCGGCGATGATCGACGGGATGTTGAGGTAGCTCTTGGCCGCGGGGGCAGGGCCTATGCACACGCTCTCGTCGGCCAGGCGCACCCACATGCCGTTGCGGTCGGCCTCGGAGTGCACGGCGACGGTCGCCACGCCCATCTCGCGGCAGGCGCGGTGGACCCGCAGCGCGATCTCGCCGCGGTTGGCGATCAGGACCTTGTCGAACATCAGATCAGTCGATCACAGCCAAAGGCTCGCCGAACTCGATCGGCTGGCCGTCGCTCACCAGAATTTCCTTCACCACGCCCGAGCGGGGGGCGGGGATGGGATTCATGGTCTTCATCGCCTCGACGATGAAGAGCGTCTGCCCCTCGCTCACCTGGTCGCCCACCTTGGCGAAGGGCGGCGAGCCGGGCTGGGCCTGCAGATAGATGGTGCCTACCATGGGCGACTTGACGAGGTCGCCCGAGGCGGGCGGCGCGGTTTCGCGCAGCGGCGCGCCCTCGGCGGCGGCGAGCGCCTGGTCGCCCAGGCTGGCGTGCGGGCGCGCGGGGGCGGCGGGCGCAGGCGCGGGCGGGGCGGCGTAGACCGCGGGGGCGGCAGCAGGGGCCTTGCGCGCCACCTTCACCCGCAGGTCGCCGCGCTCGATTTCGATCTCCGTCAACTCCGTGTCGCGCAGGATGTCGGCCAGCGTGCGGACGAACTCCGCGTCTATGGGCGTCTGCGCCGATGGGGAGCCGTCGGGCGGCGGAGCGTCGGTCATTCGAACTCTTCCGGAAGGGCGTCGGCGCGCACACCGGCCAGGCGGGCGGCGGCGCGCAGGGCGAGGTCGTAGCCGAACGCGCCGAAGCCGCACACCGTGCCCTGCGCCACGGGCGAGACGAAGGAGCGGTGGCGGAAGCGCTCGCGCGCGGCGGGGTTGGAGAGGTGAACCTCTACGAGCGGGATGCTCAGCGCCTTCAGCGCGTCGTGCAGGGCGACGGAGGTGTGGCCGTAGCCGGCAGGGTTTAGCACGACGGCGCCCGCGGCCTCGCGCGCCTCCTGCACCCAGTCGATCAGCTCGCCCTCGTGATTGGTCTGGCGGAAGGCGATGGCCACGCCCAGGTCTAGCCCCGTGCGCGCGCAGAGGTCGCGCACGTCGTCCAGCGTGTCGCGCCCGTACACCTCCGGCTCGCGGGTCCCCAGGAGGTTCAGGTTGGGCCCGTTCAGCACGAAGATGGGCTTGGACATGCGTCGGGCGGCGGGGTCGGCGCGCACGCGATGCGCGGAGGAGCGGGCGGCGGGTTGTATCGTCCCCCGACGGGGGTCACAAGTTGAGTGTCGCGCGCCGCCTCCGCGGCGCGAAGAGGCAGGTGCGCCCCCGTGCAGATCGTCCTCAACGGTGAACCGCGCGTAGGGGTCGCCGCGCGCGACCTGCAGGCGCTGGTCGCCGAGCTCGGGCTCGACGCGCGCAAGGTGGCGGTGGAGCGCAACCTCGAAATCGTGCCCCGCTCGCTGTACGGAGCGACGCCGCTGGTCGAGGGCGACCGGATCGAATTGGTTCAGTTCGTAGGGGGCGGGTAGGTCCGCCCTGCGGGGGGCGCTGCGCGCGTGCCGCCGTGCTCGGTCGCGTCAAGGGACGCCTTCGGCTCTTCGCCCTTGACCCGCCCTGCGCGCGACGGCTGACTGGAGGGGTCGGGACGCGGGGCGTCCCTTCTTGATAGTTCGACTTAGGCCTGCGGCCCGCGTCGAACGCAGGGCTGATGCCTGCCGGAGCCCGCCATCGGCGGGCGGCGCTCTCTCGAGCCACCGAGCCGCTCGGGCTCGACTGTCGCCCGGCTCCGACCTTCGCAGGCACAGCCCTGTGTTCGACCCGCCGGAGGCGTTGTCGAACAGTAAGAAGGGACGCCCCGCGTCCCGACCCCTCCGGTCAGCCGGCGCGCGCAGGGCGGGTCAAGGCAGGCGCGGCACGCGCCTCCTGCGCAGCAGGTCGCCTTGACGCGACGGAGCACGGCGGCCCTCTCCGCACCCACAGAAAGCAGCGCCGAACGCCGCCTCAGTCCAACGCCCGCACCTCCGGCAGCCCGCGCAGCCGGCCCGCGTCGTCCATCCCGTAGCCCACGAGGAAGCGCGCGGGCGCTTCCCAGCCCACGTGGTCGGGCTCGAGCTCACGCGCCGCCGGCCAGGGTTTGCGGCAGAACACGGCCGTGCGCACGCTAGCGGCTCCCGCCCGCTCGCAGATCCGTCGCGCAGCCTGGAGCGACAGGCCGCTGTCGACCACCTCGTCGACCACCAGCACGCGGCGACCGTCGACCGGCCGCTGCAGCCCCGCGCGCTCGACCACCCGCCCCGCGCTCTCCCGCGTGTCGCCGTAGGAGGCGAGCCACAGGCAGTCGAACAGCGGATGGCGGCCGCGCCGGGCCAGGGCGCGGGTGAGGTCGGCGGCGAACCACACGCCTCCGGTCAGGAGGCAGACCACCACCCAATCGTCGTCGATCTCGCCGGCCAGCGCCTGCGCCATGATCTCGACGCGCCGGGCGATCTCCTCCGCCGGCAGCAGCACCTCAGCCATGCGGCCCGGCGGCGGCGGCGGCGGCGGCGGGCAGGGCGTAGGGCGAGGAAGCGGGCAGCGGCTGCGCCTCGCGCACCGGGGCCGCCGGCGCGGTCGCCGCGGCGCTGCGCACGGCGGACGCGGCTGGGGAGGGCCTGGGCGCGGGCGGGAGGTCGAACGCCAACTCGACCCCGAACTCGGTCGCGCTGAGCGGCGGCTCGGCGAACACCGCATGGAACGGCCGGGTCTCCCCCGGCGGGATGGGCGCGGGATCGAGTCTGACCAGCTGGACCGCCGCCGGCCGCCCCGCCTTGTCGTAGAGCGAGACGCGCAGCGACGACGCGGGCCGCGGCCGCGCCTCCACGTTGCGCTCCAACCCCGTCACGGACAGGACGGCGTGGCCGTTCAGGAGGCCGGGCTGGCCCTGGACCGCATCGAGCGCGAGCCCCGTCGGATTCACCGGCAGCTTCAGGGCGGCGTAGACGCCGGCGGTGCGCGGCGCGAGCCGCACCACCTGCACCCGGAACAGGATCAGCAGGAGCACGGCGACGACCGCCAGGGCGCTCATCCCCGCCCAGGCGACGCCGGCCGCCACGGCGTGGCGGGTCCGCCGTCGCTCGCGCACCTGCTCGCGGAACGCCCTGGAAACAGGCGGATCGGCGTCGCCGCTCCCGAAGGCCGGCGTCGGGGAAGGCGGCGGCGGCAGCTCGAGGGCCGGGGGTTCGGCGGGAGCGTGCGGCAGCGTCGGCTCGGCGCGCCAGCTGCCCCCGCATGAGGCGCATCGCACGGTGCGGCCCCCTGGGGGTACGGCGTCCTCGCCGACCAAATAGCGCGTGGCGCAGGTCGGGCAGGTCAGTATCATGACCGCCATCCCGTCATGCGCCGGGGCTGTTCCCGTGGGGCGGCGAGGCGTGGCGAAGGCGCTGGATGGCGGCGGCGGGATCGGGGCGCGCGGGCATGGCTCGAGGGCAAGGCGGTCCATCCTCCATCACGGCGTCGTCGCATGAGTCGGAGGGTCACGGGGGCGGGCCTGTGGTGCGCTTCGAAGGTGTGGGCATGCGCTACGGGCGTGCGCCCGAGGTGCTGCGCGACCTCTCGTTAACCCTGACGGCCGGCTCCTTCCACTTCCTTACCGGACCTTCCGGCGCGGGGAAGACCAGCCTCCTACGCCTCGTCACCCTGGCGCATCGCCCCTCGCGGGGCCTGATCGGCCTCTTCGGCCACGACGTCGGTTCTCTGGCGCCCGCCGACGTCCCCCATCTGCGTCGGCGTATCGGCGTGGTGTTTCAGGAATTCCGCCTGCTGGACCACCTGTCGGCGTTCGACAACGCCGCCCTGCCGCTGCGGGTGGCGGGGATGCGCCCCGCCCAGTATGGCGACGATGTGCGCGAGCTTCTCGACTGGGTGGGTCTGGGTGCGCGCGCCGACGCGCTGCCGCCCACGCTCTCCGGCGGCGAGAAGCAGCGCCTGGCGGTGGCGCGGGCGGTGGTGGCGCGGCCCGAGCTCCTGGTCGCCGACGAGCCCACCGCAGCCGTCGACCCCGGGGCCGCCAAGCGCCTCCTCAAGCTCTTCGTCGAACTCAACCGCATGGGCACGACCGTCCTGATCGCCAGCCACGACGAGGAGCTGGTGCGGCGATCGGGCGCGCCCGTGCTGGAGCTCAGGGACGGGCGGCTCGTTTCGCCGCGGATGGCGGCGTGAGCCGACCGGGCGGGCTCCGACCCGCGCCGCTTCTCCCCAGCGCCGACGGCGGCGACCGGGCGCTCGTCTTCGTCACCGCGGTGCTCTGCGCGGTGGCGTGCCTGTGCGGGGGCGCGAGCCTCGCGGTCGCCCGCGCGGCCCGGGGGTGGACCGGCGAGCTCGCCGCCGCGGCGACCGTGCAGGTGCGCGCCGGGTCGGGCGAGACGCCCGCGGAGGCCGCCGCCCGCGCGGCGGAGGCGCTGGCCGGGGCTCCGGGCGTCGTCGAGGCGCGCGCCTTGCCGCGGGCGGATGCGGTGAAGCTGCTCGAACCGTGGTTCGGCCAGGGCGGCGTGCCCGACGACCTGCCCGTGCCGCAGCTGGTCGCCGTCGACCTCGACCGCCGCGCCCCGGCTTCGGCTCCGGTGCTCGAGCGCGCGCTCAAGGCGGCGGGCGTGGACGCCGACGTCGACGACGGCCGGCGCTGGCGCGGCGACATCCAGCGTGCGGCTCGCGGGGTGGCGGCGGGCGCGGTGGCGGCCGCCCTCCTGGTTGCGGCGGCGGCGGCGGCGGTGGCCGCCTACGCCACTCGCGCGGGCCTGGCGGCGCGGCGCGAGCTGGTGGAGGTGCTGCACCTCGTCGGCGCGCGGCCGGGCTATGTCGCGGGCCTCTTCCAGCGGCGGTTCGCCTGGCTGGCGTTCCGCGGCGGAGCCTACGGCGCGGCGGCGGCGGCGGCGCTCCTGGCCTTGGGTCGCGGCGCGGGCGGCGGCGACGGCTTCAGCCCGCTCTTGCCGCTGGCCTGGAGCGACCTCCTGATCGTGGTACCTTGCCCGCCGGTGGTGGCGCTCGCTGCGGCGGTCGCGGCCCGCCGCACGGCCGACGGTCTCCTGCGGGGGGCGCCGTGAAGGCGAGGACGACGCCGCGTAAGAAGCGCCCGCGGAGCGGGGGTGGAGGGCGCGTCGCGCCGATGAGGGGGCTCGTAGCCGTTCTGCTGGTCGTCGGCGCGTGGACGCTGGGCCTCGTGCTGTTCGCCGATCGCGTGGCGCGCTCGACGCCAGCGCCGACGCTGGCGCCCGCCGACGGGATCGTGGCGCTGACGGGGGCCTCGTCCCTGCGCCTCTCGGAAGCGGCGCGCCTCCTGGAGCAGGGACGGGCGAAGCGGCTCCTAATCTCCGGCGTCAATCCCAACTCGCGGCGGGCGGAGGTGCGCGACGTCGCGCACGACGGGGGCCGGTCGTGGGACTGCTGCGTCGACCTGGGCTTCCGGGCGGAGGACACGCGGGGCAACGCGGCCGAGATCGCCGGCTGGACGCGCCGCCACCACTACCGCTCGCTGATCGTGGTCACCGCCGACTATCACATGCCGCGCGCCCTCCTGGAGCTGCGGGCCTCCCTGCCCGACGTGGAGCTCAGGCCCTACCCCGTCCGGACGGGCGTGGTGGATGCGCGCGGCTGGTGGCGCAACTCGCTCGAGGCCAGGCGCCTCGCGGTCGAGTACTGCAAGTACCTGGTCGTCCGGGGGCGGTCGGAGGTGCTGCGGTTGACGGGCGGCGCGTCCCCGCGGTCCGGGGCTGAAGCCTTGCGCCCGGAGGCGGCGGCGTGAGCGGGGTCAGGTCGTCACCGGCGGCGTGGGCGGGCTCGATCACCTTCGTCCTGTTCAGCTACGGCCTCCTGGTGGTGATGGCGATCGTGTGCCTGCCGCTCCTGCTCGCGCCCCGCGAGTGGGCGATGGCCGCGACGCGGCTCTGGGCGCGCGTAAGCCTGCGCGCCCTGCGTTTTCTCTGCGGAGTGCGGATCGAGGTCCGCGGGGCGCCGCCGCAGGGGCCTGCGCTGATCGCGGCGAAGCACCAGTCGATGCTCGACACCATCGCGCCGCTGCTGGTGCTCTCCGACCCGGCGTACGTGCTCAAGCGCGAACTCCTGCGCCTGCCGTTCTACGGCTGGTACGCGGCCAAGTCCGACATGCTGCCCGTCGACCGCGAGGGCGGATCGTCGGCGCTGCGCAACCTAGTCCACGCCGCGCGCGAGCGGCTGGCGGACGGGCGACAGCTCGTCATCTTCCCCGAGGGCACGCGCCAGCTCCCGGGCGCTGCGCCCGATTACAAGCCGGGGGTGGCGGGGCTGTACCGCGAGCTCGGCCTCCCGTGCGTGCCGCTGGCGACCAACTCGGGGCTGCACTGGCCCGCGCACGGCTGGCTGCGGCGTCCCGGGACGGTGGTCTTCGAGTTCCTGCCGCCGGTGCCGGCGGGACTTAAGCGCGCGAGCTTCATGGCCGTTTTGGAGGACGTGCTGGAGGCGGGGACCGACCGTCTCCTGGCCGCCGACGGCTTCACCCGTCCCGCCCCTGATCCCGACCTCTCGCCGGAGTGAAGCCGTTGCGTCCCACCCTCCCTCTCGCCATCGCCCTCTTCCTCCTCGCCGCCTGCGGGCGGGGGGGCGACGACAACCACACCGCCCAGAACGCGCTGGGCGGAGTGGGGCAGGGGCCCGCCCCGCCGGCGGGCGGGGGCGCGCAGCAGTCGGGCAACGCCAGCGGGAACAATCCGCAGGGCGAAGTCAGCCCCTCAGGCCCCGGCGGCTCCAACAGCACCGCCGGCTGACGCTTCCAGCGCCTCGACCCGGGCGAGCAGGCGCTCCAGCCCCCGGTCGCCCGCGCCCTCCGCCCGGAGGTGGACGACGAGGTCGCGCAGATAGTCGAGATTGCGGCCCGACAGCCCTCGCGCTCCCGCGATAAGCGTCGCCTGCTCGTCGAGGCTGAGCGCCCCCGCCCACTGCGGATGCGCACGGTCGGAGAGGAACACCACGGCCTCCACCGTGCGCTCGGGCGCGCCGGGGTCGGCGCGCAGCCGCACGGGGCGGACCGCCTCGCGGTAGGTCTCGGTCGGCTGTTCGCGCTCCCTGAGGTAGGCGTGCGTCTCCGGCCAGTCGGCCTCCGCGACGCGGAACGCCACGCCGCGCGTGCGGCCGCCGGGCAGGAGCCCCAGGACGAGCCCCGGCCGCTCGGGCGTTCCCCGGTGGTGCACCGAATGGATGCAGAATGCGCGTCGCCGCCCGTGGAGCACGGCGACGCGGCGCTCTATGAAGGCGAAACCCGGTCGCCACATCAGCGACCCGTAGCCGAACACCCACCGCTCGGGCGGTGACCGTTGCGCGTCCGCTAGGAGACCGTCCGCCATGTCGCCGTCCGCCACGCCTGCGGGTGTGGCCGCCCCCGCCGCGCCGCGCAAGCGCCAGCCGTGGCTGCTGCTTCCGGCCGGCGCGCTCGCCCTCTTTCTCCTGCTGAGCGCGGCGGCCTGGCTCTACGCCCGCGCCCGGCTCGACGCCGAGCTGACGGCGCGGCTGGGGGCGCTGGCCCGCGCGGGCTGGACGGCTCGGGTCGAGGGCCGTCGCTGGAGCGGCTTCCCCTTCCGGCTGAAGCTTACCGCCGGCCGCGCGGTCGCGATCGCTCCCGACGGATGGGGCGCGGAGGCGACGGGCGCAGAGGCGCAGGCGGTGCTGTTCGACCCGCGCCACTGGGTGTTCGCCGCGCCGGGCGGGCTGATCCTCCATCGCGGCGCGTCCGGGGCGGTGCGGATCGAGGGACGCGCCCTTAACGCCAGCGTCTCGGGCCTGGGCGCGCCCGTGCCGCGCTGGGCGCTGGTGGGCGAAGGCCTGCGCCTCCAGCCGCTCGAGGGCGCACGGCCGACGACCTTTCGCGCCATCGGGCGGTGGGAGGCGTACCTGCGGCCCGCGCCCGACGGCTCGGGCGACGCGGAAGCGCTGTGGCAGGTGGCCGGCGCGCTCGCCGCCCCGCACACGCTGGTCTGGAACTTCGCCCCGGAAGCGCCGGTGGCGGCGGCCGCGTCGGCGCGCATCGTTCGTCCCGCCGCGTTCGCCGGCCCTGATCGGGCGGCGGCCGCGCGGAGCTGGGCGGTCGCGGGCGGCGCGCTCAGGATCGGCGCGATCGCGGCGCAGGGCGGCCCCACCCGACTGGACAGTCCGGGCGGGGTCCTCGTCCTCGACGGCGACGGTCGACTCCAGGGCGTCCTGCCGCTCAGCATCGTGCAGCGCCCGGTGGACGCGGGCGGCGCCCCCGCGCGCGGCGCCGCGGCGCTCGGGGAGGCGATGGACGCCCAGCGCGGCGAGAGCGCCCGGGGGGCGACCCGGCTCGTCTTCGAAAGCGGCGTCGTGCGGTTGGGCGGACTCAAGGTCGGCCCCTCGCCGAAGGTGGGCTGAGGTGGACGCCGACGCGCCCGGCGACGAGGTCGACCGTGAGCCCTGGGGCGCGTCCACCCCCGACGAGCGCGCCTGGGTCGACGCGCTCGGCGCGCTCCTCGCCGCCCGCGAGGGCCCGCCGGCCGCATGGGACGCCGCGGCGGAGCCGATGGCGGAGCGGCGCCTCCTGGCGTCGGCCGATCCCGCCGTTCCGCGCACGCTCCTGCTGCAGGGTTGGCGCGAGCTGCAGGGCGCGCGGCTGGCGCGGGAAGGCGCGCTGCGCCTGGCCGCCCACGGACTTCTCCCCCTGGCGCTGGCCCGTGCACGCTGGGGCGCGAGCCCGGCGGTGGCGAGCGTGAGCCGGCCGGAGGCCGCGCTCGACTTGGCCCGCGCGCCGGGCGTGGTCGCCGTGCTCGACGCGGCGACGCCGGCCGCCGCCACGCCCTGGTGGGCGCGTCTCCTCGCTTCGCCCGAGCTGCGGGTCGTGGCGCGCCTGCCCGACCTCGGCCCCGGCGCGGGCGAGGGGACGGTGCTGGCCGTGGCTCGGGCAGAGCCGGGGCCGACCGGCGGCGACGAGACTTTCTGGGTCACCGACGCGCCCCTGCCCCCGGCGTCGCTCGTCGCGGCGCTCTCCGCGGCGGGGCTGGCGGGCGAGGTCATGGCCCAGGCAGGCGGCTTGAAGCTCACGGCGCTCGCGGGGTATCTGCAGCGCGACGATCCGCGGCTCGCCCGCGCGCCCGGCCGCCTCTCAGGCGTGGTGGGCGCCGCGCCGCGCCCGCCCTTCGCCTGACCTCAGCCGGACGCCGCCGCCATGTCGACCACCACGCTCGCGCCGGCCGCTTCCGCTTCGGGCCAAACCCCGGCGCGCGAGCACGACCGTCCGACGCCCAAGCCCGGCATCCTCGACATCGCGCCCTACGTGCCCGGCAAGTCCAAGGCCGAAGGCTACGCCCACCCGCTGAAGCTCTCCTCCAACGAGAACGCGCTCGGCTCGTCGGAGCGCGCGCGGGACGCCTACCGCGCGCTCGTGGACGACTTGCACCTCTACCCGGACGGGCGGGCCGAGAAGCTGCGCGAGGCCCTGGCGGAGCGGTACGGGCTCGAGCCCGAGCGGTTGCTCTTCGGCTGCGGCTCCGACGAGGTGTTCACCCTCCTGGGCCAGACCTACCTGCAGCCGGGCGACAACGCCGTGCAGGTCGAGCACGGCTTCCTGGCCTACCGCATCGCGATCCGGGCCGCGCAGGCGCAGGTGCGCTTCGCCCGCCAGCCCGAGCGCCGCATCGACGTGGACGCCATACTGGACGAGGTCGACGCGCGCACCCGCATCGTCTTCCTCGACAACCCGGGCAACCCGACAGGCGCCTGGTTGTCCGGCGCGGAGGTGCGCCGCCTGCACGCCGCCCTGCCGTCCGACGTGATCCTTGTGCTGGACGGCGCCTACGCCGAGTTCGTGGAGGACGCGGGCTACGAGGACGGGGTGGAGCTCGCTCGCTCCGCGCCCAACGTCGTGGTGAGCCGCACCTTCTCCAAGATCCACGGGCTCGCCGCGCTCCGGATCGGCTGGGCCTACTGCCCGCGCGAGGTGGCCGACGCGTGCGACCGCATCCGCGCGCCGTTCAACCTGAGCCTCCCCGCCCAGGCCGCCGCCGTCGCCGCGCTGAGCGACGACGACTTCATGAAGCGCTCCGTCGCGCTTGTGTGCGAGGAGCGGCCGCGGCTGGAGGCGGGGCTGCGCGCCGCGGGGCTGATCACCTATCCCAGCCAGGCGAACTTCGTTCTGGCGCGAGCGCCCGACGGGGCGGAGGGCGCCGCCGCGGCGCTGGAGGGTGCGCTGGCTGCACGGGGCGTCTTGGTGCGGGGGCTGAAGGCCTACGGCCTGGGCGACAGTCTGCGGGTGACGGTGGGCCGGCCCGAGGAGAACGACCGCTTCCTCCAGGCGCTGGGCGAGGCGCTCGCCTAAGCGCAACCCGGAGGCGCGGCCCCGGGTTGACGCCGCGCCATGTCCGATCCTTCCGACCTGATCGACCCCGAAGCGCCGGCCGCGGGGGGCGAGCGGATCGACACTCCCGCCTACGCCGGCGCCCCCGAAGAGATTGGGGCGCCCGATCTCGCCCATCCCTCGGCCGCCGAGACCCTGGACGTCGAGGCTCCCGCGCCCGGGGCGAAGCGAGGGGAGGCGACGCCCCCGCCGCCGTCCGCGGGATTGGGCGCCGACGTTGCCCACGCCGGCGAAGAGGTGGAGCCGCTCCCCCGCGCCGCAGCCGACCTCGGCGGCGGCCCGGGCGCCTCGTCCGCCCTGCCGGAGGCCGACGTGCTCGACCGGGGGGTCGAGGGTCTCCTTGCTCTCGCCACCGACCGGCCCTGGCGCGAGATCACCCTGCGTGACGTGGCGGAACGGGCCGGCGTGCCCTTCGCCGCCCTTTACGCCCGGGCGCCGGGCAAGCAGCCGCTGCTGCTGCGGCTGTCCGATCGCTTCGACCGCCAGGCGCTGGCGGCGGTGGAGGGCGAGCGCCAGCCGGAGGCGCACGACCGGCTGTTCGAGGCCTTCATGGCCCGGCTCGAGGTCATGGCGTCGCACCGGGACGTGTTGATCGCCATCGGGCGGGCGGAGCCCGCCATCGTCCTCGCCCGTCTGCCCCGCACCGCTCGCGCCTTGGCCGAGGCGTCGGGGGTGGATACGGCTGGGACGCGGGGCGCGCTGCGGCTGACGGCGCTCGCGGGGGCGTGGGCGCGCACCCTGCAGGTCTGGCGAGACGACGAAGGCGCGTACAACCGCACCATGGCCGAGATCGACCGTCGCTTGCGCCAGGCCGCCGAGCGGCTCGCGCGGGTGGGCGCCGGATTCTGACCTCCAGGCTTCCGACCCGGCTCCGGCCACGCTAGAGGCGAATCGTCATGTCCGCGATCGGCCGCTTCTTCGCCCGCCTGTTCGGCCGCCCGGCTCCTCGGCGGGCGCCCACGCCAGAGCTCGACGCGCCAGTCGCGCCGACCCCGGCGGACCCTGCGCGCGTCGAACCCCGCTCCGAGCTCGCGGTCAGCCCCGCGCTGGGCGCGGCGGCGGGCGAGGCGCAGGTGATCGCGGCGGAAGCCGGCGTCGAACTCGTCGGCGAGAGCGCGCCGCTGGCGGAGGACGAGGAGGACGTCTTCGAGGAAGAGGAGCGCGCCGAGGACGCGGGCGAGGACGGCGCGGGCGGCCCCGACCTCGACCGCAAGATCGCCATGCGCGAGGCCGCGGTGCCCTATCTTCGCCAGGTCGCCGAGGAGGAGGCGCTCGCCGGCGAGCACCGGGTGCGCCCCACCGACCCGTCCGGCCCCGGCACCCTGGCCGAGGCGCTTGCGCGGCTGGAGGCCGAGGGGCGGGTGCAGTGCGAACTGGGCGAGGACGCCGATGGCGCGCCTATCCTCGTGTATCGCCCGAAGCCCGCCTGACGCCCGTCCCGCCGACGGGAAGCTTGGCCGGAACCAATCGTCCGCGCCCGGCTTAGTTCGCCTCATCCAAGAGGAGAACTTTCGATGCGTCTTGTCACCCTGGGCCTCGTCGCCGCGGCCGCCCTGTCCGTCATGGCCTGCAAGGACAGGCAGGAGAAGGCGCAGGACGCCGCCGCCGCCGCGACCGACGCCTCCCAGGCCGCCAACCAGACGGCCGCCAGCGCCGCCCAGGCCGCCGACCAGGCTCAGAAGGCGGCCACCTCCGCCCCGGGCTCCGTCTCCGCCAAGGTCGCCGCCGACACCGCCGAGAGCGCGGGCGACGCCGCCGCCAAGGCCGGCAAGGCCGCGGAGAAGGCGGGCGACAAGGCGGCCCACGCCGCGCACTGACGCCGGGCGGCGGAGGCGGCCCCGCCGTCTCCGCCGGTCTGCGGCTCGGGCTCGGCGGCGGTGAGCGCCGCCTTTCGCGTGGCCGTCCGGGCGCCTATACCTCGCCGCGCCCCTCCAGACGCGCGGTCCCATGCCTTCCGTCAACGACGTCCGCTCCGCCTTCCTCAGCGCCTTCGCCGCGGACGGCCACGCCGTGCAGCCCTCCGCGCCCTTGGTGCCGCAGGACGACCCCACGCTCCTCTTCGTCAACGCCGGCATGGTGCCCTTCAAGGAGGTGTTCACCGGAGCCCGCGCGCGCCCTGCGCCGCGCGCGGCCTCCAGCCAGAAGTGCGTGCGCGCCGGCGGCAAGCACAACGACCTCGACAACGTCGGCTATACCGCGCGCCACCACACTTTTTTCGAGATGCTGGGCAACTTCAGCTTCGGCGACTACTTCAAGCCAGACGCGATCGAGTTCGCCTGGAAGCTGGTGACGGGTGAGTTCGGCCTGGCCCGCGACAAGCTCCTGGTCACCGTCTACGCCGAGGACGACGAGGCGCACGCGTTGTGGCGCAAGATCGCCGGCTTGCCCGACGAGAAGATCATCCGCATCGCCACCTCCGACAACTTCTGGTCGATGGGCGACACCGGCCCGTGCGGGCCCTGCTCGGAGATCTTCTACGACCATGGCGAACAGATCCCCGGTGGCCCGCCAGGCAGCGTGGACGAGGACGGCGACCGCTTTATCGAGATCTGGAATCTCGTCTTCATGCAGTACGAGCAGTTCGCCGACGGGCGGCCGCGCGTGCCGCTGCCACGTCCCTCCATCGACACCGGCATGGGGCTGGAGCGCATCTCCGCGGTGCTCCAGGGCGAGCACGACAACTACGACATCGACCTCTTCCGAACGCTGATCGCCGCCTCCGTGGAGCTGACGGGCGTGCCGGCCGAGGGCGAGGCCAAGTTCAGCCACCGGGTGATCGCCGACCACCTACGCACCGCCTCATTCCTCGTCGCCGACGGCGTCGGGCCGTCCAACGAGGGGCGGGGATATGTCCTGCGGCGGATCATGCGCCGCGCCATGCGCCACGCGCACCTCCTGGGCGCGGCCGATCCGCTGATGCACAGGCTCGCGCCCGTGCTGGCCGACGAGATGGGCGCCGCCTACCCCGAGCTGGTGCGGGCCCAGCCGCTGATCGTCGAGACGCTGCGTCAGGAGGAGGAGCGCTTCCGCCGCACGCTGGGCCGCGGGTCGGCCCTGCTCGAGGCGGCGGCGGCGGGGCTGGGCGAGGGCGGGGTCCTCCCGGGCGAGACGGCCTTCAAGCTCTATGACACCTACGGCTTTCCGCTCGACCTCGTGCAGGACGCGGTCCGCGCGCGCGGGATTACTGTCGACACCGCGGGCTTCGACCTCGCCATGGACCGCCAGCGCCAGATGGCGCGGGAGAGCTGGGCGGGCTCGGGCGACCGGGCGCAGGCGGCGGAGTGGAGCGTGTTGCGCGACCGGCTCGGCCCGACGCGCTTCGTCGGCTACGAGGAAGGCGAGACCACGGGCGAGGTCTTGGCGCTTGTGCGCGAGGCCGCCGAGGTCGACGCCGCCGAGGCGGGCCAGACCGTCGAGGTGCTGTTCGACGTGACGCCGTTCTACGCCGAGAGCGGCGGTCAGGCGTCCGACCGCGGCGAGCTCGAGTGGCCGGGCGGGGCGGGGACGCTCGTCGCCGTCGCCAAGCACGCCGGCGACCTCTTCGTGCACACCGTCCACGTCACGACGGGCCGGCTGCGCGCCGGCGATCGGGTGCGGCTCGCCATCGACGCGGCGGCGCGCGCACGCACCCGCGCCAATCACTCGGCCGCCCACCTCGTGCACGCCGCCCTCAAGAACGTGCTCGGCGGCCACGTGGCGCAGAAAGGCCAGCTGGTAGACGGCGAGCGCATGCGCTTCGACTTCAGCCACGGCGGCGCGCTCACCGCCGCCGAGCTCGACGCGGTGGAGGCCGAGGTCAACGCGGTGATCCGCCAGAACCTGCCCGCCTCGACCAAGCTGATGACGCCGGACGCCGCCATCGCCGAGGGTGCGGTCGCGCTGTTCGGCGAGAAGTACGGCGACGAGGTGCGCGTGCTGACGCTCGGGCGCGCGTTGCAAGGCGAGGGGGCCTACTCCGTCGAGCTCTGCGGCGGCACCCACGTGGCGCGCACGGGCGACATCGCGGTGTTCCGCATCACCTCGGAGAGCGGGGTGGCCGCGGGCGTGCGCCGGGTCGAGGCGCTGACCGGAGAGGCCGCGCGCCTGCACCTGCGCGCGCGCTCGGACGTGGCGGATGCGCTCGCCGCCCAGTTCAAGGTCCCGCCCTCCGAGGTGGTGGCGCGGGTGGAGGCGCTGGGCGCCGAGCGTCGCAAGCTGGAGCGCGAAGTGGCCGACGCCCGCCGTAAGCTCGCCCTCGGCGGCGGCGCGGGCGCGGCGGCGGGACCCGAGACGGTGGGCGGAGCGCCCTTCATCGGTCGCGTGCTCGAAGGCGTGGACGGCAAGGGGCTCCGCCCGGCGATCGAGGAGCTGCGCGCTCAGGCTCCCGCCGGCGTCGTGGCGCTCGTGGGGGTGACCGACGGCAAGGCGGCCATCGCGGTCGCCAGCGCGCGCCCGGACGCCAACGCCGCCGAACTCGTCAAGGCGGCGGTGGCGGCCATGGGCGGGCAGGGCGGGGGCGGTAAGCCCGACTTCGCCCAGGGCGGCGCGCCCGACGGCTCGCGCGCCCAGGCCGGCGTCGACGCCGTGAGGGCCGCGCTCGCGGGCTAGGGCGGACGCGGAGACGCCCGGCGCGGGGCCGCGCCGGGCGTCTGTCGTCGTCCGCGAAAGGTCGTCAGGCCGCCTTCTTGACCGTCAGCGACTGGGTGATCATGCCCACCGCGCCGTCACGGTCGATCCGCTCAATGGCGGCGACCTCGCGCGCCATGCGGTCGAGCGCCGACTCGTAGAGCTGGCGTTCGGAATAGGACTGTTCGGGCTGGTCGTCGGCGCGGTGCAGGTCGCGCACCACTTCGGCGATCGAGATCAGGTCGCCCGAGTTGATCTTGGCCTCGTACTCCTGCGCGCGGCGAGACCACATGGTCCGCTTCACCCGGGCGCGGCCCTTCAGCGTGGTCATGGCCTGGGACACGACGTTGTTCTCGGCCAGCGACCGCAGGCCAGCGGTCTTGGCCTTCTTGGTCGGCACCCGCAGGGTCATCTTCTCGTGGTCGAAGGTGATCACGTAGACTTCGAGCGTCATGCCCGCGACCTCCTGGGTCTCGATGCCGGCCACCTTGCCCACGCCGTGGGCGGGGTAGACGACGCTGTCGCCGACCTGGAAATCAGTCACGCTCTTGGTCATCGAACATCCTTCCGGAACCTGGGAGTCCGCATGCGCGGAGCCCGCCGGGCGGCGTCGAGAAAGCGGGGGACAGGGACGTTGGGCGGCGTTGAGGCCGCGAGCACATCCGACGATCTGACGAAAATCTCAGACCACCCTTCACACTCGATCGCGCGCCTCTGGAGACGGCGGGACTGGTTTGATGGCGGCGAGCGCGCCAAATCGCGCCGCCCGTCCGTCACCGCAGGAAAGTATCACAGAAGCCCCTCCGGCGAAAGCCGCCGAGGCTATTTGGTTAACGGAGAGTGAACGGAGCCGTGGCCGCGGCGGCGCGCGGCTGGATCGTCAGGATCCACGGCCGGGCTTGGGCGAGAAGTACTTCTCGAATTTGCCGGTCTCGCGCTCGTACGCCTCGCGGTCGGCGGGCGGCGTGCCCATGACGGTGATGTTCGGCCAGATCTTCGCATACTCGCTGTTGATCTTCAGCCACTTGCCGTCGGGGTCGTCCTCGGTGTCGGGCTTGATCGCATCGACCGGGCATTCCGGCTCGCACACGCCGCAGTCGATGCACTCGTCGGGGTTGATCGCCAGGAAGTTCTCGCCCTCGTAGAAGCAGTCGACCGGGCAGACCTCGACGCAGTCCATGAACTTGCACTTGATGCACGGGTCGGTGACGACGTAGGTCATGCAGGGCTCGAAAACATAGGTTGCGCCCGGAGATCGGCGGCGGGCCGGGTCGCCCGTCGGGCGCGGCCGCGGGACATTCCAGCCGGGGGCGGAGGTGTCAAGCGGCGCTCGCGGGCTCGAGCGGGGCGTAGAGCGTGCGCGCCTCGGCCGCCGGGCCTCGCCGCTCGCCGAGCGCGGTGACGCGCACCGCCGACAGCCGCCCGCCGAGCGCGAAGACGAGCCCGTCGCCAGCGCGCACGCAGCGGCTGGCCTTGTCGAGCCGGGCCTCCCCGCCGGCGGCGCGCAGGAGGCGCACGCGGCCGTCCTCCACGAAGCGGGCCGCCAGCGCGCGCGTCTTGAAGAAGCGTGCGCGCCAGAGCCACACGTCGACCCGCACGGCGTCGCTCCCGTCGCTCACCCGGGGCCGCCGCCGACGGCGTCGACGACGGCGGCGGCCGGTCGGCGGCGAACGCGCCTGCGCCGGGGCGCGGCGGCCGCGGGCGACGGCGGTGGACCCCATTCGCGCAGGGCGGCGAAGGGGGAAGCGGCGTCCTGCGGCGTTGCTGCGGGTTCCGGCTTGGGCGCGGGCTCCACGCGCCGCAGCCGCCACCGGCCCCCGCGCCCCGCCTCCGGCTTGCCGGCGCGCGCGTAGCCCAGCGCCTTGAGAAGGTGCGCGGCTTCCGCAGGCGTCCAGCCCAGCCCGACGGCGGCCTCGTCGGTGAGGCGCCGCGCCCCGTGCTCGGCCGGCGCGGAGCGCAGGACGGCGTCCAGCGCCTCCAAGCGTTCGAGCGGCACGGCGAAGCCGCCCACTGCGCGCAGGCCGTAGGCGGCGAGCACGGGCGGCGCCGGAGCGTCGGCGGGCAGCGCCGTCGTCGCGTCGTGGGGCGGGCGCCAGTCCGGCCGGGCGTGACGGGCGAAGGCGACCAGATGGGCGCGCGCCTCCGTCCGCAGCAGGGCGGGGAGGTGGAGCGTGAAGGCCCCGAACCGCACCCCCAGCGCGCGCAGCGCGCGTCGCTCGCCCGCGCTGAGCTGGGCGACTTCGCCCGCCACCACCCGCCGGTCCATCACCCCGCCCCACTCGCGCAGCCGGAAGGCAAGGCCGCGCGCCAAACCCTTGAGCTGGCCGCCGCCCATCGCCTCGTCGAGCGCCTTCAAGGGCGCCAGCAGCTGCGCCGAGCGCACGGCCACGAACGCCTCCAGCCGGCGCTGGGCGCGGGCGTAGGCGGCCGAAAGGCCGGCCGCCTCCTCGCCCAGGTCGCGCTCCATCCGCACCTGTGGGGCGAACGGCGAGCCGCCCGCGAGCGCGCCCGCGGGTTCGCCGCCCCAGAGCACCGTCCCGTCCTCGCGCAGGGTGAAGGCCTCGTCCGGCGCGGCCGCGAGCTCACCCAGGCGGCGCACGAGGAGCGGCCCCACCGCGCGCACCGCGGCGTGGCGCAGCGCGCGGTCCTCCAGCGCCGAGGCGCCGCGGGCGGGCTGGAAGCGCACGCCGACGAGGCGGCCGACGTCATGGCCCTCCACCGTGACCGCGCCGTCGTGGCCCACCCCCGCCAGCACGTCTTCGCGCAGGTTCAGGCCCCGCAGGAGGGCCGACGTGCGCCGGTCGATGAACCGCTGCATCAGCCGCTCGTGCAGGGTGTCGGAGAGGCGGTTCTCCACCTCGCGGGTGCGCGCCTGCCAGTGGGCGGGGTCGCGCAGCCAGTCGGGTCGGGCGGCGACGTAGGTCAGGGTGCGGATGGCGGCCAGCCGCTGGGACAGGAGGTCGATCTCGCCGCCCGGGTGGTCCACCGCGCGCACGTGCTCGGCCATCCAGTCATCGCTGAGCCGGCCCGAGCGCCCGGTGAGCTGCTCGAACACGGTCCGGCACAGGCGCACGTGCTCATCGGCGGTGGTCTTTCGAAAGTCCGGCGTCTGGCAGACCTCCCATAGCCGCCGCAGCCGGTCGCGCCCGCGCGCCAGAGCCTCGACGTCGGGATCGGCGGCCAGCGCGCGCAGCGTCGCCTCGTCCACCGCCTCGGAGGCGAGCTTCAGCCCGTCCTGGCGCGGCGGCTTGGCCAGCGAACGCTGCAGGGCGGGGAGCCCGTCGAAGTCGAGCCGCGCGTTGCGCCACTCGGCCGCGTCCAGCGGGTGGAAGCGGTGCTCCTGGATCGCCTCGACAAGGTCCTCGTCCATCTCGGGCGCCTCACCGGTGACGCCGAACGTGCCGTCCTTGGTGTAGCGGCCCGCGCGGCCGGCGATCTGGCCGATCTCCTGCGGCGTGAGCCAGCGCGTGCGGCGGCCGTCGAACTTGCGCAGGCCCGCGAAGGCCACGTGGTCGACGTCCATGTTGAGGCCCATGCCGATGGCGTCGGTGGCCACCAGGAAGTCGACCTCACCCTCCTGGTAGAGCGCCACCTGAGCGTTGCGGGTACGCGGGCTGAGCGAGCCCATCACCACCGCCGCCCCGCCGCGCTGGCGGCGGATCAGCTCGGCGATGGCGTAGACATTCTCCGCCGAGAAGGCGACGACGGCGGTGCGGCGGGGCAGGCGCGTCAGCTTCTTGGAGCCGACATAGCTCAGGGTGGAGAAGCGCTCGCGGGTGACGAACTCGGCGTCTGGGCACAACCTGCGGATCAGCGGCCCGGCGGTCAGGGCGCCCAGGAGCAGGGTCTCGTGCGCGCCGCGGGCGTGCAGCAACCGGTCGGTGAACACGTGACCGCGCGCGGGGTCGGCGCAGAGCTGGATCTCGTCCACGGCCAGGAACTCGACCGCGCGGCCGAGCGGCATGGCTTCCACCGTACATACGAAGAAGGCGGCCCGCGGCGGGACGATCTTCTCCTCGCCCGTGATCAGCGCCACCGACGCGCGGCCGCGGAGCTTGACGATGCGGTCGTACACCTCGCGCGCGAGGAGGCGCAGCGGCAGGCCGATCATGCCGGACGCGTGGCCCAGCATGCGCTCGACCGCGTAGTGCGTCTTGCCCGTGTTGGTGGGGCCGAGAACCGCGACCAGACGTGAGGGCGCCGCCCCGGCCGTACGGTCGGCCATGGCCGGGAGTTAGGAAGCAAGCGCGAGTCGGACAAGCTGGGCGTGCGGCGCTTGACCGGCGCGCGTCGGTGTTCTCCCGTCGGGTCTCAAGAAGGAGTTGGCTGATGAAGGCCTGGAGTGCGGCGGCGTGGGCCGCGGCGATCATCGCGGCGGCGGCGGCGGCGGCGGCGGGTACGGCGACGGCGCAGGTGCGCCTGCCGCACATGCTGGGCGACCACGCGGTGGTGCAGCGCGACCGACCCATCCACCTCTGGGGCTGGGCCGCGCCGGGCTCGCGCCTCTCCGCCACCCTGCACGGCCGTCGCGCCGAGGCCGTCGCGGACCGGATCGGGCGTTGGGACGCCTGGTTCGCGCCCGAGCGCGCCGGCGGCCCTTACGAGATCTCCATCACGGCCGACGGCGGCCAGGCGGGCGTGACCCTGCACGACGTGATGGTGGGCGACGTGTGGTTCGCCTCCGGCCAGTCCAACATGGAGATGCCGCTCTCCGGCTTCCCCCCGTCCGCCCACGTCAACAACGCCGACGCCGAGATCGCGGCGGCGACCAACCCCCAACTGCGGCTCCTGCGGGTCGAGCACGCCGCCAGCGCCTTCCCCCTCCACGACGCCGACGGGGCCTGGACGACCTGCACGCCCGAGACCGCCGCCAAGTTCTCGGCGGTCGGCTACTTCTTCGCGCGCGAGATCGCCGCGCGCGAGCACGTTACGGTGGGGGTGATCGACTCGACCTGGGGCGGCACGCCCGCCGACTCGTGGGTGTCGACGGAGGGGATCGCCGCCGATCCCGCGCTCCTGCCCGCCTTCGCCGCCCGTGCGCGCTTCGAGGCGGGGCTGGCCGACCGGGACGCGACCGCCGCCGCCAACGACCGGGACGACGCCGAGGCGAAAGCCCGGGGCCTGCCCGCGCCCAAGCACGACTGGCTGCCCGACGAGCGGTCGTGGACCCCCGCGGCGCTCTACAACGCCATGGTCGCGCCGTTCACGCCCTACGGCCTCAAGGGTGTGATCTGGTACCAGGGCGAGACCAACAGCGACCCGCGCCGCGCGCCCGACTACGAGGCTCTGTTCAAGGGGCTGATCGTCGACTGGCGCCACCAGTTCGCCCAGGGCGACACGCCGTTCCTGTTCGCCCAGATCTCGTCGTTCGACAGCCCGGGGGAGACCTGGGCGATCGTGCGCGACGCCCAGCGCCGCGCGTTGGGGCTGGCCTCCACCGCCATGGCCGTCACCACCGACATCGGCGACCCCGCCAACGTCCACCCGAGCGACAAGCAGACGGTGGGGGCGCGGCTGGCGCTGGGGGCGCGGGCGATCGCCTACGGCGAGCGTCTCGCCTACGCTTCGCCGCTCTACCGCCAGACGTCCTCCGAGCCCGGCGCCCTGCGCGTCTGGTTCGACAACGGCGAGGGGCTCACCACGCGCGGCGCGGCGCTGACGGGCTTCGAGGTCGCGGGCTCCGATCGCCGTTACGTCCCCGCCGAGGCGCGGATCGAGGGCGACAGCGTGCGCGTGGCGAGCGCGGCGGTGACCCGGCCGGTCTTCGTCCGCTACAACTGGAAGGGCGTCACGACGGGCGCCTTTTACAACGCCGCGGGGCTGCCCGCGTCCACCTTCACCTCGGAGGAGCGCATCCTCAGCACGCCATCCTTCCCCTGAGAAGACCGGCGCGGGGGCGGGCGTTCGGCTTAGATCAGCGTCGCCTGCCTGACCTCCGCGCCACCCTCGACGGGGCGCTCGTCGCGACGGCTGAGCTCGCTCTGAGCGCTGAAGCGGACGTCGACGTCTCGTTCGGCCGCCAACACGCGAAGGGCGTCGCCGTCCAGGTCGGACCACGGCCGTCCCCGCCACGGCCCCGCGGGCACGCGCGGCAGGAGCCCCGGCTCGCGGCTCCAAGTCAGGAGCTGCTCGACCGAGGCCACGTTCAGCATGTCGCGCAGGTGGTGGGCGGTGACGTAAGCGTCCGGGCCGGCCCGGTGCGCCGGGAGCCCTCGCGCGTGGACGAGGCCCTCGGGTCGGCGCAGGTAGCGCAGCATCTGGTTGGAGAAGCGCGGCAGCTCCGGCCAGAGCCGCAGGGCGCATTTCCAGGTGCAGATCCAGCCCGCGCCACCGGTGAGGGTGGGGCGGCAGTACCGCTGCTCGAACGCCGCCCGGTGCGCCGCGAGCGCGGCCACGCCGCCCTCCGGCCGCAGCACCGACGGCGCGACCGTCCGCCAGAACGGGGCGCCCGCCACCTCTTCGTCCAGTATGTGATGCACCGCCAGGGTGTCCGGCGACATGGGGCGTCCCGGGTTGACGAGGAGGGCGCCCGCGCCCGCGTCATCCAACCGCCAGGCGCCGTCAGGGTCCTGGACCACGTCCTGCCATCCGGCCTCGCACACATCGTCGGTTCCCCCGCCTCCGGTCTCGAGGTCGACGACGCGGACGCGGGGAGGTGTCGCGGGCATTGAGCGCAGATAGGCGCTCCGGCGCGCGAGCGAACGTCCGGCCGGCGCTCCCGGTCGACGTCGCGGGGTGAGCGCGCCGGGCTCGTGCGACGGCCGTCCCGGTCCCATATGAGTTCCGCCACACGGACGGAGCCGTCATGAGCCAAGCGCCCGGTCACATCGTCAAGATCCTGCACGACTGCGAGCGGCTGGCCCGCCTGTCGGATCGGATCGTCAAGGTCGGGCCGCTCAACCTCGGCATCGACTCGGCGCTCGCGCTGATCCCGATCGGCGGCGGCCTCTACACCATCGGGCTCGGCGGATGGCTGCTCTACAAGGGGTGGCAAGCCAAGGCCTCGCCTCAGACGCTGGCGCGCATGGCCGCCTATGTCGGCGTGGACGCGCTCACCGCCGAGGTGCCGGTGCTGGGCGCGGCGGTGGACATGCTGTTCCCCGGCCACATCCTCGCCGTTCGCGCTCTGAGGGCGGATCTTGAGCGCCAGCACGGCCCGATCGCGGCGCAGCACCCCCGCCGTCGGCGATCCTGGGCGACCTTCGCCGACGGCCTACGGGGGCGGGCCGCGGTCTAGAGGCCAGCGCCGATCGCAGGCGTCGCGGGGCTGGCGGCCCGGAAGGGATTCGAACCCCTGACCTCCGCTTTAGGAAAGCGCTGCTCTATCCTGCTGAGCTACCGGGCCGCGCCCGGCGCTTCTAGCCGCAGCGGGGCCCGCGCGAAAGGTTGGAGCCCACTCTGGAACGGCGCTAGCGTCGGAGCTCGCGCCGGGCGCTGGGCCCGGAACGGAGGCGTGTCGTGGCGTTGGGGATTCTGGTCGTCCTGGTCGTGGTGGGGCTTCTGCTCCTGACCGCCACGGTCAAGGTCGTGCCGCAGGGGTTTGAGTTCACCGTGGAGAGGTTCGGCCGCTACACGCGCACCCTGGAGCCCGGCATCGCCTTCCTGACGCCGTTCGTCGAGCGCGTGGGGCGGCGGATGAGCCTGATGGAGCAGGTGCTCCCCGTCCCCCAGCAGGAGGTGATCACCCGCGACAACGTCACCGTCCAGGTGGACGCCATCGTCTTCACCCAGGTGATGGACACCGCCGCCGCGGCCTACAAGGTCGCCAACCGCGATCTCGCCGTGACCCAGCTCACCATGACCAACCTGCGCACCGTCGTGGGCGCCATGGAGCTGGACGAGGTGCTCTCCCAGCGCGACGCCATCAACGCGCGGCTCCTCACCGTGATCGACCATGCGACCGCACCCTGGGGGCTCAAGGTGACCCGCATCGAGATCAAGGATCTCCTGCCGCCGCCCGACATCACCAACGCCATGACGCGCCAGATGAAGGCCGAGCGCGAGCGTCGCGCCGTGATCACCGAGGCCGACGGCGAGCGCCAGGCGCAGGTCACCCGCGCCGAGGGCTCCAAGGCGGCCGCCATCCTGGAGGCGGAGGGCCGGCGCGAGGCCGCCTTCCGCGACGCCGAGGCGCGCGAGCGCGCCGCCGCCGCCGAGGCCGCCGCCACCACCGCCGTCTCCGACGCGGTGGAGGCCGGCAGCGTGGACGCGCTGAACTACTTCGTGGCGCAGCGCTATGTGGAGGCCTTCAGCCGGCTGGCCTCGGCCCCCACCACACGCACCCTGATCGTGCCGGCCGACTTCGGCGCTCTGGCGGGCGCGGTGTCGGGTGTCACCGAGCTCCTGCGCGGCGCGGGCGGCGGCGAGGCGGGCGCGGCCGCGCCGACCCCCGCGCCGGCCCGTCGCGGGCGGGAAGGGGCCGTCCCGACGAGCTGAGCCTTCAGGCTCCGGCCGCCCCCGCGCGCTGCTCGAGGTTCTGCGCCACCCGGTCGAGGAACCCCTCGGTGGTCAGCCAGCCCTGCTGGTCGCCGACCAGGAGCGCCAGGTCCTTGGTCATGGCGCCGCCCTCTACGGTGGCGACGGTGGTCTGCTCGAGGAGGTCGGCGAAGCGGTCGAGCTCGCGGTTGTCGTCCAGCTTGGCGCGGTGCTTGAGCCCGCGGCTCCAGGCGAAGATCGACGCCACCGAATTGGTCGAGGTCGACTCGCCCTTCTGGTGCTGGCGGTAGTGGCGGGTCACGGTCCCGTGCGCGGCCTCCGCCTCCACCGTGCGCCCGTCGGGGGTGAGGAGCACGCTGGTCATCAGCCCCAAGGAGCCGAAGCCCTGGGCCACGATGTCGGACTGCACGTCGCCGTCGTAGTTCTTGCACGCCCAGACGTAGCCGCCTGACCACTTCAAGGCGGAGGCCACCATGTCGTCGATCAAACGGTGCTCGTAGGTGAGGCCCAGCGCCTTGAACTGATCGGCGTACTCGGCGTCGAACACCTCCTGGAAGATGTCCTTGAAGCGCCCGTCGTAGGCCTTGAGGATGGTGTTCTTGGTGGAGAGATAGCAGGGGTACTTGCGATCTAGGGCGTAACGGAAGCTCGCGTGGGCGAAGTCGCGGATCGAGTCGTCGAGGTTGTACATCGCCATGGCGACGCCCGAGGCGGGGCTCTTGTAGACCTCGCGCTCGATTACCTGGCCGTCGTCGCCGACGAATTTGATCGAGAGCACGCCCTTGCCCGGCATCAGGAAGTCGGTGGCGCGGTACTGGTCGCCGAAGGCGTGGCGGCCGACCACGATCGGCTGCGTCCATCCGGGCACGAGACGCGGCACGTTGCGGCAGATGATGGGCTCGCGGAAGATCACGCCGCCCAGGATGTTCCTGATCGTGCCGTTGGGGCTCTTCCACATGTGCTTGAGGCCGAATTCCTTCACGCGCGCCTCGTCCGGCGTGATGGTGGCGCACTTGACGCCGGCGCCATGCTTCTGGATCGCGTGCGCGGCGTCGATCGTCACCTGGTCGTCGGTGGCGTCGCGGTGCTCCATGCCGAGGTCGTAGTAGTCGAGCTCGAGATCGAGGTAGGGGAAGATCAGCTTGTCCTTGATCATCTTCCAGATGATGCGCGTCATCTCGTCCCCGTCGAGATCGACGACGGGGTTCTGCACCTTGATCTTGGAGAGGCTCATCAGGCTCGGGTCCGGCTCGCGGGGGGCGCGGCGCCGGGAGGGGCCGGCGCGCAGGGGCGGCCGGCGTTCTAGCGGGTCGCGCCCCGGGTAGGAACCCGGGGCGCGCGCGCGCGTCGGCGGCTCAGTAGCCGTCGGTGCGGTCGAAGTGCAGGTTGCGGAACGCGCGGTCCAGGCGGTCCTGCAGGTAGGCGCGGTCGGCCTCGTTCAGCCGTCCGCCGTCCCGCTCGCGCAGGCGAGCCTCCTGACGACGGATGTCGCGCAGGTCGGCATAGGCGTTGGCCGACTCGCGGCGACCGATCTGGCCGTTCTGCACCGAGCGGTCGATCCGCTGCTGCAGGAAGTCCGTGCGCGCCCGGATGCCCTGGCCGGCGCCGCGCCAGTAGCCCTCGTTCCCGCCCGCGTAACCGGGGCCGCCGGGAGGGGGAGCGCCGTAGCCGTTGTTGTAGCCGGGGCCGGGAGGCGGGCCGTAGCCGCCCTGGGGCGCGTAGCCGTTGTTGTAGGCGCCATTCGACGGGGGCGGCGGGCCGTAGCCGTTTGGCTGATACGGGTTGCCGTCGTTGTCGTAGTAGCGGCCCGACGCGTCCTGCGCGTAGTAGCCGTCCGGGCAGCGCGTCTGCTGGTTGCCGACGACGCCGCCGAGCACCGCGCCGCCGAGCGCGCCCAGGAGCGCGCCCTTGCCGCGGTCGTGCCGGCCCGCGAGCAAGGAGCCCGCCGCCGCGCCGCCGGCCGCGCCGACCAGGGCGCCCGTGGTGGTGTTGTTCTGGGGATTGACGCAGCGGACCTGGGCGTCCGCGGCGGCGGGCACGGCCGCGAGCGTGGCCGCGGCCAGGCCGCCCGCGATGAGCAGCTTGCGCATGAAGAGTACGTCCTCTCGTTGGGGAAGCTTGGCGCTTTCCATGATGCGATAAGCGGCTTGCCTGCCTGAAGGCTCCCTGAACGGATCGTGGGCGTCTCCGTCAGCTTGAGCCGGAGCCCCGGCGCGGCGTACGAGACAGGGGTGGACGCGCCCGCGCCAGCCTCGCCCGTCGTGATCCTCGACCAGCCGCAGCTGGCCGAGAACATCGGCGCGGCCGCGCGGGTGATGGCCAATTTCGGCCTGTCGGAACTCAGGCTCGTCAACCCGCGGGACGGCTGGCCGCAGTCGCGGGCCTGGGCCTCGGCCTCCGGGGCGGACTGGCCGCTGGACGGCGCGCGGGTGTTCGCCTCCGTGGCCGACGCCATCGGCGACCTCCGGCTCGTGCACGCCGCCACCGCGCGCCCGCGCGAGACGGTGCTGCCCGTCCTCACCCCGCGCGAGGGCGCCGCGGCGCTGGCGCGGGCGTGCGGGGAGGGGCTGCGCTGCGCCATCCTGTTCGGGGCGGAACGTGCGGGGCTGGAGACCGCCGACATCGCGCTCTGCCACGCCGTCGTCACCGTGCCCGTCGACATGCGCTTCCGCTCGCTCAACCTCGCCCAGGCGGTGGCGGTGAACGCCTACGAGTGGCGGCTGACGCAGAACGCGACCGCCCCCGCTCACTTCCGCGACGCCCCGCCCCCCGCCGAGGGCGCCGCCATGCAGGGGCTCTTCGACCAGCTGGAGGACGAGCTGGAGCACGCGGGCTTCTTCCATCCGCCGGAGAAGAAGCCCGCCATGGTGCGCAACCTGCGCGTGGCGCTCGGCCGGGCGCGCTTCACCGAGCAGGAAGCGCGCACCTTCCGCGGGGTGGTGACCGCGCTGACGCGGGGCCGCGGCCGCACGCTGGCCAAGCTCGCCGCCCGCGCCGCCGAGCGCGACGAGGGATGAGGCGCCTCGCCCTCCTCGCCGGCGCGGCGCTCCTGTCCGGCTGCGGCGGCGTGGCCGACCGCATGACGCCGGTCGACGCGCACCTGTGGCGCCCGGGGGTGACCACCGAGGCGCAGATCGCCGACGCGCTCGGGCCGCCCGCCGACCGCGCCTACCTGCCCGAGGGGCTGATCCTGGAGCGCTGGCGCGGCTACGTCGGCGTGCGCGGGCGCGAGCGGCTGAGCTACGGCTTCGTGTTCGACCCGACCGGCCGGCTCGTGCGCAACGCCAACCGCGGCGAGATGCACGCGCCGGACCTGTGAGAGCCCTGCGCGTCGCGTTCAGCCTCGCAGGCGTCGGGCGCCCTCGGCGGCGGTGACGGGCTCAAAGCCCAGCTCGCGCGCCGCGGCCAGCACGCGACGCAGCGCTGCGGGCGCGGTGGCGAACTCGCCGGGGGCGTCGCTCACCTGGTGGCCGAACAGCGTCACCCAGCCACCACCCCGGGCCGAAGCCACCCGCAGCGCCGCCAGCGCGCCCGCTTCGCCGCCCGGGCCGTCCGTGATCGTCGCGGGCGCCTGGGCGAGGTCGCCTCCGCGGCGGAGCGCGCCCGCGTGCAGGGCGCGACCCAGGGCGAAGCGGCGTGCGACGTCGGCCTTGGGCCCGGCGGCGACGTCGCCGTACGGGTAGGCGAAGGTCTCGGCGGGCGGCAGGCCCCACTCGGCGAAGGCGTGGGCGTTGCGCCCGAGCTCCTCGGCCGCCTCCGCGCCGCTCGCGCGGCCGAAGTCGCGGTGCGAGAAGGTGTGGCAGCCGATCTCGTGTCCGCGCGCGGCGGCGGCGCGCACCTGGTCGGCGTCGGCGTAGCGGCCGAGGTGGGCGGTGGTCCCGGCCAGCCCCGCGCAGACATAGACGGTGGCGCGGGCCCCGGCCGCCTCCACGATCGGCAGCCCCGCAAGGAGCGCGCTTTCCGGAGCGTCGTCGAAGGAGAGGGTGAGCCACAGACCGGGCGCGCGGGCGGCGGGGCGGCGATGACGCAGGCGCACCGCGCGCCGCCGCAGCTTGCCGCGCAGCGAGAGGTCGGGCCGGTAGGGCGCGCTCACTCCACCTCCTCGGCGTAGACGGCCGCGCGGAAAGTCTTGGCCGCCGCGATGCGGGCGGGCAGGGGCGCGCCCTCCGCCAGAGCGACCCGGCGGAGCGCATCGCGCAGCAGCGGCCGCGCGGGCAGGCGTCGCAGCCAGCGCGCCACGCGGTAGCTCGGGAAGCCGCGCACCAGCTGCGGATGACGACGCAGGAGGCGCCCGTAGTTGGGCCCGGACGCGGCGTACTTGGCGAGGAGGGCCGGCGCGGTGTCGAGGCCCAGGTGGCTCGCAGGGTTGTCGACATGGTGCATGCCGAAGCGGGAGGCCACCCGCGCGCCCCACTCCACGTCCTCCCAGCCCCAGCCGCTGAAGCCCTCGTCGAAGGGCTCGGCGGCCAGCACATCGCGGCGCACGAGGAGGTTGGAGGTGAACACATACTTCTCGGGCTGGCGTGCGCGGACCTCGGCGGGAAGGCACTCGGCGCGCAGCTGCAGGGCGTGGTGTAGGCGGTGCTCGCGCCCGGGTCGCGCCTGGTCGAGCGTGAAGCCGCCGACCGCCGCGGCCAGGCCCTCGTCGGCGCAGGCCAGCCAGGCGCGCAGGAAGTCGGGCCGGTCGGGGGCCATGTCGCTGTCGAGGAACAGGAACGCGCCCCCGCGCGCATGGGCGGCGAGAAGGTTGCGGCCCCGTGCGCGCCCGAGGTTGCCGACGGGTCGCAGCAGGCGGACGGGCAGGGCGAGCGCGGCCACGACCGCCTCCACGCCGCGCGAGAGCGCCGCGTCGCCGCCGCCGTCGTCCAGCAGCACCAGCTCCGCCGCTCCGGCCAGGGCGTCCGCCTCGCGGTCGAGGAGCGCCAGGAGCGGGCGCGGGTCGTCGCGGAAGAAGGGGATGAGCACCGACAGCCGGGGTTGCGCCCCCGCCCAGGCGGCACCGTCGACGACAATCGTAGGCTCGGGCGCGGTCACGCGGGGTTCGGCCGGGCGTGTGCGCGCGCGGTAGCGACGAGCGACCGCACGCGCCCTAGGTCGAGTGCGGTGATCCCGGCGGTGTAGACCAGCGCGCCGACGCCCGCCTTGAGCGCCAGCTCCGGCAGGCCGCCCCCGTCCGGCAGGGCGTTCACCGCCAGCGCCATGCCGGCCGCCGCCAGCGCCGCCTCGCCCAGCACGCGCCAGGGGATCGGCAACTTGAGGTGGCGTCGCCCGAGAACGTAGGCCGCCACGAGGCCCGCGGCGTAGCTGGCGGTGGTCGCCCACATCGCCCCGTCCAGCCCGTAGCGGGGGATCAGCACGAGCGTCAGCACGAGGTTGAGCCCTGCCGGCAGCGACCAGGCGAGGAGGAGGCTCTTCGTGCGTCGCGCCAGGGTGAAGGCGGTGTGGAGGTAGTAGGTCGTCATCCCCGCGCAGAGCCCGCCCATGGCGATCCACGGCGTGACCCGCGCGGCGTCGGCGCGCAGCGCCGGCCCGACCATCAGTTCGGCGAGGGGCTGGGCGGTGAGCGCGAGGCCCGTGGCCGCCGGGATGGCCACGAGCGCCATCAGCTCGGCCTGGCTGCGGGCCACGACGCGCAGCGCGGCCTCGCCGCCGCGCTCCAGCGCGGCGATGGCGGCCGGACCGCCCGCCATGCCCAGCCAGATGAACAGCACGTCGAGGGTGCGATTCGAGAGGCTGTAGCCCGCGTGGTAGGCGCCCACGGTCGCTGCGTCGCGCGCGCCCGCCAACACGAAGCGGTCGGTGGTGGCGAGCGCTAGGCTCATCAGGAGCGACAGGGCGACGGGCAGGCCGTAGCTCATGTGTCGGCCCAGGCGTGCGCGGTCGAACCGCCCCGCGCGCGCCTGGCCGAGCTCGGACGGCAGGGCGAAGACGAGGCACAGGGCGCACGCCGCGCCCGCGCCGATCAAGGGCCCGGCGCCTCTCGCGCCGAAGAGCACCGCGGCGACGCCCAGGACGAACGCCCCCCCGGTCTGCGCCATGTCGAACAGCGCGAAGCCGCGCACCGCACCCGCCGCGCGCCGCCGCTCCTGCGCGAGCTTCAGCGCGCTGCGCGCCACCACCGACAGCACGCCGGCCCCTAGCGCCAGCCGCATGCCGGGCGAGAGCGGCAGGATGAGCACCGCCAGCGCCGTCACCGCCGGCACGGCGAGCGCCAGCACGCCGAACGTACGATAGACGGTGGCGAAGAGCGCGGCGCGCCCCGCCTCGTCGCGCTCGGCGGCGTAGAAGCGGGCCATCGCCGCCTCGTTCCACACGAGGAGCGCGGTCTGCACGAGCGAGGAGACCGAGAAACCCAGCGCGTAGTCGCCGTAGTCGGCGGGGCTCAGCAGGCGCGTGAACACCACGATGGCGCCGAACCCTGCGACGAGCTGGACGAGATTGACCGGCAGGTAGCCCACCACGCCACGCCAGAACACCGGGCGCCCCTCCCGCTCAGCGCACGGCCGCGCGGTCGCCCAGGAGGCGCGGCACGGTCATCAGCATGATGTAGAGGTCGAACAGGAACGACTGCCGCTCGATATAGGCGAGATCGAGCGCGACGCGACGGCGCACGGCCTCGGGGGTGTCGACCGGGCCGCGCGAGCCGTTGATCTGCGCCCAGCCGGTGAGCCCGGGCTTCATCCGGTGACGCCAGGCGTACTCGGCGACGAGGCGGCGGCTGTCCTCGCCGGCGGTCTTCATGCCGATCGCGTGGGGCCGCGGGCCCACCATCGACATCTCGCCCACGAGCACGTTCACCAATTGCGGCAGCTCGTCGAGGCTCGTGCGCCGCAGGAAGCGGCCCACCCGCGTCACCCGCGGATCGTCGGCCTCCACCTGGCGCGCCGAGTCGGGGTCGGTCGCCTCCACCCGCATGGTGCGGAACTTCAAGACGTCGATCGGCTCGTTGTTGAAGCCGTAGCGCTTCTGGCGGAACAGCACCGGTCCGGGACTGTCCAGCCTCACCCAGAGAGCGATCGCCGCCATGAAGGGCGCGGCGATGAGGAGGCCCACGCCGGCGACGAGGGTGTCCTGCCAGCGTTTGGCCTCGCTGCGCGGCGCGTCGTCGCGCGCGCCCGAAACCTGGGCCAGCGGCTGGTCCGTCAGCCGCGACAGCGCCTGCTCGCGCTCGCGCTCGCCGTCGACGTCGAGGAACAGCGTCACGGCGTTGGGCAGGACGCGCAGCCGCTCGATCAGCGCGCGCACCCGCTCCTGCGCCGAGGCGCTGACGGTGATGACGATCCGGTCGACATAGGGCAGGACCGGGTGCTCCAGGAGCGCGCGCGTGTCGCCCAGCACCGGCACGCCGTGCACGTCGGAGGGCGCGCGCGCCAGCCGGTCGTCGAACACGCCCAGGATGTTGACGTCGCGCGTCTGCAGGGCGGCCTCGATCAGCCGGGCGGCGTTGCGCGTCGCGCCCACCACCACGACGTTGGGCGTGAGCCGTCCCTCCGCGCGCCACCGCCGCACGAGGAGCCAGGCCGCGCCATGCACGACGCAGAGCGCCGGCGCCGCGCCCGCGATCCAGCCGACGAGGGTGCGGGCGCCCGGCGCCCTCGAGCCGACGGCGCTCTCGAGAACGGCGACCGCCGCAAGGGCCGCGGCGCCGATGGCGGTGGCCGCCAGCACGCGCAGACCCGCGCTCGCCGCCGGCTCGCGGAGCGAGAGTTTGTAGGCGCCCGCGGCCCGCATGGCGAGGGCGGTCGTCAGCACCGCGGCGGCGATCGGCAGCACGACGGCGACGGGCTGTTCGAGCAGGTGGCGCGGGTCGGCGTCGCCCAGACCGCACAGCGCGCCGAAGCTCAGCGCCAGGACGTCGGCCCCACGCAGGCGGCGCGCGAGCGCCGCCGCTCCGATGCGCTCGCGCACCGGCGCCAGACGCGCCGGCCGGAACGGCCCGCGCCGGGCGGGTCCTTCCGGGACGGCTGCAAGCGACGGGTGAGTGGCGGCCACGATCCTCTCCGACGAGATCGGGCGGTTCTACCTGTGCGGGCTGAGCGGCCCGTTAACACACGCGCCCTCCGCCGCGGCCGCCACCGCCCACCGTTGACGCAGGCCGCCCAGCCGCTATGCACGCGGCCTGCGCGCTTTCGAGCACGCGGGAACGGCCGGGTTGGGCCGCGAGCACGGTGACGTGGCCGAGAGGCTGAAGGCAACGGTTTGCTAAATCGTCATACCGGAAACGGTATCGTGGGTTCGAATCCCACCGTCACCGCCACCTTTTCTCAAGCTTCTATCTCCAATCTGGAGCTTGAGGAAAGGCGTCGCTTAAACAAGCGTTTGCAGCCTTCAAAGGCGCTTCAGTAACCCCGGCCGCACAAGCTTTATGCGCCGTCGTGAGGGCTGGCGGGGTAGTGTCTCCGGCCGCCGAGAGATGCTTCGGATTGCGCTACGTGAGCTCATGGCTCCTCTGCGCGCTAAAGCGGTTTCTCAAAACCCAAGACGGCACGGGTCGACTCTCTGGAACGCGAGCAGGGAGTTTTGCAGGCGGCAGCAGGGAAATTCCGGAGCACAGCAGGGATTTCTTAGGGGACGTTGATTGCGGCCATCACGCTGCCCTGCGCTCGCGGACCACGGGCGGTTAGGACCGGTGCCCGGCGCATTGGGCCCTTGCTGCCGGTAGTTGGCGTGGTTTGGCGTTACTGTGGGAGTAGTAGCGTCGTGTTCGTGTTGGTCGAAGCCGTAGCTTGCATTGTTATCTTGCCAGCGTTGGATAGCAGTAGGATCGCCTGTATGTTGGTTGACGCCTTACTTTCCATCGTTATGTCGCCAGTGTTGATTGTTGAATAAGTAATTAGAATGGTCATATGTCAACAATCGACGGGCGACAGCCTCGCGCGCTCTTGACTAAGGATTCGCTTTCATGAGAGACAGCCTTCTGCCTCGATTTGAGATCGGATCGGTAGAGGGTATGATGAGTGTGGACTCGCCTCGAGTAGTGCCGATCCATCTCGCCTTGACTTGAGGGTCGAGTATCTACGGGCTGACAGGATCAAGCCTGAGCCAGGCAGCGCCCGGTCTCATCCTCGCGCACAAATCGCGCGCAGTTGCGCAAAAGCATCGACGCGCATGGCTTCGTCAGTCCGATCCTGATTGACCAAGACGACGTCATCATCGCCGGCCACGGACGGCTCCTCGCGGCCAAGGCGTGTGGGATGGCTGAGGTCCCAACGATCCGCCTTTCTCACCTTGACGCAACTCAGCGGCGAGCCTTGCGGCTGGCCGACAACAAGATCGCGCTCAACAGCGGCTGGGACAACGATCTCCTTAAGGTGGAGTTAGCCGCACTCAGTGCCGAAGTTGGAGTCTTCGACTTCGACGCCATCGGCTTCAGCGTGGCCGAGGTCGACATCCGTCTGGCGAGCCTCAATGACCAAGATGACGAAGCGGTGCCGGCGACCAAGCCAAAGCCAAAGGTTAAGATCGGCGACGTGTACACCTTAGGCGACCACCGCCTGGGGTGCGGTGACTCCCGAGATGGCGGCTTTGTCCAGCGCGTCATGGGCGGGGACATGGCGGACGCAGCGTTCCTGGACGCGCCCTACAACGTGCGCATCAAGGGGCACGCCAACGTAGATTCGCAGCATGGCGAGTTCGCCATGGCTTCAGGCGAGATGTCGAAGGACGCATTCGACCTCTTTTTGCAGGAGAGTCTTGGCGCTGCCGTCGCCGTCTCTCGGCCGGGCGCCGTCCACTTCGTCTGCATGGATTGGCGCCACGGGGCTGATCTCGCGCGAGTCGGCGAGGCGCTCTACGGCAAGCTCATCAACATTTGCGTCTGGAACAAGTCAAACGCGGGAATGGGCGCGTTGTATCGCTCGAAACATGAACTCATCTACGTTTTTCGCGTTGGCGACGTCGCCAACTTCAACGCCGTGAATCTGGGCCGACATGGACGTAACCGGACTAATGTGTGGGACTATCCCTCGGTCAACACCTTCAACGGCACGCGTCGCGAGGACCTAAAACTTCACGCAACGGTCAAGCCGGTTAGTCTGGTGGCCGACGCTATACAGGACGTGACCAAGCGGGGCCAGGTCGTGTTGGACACCTTCATGGGCTCAGGCACCACGCTCTTGGCTGCCGAGCGGGTAGGACGACGGTGTCGTGGCGTCGAGCTTGAGCCGGCTTACGTGGAGGTCGCGCTCGAGCGTTGGAGTGCGATGACCGGCCACGCCCCTAGGTTGGAGACCGCTTGAATGGGCCGCTGGTCTGGCGGTGTAAGCCATCCTACGCCTCCGAAGCGTCAAGGTGTCAGCGAGCCTAAGGTCGAAGTGACGCTGAACGGTATCACCAAGCTGGTGACAGTGGGAGAAGCTGTGCGCCTCAAGATATGCGACGGCGCAAGAAGGGGTGATCCAAAAGCAATCGCCAAGGCTTGCTGTAGCGTAGCAATGGCGGCGGCGTGCTGCCTGGCCCGTTCAACCTTGAGCATAGACCCGAAGAAAGCTTCTCTAGGCGGGATCATAGGCTTCTGACATGTCCGACGAAGAAACGGCTCAGAGCCGCGACGACACGCTGAAGCGGATGCTCGCCACCCCGCCCCAGCCGCATGAAAAGAGAGGGCGCGAGCCGAAGCCCGCGCCCTCACACGCTGCTAGGCGTGCGTCGACATCACCACTGGCTGCCAAGCAATCGGAGGCTGGCCTATAGAGTGCTGATGGTGATTCTGGGGAGGCAGGGGGTGACCCCGTGTTGACACGGCCTCACGACCGCACCCCGTACAGCGGTAAATAGCTGAGAGAGGCGCGGGAACGCTAAGTTCCCACTCTCGGTCGAACATCTCCCCTGGGTCGTAAGAAAGGATGTTCTGATACTTGTAAGCAGCCACGGCGTTGCCTCTCCTTGGGGCAGGTAAAGCCGTGCCGATTGACCAGAGGCTCCGATTCAGGGAAGATTCGGGACCTCACGAGGTGGCCGCCAGGCACGGCGGTTGACGAGACCTGGAAGGATTTGGCCCCTTCCAGGTCTCACTCGCCATGCTGCGGTGACTCGCCGAGTCGAGTCCGCCGACACGTTGTCGCACTCCTAAATGAGCTCTTAATGCTTTGTGCGCCAGCGCTGGTTGCGCTTACGCAACGGCGGCCTCGTGCAGCCCGAAGGAGCGCCGCCCTCAAGGCCGCCGATAGGTGAGGCGCTTGCCCACAGCGCGGCAATACAGCGTGCTGCGCGGTCATTGTCGTTGCAGCCGGTCATTGCGCGATTCGTGTAGCGGAAATCGAACTCGGCGACGTAGCGGTGCAGGTGGTGGGCGCGGCAGTGCTGGTACACGCCACGCATGCCGCGCTTTATCATGCTGTAGAAGCCCTCGACCGTGTTGGTATGGATCGTGGGATTGGCGACAGAGACGTACTCCTCAGCGCGGTGGTTCACGACGCCATGCCGAGCGAAATTCCAGCCGAGCTGCGTATAGCGGTGAGCATCGTCGCTCATCAGGAACGCCTCACGGACCTCCCCGCTTTCGTCGCCGACGTCCGGAAGGCGCACGGACCCGGATGTCCGTTCCTGGCGCCCTCTCAACCTTGGCCGCGCCGCTCAGGCCGCAGAAGGAATCGAGCAATGAATGTCCAGGGCACACGTCAGTGACGGGCTGCTCGGAGCCGTTCTCGTAAGCTCTCGTCGATTAGCCCGATGTTGTAGGCGTGCTCAGAAAGCGCGTGTTCGCTGACACGGAGCGCTGCGGCCGCTTGGGCGAGCGCCTCGCGGTCCACTCTGCCATGTGGCAAGGCTTCAGCGACGAGCTTCGGCGGCATTAGCAGCATCGCCGCGAACGCATTTGCGCGCTTCTCCACGCTGGCCGGGGCCCATGGTCCGCTGCTCACCGCGACCCGGCGCGCGTGACTTCGATCATACACAATATGACAGAGCTCGTGCGCTATGGAGAAGCGCCGTCCTTCCTCCGCCGAGTTGTAGGGGCTGGCGAGATTGACGAGGATGGTTGGAGCCAGTCCGTCTCCGGCGAGGGCCACGCCGCGGATGCCGTCGGTCTCGAGCGCCTCGCTCAGCACGCGAATGCCGAGATGGTCGACTACGGCGCGTACGTCGATCCAGCTTTCTTCGTCGGCGAGCTTGAGGTCCTCGATGAGGTTTAGGGCGAGACGCTGGCCGTCGAGATAGGGCGCGCGGGCGGCCGGGAACCCCGCATCCTCCACAAGCGCTCCCAGCGAGGTCCGTTCGCTCCCGCCCCAAGCGCCGACTAAAAGCTCGGAGAGAGCTCGCACGTCCGCTTCGCCCAGGGAGGGCGACACCCCGCCGAACATGGCCACAGCCGGTGAGAACTGAGCGATTGCCGGCGCGCCTTGCACGAGGGTGTCCGTCATGGCCTCGCGCGCGTCCGACCGATCAAGAACGGCTCGCGCGAAGCTGAGCACGGTCGAGCCAGCGTAGGCCTCGTCCAACCGCTCGACGGGCAGCTCACGAAGCTTATCGACAACCGTCTTCAATCCGGCAACGGCTTTGACGTCCGCTTCCAGACTGACCGGCGCGGAGGAGACGCACCACTCGAGCAGGTCCCACAGTGGCCGAGCCACGGCTGTCACCGGGAGATAGGCCGCGCCGGGTTCGTCCATGAAGGCAAAGTCGTCGCCCGCGAACGGCGGGCGCGAGCCTGTCCACGACAGCTCGATGGTGTCGAGAAGGCGCCGAAGATAGAGATCTGGGAACAAACCTCCTTCTGCTCCCGCCCGCAGCGCGTGCCGCCGATACCAGGCCCGCGCATTTTTATAGAACGTCCGACCCTGCGGCTGGTCCGCATCGATCCATTGCTGCAGGGCGTCCGAGCACGCCGCCGCGGCCGGAAGCGAAGTCGTCTTCGGCCAGGCGAAATCCTCTTCGTGGAGGAGTTCTATCCAGTTCTCTGCAATCCAAGCGCAGACGGGAAAGACGTACCAGCTGACGTAGGACTGAGCTGCGGCGCCGCGTCGGTTGCGGGTGACTTGGCGTCCTGCGACGGTGATCCGAAGGTCTCCGATCGACCAGCCGTAACCCTTCGGTCGCCGCGCGCGCGGCTCCGAATCGTTTCGCCAACGCACGCCGAGTTCGAAGTGCGTTGGATCGCCGAAGGTGGCCCAGTCAGTCGTCATCGCTTTCCAGTGGCCACCTATAGTCGCTCTTAGCCTTGGATAGATAGCGTTGCAGGTCACGACCGGAGACCACGCCCATGGCGCGCCAGCGATCGACGAGATCGTCCGGCACCTCCTCCCAGGGTACAGGATGCCCGTGCCAGGTCCCGTCCGCACTGGATTTCGCCTCGAATGCGATGCCGCGTTCCGTCGCAAACCGCCGCCCGGGCTCCGAGGTCGACTCCTCGGCGCGCGCGAACAGGGCATGGGCGACCGTCTCTATCCAGGGGTGTTCGAAGACGTCGTTCCCAAGACCCCGGTTCTGGGCGGCGTGGGTCCACTCCGGGCACATAGTGCCCTTGCGGCCGCGCGCCGGCCGATTCTTGTGCTTGGGCGAGCCTCGGTAAGGAGAGGGCGGCAGCCGCGCTATCGAAGCTCGACGATCCGTCGTCCTCATGGGAGATTTCGCCCATGGGGTCCGCGGGGAAGCGCCAGGAACTCGTTGAGGAGCGCACGATCCGCTTCGACGAGGCACTCGCCATCGATCAGGGCCCGCATCCTCGTCTGCAGTCGCTCGACGTTGAGCAGGTCGGCGTAGATCTGGGCGTCCACCCTGACGTCAGGCTGCTGGATCCGGTCGCCCATCTCATCGAGGCCCATGGCGAAGCCCCACGCTGTCGAGGGCATCTGGCGGGCCATCGCCAGGACGAACGCATCTTCGTCGAGGGCCTTGTCCGTCCAGGCTCGCACTTCGGTGGAGCCCGCCTGGGCCAGCCTCTCCCAGGCGAACAGGAGTGAGGAGAGGCGCGGATGAGCGATCAGCGCGCCGTCCGCCGCGCATCTCCGAAGCTTATCCAGCGCCATCGTCCGGAAGGCTTCCGCGAGATCCTGGGCGACGATGGGCTCGCCGCGATCGCGGCCGTCCTCTTCCGGCCGAGAGTCCGCCAGGCACCGTTCAGCGAAACCGACCGCCCAATGGACTGACGCCTCCTCCAAGGCCGCTTTATAGATGTCGCCGCGCTCGGCTTCTGGGAAGCGGTCGGTCACAAGGGCATTGCAGAGCCAGTGCAGGCGGAGATTGTTGTTCCCCATGCCGGCAAAGCCCTTCTGGGCATCCGCGTCAACGTTCAACCTGTCCGCGATTTCGACGAGGGCGGTGGTCAGGGCACAAATCTTTTCGGCGGAAACATCGCTTGCAAAGAGCGTCAGCTCCTCGAGCAAAAGGCTTGCCTGGGTCTCGCCCGAACGACGCCGTCGGGCGAGCAGCCCCTCGAACACCGTCTGCACGTGGGCTCGGTCGTCGGCTCGGGCGATCACCTCGGTGACCAGCTGAGCCGGCAGCAGCTCGTTTGAGAGCGAGAAAGCGAAGTAAAGCGGGAAGTGAAGGGAAGATGCGAGCAGCCTATCTCGACGCCAGTGTTCGCCTCCGTGGAACGTGTTGCCATAGATGGCGTCGAGCTGGGGAAAGAGCCGGCGAAGGCCGATCCGCAGCCGTCGCTGGTCCCGCTCAGACCGGTCCGCCAGGCGGAGAAGCGTGTCGTACTGCGCTTGGAGATCAGCTTGACGGCGCGCATCGGCGCGCTGGGTCCCGCAGAGCTCTTCGCCGTGGGATCGCACGGCCGCGTAGATGACGGGCTCGGCCAACTGGAGGGCGGTTATGGCCAGGAAATCAGCCCGGTCGACCTCGCCGGCGACGGCCGGCCAGGTGGCCGAGAGTTGGTTTGAGAGACGGATGACGTCGCGCGGCGTGTTGAGTGTCGGGCTGACGACGTCGTGGAAAACGTTCCAGAACCGCGTCGTCTTCCGCCGCTCCGGCTCCCCCATCACTCGGAACGCTGCTTCGGCGCATTGCTGGCGCAGGACGTCGCGCGGCGGCGGCGGCAACTCGAACACGCCCTGCACGATCTTCTCGAGATAGCTTGCGCCTTCCGACGGAAACCGCTCGGTGACGATGCGCTCGGCGATCTGTCGATCGAAGGCGAGGAGATAAATCACCTTGGGCAGGCGTCCAACGGACTTTACCAAGCGGAATACCGTTAGAGCGTCATCCGGGTTGAGACGGTCCATGTCGTCGATGATGACCAGGAAACGCTTACTCTGCCTGGCGAGCGCGTTCGAGACCTCGCGGTGCTCGGCTTCAAGGCTGCGGTCTAATCGAGTCGCCTTGCCAAGCGCGCCCGCAGCCTCGGAGATGACCTTTCCCAAGCCGGGCACCCCCAGGTTGGCCAGCGCTCCCGCGACTGCGCCGGTGGCCGATACGCCCTGCCCAAGCCACGCCAGAGATCTGCGCAGCCTGGCCGGGAGAGACGGCCTTACGGCGGCGTTCAGCTCGCGGAAAAACGCGAGCGTCAGAGCGTCCGAGCCTGGAAACCACCACGGATTGAAGGGGACCACGACCAATTGATTATGAGCGACCTTGGCCTGCAGGTGGTGCTTGATCAAGTTGATCGCGCTGCGCTTGCCGGAACCCCAGGATCCGTTGACCGCAAGGACTGTCCCGGAGGGCGCCGATAAGCTCCAGATGCTCTCGGCGAGGGCCGCGGCGAAAGCGTCCAGGCCGTAGCGGTCCTGTGTTGGGTCGCCGATCGGCAGGTCATCGGAAAGGGTCACGAGCCTGGATTTAGCGGAGGCCCGCGCCGAAGTAAGGTGGATTGCCGACCGATCCGACTACGGCGCTCCTGCAACCGTCTGAGTCCGCCGCCCGCCTGCGCAGCTTGATGGGAGGCGATCAACAGCGCGCCCCCTTCCAGGCAGTCGATCACGGACTTTGTGTCCTCTTCGGTCTGAACAAAGCAGCAGTCGCTGCGTCCCACCCGTCCCGTGGTTGGCGCCCTCAAGAGGCTCATTAGGATCTTTCGGAAAGGCGAACTGGCGATCCGTCAGGGACTCTCGCGCTTCGCTGTCGAGCTTGGCCATGTGACGCTCCTCCTGACTGAGACACGTCTGCTTTTCGGGGTGGCTCCGAAGTCCGCTCCAGGCGCGTAACAGCCATTCAGGCCTCCCGCTCAGCCCCCGGCGTGAACAGCCTCTTTGAACGTTGGGTTGGGATAGAGCCCGGAGGCATTAGTGGTAAGCGTCCTGTCGCTCATGGCGGCGGCACTCTAGTTGTGGGGTAAGGCGGCGAGGTAGATCGCCGTCATCGCGCTGAGATCGAGCAGGCCATGGATGGCGATCCCGGCCCACAGGTTGCGACCGGTAAGGAGCCAGACAAGCCCCAAGACGAGACCTATGGTGGCCGCCGTCGCGGCGCCTCCGGGGCCTTGGTAGAGGTGCAGCGCGCCGAAAATGACAGCTTGCAGGATGACGGCCGATCCAGTCGCCGATCTTCTGGGGCCGCCTAGGACCGTCTCGATGGATCCAAGGACGAACCCGCGGAACAGCAGCTCCTCGCCGATCGCCGCGGTTCCCAAGGTCACCGGGAGCGCCCAAAACAGGTACTCGCCGAGATTGCCTCGAAGCGGTTCGAACATGGCGTAATCCGCCGCCCTGACGCCGACCCCGCGCAGCGCAGTGCCGACAGCCCCGACGCAGACGGCGCTGAGCACGAGGCCGAGCGGAACGGCCAGCAGCACCCGCCACCAGGATGCTCGACGTAGCCCGGTCGCGGACCACCCCGCGCCCTGCAGGTGCAAGAACCATGTTGCAGCGGCCACCAGCAGGACGATGCGTCCGACGAACAGGGCCTTGATCACCACCCCACGCCCGACCACCGCGCTCGGCGACAGCGCCGGGAGGAGGAGCGCCGCTAGGGCGAGGAAGACTAAAAGACGGACCAGTGTGAGGCGCCGAGCTGCTGCTGAAGGCGCAGCGACCGACGCCACCGTTGCAAAGCTTTCCATTTCGTCCCCTCTACGCACGAAGGCTCACGCCGAAGCGTCAATCTCGCCAGTGACAAATCAGCAATGGCGGCGAGGGCGATCAGCCTTCCCCAGGCTCCAACGTCTGCGATGGAGTCGCAGGCAGCGGGCACACCCACCCTTTGAGCGGACCTGAAGGCAGGCCCGCAACCGTCTGCTCTCCGGGTCGACGCTGATGTCCGTTTCTGGCGCTCATTGGTCGTTGGCTCGTGCTACCGCAGGACATTGGCTGGCCGGCTTACGGGGACATGCAACGTTCGGTAAGGCTGAGCACGATCTCCTAGGAACGTGCCATGGCCTTGAACCCTGTCCGCTGTTTGACTGCATACAGCGCCATACTTACGGTCGGCCTTGTCACCGTCGGGATTATGGCTGCAGCGCCTCGAAAGGCGACTTTCGACGAGATTGACGTGCAGCGCGTCAACGTGAAAGAGCCGGACGGGCGTGTGCGCCTGATCATTTCGGACCGGGCGCGTTTTCCCGGCGTGATCGTGCGCGGACGCGAGACGCCCTTCGATCGACAGTCGGCCGGGATGATCTTCTACAACGATGAGGCGACCGAGAACGGCGGCCTCATCTTCAGCGGCTCCAAGGATGCAGATGGGCACATAAGTGGTGTGGGCCACCTCAGCTTCGATCAGTACGGGCAGGACCAGGTGGTGAACCTGCAGCAGGAGGAAGATGGCCCCGCCCGTCGTGCCGGCCTGACCATCTCGGATCGGCCCGAGGCGTCTATCGATTTGCAGGCGGGGCTGAAGCTGCGGAGAGATCCGATTGAGTTGAGGCGAGCGGTGGACTCCGGCGCGTACGGCGAGCCCCGCGCCTTTTTCGGCAAGGACGCAGCGCGAGCGTCCATCCTGGCCCTGCGTGACGCGAAAGGGCGCGAGCGCCTGATCTTGAGCGTCGCCGCGGACGGCGCTGCTCAGATCGCATTCCGCGACGCTGCAGGAAGGGTGACGAAGACGGTCACGCCTTGAGCACCCGTCGACACCTCGCCGCGTCTGACACCCACATGTTCGGCCGCCAGGCGCAAAGTCCGGCGCCGCCTTGACCAAGGCGCACGGACCTAAACGTCGTTGCTGGCGCATCAGCGGCGACCTCCGGGCACGCGGCACCTCGCGGGATGGCTTAGGCAGGCGACTTCAATCTCGTCGGCAAACCGCTCGACCCCAACCGTCGCCCACCTCCGCGTCGGCCGGTCGCCGTTCGTGTCCCGCGCCGGTCAGTTCGGCGGCCCGTCGCCGACTTTGACGGCTAGGGGGCGGGCGAAGCGGACTAAGGCGTTCAGAAACCGGCCAGGCTCTTCGGTCATCGCTTCATGAGCCGAATTCTCGAACCAGACGAAGCGCTTGGTGGGGGCCCTGACGGTCTTCAGCCACGCGTAGGCGAGTTCGGAGTTCACGGTCCGATCGAAGCGACCCTCAAACAGCAGGATCGGGCAGTCGAATCTCGTGAACTTAGTTTCATCTACGCCGAGCACAAAGGGTAGCAGCTTCTCCTCTGAGACCTCGTTGCCGTCGAAGATGTGGGGCGCTTCGGCATCGGTGTAGTCGGGCGACAGGCGACCTGCCCGGCTCTCGTCCTGCTGGTTGTGCCGGTACGCCATGACCCCACCGAAATAGTCGACCCACTTGTGGGAAATGCCGATGGCCGAAAGCGGCGCTTCCGGGCGGGGGTAGGGGGCGATGGACTTCAGCTCGGAGACTGCGACTTGATTGCTCGTCTTTTCCGCCTGGGCCAGGGCGAAGGCGTAGCCACGGCGCTCGCTTTCGGGCGCGCTGGCGACCTGGCCGACGCCGATGTAGGCGTGGAGCCATTCCGGATGGCGATGGGCGAGCTCAATGCCAAGGTAACTGCCCCAAGAATTCCCTATGACGAAGAGTTTCTGCTTGCGCAGGTCCTTGCGTAAGAACTGCACCATCTCGTCGACGTCGTCGTGCATTCGTAGCGGCGTCAGGGTGGAACTGACCGTCTTAGGATCGTTCAGCAGGTAGGTCTTGCCCGCGCCGCGCTGATCCCACTCGACCACAGTGAAGTACTCCTCCCAGGGGTGCGAGTACCACCACGCGAACGGGGTTTGGACGTAACCGGGACCGCCGTGCAGAACCAAGAGCACGGGGTTGCGCCGGTCATGTCCTCGGATGGTGATGAACTGGTCGATGCCGCCGATGCGCACGGTGCGAGCCTCCTCGATCCCGTTGGGCGTCACGATGCGGCGCAGGTTGCGCAGGACCTCCGTCGCCTCGGCGCGATCGCGCGGATGCGGAGGTTGATCGTCGGCCCGCGCCGGAAGCGCGCAGGCGGCGGCCAGGACGAAGAGGGCGAGAGCGACCTTCATAGCTCCTGCATAGACCCTTGACTGCCGATGGGCTTTTTAAACTTTCGTCACGTCACCGCGACGTTTGCCCGGGCTTACCTTCTGTATCCGCCGACAGGCAGAACTTGAAAGCCTCGCTGCGGTCGACAGCGCCCCTCAGCGCTCTCGCCGCAAGCGGACCGCCAGGGCCGTGCGCGGAGGTCCGATGCCCGGAGCGACGCCAACGACCATTTTTGGCGCGGAGCTGTTATCAGCTAAGTGGCATTTTCTCGGCCTGCATCGACCAGGAGCTTCGACGCGCTGGCGATCTCCTCCAGCATGCCGTCATGAGTTTCTTTGATGGCGTCGAGAACAGCTTGTGGGTCAGCCGGCGTGGAGAGCGCAGCCGCCTCTTCATCGATGCGATTAGGCACAAGCGGATTATCCCTGCGTAACTCTTCGAGCAGCGCTATGATTTTGGCGTTCTTCTGCTCACTCAGGATAGCCAGCTCTAACGTGAGCTGCTCGCGGGCTTCTGTAAGCTCATCTTCTCGCCTCTGAGTGACGAGGATTAGAACGGCGATGTACAGGCCCACCAACTCGCCCGCGTCTTGTAAGTAGGCGAATGGCGCTGGATCAAGCGCCCGAAGGCCGCTCAGCTGGAGAAATTGGTTGAGCAGAATCCACAGCACGATCGCGAGGGTCAGCCAGCCGACGAACTTAGGTCTGCTTACCAGCGAGGTGAGCCGATCCACGGCACGCTGCGTCGGCGTAGCCTGGCGATGGTGCCGGGCGTGCAGCTCCGCAATCGCTCGGATGGTTTCGTCGATATGGGCCGGCAGGATGGGCGTGCCTGCGCGCATGGAGGCTCGCTGTGATGAAACAGATGGCCTCCTACATGGTCAGGCGGCGAGGGTCTGCTTACTGCGCCTGAGCTAATCTCTGCTTCTCGCGCAAGCCAGCCGTGACGTCTCACCGGCTCGCTCTAGCCTGCCTCAGCTCCGAGACCGCCTCCGGCAAGCAGCACCTCAGCGGCGCGGGCGACGGCCGCCTGCGCGATGCGGTTTAGAGCGCCCCCTGTGCTTACGCGGCGCACTCCGACGGAGGCCAGGCGCTCGACGGTCATCTCGCGACCCCACAGCAGGACGTTGACAGGCGTCGGCGCCGCGACCCTGACCAATTCGCCCACGTCGGAGAGGGTCAGCAGGCCGGGAGCGTAGAGGCAGTCTGCGCCCGCATCCGCCATGGCCGCCATCCGGTCCAGCGTGGGTGCCAGATCGGTGCGGCCGACGAGGAACCCCTCTGTGCGCGCCACCAGCAAGACGTCCTCACCGGAGGCGTCGATGGCGCGCCGCGCGGCGCGCACTCTCTCCACGGCCAAGGAAGCAGGGTAGAGTTCCTCCCCGGTGCGGTCCTCGACCGAGATGCCGGCGCAGCCGGTGGCGATGGCTCGAACGACGTTGTCCGCCACGCGCTCGGGTTCGTCGGCGAAGCCGTTCTCGAAGTCGGCGTTCAGCGGAAGGTCGGTGGCGGCGGCGAGCAGGGTAAGGTGATCAAGGGCCTGCTCCAGGCTCAGAGCCCCGTCCCGCAGCCCCAGCGAGGCGGCCGCACCCGAGCTGGTCGAAGCCAGGGCCTTGAAGCCGAAGCCGGCCAGCTGCTTGGCCGTGCCCACGTCCCACGGGTTAGGCAGGACGAAGCACCCCTCCCGATGAAGATCGCGGATGGCTGCGCGCTTGCTTTGGATAGTAACTGACATGCGGGCTCTCCTTAGCGGCGACGGAGTTCACGGGGCTGCGAGAGGCGCATTGGGCGCGGACGCGAGGCGGAGAAATAGCCGATCCTCACGACGGATGAAGCGTTTGGCGCGTGCGAATTGGAAGGCCTCGCGGCCGAGCGGATCCTCTTGCAGCCGTGCGCGATAGAGCTCGTAGGCTGCCAAACTCGCGATGTTGTAGACGCCGTAGGCGACGTTGGCGGACCCCTCGTGCGGGCCGTAGTAGCCGATCAGGTCCGCCCCACATCTCGGGATCGCCTCACCCCATTGCCGCGCGTAGGTGTTGAAGTCTTCCGCACCTGCGGTCTCGAGCTCGTAGCGGATGAAGCAGGTGATCATGAGGCGCTCCCGGTCTGGTGCGCGTACGATAGGCGCTGGACCAGCGGTTATGTTTCGGCTTCGGTCGAAGCGTCGCGGACGTCACCGACTTCCCCATGTGTTATGTCGCGCCATGGATCAGGCGCTTGATCTGGCGGCCGTCGCGGCCCTCGTGGGCGATCCCAGCCGCGCGAACATGCTGAGCGCTTCGGTCGGTGGCCATGCGCTCACGGCCGGTGAACTGGCGCGGGCGGCCGGAGTAACGCCCGCGACGGCCAGCTCGCACCTCGCGAAGCTGGAGGCGGGGCGGCTGCTTGCCTGCGCTTCGCGAGGCCGGCACCGGTACTATCGCTTGGCCTCTCCGGCGATCGCTCGCATGCTGGAGAGCATTATGGTGGTCGCGGCACGGCTGGAGTCGCGACCGCGGGCGACCCCGCGGATCGATCCGGCGCTGCGGGCGGCACGCACCTGCTACGATCATCTAGCGGGCCGGCTCGGCGTGGCTCTAGCCGACGCGTTGGTCGAGCGAGGAGCCCTCATCCTTACAGAAGAGGCGGGGGAGCTGACGCCCTTGGGTCACAAGCTCTTGATGCAGTTCGGCGCCGTCCTTCCGGATCTAGGGCGGTCGCGACGCTGCTAATGCCGGCCTTGCCTGGACTGGAGCGAGCGGCGTCCGCATGTGGCGGGCGTGGTCGGCGCGGCGCTGCTCAGGCGAGCGTTCGAGCTCGGGTGGATTATCAGGGCCGCGGGGCGGGCTGTCACGGTCACTCCGTGCGGATGGGAGGGGCTCTCGCGCACCTTCGGCTTGCGGGAAGTAGCTCTGACGGCCGTCAACCTTGAACGCCCGCAAACCGCACCAGTCTCAACGTCAGCTTTTGGCGCCAAGCGGCCGTAGCGGGTCGCGCATCCTGGAAGGGTTGCCGAGGACCATCAGCAGCGAGCGCTCCGCCCGGCCACCCAACGCAATCTAAAAGGAGCGCGGCATCAGCTCTCGGGGTCGTACATGAATTCGCGTAGCTCCTGCGCGCATCGGCAGGATTCTGCGATACGGCGCGCCCACTCGACTGCCTCCTGCCGCGTCTGCACTTCGAGCACGGTGAAGCCGCCCTTGATCCGGCTGCCGGGGTAGATCTCGGCGGAGACCGAGCCGTCCGCCGAAACGCGGACCGCCTCTATCGACTCTTCGATCCCACCCCCGAAGACGTAGACACCCGCCTTCTTCGCCTCGGCGATCACGGCGTGCGCGGCGGCTGCGACCTCCGGCAACTCGCCGGGAGCGAGCACCATGGCCTCGCTTGGAACGAAGTCAGGTACTTAGTCATGTCGAGACTGTGCACCGTGCCTGGGCTGAGAACAGCCTGTGCTGGCGTTTGACTTCCTTATAAGCTGGTCGGCGTACGCAAAAGTCGGGGCCGCCTTCGGCACTCACCTGCGCGTCACCGCTCCGCGTGTGAGCCGAACGTGCGCAACAGCACCAACCTCAAGGTCGGCCTTTTGCGCTTATCTGCTCTGTGGGGCAGATCTGACCACCGAAGGGCGGCTCCGGCCGGCCTTTTGCGACACCCTGGGGCACAACCGTGCGCGCGCAGCCGGAACGGGACGTCGCCAGCGTCGGCTCGGGGTGGAGAGCCGCCGTGGCGTGGAGCTTGACGGGGCGATGTCAGACTAAGGGGAGCGCTGCCACGTTCACCCGTTCTCAGGCCGCCGCACGCACGGTCGGATCGCCCTCGGTCCCGCCTCGTCGCCTTGCTCCGCCACGAATGGCTGATCGCTGCTGCCCAAAATGAGCCCAGAGCGGAGGCCGGAGCTTGCGCTTAGCCCCCAACTTAACGTTTGATCTTGTTGGTGATGATGACCGACATCCCAGAGCTGGTGCGCCATCTATGTAGCCCTCTGTAGGCCTACCCTCACTGCCTCGTTTTGTGGGCGGTGAAGGCAACCTCCCATGTCCGACCGCCGTCGGCGGAGTAGGATTCCTGGTAAGTGTGACTGTTGGGCTTAATGTCTGACCACGCTGCTCGGACAAGAATCGCGCGGTCTTCGAGCGTGTCTAGCCCTATCAACTCGCCCCGTCCGTTCTTGAACCCCCCAAACATCGGCGTCGTGAACTTGCCGGCAGCGCTGTTGGCGAAGTTCATGCTCCACTGGCGAGCGGTCGGATCGTAGAGGAAAACGGTCATCCCCTCCCAATGCCCCTTCGGGCCGTCTGCTTCGATTTCCTCCAACTGAGCGCGACCGCCCCAAACTTCGCGGACGTTGACGGTTCCGGAAAGCGCCATCGTTTCGCTGGAGCCGCTCAGGGGATGCAGCCGGCGGACGATCTCTGTCTTCCAGACACCGATATCAAAGTCAAAATCGTGAGCGCCATCACGCAAAATTGCCGAGTCCGTCTGGCTTCGCGCCTGAGCGACAGGGGGAGCTAAGGCTAAGCTTGAGACAAGAAACAGTGTGAGCGTCTTGACTCGCGGCATGGAGCGACGTCCCATCATGAACTGTGCGGCTTGCTGAACTTGTAAACGAACTGGTCTGTGTGCCCGCGGATAGACGGATCGAAAACCGCCTTGTCGTGGGGATCAGAGCCGTTCGCCAACACCGTACTCTCTCCGACGAACTGGAAGCCTGCCGCTTCAACTTCCCGAAGTACGACAGAGGGTTCAATACGGTGCAATGTATCGGTGACATCGGTGGGTGACCCTGCCTTGGCGACGTGATCCGTCACTAGATAGACGCCGCCTGGCTTCAAGGCTGCAAAGACCGCCCTGTTGAAAGCTTCCATGTTCACCGGACCCATAAAAGGGTCCTTGAGGTCATGGTAGTTCTGCGAGATCCAGGAAAGATCCAGCTTCTCGGGGAAGCGCGCGGCGTCGAGCGCCGAGGCCGCAGTGACGCTGACATTAGGGTGGCCCTTCGAATAGGCGTCTATGTCGGCGATGCCTTTCACAATATTTGCATATTGGAAAAGCGCCGCTGGCACGGTGGCGTAGACGTGGCCCCGCGTCCCGACGACGCCCGAGAACAAGCGGGTGAAGTAGCCTTGCCCTGCTGCATAGTCGCCGACTTTCTCGCCCGGCTTCACGCCGGCGAACGCCAACAGGGCCGCCGGTTTCCGGTCTGCGTCACGCTGCCGATCCGTCGCCGGACGATCGCTACTTGCAATCGCGATGGAGATCACATCCGTCGGCTGGGCGGTCGCGGAGTTTGCGTCGACCGCGGTGGCAAGGAAGATTGAGGCAGCTAGCGAAGAATCCAGACGCATAGAAAGCGGCATGAGCGTTCTCGGGTTGAGCGCGGCGCGGGGCCACCCCATCCCTCCTGGAAGGCTTCCGCGGAAGGGCCAATCAGCGGATAAGCATCTGGTCCACTTGGGGACCACTATGGCGTGGCCGTGACAGAACCTCTTTTCGAGCTGGCGATCGAGCGCCCGACGAAAGGCTCCCGAGACGCCTCTCGTCTAATCCACGCCCAGTTGCGCGACGCCATCCTCGCCGGCCGGTTGGCGCCGGGGGCGCTCCTGCCATCGACGAGGCGCTCGTCGTACGCGTTCGGCGTGTCGCGCAATACGGCGATCAAGACATATGAGAAGCTTTTAAATGACGGGCTGATCGAGACGCGACAGGGGTCCGGCACCCGTGTCGTGCAAGCTCTTCCGAAAACGCTCGTGTCGTCGCCCGGAAATGGAGCATCGGCGGGTGAGCGGCTGAACCCGTTCTGGCTCGGCGCCGAAGTGCGCGCCTCCATCGGTTTTTGGCGCGGCGAGGGTGAGGACGCGGCGGTTTCGCCCGTTGTCGAGTTTCGTCCCGCCCTCGTCGATCCTGGGCTTTTCCCCCAAGCCGTCTTCCGCCGAGTGATGTCTCAACAGCTTCGAGGCCTTGAGCGGACGCCGGCGAGCTACCGCAGTCCCCAGGGGAGCCAAGGCAATCTCCGTTTACGGCTAGCCATCACTCGCCACATCGCCACGACGCGGGCGATCGCCTGCCGAGCGACAGATATCCTGATCGCGGCCGGCGCCCAGCAAGCCTTCGACATCCTGGCTAGGAGCCTCGTCAAGCACCCCGGCATGGGCGTAGCGGTCGAGGATCCAGGTTACCCCCCGATGCGAGCAGCCTTCGCCGCAGCCGGCGCACGGCTCTACGCCATACCGGTGGACGACGAAGGGCTGATTGTGGAGCGACTGCCTGCCGAGGCAAAAGTGATCTGCCTCTGCCCATCGCACCAATTTCCACTCGGCATGTCGATGTCCCCGGGCCGTCGCAAGGCCCTGATCAGGCACGCCCGACATCACGGTTGCGTCGTTGTCGAGGACGATTACGACGGGGAATTCCGCTACGCGGGCGCCCCCCTGCAGGCGCTGATCTCTGACGACGCCGCTGACGTGGTGTTCTACGTGGGCACCTTCTCCAAGTGCATGTCGCCCGCCCTCCGCCTGGGCTTCGTTATCGCTCCGGATTGGGCGATGTCGACTCTGATTGCGGTGAAGAACTGCTTGGACTGGCATTGCCCAATCGCGACGCAAGCGGCGGTGGCGGCCTTCATCTCGGAGGGCCACCTCTCACAGCATGTGCGCAAAATGCGGAAAATCTATCTCGAGCGCCGTCGCTACCTGACGGACCTGCTGTGTGGGCCGCTATCGCCGTGGCTGGAAGTGGTTCCCTCCTCGTATGGAATGCACATTTCGGCGACGTCACGGACGGGGCAAGACCTCGACGCAGTCGCTGGTGTGCTCCTGAGGGACGGCATCCACCTTCACGCCCTCTCCCGCTACTATTTCGGCTCAGCTGGCAGGACAGGCTTGATTTTCGGACTGGGTGTCTCCTCGCCAGATCAGATCGTTCAAGGCGCAGAGCTCCTCCTGCATCGGCTCGAGAATATGGACGTCTAGAGCTGATGCCAGCGCCGACCATAAGGCTGCGCGTGCACTCGCAGCCTGCTCGCGGACGACACTCAATCTTCGTCGTCCGACAACGTGTAGATTTCTCGTGTTGTGGCCAAGCTAGCTACCCACTTACAGAGCCAAACTCCACGCAGTCGGAAAAGAGCACTCTTGGGCGACTACGACGAAACGTGGGTAAAGAACTTTACCGACGCTTACAGTCACACGCGCAACTGATGCTATCGTGTCAGTAGGCCAAGGCAAATGGCCGACCAGGGGAGAAGGCCTTTACGTCCTCTTATGATGTCCAATGAGTTTTGCAGCGCTCACAAGGGTACACAACCCACGATCTACTCTACTGCGGCCCTCTACTCACCATCCTACCTAGACAAGGGCATCGTAGCCAAGCGTGTCGAATTCTATGAGGCAGAATCCATGACCAAATGGGTCTGCGAGCATAGCTATTCGGCCAAATTCTGTCACATGCTGCGGTTGCTCTATCGTCGCACCCAGTCTAAGCGTTTGCTCCACCGCGACGTCTAGATCACTGACCGGGATGTCGAAATGAACGGGCGTCCAGTGCCTTATATATCGGCGCCGTTCGCGTCCAGCGCCTATCGTCCCTCTCTCTTTTTTCAGCAAGTAGAGTTGGATCGGCCAACCTTCTAGTTCGACTAAGTCTGAGCCGAATCGTCGTTTTACCGTAAGGCTGAAAGCGCGCGCGTAGAAATGCTCCGCCACCTGCACGTCAGGTACATCGATATTTAGCAGCAAAGGCATGCACGGGTCATCGAATTCTTCTGCCGAAACCGCGGGACTTCTCCATCTTGACCGATCCTTTAACTGAGTTGCGGGCCGCTCTGACGGGTCGGCTCCTCATGATGGCGGGGGTACTTTCCTGAAGCGGATGTCATGCCCCTCACTTCGGTAAAGAAAACCATCCACCCGGTCATCGCGATTGCGCGTGAATACTTTGCGGAAGCGCGATCGACCCGGCGTGAAGAAGACATCGCGAACTTCGGCGGCCTGAGGCGTAGCAGGGCCACCCGAAAGCGAGGCGAGGAGCTGGTCGCCCTGGCGCGTAAAGCGGAACTGGCAACCGTCCGACGAGCTGTACTCGCCGACATACGCGTCAAGCTCTTTCGCGGCGAGCGTCACCGGGGTTGGATCGTCCGGTAAGGCGAGCGTCTGGCTACCGATCATCAGCCAGCCGCTTGGCGCGAGACGCCAAGTCTCAACCGAGCGAAAGCGAGAAGTCGCTGCGCCGTCCGGTCCGTTTGCAGCGCGTACGTCGATGAAACCCGCACCGCCGTGTCACCGAAACGGTGACAGCTCCAGTCGGTGACGGCCATCGTCACTTTAGGCTCCGATGCTGAAGCTGGCGTGTTCGCGGCCATGTCGGCCCGCGTGGCCCGGTCGCCGCCCTCGTTGAAGAAGATCACATTCGCGTCCAGCATCGTGGCCATCACCGCCCCGTCGTTGCGCTGGCCGGCGTCGGAAAAAACCTGCGTACGCGTCTTGAGCATCCCGCAAGCCGCGTCGTCGGGCGAAGGGGCGGCCGCGGCAGGGGAGGCGGCGAGGATGGAGCTCGTAACGAGAAGGCCGGCGGGCACGTAAATCTCGCAGCTAGAACGCAGACCACTCACCCTAGCTGTCTCGAAATCCTTGCGTCATGTCACATACGCCTATCAGCGTATAAGGCTTCGAACCAGAGTGCCGAGCTGACGACCGCTCATTCGGAAGTCGCGGTGACACGGTTGCAAGGCTTCCTGTTCAGGCGACCTCTCACGTCGAGATCTCATCGCCGCCGCTTCAGCGACGGGGCTCTTCCAGCCTACGCGTGCTCGCGGTCGCGGTCGCGGCCGGGCCGCTTGCTGCGATGCGCAAGAGCGCTTCCCGCAGGGCCACCGTGCTGACGTGAGTAAACCGGGCGAGCCGCCCCGGCTTAGACGCACCATGCTGGAGGGCGATGCGGGTCCGTTCGCCTGAAGGTGCCGACCTCGTGCACCTGGTGATGGCACAACAATTAGCCGATAGCATCTCGCTATGACGAGCCGCTCCTATCAGCACTTCGCCGCCGTCGCCGATGAAGGCTCGTTCGGGCGCGCGGCGACGCGCTTGGGCGTGGCGCAGCCGGCTCTTTCGCAGTCGATCCAGCGGCTTGAGCGGCGGCTCGGCGTGACCCTGTTGGAGCGGACGGCACGCGGGGTGCGCCTGACGCCCTCGGGCGAAGCCTTTCTGCCGGAGGCGCGCGTGGCCATCGCGGCATCAGAGCGTGCGGCTAAGCTCGCTAGCGCTGCGGCGTCGCCCGAACGCACGCTGCGCTTGGGCGTCATCACTCCCGCGCTGTGGAGCGCCCTAGGTGACGCTGTCAGGATTGCTGACCGACTGGAAATCCGTCTTCAGCTATCAGAGGGCACGACGCCGGAACTCGCTGCCGCTCTTGCGAACGGCGACCTCGACCTGAGCTTCGTGGCGCCCCGGCTTGAGGCGCCGCCGCGCATGGTCAAGATGCCCGTCTCGGAGGATGTCGTGGTAGCGGCGGTGCCGGATGTCGTGGCTCGGTGGGAGATGCCTCGGCTCCTGGAATACTGCGCTGAGCGCCTGATTCTGCCTCCGCGCACCTACGGGCCCGACTTCTACGACCAGGCGCTGGCCCTGTTCGCCTCCTTCGGGCTTCGCCCCAGGGTCGTGCAGGAGTCGCCCCGAATGCTGACGACGCTGGCGCTGGTAGCCGCAGGGGTCGGAGCGTCTGTTGTGGTCCGCCCCATGGCGCGCAAGGTAAGCATCGAAGGCGTCGCCTATCGATCGTTCCCTGAGGACTCGACGCCGCCGAAATGGATGGTCGCCCTCGCCCACATGCCGCTGGCCGCGCACAGCTCGGCGGCCGCGTTCATCGCCCAGTGGCGCAGGGGTGAGGCGTCGGCGGCGCGCTAAGCTCGCACTTGCCCGGGCCAAAGTCCGCTTCCAACGCGCACCGCGGTGTTCAAATCTCCATAGTCGAACAATAAACGGCCAAGGTGAACTCGCCGCCGTCGCGCATAGTACGCGGCGCCGTGACGCGCTTGAGCGGCGCTCAGGGCCGGCTCACGTGGGTATAGATCAATTGCCATCGGCCGGAGCGATGAGCCCAAACGTCGGCAAACCTAATCCGCGCGTCGAAAGACTTGCCATGATCCAGCCCACGCTCACGCACTACGCCGCCAAGGACAGCTCCGTTTAGCCAGATCCGAGCTATTGGCTCTTCGATGGTGAACGGGTCGAGCTTGTAGTCGGGGTCTGTCAGCTCGGCCTTGAATTGCGGTTTGGTCTCCAAAGCGCCCGAGCCGGAGACGAGCAGATATTCGTCAGCTAAAAGGCGATCGATCGCACGGGCGTCTCCCCGAAGCTGCGCCTCATCCCAAGCGGCGACCGCAGCCGAAAGATCTTTGGGCAACGCAAGAGCGGCGGTCAGCGCGAGGAGAGTCAACATGATTGATCCTGCGACAAAATTTCGACTGCGTGCAACAGACGAAGCCTGTAACGCGGCGATTCAACCTTAGTTGTCTAAAGCTGTCTAATCGCATTCAGATGTGGACAATAATGCTTCAATATTGATTGGCAAGACACAACGCGCCTCGCCTCGCAGAGGCATTACGGGCGCTCTACCTTCATTTCACAAATCTCAGTGCGAATTGATCCGTACGGCCCTTCAGGTCGAAGATTGGCCGCGTATGGTCGTCGTCGACACGACGCAAGAAGTCACCCTCGGCAACGAGGCGAAAGCCCGCCGCCGTCACCTCCTGAATAACTTGGGCCCTGTCGATCCGGTGTAGCTTGCCGATTTGCGCGGGCGAGGCGCCGGGGGCGCCCTGGTGGTCGATGACGATGTACGTCCCGCCCGGGACGAGAGCCTGGAAGACGCTTCGGTTAAAGGCGGCGACGTCGACCGGACTAAACTCGGGCACCTTCAAGTCATGATAGTTCTGGCTGACCCAGACGAGGTCGACCGGATGGGGCACGCTCAGCTGCCCCAAGGGCTTAGCATCCAAGCTGACGTTGGCGCGGCCGAGCGCGGCGTACGCTGCTCGGTCCGTGCTGACGGCCCCATCCCAGCCGGCGTTCTCGACGCCGAGGACGTGGCCATGGGGACCGACGACGTCGCTGAGCAGGCGGGTGTAGTAGCCGCCACCCGGATACATTTCGACGACGCTCATGCCGGGCCGGACGCCAGCGAAGGCCAGCGTCTCGGCGGGCTTGCGTAAGGTGTCGGCGGCGACGTCCTTGGGAGTGCGCGCGGGGTCGGCGACGGCGGCGGCGATGGTGGGGGACGTGGCCGGCGTGTAGGAGCCCGCCGCGGCCGTGAGCATCAGCGCGGCGAGGGCGGCGGCGGCGATTGGGGAAGTCATAGCTATCTCCTCTGACGACGGCGCGATCAGGCCGCTTGAGCTCGCACACCGGATCGCCAGCCGTCGCCGTCATGCTCCATGCGCTGCGCCGTCTTCTCCGCGGCGTCGACGCCGTAGAACCGCGCCACGATGTGCAGGGCCCCGTCGATCGAGGATGTCAGGCCGCCCGCGGTGACGAACTTGCCGTTGTCAACGAAGCGGCGGCCTCGGAGGGTCTTGATCTTGGGATACGCCTTGGAGAACTGGTCATACTGCAGGTGATGGGTCGTGGCGCATAGGCCATTCAGCAGCCCGGTATTGGCGAGGATGAAGGCCCCGCTGCAGACGGACATGACGATGTCCGCGGTTCTCGACATCTCGCGGATCCAGGTGAGCTTCTCTGGGTAGGTCGCGCCGAGCTCCGCCGGGATGAGCACCACACGTGGGCGCGGGGCGTCTGCAAAGGTGAAATCGGGCAGGATGTGCAGGCCGCCTTGCGAGCGCAGCGGCTCGCGGCTGCGCGCCACCGTGTACATTCTGAAGCCCGGGACGTCCGCCGCCGGCTCCACGTCCTGGAAGGTCTCCCAGGGACCGCCGAAGTCGATGATCGTCGCGCCCTCATCGAGCACAACAGCGACGGGAACCGCTTGGGTCGGCGACGGAAAGCGCATGACCGGCGTGGAGGGCGCAGGACGGGCCGCCTTCGACGCAGCGGCCGCGCCCGTCGCCGCCAGCGTCGCGGTGAAGGTGATGCCGAGCCGCCGACGGTTCATGACGGACATGGGAAGGGTCTCCTGGAGTTGCGGGTCCTAAGGCGGCGGGTTCATGGGGCGTTGTCTGCGGGCGTGCGCGGAAGGCTATGAGCGGCGTCTGCAAAACCGCGGCTGACGGGGACGACGTCGCCGTTGGAGAGGGTGAGCGCGTACGCGCGGTCACCTTTGGGGCCGATCGCGACCACAGCCGCTCGCCGCACTAGGGCGGAGCGGTGTACGCGGACGAAGTGGTCTGTTGGAAGGCGCTTCTCGAAGGCGCTCAGCCGGTCGCGGACCAGATAGCGCCGCGCCTCGGTGTGCAGGCGCACGTAGTCGCGTTCGGCCTCGAGCCAGAGGATCGCCTCCAGCGGCACCCGGTGATCCGTGAAGCCATCGCGCGCCCAGACGAAAGCGCTTTGCGCGTTTGGCAGGCGCGCGCGCAGCGCCGACACGACAGATCGCAGCTCGTCCTCCCGCTCCGCCGCGCTGCGCCCCGCAATCCGGCGGCGGACCCGCTCGACCGCGGCGGCCAGACGCTCCGGCTCGACAGGCTTGAGAAGGTAGTCCGCGCTGTCGAGGCCGAACGCTTCCATGGCGTACTCGCTGAAGGCGGTGACAAAGATCACGACCGGAGCGGTCAGAGGATCGAGGCTCTCGACGAGACTGAGGCCCGTCTCGCCGGGCATCTCGATGTCAGCCAGCAGCAGGTCGGGGCGCAGTCGCTCGATCTGCTCGCGCACGGCGGCGCAGTTGAGCCCCGAGCCCACCACGTCGACGCCGGGGATGGCGGCCAACAAACGATGCAGCCGTCGCACCGCCACCGGCTCGTCGTCCGCGATGACGGCGGACAGGGTCACGGCAGGGCCATCGCAGCGATCCAGCCTCGCGGAGTAAGGGGTGCGACCGTCAGCGTCGCCCGTTTCCCGTAGATGGTTTCCAGTCGTCGTTTGACGTTGTCGAGGCCGATGCCGTCTCCTTTGTGCGTCGCTAGGCCGACCGGCGCGGCGTCGTCGCGCACGCTGATCACCACCTGGTCGCCTGCGCTCCGTGCGCTCACCTCCAGCGTCACTGGGGTCTGGCTGCGCGCCACCCCGTGAGTGAAAGCATTCTCGATCAGCGGCTGCAGGATCAGCGTGGGCACGCGGTGTCGGCGTAGCGACTCCGGGACCGCGTCCACGAAGGTGAACCGATCCGGAAACCGCGCCGTCTGAACGTCGAGGTACGCACTCTGCGCCGCCAATTCGGCGCCCAAGGTCCGCGAGGGAGGAAGGTCTCGCTGGAAGGTCTCGCGCAGCATTCGCGCCAGCGCCAGCGTCGTGCGATCCGCGCCTTCAGGGTCGCCCTCCTCGATCAGGCCGGAGACCGTGTTCAGCGCGTTGAACAGGAAGTGCGGATCGACTTGCCTGACAAGCGCGAGGTTCTGCGCCTCCAACAGGTTGGCGTGCGCGTCCGCGAGCGCCAGGCGGCTGTCACGCGCGGCGGAATCGTAGTCGAGCGCGAAGTAGAGCGCCGACCAGGCGGCGAAGACCCAGAAGTTGGTCATGGCGGCCCCCAGCCAGCCCCTGACGGAGGCCGCCTCCCAGCGGGGTGCGATCCCTGAGAAGATTAGCTGGCTGAAGCCGGCGTGGACGAGGCTCGCCAGCACGCAGAGACCGAGCGCCATCAGCAGCCGACCGGAGACGCCGGGCCGGGTCGCAGACCCCAGCGGGCGCGACATCGCCCAGCAAAGAGCGACGCCCAGCACGCATAGCGGGATGCGCCGAAGCGACCGCTCCCCGGCGAAGGCCATGGGCTCCAGCGCCCAATCCGCGGTCCAGGCCACCCAGGCGACGGTCCAAAGTATGATCGTCGCTGCGATCAGGGTGCGGTCGCGGGTCTGAACGGCGCTCCCTTTCATGTCGACAGAATGACGGATCAGTCGCTCCAAACCCAGCCAACTCGTCGCGTGAAAGCGGGAGGTCGTCGCAGCGGCGTCCGTTCATCGCGAGGCGACGGCGCACGGTCGCAAACGCCAAGCTTACGCATTCCGCATGCGCGAACGCTTAGTGATGAGGATAGACACCAGGACCTTGAGGGCGTTGGCGCTGGCGGCTGCTCTCTTCAGCGCGTGCGGGGCATACGCGGCGGAAGAGGGGCAGCCCGTACGGGCTGTTCGAGCTGGTCGCCCGATCAATCTGGACGGCCGACTGGACGAGGCCGATTGGGCAAGCGCGCCGCTGCTGGACCGTTTTGTCGAATACTATCCCGGCGACAGGAGCGCGCCGTCGGAGCACACCTCGGCGCGCTTCCTGTACGACGACAGGTACATCTACATCGGCCTTCGCGCCGACCTGCGCGACCCGAGCCGCCTGCGGACGCCCTTCGTGCGACGCGACAAGGTCGGCGCCAGCCACGACTACATGCAGGTCTACATCGACCCGCTCGGCGCCCGGCGCAGCGCCTACATTTTCCGGGTCAACGCCCGCGGCGTGAAGACCGACGGTCTGCAGAACGAGGCCGGCCAGAGCGAGACCACCGATCCAGACTACGACTGGGACGTCGCCACTCACATCGACGCCCACGGCTGGAGCGCGGAGCTGCGCATCCCGCTCACCACGCTGCGCATCTCCCGCGTCGGTGACCAGAGATGGTGGGTGATCGTCACGCGGGGGGTGCCGCGCGAAAACAACACGCAGATGGCGACGGCGCGTTTCCCGCACTTCTCTAGTTGCTTCCTCTGCTACGCCAGCGCGCTGACCTTCAGCGATCTCACGCCCAAGACCGACAACCTGATCGTCACGCCCTCGGCCACCGCTAGCGGCACGCGCAACTCCGGCGCCATGGGCTCCGGCGACCACATCAAGACGCGCCCCAGCCTGGACGCCAAGTGGCTGCCCTATCCGGGCGGTGCGGTGGATCTGACGATTAAGCCGGACTTCTCGCAGGTCGAGGCTGACTCGCCCCAGCTCACCGCCAACGCCCGCTTCGCGATCAACCTGCCGGAGAAACGCCCCTTCTTCCGCGAGGGCCTGGACCTGGTGCAGACGCCGATCGCCGCGCTCTACACGCGCACGGTCGCCGAGCCGGACGTGGGCCTGCGCTTCACTAACCGCTCGGACAACCTCAACGCCACCGTCTTCGCCGCGCGCGACGTCGGCCGACCAGGCATCATCGAGCCCGGCCTGCTGAGCTCGAGCATCGGCTACCCCACCGCCGCTTCAGACGTCGTCTTTGTCCACGCCAAGCTGGCTTTCGGGGGCTCCACCGATGGTGGGGTGCTGGGTGCGATTAAACGCAATGAAGACGGGAGCTACAATGCGGTGAGTGGGTTCGACGGCGTCTGGGGCGACGTAAACAACCACGTCACAGGACAAATCCTGGCGTCACAGACGCAAGACCCCAACCGACCTGACCTGCTCGCATCGTGGCGTGGACAGACCGTCTCCGGTTTAGCCACGCTGCTCGATTGGTACCATACTGGCCCCAACGTCTGGACCTTGCACTATGAGCGATACGATGACGGCTTTCAAAGCTGGCTCGGTTACGTTCCCCGCGTCGACTATCAGCAGGTCAACTTCGACCTGCGTCATCAGATTCAATCGGGCATCTTCGGGCTGAACGATCTAGAGCCCTACGTCGATGGCTTGCTGCTCACGCCCTTGAACCACCACGGTTACGAAGGCGGCCCTGCCTTCGGTTTCACCGGGTCCGGACGCCACAACCTGAACTTCGACGTGTCCTTGCACCCGGAAGCAGCAGTGCTGAACGAGCAAGGGGACGTGCGTGAGACGACCTACGCGGCCTGGACCTTCTTTGTGAACCCCCATCCTCGGGTCCCCCTGCTTCAGGTCAACGGGACCGTGGGTCAGGCCGTGGACTTCGCCACCGGCGAGGTCACCTCCGGCCAAATGGTCGCGATCACGCTGGATACGCGACCCATCGACCGACTGGATCTGACGTTCAAGCTGTCCGGGGATCAATTGGGCGACAACCCGAAGGGCGGCGAACGTCTGAGGGAAACCGCCCTGGAGCTCTCAGGAGTCTGGTTCTTCGGTCCTGCTTTCTACCTTTTGGCTGACTACCAGCTTTACAAGACTGACCGTCGTTATCCCGTTGTGGACAGGGATACGTCAAGCCTCGCTAGTCTTCAGTTTAGTTGGACGCCACGTCGTGATTTGCAGGCATTTTGGGGCATTCGGAGTGGCGCAGATCAGCCCATCGACCCAGCCAATCGCGGGCGTTCGACGGAGATCTACGTCAAATTAGCACGAACCTTTGGCGTCAGGTTTAAGTCCTAAGTGGGGGCGGAGCCTCAGGTGGTCTGCCGCCGAAGCTCTTACGGCAATGTTTGAAGTCCGGCCGAATGGGGCAACGGACGGCTGAGGCGGTCGACGGGCGCTGTCAAACTAACGGGCGGGTAGGGCTGAGCGGTGAGGGTGGCCCATGGCCCGCCCGCTGCCGCCCTCGCCGTTCCGCCGTTTCAACTCCTCGCCCGAGGTGATCCGGCTGGTGGTGATGATGTACGTCCGCTACCCGCTGTCGCTCAGGAACGTCGAGGACCTGCTGCACGAGCGGGGGATCGAGGTCAGCCACGAGACGGTGCGCTTCTGGTGGAACCGCTTCGGGCCGATGTTCGCCGCAGAGATCCGGCGCAAGCGGGTGGAGGCGATGCGCCAGCACACCCACTGGCGGTGGCACCTGGACGAGGTGTACGTCCGCATCAACGGCGTGCAGCACTACCTCTGGCGGGCGGTGGACCACGAGGGCGAGGTGCTCGAGTCCTTCGTCACCAAGGAGCGCGACAAGGCCGCGGCGCTGCGCTTCATCCCAAACGCGCTCAAGCGCCACGGCTCGCCCAAGGCGATCACCACCGACGGCCTGCGCTCCTACGGCGCGGCGCTCCGCGAGCTGGGCGCAGAGGAGAAGCGGGAGGTGGGCCGCTGGGCCAACAACCGGGTGGAGAACTCCCACCAGCCGTTTCGACGAAGGGAGCGGGCTATGGCCCGCTTCCGCCGGATGCACACGCTGCAGAAGTTCAGCGCCGTGCACGCCTCCTTCCACAACCACTTCAACCAGGAGCGCCACCTCACCAGCCGGGACCAGATTAGAGAGCGACGCTCGGCCGCACTGGCCGAGTGGCGGACCCTCGCCGCCTAGCCCACCCGCGGGGTAGGGGCGCCTGCGTTCAGCAGAGACAAGTTGCCGTTAGTCTGACAGCACCGCCACCTCTCCACGGGGAGTGTCTCCCCCTGGCGGGGTAAAGCGCTAAGTCCCGGTTACAGACGCATATTCAACCGCCAACCCGTCCTCGGCGGGAGGAAGACCGGCGTTGCTTGCCGTCCGCTTACGCCTCGCTTAAGCCGGCGTCTCTGCGCGATCGCGCTGCAGTACAGTTTCCTTGCTAACAGAGAAATCAGCAGGGAACGGCTGCAACGGAGGTGCGCAACTCACTCAGGGCGCTCTGCGGGTTCCCTGAGCAGGAAGGGCTTCGCTTGCCATCGGCGTGGCAGTCAAGCTGTTAGAAACAGGGAGTCGTACGCTTTGGCCGGAGCCGAGCAGCTCGGGGTCGGCAGTGATCAGCAGGTGCGCTGAACAGGCGGCTTAGGAAGCCACCGCAGCCCATTCAGCTTAGCCGCCGATGGGAGCGGCCGCTTGTCGGCGGTCAGCTCGCGCCAGCCGGCACTGACCGCTCCTGGCGCATTGCGGCCAGACACCCGTCATCTAAGCGCAAGTTGGGTGTGATGCTCTCGCCGCTACACGCGGACGGTGTTGGCGTAGCGTGCCGCGTGAGGCGGACGATTGGCGCAGGACTTGGTGACGCGAGCGCAGTTAATGGCGCTTTCGGGCCACGTGGCGGCGCGCGGCTTACCATCCGATGATTGAGAGCGACTCCGCAGAGCCAGGCTATGATGTTTAGCGAGCGGTTACGCGACCCGGACATGTGCGTCGGATCACCTGCAGCGTACGTCGAGCCCCGCGCCCCGTCGTCAAGTCAGGCCAGCTTCTCGCAGGATCCCGGCCGCGGGCGCGAGCCACGGCTCCACCTGTCGCCACGCGCCCACGGAGCGGGCGTGAGGCCGCTCGCGCACCTGCACCGCGCTCGCGGTGGACACCGGGGCCGCGTTCTCCCAGAACGCGAGGCAGCGCGTATTGGGGTCCAGGTCGCAGAACGCGAGCAGGCGGGCGACGGCGGTGTTGGTGTCGGTGACGACCTCCTCGTAGTCGATCTCGAGATACCGATCGGCCGGCAGCTCCGCGCGCCATGTCGCGGCGAGCCGCTCCACCGCGACGACCCACCGCGCGAGATGCGGCAAGGACCAGTTGTGGTCGTAGTGGCCGAAGCGCGGCGCGAAGAGCTGGCGCCAGTTGGCCAGCACCACGTCCATCGGCTGGCGCCGCAGCCGCACCACCCGAGCATCCGGCAGCGCCTGCAGCACCAGTCGGGCGTAGAGGAGGTTGAGCGGCGTCTTGTCGACCGTCCGTCCTCCCGAGTCGCCCGCCACCTCGCGCAGGTAGGCGTCGGCCAGTGCGTGCGGGGTGACGGCCCCGGCCGCCGCGAGCGTCGGCGCGTCCAGGACCTGTTCGGTGCGTGTGCCGGCCAGGCGCTTCAGGGCGAGCGACAGCGCCGGGCTCTCGCCCACGGGCCGGATGTCCGGGTGGCTCGACAGGATCCGCTCCACGAGCGTCGTGCCCGTGCGCGGCGCGCCCACGACGAAGAGCGGCGACGGGCCGACGCGACCCGGACCGTCGGCCAGCCGCGCCTCGGCCGCGGCCGCATAGAGCCGGTCGGTGCTGTCGGGGTCGTGGGCGACGGCGCGGGCCTTGTCGGCCTTGGCGCGAGCGAGCCAGGCCATGGCGTCGTCCCGGCGGCCGAGGTCCTCGGCGGTCTTGGCCAGGGCGTGGCCGAGGCGCAGGCTCGTGTCCGGATCGGGGCCGCGCGCCTCCCACAAGGCGCGCAGGGTCGGGGTGGGGTCAGCGCGTGGCGTCTGCCGCCTCAGCCCCACCTTGGCGAGCCAGGCCCGTGCATCGGCGGGATCGGCGGCGAGCGCGCGATCGCAGGCGGCCTCCGCCGCCTCGAAGCGGCCCGCCGCGCGCAGGGCGCCTGCATAGTTGCGCCAGCCGCCGCCATCGTCCGGCCGCCGCTGCACCGCCGCGGCGAAGGCGTCCAGCGCGAGGACGTCGCGGCCCGCCCGCGCGAGCGTCACGCCGAGGGCGTCGAGCACGGCGCCGTCGTCGGGCGCCTGCGCCAACACCGCCTGCGCCAAGTCCGCCGCCTCGCCGAAGCGGCTCAGGAGGGTGAGGAGGCGCGCACGGCGCGCGCCCAGTTCCACGTCGGCGGGCGCGGCGGCGGTCGCGCGGGCGAGCAGCGCCTCGGCCTGGGCGATGTTGCCGTGCGCCTCCGCTATGCGGGCGAGGGCGCTCAGGGCGGCGGCGTCCTGTGGGTCGCGCGCCAGCCGGGCCAGCCCCTGCGCGTGCGCGTCGCGCCACCGCCGCTCCCTCAGCGCGCTTTCCAGCCCGGATTCCGCGCACTCGGCCATCGTGAGGTGAGGGGAGCGCCCCGCAGGCTTGACGTCAATCGCCAAGCTTTCCGAGCCTTCGCCCGAAGTGAGGGGCGGACGGACGATGCGGAGCGTGGGGGCGAGTTTTCGGCGGAGATTGTTCGCAGGGGCGGCGTCCGTCTCCCTCGCGGCGGCGGCGGGCGCGCACGCCCAGGCGCAGACCGCGACCGGGGGCGTGCAGCCCGCGACGCCGCCCGACGCCCTGGCCGCCCGTCCCGCGCCCGGGGCGCGTGCGGGTGCGCCCGCGACGGACGCGGCCCCGCCGCTCGCGGCGAGTCCCGCGCCCGATGCGCTGAACCCCATGGGTCAGCCCGAGGTCATCGTCACCGCCACGCGCCGCGAGACGACCGTGCAGAGCGCGCCCATCAATATCTCGGCGGTGGGTTCCGACCAGATCGAGGCGCAGCGGCTCGAGAACCTGCGCGAGATCACGCGCGAGGTGCCGGGCGTCTACATCCCAGACGAGGGCCCGCGCAGTGGCTCGCCCATCGTGTTCCGCGGCCTCAACGCCGATCCGCTCGGCGCCGGCGACGGCGACAACTCGGGTGGCGGGACGGTGGCCACCTACATCGGCGACATCCCGATCTACCTCGACCTACGCCTGAACGACATCGACCGGGTCGAATTCCTGGCGGGGCCGCAGGGCACGCTCTATGGCGCGGGCACCCTGGGCGGGGCCATCCGCTACATCCCCAAGCGACCGCAGTTCGACGCGCCGAGCCTCGAGGTGCGAGGCGAGGGCTACGGCTACAGCCACGGCAGCGACGGCAGCTACAACGTCGGGGCGACGGTCAACCTGCCGATCACCTCGACGCTGGCGTTCCGCGCCTCCTTCGACCGCTTGGACGACGGGGGCTTCATCGACCAGCCCTACGTGGTCAATCAGATCGGCGTCTCGAATCCCGACCCGAACTTCAGCGATCCGGCTTCGGTCAAGGCGAACACCCACCGGGTCGACGGCGTGAATGACGACCGCGTCTCGTCGGCGCGGCTGGCGCTGCGCTGGCGGCCGGCGCCCTGGCTTGACGCCAACCTCTCCTATTACCTCCAGCGCGAGAGCACCGACGGGCGCCAGGCCTCCGGCCGGGTGGTGAGCGACTTCCCCGTGCCCGTGGGCGACTACGACAATCTCAAGCGCGTTCTGGAGCCGAACACCCGCACCAACGAGCTGTTCGCGCTGGAAGTGAACGCCGACCTTGGCTTCGCCACCCTGACCTCGGCCACGGGGCGATCCTTCTTCCGCGACGACGGCCACCGCGACCAGACCGACCTCCTGATCGGGTTGGAGTACGGCTACGAGTCCTTCCCCGACTTCACCGCCTTCACCACCGAGCATGACCAGGAGAAGGTGATCACCCAGGAATTGCGGCTCGTCTCCAAGCAGGAGGGGCGCTTCAGCTGGATTCTTGGCGGCTTCTACAACCAGCACGACACGAGCGGCTTCTCCAAGGAGATGACGCCGAACTACAGCGAGTACCTCGTCAACGAGGAGGGCTTCCCCGGCCCGGCGCGGCCGGACGAGCTGGAGTACTACTCGGTGGGCGAGTCGCGGCTGCGCGAGCTGGCGGGCTTCGGCGAGGCCACCTACAAGCTCACCTCCAAGTGGCAGATCACCGCCGGCGGTCGCTATTACGACTACACGCTGAAGACCGAGCAGGCGGTCGACATCCCGCTGTTCGACACCGTCTCCGGCAATCGCGGCCCTGACGAGATATCGCTGAGCTTCGTGCCCGGAGGCCAGAAGGACTCAGGCTTCCTCTACAAGTTCAACACGAGCTATCAGCTGACGCGCGACGTTCTGTTCTACTTCACCGCGTCGCAAGGCTACCGGGTGGGCAATTCGAACGGCGTGGCGCCCTGCCCGGACCCGCTGCCGGTCAATCAGATCGTGTGCGCCTTGCCCAACGAGCTTACCTATCAGCCCGACAAGACCAACAACTACGAGATCGGGGCCAAGACGCAGTGGTTCCGTCGCCGGCTGACCTTCAACGCCGCGCTCTACACCATCGACTGGTCGGACCCGCAGGTCGCGTCGGCCACGCAGAACGGGCTGCAGCCGATCACGGTCAACGGGGCCGGTGCGCGCACCCGCGGCTTCGAGCTCCTCCTTGCGGCGCGGCCCACCGAGCGGCTCTCCCTGCGCGCCACCTACGCCTATACCGAGCCCGAGCTGACCGACGAGACGCTGAACCTCGTGCCCTTCATCACCGCGCCGGGCTTCCAGAGCACGCTGCAGTACCAGAACGGCGAACCGGGCGACCGCCTGCCGGGCTCGCCGCACAATTCGGGTAGCGGCTACATCGAATACGCCCTGCCGCTGTCGAACGCGCGGACGCTCAACTTCAGCTATTCGATCTACGGCCAGACCGACGTCTTCACCACCACGGGCGCGCGGGGCGGGTCCTACATCCTGCCCGGTTTCACCCGCAGCGACATCCAGGCGCGCCTGGTGGACCGCGAGGGCGGATGGACGGCCACCCTCTACTGCGACAACCTCTTCGGCGACGTGTCGGAGACGGGTGTCGCGGGCAGCCCGACCTACAACCAGACGGTCGCCGACGCTGACGGCGGGACGCACTACGTCCGCACTTTCTACAGCTATGTGCTGGCGCCCCGGCAGGTCGGCGTTCGCTTCACGAAGTCATTCGGCGGCGGCCGGTCGTGAAGGCGCTCACGACCGATTAGCTTATCACCGACTGGGCCGCGGCGACCTTGCGATCGCAGCCTCGTATCGGCCGCGCCCGACCTCAGTCGTGGACGATCCGGCGCTTGTGTGGAGGCCGGCCTCTCGCCCCCAATCTGTAATCGGACTTTTCCCACTCCGGCACGCATTGCGACTTCCGCACGACCATCCGGCTTTCGCAGCGCGAACGCGCGACCGGCGACACGTGGCCTCTTGGGATGCAGACGTGGCGGCCCGTGCCCGCGCCCTTGTTGTAGGTGTCGTCGGCGTAGCCGCTGGCGCAGGAGCCGTCGTGCACGATGCGCGCCTGCGCTGTGCCCGTGGCGACGGCCAGGGATCCCAGACCCAAGCTGAAAACGACTATCCAGCGACTCATGCGCCGACCCTCCCGCCCGTGCTAGTGTTCAAGCACTCAACGCGGAACACGCGCCGAACTCGTCCGAGGCGACCTTCTCCGGACCAGCGCGACGCAGACGATAGCATCGTCGCGCCGCGCGGTCACGCATCAGCCACCATGGCGAAGCGCCAGCGCGCGTCCCGTCCGCGCCGCCGACCAAGCGGGGGCGAGCGCCAGCGCGTCATGGTAGCGGGCCGCCGCCTCGCCCCAGCGGCCCTGACGCGCGGCGAGGTCCCCCTGCGCCTTGACCGGATCCGCCCAGCCCGGGCCCTTGCGCGCGGACAGCGCGAGGTGGACGGCGGCCCCCTGCAGGTCGCCATGGCGCAGGAGCGCCTCTCCCCAGCTCAGCTCGGCGGCGGGCAGGTCGGGCGCCAGCGCGACGGCGGAGGCGTAGGCGCGACGCGCGCCCGCCCAGTCGCCGCGCGCGTCCAAGATGTCGCCCCGGAAGCGCGCGCAATCCACGAAGGCCGGCCAGCGCGCGAGCACGGCGTCGGCTTCGGCCCGGCGGCCGACCGCCTCCAGCGCCGGCGCGGCCCAGCAGCCGTAGCCCGGGTACTGGGAGGAGACGGCAGGGTCGGCGTAGGCCTGCAGGAAGGCGGTCATCTCCGAGGCCGCCGCGGGAAGGGCGCCGTCGTCCTCCGCGAGCCGGCCGTTGAGGAAATGCTGCATGGCCGGGATGGTCGGGTCGAGCGGGTCGGGGCGGGTGAGCTGGAGGCGCAACCGCGCGTCGGCCGGGTCGTGGAGGCGCACGGCGACGTCGGCCAGGGTCGGCCCGTTGGCGCTAGCCGAGGTGGTCTGGCCCGCCTGCGCATCGTCGGCCAGCACCGCCCTGCGCCAGGCCGGGAGGTTCCAGGTCAGGGCCTCAAGGTTCTGGAACGTCAGCGGCGGCGCTCGGCCCGGCTCTCCGCCCGCCGCATGCTTCAGCGTCTGCCCGAGCCGCCACGCTTCTTCCTCGCGGCCGAGCGCCCAAGCGGCGTTCATGGCGTTGTTGTACGCGCCCCAGTAGTCCGGTTTGAGCTGCAACGCCTGCCGGTAGAGGCGAAGGGCGTCGTCCAGCGATCCCCCGGTGGTGGCTAGCGCGTTGGCCCAGGCGTTGAACAGCTTGGGCCGCTGCGCGGCGGGCGCGTGCTCCAGCGCGGCCTGGGCGAAGGCGGCTGTCTCGTGGCTGCGGCCAGCGTTGTTGAGGAAGGTGGCGAAGGCGGCCGGTTCCGCCTGACCGAAGACGTACTCGGCCGCTTCGGTGGCGAGCTTGGTCACCTCGCCCGCCGCGCCCGGGAAGGTGCGGGGCGCGACCCCATCGCCGCGCACGGTTAGCTCGAGCGCGCCGTCGGCCGCCTGGACGAGGTCGCCGGTGATGTGGAGGTCGTGCCCGAGCCTCGTCTTCAGCATGCGGTCGAGTTCGCTGACCGAGACTCCCGTTTCGGGGACGTCGATACGGATGTCGGACGCCCAGGCGCCCCGCAGGGCGCGGGTGGGTTCGCTCAGGCGCGCGGCGTCCTGCAGGCGCGTCAGGCCGTCAAGCACGGCGCTCGCCACCACCTTGCCGCTCAGCCCACGCGCGGCCAACGCCGGCGGGCTTTCGAAAGCCTCCACGACCACCTGCCGCGAGACCAGCGCGTCGTGCAGCATGACGAGGAGGCCGAGCGCCAAGAGGGCGGCGACGGTGACGACCGAGATCTGCACGGCCAGCTGAAGCGCCTCGCGCCAGCGTCGCACCCGCAGGTGCCTCAGATTGAGCGCGCGCTGCTCGTGCAGGTGCTCGGTCTGGATCTCGACGAAGCGGGTCTGCAGGCGGAAGTAGCCCGCCGCCGACGCGGCGAGCTCGGCGTCGAAGTTGGCGGCCTCCACCGCCAGGGCCATAGCCGCGGGCTCGCCGACGACGGGCGGGACGTCGGCCTCCGCCGCCTCCTCCGCTTCCTCGCCGCCGTGTAGCCGTCCGAGGACGCCGCCCTCAGCCATGGCCTGTTCCCACCGCCCGAGCCGAGCTTCAGCGGAGGGCGCAGGCTTGGCAAGACGCCCTGCCGCCGCATCGCGGGCCAAGGCCGAGAACAAGTTGGCCAAGGCTTGCGTCTGAGCGGGACGGGTCCACTTGTCGCCGTCGAACGTCCGCTTCTCGGAGCCAAGCCGATGTCCGCGCCTGGCGCGGTGGCGACCCTCTTCAGCGCGTCGCAGATGCCGCGAAGATCGCCTTTGGGATCGTCATAGACACCTCCTTGTTGCGATCGACGATTTCCGAAATCGAGAGGTCGCCGGCCACGCTCGCCAGCTGATAGGCGTCCTCGCGCGAGAGACCCTTCTCACGCACTAGAAAGTCCACCGCCGCCCTGACAGCCTTGCGGGTGGCGTGTGCCAAGTCGTCGTCGAAGCCCATAAGAATGTAGCTCGTCGGCGTCTCGGCGAAGGGCGCCCTTACCTTCAGGTCCTTGCGGACGCGGAGCGTCAAGCGGCCCGTGAGCGAGGTCTCCAGGGCGGTGATGTCCACCTCGCCGTCACCCTGGGCTGCGTGGCCGTCGCCGATCTCCAGCAGCGCGCCCGGCACATTGACCGGCAGGTAGAGCGTGGTCCCGGCCACCAGCGCCTTGTTGTCGAGGTTGCCGCCGTTCAGAGCGGTCGGAGGCGCCGAGTCCAGGCGGCCCGTCTCGGGCGGTGGCGCGGTGCCCACAGAGCCGAAGAAGGGGTGCAGCGGCACCCGCACGCCGGGGGCGAAATCGGCGGTCAGCGTGCGCCGGTCCAGCGGCACGATCTTCACGCGGCGGCTCAGGAAGTCGTCGGTGAGGAGACCCGTGCCGTAGCCGAAGGCGTTGTAGCTGTAGGGGATGGCCAGATCGATCCGGTCGAAATGCACCTCCAGCACGTCGCCCGGCTCAGCGCCTTCGACGTAGATGGGTCCCGTCAGCACATGCCCGCCCGGCCCGCGCGCCTCGGGCGGCACGTGGGCGTAGACCTCGAGAAGCGCAGGCTCCACGTCTTCCGGCTTCACGCCCGCTTTCTCCAGCCCGGAGGGGCTGTTGGTCAGGAGCGTGTGCACCACCACGGTATCGCCGGAACGCACCGTGAGCGCTGGCTTGGCTTGCGCATCGTAGCGGCCCCAGACCACCGTCTGCGACGTGGCCTTCAGTTCGTAGACCGCTGCGTCGGCGCCGTTCGCCGCAGCGAAGGCGAAGCAGCCGAGTACAAGCGCCGTGCGTAGCATCTGGGACGCTCCTCCTGCTCGGCGCAGGAGCGGCGCGCCGACGATAACGCTCAAGCTAGCGGACATGGTGGCGTACACCAGCCTCGGCACGCTATCGCGGCGGGGAGCCGGCGGGCTAGCGTCGGTGCATGCGCACCTTGATCGCCGGCCTTCTGGCCCTTCTCGTCGCCGCCCCCGCCGGGGCGCAGGATCGGACGAAGGCGCTCCTGCGTGAACTCTCGGACGCCGCAGGTCCTTCCGGCTTCGAAGAGCCCGTGCGCGCGGTGGTGGTGCGCGAGATGAAGCCGTGGGCCGACCGGCTGACCTACGACGGCCTGGGCTCGGTCATCGCCGAGCAGGGCTCGGCCGGCCCGCGGGTCATGCTGGACGCCCACATGGACGAGCTCGGCGGCCTCGTGCGGCGGGTCACGCCCACGGGCTTTCTGTCCATGCAGATGCTTGGCGGATGGCTTGACCAGGCGCTGCCCGACCAGCGCTGGGTGATCCTGGGTTCCAAGGGCCCGGTCCGCGCGGTGACCGGCATCCGCGACATCCACGTCACCCCGCCCGAAGAGCGCACAAAGGTGTTCCCGCGCGACAGCCTCTACCTCGACGTTGGCGCCCACGACGCGGCCGAGGTGGCGGCGCTGGGGCTCTCACCGGGGGACCCGGTCGTGCCTGACAGCCCCTTCGAGGAGCTGGCCGGCGGGCGCTACCTCGGCAAGGCCTGGGACGACCGGGTGGGCTGCGCGGTTGTGATCGAGGCCATGCGGCGGCTCAAGGCCGCCGGCCACCCCAACCGGATCAGCTTTGTCATCACCACTCAGGAGGAGATCGGCCTCCGCGGGGCCGAGAGCGCGGCGGAGGTGGTCAAGCCGGAGGCGGCCGTCGCCATCGAGGGCGGGATCGCCGGCGACAGCCCCGATCGCAATCCGGAGGAAACGCAGGCCCGACTGGGCGGCGGCCCCGGCGTCTTCCTCTACGACAGCTCGGCCCTGCCGAACCGCAAGCTAGTCGCCCTCACCAAAGCTGTAGCCGCCGCCAAGCGCGTGCCGCTGCAGCTAGACCTCGTGCAAGGCTATGGCGACGACTCCGCGGAGATCCAACGGTCGAACGGCGGCGTGCCGACCGTCAACCTCGTGGTGCCGGCGCGGTACACCCACGCCCACAACGGGGTCATCGACCGGCGCGACTTCGACGGCATGGTGGAGCTTGTCGTTGGCCTTCTACAGCGGCTCGACACAGCCGAGGTGGCGCGATTGCGCGACTTCACCCCGTCTGGAGGCTGAGCTCGACTGTAGTAGTCGCCTCCATCTGGCAGATGAAGGTCCGCTCTCGGGAGCGGAGCCAACATCTCCTAATGGCGCGTTCCGGCCGCTCCGCACCCACGCCAGCGACCTGTGCTGATCAGGCATGGACAGTTCGCGTTGGTCCACGCAGGCTACTCGAAGCGTTTAAGGTCGGAGGCGACCATGGCGGTTCATGCTGTCCGCAGGTGCCGGGCTTTGGCCGTCGCCACCGCGGCGCTCGCGGCGGCCCCCTTCGTAGCGCACGCCCAGGCGACATCGCGTCCATGTCTCGGTGGGGCCGGAGAAGCGCCCGGCCCTGCGTGCCTGATCGCACATGCGCCCATGGGCCAGCTTTCTCCAGGACCGCTCTACTGGACCATCTACGCCTTCCCGAGCTCGGCGGAGGCGGAGCGGGTTAGACCGGCGCACGGCGTCGTGGCGCAGGCGTTTGGACGCGTCTGGCTCTTCGACGTCGGCGCTCGAGACCGCGAGGTTGTGGGAGGTCAGCGACTCGCCGTTGTCGGTCCGCTTCCGCTCGATACGCGCGAGGGGGCATTCAGCGCGGAGTACCTGAAGTCGACCTTCTCTCCCGGCATGTCCGCGCCCGTTCACGTCCACTCCGGTCCGGAAGCCTTCTATGGCGTCACCGGCTCGAGCTGCCTGGAGACGCCCGACGGCGTCCAGGTGGCGCGTGGCCCGGGGCATTCGCTGACCGTCCGGCGCGGTCCGCCCATGCTTCTGAAAGCGATCGGCCCGGAGACGCGGCGCGGGTTCGCCCTGATCCTTCACGAAGAGGGCGCGCTGCCGACCACCCTGACCTCGGCCTGGGCGCCCAGCGGCCTCTGCCCAGCGTCCTGAGATCGCCGACCTACTCAACGGATCCGCGCATACCTGTCTGAAACGCCGAGTTTGCGGAGACATTCCAGCGTCCGCCGCTGGCGCAGGCCCGACGTCCGTCAGCGTTCGGGACAGGGAAGGCTGGCGAGGCCTTGCAGCGCTGCGGCTTGGCTTCGCCGGCGTTCAGCTGCCTGGAGGTGAGATCGCGTCCACCAGAGCGCTGGCGAAGCCGAGGTGACGCAGCTTTGCGGGCGTGAGCGTCACGTCTTCCTCGCACGCTTGGCTTACATGAGGGAAGCCGCGCAGGCCGAGCACAAGCCCACCTGCGGCGCGGTCGGGCCAGACCATGATGTAGCGACTCTCCAGCCCGTCGCGGCACTCCTCGTTGACGGGACCCATTAGCCCGACGAGGGCGGAGTTGGCTTTAAAGAAGCCCAGCGTTGCGCCGTCTCCCGCCGTGTCCGTGGCGGTCTGTGCGTGCAGGGCCGGCGGGAAGAGAGGTCTCCAGTCGACCGGTCGGCCCGTGCTCAGGTCAAAGACGAGCGCTTGGTCGTCGCGCGCAGGATAAGGGCCGCCGCAGTAGTAGCTGTCCTGGATCAGGATCGCGAAGAGGCGAGGCCCCGTGAAGACTACTTTGACGTCACGCGTCCAGCCGTCGTCGTCTCCCTGGGGCAGGTCCTTGCGTTCACGCAGGCTCGTGCGGCAGTCCGCGGCGCTGCTGCGACCCCGCGCATCGACCCGCACCATCGCGGCGTTGATGCGGGCCAGGATCGGCGCGGGAGCGCCTGAGAGCAATCGCGGAGCCGCCGCCACGCCCTTCGCGACCTCGTGGCCGGGCGCAACGCGCAGGCGGCCGTAGGCGAGAGGCGCCGTGAGCAAGAGAGCCAGGAGAAAGCGCATAGTCGTCATCTCCAGACTTACGTGACGCAAGCCTCGCCTTAACACTCCTGTCGAGGCCGCACGTTGGCGCGATCTCGAGGGAAAGCTTTCCGGCTCGCGGATCGCATCAGCTTAGGATGATAAAAGGGCGTCAGTCCTTCACGCGTGAGCGGACGTAGTAAGCCGGTTCAAAACGGCCCGCTTCTGGTAGCGACGACGATGTCCGCTCCTGGCGCGAAGCCGACCTGGGTCGGACCACTACTCGCTTCGACCAGCCCAACGAAGTCGTGGGGCAAGCGCCTGGACGGCGCACGCGAAGGCGGCGGCCGCTAGGCCAAGGCCGGCCACGGCCGTCCAGCCCGCACCCCGCCATGCCGCGACCGCGAGGGCCGACCCGACCGCCCCGCCGAGGAAGACGCTCCCCATGAAGACGGTGTTCACGCGGCTCCGGGCCTCGGGACGCAGGCTGTAGATGACGTGCTGATTGCTCACCAGCGCGCTCTGCACGCCGAGATCGAGCACGACGACGCCCACCACAAGACCGATGACGCCGTTCCACAAGGCGAAGATTAGCCAGGCTGCGAATACCAGGGCCGCAGCCCCGATCAGCACGGCCTCCGGCCCGCGCCGATCGGCCCATTTCCCCACGGGCTTGGCCGCGAACACCCCCACCGCGCCGACTAGGCCGAAGAGGCCAGCCGCATCCGCTCCGAGATGGAGATCGGGTAGCGCTAAACGCAGCGCCAACACGGTCCAGAACGCGCTGAAGGCGGCGAACAGCGCGGCCTGGGTCAGCGCGGCGACACGCAGGCGCGGTTCGTCGCGCCAGAGCTGCACAAGCGAGGTCATCAGCTGGCGGTAGGCGAGCTTAGAGGTTGGGGGCTGGGGAGGCAGGACGACCGTTATCCAGCCTGCCGCCGCCAGAACCAAGGGCGAGCTGATGACGAAGATCGCTCGCCAGCCGAGGTGCACGCCCAAGAGGCCCGCCGCGGTCCGGCTGAACAGGATGCCGCATAGAAGGCCGGTCATGACCTCGCCCACGGCCGCGCCGCGCCGCTCCGGCTCCGCCAAGCTGGCGGCCAAGGGGACGATCTGCTGCGCCACGGCGGCCAGCGTACCCACCACGAAAGACGCGAGCGCGAGAAAGAAGGCGGAAGGCGCAGCGGCCGCCGCGAGGAGGCTAAGGCTCAGCCCGGTCAGCTGAGCCAGGATAAGTCGACGCCGATCGACGACGTCCCCCAGCGGCACAAGCGTAAACAGGCCGGCGGCGTAGCCCAGCTGTGTGAGCGTGGGCGTCAACGTCGACCAGACGGAGCCTGTGAAGTCGTGCTCCACCGCCCCGAGCAGAGGCTGGATGAAGTAGATCGTCGCGACCGCCAGCCCGCAGGTGACGGCCATCGCGGGTCCAGGTCGCCGCTCTTGCTGCATGGAATTTCCAAGGTGGGCCGCTCGGCGCAGAGCGCGAAGCCGTGGAAGGCGCGTGCCGAACGCATGGTGCTGCGCGAAGGTCCGCGCATCCGCAACCTTCGGGGGTCCTGGAAGCTTGAGGGCTCGCCCGATACTCAGCTCCAAGAGGCGCACCATTTGTCGGGCCTGGCGCTTTTCAGCCGAACGCCGGCGCACCCGGGGCAGCGCCGTCAAGCGGACCTCGCCAGAGTCCGCCATGGGTGGGAAGCGGACGTCAGCACGGCTGTGCTAAGCAGACCCTCGCTGCGCTCCCGCGAGCGTCCGCATACCGGAGCGGGGCTCTGTTAGTCCAACTGCACCGCCAGGTAACCGGGGGCGGATAGGCCTGGCGACATGGCCCGCCGCCCCAAGCCGCCCAACCCGTTCCGCTGGTTCGACAGCTCGCCGGAAGTGATCCGGCTGGTGGTGATGATGTACGTCCGCTACCCGCTGTCGCTGCGCAACGCGCCTCGGTCCACGCCTCCTTCCACAACCACTTCAACCAGGAACGCCACCTCACCAGCCGAGAGACCTTCAAGGCCAACCGCTCAGCCGCGTTGGCCGAGTGGCGGACCCTCGCCGCCTAGCCCTGGCGAGGAGTAGCGGGCTGCGTTCGACGGAGACAGGGCGCCGCGAGTCTGACAGCACCCGCCCCGATCATGGATCGCTTCGCCGCAGCGCTCCATGATCGGCGCTACGGCGAGGTCGCCCTGGCGGTCCCCGACGGCGACGTGCCCGATATTCGGGCAGAGCCCTCTCGGCCTGATCGACAAGATCATCGACGCTTATGAGCCCAACGTAGCCGGGGAGCCCCTGCGCACCTCTTGCGCAGTCTGCACACCCATGGCTTATTTGTAGGAGTAATGATGCGCCGTCGGGCGCCAGCGGCATCAGACCGCCAGGGGGAGACTATGCTTTCCAAGGCGCAGATCGCGACGTCCACGTCCGTGCTGGCGATGACGCTCGCCGCCGTCACGGCGGCCGGCGCTCAAAACATCCCCGCAACGCCGCCCGCGCTTCCCGACCCCACCGCGCCTGCGCCGCCGAGTACGGCTCAGGCTGATCAGAACGCCGCGGTTCCCCAGACGGAAGTCGTCGTCACCGGTGTCAGGCAGAGCGTTCTCAGTGCACAAAAGCTTCGTCGAGACAGCGACAAGGTCGTGGATTCGGTCGTCGCGGAAGACATCGGCAAGCTTCCTGACGACAACGTCGCTGAGGCGTTGCAGCGTGTCACCGGCGTGCAGATCACCCGCAACCAGGACGAGGGCGTCGCCGTGCTCATCCGCGGTCTTCCCAACGTGGTCACGCTCCTGAACGGGCGCGAGCTGTTCACCACCACGGGGCGCTACGTCGCCCTCGCGGACGTGCCCGCCGCCTTTCTTCAGCGCGTGGACGTCTACAAGTCGAACTCGGCCGACCAGCTCGAGGGGGGCATCGCCGGCACCATCGACGTCCGCACGCATCGGCCCTTCGACTTCAAGGGGTCCGAGCTCTCCGCCACGGGCCGCCTCGTTTACAGTAATTTGTCTGACAAGCTGGACCCCAATATCGGCGTGCTGGCGTCCAATCGCTGGATGACCGGCGCGGGCGAGGTGGGCGCGCTTGTGGGCGTCTCCTATCAGGAGCGCCACTATCGCAACGAGATCATCGACAACTACGTGTCCGACTTCATCGGGACGCAGTACGGGCCCAGCAACACCGGCCAGCAAACAATTTCGGGCGATCGTCGTCGCCCCGCCGCCGACTTCGCCCTGCAGTGGCGCCCCAACAGCGAGCTCGAGTTCTACACGGAAGGTTTCTTTACGGAGGACCAGAACCGCACGGGGGTGGACTTTTTCGTCGGCCTGCCGCGGCTGGGCGCGATCACCGGCACGACGACCTACCCTGGGACCGATTTGGTCAAGACGCTGAACACGACGGGCACCTTCAGCATCGCCAGCACCCAGGCCACCCAGATCGACTCGCAGACCTACCAGCTGGCCAGCGGCGGCGCCTGGACGCACGAGCAGCTGAAGGTCAGCGGCGATGTCTCCTACACGCACAGCATCTTCAAGACCCGCGCCGCCATTCTGGACACCAGCTTCATCACGCCGTCGGTGTTCGCTGACTTCAACTACCAGGGATCGGGGACGCCGTATCTCAGCTACACCGGCCTGAATTTGGAGGATCCGGCCAATTTCTCGCTGTTCCAGTTGTTCGACGAGCACGGGCGCGACAGCGGCGAGTCGATCACCGGGCGCCTGGACGCGTCCTACACCTTCGCCAACGGTCCCCTCCGATCGATCGAGGCCGGCTTCCGCGCGGCGGACCGCACGGCCAAAAGCAACTCGACGAACCCCAGCCCGCAGCCCTACGCCGGCGGGATCAGCGCGGGCTCCGTTCCGGGTCTGGAGGGCGTGTCGCCGAGCGGCTTCTTCGACGGGGACGCGGAGGTGGGCGTCTCGCGCTTCGCCACGCCCAACGCCGACTTCCTGCTGAACAGCACCAACACGCTGCGCGCGCTGCTGCCCAACCCGTACCAGGGTCCTGTCGCCCTCGACCCGTCGCGCTTCTTCAGCGATCGGGAGATCACCTACTCAGGCTACCTCCAAGCCCGGGGCGCGTACGACCTCGCGTCCATCCCGATCGATGGCGTGGCGGGACTGCGCTTCGTCCAGACCGACCAGAACCTGCGCGGCTTCAACGTGGTCACCACGACCGATGCGGCCGGCATCGCCTCGACCGCAACAACCCCGCTCGCGGCCGACACCAGCACCTTCGACGTGTTGCCGAGTCTCAACATCCGTGCGCGGCTGCCCGCAGGCCTGCAGGCGCGCTTCGCCTACAATCGCACCATCACCCGGCCGGACTTCGCGGCGCTCAATCCGGCCGTGTCGTTGACCAGTCCGGGCGCGACGCTCCTCGGCAGCGGCACCGGCGGCAATCCCAACTTGCAGGAGGTCAAGTCCGACAACCTGGACTGGGCCCTGGAGTGGTACTTCGCGCGCACGGGTTCGCTCACCGCCACCGCCTTTCTGCGCGAGATCGACGGCTATATTCAGTCTTACGCCGGCGACGAGACCATCGGCGGCCGCGTATACGCGGTCACTCGTCCCAACAACACGGGCTCGGGCGAGCTCAAGGGGATAGAGATCGGCTACACGCAGTTCTACGACTTCGCCTTCATGCCCGACTGGGCGCGGGGTTTCGGAACCCAGCTCAACTTCACCTACATTGACGGGACGACCCAGTCGCCCGGCGCCACGCCGGGGACGTTTGGCCCCGACCAGCAGCTGGTGGGCGTGTCGCGCTATTCGCTGAACGCGATTGGCCTGTACGAGCGCGGACCGTACTCGGCGCGGGTCGCCTACAACTGGCGCAGCCGCTATACCGACAGCTACAACAACGCCGCCGTCGCCGTCGCGGCCGGGGAACCGGCGAGCGTGGTGGTCTCGCCGATCGAGCAACTCGACATGACGTTCGGCTACAAGCTGTCGCCCAAGGCTACCCTGACCTTCGACTGGGTGAACGCGCTGGACTCGATCTACCAGGACTCGTTCGGCGGCTCGCCCTACTTTCCGCGCGACACGCGCCGGTTCGACACGACCTACGAGATCGGCTTCCGCTGGTCGCTCTAGCGGCGCCCTAGCCGCCCGGCGTCAGAGCCGGGCGGTGGGCCAGCCGTCCGCCGTCCAACTGATGGGCGAGATGCGCAGGGTGCTCGCGCCGTGGTTGGTCGCGTCGTAGGCGTGGTAGACGAGGTAGTCGCGTTCAGCGTCGTGAAGCACGGCGTTGTGGCCCGGCCCGCGCCAGCGCATGTCGCCGCGGAGCAGGAGGGTGCCGAGCCCGTGGCTCATGTCGCCGCCGTCGCGACCCTTGTACGGGCCGGTGACGGTGCGCGAGCGGCCGACCACCATGTAGTAGCTGCTCGCCGCGCCCTTGCAGCAGTAGTCGTAGGACGCGAACAGGTAGTACCAGCCGTCGCGCTGGAAGATGAAGGGCGCTTCGATCGCATCAGGCGCGCCCTTTGGCGCGGGACGTTCGTCGAGACTGTACACCCTCGGGTTCGGGTCGGGCTTGCCGGTCGCCCTGTTCAACGCGATCAACTTCACGCCGCCCCAGAAGCTGCCGAACGCGAGCCAGCGGTCGCCGGCGGGCGTGATCAGGTGGCAGGGATCGATGCAGTTGTAGTCGTCGCCGCGCCGCGAGGCGAAGACGAGGCCCTCGTCCCGCCACCCGTAATCCGGGCTCGCCTTGTTCAGCGTCCTGGTCGTGGCCAAGCCGATCGCCGACAGGTTGGAGCCGAAGGTCGAGACCGCGTAGTAGAGGTGGTATCGCCCGTTCACGCGGGAGATGTCGGGCGCCCAGATGCCCTTGGTCCCGGGAACCGCGTCCAGCGCCCACGGGGGCATGCCATGGAAGATCTCGCCCTGGTCCTCCCAGTGAAGCAGGTCCTTTGATGTGCGGCACGGCGTGTGCAGGTCGTGCTCGGCGCCCGGACCGTCGCTGCCGTACACGTAGTAGGTGTCGCCTTCCCTGATGATGCAAGGATCGTGGGCGGGGCTGACGAAGCCCGTCATGCGGTCGGCGAAGCTCTCCCCCTGCGGGTGCGGATCGGCGTCGGGAGCGGCAAGCTGGCCGGGCTCCTGGGCGTGGAGACCGCGGGGCGCGCAAAGGGCGGCGGCGCCCAGGCCGAAGCTCGCACCGATAAGCGCGCGACGGGTGGTCATCGTCGTCCCTCCCTCGCCGTCGCCTCTGTGCGGGCGTGCGGCCTTGTCAACGCCTTGAGCGAGAGCCCGCACGTGCGTGCCGCAGGGCTCGCCTCGCGCACCGACGAACGTAGGCTATTTGTAGGAGGATTGACAGGATACCGATCCTCGGCAAGGGCTTGCGCCTCCCCCAGGCCTGGCGCCTGCGCGGAGCGCGAAGCTTTAAGGCTGGCAGGCGAGGACGAGGAACCCATGATGCGGACGCGAGCGGCTTCCAGGCTGGCGCGAAGCCGAAGCGCCCCGTGGTCGTCGTCTGAGGGAGCGAGCGCGTGAGGCTGTCTCGGCGTTCAGCGAGCCTGGGGCTGGCCAGCTCGCTCCTCCTTCGCCCCGCATCCGCCTCGCCCGTGAGCTCGGCGGAGGTTACGCCGGTCAATCCTCTGGTGCGTCGCCGCGCGGACGCGCAGGTGTTCCGACACACGGACGGCGCGTACTACATGACGGGCTCCGTCCTCGAGTACGACCGCCTCGTCCTGCGTCGCTCCCCGACGCTGGCCGGGCTGGCGACGGCCGAGGAACGCGTCCTCTGGCGGCACGACGCAGCCGGACCGCTCTCCGGCTTCATCTGGGCGCCCGAGCTGCATCTCGTCGACGGCCGCTGGACGATGTATTTCGCCGCGGGACCGAGCGGAGGCGGGGCCGACGTGTTCCGCATCCGCACCTATGCGCTGCGCTGCGACGGCCCGGACCCAATGACCGGCCGCTGGGCGCTCCTCGGCCAACTGCAGACGGCCTGGGACAGCTTCAACCTGGACTCGACGTCCTTCGTCCATGGCGGGACGCGCTATCTCTGCTGGGCGCAGCGCGAGGCGGGCCTGGACACCAACAGCAATCTCTACCTGGCGCCGCTGAAGACGGCGCTGACCTTCGCGCGGGCGCCTGTCCGGCTCTCCGTACCCACGCTCGACTGGGAGGTGCGCGGCTTCAAGGTGAACGAGGCGCCTGCGGTATTGGAGCGCCACGGGCGCCTGTTCATCACCTACTCGGCCAGCGCCACCGACGCACGATACTGCCTCGGCATGCTGTCGGCGGACGCCTCCGCCGACATCATGGACGCGAAGGTCTGGACCAAGTCGCAGCACCCGGTGTTCGTCAGCTGCCCCGAAACCGGCGTCTACGGCCCGGGTCACAACAGCTTCACCACGGACGAGGACGGGCGCGATATCCTCGTCTACCACGGCCGTGATTATGAGAATATTGTCGGCGATCCGTTGTTCGATCCCAACCGACACACGCGCGTTCAGCGCATCTACTATCGGCAGGACGGAACGCCTGACTTCGGTGTTCCTGTCGGGAACGGTCAAGTACCCGAGCGTTTCTCGCCCATGACCCTTCCCGGCCAGTTCCTGATGGCGAGCGGCGGCCGGGTGACGATCGGGGTCGGGCCGATCGCGGACAGTCAGTTCCGCATAGTCTCCTCGGGCGACGCGCTCTCGCTACAGCCGATCCTGCATCGCGACCGGCGTCTGGCCGTCGTCGGAACCGACGGCGTCGATCTTGGCGCCGAGGAGGCGGCGCTTCGCCTCCGCCGCGTGCCCGGCCTAGCCGGCGTTGGTGTGTCCTTTCTCGCGGCCGATCGCGCCGAGGCCTACCTTCGTATCAGCCATCGCCGCCTAGTGATTGCGCCGGCTCAGGCGGAAGCCGACCGGCGTTCGGCGACCTTCCTCGTCAGTTGAGTTGGTCCCTTTGTCATCCCTTGCGGGATGGACGTTGTCAGGCCAACGGATCGCTGTCGCTTTCACCCGTTCTTATCCTGCCGCACGCATCGTCTGAGCGCCCACGGTCCCGCCTCGTCGCCTTGCTCTGCCACGATTGGCTGACCACTGCCGCCCGAAACGGGCCCAGAGCGGAGGGGTGGAGCCTGCGCCAGCCGTCACCCTCCCGTTCGTCTGACAACGCAGGAAGTCCGGTTCACCGCGCCCCTCCATGTGCGAGCCCCCACGCGCAGGCGCCCGCATCCGGCGCCGACGCGTGCCGACGCCTTATCGGAAGGTGCGTCGCGACCGGCTCGTCGAGGCATTCTGCTCGCGTAACGCGGAGATCCCGTGGCGGCCGTTCTTGGCCGGGCCAATCCTCGAGCCGTTAGGAACGGGACCAGGAGCGCGCCGGCGACTGCGCGCGTGCATCCGGCGCACCACGGCTTTCGTAGGTTTAAGAGAGCGTGCGCGTGGGCGACCGCCGGGTGCCTTGGGCGCCGACAGGGGAGTGAAGGCCGATGGATGATCGCCTAGTAGTGGCGGCGCTGGATCGCCGCGTCGAGCGCCGCAACGAGCGCCGCGACTTCTTCAAGAACGCGGGTGTGTTCGCCGCCGGCGCGGCGGGCATGGCGGCGCTTTCGGCCTGCGGCGGCGGCTCCAATGGCGCGTCCACGTCGACCGCGACCGCCCAGGCGGCCACTTTGCAGGACAGCGACATCCTCAACTTCGCGCTGAATCTCGAGTACCTGGAAGCGCAATTCTACTCCTACGCGGCCACCGGGGCCGGCCTGCCGGCCTCGCAGCTGACCGGCACGGGCACGCAGGGAGCGGTCACCGCGACGGGCGCGGGCCAGGTGCCGTTCAGCGACACCGCCGTTCGCAACTACGCCATGGAGATCGCCAAGGACGAGGCCCAGCACGTGGCGTTCCTGCGCACCGCGCTCGGCAATGCGGCGGTGGCGCAACCGGCGATCGATATCTCCGCTACGCCCACGAGCGCCTTCTCGACCGCGGCGCAGGCGGCCGGGCTGATCGGCGCGGGCCAGACCTTCAGCCCCTACCTCAGCGACAACCACTTCCTACTGGGCGCCTTCATCTTCGAGGACGTCGGGGTCACCGCCTATAAGGGGGCCTCTCCGCTCATCGCCAACAAGACTTATCTCGAGGCCGCGGCGGGCATCCTGGCGGCCGAGGCGTACCACGCCGGGCTCATCCGCACCGTTCTCTATGTCAAAGGCGTGGACTTCCCCACGCAGGCGCCGATCCCCGCCGGCACCCTCCCCAACTCGGCGGTGTTGGGCGCGGTGACGGCCATCTCGAACGCCCGGGACAGCCTGGACGGGTCGACGGACGACGATCAGGACATCGGCGACGCCACCACCGCCAACATCACACCCCTGGACGGCAACGGCATCGCTTTCAGCCGCTCGCCGGGGCAGGTGCTCAACATCGTCTACCTGACCAAGATGGCGGCAACCAAGGGCGGCTTCTTCCCCAACGGCGTGAACGGCCTGGTGAACAGCAGCGCAGCGAGCGGGTGAGGCCGTCGCTCGCGCCCTGTCGCCGGACCGATCGAAGGGTCTTGCGGCGGGGCGCGGCGGGGCGTTCAAGTCACCGCATGGCGAGGGTCGGCACCGTCCTGGCGAGCGTCGCCGTCGGCTTCGCCGGCGCGGCGGGCGGAGCCCGTGGGCAGGTGCTGGAGCTGGGATCGGGCGGAGTCATCCGGGTATTCGACACGCCGGCGGTGTTCTCCGGCCATGACCCCTCGAACCGTGAGGCTTCGCCCATACTCAACGCGTTGCCAAAGGCGAGCGCATCCGTCGCCGACGCGACCTCCTCGCTCGCGACCGAGGCGGCCGCGGCCGCGGCGCTCAGCCCCGACCTCGTCGAGGCGGTCGCCTGGCGCGAGTCGCGAGGCCGCGCAGGGAGGGTGTCGCGCAAGGGCGCCGTCGGAGAGATGCAACTCATGCCAGCCACCGCGCGGGGTCTCCGCGTCGATCCGCGCGACAGCCGGCAGAATTACCGTGGAGGCGCCATTTACCTCGCCTCCCTCATGCGCCGCTATGACGGCGACCTGCAGCGCGCGCTGGCAGCCTATAACGCGGGGCCCGGCGCGGTGGACCGTCACGGCGGCGCGCCGCCCTATCGCGAGACGCGCGCCTATGTCGCCGCCGTGCTCGATCGGTTGAGCCGCCGCGCCGACGCGCTCGGGCCTGGAGAGGCGCCATGACCAAGCCCGCCGGAACACGCCTCGCGTTCCTCTCGCTCGCGGCCGCCTCGCTCGCCGCCGGCGCGGCCCACGCCCAGTCGAGCCAGCTCGACCCCGCGGGCTCGGGCACGGTGCTCTCGGCGGTGAACTGGATCCAGGGCACGCTCCTCGGCAACGTCGCGACCGCCGCGGCGGTGATCGCGGTGGCGGTGGTGGGCTTCTCCATGCTGACCGGCCGCATGGACTGGCGCCGCGGCGCCCTAGTGATCCTGGGCTGCTTCGTGCTCTTCGGGGCCGCCTCTATCGTGGGCGGCATCCGCTCGGCGGCGGGAGGGGGCTGACGCATGGCGCCTCCGCTTGAGCGCGATCCCGTCTTCGGCGCCCTGACCCGCCCGCAGATGTTCGCGGGCGTCACCTACAGCTGGTTCGTGCTCGAGGCCGTGGTGACCGTCGAGCTCTTCCTCGTCACCCATTCCTTCTGGGCGCTGCTTCTGGCGGGTGTGTTGCACCTCGTCGGCTATCTCGGCTGCCTTCGCGAGCCGCGCTTCTTCGACCTTTGGATCGTGCGCGCCAGCCGCTGCCCGCCCGTGCGCAACGCCCGCTTCTGGCGCTGCAACTCCTACCGCCCGTGAGCGAGGCTGCGCCCGACCCCCGGCGCGAGGCCCCCGCCGGCCAGCGCCTGCCCTACGCGCGCCACGTCGACGACGCGACGATCGCCACCCGCGAGGGGCGGCTCCTTCAGGTGGTCCGACTGGACGGCTTCCCGTTCGAGACGGCCGACACCGACGAGCTGAACTATCGCAAGACGGTGCGCGACACGCTCCTGCGCGGCTTGGCCGACAGCCGCTTCGCGCTCTACCACCACGTGGTGCGCCGCGAGACGCGGCCGGTGCTGCAGGGCGAGTTCGCCGACCCGTTCAGCCGCGCGCTCGACGCCTCCTGGCGCGAGCGGCTGGCCGCGCGACGTCTCTATCGCAACGATCTGTTCCTGACGCTGGTGCGCCGGCCGCTGCCCGGGCGCGCGGGCTGGCTGACCGGCCTCTTCGGCGGGGGCGTCCCCGGCCGTCGCCGCGCAGACGACGACGCGCTGGCGGTCCGCGACCTGGGCGCGCTGAACGCCGCGCGCGACACGCTCCTCGCCTCGCTCGCCCCCTACGGCGCGCGGCTCCTCACCGCCTACGAGGGGCCGCAGGGCCCGTGCTCGGAGCCGCTGGAGTTCCTGTCCCTGCTCTACAACGGCGAGCTGCGCCCGGTGCGCCTGCCCAAGGCCGACCTCGGCCTCTACCTGCCCTACCGCCGCGTCTCGTTCGGGGCCGACGCGCTGGAGCTCGGGGCGGCGGGGCGGCTGCCCGTGAGCTACGCGGCGCTCCTGTCGGTGAAGGACTACCCGGGCCACACCGCGCCCGGCATGCTGGACGACCTCCTGCGCCTGCCATTCGAGATGACGCTCTCGGAGAGTTTCGGCTTCGTGGAGCGGCAGGCCACGCTCGACCGCATGAACCTCGCGCTGCGCCGCATGCGCGCCGCCGACGACGAAGCGCTCTCCCAGCGGCGCGACCTCGTGATCGCCAAGGACGAGGCGGCCGCCGGCCGCGCGGCTTTTGGCGAGCACCACCTGACCGTGATGGTCAAGGCGCCCTCGCTATCGGCGCTCGACGAGGCGGCGGCCGAGGTGCAGTCGGCCTTTACCGAGCTGGGCGTCATCGCCGTGCGCGAGGACGTCAACCTCGAACCCGCCTTCTGGGCGCAATTCCCCGGCAACTTCAAGGATATCGCGCGGCGCGCCCTCCTGAGCTCGTCCAACTTCGCGAGCCTGGCGTCGTGCCACAACTTCCCGCTGGGCGAGACGGAGAACCTGCACTGGGGCGCGCCGGTGACGGTCTTGGAAACGACGTCCGCCGGGCCCTACACCTTCAACTTCCATCACGGCGACCTCGGCAACTTCACCGTGATCGGCCCCTCCGGCTCGGGCAAGACGGTGGTGCTGGGCTTCCTCCTGGCGCAGGCGCAGCGGTTCTCGCCGCGCACCGTCTACTTCGACAAGGACCGGGGGGCGGAGATCTTCCTGCGCGCCATCGGCGGCCGCTACGAGGTGCTGAGGCCGGGGGCGGCGACGGGGCTGAACCCGCTGCTCTTGCCCGACACCCCCGCCAACCGGCGCTTCCTCGGCGACTGGATCGCCAAGCTCCTCTCCGGCGGCGCCAACCCGCCGCTTGACGCCGAGGACCTGGCGGCTGTGGCCGAGGCTGTTGACGCCAACTTCGACCAGCCCGCCGAGTTCAGGCGGCTGCGCTACTTCGCCGAGCTGTTCCGCGGCTCGCGGCGGCCGTCGGCGGGCGACCTCGCCGCGCGGCTCGCCCCCTGGCACGGCGGCGGCGACTACGCCTGGCTGTTCGATCACCCGGCGCAGGCGGGCGGCATGGACGGGCTCGACCTCGACGCGCGCACTGTGGGCTTCGACCTCACCGCCATCCTCGACGACCCGACCGCGCGCACGCCGGCCATGATGTACCTCTTTCACCGAGTGGAGGAGCGGCTGGACGGCCAGCCCTCCATCATCGTCATCGACGAGGGCTGGAAGGCGCTGGACGACGACGTCTTCGTCGCGCGGATCAAGGATTGGGAGAAGACGATCCGAAAGCGCAATGGCATCGTAGGCTTCGCCACCCAGAGCGCCGCCGACGCGCTGGAGAGCCGTATCGCTTCCGCTATTATCGAGCAGGCGGCGACGCAGATCTTCATGGTCAATCCCAAGGCTCAGCGGGACGACTACGTCACGGGTTTCGGCCTGACCGACCACGAGTACGACCTCGTGCGCACCCTGCCCGACAGCGCCCACGTGTTCCTGATCAAGCACGGGACGGACAGCGTGGTGGCGCGGCTGAACCTCTCCGGCATGCCCGACCTCCTGACCGTGCTCTCCGGCCGCGAGAGTTCGGTCAGGCGGCTGGACGCCCTGCGCGCCGAGCACGGCGACGCGCCCGAGGCCTGGCTGCCCCACCTCCTGCAGCGGCGCGCCGCCTGATGGCCGACGCCTGCCCCGTCCCCGGTCCCGACGACCCGCTCGTGCAGGGGCTCCTGGCCACGACCGACTGCCACGTCGAGGCGCTGGTGCGCGGCGGCTACGGCGCGCTGTTCGCGCCGTCCGGCGCCTTCGGCGGCGTGCTGACGGTCGTGTTGACGATCTGGGTGGCGTTGATCGGCTACCGGCTCCTCCTGGGCCGCTCGCAGCTCTCCATCGGCGAATGGGCGCTGTCGGCCATCAAGCTCGGCGTCGTGCTTGCGCTGGCCACCCAGTGGGGAACCTACCAGACGGTGGTGTACCGCGCCCTGTTCGATGGTCCGCGCGAGCTGTCGGGCGCGGTGCTGCACGGGTTGTCGGCCAACGGCGTCTCGACGAGCGGCGACGTCTTCGAGGGGCTGCAGCACGCCTTCGAGGACCTGACCGCCTTCTCGCCCGCAGCGCCTCCCGGAGCCCCGGCCGCGGCGGCCGCCGCGCCTGCGCTTCCGGCCGCCGTGGTCGCCGCCGCCCCGACCGCCGCGGCGCTCCCCGCCGCCGCCCAAGCGGGCTCCAACCTCCTCGGCAAGGGCGGCTTCGACGCGCTCCTCCTCCTGACCTCTGCGGTGGTTCTGCTGCTCTCGACGCTGGGCGTGCTCTTGGCCGCCAAGATCGTGCTGGGTCTCCTCCTGGCGCTCGGCCCCGTGTTCCTGGCGACGCTCCTCTTCGACAGCACACGCGGCGTGTTCGAGGGGTGGCTGCGCGCGAGCCTGGGCTTCGCCTTCGCTCCGCTCGCCTCCACCGTGCTTCTGGGCGTGGGCCTGAGCCTGCTCGGCCCCTCGCTGGCTGAGGTGGAGACCATGCGCGACCAGCACGTCTACACGCCGGGGGTGGCGTTCGGCGTGCTCATCCTCGTCCTGGTGATCGCGGCGGTCAGCGCGGGGCTCCTGCTCGCCGCGGGGGTTACAGCCGGCGGCTTCCGCCTGGGCCGGCCGGCGCGCGATGCACGAGCGGCGGGGTCCACGCCCGCGGGCGTGGCGGGCGCGGCCGGCGAACCCGCGGCCCTCGGTCGGGCCGAGCGCGTGGCCGCCGCCGCCTCCGCCCAGGCGCGCCGCGACGGGGCCGACGGCGCCCGGC